>CACXPG010000001.1 GCA_902769525.1 uncultured Bacteroidia bacterium
TTTTTGAGCCTTGCAATGAAGAAACAACTCCATAAAGACACTGACCTGGTAAAGGATAATCCTGAACCTGCCGCTCCAGTAAAGGAGAGGAAGGTATCCCTTTGGAGTCTGGCAACCACCTTCACTAAAATAGGTATGTTTACACTGGGAGGCGGATATGCCATGATTCCGCTCATAGACAGGGAGGTGGTGCAGAAGAGAAAATGGCTGGAAACAGATGAGTTCTACGACATACTTTCCATTGCCCAGAGCTCGCCGGGACTGCTTGCAGTGAACATCTCCATTTTTGCAGGATACAGGGTGAGGGGCAACAAGGGCAGCATAGCCGCAACCATAGGAACCTGTCTGCCGTCGTTTCTGATCATTCTTGCGATAGCCATATTCTTTGCCGGTTATCGCGATAATGTTTATGTGGACAAGATTTTCAAGGGCATAAGGCCCGTAGTGGTGGCCCTGATTGCGGTGCCGGTGGTGAACATGATCCAGAAATCCCGCCTGAACATCTGGAGGGCTCTGATTGCAGCGGGAACAGCAGCCGCCATCATCTTCCTGAAGGTATCGCCTGTGTACATACTGCTGGTGTTCTTCGCATGTTTTTTCTGCGTAAGGTACATTAAGGCGTGCGGTAAGAAAGATTCAGAAAAGGAGGGCGGCGTATGATATTCCTGGAACTTTTCTGGACTTTTTTCGTCATCGGAATATTCTCCTTCGGAGGCGGATATGCCATGCTTTCCCTTATTCAGAGCAAGGTCGTTACGGAACATGCATGGATAACTGCAGAGCAGTTTACGGACATAGTGGCCATTTCCCAGGCCACCCCGGGACCGGTGGGTATCAACTCGGCAACCTATATAGGCTATACCATAACCCATAATATGGGATACAGCGAATGGGGCTGCATCGGGGGATCGGCACTGGCATCCCTTGCAGTCGTGCTGCCGTCGTTTATAATCGTGCTGACTATCTGCAGACTGTATCAGAAGGTCAAAAAGAGCAACTTGTTTGCATCGCTGATGAAAGAGCTAAGGCCTTTTGTAATAGGAATGATTGCAGCAGCGGCAGGAATACTGGTTACACCCCAGAACTTCTTCCACTGGAGCAGCTGGCTCCTTCTTGCCGGAGCCTTCATAAGCTGTAAATTCTTTAAGGCAAACCCTATCTGGGTAATACTGGCAGGCGGACTGATCGGCCTGCTGATATACTAGACGTCTTCCTCGGAATCACCCGTCATATCCTCTGTAAAAGGTTCCTCTGATGTGGTTTCTGGCTTAGGGTCTCCCTCAGGCTCATCCTCAGGCTCAATGGCCTCCACCACGATGTTCTGGTTCTCCCTCATACGGTCTGCATCCTCCTGGGCAGCGGCCTGGAGCCTTTTTGCCAGAGCCTTGACCTTGAAAGCCATCCAGATTTCAGAAGCGCCCAGAAGCATAAGGCAGATTCCGAAAACAATGCACAGAACAGAGATGTTGTACCTTGGGAAGAAGCAGAACACAATGCCAGCGACAAAAATCAGAGCCGGAACCAGGAAGAACCAGAACCTGTCCTTGATGCCCTTGGAGTTGCGCACGGCAACCACAAGCTGCAGAAGGCCGTAAAGGGCCAGCAGGATTCCGAGCACGAAGCCTATGAACTCCATAAAGAAGCCCGTCTTCAGAAGCAGGAACAGGCCGACAACCAGAAACAGGACTGCACTGGCTATGGAAATCAGGCTCATTCCCTTCAGATCCATATAAGAATTGGTTGCCAGACCGTAAACCACGGTGATGACAGAAGAAAGAATCAGGAAAACTCCCAAAGCCTTGAGCAGAATCTCACCTGCCTGGCTGGACCATATTACAAGGCAAAGGCCCACGAGGAAAACAAAAACTCCTCTCAAAATACTCTTTATCATAACTGTCTTTTTTGTATCAGCAAATATAGTAAGAATATGCGATGTCAGAAAACCTTGGAGGCTATGGCACGGATATTATCAGCCTTGCCCATAGTGTAGAAATGGATGGCAGGAACGCCGCCTTCGATGAGTTCTTTGCACTGGGCTATACTCCACTCGATTCCAAACGAATACAGCCTGGCTTCAAAGTCTTCATCCGAAGCGCTTGCTTTCCTGATGGAAGCTATCTCCGATGTGAAAGCCTTCGGAAAATCGAGGTTGAAAGCCTGGGGGAGAGTCTGGATCTGACGGATGGTGGAAACAGGCTTGATTCCCGGGATGACAGGAATGGCAATGCCTGCCTGACGGCATTTTTCCCTGAAACTGAAGAACTTGGCATTATCGAAGAACATCTGTGTGATAATGTAGTCCGCCCCGGCGTCTACCTTCTTTTTTAGCATCGCGATGTCAGTCTCGAGATTTGGAGCTTCTATATGTTTTTCGGGATAAGCCCCCACTCCGATGCAGAAATCGGTCGGGACCGGATTTTTCATGTTAAGGTCCAGATACTTGCCGGCGTTCATGTTCTTTATCTGGGCAACCAGGCTGCTGCTGTGGCTGTGGCCCCCCTCTGCCGGACGGAAGTATTTCTCGCCCTTGACGGGATCTCCCCTTAGAGCCATCACGTTCCTGATGCCGATAAAGTGCAGGTCCAGAAGCAGACGCTCGTTCTGGTCCTGGGAAGAACCGCTGCAAATCACGTGGGGAACAATCTCCAGGTCTCTGAACTCACGAGCCAGGACAGACACGATGGCAAGGGTGCCGGGCCTTTTGGAAACAACCACCTTCTTGAACGAGCCATCAGCATTGGGCACATACTCCACATCATCTGTATGGGCCGTAAAGTTCAGGATCGGTGGCCTGAACTCCATAAGCGGACGAACCATGTTCACCAGCTTGGCTGCATCGCTGCCTTTGAGAGGAGGAACGATCTCAAAAGAAGCAAACGGACGGCCTTTCCTTTCTTGAAGAATCTGTGTAACTTTCATATCGGGATCAAATATCAAACAATTTGGCAGAAGGATGACTTATAAGTAGACCGCAAACAGACGTGGTAGGAACCAGGGCGTCTGTTTCGGTAAGATGAACACCCAAAACATTCTCCGCATCCAGAAGATCCAAAGCCACACGTTTGAGAGAATGGTCCGGGCAGACAGGATAGCCGAACGCCGGACGGATAACCTTGAGGGCGGAACCCAGCATTGCAACTTCCTGCATCCATTCTGCAAGAGCCTGGGCAAGACGGGCGCATAAACTGTACCTGAGCAGATACTCATAGCTCTTGTGGTCCATTTTGGCGGAAAGTCTGTCTTCCACCCTTGCCACGAACACTCCCGCCCTGCTTGGGATGTCTCCGCCCCGGACATCTTCCCTGCGGCAGACAAAATCCGCAAGCGAAAGATGCTCCGAACCTTCACGGCACTGCCTCGGGACCTTGATTGTTGCAACCACCTTCCGCTCATCCAGCGGAACAGGCACGACATTTCCCAGGGCATCTTCCGCCAGGTTCCCGTACAGGCATATTGCATCTTTGCCATCCACTACTGCACTAACAGCGTCGTAGAAAGAAAGAACTACGCCTGCTGAGACAGAAGAAGACTCTATCATACCGGAAAGCACTCCAAGGGCCTCTTCATACAGAGACTCCGCCTCAGGGTTAGAGTAAACCACTGCGGGATACTTGCCCTTGAACCCCCAGAAATTCAGCAGCGCGGTCCAGTCTATCCTGCCCGCCAGCATTGAGAGGTCTATATTGTCCGCCTCCAGATTTGCCTTCCAGAGACTGTCCGGCAGCACAAAAGATTCCGGGCTGAACCTTGGAGCAAGTTCCCTCGCCTGAGCCAAAGAAAGGCAACGGCTGTCACGCTCAAGATATTGGCGCCTGATTTCTTCCTGGGAACGCTTTATAGCCTCAGCATCTTCATCGGCGATGATTTTCCTGTATGCCAATGAGGCGTTTGAAGCATCTCCCCCAAACAATACAACACCACTGTACAAAGGAGCTATACGCACTGCCGCATGGACAGAAGAAGCCGCAGCTCCGCCCACTGCCAGAGGAATCAGATAACCGAGTTCCTTAAGCATACGGGCCTTGTTGTCTTCCAGCATACAAGCCAGTTCTTCCATATATTTCAGAGACGGAGTGATCAGGCCGCTCACCCCTATCAGAGACGCTTTTCTTCTTATTGCCTCCTCAACGATTGTGCTGTTTTCCGTGGCCACGCCCAGGTCTACCACCTCCATTCCGTTGCAAGACAGCACTATGGAAACGATGTTCTTTCCTATGTCGTGGATATCGCCTTTGGCCGTAGCCAGGATCACTACAGGTTTCTTCCGTTCTTTCCCTTGCGGCTCCCCGCTACGGATTTCATTCTGCATATAAGGCTGGAGGATATCCACCGCCTCCTTCATCACCCTTGCGCTCTTGACAACCTGCGGCAGGAACATCTTCCCCTGCCCGAAAGCGTCCCCGACTTTCTCAAGACCGGCCATAAGCGGACCTTCGATTATCTCTACCGGCTTCTTTTCCCCAAGCAAGGTTTCCAGAAGTGATGCCAGCGGAAGGGAATTGCCCTTAACCACAGCCTCGGACAACTCGGCAGAAGCGTCAAGTTCCTGGACGGAAACGTTCTGTACGGAAGCGCTGTTCACGCCGCCGGACTTGCGGCTCAGCTCCAGCACTCTTGCAGCCTCGGCAACAGAAGTTAGCACCTCCACGGCAGGAGATTCGCCCGAAGCTGATGCCATCGCTGAAGAAAAAGCATCTTTGTAAGGAGAGGATGAAATGTCCTGTTCGGACACTTTCTCCAGAATAGAGAAATCGTTGAGTATAACAGCTTCCGCACATACCCTCAAAACCGGGTCCAGACTATCGTACAGGTCTGTCATGGAAGGGTTTACGATTGCCATATCCAATCCCGCGGAAATCGCGTGGTAGAGGAACACGGAGTGCATCGCCCGGCGGACAGGGTTGTTGCCCCTGAACGCGAACGAGAGGTTGGAGACTCCACCCGAAGTCTTGGCTCCGGGGAGGTTGCACTTGATCCATCTGACCGCCTCTATGAAATCCGAGGCATAGCTGTCGTGCTCCTTCATTCCGGTTGCCACAGTAAGGATGTTGCAGTCAAAAATGATGTCTGACGGAGCAAAACCGATGCCTGTCAGAATCTTGTATGCCCGGCTGCATATTTCCGTCTTCCGATGGAAAGTGGTGGCCTGCCCCTTCTCGTCAAACGCCATTACTATGACGGCAGCCCCTAGGTCGAACAGCTCTGTTGCCCGACGGACAAACTCCCCCTCCCCGTCTTTGAGGCTAATGGAATTGACCACCGGACGGCCCTGGGAATTTTTCACTCCGGCAAGAATCGTGTCCCAGTCGGAGGAGTCTGTCATAAACGGCACACGGGCTATTGCAGGCTCAGATGAAAGATAACGCAAGAAGCTCTCCATCAGCTGAGTGCCGTTGCTCATAGGCTCGTCTGTGTTTATGTCTATGACTGTTGCCCCGTCCTGTATCTGCTTGAGGGCTATCTGGGAAGCCTCTGCAAAATCCTTCTCCCTCATCAAGGTGGCGAACTTTGCGCTTCCCGCCACGTTTGTGCGCTCGCCGATGTTCGTGAAATTAAACTTGCGGCGGTTTATGACAAGGTCTTCCAGACCACTAAGATGCAGGTCATCGATATCCGTCTCTGTCTCTGTCAGTGGCCTTGGCGCACATCCCTTCAGAGCAGACGATATTGCCGCAATGTGCTCGGGAGTCGTACCGCAGCATCCGCCGGCGATGTTGATGGCAGGACTGCTGCCACTGACAGCCATCTCCCTTATGCAGGAAGCCGTATAATCCGGAGTCTCGGAATAACAGCCCATCTCGTCCGGAAGGCCGGCATTAGGATAAACGCTTACTGCACAGCCGGCTGCAAACTCTGCGATATCTTTAATGCATGAAGCCATGTCCTTTGCCCCGAAAGAGCAGTTCAGTCCGAAGCTCAAAGGATTGTAAACCCGAACCGATGTAAACAGGGAACGCACATCCTGCCCGGTCAGGATACGGCCATACTTGTCGTTGATTGTAGCAGAGACCATTACAGGAACTTCAAAGTCTTCCGGATATCCTGGCTGGTTTTTCAATTTCCTGAAAACCTTTCTGATGGCGTAAAGCGCAGCCTTTGCATTCAGGCCGTCATAGATGCTTTCCACCAGAAGCACATCCACCCCTCCTTCTATCAAAGCCTCAGCCTGAACCATATAGGCCTGAGCCATCTCATCGAACGATATGTTGCGGAACTCCGGCCTGGATACATCCGGAGACAAGGACAGAGACTTTACCGTAGGCCCCATACTCCCCGCAACCACAGCACGGGCAGGCCCCCATTCCTCCTTCCAGCTGGCACTTGCAGAATCCTCATCGCCGAGGAAACTCAAACCCTCTTCTTCCGCGGCCTTTCTTGCTATCCTGGCCCCTTCAAAGTTTATCTGAAAGACTTTATCCTCACATCCGTACTCCTGCTGGGAAACGGAAGTTCCGCTGAAAGTGTTCGTCTCGATGATTTCCGCCCCGGATGCGATATATGACCTGTGAATTTTTGAAATGCCCTCTGGATCAACAAGATTCAGCATATCAAGATTACCGCCCACGCCCCTTCCTTCAGACGGGTTGTCAAGGTGGAGCTTCTGGATCATGGTGCCCATTGCTCCATCCATCACAACTATCCTGTCTTTCAGACGAGCCAGTATTTCCTTCCTTGTTATCCTCATGTCAAGATATGCAAACCACTTGCAAAGATACTTCAAAAAGTAACAGTCTGTAGCGGAAAACACCGCCACAGACTGTCCTCATAAGTTTGACTGAAGCCCAATCACTTGTTTATCTTAAATTTAGCCCCAGATTTAACTTTGTGCCGATTTATAAGATAAAGCCCCCATCCAAACGGCAGGGCCAGAACGGTAAGCAGCTTATTCGGCGATTCCCTTAAAAACCTCCTGTTACGGCTGCGGATGGAGTGGTTCACATAGTGGACATTCAGCTGGAATCTGCGCTTGAGGCTCTTGGCGTGCTGCATGTCAAATTTCCGGACATAAGCCATACCTTTTGGATTGTTCCAGTACTGTTTCCACATGCTGAAGGAAGACCCGTCCGGCTGGTAGTCCACATTCACCATCACCTTGTTGCACACCAGCAGCTTATAGTCTTCGTCTATCATGTTGTACAGAAGAGCCAGACCCACATACCTCTCACCTTCAAACAGCGGATAAGGCGGATACTTCTTCACCACTTCCGTCCTGTAAACCAGCTTCTTGTCTCCAAGACCCCCAAGCACCTCGTAATAATCGCGTAGGGTAGTCTCCTTCAAGCCGGCAGGAAACTCCTTCCCTATCACCTTGCCGGAAAGGTCCGCGTCAAGCCCTATGATTCCAGCAATGCGGTCCTTGTCTTCATCGCGATAATTGTTCTTCCAGAAAGACACAATCTTCTCCACAGCATCATCCGGCATATAGTCGTCGGAATCTATGCAGACGTTAAGCTCCGTGGTAATGTTGGCGTATGCGGTATTGTGCGCCCCGTGCATGCCCTGGTTCTTCTGATATATGTAGTGGATGGAAATCTTTCCCTCTGAAGCCCAGCCTTCTACAAGCTCACGGGTATTGTCAGACGACCCGTCGTCCACCACCAGCCACTCAAAATCCTTGCAAGTCTGCCGAAGCAGGCTCTCGTACGTACGTCCGATGGTGTGAGCCCTATTGTATGCGGGAGTAAAAACCGTTAAAGTCTTCATACCTGACAAATATACCAAAAAGATTTCTACCGCCCCTCCAGAATCTTCTTCAGCTGGCGCTTGGCGGTCTTGCGGTCATACTTCTTCTTGCTTTTGGCTATGCGCGTAGGACGGGTGGAGATCAGTTTTCCGAACTTCTCTATCTCCAGCTGACGGTCCACCGTCTTGACTGCATCAATCACCGTTTTCCGCTTAACCTTTTTCATTGATTCATAACCTTCCGGAAACGGAACATCCCGTCTCTCATGCCACCGAACTCTTCCAGCGCCCCATACCTGAACGCCTCCTGATTGTCCAGGATGAACTGCTCCCGGCCCTTGTCTGTCAGCCTCACCAGCTTTACATTTGCTTTCTTCCTGCTCATAGACTCATTTCTTTTCTGCAAATATAGCAATTAGCAAAATCTTTTATAACAACATATTTATTCCCAACAAAATGCAATAAATATCTTTTTGTATATTATTAACATCTTTTAACATCTTTTCTTTGGCGCTGCTCTAAAGGTGTACTAAATTTGCTTTAGAAAAACATCAACGATCATGAAGAATTTTGAAAACCTAAAAAACATCCTTGAATTATTCGACAAAAATCGCGAGAATGAAAAGAAGTATGAAAACAGCAAACTCTCTGACCCTAACAACAGAGAAGAATATGCTCAAGCGATTGCCGAATGTTTTAAGCCTTGCTCTGCAAAGATTCTTGCCGGACATTTTGAAGTGACTGATCTGGAAGGCAACAAGAGATGCATTTACCCTACAGCCATTGAGTTATACTATCACGAAGAAGATAACGGCACAGATGAAGTCCGTTTCAAAGATCCGATAATGTACCACACCAACGACAGGAAAATCTACGATTTCTATAAGAACAAAGAGTACTTTGACAAACATTTCAATAATGATAATTTTGATCATAAAGACAACTTGAAAAAAATAAAGTACTATTCAAAACGAAATCTTCCACTTCCTGAAAAACCATTCGAAATACCTTACTTCCCCATAGGCAGTCTCAATCCGCACACATCTGGAATAGATATCACTTTCGAGAATCCCAATGAGAAATATCGTGCCTCGTGCCTCATTCGTAAATACAAAATTCAATTTGGCGCCAACGAACCACATCCAATTGAGAATTCCACTGACATATATGAAGATATGCTCATTAATGGTATTCCTCTAGACAATAATGTAGAATGGATTGAATGGGTTCCCGGTAATGAAAAAAAGATAAAAATAGAAAGAGGCTGGAGACAAAATGTTCCTAATTATAGACAATACAAAGACTCGCCTGAACTCTGGGAAAAAGTCGAAGTTAAGGAAGAACCAAAGAAAGATCCAGATACAGAGAACACATTTTCTATTAATAAAATTAGATATGTCAAATGTCCTTTCAACTGGCAGTTCCGCATAAAGAATCCCCAAAATAATAATTAGCACCTATGATATCAGATATTGATTGCAACAGGGTTTATTACTCTGCCAAGTTACCGGAGGTTTGCCCAAAAACATTCCGGAGCGTAACGGCAATCCTGGACAAATATGGAGTGCCGCATTCGGGGCTTGTGGGCACTAAGGACATCTGGGTCAGGGACTTTATGCCGATTCAGACCATTGGAGGCGCGTTTCTGAACTATACCTATATGCCGGATTATCTCCGCTATGACGAACAATACAAGAAAACAATCAGTGACCCCGTGGAAGTCTGTAAGGCGAATAACATCCCCACAGAAGGCTATTTTGACTGGATCCGTCTTGACGGAGGAAATGTGGTGCATTTTGGGCGAACGGCCATTATGACATCAAAGGTATTGGAAGAGAATCCCGGCACCTCGCCTTCCGTTCTGCTGGAGTGTCTGGAGAAAATGCTGCAAGCTGAGATTATTCTGCTTCCGTGGGATGTCAACGAAGAATTCGGCCACGCAGACGGAATAGTTCGATTCGTAGACTCAGACACTGTTATCATGACCAACTACAGCCAGTTCGACAGGAAGATGGCAGACAGGTTCCGCAACATTCTCAAGGCCAAATTCAAGAATGTTCACGAACTCCACTTCAACGTCAAACACCTCAACAAAAACAGCTGGGCGTACATCAACTGGCTCCAGACGGACAAGGTGCTCATCCTGCCGGCATTCGGTATCGCTGAGGATGAACAGGCCTTCCAGCAGATTGAAAGCTGGATGCCTGAATACAAAGGACGAATAGAAATGGCAGACGCCACAGACCTTATCAAGCACAAAGGCTGCCTGAACTGCGCCACATGGACAATAAACAGTAATCCTTGTGCATAAGAAGTACCAAAGAAAAAGCAGGCATCTCTACACTTTTCAATGTTTCGATACCTGCTACTTGCTCTTTAACTAACGTCACTCACATGACACTGCAAATATAGATAAATTTCGATGAAAAAAACGCTCCGGAAATCCGAAGCGTTTGTCTGTTATTGCCCGATAATCTGACCGCATTCCCCGTCGAGGCCTGCACCGATGTTAGGGATTCCTTCGCCTCCGCTTTGGGCATTGAGCGAGATGATGATGTTAATTAGGCCGCAGACTCCGGATTGGCCGCTGCCGATACCGGCTGCGTTGGTTCCGCCGATGGCCGTTACCTCTCCGTTCCAAAAATACATGTTGCCGCAGGTGCCATTATAGCCTGAGCCGATGCCCGCTGCGCCCTTACCGCCATAGGCTGTAATACTTCCGCCGTCTATGCTGATGTATCCGCATTTATTCTTCTCGCTGCTGCCTAGGCCCGCCGCATGTTCACCGCCATAGGCCGTAATGGTGCCGCCTTTAATAGAAATGCTTCCGCTTTCGTTGTCTGCTGCAGTTTCGACATCCTCACCGTATGTCCCGCCGATGCCGGCAGCCCAGCCGCCGCTGAGTACCTCGAGCGATCCTTCACCATCGATGGTAAGTACCTGGCCCGCCGGGATGAAGATTCCGGGATAACTTTTATGGAATCCGCTGACCGTGCTTGTCCCCTCCAGCATAATTGTAGCTGAACCTTCGAGGGTAAGGCCTGCATATCGGCACCTCTCTTCCTCCGACCATCCGGGATATTCGAAATGGCTGATGTCCGCGTCTCGAAGGGTTACCTTCGCTCCGTCTGCAATCGTGATCTTGTACATTCCGAGCTTTCCCGTCAGGACATCGCCGTCCACGGCAGTGAAATTAGCATCGACCTGGCCCAGGTCTATCGGTCGCTTTTTCATCTTCACGGTAATCTCATAGTAGCATCCATTCTCGAACAGAACCCCGGTCTTGTCATACGTGTAGGTGTATCTGTAAGGATCGCTTTCCGTTTTGGCAGTGGAGGCTGTCAGATGAAGTTTGCTGCTGGTTCTAACGTGGCTAAGGGCGACATAGATGGAGGAATTCCTGTAGCAGTCGACGGTCACCTTGCCATCGAATACGTGCTCCTCCTGGTCTGTCTTTCCGTCCTTTGGACCGATCTTCACCCACATGCACTTGTTATTCCCCTCGGCCTGGTCTTCGATTTCAAGTGTCCCGAGATTCTCAATCGGCCTGCCCTGTTCATCGAGAAGATTGAACTTGACAATCGCCTGCTGGGGGGTGAATCCGCTAGTCTCGGCGGTAATGGTCTTAGTATTCTCGTCATACTGGTATTTGATCACATTGGCGATCGCATAGTCGAAGTTGTCTTCGATCGAATACGGCACGCTCCCGTTCAAGAGGCCATATTGCATTCTGTAGTCCACGGTAGGAACGTGGAGATACAGTTTGAAACCGCTCTCGTTCGGCAACTTTTTCAATTTGCCACGAAGCGTAGTAGATCCATTGTCGCTTGCGTCTGAGGTTAATACTCCAAGTTCTTCCCATTTAGAGGCACTGTAATCATACTGATAGACGTAGACCTTTTCGCCGGATTTCCAATAGGTTTTGATATTGGGGCCGACGGGATCTTGGAGACCCTTGGTTCCAGGAACCTTTACGGTTTTGACTACGAGTGTATATCCCTGCTGGTCAAGCTGCTGGTCAGGCTGCTGATCTAAGGCAGTGTCGATAAGCCCTCCTTCGTGAGTGCAGGCGAGGAAAAGGACCGTGATAATACCGAGAGTGAAAATCTTCTTCATAATCATATCCTCCTTATTTTATTCCCAGTTTCCATCATAACCTCCGGGCACTTCACCGTAGCCATCATCTTCGAGGGAAACGTCAATGCTGACATCCTTGTCGCTGACTGTAAGAATAGGGTATTCTAAATTCATCTCATAGACTTCCGCTTTAGGAGCGGAATAAGCGTATTTGTTCATAATTCGGTTGTATTAGTAAGAGTGGGGCAAAGATATAAAAAATAAACTCGTCTCTCTAATTGTGGGAAATACAGACATCTGCAAGGGGGCAAAAAAAAGAGGAGCCCTCTGATTTTGCAGAGAGCCCCGTCAAGGGTGGCTGGTGGGTCTCGAACCCACGACCTCCAGAGCCACAATCTGGCGCTCTAGCCAACTGAGCTACAGCCACCATATATGTTTGGGGTTGCAAAGATATAATCTTTTTGCCAATCTCCAATCGCTTTTTTTCTAAAGTCAGAACAATTCTTTTGTTATCGGCAATCTTTTGCTAACTTTGAAGTCTGCAAATTAACTGAATACTAATTCACTTTAAAACTATATGGCAAGAGAAATAAAATTCTCCCTTCTGTACAGGGACATGTGGCAGTCTTCAGGCAAATATGTGCCTAAAGTAGCTATGCTTAAGGAGATTGCACCGGTTATCATCGACATGGGATGCTTCGACAGAGTTGAATCCAACGGTGGTGCCTTCGAGCAGGTGAACCTCCTTTTCGGAGAGAATCCTAACAAGGCTGTCAGGGAATGGACCGCTCCTTTCAACAAGGCCGGTATCCAGACCCACATGCTTGAAAGAGGTCTGAACGCACTGAGAATGTTCCCGGTGCCAGATGACGTGAGAGCACTGATGGCAAAGGTCAAGAAGGCTCAGGGAACCAACATTATGCGTTCCTTCTGCGGACTGAACGACCACCGCAACCTCAAGGGTTCCGTAATCCATGCCAAGGAAGCCGGAATGATTGCACAGGCAGCTCTTAGTATCACCTACTCCCCGATCCATACCGTAGAGTACTATATGGGCGTGGTTGACAAGGTTGTAGAGTATGGTGCAGACGAAATCTGCCTCAAGGATATGGCAGGTATTGGACGTCCTGCTTTCCTGGGAAGACTCGTAAAGGCTATCAAGGACAAGTATCCTCACATCAAGGTTCAGTACCACGGACACTCTGGCCCTGGATTCAGCGTAGCTTCCATGCTGGAAGTCGCAAGAGCCGGCGCCGAGTACATCGACGTGGCAATGGAGCCGCTGTCCTGGGGTAAGATCCATCCGGATGTCATCACCATCCAGGCAATGCTCAAGGATGCCGGATTCCTTGTAAAGGACATCAACATGAACGCCTATATGGAGGCCAGGGCACTGACCCAGAAGTTCATCGACGACTTCCTCGGATACTGGATTGCTCCGGGCAACCACCAGATGAGCTCCCTTCTCGTAGGATGCGGACTCCCTGGCGGAATGATGGGCTCAATGATGGCCGACCTGAAGGGATTCCAGGGCGCAATCAACGCATCGCTGAGAAACCAGGGAAAGAAGGAACTGGATATCAACGAGCTGGTTGTGATGCTGTTCCAGGAGGTAGAATATGTATGGCCAAGACTCGGTTATCCACCATTGGTAACCCCGTTCAGCCAGTACGTGAAGAACACCGCCCTGATGAACCTTATGCATATGCTCAAGGGCGAGCCTAGATGGAAGACCATCGACAAGGACACCATGAACATGATCCTCGGCAAGATGGGTAAGCTTCCTGGAGAACTTGCTCCTGAAATCAAGGAGATCGTAAAGCAGAAGGGTCTCGAGTTCTACACCGGCGTTCCGCAGGACGCATTCCCGGACGATCTGCCTCGCTTCATCAAGATGATGGAAGAGGAAGGCTGGGACAGAGGCCAGGACGACGAGGAACTCTTCGAGTTCGCTATGCACGAGACTCAGTATCGCGATTACAAGAGCGGCATTGCAAAGCAGAGGTTCGAGAAAGAACTAGAAGCCAACCGCGCAAAGGCAGGCGCTCCTATCGTCATCACCCGTCCGGTTGTTGAAGTTCCGGCATTTGACGTGGAGAAGATCATGGCCAAGTATCCTGATGCAAAACCTGTACACGCTACCGTCAAGGGAGAAGTTGTATGGCAGTACGATGTTGACGACAAGTCAAGCGCACCTGCAGAAGGAAGCGACGTCAAGATGGGCCAGACCCTGTGCTATGTACAGGCCTTCTACGGAATGGAAGAGATCATCAGCCCGGCAGACGGCAAGCTTGTAGCCATCACCGCAAAGCAGGGCCAGAAGGTCGTAAAGGACGAGATCATCGCCTTTGTTCAGTAAGGGCTATGGTGCCTTGTAAGGCGCTAATGTTCAACCACATGCCAAAAACACCCCTCGGAAAAAGAGGGGTGCTTTTTTGTACTTGCTATAAATCAGCAGTTTATGGAGCACCATAGCCCCATCTAAACCTGCTTTCCGTTAACATAAAGGCAGATGCCCGTATCCAGACGGCGGTTGAGAGCCTTTGCGTCCATCTCGAAATAATGGATCGGGAAGAGGTTCTTGGGCCTGATCAGATTGGCGGCCTTGATGAAGTCATCGTCGCTCATCGTGTAAGGCAGGTTCTTCGGCAGGAAAGCCACATCGATTTCTCCCTGAAGGAACTTGGACCAGGAATGTGCCCTTACGGCTCCAGGAGCAAGCTCGTTCATTTCAGGAATAGGCTCGGTGTCTCCCGCAAAGTAGATGTCGAATCCCTGCATGGAAATCAGATAGCCGTTGCCTTCTCCCTTGATGTGGAACGGATGTCCGTTGTCTCTCTTGTAGTTGATGTTGTATGCAGGAATAGCCGTTATCGTAAGGCCGATGGAAGATACGCTGTCTCCGTTTTCCAGAGTAATCACCTTGCAGTGGCGTAGCTTTGGAATGTTCAGCATGCTCACAAGGTTGGTGGAAGGATCCACGTTCAGAGGATTGTTGTCCAGATCCAGCTTAGGAAGAGGCTTTCCGTCCGCGTCCTTGGCAGTTCCGGCACGCATTGCCAGAAGGTCGTTCTCCAGGACGGTGCGTACGCTGCGGCTAACTATGAAAGTAGTGTTCGGCATCGCGATCTCTTCAATGGCCTTGGTGTCGTAATGGTCTGTATGAGCGTGGGTCAGGAAGATCAGGTCGGCCTTCTTGCAGCCCGCAAAGTCAAAGAAGTCTGAGCAAGGATCCACGTAGATGTGCATTCCCTCCCACTCCATATGCACGCATCCGTGAGCCAGATGCTCGAAATTGACTAGCCCCATCGGGGTGTAGAACGAATTGTAAACTCCGGTTTTCATATCACATTTTTGTTTTTTGATTCTTTTCAGCGATTATAAAGTTACGCTTTTTTTCCAAGAATCCAAAAACGCTACAGACTGAATTTGACTCCGGCCATGAACCAGAAGCCAGGCTGAGGGATTGCTCCGTGGTCGAAGTATGTGATATCGGTGAGGTTGTTGCCTTCTACATAGAATGTATAGTCTTTCCACCTGTAGGCAAGGCGGGCATCTACTATGCCATACGGCTTGTAGCCTTTGACTTCTCCAGACGTGCTGGTAAATGTTCCTACACGGTCCTGAAACCTGTAGAAGAGGCTGAGGGTAAGGTCCGGAACGATATCGACATCCGCGCTGGCCACAAACTTGTGCCTCAGATACTCCAGGGTGTACATGCTCTGAATGCCGGACGTCTCGCGGGTTTTCTGGTCGATGTAGCTGTAGGCCAGATTCACTCTCTTGAGATTGAAGACGCTGGAGTGGAACTGTGGAGTCCAGGATGTCTGGAGCAGGATTCCGGTGGACTTTATCTTTCCGAAATTCACGGACTTCCAGATGGCTTCTTCGCCGTCTTCGGTGCTGCGGATCCAGTCTATGAGGTTGGTCATACGGTTGCGGAAAACGCTGGCGGAAGATGTAACCGTCGCTGAGGAGAAACGGAGTCCCCCTTCCAGAGCCTTTACCTCTTCAGGCTTGAGATGCTTGTCCGCCTTGTGTCCGCCTACGGAGTAGTACAGCTCTGTTACTGACGGCATCCTCAGCGATGAGTTATAGGAAGCGAACAGGCGCAGACGATTGTCTCCCCGGTTCAGAAGGGCCAGTGAAAGGTCTGCGGAAGGATAGACTTTCATATCCATCTCCGCCCAGCTGTTCTTTATGGCAAGCAGGGCGGCGGACACGGTGAACCTTTCGGTTATCACATTATGTTCCAGGAAGAAGCTCGTGTTGGTTCGGTTGAGGCCGAACTCGTAGTTGCGGTCCGTTCCCTTGATATGTTTCGGATTGTCCAGAGGCTCGCCGAGGTTTCCGCTGACAAGGTCCTCGTTGCGGATTTCTCCGCCGAAGGCCGTGGTTCCTCCCGCCCATTTGAAGTAGTTGTTGAGGTTTGCGCCGTAGACATTGGTCTTGTGATAGTTGAACGGATAGGCTTCCGGATTGTCGCGGAAGAGTTCAAAACGGTCATTGGTATGGTTCCAGTACAGGGACGGGCTTATCGTGAGCCTTCCCTTGACGTTATGGGCCTTTACGGCGGTGAAACTCTTGAAGGTGTGCTCGAACTGCTCGTCATAAGCGGCCGCGTAGAAGCGGTTGGAACCCCAGTCCTTGTTGCTCACTCCGGCATACCAGTTCACCTGGACGTCATCATCCCTGAACTCTCCCTCGTAGAAAGCCTTCAAGGCCTTGTAGTCGCTGTTAAGATGCCCTTCCCCGCTTCTGGAATAACCGTCGCTACGGGTATAGGACGCGGAAAGAGAGTTCTTGAAGGAATTGCTCCCTGGAGTTTTCCTAAAGCCGGCAAAGTCATATTTCGCTCCCACGCTCAGATAGCCGTACGATCCGGTTTCAGCATTTACAAGAAGGCGGTTGACGTCTGAAATACGGGTCCTCACGTTTACCGCTCCAAGCAAGGACGAACTGCCGGTAATCTTCCCAGACGGGCCTTCCAGGATGTCTATTCCATCCACCTGAAGCACTATGAACGGAAGGTCGAAGGAATTGTGCGCTGTCTGCGGATCGGATATGTTGATGCCGTTGAGAAGGATTGCCGCCTGCTCGCTGTTTCCGCCCCGGATGCCCACATCGGTCTGTGCCCCTATCGGCCCTCTCTGCCTGACATCGATGCTGGCTGAATACTTCAGCAAATCGTTTATGCTCTGCGATGGAGAATTGCCTATTGCGGCAGCGTTCAAGGAAGAAACCATCCTCGCCTGCTTATGCCAGACTATCGGCACCCTGGAAGCCAGGACGCTGATTTCGTTCAGAGAAATCGTTGTCGTATCCTGAGCCGCCGCGCCTGACATCGAAGTCAAGCTCATCGCGGAGGATAATAAGCTTATTACAAATGCTTTATATAAAGTGTTCATAAATACTGCCGTAAAATTGAAGTCCCAAAGATACAAAAAAAAGGGCTCCAAAAAATTGGAGCCTCTTCGGTTTAGCCATGCGGGCTGTTTACTTGCCTGCAAGTTTCTTGTAGCCCTCGTAGCGGAGTTTAGCATACTTCTCGGTGAGTGAGAAGAGCTCCTCTGCCTCCTGAGGGAAGGTCTTCAGCAGTGAGGCATATCTTACCTCGCCCTTGATGAAGTCCTGGAACTTGCTCCAGTCTGGCTCCTTGCTGTCCAGAGTAAACGGATTGGTTCCTTCCGGAACGTCCGGATTGAATCTGTACAGATGCCAGTATCCGCACTCAACCGCCTTCTTCTCCTCGAGCTGGGAGTGTCCCATTCCGGCCTTCAGACCGTGGTTGATACAAGGAGCGTAGGCAATGATAAGAGACGGGCCGTCGTGAGCCTCAGCCTCCTTCAGAGCGTTCAAGTACTGTGCCTGGCTTGCGCCTGTAGCTACCTGAGCCACATAAACATAGCCATAGCTCATAGCCATCATTCCGAGATCCTTCTTGCGGATCTTCTTGCCGCTGGTTGCAAACTTGGCAACTGCTCCGGCAGGAGTACTCTTGGATGACTGTCCGCCGGTGTTGGAGTAAACCTCGGTATCCACAACCAAGACGTTCACGTTCTCGCCGGAAGCAAGCACGTGGTCGAGTCCGCCGTAGCCGATGTCATATCCCCAACCGTCACCGCCGATAATCCACTGTGAACGTGGGATGATGCAGTCAATGTACTCTGCGATGCCCTTGCAGTGAGCGCACTTGCAGTCCTTCAGGGCTGCAGGAAGAGCCGCTGCGATTTCCTTGCAGATTGCAACATCCTTCTTGTTCTCGAGCCAGCGGGTAAGAAGGTTACGAACCTCCTCAGAGCACTTGTCGTCTGCGATGGCAGCCTTTGCCCTGTCCTCGAGAGTTTCGCGGAGTCTTGCGAATCCGAGCCTCTGGCCCAGACCGAACTCTGCGTTGTCCTCGAACAGGGAGTTAGCCCAAGCCGGACCTCTTCCGTTCTTGTCCTTGCAGTAAGGTGATGCAGGGAAGCTTCCGCTGTAGATGGATGTACATCCTGTAGCGTTGGCAACCATCATCCTGTCTCCGAACAGCTGGGAAATCAGCTTGATGTAAGGAGTCTCGCCGCAGCCTGCGCATGCGCCTGAGAACTCGAACAGAGGCTGTGAGAACTGGGAAGCCTTGATGTTGCTGTCCTTCTTCATAACCTCGTCCTTGTAGCCGACCTTGCTGTGCAGCCAGTCGAATGCCTTCTGCTGAGCGGCCTGAGTGTCTGCTGGTTTCATAACCAGAGCCTTCTCCTTTGCCGGGCAGATGTCTGCGCAGTTAGCGCATCCTGTACAGTCTGCAGGGTCAACCTGCATCACAAACTTGTAATCCTTGAGGTTAGCCTTTCCGTCTGCGGTCTTGAGACCCTTGAGAACGGCCTTAGGAGCCTTCTCGATTTCTGCATCGGTGAGCAGGAACGGACGGATTGCAGCGTGCGGACAGATAGTGGCGCACTGGTTGCACTGGATACAGTTTGCAGGATTCCACTCAGGAACGTGAGTAGCTATTCCTCTCTTCTCGTAAGCGGCTGTTCCGGCAGGAATGGTGCCGTCAGGGAAGTTCTGGAATGCGCTTACAGGCAGGTCGTTTCCGCACTGTGCGTTCACAGGGTCAGCTATCTGCCTTACCCAATCCGGAGCAAGACGGTTGTAGCTGTCAGGAACAAACTTGCTTGCTCCAAGGTTCTTCCACTCGAACGGAATATCCACCTTGATATACTCGCCGCCACGGTCAACTGCAGCGTAGTTCATCTTAACGATGTTCTCGCCCTTCTTTCCGTAGCTCTTGTCGATCATCTTCTTCATCTCCTTGACAGCATCCTCGTAAGGAATGATGCCGGTGATCTTGAAGAATGCGCTCTGGAGAATGGTGTTGGTACGGTTGCCCAGTCCGATTTCCTCGGCGATCTTGGTGGCGTTGATGATGTAGAAGTTAAGCTTCTTGCTTACAATCTGGTACTTGATGAAGTCCGGAAGTCTCTTCAGAGTCTCCTCGGTATCCCACAGACTGTTCAGCAGGAAGGTACCGCCCTTCTTGATTCCCCTCAGGACATCATACTTGGTAAGGTATGAAGGCACGTGGCAAGCCACGAAGTCAGGAGTGGAAACAAGGTAAGGAGAGGTGATAGGATTGTCACCGAATCTCAGGTGAGAGCAGGTGAAACCGCCGGATTTCTTTGAATCGTAGTCAAAGTAAGCCTGGCAGTATTTGTCTGTTGTTCCGCCGATTATCTTGATGGTGTTCTTGTTTGCGCCAACGGTTCCGTCTGAACCAAGTCCGAAGAACTTGAGCTCGTAAGTACCAGGCTTTGCAAGAGAAATCTCCTCCTTCTGAGGAAGGGAGAGGAATGTAACGTCATCAACGATACCGATGGTGAAGGAGTTCTTAGGCTCTTTGGCCTTCAGGTTCTGGAATACGGCCAGAATCTGTGCAGGGGAAGTGTCCTTTGAAGACAAGCCGTAGCGTCCGCCGACGATCTTTACCTTTCCGGCAAACTCAGTGTCAGCCAGGGCGCTCTTTACGTCAACGTACAGAGGCTCTCCGACTGCTCCAGGCTCCTTGCAGCGGTCGAGGACAGCGATCCTCTTGACGCTCTTAGGCAGAGCCCTTAGGAAGTACTGGGTGCTGAAAGGCCTGTACAGCCTTACTACTACAACGCCCACCTTCTCGCCCTTGGCAACAAGATAGTCAACAACTTCCTTTACGGTATCGGTGACAGAACCCATAGCGATAACCACTCTCTCGGCCTCCGGATCTCCGAAGTAGTCGAAAGGCAGGTAGTGGCGGCCGCAGAGCTCTCCAAGCTCGCCCATATAACGGGCTACGATGTTAGGAACCTCAGCATAGTACTGGTTCCTGGACTCGGTCTCCTGGAAGTAAACGTCTGCGTTCTGGGCTGTGCCCTTGGTTACAGGAGCGTTAGGATTGAGGGCTCTCTTGCGGAAAGCAGCCAGAGCCTTGGTGCTTATCATCTTCTTCAGGCCTTCTTCCGGAAGAACCTCAATCTTCTGGATTTCGTGTGATGTACGGAATCCGTCGAAGAAATGAACGAACGGGATAGAAGACTTGATAGTTGAAAGATGAGCCACGGCAGCCATATCCATAGCTTCCTGAACACTTGCGGAAGCCAGCATTGCAAAGCCGGTCTGGCGGACAGCCATAACGTCCTGCTGGTCTCCGAAAATACTCAGAGCGTGAGTTGCAAGGCTTCTTGCAGTCACGTGGAACACTGCAGGAAGCATCTCTCCCGCAATCTTGTACATGTTAGGGATCATTAGCAGCAATCCCTGTGATGCTGTAAATGTTGAAGTAAGTACACCTGCCTGAAGGGAACCGTGTACGGCTCCGGCGGCACCAGCCTCGCTCTCCATCTCAACCACCTTAACGGTCTCTCCAAAGAGATTCTTGCGTCCGAATGCAGACCATTCGTCCACGTGCTCAGCCATTGGAGAAGAAGGAGTGATAGGATAGATTGCTGCAAGCTCACTGAAAAGATAAGCTACGTGAGCAGCTGCCTGGTTTCCGTCGCAGGTCAGAAACACCTTTTCTTTACTCATGATATTAATAAGTTGTATGCTTTGTTATTGTTCTTTCAAGCGCTCAAAGATAGCAAATTAAAAGGGCTTAAGCAAAGATATTTACTGAATACCGGTAATCTTTGTCTCAGCCGGAGCAAGTTTCTTTGCAAGGCCCTGCAGTACAGCTCCGGGACCGAGCTCGATAAACTCGTCTGCACCGTCTGCAACCATCTTTTCTACGATATATGACCACTTGACCGGATTGGTCAGCTGGATAAGAAGATTCTTCTTGATTTCCTCAGGATCTGTGTGTGGCAGGGCGTCCACATTCTGGTAAACCGGGCAGACCGGCTTCACGATCACTGCCTTCTCGATAGCCTCGGCCAGCTCTACCCTTGCCGGATCCATCAGAGGGGAGTGGAAAGCTCCACCCACCTGCAGGGGAACCACCCTTCCGCCTTTTTCCTTCAGAAGCGCACCCGCAGCCGCAACAGCGTCAATGTCTCCGCTGATCACCACCTGACCGTGGGAGTTGTAATTGGCCGCAACAACCACTCCGGCATCACCCTTAGAGGAAATCTCTGCACAGGCATCTTCAATGACCTTGTCCTCGAGCTTCAGTACAGCAGCCATAGTGGACGGCTTGATCTCGCAGGCCTTCTGCATGGCAAAAGCACGCTTTGCCACCAGCTTCAGACCTTCCTCAAAGCTTAGCGCTCCGGCAGCGGTCAATGCGGAAAACTCTCCCAGAGAGTGTCCTGCCACCATATCGGGATTAAAGCCGGAGATTCCAGCCTCAGCCGCCTTCTTCCTGAACTCGCTCTCTGGAGAGCACTCGGAAAGGCACTTTGCCAAAACTACTGAGTGTATAAAAATAGCGGGCTGGGTAACCTTTGTCTGCTTGAGATCCTCTGCGCTGCCCTCAAACATAACGTCTGAGATCCTCCATCCCAAAATCTCGTTGGCTCTTTCAAACAAATCATGGGCAAGAGCCTCGTTTTCATAGAGTTCCTTACCCATTCCGGTAAACTGGGCACCCTGGCCCGGAAAAACAAATGCTTTCATTCTGTATAAGGTATTAGTATTGGGGCAAAGATAAGAATTTTATACCTTTGCACCACATCGCCCCCGTAGTTTAACGGATAAAACGATGGATTCCGGTTCCATTGATAGGCGTTCGATTCGCCTCGGGGGTACAAAAAAAGGCTGTTGAACACAGCCTTTTTTCTTTTCGTCTCCCCAAAACCTACTGGACAAACGGCTTGAGGTCCTTGGCGGCCTCGGCGGCGGTGATTTCCTTTCCGCCGTTGTCAAGGTCGATGAGCTTATAGCGGGTATTGCCCATTCCAAGCTCTTTCATATAGGAGAGCTGCCTCAGTCCGTGGCGGGTTTCCATACGCTCCACCATTGCCGCATGCTCTTCCGCTGTCATGGCGTAGATGATGTCCACGCAAGCCTGGTCAACTGCCAGGATGTCCCTGGATGAAAGGATTCCCACGTTTGGAGTAACCACAGGCTCTGCCGCAACGCCCTCGCAGTCGCAGGAAACGGACATGTTGCGCATCACGTTAACGTATGTAACGTGCTTGCCGAAATGGTCTATCGTAGCCTTGGTGGACTCTGTCATCCTTTCCATAAACTCTTCCTCAGCGATGCTCCACTGGTCGTCTGACCCCTTTACGGTATGTATCCAGGCCTTTCCGACCCTGCCGTCCGCGCAACCGATTCCGATGTTCTTGTTGCTGCCACCGAAGCCTCCCATCGTGTGACCCTTGAAGTGAGTCAGCGCTACCAGAGACTCATAGTTCAGCATATTCTTTCCTACGGACATCTTGTCAAACCACTTTCCTCCTTTAACCGGAATGGTAACGGTATCCTCGGCATCCATAATGTCCACCGGACAGAAAGTCCATCCGTTCACCTCCAGAGTCTTGCGGTGCTGCTCGGTGGTGTAGCGGTCCCCCTCATAGTAAGTGTTTGTCTCCACGATTGTGGCATCCTTGAGATCCTTCTCCAGAAGAGCCTTCACCCACTCTCTCGGGATGATGTTCGGTCCATTCTGCTCTCCGGTATGCAGCTTAACGGCCACCTTTCCCGTGATATCCTCACATACCTGTTCGTATGCCTTGATCAGCCCTGCTGCGGACAAATCGCGAGTAAAATACACTACAGACTCTTCTCCTGTCCTCTCTTCATACGGCACATACTTTTCGCCGCCGGTTCCTGCCACGGGAGCCTTAGGCTCGGTATTCTCAGCCTCTTTGGCTCCTCCGCCGCCGCAACCTGCTGCAACAGCGGCACAGAGCATCATTGCTCCAAAAAAATTCCTTGTGTTCATATCTTCTATATTGTTCATTTGCCAACTAGTAATTTTTGAAAGATGTCCAGTTTGTATTGGCCTCGGCACTGGACTGAAGGTCCAATGGCAGGTTGACGAAGAAGTCAAAGCCGGTCCAGGCCTCGATCTGGTCAACGCTCTTCACGTAATTTGCATTGTCGAAGTCCTGGCTCGAGTACTGCTTGTGCTCATACCAGAATCCAATCGCAGAGGCGGAAGTGATGGTGCTGCCGCTTCTCTTTACCTTGAGCAGAACTTTCCAGTAATAGTTTGGAACAGGGCATCTCTTTGTATCGTGAGCTGGCTGAATGTAGTTGATGGTCTCGCTTCCGCCAGTTTTGCGGAAAGCGGCGCCTGTAACCACGTAAACAGTATCCTTCACGCAATCCCTTACGGCATCCTCCAGCCTGTTCCAGATATATCCGTTGAAGCGGTTCTGGATCTGAGGGGTGGAGTTGGTGGCGTAATATGTCTGTGTCTGCATTAAATCGTTGGCGGAGCGGTCTGAGTTAGGAATCTGGTGGCCTCTTGCATAGATGTCCGCAGGGTTGGAGTCAGGGACATCCACTCCGTAGCTGCCGCTCCATACGTTGATCTGCTTGTTCTTGTCTGAAATCTGAGGATTTGCCGCCCAGCTCTGGCCTCTGGTCTCGCCGCTGTAAATCATAGGAGGGTAGAACTCGCCGGAAGAAACGGTTCCGCTTCCCATTGTAGCGTTATAGAGAGGATATGCAGTCCACAAAGATGTAAATGTGCTGAATTGGTACATATAACTGTAGTTGCGAGCTCCGCCGGCAAAGAATGTGCTGGTGAAGAAATCTGAGCCAGTCTGTTTTGCAGGAAGCTCGAGCCATCCGTTAATGGCCTGGCTTCCGCCTTCGCCCGCCTCCTGGCTTACATTCAAGTCTACAGAAGAGGCGCCAGTGTAGCTGAGGGTGATCTTGCCCGTCCTGGAGTTTGCTCCAGATGCCTGAGCGGCAACATCGAATGTAATGCTGGTACCGCTAACCGTCACGTTGGAAATCCAGCTGTCTGCAGTAGACGCTGTCAAAGACACTCCGGAAACAGGGTTGACAATGGAAAATGCAGCTGTCTGTGAACCGCCCTCCCTGCCTACAACCAACGGGTTGGCAGAAGTTATGCTGATTATAGGATAGGTAGAGCCTCCTTCAGCGATGTAGAGGGCTACAGGCTTCTGGGCAGAAGTGTAGCAGCAGAATCTAGGACTGCTCTGGTTGTACTGCAGAGACCTTGCAGAAGTGTTGGCAGAAGTAATCACTGCCACTCCGCCGCTGACTGAAATGTTCCAGTTATAAGAATCTGCCTGTTCTATGCTCGTGTTTCCGGAAACCCAAGCCAGATATTTGCCGTAGTTGGCATCACCGTCCTTGTTGTTCTGGATGGTCCAGTAGCTGCCGTTCTTTCTGATCTTGACAGGAAGAACAGAACTGGTGTTGTCCAGCTCGATCTTGGTTCCGCTGTCTGTCTTGGTGACATTCTCGCTGGTATGGATGGTGCCGCTGAGGCCGCCCATAGCCTTGTCATAACCAGCTGCCGCAATGATGTAAACTCCATCCAGAAGACCGGACTGAGACTCGACAAGAGTGTATGTCACGGTCTGGCCTGGCGGCAGAGTCGGCGTCACTTTCATCACGCCCATGCTTTCAATCTTGTTGCGCGTGATAGCAAGACTTCTGGTGGATGATTTCTCGAAAACCCGGCCTATTTCATCGGTGACAGTAACCTTAAAGCCGTTTTCAAAAGTTGTAGGCGGGACGACAAAGATAAACTCTGTGTAATCAGTACTGCTCGAGCCGAGGGTTACCGGTACTGGACAGTTGATGGCTATGCTGCCGGTGGCGGTCTCGTCCATCGCAACGGCCGGGGCACTGCCGGCAGAAGGTGTTATGACGGCCTTGCCGGCAATCTTTTCTCCGTTGTTGCCTTCAAGGGTTACACTTCTTACAGTCACATCGTCTCCATAGAAGCGGAACCTCAGATAGCCGCACACATTCTTGAAACCGAGGAAATTGTTGTCTGAGACAGCGACCATTGTGTTTGCCCCCAGTCCAAACGAATGCTCTCTGTAAAGCTGAGCTGCAGGAAGGTCAACAGTGACTGAAACCTGGCTGCCATCGGCAGAAGCCTGGGTGCTGGCGGAATATGGATACACCGCATAAATATGATCCAAATCTGCAGGATCAGAAGGCTGCGCTCCCTCTTCCTCAAGAGTAAAACCGCCGCTGTTGTCTCCGTCTTCGCCGTCAAACATATACTTGTCGTTGACATTGGCATAGTTGAAGATGGAAATGCAGTCATTCTCGTTCCAGAGAACTTTCAGGTCCTCGTCTGCATAAATTTTAGTTTCAGGCGATGCCGTTGATTCTGTGGTTGCGAAGAATACTCTTTTCTCCTTGTCGGCATTGCCAAGTCCAGAGCGTCCTGTCACTTCATCTTCCATGCTGCAGGAAACAGCAAGAAGCGTGGCCATGGCTGCGAATAGCAGTGTTTTTTTCATCCTAATGTATTGTGTTAATAGATTCCCCGTTTAAATAACTCCCCGGCTTTAATCAAATTAAAGCGATGCTTACTTTATTACATGGCCGGTCTGGGCGATATACAGCCATTTTCTGATATTATGCCACTTGCCTTCTTCGTCTTTATAGCTGTACTCAACGATCATGTAAGCACTTCTTATAGAGCTGTCGGTATTTTCTGGAAGGGTTATCTCGATTTTATTCTCGGAAGCGTTCATTGTCGCAACAAGTCCAGGAATAGTATTATAGCCTCCTCCGTTGATGTTGATGACATTCTGCATATAGCCGCCCTCAACAGGATATTTTACCTCGAACTCTACGGTGTAGGATCCGCCTGCTGCAGGAAGATACATGGTGTTGCCTACATAATCCATTCCGGCATAGCCTGAAGGAGTGTTGACTCCCGATGTGAACTGGATTTCCGGTTCATGGACAATCAGCGGGTCTCCTTCGCCGGTACCGTCGAGCTTATAGATCGCAACAGCATAATTTGAGATATATGCATCTTCCATACAGAACATTCTGTTGCTAAACTCATAGCTCATATACTTATAATTGTTCTGAGTATCGAATGGACCGATTAAGGCATCTCCATTGCGTTGCAAATCGACATTAAATGAAATTCCCCTTTCAGTTGTAGCTGAAGTGCAGTTGAAGAGATATTTCCAGCTTAAATCAGTAGGATTGGCAGTGAGATTGGCGCCGATATACTGTCCTGCAAACTCTCCGTTCTTGCACTCGAACATTACAGTATTGTCTGCGCTGCCTTTCTTCAGGGTAAACAACTGAACATCACTCCCCGGATTCTGGACGATTGTCTTGTCTGAACTCTTTGTGATATCAGCTTCTTTTCTCAAAGGAGATGACCACATTTCTGTTGCCATAGCCTTATCATAAGCTGTTGAAACGATGATTATCTCGGAACCCTCGGTAAGCTCGGAATAAGCGGTGACAAGATTGTAGAGGACAGGCTCCTGTACCGGAGCTGGCGTCACTTTCATTGCACCCATGCTTTCCATCTTGTTACGGGAGATGGCAAGGCTCCTTGATGAAGATTTCTCAAAGACATCACCTGCTTCATCGATGACAGTGACCTTAAAACCGTTCTCGAAGGTTGTAGGAGGAATGACAAAGACAAACTCAGTGCAATCCGTACTGCTTGTGCCCAGGGTTACAGGTTCTTCGCAGTTTATCGTGATGCTGGTTGTGGCGTCAGCATCAAGTGAAACAGCCGGGGCGCTGGTTAAAGAAGGTGTGATGCTGGCCTTGCCGGCAATCTTTTCGCCGTTGTTGCCTTCAAGGGTTATACTCTTTACTTGAACATCGTCTCCATAGAAGCGGAACTTCAGGTAGCCGCACACATTCTTGAAGCCAAGGAAATTACCATCTGTCACGGCAATCATCGTGTTTGCCCCCAACCCGAAGGAACGCTCTCTGTAAAGCTGCTCTGCAGGAAGGTCAAAAGCAACTGTAACATTGCCTTCATCGACATAAACCTGTGTGCCTTCGGAATATGGATACACGGCATAAATGTGCTCCAGTTCAGCAGGAACGGCAGGTTCCTCGCCCTCTTGTTCAAAGGAAAAACCTCCGCTGTTATCTCCGTCTTCCCCGTCAAACATATACTTGTCGTTTACATTTGCATTGTTGAAAATTGAAATGCAGTCGTTCTCGTTCCACAGAACCCTCAGGTCCTCGTCCGCATAGATCTTGGTTGAAGGCAAAACCGCGCCTTCAGTGGTTGCATAAAATACAGTTTTCTCCTTGTCGGCATTGCCATTACGGCTTGCCAGTTCATCTCCCTTGTTGCAGGAAACAGCCAGCAGCAAACCTGCGGCTGCAAGCAGCATTCTTTTCATTTTAATCAATGTTTGTTAAAAAATAATCGCGAAAAAGCAGGGCAAAGTTAATAAAAAAACAAGAAAAGGCCCGGCTGCGGCCGGGCCTTTTAATCAATAAGACAAGTGCCTGATACTAGTAGTAAACAACTATCTTGCTTGTTCTGAGCTGTCTATTGTCTGAACCGGCATTTGTAATGGTTACGGAAGTTGCGCTTCCGGTCCAAGTAATTGTGCCGCCAGATGTAGTTGTAGTATTCAAAGTTCCGGTATCAGCATCCAAACCGTCGCATCCATAATAGGATCCGTTAACGGTTATTTCTATCTTCTTGATGGTCTTGCCTGAGAAAGAGAGGGTGTTGCCCTTGTAAACACGCATGGTGCTAGGGGTATTGTAAGATGCATTCGGGCCGCTAGAACCATCACCCTTGCTCTGTACAACGGTAATACCGCTGGTAGTTGTAAGAACGAGGTCTCCGTCTGTCATTGTAAAGGTGCCTGAAAGCTCCTCAGCAGTATAGTCACCAGGTGCAGAAACAACACATTCCTTCTCTGCAATGTCGCTCATCTCGTAGCCAGGAGCGCCGGCGAAAGCCTTGACTGTGCAGGTCTCGGAAATAACGAATGGCTCGCTGTATTCCTGAGTTGTTCCTACAGGAGAGCCGGTATCGTCGATACCAGGCTCTGTGCCGTCAATTGTGTAGCCGATTCTTGCGCCCTCTTCTGAGCAAGATATGGAAACTGTCTTTGTAGAAGGGTCGTAAGAAATTTCCGGAGTCGGGCACTTAGGGTCAGTGATAAGGCTTGATCCCTCGCCGCTTCCCTCAAGAGCATACAGTACAACTTCTGCCTTTACAGAACTTGTCGGAGCATAGCAAGAGAACATTGTAGGCTTGTTGGTTGCATTGTACCTAACGGTGTTACGAGTATAAGAACCGTTAGCGGTCAATACTGTGTAACCGTCTTTGATAACCACGCTGAATGAGGTGTTGTCGCCAGCGTCTGCAAAACTGCGCATATAATTGTTGCCTGAACTTGCAGAACCGATATATTTGCCAGCCTCGGCACCGTTCTCGCAGTTGAATGCAACCGTACCTTCTACAGTACCAGCCTCAAGAACAAATACCTGAACTGCTTCGCCAGGGTTGGTCACAGTTGTGCGGTCATCGCTCTTTACAACAGAGGCTGAAGCCCTGTTGTTAGTGTTCTGGGTAGTGCTCATGGCGAAAGCCTCGTCCTGGGCAACTATAATAACCTTTGTTCCGGCCAGCAGCTGGCTCTTGTCTGTAACGATTGTGTAAACCTGATCCTCACTAGGAGTGATTCCTGACATGTTAACAGTGAAAGCTGCAACTTTTCCAGCCTGGAAATTACCCTTTCCGGTAGGGAAGGTAACGGTCCTAGAATAAACGCCCGCATCGGTGTTGACAGAAACCTTCAGAGTCTTGCCTTCCAGGTTAACTGGCTTGAAAGCAAACCAGAAATCGGTGGCGTTGTTGGTTTCGATTCCAAGTTCATCAACATCCAGAGTGACAGTATTGCCTGCAGAATTTGCTGAAAGCTCGCCTGTCTCAGGATAGAAATAGAATCTTCCGGCAACCGGCTCCTCGGCGGTAAGCTCAATGCTGTTGATAGTTACAGTCTCAGGAAGTTCTCTGAACTGGAACTTTCCGTAAGCTGCAATGTGTGAGAAAGCAAGAGAAACAGTCTCAGGGAACTCGGTGAAAGTCTCAGACTTGGCAGCCATAATGTGGGCAACCTCGTCAACTGACTTCATGGTAGGAACCTGAGAAGCAGGGAAGTCTACCTGAACGCTTTCATAAGTTGCGTTCCAGGAAATTACAGAAGCAGCCGGGCTGAGTGCATAGAATACATAGTTTCCGCTCTCGTCATCTGCGACGGTAGTGTCGAAAGTGGCGGTCTTGCCATCTGCGCTTGGAGTTACTTCTGCCTGCTTAGGAGAAGCGTAGTTAAGAGAGATACTAACCTGCTGGGCTGAAGTCCAGACAGTAGGATAACCGGCATCGGTCTTGTCACCGAAAGCGGTCTTGGTAGAAGGATTGGAAGCCTTTGCGCTGAAAGTAATCTTCTTTGCAGATTTTTCAGGAAGGTTCTCAACAGTCTCGTTTTTGCTGCAGCTTGCCAGTGTGAGACCAGCGATAGCAGCAAGGCATAAGTAATTAAAGAACTTTTTCATTTTAAAACCTCCTGAAATTTTAAAGATCACCCCAGTCTTCCTCTGGTGAAGGATCAACCTCTTCACCACTGAGAGTAGCAATGGTGCCTTCCAGGTTGATAGAGTATACCTTGCACACCGGTGCAACATACTCTTCTGAATTGATAAACTCGAGTTGCATTATAAAAATTTTAGCTAAAAATTAATGTTGTCTTTGTGTTTGCCGGCTTCTGCGATTCTCACAAAAGCCGATTTGTGCCAAAAGTACGAAATAAAACAATACACTCCGCCAAAAATCATAGTTTTTGATAAAAAAGAGCCCGGTTCCTAAGAATCGGGCCCTTATTGTCTCAGATATAAAATCCGGATTATTCGGTATTAACTCCCCAAAGAATGAATCTCTTGGCGATAGAAGTGGTAAGAGTGATCTCTGTGTCTGTTACAATATTGGAGAAGTTAATCACAAAGTAGTAGTCGGCCGGGTTGGTTATTGTCCAGGCGGTTGGCGTACCTGTAATTGCATCATTTGCAGTCAGGGCAATAGATGATGGATTTGCAGTGGCGCCGGTAACGTTCAGGCTAAGCCCGGTGACTCCCTTCCATGCAACAGCGTGGAGATGGAGTTTTGTCGTGCCTGCAGGAAGGCTGATCTTGTAGCTTCCGCCCAGACTTCCTGTTCCTATCTTTATAGCAGGCCTGAGGTTAACTGTATGCTCGTATGCATTGGTTCCATTCTCCTTCTTCATCAAGACATTGCTTGTCTCAACAAGTGACCAGTCGGTTGCACCTTCTTCCATGAAAGTTGCCGCAATTGTAACATCCTCCGAGCCCATCGTGAAAGTAGTGCTTGCGGCACTGTTATTCTCTGGCGTGGCGCCGGTTACACTCCATGAAGAGAACTTGAAGCCGGTGGCTGGAGTTGCCACGATGGTAACTGTGTTGCCCTCCATGACCTCATCACCGGAGCTGATGGTTGTGCTTCCGTCTTTAACCACGAAGGAACCGCTTCCGTCAGTTGGCTGGGAGAAGGTTACCTTATGCTTAGTGGCGGTGTGGCTGGTAACGGTAATGTCTGCTGCCTTCCAGGCCTTGATCTCTTCTGTAGTGCCAAACTTGGTCACTGTACCTACAACTGAAATCTTGTCGCTGACAACACAAGGAGCAGTACCGCTGTTCAGGTAAACGATATATGAGTTGGTTCCGTCTGTTACGGAGATGTTCTTTCCGTCAATGGCAGTGACCTCAAGTTCATCAACCTTTACATAATCGTTCTGGTAAGTGGTGTAGTTGCCAATGAGATCTGCAATGGTAATTGAAGCAGGCTCTACAACAGCGCCCTCGCCCTCGAATGCAGCGTCAATGGTTGTAATCTCTGAGTACAGGTCGTTGTAATTGAGTACTGTCACGTTCACGTCACCGGTAAAAGTCTGGCCCTGCTTCAGGCCGTGACCGCTCTTGTAGTATGTTACAGAACCTGTTCCGTCTGTGATGATGCAGCTGTTTGTGGCAGGAACGAATGAAACGACAGCGTCTGTGAGTTTTCCGAACTTGGAAGTAGGAGTGTTTCCGACCTCGGCGGCAATGGCGTTCAGCTCAGCGACTGTGGTGAAGTCGTATGAAGCTTCTGTCACGTCATAGACGAATTTGATGTTCTTTATCTTGCCGGACTTGAACTCGTAATTCTTCTCTGCAGAAATAATCTTCTCTTCAGGGCCATTGCTTCCTGACACCATGAGAGTCAGCATATCACCCTCGTTTACAACGAAAGGCTTTACTGCAAAATAGAATTTTGCGGATTCTTTTGGAGCGATTTCCTCTCCGTCGTTCACTACCAGAACGGCAGTGCTGCTGACATAGGTGTCACCACTTGGAGTGAATACTGCAGGATCCTGGGTGAAATCGATATAGTATGTACCGATAATGTCCACTCCGTCTGCGGTCATTGAAATGCTGGAAACGGTAATAGGAGCGTCTGTCTGGTTCTCGACGGTAACGGCCACCAGTGATGAAAGATGCTTCATCTGAATAACAGGGTTCTCGGAACCAGGAATCTTTGACAGAACGCCGGCAACAGGATAGTTCTTGCCTGAGATATGGGCGGTGCTGTTGTTTCCGTTCTGTGTCTGGGTCAACTTGGCTCCGGATCCGACTGTCACATAACCCTTGGATGTGTTGGCAGGAGTCTCGACCTGGCTTGTATAAGGATAGAAAGCATACCAGTTGTAAGCCTTGCTCTCGTCAATCTCCTCAGCGAGAGTGCCGCTGAAGGTAGCGGTAGCGCCTGCTGCAGAAGTGGTGAATTTACCGTCGTTCACATAAACAGGCTCGCTTTCGCCTGCCTGGTTGTGGAAAAGGTTGATAGCGTCATTGGCTGCCCACAGGGTTGCCAGTCCGTCATTAGTAGTCTTGGTGTTTGCACCTGTAAGAGTTACAGAGAAATCTTTGTTTCCGATTTCCTTCATTCCGGCATCGTTCTTTGAACAACCGGAAAGTGCTACGGCAGCTACTGCCAAAGCACCCAAAACGTAAGATTTGAAATTCTTTGCCATAACTGCTGATTTTTAGAATTCGATCGGATCTTCGTCATCTTCTTCCCAGTCATCTATATTGCCGTCTTTACTGGCACAGATGACACCCTCGGATTCAAGATTGATGAACCCGATCTCGGGAGTTTGATATAACTCCTTGATTTCTTGGACTTTAATTAGTTGTTTCATAATATGTGTGGTTTGTATAATATTCTGCCTAGCCCTGATGGCAACACCATACTAAGCTTTCAAATATACGAAATAAAAGAACAATGTCCGAGTTTTTCCGAAAGAAAAAAGGAAATGTCCTTCCCGTACGGCAGAACCCGGGATAAAAGAAACAGCAATGAAACAAAACCGGAAAACGGAGACTAGAAACAGTACACGACAATGTAGTACATCATGAAGCCGCAGGCTATGAGCTTAAGAAGAGTGCCGCAAACAAATCCGGCAAACGCTCCCAGGGCGGGAACTATGCTCTGGCCGGCCTTCTTGCCCGAAAATGCGGCCTCGCAGATAAAAGCTCCGAGCATAGGACCTATGACTATTCCTAGCGGGGCGAAGAATAATCCGACCAGCACACCCGCCAAAGCACCTCTGGAAGCGTATTTGCTCCCCCCGGTAGCCTTGGTCAGGTAAGAAGGGACAATGTAGTCCAGAACCGTAACAACAGCCATTATCACGAGCCAGATTACCAGAAGACGAGTGCTCATCGTATCGCCTGCCGAGTCTGTGCCCTTGCCCCAGAAGTAGAGCACCATCATTCCCAGCCAGGATATAGGAGGTCCGGGAATAACGGGGAGAACACATCCGATGATGCCGATCAGTCCCCAAAAAATCGCGAGCGCTATGATGAAGTATGACAGCATCTTTGTAAATATCGGTCTAGTCTCTGCCTTTGTAAGGATAGTCCTTGAGGTTTATGTTGCACCAGGCATCGATGAGTTCGTTGTCCTTGCTCTTTAGGGCCTTCTTGTAGAGGTCGCGGAGAACTTTCATGTAACTCAGGGAACGCCCTTCACGGAACGAGCTGGTTCCGACATCTTCCTGCCCGCCCCATGCATAGTACATCTCGCGGGTGGTGGAGCATATTCTTGCAAATGTTCCGGTGTAGGACTTCAGGTCGGCGTCGGTCAGGTCTAGATAAAACTGGAGCTGCTCCTCAGTGCACTCGGCCAGCTGCTCGTCTCCGGCTTTCATCTTGGGATCTGCCACATATACTGTTATGCCGTCCTTGAACACATACGGCTCGTAGTACCCGGCAGTGTACATATCCTCGTAGACCACTCCCCTGACGGCAAACTGGGCGCCGCTCTGCCAGCGTATGAAACGGGTCAGGGTGTTGGTGTAGACATAGTCGAGGCTGTGGACTGTCTTCCAGCAGGCGGAAATCACCCAATAGGCAAGCTGCTCGGCTGTAGGCATCAGAAGATATACCCTTCCCTTCTTTGGCTTGCCGGTCTTGATGTCCTTTCCGGTGTAGTAAATGTATTCCTCGACAGGGAATCCTTCCCAGCCAGGAACGTCATAGTGGGTGGCTACATACTCGCCTTTCATATAGGCGGCCTTGAGAACCTTCTCGCACCTGGACACAAGAGTCTGGAGGCTGTCCTTAACATACTGCTTTACTGCCTTGTCCCTGAACGGGTTCATCTTGCGGAGTTTTTCAACCTTCTCCCCGTTTGTGGCAAGAAGGTCCTTGCTCTGGGCCTTTGCCGAGCCTGACAGGCCACAAAGCATAAACGCAAGAATGATGATGGCTGATATCCGTTTCATTTATTTTTTCTCAATTTCTTTCTTGTTGTAGATCATCACAGGACCGTCTTCCCTCTTTTCGGCTTCCTGCTGTATCCTCACCTCCTCATCCAGGTCGCTTAGACGCTTTGCCTCGGCGTCACGGGCCTGTTTCTGCCGCTGTCTTTCAAGTTCAGCCTGGTCTTCTTCCCTGATCTTGGCGGTGACGCTTCGGGCGATTTCCATAATCTGGTCATAAGACTTAGGGAAGAAATCCCTGGTCTGGAAATAGTGCGGGAAGGTTTTCTTGCGCAAGAATCCGCGGTTTGACGGCCTTACCTTCCTGGTGGTGAGCTCGTTCCTGGTATGAGGCATCTCGTCTCCCCTCCACTTGAAGTCCCTCAGGCGCATCTTGTCCACCGGAAGCCCGTAGGTCGGATGGACATCGCTCTTTATATCCTGGATGTACCTTACTCTCTCTATGGTCTGGTTCGCGATTTTGGCAGTCAGAAGCTTGCACTCCTTCTGGTTCATCAGGGTGACTGTGCTGTCTCTCTCTGCCAGGAATATCATAGCCTGCACCCCTCCCAAAGCGTCGAAACGGTAAACATCGTTGTCCTTGAAGTATGCCACCATCTCCGTGCTCTTGATCTGGTGGAAATGGAGGGAGTCCTCCCGGCTTATGATGAAGGCGTTCTCTATGAGGTTAGCCTTGTAGATGGCGTTGTTGCGGACAGAAAGCTGGATGCTGTCGGCGGTGAACTGGTTTTTCTCCTCGTTCCACAGGGCCGGGTTCTTGTAGAAACGTGCAATGCTGTCCAGAGTGGTGTATATCAGAGAATCGCAAACGCCCCTGAGGTCGCTGCGGAAGAGTTTCACCTTATGGTAAACGCTCATGAAGGTCACGGCCGATGTATCCGGCGGAGCGGCGAGGGAGTCGGCACTCACAGAAAGAGAGTCGCGGAGAACAGAATCTCTGCTCACAAATGCGCTGTCTGGAGTCTGCGCTTCCAGCTTATTCATGTCAGGCTTCTGGTTTCCGGAGATCTCCATGCGAGGCGGGCCGTCATTCACGGTCTGCTGATCTGGAATCTGCTCTTCAGATTTTTTGCTCTTTAGGGATGGAGGCGGAGGCGGCAGTTTTCCGGCATTTTCCTTGTTTCGGCGATAGGCTGCCAGAAATTCCCTGTTCTGGCGGTCTATCTCGACCATAGGGTCAAGGTCCGCCAGTTCCCTGCGTTTTTTGGCAGACAGGACCTCTGCGGAATCCACCTGGTTCATAGGAACCTGCCACATCTTCAGGGTGTCTCCTCCAAGGAACAGGGTGTCCCGCTTGTAAATCGGGCGGTTGGTCAGGGAATCCACTCCGGTCTTCTCCTCGGAATACATTCCAGCAACGGCGTTGTCCGTCATATAGACAAGCATCGGTCTCTGGACATAGACGCCCTTGTCGCCCATTATTATGGCGGACTGCGCCTGGTCTCTGACCTGGACATTGTCGTAAAGCTCGGCATTGCCCGTCTCGCGGTGATAGTCTATCCATCCGGCCCAGAGTTCCTGGTCTTTGGTGGCTATGTAGTTGTCTGTCTTGAGCACAAGAATCTTCTTCCGGACCCCGTATTCCGCATTGTTGGAAAAGAGAGTGTCGCGCCCCTTCCAGGCGGTGGTGTTCTCGCCGAAAATCGCAACTTCCTGGTTGGAGTGGTATTCAGCCATCTCAGAAGCCACAAAGATGGAGTCTGAATACATGCAGACATCGTCGTTGAACATAAACATCTTCTCGGACACGTCGTAAATGCCCTCCAGGCCTTCCACAATGTCACCCTTGGCCGAGCGCATGGCGCCGCCGTTATAGAAGGTGGCTACGCTGTCCGCTGTGTTATAGTCCAGAAACTGGGTTTTCAGCTGGTCTCCTTTCTTGTTGTAGAGCTTGACTTCCGTGCCGCGGAACTGGACCAGGTTCTCGTCTGCCAGATATGTGGCAAACTCGCTTTCCAGATGAGTGTCCTGCTGAATTATCTGAACGTGACCCATCGCGTCTATCACGTTGGAATTCACGTCCCAGGCTGCACTGTCGCACAGAAGATAGGCATTGTTGTGCATAAAGCGGGCGGGACCGTGCACCACCCTGAAAGGAGCTCCGTTGATTTCCGTGAGCTGAATTGCCTTGGCCGAAATCAGTCTGACCAGACTGTCCTTGTCCTGGGATAAATCCTGAGAATAGCCCTTGAAAGAAACCGCCGACAACACAAGCAGAGCCAGACAGAGGAGCGCTCCCCTGAATCTTACGCTCAGTTGCTGTATTGTTGTCCAGAAAGGCATTGCTGCAGATTTTACCCGCTATTTCTTTTCCGCGTCTTTCTTCACCCAGCCGTCCATCTCGAACTGGCAGTCTCTGAACATCTCGTCTATACGGATGAATGTCGTCTTCTGCTTTTCCTGGATGAACTTTTTAATAGCCTCCTGCTGCTTGAGGCTCTGGGCGAAATTCTGTATCGCGATAAAGTCGCGGTCGATATCCGCCGTATGGGACGGGATAATTTCCTCGAGCTTGAGTATCTTGAAGATGATCTGTCCGTGGCCCTCGTTGTCCTGGCTTTCGAACGGTACGGAGATTTCACCGACTTTCATGTCCTTGAGATAGGCATAGTCTGAAGGCTTGAGCATATCCTTCTCAAAGTATGTGCTGCCTGTGTTTTCATCCACCATTATTCCACCGTTCAGGTATGACTTAGGGTCCTGGGAATACATCAAGGCGGCCTTGTCAAAGGTCAGGCTGTCGGACAGGATGGCTGTACGGATGCTGTCAAGTCGAGTGATGCACTTCTGCTTGTCGTCATAGCTGTACTTTGGCTTGAGGAGCAGGTGGCGGGCGTTGAACATATCTCCTTTCTTCTCTATCATCTGGATCAGGTGGAAACCGTCCGGAGTCTCTACAATCTGCGATATCTGGCCCTCCTTAAGGCTGACTGCGGCATCGGAGAAGGCTGGCCAGAACATGGCTTTAGGAGCCATTCCAAGCTCGCCGCCTCTGATAGCAGACTCCTTGTCGTCGGAATAGAGGGCGGCCAGAGAAGAGAACCTCTCGCCGTTAATCACTCTCTGGCGGAATTCCAGAAGTTTCTCCTTCACCGCCATGACAGCGTCTTCCTTGTCAGGATAAAGCACGATGTGCCTCATCTTGTACTGGGTGGAGATTGCAGGAAGCGAGTCCTTGTCAACCTTCTTGTAGAAGCGGCGCACCTCGCTTGGAGTGAGGTTAGGCACTTCGCTGACTATCTGCCTCTGTTCCTGCTGAATAAGATTCTGCTCGCCCAGTATGGCTCTCCAGTCTTCCTTCAGCCTGAAAAGCGGCTTGCGGAAATACTCCTCTACCTGAGCCTCTCCGCCCAGACGGTAAAGGATGTTGTCAACCCTTTCCTGAAGCTGGGCTTCTACCATATCAGAACTTATGACAAGGCTGTCCATCTTGGCCTGGTTCAGAAACATCTTCTGCTGGAGAGTCTGCTCCAGAACCAGACAGCGCATCTTCTTGTCTTCAGCGGGAGCCGATCCGTTTGCAAGCATCAGCTGGACCTGCTCTTCTATCTGAGAAAGCAGAATGGACTCGTTGCCTATAAGAGCCACTGTCTTGTCTATCAATCCGTTGTTATAAATCTGAGCCCTCGCCCCGGAGGCCGATGCCAGAATAATCAAAACTGCAATGACTGCAGAAATCTTTCTTAGGAACATCTATAATCTGTTTTTATCTTTCTAAAAAGCGTTATCCGCCTGTTTGTCTGTCTTTTCCTGGTCGCGATTAAAGTCCGCGGCTGTAGTTAGGAGCCTCACGGGTGATGGTAACGTCGTGAGGATGGTTCTCTCTCACTCCGGCAGAGGTGATGCGCACGAACTTGGCGCCGCGCAGAGCCTCTATGTCCTTTGCTCCGCAGTAGCCCATTCCAGCTCTCAGTCCGCCTGCCAGCTGGTAGATTACCTCGTTGAGCTGACCCTTGAACGGAACCTGTGCCACAATACCTTCCGGAACAAGTTTCTTCACGTCGTCTTCCATATCCTGGAAGTAGCGGTCCTTGCTGCCCTGCTGCATGGCTTCCAGAGAACCCATACCGCGGTAAGACTTGAACTTCCTTCCGTTGAGGATGATGGTCTCGCCTGGAGATTCCTCTACGCCTGCAAACAAAGACCCTGCCATTATTGTGCTCGCGCCGGCTGCAAGAGCCTTTACGATATCTCCAGAGTAACGGATTCCTCCGTCAGCGATTACAGGAATGCCTGTTCCCTTGAGAGCGTTGGCCGCCAGCATCACGGCTGTGAGCTGTGGCACGCCCACTCCGGCAACCACTCTGGTTGTGCAGATGGAACCTGGTCCTATACCCACCTTGACAGCGTCCACGCCACACTCGGCAAGTGCCAGCGCACCTTCTGCCGTTGCCACGTTTCCGGCTACTATCTGGAGTTTAGGGAATGCCTTGCGCACAATCTTGATTGTCTTCAGGACTCCTTCAGAATGGCCGTGGGCGGTATCTATGACAACCGCATCCACTCCTGCATCGGTGAGCATCTCCACTCTGTCTGCCACGTCAGCCGTAACTCCCACTGCCGCAGCTGTCATAAGCCTTCCCATAGAGTCCTTGCTGGCGCTCGGGTTATCCTTGATCTGGGTGATGTCCTTGTAGGTGATCAGGCCTATGAGCTCGCCCTGCTTGTTTATCACCGGAAGCTTTTCGATCCTGTACTTTTGCAGCAGGCGTGTAGCCTCGGCAAGATCCGTGCGTGTTGTGGTTATCAGGTTCTCGCTGGTCATCACCTTGCGGATAGGAGTCTTCTTGTTGGAAACAAATCTCAAGTCTCTGTTTGTCACGATTCCGATGAGCTTCTTGTCAGAGTCTACCACCGGTATGCCGCCGATATGGTTCTCGGCCATCAGCCTCAGCGCATCGGCTACCATAGCGTCCGGAGAAATGGTTATAGGGTCGAAGATCATTCCATTCTCGGCTCTCTTCACCCTGCGGACCTGGTCTGCCTGGACCTCGATAGGCATATTCTTGTGGATCACGCCAATACCGCCTTCCCTGGCAATGGCGATTGCCATCCTGTAGTCGGTAACGGTATCCATCGCTGAAGAAACAATAGGAACCTGGAGAGTAATCTCGCGGGTGAACTTTGAAGCTATGTTCACTTCCCTCGGAAGAACATTGGAGCGGGCAGGAACAAGAAGTACATCATCAAATGTCAGACCTTCCATAATTATCTGGTCTGCAAAGTCGCATTTGTTTACTTTCTGTGGCATGACGAGAGTATTTTATTCCAACAAACAATAATTTGGCGAATATACTCATTTCTGCCCAAATGCCCAAATTCAACTTTCAGTTGAAACTTAAAACCCGAGGTAAAATGTCAGCCCATGCGTTTGCGGAGCATGGCCAGAAGTTCCTGGTAACGGACAAGGCCCCAGCTCTTCTGGAGCGGAGAAAGGAATCGCGGAGGAACCTCACCAGCAAAGCGGTCTATGTAAATGTCAGGCCTGAGACGGCCTATGAAATCTGCCATGAAATCCAGATACTCTTCCAGCGTGAACTCGTGGAAATCTTCCCTGTGCTCGGCAAACTCCTTCTCCATCCTGGTGCCGCGGATGATCTGCAGCTGATGGAACTTGACTGCCGTCACGGGCAGGGTGTTGATAATCTGAGCCTCTTCTTTCATCATGCTCAGCGATTCTCCCGGGAGTCCGAATATGAAGTGAGCGCACTGCGTCAGCCCTCTTCTGGCCGTCTCCTCCACCGCCTTGACCGCGCACTCGAAGTCATGTCCGCGGCCTATTCTCTCCAGAGTCTTGTTGTAGCAGCTCTCGATCCCGTATTCAACAATCACGATTTTTCCCGAATCCTGGATGCCCTGCAGAAGATCCAGCTTTTCGGAATCCACGCAGTCCGGGCGGGTTCCTACAACTATCCCTTCGATCAGAGGATGAGAAAGCGCCGTGGCATACAGCTCCCGAAGTTTTTCCACCGGAGCATAGGTGTTGCTATATGGCTGGAAATACGCAATGTACCTCTGAGCGTGCCTGTAACGCACCGTATGAAACTCAATGCCCTCGTCTATCTGCCGGTGGATGGGTTTATCCGGAGTGCAGTAGTTCGGATGAAAGGCATCGTTGAGGCAGAAAGAACATCCCCCCACTCCCTTTGTCCCGTCCCGGTTCGGGCAGGTAAAGCCCGCATCCACGACCACTTTCTGCAGCCGCGCCCCGTACTTCTTACGGAAATAGTCCACAAACGAATTCAACTCTGCCATCGCTGATCAACAGACTCAAGGAGTCGGAATAAAGCGGCAGTCTATGCCGTCTTTTGAAACCTTAATGACTTCATAGCCGGAATAACCGCGGTCCAGGGGCATTCCAACCGGTCCCGCAGTCACGAAGCGGATTCCTTCAACTGTCGTGTCATAGTCCATGTGAGTATGCCCGGCGAAGACCGCATCCACACCGTACTTCTTGAAAAGGGCTATATACTTTTCCCTGGAACCGGATGGCCCCTTGTGGAAGTTGAAGTAATCGTTTTCCTCATCGACGCTTTCCCGGATCACAGGGCAATGCAGGAAGACGAAGACATATTTGTAGCGGCGGGCTTTCCGGAGCTCCCATTCCAGCCACCTGAACTGTTCTTCCTCAGCCTTTTCCTGCCCGTCCTTGATGCAGTTGGAGTCAAATCCGATGAAAGCGCAGCCGCCCAGACGGAAGGAGAACCGTTCATAGCCCCTCTGCTGAAGGTAGCGGGAGTGGTTTTCCGGAGTCCACGGGCGGATGTCGTGATTGCCCGGAATCTCATACACCGGAACTTTTATCTTGGCACGGTTGGCTCTGTAGATTGAATCCTGGCACGTGTCATAGGCATCATTGATGAGGTCTCCGGTAATGACCACGCACTTGGGATTCAAGATATTGACAGCCTCAGCCGCTCTGTTGAAAAGTGAGTCGGACTTCACAAAGCCGGGAGTGGTGTCCCTGAAGCCGATCTGCGGGTCGGTCATCTGGACGAAAGTGAACTCCGAGAACCTAGGGCTGCACGACGCCAGAAGGCAAAGTGCCATGAACAAGCTGAGGACTGTATGCTTTCTCATACGAGAATTATTTGACTCTATAGTAGAGAGTGCCGTTCACATAGAGGGCGTCCTTATCTCCGATGTATGCAACGGAATAGCTCACAGGAATGTCCACAGTCCTTTCCAGCGGAACCAGAAGATTTCCGTTTTCGTCATAAGCGGATTTCTTGTAGTCCCAGTCGGCTTTTATATACCATCCGTTCTCAATGGTTCCGGAATATACAGGGTTTGCTGCATCCTCTTCATATTGGTAGAGCTTGATGATATCTCCCTTGGTTTCCAGCGGCTCTTCAAACAGCCCGTCAGTGAAATGGACACTGATTACATAGCAGCTGTCATACTTTTTCAGGAGCTCCTCGGGGGCTGGTTCAAATTCCCATTTCTCATGATTCATTATGTATAAAGGCTGGCCGTTTCTGTTTGATTTGAATATGGTGGCCAAATTGCCGTCTTTGTCTTTGAAAATAATACGGTCCCCCACGAGTTCCGTTGTCAGCTGGTTCTGGTTGTAGACCACCTTTTCGGCCTTGGACTTAGGGAAGATGAATGCGCCATAAACGTTGCCGTCTTCGGCTTCTTCCGGCTCAAATTTGTAGTTGTCCGCATCGTAGTCAAGGATAGAGATGAATTCGTTATTGTCATCGCAGATAAGATCTCCTTTCTCAAAATGGTAGCTGCTGGTTACATCGCTGAAATCTTCAGTGGCATAGTAGGCGGTCAATGTTCCGGCTGAAGGAGTGTTTACCGAAGCCGGCTGTGCCTGATTCCGGGTGTTGGACTTGCAGCAAACGGACAATGCCGCAACCGCAAAAATCGCCGAGAGGGAAAGTATTCTTTTCATAGTGTATATGTGTTTTTACAAAGTTATAAAATTTGTATATTTGTTATCTGTAAATATTCATCGCGATGAAAAAAATCTTCCTGCTGCTTTCCGCAGCCCTTATGCTGAATGTTTCTGGTTTCTGCCAGAACGTTAACCAGCTGTTCAACAAGATCAACAACGAAGTGCGTGACACCTACGCCCCGGACGAGAGAGACAAGACCTACGAGGTTGCCCTGATAGACAACAAGGGAAAGCTGACTCTTGTAGGCTCAACGACTGAAAAAGAGGCTGTGGACGCCCTGCTTGCAAAGCTTTCCAAGGCCGGCATCAAGGCTGAGAACAAGATAGATGTGCTGCCGTCCAAAAAGCTCAACGGCAAGACCTACGGAATCGTCTGCATGTCAACCGCCAGCTTCAACTGCGGCGGAAGCTTCAGCGCCGAGAGCGGAACGCAGGCCCTGATGGGTATGCCGGTCAGGATCCTGGAGGAGAACAATGACGACTGGTACCGCTGCATCAATATGGAGGGCTACACTGCCTGGGTGATCACCCGCAGCGTAAAGGCAATGACCGAGGAAGAATACAAGGCCTATCTGGCAAAGCCGAAGGTTTTCGTAAAGACCAAATACTCAACCCTGTATTCCGAGAAGAATGTCAACAGCCTGCCGGTGAGCGACCTTGTCTGGGGATGTATCCTCATCGACGAGGGAAAGAGTGGCGCCTGGAGGAAGGTTTCCGTGGCAGACGGAAGGACGGGATATGTTCCGGCATCTGACGTTATTGACCTCAAGGCCTGGATAGACAGCGCCGTTCCTACAGAGAAGAACATCGTGGAAACCGCCAAGCAGTTCTGCGGCTTCCCTTACGTTTGGGGCGGAACCAGCATCAAGGGCGTGGACTGCAGCGGACTCAGCAAGAGCGCATACTTCCTCAACGGATATGTCCTCCGCAGAGACGCGTCCCAGCAGTGCAAGACCGGAGACAGCGTGGATGTGCACCGCTTCGTGGAAGGAGACTACACCAAGGAGGCTCTTTCCAACCTCCGTCCAGGAGACCTGGTGTTCTTCGGACGCAAGGCCGAGAACGGAAGAAGGGAGAGGGTTACCCACGTGGCCATCTACATGGGTGACGGAATGATAATCCACTCATCCAACATCGTCAGGATCAACAGCCTGATCCCTGGAGAAAAAGACTACTACGCCGGATCCAGGAGAATGCTCAAGGCCCGCCGCATCATTGGAACCGCGGACCAAGGCAAGGGAGTGGTGAGCGTCAGGAACATCGGCCTGACCGAATAATCGCAGAGAAATAACTGATAAACATTTAAAACATACACAAGATGACCGACAGAAGAACTTTCTTGAAGAGCGCAGGACTGCTCACAGCGGCAGCCGCTCTTCTGAGTCCATCACAGATTTTCGCCCGGGCAAAGGGTGTTTCCAAACCGAGCGGAAAGAAAGAACTCGAACTGGAATGGTGCCCTTTCACCGCCAAGATGAAGCACGTGTTCACCATCTCCAACAGTTCCAGAACCACAACCCCTATCGTTCTGACAAGAATCACCTACGACGGATATGTAGGATACGGTGAAGCCGCCATGCCGCCATATCTTGGAGAGACCACAAACTCCGCGATCGACTACCTGAAGAAGGCAAGGCCAGTTCTGAAGAAGTTCAAGGATCCGTTCATGATCGGAGCCATCATGGCCGAGATGGATGCCATCACCACATATAACTGTGCAGCAAAGGCTTCCATAGACATCGCCCTCCACGATCTGGTAGGAAACATCTTCGGACAGCCTTGGTGGAAGATATGGGGATTCGACCCTGCAAACTGCCCTTACAACTCCTTCACCGTAGGTCTGGCAGAAAGGGCTGAGGTTCTGGAAAAGGCAAAGGAAGCCGCTTCCGAAGGCCATCTTATCAAGGTTAAACTCGGAAGAAGCGAGGAGCAGGACAAGATGATGATCAACACCATCCGCGAAGTCACCGACACCACTATCTGCATCGACGCCAACCAGGGATGGAAGGACAAGCACTATGCCCTTGACATGATCAACTGGCTCGCCACCAAGAACGTGAACATGATCGAGCAGCCTATGCCTAAGCTGATGCTCGAGGAAACCGGATGGCTGACAGAGAGAAGCCCGCTGCCAATCATGGCCGACGAGGCCTGCCAGAGGCTCACCGATGTCCGCAAGCTCTACGGCCACTACTCCGGAATCAACATCAAGCTGATGAAGTGTACCGGTCTCCACGAGGCAAGGGAGATGGTATCCCTGGCCCAGGCACTGGGAATGAAGCTGATGATCGGCTGCATGACAGAGACTTCAGTCGCCATCGCCGCCGGAGCACAGATCGCTCCTGTCTGCGAATGGACCGACCTGGACGGCAACTGGCTGATTGCAAACGACGTGTTCCACTCCTCTACCGTAGTTGACGGAAGAATCGTTCCTTCATCCAAGCCAGGTCTCGGACTCGAGATGAACAAGGGCGTAGACCTCAAATATGCCGCAGAGGAATAATCATTTATGCCCCAAGTAATAAAAATGAAATTACGCCTTTTCATCTTAGCAGCCCTTTGCGGACTGCTGACAATGTCCTGCGAAAAGAATGACGATTGCTCCAGGCATAAGCACGTTACCCTTAACTGCAGGAAACCGGACTATCTGAAAAAGGGCGACAAGGTCGCGCTTATTTCCCCGTCCTTTTTCACGCCGATGGAGAATGTGGAGAAGACTGCCGAACTGCTTCGCACATGGGGCCTGGAACCAGTTATCGGGCCGAACGTGGGCAAGAAGTATGACGGCCAGTATGCAGGAACCGTCGAGGAGCGGGTAAGCGACATCCGCTGGGCCCTTAACGATCCTTCCATCAAGGCCATCATCTGCAACCGCGGCGGATACGGAACCATCCAGCTCATCGACGAGCTTAAGCTCAAAGAACTTTCCGCCCATCCGAAATGGCTCGTGGGCTTCAGCGACATCACCACCCTTCACGGCCTGCTGAACCGTGCCGGCGTGATGAGCATACAAGGTACGATGAGTTCATTCCTTGCCAAGGGCGGCCAGGATCTGACCAGCACGCTGATGCGCGATCTGCTTCTGGGCAATGTGCCGCTCTATGAAGTCCCGGCTCATCCCCAGAATATCGAGGGTTTTGCTCGCGGAGTCCTGGTAGGAGGAAATCTCTGCACCTTTGCCCCTAATCTGGGAACTCAGGCTGACGCCACCGCCGGAAGCGACCTGATCCTCTTCATCGAAGAGGTCGAAGAGTCTATGCACAACATCGACAGGCAGTTTACCATCCTTATGATGAACGGGGTACTGAATCGCTGCAAGGGCGTCATACTTGGCGAGTTCACCGACTGCGGCAAGGAATTTACCGACGAGAGCGTGGAAGCAATGCTGCGTAAATACTTGAAGTCCTATAACATCCCTGTCATGTGCGGCTTTCCGGCCGGACACGGAGACGTGAACCTGCCGCTGGTGATGGGCGCACCTGTAACCATGGAAGTCCGCAGTAACGGAGCATCGCTGCGCTTTGACATCAGCGGAGAACAGCACAATATACCTGCCGTGGGCATAGCAGCTCCAGTAACCCCGTTATCCGAGCGTCTCCGCCTTTCCGGCAAACGGCCGTGGTGATTCACTCAGGACTGATTTTTCTTATTTTTACATAGAACAAACAATCAATTAAAACATTACAAATATGAATCTTCGTGATATAAAGAAAGACGTTGAATTCCTTGTTGCAGAGCTTGTAGACGACTGCTTCATCTATCTCGAACTCAACGGAGAAGAGAAAATGGACAAAGTTGGTGAAATCATCGGCGACGCCCTGGACCTCCAGGACGACACCATGGACAAGATCAACCATCGTCCAGAAGGAGAGAAAGCCGACAAATACTACAAGGCAATAACCAAAGAGTTCTTTGCAGGCATCGACTCTCTCTACGAAAGGCTCAGCGACCTGAGCAAAAAATAAGTGACGATTATGAAAGCAAGATTCCTGATGGTTGCCGTTTGCCTTGCCGCAATGTTTGCAGGCTGCAAGGGCAAACCGGGAGAGGCTTCCAATGCGGATGCCGATTCCACACAGATTTCCGCCGTCCCGACACTTGAGGCTGAAGCAGAGCCAGCCCAGACCTACACCGGTCCTGACTATGCCCAGGAAGTTCTCTGCCTGATAGACCGCAGCCTGATTCCGGAAAGAATCAACGACTCGATCTACAAGGAAGCTACAGAGACAAAGCGTGTCTTCGACGAGTACACTTCTCCTAACAGAATCAGCTGCATGAACGGTGAAGGAGGCATTTACAACATTGCCTATGTCGACTGCTACCACATGCTCAACGATGACGGCCTCTTTGTGATGTACTACACTGAAGCCGGAGTGGACGGCGCTGTTCTGGACATAATGAAGACTTACACTTACAAGAACGGCCTTCTGACAGAGGTTGAAAACCCTATCAAGGCCCCTGACTTCGACGAGTTCTTCGAGGGAGTTGATGTTCCGGCAGACCTGAAGTCCGCTCTCAATGAAATGAAGCGTGAGTATAACCGGGAAAAGAACTCTCTCCGCGGCATAGACCTCAGGCACGGAGAGCAAGATGACAATGTCCTGCTTCTAAGGCCTAGCTACATCGCCGATGAGATGCTTTGGGAACTGGCAAGACCTGTTGAGTACCAATTCAATGGCACCACGTTCGTAAAGACGCCACGCAATTAGTTTCAGAGTTTGATCTTTCTAAGACGGGCGGCAAGAATCTTTTCTTTGCCGTCCGTTATTGCATTCAAGAGGGCATGGAACCTCTCGCTGTGGTTCGGATAGACCAGATGGCAGAGCTCGTGGGCTATCACGTAGTCCATAAGCTCTTCCGGCAGTCTTACCAGGTTCATGTTCAGATTGATGTTACGCTTGGTGGAGCAGCTGCCCCAGTTGGATGAATTGTTCTTGATGGCAACTCTGTTGTAGCGGAACGGGTCTTCAACGATGTTGCCTCTGCTATCCCGGATCTTTACCTTGTTGGTCATAAGCTCGTACATCTGCCTTGTTCTCAGCGGCAGAATCTTGTGCGCAAGCTTGTTTATCTGGTAGTCAGACGGAGCGCCGCCTTCTGCCTGCTCCATCTTCCGATTGAGAATCTCCTGCCTCCTTGCAACCATCTTCCCGTCTATAGAAAACAGGAACTGTTCCGCCTCCTTGTATGAGGTAAACGTAGGCAGAGTGACCTTGACCTCTCCCTTGGAGGTTACGAACACCCTGATACACCGGCTCTGGGGATATTTGGTATAGGTTACCTCCCCGAGTCCGTTGTCATATTTGACCGTTCTGCTTTGTAAAGTCATAGTCTGTTCTGCAAAAGTATCAAGAATTTTCTCCTAAAAAATAAAGGATATCTACTAAAATTTTTAGGAGATATGAAAATAATTGCTATATTTGCATTGTAAAACCAACTGTCCGATTGACGATGAAACAGAAACTGACGGCAAAAGAAGAGATGCTGATGAACATATTCTGGGCTCATGAACCCTTGTTTATCAGAGATTTGATCAGTTATATCCCAGACCCGAAACCCCACTACAACACAGTGGCCACGCTCGTGAAGTTCCTGGAGGAAAAAGGATTTCTGGAAAGGGAACCGATGGCAAACTCCTTCCGCTATAAGGTAAAAATAAGTGAAAGCCAGTACCATGGGGATACCGTTTCCGAGGTGGTTGCCCGCTATTACGACAATTCTTATCTGCGTCTGGTTTCCCAGTTCGTTGAGGAAGACAAGATGAACCTGCAGGAGCTCAAAAACCTCATTGCCCAAATAGAAAACAACAAGAAATGACACCATTCCTTCTATATATCGCGCGAGCCGGGCTATATCTTAGCCTGTTCTACGCCTTTTACCTGCTGGCAATGCGCCGGACCACGTTCTTCAGGCTGAACCGCGGGCTGCTGCTCTCATTAAGCTATCTCTGCCTTCTGCTGCCGCTTATAAAGGTCAGGACAGTCTCGGCTTTTGTCGGCGGTGCCACGGAACTGACTATGGTGAAAGTGGGAACGGAACCGGAGGCAACCCAGGCGCCTTTCCCTTGGAATGAGGTCCTACTGGCAGTATTTGCAATCGGAGCGGCCGTCACTCTTTCTATCTATCTGGTATCGGCCTTGAAGATGCGCCAGATAATCAGAAAAGGGAAATCCGCTAAACGGGAAGACTGCAGCCTGATAGTCCTGGAAGAGGATGTACCGTCCTTCAGCTGGGGCCGAAAGGTTGTCATAAGCCGGAAGGACCTGCAAGAAAACCCGGCAATCTTCACCCATGAGCTGATGCACGTGCAGTGCAGGCATTCTCTTGATCTGTTCCTCTTCCTGCCCCTCCAGATTATCTTCTGGTGGAATCCGCTGGTTTGGATAATCAACGAAGAACTCCGCCTGGTCCACGAATACGAGGCCGACGAGGGTGTTATTAAAAAAGGCATCGATGCAACTCAATATCAACTACTTCTTGTGCGAAAAGCCGTGGGGGAACATCGTTTCTCCCTGGCCAGCGGCTTCCAGCACACCAAACTCAAAAACCGAATTGAAATGATGCTCAAACATTCTTCTTCTACCTGGATGCGCTGGTCGTATCTTGTACTTATCCCTGTACTGGCTGCCTTCATGTTCGCCTGCAACCCTTCCAAGAACACTGCCGAGCCGACCCCGGCTGAAGGAAGTGAACCACAGGCTCAAGGGACATTTGAACCTCAGGCTCAAGGAAACTTTGAAGCCCAGGCTTCAGAAGATCCGGAACAAGATGCTCTTCCGTTTAACACCATCGAGATCAAGCCTTCATTTAACGGAGGTGATGACAGCGAGTTTGCCAAATGGTTCTACAGCCAGATAAAATATCCGGAACAGGCCATCAAAGACAAAGTTCAAGGACGCGTTCTGGTACAGTTTACCATTGGAACCGATGGTGCTGTCCGCAATGTGAAACTTCAGAAAGGAGTGCGTGATGACCTGGATGCAGAAGTCCTGAGAGTGGTTGAATCCTCTCCGAAATGGAAGCCAGGCTCTCAAGACGGAAAAGCCGTTCCTGTCACCTATTCCTTCCCGGTAGTCTTCAAGCTTCAATAATGAGAAAATTCCTTCTTATCGCGATATGGATGATGGCCTGCGTTCCGCTGTGGGCGCAGACCACCCGTCGCGATTCCCTTCTGGCCGAAGCCCGATACCTGAAGAGCATATACCGCACGGACGACGCCATTGAAAAACTGTCTGGCCTGGTGCAGCCGGAGGCTATGGACGAGGTTGTGCTGGCCGAGCTGGCCGACTGCCATTTCCAGAGCGGGGACTTTGAAAATGCGTCGGGGACATATTTCCTGCTTTCGTCTCTTAAGCCGGACAATATCCTCTACAAGGTCAGGCTGATGCAAACCTTCTACCGGCTGAAGGCCTATCCACAGAGCATCCAGGCCGGAAAGGCTGTGCTGCAGCTGGATTCAATTCCCGCCGTGGTCAGCTATATCGGTGACGGCTACCGCCAGATAAAACAGACGGATTCAGCTCTCTGGTACTACCGCAGGGCCTTGGCTATGAAACCTATGAACGAGACTGTCCTGTCCAAGGCGATGGGCCTTCTTCTGGACGTCAAGGATTATGAAGGGGTAATAGCCATCAGCGAGCCTTTCCTTGCGGAAAATCCCGACAATCCAACCATTGCGCCCCTTCAAGGTGTAGCCCATTACAGGAAAGGAGATTACGATGCCGCAATCAGTGTTTTCCAGAGACAGGAGGATCTGGGAAACGACTCTTACCCCATCCACTTCTTCCTGGGGCAGAGCTATTGGCACACCCAGGCCAAGTACCGGGCCGAGCAGGAGCTACACGCAGCCTGGCAGATCGATTCCAGCGACGTGAACCTTGCTTATACGATAGCCTCGGTCAAATCAGAGTTCCTGTATCCATTCGAGGAAGTCGTGAAGCCTTGGCTGGACAAGGTAATGGATATGCTTCAGCCGGACCCGGCCATGATGTCCCGCGTGCATCAGCTCTACGGGCTGGGATATTACCGTAAACAGAACTCCTGGGACAAGGCTATCGAGCATTACAAGGAAGCCTACCGGTATAATCCGAAGTATTTACCAGCCCTGTCTACCATTGCCTATTGCTATCAGGTAAAGAAAGACTACAAGCAGGCAATCGAATGGTATGAAAAATACCTGAAGCTTGTCCGCCCCGGAACCAAAGGCTATGAATTCGCCAAGGAGAACCTGGATTACATCAAAGGCGAATTGTTTATGGAAGAAAGGTGAGCCATAGTTTGAAATAAAGAAAACTTTTATATCTTTGCAGCCCCGATGTCAGGAATTACAGTCCTGTATCGGTGAGCTAAAACAATTATTAACCACAAAATCTTAAGCAAATGGCTGAGTATTTGAATTCAGACAAGAAGCAAGAGATATTTGGCAAGTACGGAAAGTCTAATAAAGACACTGGTTCTGCTGAAAGTCAGATTGCTTTATTTTCCTACCGTATCGCTCACCTTACCGAGCATATGAAGAGAAACAAGAAGGATCACGCAACACAGCGCGCACTTCTGATGCTCGTAGGTAAGAGACGCCGCTTCCTTGATTATCTTAAGGAAGTTGACATCGAGAGATACAGGAACATCGTCAAGGAACTCAATCTTCGTAAGTAATTGCGGGAGTTTCTTAAAAGATAAAGGGATGGCCGGTTGGCCATCCCTTTTTTCTTATGCCTGTTCAGGCTGCGGCCGGCTGAGCTTGAGCCAGATGCGCAGGCCGTTGATGGAGTTGAGCAGGTAGAACGAGTATTTGATCACCATCACGATGGTGTAGCTGTCGCTTCCCGCGCTCATCAGGCGGTTGGTCCACAGCAGGATCGAGAAGACGTTGACCAGGTTCCAAAGATACCACTGGTCCATATAGGCCCAGGACATCAGTATCTGGCCAATCAGGTTAAGCACCAGGACAAAGGCGTCCAGGAAGAGCTTGGCCTTGTCTATCTCGGCGATCTTTCCGGCCTCGAGGAGCTTGAGGTCCACCCAGTAAAGTATGCCGTAGCAAATGGCAGTTCCGGCTATAATCGCGATGGCAACATATACCCACTGCTTTCCGGTAAGCCTCCTGGCCCTGACCTTGGAGGTCCCCCCCTCTTCTGTCTTCTTGCCGGCCCCGCGTTTTCTCCACTGCCAGTAGCCGATGAACTGCATCGGGAGAAAATAGAAGGCGTGCTGGGCGAACTGGCCCATATTGCCGCTGTCGTAGTTGGCGTATGCTCCAATGCTCACGTCCAGCACTCCGAAGAGGAAGGTCCAGATGTTGCCATTGGCACTCAGGACAGTGTTCACCACTCCCATTATGGCACCCACAGCCACAACGATCTGCTTAACGGTAATGGCGTCCTGGGCACGGATCTTCAGCACGTTCACCACTACAACGGCGGTTATCATACCCACCAGGATGAACATGTTGAACCAGAGGTTGAACTTAAGGTCCCTTTCGCTGAGTAAAGATTTCTCCGATGACATTTATATCGCTTTCAAAAAGTCGTGGGGCATGCTTTCACACACCCCACTAATCTTCATTTATCCACGCCGTGTTATTCCTGGCTGTCCTTATGGTTGTTGTGAGGACGGTCAGAGTGTGGACGGCTGCCGTTTGGACGGTTGCCATTCGGGCGGTTTGAGCCTGGACGGTTTCCTGACGGACGGTCTCCGGTTGGACGAGGACGCCTTACAGGCTCAACATAGCCCTCTGGCTTAGGAAGAAGAGCCTTCATAGAAAGGCGCATCTTGCCGGTCTTCTCGTCAATCTCGAGGAGTTTGACGTCCACCTCGTCGCCCAGCTTGACAACATCCTCGACCTTGTTGGTCTTCTGCCAAGCCATCTCGGAGATGTGCAGCAGACCTTCCTTGCCAGGAAGAATCTCCACGAATGCTCCGAAATCCTGGATGGAAACAACCTTTCCGTGATAAACCTGCCCGGCTTCCGGAACGGTGGTGATGCCCTTAATCCAGTTGAGAGCCTTCTCCATAGACTCCTTGTCTGTTCCGAAGATGTCAACAGCTCCGATGCTGGTTCCGTCGTCCTGCTTCTCCTCGGTGATGGTAACGGTAGTTCCAGTCTCCTTCTGGATCTTCTGGATAACCTCTCCGCCCTTGCCGATAACGGCTCCGATGAATTCGCCAGGGATTCTGATCTGGACGATCCTTGGAGCGTAAGGCTTGAGCTCAGGACGCGGTGCGTCGAGAGTCTTCATCATCTCGCCCATAATGTGCTGGCGTGCCTGGTTGGCCTGTGCAAGAGCCTTGGCCATAATCTCTTCAGAAAGACCGTCGCACTTGATGTCCATCTGGGTGGCGGTGATACCGTCTTTGGTTCCTGCAACCTTGAAGTCCATATCGCCGAGGTGATCCTCGTCGCCGAGAATATCGGAAAGGATGGCGAACTTGCCGTCCTGCTCGATCAGTCCCATCGCAACACCTGCCACAGGCTTCTTGATCTGGATACCTGCATCCATAAGAGCAAGGCAGCCGGCGCAAACGCTTGCCATGGAAGAAGATCCGTTGCTCTCCAAAATATCTGAAACAACTCTGATTGCATAAGGGTTGTCCTCTCCTGTAGGAATCATTGGCTTCAGGGCTCGCATAGCAAGATTACCATGCCCGACTTCTCTTCTGGAAGTTCCTCTGGAAGCTCTTGCCTCTCCGGTTGCGAACGGAGGGAAGTTATAGTGAAGAACGAATGGTTCTGTCCTCTCGATCAGAACCTCGTCCATCTCCTTCATGTCCAGTTTGGTACCCAGGGTTACGGTTGCAAGGCTCTGGGTCTCGCCGCGGGTGAAGATTGCGCTGCCGTGTGCGCAAGGCAGATAGTCCACCTCGCACCAGATAGGGCGCACGTCTGTGGTTGCACGACCGTCCAGACGGCGGCCTTCGTTGAGAATGAGGTCTCTCATTGCCTTCTTCTCGACGGCTGCATAGTAACGGTTGACCATTGCGGTCTTTTCCTCTCTCTCCTCTTCAGGGATGGTCTGCATGAACTCTTCCTTGAGGGCGTCGAAAGCCTCGGTCCTTTCCTGCTTAGGCAGAGCGCTCTTTGCAATCTGGTAGCAGCGGTCATAGCAGAACTTTGCACAAGCCTCGCGGATTGTCTCGTCATTGACCTCGTGGCAATACTCTCTCTTTACGCGCTTTCCTACAGCATCGGTGAGCTCCTCGAGAACAGCGCAGTGCTTCTTGATTTCCTGATGGGCGAACATGATGGCTCCGAGCATAACTTCCTCGGAAACTTCCTTCATCTCTCCCTCGACCATCATTATGTTCTGGGCGGTTGCACCGACCATAAGTTCAAGGTCTGCTCTCTCCAGATCCTTGAATCCAGGATTGATGCAGTACTGGCCGTCTATGCGGGCAACTCTGACCTCGGAAATAGGTCCGTTGAAAGGTATATCGGAAACTGCCAGAGCGCTTGCTGCGGCAAGACCTGCCAAAGCGTCCGGCTGAGTGTCCTTGTCTGCTGAGATAAGGTTTACGGTAACGAATACGGCTGCGTGGAAATCTTCCGGGAACAGAGGTCTGAGAGCACGGTCTATAAGTCTGGCAATCAGAATCTCGTAATCACTTGCCTTTCCCTCTCTTTTCATAAATCCGCCAGGGAAACGTCCTGCGGAATAAAACTTCTCCTTGTAATCTACCTGAAGAGGGAGGAAATCCACATCCTCTTCTGCTTCTTTGGCGCAAGTAACGGTAGCAAGAAGCATTGTGCCACCCATCTTAACTACGGCCGAGCCATCTGCCTGCTTGGCCAGTTTTCCAGTCTCAATTTCAATTGTACGTCCGTCTGCGAGCTGGATTGTTTTCTTGATAATATTCATAATGTCGTCTAAATGTTCTCAGGTGAAGATGTTACCAGATGTTCAGAGGACGGCCTACCATAAGCTGCTCTACCTGGTGGCGCACATCTGTCAGAACCTTCTCGTCTGTAAGGTTGTTCAGAACCTTGTCAATCAGCGATACCACATGCTTGATGTCGTTCTCCTTGAGGCCTCTGGTGGTAACGGCCGGGGTACCAACCCTTATACCGGAAGTCTGGAACGGAGAGCGGGTGTCGAACGGAACCATGTTCTTGTTCACGGTGATGTCTGCCTGAACCAGGGTGTTCTCCACTACCTTTCCGGTAAGGTCAGGGAACTTGGTTCTCAGGTCGATAAGCATCATGTGGTTGTCGGTTCCTCCGCTGACTACCTTGTATCCTCTTGCCATGAACTCCTCAGCCATAACTACCGCGTTCTTGTGAACCTGCTCAACGTAGGTCTTGAACTCAGGCTGCAGAGCCTCGAAGAATGCAACGGCCTTAGCCGCGATGCAGTGCTCAAGAGGTCCGCCCTGGATGCCAGGGAATACGGAGGAGTTGAGGATGGCGCTCATCTTCTTGATTTCTCCCTTAGGAGTCTTCTGTCCCCAAGGATTCTCGAAGTCCTTGCCCACGAGGATGATACCTCCGCGAGGTCCACGAAGCGTCTTGTGAGTTGTGGAAGTAACGATGTGAGCGTACTTTACAGGGTTCTTCAGCAGACCTTTTGCAATAAGTCCTGCAGGATGGGCCATGTCAACCCAGAGGATTGCTCCAACCTTGTCCGCGATGGCTCTCATCCTCTCCCAGTCCCACTCTCTGGAATATGCGCTGGCGCCGCCGATTATGAGCTTTGGCTTGTTCTCAAGAGCCTTCTTCTCCATATCGTCGTAATCAATCAGCCCTGTCTCCTTATTCAAACCGTAAGCTACAGCGTGGTACATCTTACCTGACACATTTACCGGGGAACCATGAGTCAAATGTCCTCCCATATCCAGGTTCAGGCCCATGAAGGTGTCACCAGGATTGATGCAGGCCATCATTACGGCCATGTTTGCCTGGGCGCCGGAGTGAGGCTGAACGTTTGCGTATTCAGCGTCAAAGAGCTTGCAGATACGGTCTATAGCCACCTGCTCTATCTTGTCCACTTCCTGGCATCCGCCATAATACCTGTGGCCAGGATATCCTTCGGCATACTTGTTTGTACATACACTTCCCAGAGCAGCAAGCACCTGGTCGCTTACAAAGTTCTCAGAAGCAATCAATTCAACGCCTCTGGACTGACGATTTTCCTCTCTTTTGATGAGTTCGGATATTTCGAGATCTTGTTTCATATTTTTAAATCTGTATTAATATTCATTTTTCTGTCTGCACAGATGGGCAAATATAACAAATTAATTACAAAATCGCTGAACAAAAGGCAATAAAAAAGGAGACGGCCAAATGTTTAGCCGCCTCCAGTTCTTTTTTAGACTGCGAAAAGTCCGCTAGTCCTCGCTTGGAGCAGGGACATCGTGGCAAACAATACGGAATCCTCTGTAGCCAGCGCGTCTCTCAGGAGAGTTGTGTCCGCGATAAGAAACACGGCAGCGGGATGCAGGGTTGTGCCAGCTTCCGCCTCTGATTATCCTCTCTTCTCCGGTTGAAGGTCCTTCCGGGTTGAAAGTCTCGTTCCTGTTGTATGCTCCGTACCAGTCGTAGCACCACTCCCATACGTTTCCGCTCATATCGTAGATATCCAGCTCGTTTGGCTCCAGCTGTCCTACAGGATGGGTGGATCCGCGGTCATACCAGGCTACACGCTCAACCAGATTGCTTCCGGCGTATTTAGTGCGAGACCTTGCATCGGTCTTGACACCGCCTCTTGCAGCAAACTCCCACTCGGCCTCAGTCGGCAGGGTATATTTCTTTCCTGTCTTCTTGCTGAGGATGCGGCAGAATTCCATAGCCTCCTCCCAGGTGACATAGTACATAGGATAGTCAGGGCCTACGCCGTTCAGCTTGTCAAGAGTCAGTTTGGCGTCAGCCTTTCTGCTCTGCTGTACAACGCTTGTCTCCATTACAGCCTCCCACTGAGACTGGGTGATTTCAAACTGGCCGATGAAGAAGTCACCGACAGTCACTCTGTGGATAACCTCGTCCTTGTCAGCTTCTTTCCCCTGCTCGGAAGTGCCGCCCATCATAAACTCACCGCCTTCTACATAGATCATTGAAATTTCGATTCCGAAGACAGATTCCTTGAAGTTCTCCCTCAACTTGCCCTGGGAAAACATAGGCACAGAAATCAGGAGAGCCAGTGCAAAAGCTAGAATTTTTTTCATATCGTTTGTTTTTGGGGTTAATATTCTTGACGTTTAGGTTTGTAAATATACTCATTCCCCGCCAAAATTCCAATTTAATTCAAAACAACTTGCTATCTTTGACAAGCGATAGAGCTTATTGTCATCACGATGGTCAACAGGAAACTTCTCAACAGCGAACTAGGCAGAGACTCCATTGAAGAGTTCAGGCAAAGGCAAAAGCTGCCAATAGCAGTAGTTCTGGACAATGTCCGAAGCCAGTTCAATATCGGCTCCGTATTCCGTTCCAGCGACGCCTTCATCGCGGAGAAAATAATCCTCTGCGGAATCAGCGCCACTCCCCCATCCGCCGAAATCCACAAGTCCGCCCTTGGCGCGGAGTTTTCCGTAGACTGGGAATACTTTCAGAACACGGAAGATGCAGTGGCAAACCTGAAGTCCAAAGGATACAAAATAGTCAGCATAGAGCAGACCGAGAATTCAGTTTCACTCAACGATTTTAAAACTGCGCCCGGAGAAAAATACGCACTTGTATTCGGCAACGAAGTGCACGGCGTGCAGCAGGAAATAGTCGACCTCAGCGATGCCTCCATAGAAATTCCGCAGTTCGGCACCAAGCACTCACTCAACGTGTCTGTGTGCATCGGAGTTGTTCTTTGGGAGTTTTTGAAGAAGATGGGCAAGGTCTGATTTATTTCCCGGTGAATTTCTAATTTGTTATATTTGTATTTGCGCAAGCTTCAAAAAGAGAATAACAACTTAAAATACTACCACTATGAGAATGGAAGGAAGAAGGACAAGTTCCAATGTAGATGACCGCAGGGGCATGTCCACAGGAAAAGCGGCAGGACTTGGAATCGGCGGTCTTTTGATTGCCGGACTCGTCATGTATTTGCTTAACGGAAAAATCGATCTTGGAGGATTGCTTCAGCAGGCAGGCGGCATGGGTGGCACAGAAGTGGCCCAGGACTATCAGCCAACCGCACAGGAAGAGGCTCTTGCAGAGTTTTCAAAGCAGATTCTCGCATCTACAGAAGACGTATGGACCAAGGTTTTCAGAGAGCAGGTCGGCGCAAAATATGAACCGCCAAAGATGGTGCTCTTCACAAGTGCAGTCCAGACCGGCTGTGGCGGAGCGACAGCGTCCGTAGGCCCGTTCTACTGCTCTGCGGACAGATCGCTATACATAGACCTGTCCTTCTTCAGCCAGATGAAACAGCAGCTGGGAGCTGACGGCGAGTTTGCATACGCTTACGTTATAGCCCACGAGGTCGGCCATCACGTGGAGAACCTTCTGGGAACCCTCGGACAGGTTCACCAGAAGATGCAGCAGTCAGACAAGACTACCGCCAACAACTGGAGCGTAAGGCTTGAACTCCAGGCAGACTTCCTGGCGGGAGTTTGGGGATATCACGAAGACAAGATGTTCAACTCCATCGACGAGCAGGACATCGCCAACGCCATCAGATGCTCCAAGGTCATCGGCGACGACTATCTCCAGAAGAAGTCACAGGGCTACACCGTTCCTGACGCCTTCACCCACGGCACCAGCGCCCAGAGAGAGAAGTGGCTCAAGCGCGGCCTCCAGACAGGAGACCTCCGCTACGGAGACACTTACAACATCCCTTACAGCCAGCTCTAAAAGCAAGACCCGGCGATGGTCCCTTGCATCAGGATGATTATGAAGAAAGTTATTACACTTGCCGCAACGGCATTGGCATTGATGTTTGCCACAGATTCCTATGCGCAGGTAATCGGAAAAGACATCGTTACCAAGAATGAAATATCCGTTTCATACGGAACACTTTCCAACTCCGAGTGGATTGAAGTATTCGGGGAAGTCGTGACAGTAATGTTTGGAGGAGAGACCAAGACAAAGGGTGCGATAGGTCCTGTTTCCGCAGAATACTTCCGCCGCGTCTCTCCTGTTGTGGCCGTAGGAGCCATCGGAAGTTTTTCTTCCTTCAAGGATGATATGATGAGAAAGACCGTCTTGCCGGGTTCAACTTCGGGAGAAACGACTTCTGAAAAGGTTGGAGACTATACACGTTCTTATATAACCTTTATGCCGGCCGCAAAGTTCAACTGGCTGAGGAAAAAGCATTTCGGAATGTATTCCAAGATTGCAGCAGGCATCAGCTTCTTGAATACAAACATGAAAGATGTTGATCCAACAGTTGCCACTGAGAAAAATAAGGACGTGGCCTTCAACTTCCAGGCATCGCTCCTCGGCATTGAGGCCGGGGGACAGCTCCGCGGTTTCGCCGAGTTCGGTATGGGAGAGCAGGGAGCTATACTTATCGGTATCCGCTACAACTTCTAAGGACGTGCAGAAGAGGTTGAAGACTTCTGCCGCTGGTCGGTGATGGCGCGCCTAACCCTCTCATAGAGGAAGCGGTTGTGCGCTCCATTGAGTGTGGTGGTATTGGCAGATGCTGCCTTGAACTTGTTCTGGAGCATCTCCAACTGGCCCAGTATCATTGAAGAAACATCTGAATTACCCCTTTCCCTAGGAGTGTAGACTGGGGTTGATCCGCGAGGGATGGCACTGCCGCCGGTGTACATGTCGCAGAGTTTCTGGACATATATCTTTTGCATCATTCGGCGGAAAGCTGCTTCCTGAGGATCTGCAGGAATTGGGGCAAACACTATGCTGTTAAGGTCAGCGAAATAGTTCTCGACGGTGTAGGCGCTCTTGCCAAGAGCTTCTTCTGCCAGGAAGAGGTTACCCAGCACACGGCTGTCCACCAGCTTAGTGAAGGTCCCGTTGTAGATGCCCTGCATTATGTTGAGCTTGTCCTTCTTGGTCTTGGTGAAGATCTCGTCCTTGAGCAGCCACTTAGGAGTGGTGAAGAAATGCCTCTTCAGGAAGGCAAGGGCTTCCTGCTGCTTTGCCTTGCTTACGAAGGTGCGGATGTCCCCAGGTTCCCCGGATAGTTTCTCTTCTGTCATCACTCCGCCGATGTACTTGGCAACGTGGTTGATGTACCTCTTGTACTGGCTTACTACCTCGTCGTAGATGTCGCTGAGGTTGGTGTAAGGCTCGTTAGGAGTTGCGGTCCAGGTTTCGATGTTTTCCATTACAACCTTGAGGTTGCTCATTCCGATCTCGTTGCTCTCCATATGGTTTACGCCGAGGTCTTCGCTCTGGTAGCGAGGGTCGGAAGGATCTATATCGGTTCCATATTTGTATATTCCGGTTGGGTCCTTGAGTTTTTCGGTCACGATCTTTTTCAGGTATTCGCTTTCCTCCTCAGGAGTCTTGAATTGAGGATAGTATCTGTAACCCCACTCTATCGCCCACTTGTCATAAGGGCCGATGCAAGGGAACAAAAGCTCCTGTGGGATGTTGTCCTTCTCCTGGGCAAGATACAGGAAGCGGGCATAGTCCATGATTGAGGATGCGTGGCCGTACTTCTTCAGGAACTCGACGTTCTTGAGGTTAGCCACGGTGTAGATCGGGCAGTTGCTGCCGGCAAAATTATGCATCAATCCAAGGGCATGGCCTACCTCGTGGGATGAGACGAAACGTATAAGCTGTCCCATAAGCTCGTCAGGAAGCAGCATGTTCCTGGCCATAGGGTCAGATGGCGCACATTGTATAAAGTACCATTTGCGAAGCAGGTCCATAACGTTATGATACCAGTTGATGTGGGTCTCGATGATCTCGCCGCTCCTCGGGTCGGATACGTGAGGACCACTGGCATTAGCCACGGTTGAAGGCTTATAGACTATAGCCGAGTGTGTGGCGTCGTCCAAGGACCAGGTAGGATCCTCCTCCGCAGACGGGGCTTCCTTTGCCATTATGGCATTCTTGAATCCTGCTGCTTCAAATGCTGCCTGCCAGTCGTTGACGCCGGCAATCAGATAAGGAACCCACTCCTTTGGAGTTGTCGGATCTATGTATATCACGATTGGCTTCCGGGGTTCTACCAGTTCTCCGTTGAGGTATTTCTGGAGATCCTCCGGCTTGGGTTCCAGTCTCCAGCGGGCGGCAAAACTTACTTTCTCAACGCCTTGGGGATTCATGTCAAAGTCCGTGAAACTTTCTGTGAAATACCCTACCCGGGGGTCCATTATACGGCCCATCATCGGCTCCTTTGGCAGAAGAACCAGAGATGCGTTGTACTCGTAGGTTGCGCTCTGGCCGTTCTCCTTGCCATAGGTAATCACGCTGCGGAACTCAGTGTTGATGGGGTAAGTCTTGATATCTGAAACATAGCTGCGCTCCTTCACCATGTTCTGCAGGGTGAATGTCCGCTTCATGGATTTGTCAAAGTGCAGCAACGGATTTTCCGTAATGAGGAAGTTGGTGACATCTATCACGCTCTCGGACTTGTCGCCGTTCCAGGCAGCTATGTCAAAAGATGCCTCTATGGCAGCTGTGTTGGAATTCTTCACGTTCTCCGCCATGCTGCCCGCGGCTCTTTCCTCAAGCATCACGTGATGGAGGAATATCTTGTTGCCGGGGCCTTTGGAGAATCTTACCATTTCGTGGCTTAGGATGTCACCGGCATAGCCTTCGGAACCTTTTCTTCCGCCTTCCGCACTCTTGCCGATTCTGGAAACCAGCGCGAGGTCTCTTCCGATTATGGAATCGTTGATAGTAATATACCATTTGTCTTCCTGATTGTAGACAGTGGTGAAACCTTTCATCACCTTGGCGTCTTTCTTAACGAATTTCTCGATAGACTCAGGAGCTTTTTTCTTTGGAGGCTGGCCAGGAGCCTGTCCGTCCCTAGGAGGAATCTGGGCAGAAGACGGCATTGCACTAAGGCACATTACAGCAGCGAAGCAGATGGCTGACAAAAGAATTGATAGACGTGGTTTCATAGTTAAACTGATATCTTGTTCAAATATAAAAAAAGGGTTTCGTTCTGGAAACCCTTTTTTTTTTAACTAGAATATCATTCTGTTATTCTCCGAGGATGCAGGCGGTGCCGAATTCTTCCTCAGCGATGAAAGGTATGGCTCCTGCTGATGGAGATGAAGCCTTCTGCCTCTGGTCGGTGATGGCGCGCCTTACTCTCTCGTAGAGGAAGCGGTTGTGAGCTCCGTTGAGAGTGGTGGTGTTGGCGGATGCTGCCTTGAACTTGTTCTGGAGCATCTCCAGCTGGCCCAGTATCATTGAAGAAACATCGGAGTTGCCCTTCTCTTCCGGAGTGTAGATCACTATCATTCCGCCGGTTGAATTGCCGCTTCCGCTGCCGGTGTACATGTCGCAGAGCTTCTGTACATAGATCTTCTGCATCAGGCGGCGGTAAGCTGCCTCCTGAGGATCTGCAGGCATAGGAGCGAAGACTATGTTGTTCAGGTCTGTGAAGTAGTTCTCGATGGTGTAGGCATTCTTGCCCAGGGCAACTTCTGCCTTGCACATATTGTCAAGCACGCGGTTGTCCACCAGTTTGCCAAGGGTTCCGTTGTAGATGCCCTGCATTATGGAGAGCTTGTCCTTCTTCGTCTTCTTGAAAATCTCGTCCTTGAGCAGCCACTTAGGAGTGGTGAAGAAATGCTTCTTGAGGAAGGCAAGGGCTTCCTGCTGCTTTGCCTTGCTTACGAAGGTGCGGATGTCGCCAGGCTCCTCGGCAAGTTTCTCCTCGGTAGTGATTCCGCCGATATACTTGGCAACGTGGTTGATGTATCTCTTGTACTGGCTTACAACCTGGTCGTAGATGTCGCTGAGGTTGGTGTAAGGCTCGTTAGGAGTTGCGGTCCACTTCTCGATGTTGTTCATGATGACCTTGAGGTTGTTCATTCCGATCTCGTTGCTTTCCATGTGGTTTACGCCGAGGTCTTCGCTCTGGTAGCGAGGGTCGGAAGGATCGCTCTCGGTTCCGAACTTGTAGATTCCGGTAGGATCCTTCAGCTTTTCAGTAACGATCTTCTTCAGGTATTCGCTTTCCTCCTTAGGGGTCTTGAACTGAGGATAATATCTGTAGCCCCACTCGATTGCCCACTTGTCATAAGGGCCGATGCAAGGGAAGAGAAGCTCCTGCGGGATGTTGTCCTTCTCCTCTGCAAGATACAGGAAGCGGGCATAGTCCATAATGGAGGATGCGTGGCCGTACTTCTTCAGGAACTCGACGTTCTTGAGGTTGTCAACTGTGTAGATCGGGCAGTTGCTGCCGGCAAAGTTATGCCTCAGGCCGAGGGTGTGGCCTACCTCGTGGGATGACACGAAGCGGATAAGTTCGCCCATAAGCTCGGTAGGAAGCTGCATGTTCCTGGCCATAGGATCGGATGGAGAGCACTGGACAAAGTACCAGTTCCTCAGAAGGTTCATAACGTTGTGGTACCAGTTGATGTGGGTCTCGATGATCTCACCGCTTCTAGGGTCGGATACGTGAGGGCCGCTGGCGTTTGCAACGTCGGACGGCTTGTAGACGATGGCTGAATGGGTGGCGTCATCCAAAGACCAGGTAGGATCTTCTTCCTTGGTAGGAGCCACCTTTGCCATGATGGCGTTCTTGAAGCCTGCCTTCTCGAATGCAACCTGCCAGTCGTTTACGCCGGCTATCAGATAAGGAACCCACTCCTTAGGAGTCGTAGGGTCTATGTAGATAACGATAGGTTTCTGAGGCTCTACCAGTTCTCCGTTTAGATATTTCTGAAGGTCTTCCGGTTTTGGTTCCAGTCTCCAGCGAGCTGCGAGGGCAACGCTCTTTACGCCCTGAGGGTTCATGTCGAAGTCTGTGTACCTTACGGTGAAGTATCCTACCCTAGGGTCAACGATACGGCCCATCATAGGCTCCTTAGGAAGAAGAACCATGGAAGCGTTGTACTCGTAGGTTGCGCTCTGGCCGTTCTCCTTTCCGTAGGTTATCACGCTGCGGAACTCGGTGTTGATAGGATAAGTCTGGATTCCAGAAACATAGCAGCGGTCTTTCATGAAGTTCTGAAGGGTGAAAGTCCTCTTCAGATATTTGTTGAAATGCAGAAGCGGATTTTCCGTCAGAAGGAAGTTGGAAACATCGATAACGCTCTCGGTCTTGTCCGCGTTCTGGGCAGCGATATCGAAGGAAGCCACGATAGCCGTGGTGTTGGAATTCTTCACGTTCTGGGCCATGCTTCCGGTTGCCCTTTCCCTGAGCATTACCTGATGCAGGAATATCTTGTTGCCAGGGCCCTTGGAGAATCTTACCATAGCCTCGCCGACAATGTCACCGGCATAGCCGTTGAATCCCTTTCTTCCGCCCTCGGCGCTCTTGCCGATTCTGGAAACCAGCTCGATGTCCCTTCCGATTATGGAATCGTTGATAGTGATGTACCATTTGTCTTCCTGATTGTAGACAGTGGTGAAACCTTTCATCACCTTGGCATCTTTCTTAACGAATTTCTCGAGAGACTCAGGACCTTTCTTCTTTGGAGGCTGGCCAGGGGTCTGTCCGTCCTTAGGAGGAGCCTGGGCAGTTGGAGCGTCCTTTTTGGCGTCCTTGTTCCTTCTCTGCGCTGAAGCCTGGGATACGCTCAGGCACATAACTGCAGCGATGCAGAGGGCTGACACAAGAGTTGTCAGACGTGCTTTAGTAGTTAATCTCATATTTAACAGTTTTTTGTTGATTTGATTTTTGTCGCGATTAAGAGTATTCAAATATACACTTTTAGACTCAATTTTCAGCGAAAAGGAAACTGGGGGCTATGGTATTTTGTAAAGTTCCGAATCTCAGCGATATACAAAAAGCACCCCCTGAATTTCAGGGAGTGCTTTTTATAATGGGCTGCAACTTAACTGATTGCGAAGCACCATAGCCCTTACAGAGCCTCTCCGGACATCTGTTCCACCACCCAGTCTACGGCTGAGGCGGCCGGACCTTCCGGTTCCAGGAGCTTGGCGTTGTTGTAGGCTTCCAGAGCTTCTCTAAACAGTTGCTGCCGGCTGTAAAGGTTCCCAAGCAGATACCAGGCGTAGGAGTTGTTCGGCTCTTTTTTCAGAAGGGCGGAAAGGCTGGAGTGAGCCTCCTCGTTCCGTCCCTCTCTCATAAGAGCTTCTATCTCCACAGCGGTTATTAACCGACCTAATATTTTCTTCTTGTCCTCCAATTTGTCTTCTTGTTCTCTGCGTCTGTGCGAGATCCCCATTGCAACACGGGACCTGACCGCTTTAGACGATTCCCTGGAATCCCATGAACGCGAGGGCCAGAAGTCCTGCGGTTATAAGGGCGATTGGAGTTCCCTTCAATGCCTTTGGAACATTGCTCAGTTCCAGCTGCTCTCTCATGCCTGCGAACAGTATGATAGCGATTCCGAAACCGATGGCAAGGCTCATTGAGTAAACCACGCTTTCACCCAGATTCATCATGTGAGACTCAACTCCCTTGGCGGCAAACTCCTTGGTCACTACCAGAATAGAAGCTCCGAGAACCGCGCAGTTGGTGGTAATCAGAGGCAGGAAGATTCCGAGAGCCTGATAAAGGGAAGGATTGATCTTCTTCAGAATGATCTCCACCATCTGAACCAGAGCGGCAATCACCAGAATGAACACGATGGTCTGCATGAAGGTGATGTCCATCTTCTCGCCGAACCAGGTGTTTATCAGGACATAGTTCTGGATCAGGTAAGTAACCAGGGTCGCAAGTCCCATAACCAGGACAAGGGCAAGGCTCATTCCGAAAGCAGTGGAAACTTTCTTGGACACTCCCAAGAACGGGCAGATTCCCAAGAACTGGCTGAGTACTACGTTGTTTACGAATACTGCCGATATTATGATAATCAAATATTCCATAATGAAAATCTTAAAAGTTTAACACTGCGCCTAAGCCTTTTTCTTGCGGTCCTTAAGCTTGTTGAACAATACCATCAGGTAGCCCAGCACCAGGAAAGCTCCGGGAGCCAGTACAAATACCAACATTCCGTCTGATGATGAGAACTTGTTCTCGAATACGGAAAGGTTTCCGAGGATTTCTCTTATCAGACCTATGCAGGTCAGAGCCAGGGTAAATCCGATTCCGATTCCGAGGCCGTCCAGCGCGCTCTCTCCTACGGAGTGCTTGTTGGCAAAAGCCTCAGCTCTACCAAGCACGATGCAGTTAACCACAATCAGAGGGATGAATATGCCCAGAGTCTCGTAAAGGCCAGGAGTGAAGGCCTGCATAACCAGCTGGACAACCGTCACAAACGCAGCTATCACAACAATATAGCAAGGTATTCTGACCTTGTTCGGAATAACCGGAGCAAGGAGAGATATAACCATATTGGAGCAGAGCAGAACCGCCATGGTGGCCAGTCCCATACCCATACCGTTTACAGCAGAAGTAGTTGTTGCAAGCGTAGGGCACATACCCAGTACCAGAACGAAGGTAGGGTTGTTCTTGACAATACCGTCTATCAGATATTTGAACTTGCTCATAGTCTATTTGTTTTCTGAAGTAATATTGCTGAATACGTTTGCGGCAATCTCCATCGCGTCGCAGAAAGCTCTTGAAGAGATGGTGGAAGCGGTGATGGCGTCAATGTCTCCGCCGTCTTTCTTTACAGAAATGTTCACGCTTCCGTCGGTCAGGTTCTTGTCTTTCCACTGGGTGATGAAATGGCTTGCCTTGTCTGTAATCTTGGCGCCAAGGCCAGGAGTCTCGGAATGAGACAGGACAGACGTGTTGTAAACTTTCCCGTCTGGAGTAAATCCAACCATAATGGAGAACGCGCCTCCAAAACCTTTCTTGGTGGTACTCTCGATTGCATAGCCTACAATTTCGCCGCCTTTCTTTGCCACGTAAACCTTGTTGGTCTCGTCCGGTTTCTGAAGGTCGGCCGCTATGTTAAGCACCTCTTCTGAAGGGTTGTTGTCAAATGCAGGGACCACTTCTTCTATCGCCTTGTTGGTCTTGGCCGTAGCGGCTGCGGCGATAGGATCCTTGGTGACAGAATAAATCACTGCCACTGCGGCGGATGCGCCCAGGCAAACCAGCGTGAGCACAAGCACCATGTTTCTGAGTGATGATTTGATAGCCATTACTTTTTCTGCGCCTCCTCCGCAAATCTCTTAGGTTGGAACTTGTTCAAAAGCGGAACGGTCGCGTTCATTATAAGTATCGCGAAGGAAACTCCCTCCGGATATGCGCCAAACGTTCTGATCAGAACAGTGATCACACCGATTCCGATACCGAAAATCACCTGCCCCTTTGCTGTCATAGGAGAAGTGACATAGTCCGTAGCCATAAAGAACGCTCCCAAAAGCAAACCTCCGTTAAGCAGGTGGAATACAGGGTCTACATACTTGGAAGAATCGCCCAGATAGAGAATTCCTGCAAACACAAACACTGTTGCCAGTATGCTCAGCGATATCCAAGGCTTGATAACTCTTCTGCAAAGCAGATAGATGAAGCCGAGAATCAGGGCCACTGCAGAAAGCTCACCTGCACTTCCGCCCATATTCGCAAACAGGAGCTGAGTGTATGAGAGGCCTGGAGTTGCCATTATTTCCTGCATGGAGACTCCCTTTGCCAGCTGCTCCTTCACGAATCCGAGAGGAGTTGCTCCGGAAGTGGCGTCCAGAGCGGCTGAAGCCAGGTCTGAGTTGCCGAACAGGTAACCGGCTTCAGGTGCGTGGAATGCTGTTCCTGTCATAAGGACCGGGAAAGAAACCAGCAGAACAACACGGGCTACCAGAGCCGGGTTGAACAGGTTCTGTCCCAGACCGCCGAATGTCATCTTGGCGATTCCGATTGCCACCAGGGCTCCGATAAGTATCAGCCACCAAGGCGAGCATACCGGAAGGTTGAGAGCCAGCAGCACTCCGGTAACCACAGCGGAGAGGTCTCCGACAGTGCTTCTTTTCTTCATCAGGAACTTCTGGATCAGATACTCGAACACCACACAGGCCAGTACGCTCACGCATACCAGGTGTATTGCGCTCAAGCCGAAGAACCAGATTGAAACCAGAACAGCCGGAAGCAACGCTATTATAACGTCGCCCATAATCTTTCTGGTACTTTCCTTCCCGTGGACATGAGGAGAAGGAGATACAATCAATGTATTCATTTGTTGCACGTTTTAATAGTCAATTACTTCTTGGGACGGCTCCTCATTATTTTCATTACGGCAGCCTTGCTCTGGCGGATGGTATCCAGCAGAGGAATAAATGCCGGACAGGTGAAGGAGCAGCATCCGCACTCGATGCAGTCGTAAACGTGATGCTCTTCCAGCTCGTCCATCATAGCCGCCCTTCCAAGCTTGTTCAGCAGATAAGGCTCAAGTCCCATCGGGCATGCGCTGACGCATTTTCCGCAGCGGATGCAGTTGCTCTCGGCCTTCCTCTTTGTCTGGGCCTCAGTCATATAGAGGATAGAGGATGTTCCCTTCAGGGTAGGAGCGTCTATGTTGGAGACAGCCTTTCCCATCATAGGGCCGCCGCTTATTATCTTGGCCGCATCCTCAGGAACACCTCCGCAATACTCCATAATGAAGCTGAGTGGGGTTCCTACTCTGTGGAGGAAGTTTCTCTGAGCCTTGCTGCAGTCTCCGGTAACTGTCATTATGCCTTCGAACAGCGGCTTGTTCTTCTGGACAGCCTCGTAAACGGCAAATGCAGTACCCACGTTCTGGACTACAGCTCCTGTGTCTACAGGAAGTCCCTGGGAAGGAACTCTCTTGCGGATAACAGCGTCTATGAGCTGTTTCTCGCCGCCCTGCGGATATTTCTTTTTAAGCGGAACTATTTCAACTCCAGGATATTTCGGAGCAAGAGCGGAAAGCTTCTTGATAGCCTCAGGCTTGTTCTCCTCTATTCCCACATAGCACTTGTTCACTCCAAGGGCCTTCATCAGTATGGATCCGCCGATGAGCACCTGCTCCGGCATCTCCATCATAACTCTATAATCTGAAGTAAGATAAGGCTCGCACTCCGCGCCGTTGATTATTACGCAGGTAGGAGTTGCCGTAGGTGGAGGGGAAAGCTTCACGTTCGTAGGGAAAGTGGCTCCTCCCAGACCTACAACTCCGCAGGCCTTGATTCTGTCCACTATCTCTTTCTTGTCCAGCTTTATTTCCCTGATGATATCTTCCGAGCGGTCTATGTCTTCCATCCACTCGTCTCCTTCCACCTCAATCGTGATGGTGTTCACAGGCCTCTTAGCCAGGTCGTTGACCATTCCTATAGCCTTTACCGTACCGCTTACGGAAGAGTGAACCGGCGCTGAAACAAAACCTGTAGGAGTTCCTATCAACTGGCCGACTTTCACCTTGTCGCCAACGGCTACACAAGGTGCTGCCGGAGCTCCAAGATGCTGTCCCATGGAGATGTACACAATCTTAGGAATAGGAAGTTTCTCGATATTGGCGTCCTTTGAGATTTTCTTGTCTGCAGGATGGACGCCTCCCATTCTGAATGTTCTCATAGCCTATTCTGTTTTTTGAACCGGTATCTCTACTTTCTTTTCTTCTGGCTTTGGAGCCTGGGCAGCTGGCTGAACCGGCTTTGCCTGGGCCGCTGCGGCAGGAGTGGAAGCGGCAGGCTTCACGGCTGCCGGCCTAGGAGGGAAGTTCACTTCGTGAATTGCCCCGGTAGGACATTCAGCCACGCACTTGCGGCACATACGGCACTTGGTGAAGTCGATGTAAGCCAGATTGGATTCTACGGTAATGGCCTCGAAAGCGCAAACCTTGGCGCACTTGCCACATCCGATGCAGGCGTTAAGGCAAGCCTTCCTTGCAACTGCGCCCTTATCCTTGTTGCGGCAGGCAACATATACCCTGCGGCCCTTAGGACCCTTGTTCCTGAGCTCGAGAAGCTGCTTAGGGCAGGCCTTGGTGCAAGCTCCGCAGCCCGTGCACTTTTCTTCGTCCACTTCCGGAAGCCCTGTTTCAGGGTTCACCTTGATGGCGTCAAACTGGCATGCGGCCTCGCAGTCTCCGTAGCCCAGACATCCGAACATACAGTCCGTCTCGCCTCCGTACAGAGAAGCGACCGTGGCACAGGAAGCTACGCCCTCATACCTGGTGGTCTTCTTTCTTTTTTCGCAATTTCCATTGCATCTCAAAACTGCAACCTGAGGATCCTTGGCTTCTATTGTCTGGCCGAGAGCCTCAGCGACTTTCTGCATTACAGCATTGCCGCCTACCGGACAGAAAAGAGAGCCAACTCCCTCTTTAACTGCAGCTTCCGCGAATGCCCTACAGCCAGCCTTGCCACAGCCGCCACAGTTGGCGCCCGGCATCAGAGCCTCAACGGTATCGATCCTGGGATCTTCTTCTACCTTGAATTTCTGAGCTACAATGTAGAGCACAATCGCCAGCAGCAATCCCAAGACTGCAAGTGTGGCGATAGTAAAGATTATTATATTCATTTAATTGTTTGTTAGTTGTCTTCCTCTCCCGGAGCAATCGAAAAGCTGAAATGGCGGCCGATTCTCTTCCTGAAAAGATAGAGGACGAAGAAATAAACCGCTATGGCGCCAAGGACGGATAAACCCGTTGCCAACTCGCTCGCTCCCGAATATTGCAAATATAACAAAAATGTTACTAATATGACGGCGGGAATTGCATAAACAAGCCATACGGCTTTCATTCCCATAGATTCTTCCATGTTGACGGTCACCTTGTCCCCGACTTTGAAGCGGGAAGTGTCCGCTGACTTGACCTCGATTATCTTGTCCGCCATCTCGGAAGCAGAGCAAAGGCCCTTGGCGTGACAGGCCGCACAGGCGCTCCTGGACACGATGGAAACCTTGTAGCCGGAAGGCGTGATTTCAGAAACAACTCCGTCGTGACCTACGATTCCTTTTTTCATATCGTTGAAAATAACCGGAAAACTCTGTTACTTGACTTTAGAAGAGAGCGGGTACTTGTTGCCTTGAATCGTTGATATCCTGCCCTGTACCTTGCCCACAATAACAGGAGACTCGAAGAACAAAGGTATCTTGTTCTGGTCGTCAGAAACCCAGATAGTCATATCCTCCTTGCCGTCAAACACATTGCCGGCCACAACCTTTGCGGCGAATTTCATGGTCCTGAAAGTGCCTGCCCCGGGAATCTTCTTTGTCTCCTTGCCCAGATAGATGAAATACAGATTGTAGATTTCCTTGTCTATGACAAACTCCAGGGGCTTCTTCACTCCAATGCTGGACTCGGGAAAATCCATTGTCCTGTACTTGAAGAAAAGCGTAAGAAGGTCACGGGTGCCGGCGGTTCCTATTAGCAGGGTGTCCAGCGGCGGGCGGTTCTTCTTCTGGGTGTGGCTGTTGATCGTGTAGTTCTTGTTGAACAGCAGGGTGTTGTTCATGTAATACTTGCCTTCGGAAGCTTCTCTGTGGAATCTTACCGGACGGAAAGTCTCTTCGCTGAATTTGGTCTCGAACCTCTCCCTTACCTTGAAGAACATGTCAAAAAACTTGAACGACCTTCCGGTAAGAAGGACATTGTAATAGCCGTCTGAATATGTCACCTGGCAAGTGGCGGCACCCACATCGGTTACAACTCCACCCCACGTGTAATTCATCACGAAATTAAGCTTTTCTCCAGACTGGAAAGGGTAATCGTTCTTCTCCTGAGAATAAGCCGAAGAAGAAAAAGCGGTTATCGCCAAAAACAGAAAAACAAAAAATCTTTTCATAGCCGTTCAGTTTTTGTCCATTTCTGAAAAAATTATGCCATAGGGTCGTATTCGTCTTCAGGCATCGTGGAGAAATCACCCATACCGCTGTTGATTCTGGACTGGTAGGAGATAGGAGAAGGAGCTGACGAAGGAACCTGAGCGTATGCGTTGTTCAGGTCCACAAACTTCATCTGGGAAGCGATGAACTTGAGCTGAACCTCTCCCGTGGCACCGTTACGGTGCTTGGCTATAATCACATCGGTAAGGCCTGGCTCCATGTTCAACGACTCCAGTCCATAATACTCAGGACGATGGAGGAAAAGAACAATGTCGGCATCCTGCTCGATGGCTCCGGACTCTCTAAGATGCGTCAGCTGAGGCTTTTTCTGGCCGCCTGTGGTAGACTCTGCCTGACGGCTCAGCTGGGCCAGGGCTATAACCGGTACATCCAGCTCCTTGGCGATTGCCTTCAGCGAACGGGAGATCTCGGCCACTTCCTGCTCACGCACACCTTTCAGTTCCTTGGAACCGGTCATAAGCTGCAGGTAGTCTATGATTATCAGCTTCACACCGCTGTTTCTGACAAGCCTGCGGGCCTTTGCTCTAAGGTCAACTATCGGAAGAGACGGAGTGTCGTCGATGTAAATCGGAGCCTCGACCAGACGCTTGATGCTGTCGTCCAGCTGGGTCCAGTCCGCCTGAGTCATCTTGGTGCTTCCCTTGATCTTGTCTGAAGGAAGTCCGGACTCTGCCACCAGAAGCCTCTCGATGAGCTGCGTCGGAGCCTGCTCCAGGGAGAAGAAGGCTATCGGGATATTGAACTCCACCGCCATATTGCGGGCCATGGTCAGCACAAAAGCGGTCTTTCCCATTCCAGGACGGCCGGCTATGATAACAAGGTCTGACGGATGCCATCCGAAAGTGATCTTGTCCAGCGCAACGTATCCGCTCGACAGACCGGTCTGCCCGCCCTCCTTTGACTGGAGTTCTTCCAGACTGGTGAGCTTGCTCTTGATGATTTCGGAAATCATCTGCTCCTTGCGGCTCATGTTTGTCTGTGACAGCTCGAAAAGTTTCTGCTGCACGTCGTTCAAAAGCGAATCTACCGGCTCGCTCTCATCGTATGACTTGCGCAGGGCATCGTTCGTGATGGAAATCATCTCTCGCTGGATGTACTTGTCCACCAGTATCTTTGCATAGTAGCTAACATGCACCGCCGCACCTATGTCGGATGTCAGGCGGGTAAGATAATCCAGGCCGCCGGCCGCGTCAAAGTCTCCGTTCAGCTTCAGGCGTTCGGCCACCGTCATCATATCCACCGGACGGGATGATGAACACAGCTGGCTGATAGCCTTGTATATCATCTTGTTCTCAGGCTTGTAAAAACAGTCTTCCTGAAGAATCGTCATAAGTTCTTCCACAATATCCTGGTCCAGCATCAAGGCTCCCAGGACAGAAGCCTCCACCTCCAGAGCCTGCGGAACCTTCACCCCGCGTTCAAGAGCAGACACCTCGAGGTCTGCATTTACGTTCCTGTTTCTTGCAGTCTTTGCCATAAATCTCCACTAAAGTTTGTCCAAAGCCCTCCTTACCGCCTCAATTCCAAGGTCTATCTCCTCGTCCGAGATGCACAGCGGAGGGGCTATCCTGAAGGATGTCGGCTGGAAAAGGAACCAGTCCGTCAGCACTCCCTCATCAAGTAGTAAATATAGCACTTTTTTCGCTTTGTCTGCATCGCCAAGATCAACCGCAATCAGCAGGCCCGCCGCACGAATCTCTTTGACAGCGGGATGGGAAATCAGGGCGTCATGAATTTTCTTTGACTTTCGCTCGACTTCCCCCACCCAGTCTTTTTCGAGAAGCAGTTTCAGCGATGCCAGAGCCGCCGCGCAGCAAACGGGATGACCGCCAAAGGTGGTGATATGCCCAAGCGGCGGATCTGTCTGCCAGCATTTCATCCTGCCGGAAGAAGTAACCATTGCGCCCAGCGGCATTCCTCCGCCAAGCGCCTTTGCCAGCGTCAGGATGTCCGGGACAACTCCGTATTTCTGGAAGGCGAACATCTTTCCTGTCCTTCCGAATCCGGTCTGAACCTCATCGAATATCAGCAGCGCGCCAGTCTGGTCGCACTTTTTCCTCAGCGACTCCAGAAATCCCGGCCTTGGAACCTGGACTCCGCCCTCTCCCTGCACCGGCTCGATTATCACGGCGGCCGTGTCTTCGTCTATCGCGGAGAATGATGCTTCGTCGTTGAACTCTATATGCTCCACCATTGGCAGAAGCGGGCGGAAAGAGTTCTTGAAATCCTCGCTGCTCATCAGGCTGAGGTTGCCCTGGGTGCTTCCGTGATAGGCGTTGCGGCAGCTCACGATTTTCCTTCTGCCGGTGATTCTCTTTGCCAGCTTGACGGCGGCCTCGTTGGCCTCGCTCCCGCTGTTCACATAGTAAACGCTGTCCAGAGAAGACGGAAGTATCGATGTCAGAAGCTTTGCGTGCAGCACCTGCGGAGACTCTATCATCTCTCCGTAGACCATAAGGTGCGCATAGTTTTCCATCTGCTGCTTGACCGCATCCACCACTTCACGCCTTGCATGGCCCACGTTGCTTACGCACACGCCGGAAATAAAATCGAGATATCTTCTGGATTCAGAGTAAAAGAAAACACCCTCTGCCTTCACTATGGATAATCCTAGCGGGGAAGAGGATGTCTGTCCAACATGCCTGAAGAAGAGATCCCTTAAAGTATAGGACCTGTCCTCCATAACGCTATTTCTTCTTTGCTGCTTTCTTTGCAGGTTTCTCTTCTGACTCTTGATTCTGGTCTTCTGCAAACCTGGAGCTTACGAGAATTCTTCCGCAGTACTCGCATACGACAATCTTCCTGCTCTCGTCTATGTCTATTTCTCTCTGAGGAGGTATCTTGTTGAAGCATCCTCCGCAAGCGCCTCTGACCACTGTTACCACGGCCATCTTGTTGCGGACGTTGCTTCTTACTTTCTGATAAGCGGCGAGCATCCTGGCATCGAGCTGCTCCTGATATGATTCGCTCACCTGCTGAAGCTGCTGAACTTCCTTTTCGGTCTCCTTCTCTATGTTCTCCAGTTCCTTGCACTTGATTTCGAGGTCAGCCTCACGGCCTTTTGTCTCCTCTACCAGAAGCGCCAGTTCCTCTTTCTTCTCGACAAGCTTCTTGGTGCCTTCATTAGCCCTCTTCTCGGCCAGCTGCACCTCCAGCTGCTGGAACTCTATCTCCTTGGAAATGGACTCGAACTCGCGGTTGTTCCTTACATTGTTCCTCTGCTGCTCATACTTCTTGATGGACATGCGCCTTTCTTCCATCTCGTTTTTCTTGTCGGCGATGAAAGCCTCTATGTCCTTGATTTCTTTCTGGATGGCAGCCTGCTTGGTCTTCAGGCCTGCAACCTCGTCTTCAAGATCCCTCACCTCAAGAGGAAGCTCTCCCCTGAGAAGGTAGATGGAATCTATTTTTGAGTCTGTCTGCTGGAGAAGATACAGAAGATGGAGCTTGTGTTCCATTTCCGCTGCGTCAGCGTTCTTTGTGGAAATCTGCAGGGATGTAAAGGTTTCCCCGCCAGTCTGAGGTTTTTTCGTATTCTTTGTTGTTGCCATATCAAAAATAAAATATCGGGCTCTTGTCGGCCTCGCTCAATAGGACGGCAAATTTAGGAAATTTTTTCTTAATAATGTGTTCCAGCAGCCCTATTGCCGGAAGTTCAGAGTAATGATGCCCCACGTCCACAACCATAAATCCGTCTGGGCAATAGAAATTATGATGCGTAACATCCCCTGTCACAAGCACTTGCGCACCAGCTTCAACTGCATCTGCTATTGCGCCCTGCCCTCCGCCGGAAGAAACGGCCACAGTGGAAATCTTTCCTGGAACAAGAGCGGAAGTCCTCACATTGGAGGCTCCGAAAGCCTTCTTCACCTTCTCCACGAAAGCCGTCGCCGAGACTCCGCGCCCCAGTTTCCCTATCCTTGAGAACCCGTCGGCCCCCAAAACGGAAACATCGCTGAGCCCCAACCTGGAAGCCATTATGTCGTTGAGACCTCCCTGAGCCTTGTCCAGAGGAGTGTGGGAAGAATAAACCGTTATCCCGGAACGGATCGCGAGCATTATGGTATCTGACCTGACGTCCCCTTCCAGAATGGAAAGGCACGGCTTGTGCACAATCAGGGGATGGTGGGTGACTATCATGTCGCACCCTTTCTCCACAGCCTCCCTTACCACCTCCAGGGAACAGTTCAGGGCAATCAGCGCACAATGAACCTCGGCGGAAGGATTACCTACCGTAAATCCGCTGTTGTCCCACTCGGCCTGCAGACCAAGATGGGCAAACTCCTCTATCGCCTCAGCGATTTCCGAGGCCTTTACTTTATACTGTCTCGTTTTCATTGTCTTCCTGATTCAATTCTTCCGGAATCTCTTTCTCCTGCATCACAGCCACTAGCCTTGCCCTGATAGACCTGAGTTTTTCAATGACTTCCAGCTTGCTGTCCGCTCCTGACAGATTCTGCTTCAGACGGGCCTTGGCCCCCTCCAGAGTCATTCCGCATTCTTTCACCAGGTGGTGTATCATCTTGAAAGTCCCGATGTCTTTCTGCGTGAAAAAGCGGTTGCCCTTCTTGTTGCGGACCGGCTTGATGAACGACGAAAACTTGTCTGACCAGAACCTTACCAGAGACGCGTTCTCTCCAAGTATCTTGGAAACATCCCCTACCGTGTAATATAACTTGCTGCCTTCTTCCATACTTTGCAAATTTAAACAAGAAAAACGAGAAGTTCGGCAATAAATGTTATTTTTGTACGATTATGCCGAAATGTGTGTTTTTGGCAGAGTTATGAAAGTAATATGGAATCAAGAAAGATAAGAGAAACGTTTCTGGAGTTTTTCCGCAGCAAGGAACACTCTATTGTGCAGTCTGCACCTATGGTCGTAAAGAACGACCCTACGCTTATGTTCACCAATGCCGGCATGAACCAGTTCAAGGACATCTTCCTGGGCAATGCCGCACCGTTTGCAAAGAGAGCGGCAGACACGCAGAAGTGCCTTAGAGTCAGCGGAAAGCACAACGACTTGGAGGAAGTTGGGCACGACACCTACCACCATACGATGTTTGAGATGCTGGGTAACTGGAGCTTTGGAGACTACTTCAAGAAAGAGGCGATAGAGTGGAGCTGGGAGCTGCTGACCAAGGTATTCAAGATAGATCCGGAAAGGCTCTATGCAACCGTGTTTGAGGGATATGAGCCGGACGGACTCGGCCTGGACGAGGAAGCCAGGGATAACTGGCTTAAGTTCCTCCCGGCAGACAGGGTGCTGATGGGAAACCGCAAGGACAACTTCTGGGAAATGGGAGAGCAGGGACCGTGCGGCCCTTGCAGCGAGATACATATAGACCTCCGCGATGACGAGGAACAGGCCAAGGTTCCGGGAAGGGAGCTGGTAAACAAGTCCGACCCTCTGGTGATCGAGATATGGAACCTGGTGTTCATGCAATTCAACCGCAAGGCAGACGGAAGTCTGGAGAAACTCCCTCACAACAATGTAGATACGGGAATGGGATTCGAGAGGCTCTGCATGGCTCTCCAGGGCAAGAAGAGCAACTACGACACCGACGTGTTCACCCCGCTGCTTTCAAAGATCGGCGAGATTGCAGGAAAGGACTATGCGACCGCAGACGAGAAAGTGAGGATTGCAATGAGGGTGGTTGCAGACCACGTCAGGGCAATAACCTTCTCCATCGCTGACGGACAGCTTCCGTCTAACGTGAAGGCCGGATATGTTATCAGAAGGATATTGAGAAGGGCCGTAAGATACGCATACACATTCCTGGGAGTGAAGGAGCCGCTTCTTTTCAAGCTGGTGCCTGTACTGGTAGAGCAGATGGGAAGCTCATACCCTGAGATTGCAAAGCAGGAAAGCCTGATCTCCAAGGTAATCAAGGAAGAGGAAGACGCTTTCCTCAGGACTCTGGATAGAGGAATCCGCCTGATGGACGATGTTGTGGCAAAGTGCAAGAGCACCGGTTCTTCGCTTGTCAGCGGAACTGACGCCTTTGTGCTCTACGACACCTTCGGGTTCCCGATAGACCTTACTGAACTCATCGCAAAGGAGAACAACCTGGAAGTGGATCTGCCGGGCTTTGAGGCTGAACTTAAGAAGCAGAAAGAAAGAAGCCGCAACGCAGACGCCAAGAAAGAGGGAGACTGGGTGTATGTCTCGGCTCAGGAAGCGGAGTCCGTGTTCACCGGCTATGACAGCACCTGCGAGAAGGATGTTAAGATACTCCGCTACAGGGAGGTCAAGACCAAGGGCAAGGACCTGTTCCACATCGTTTTGTCCAAGACTCCGTTCTATGCCGAGAGCGGCGGACAGGTGGGAGACAAGGGATGGCTCTGTTCTGCCTCCGGAGAGAAAATCCAGATAGTGAATACCGTAAAGGAAAACGGCCTGTCCATCCACGTCACCGAGAAACTTCCTTCAGATGTGGAAGGAGTGTTCACCGCACAGATAGATGAGGAAAAGAGGCTTGCCACTACTGCAAACCACAGCGCCACCCACCTTCTGGACTATGCGCTGAGAAAGGTGCTGGGAACCCACATCGAGCAGAAAGGCTCCTATGTAAGCCCTCAGAGTCTGAGATTTGACTTCTCCCACTTTGAGAAAGTTTCCCCGGAGAAACTCCGCGAAGTGGAAAGGCTTGTAAACTCCCTGATCCGCAAGGATATCAGGAAAGAGGAAATGAGGGATATGCCTATCGAGGAAGCAAAGAAACTCGGAGCCATCGCCCTCTTCGGAGAGAAATACGGAGACAAGGTAAGGGTGATCAAGTTCGGCGACAGCGTTGAGTTCTGCGGCGGAACCCACATCCCATCCACCGGAATGATAGGCTATTTCAAGATCCTCAGCGAAAGCGCCATAGCGGCCGGAGTCAGGAGAATCGAGGCCACCACCGGAAAGACCGCCGAGGACATAGTCTACGCGGCCGAAGATTTGATGCTCAGCCTGAAGGAACTTTTCAAGAGCGCCCCTAACCTGATGGACAGCGCCAAGAAGATGATCATGGAAAACGACCAGCTCCGCAAGCAGGCCGAAGACATGATGAAGGAAAGAGCCGTAGCCCTGAAGGACAAGGCAAAGGAACTGGCGGTGAAGATAAACGGAATAGACTATATCCAGGCAAAGGGCCCGTTCTCTGCGGAACTGATGAAGACCGTGGCATTTATGCTCAGAAGCGAATGCACGAGTACGGTATTTGCAGGAGGTATAACAGACCCGGCCAAGCCTGGTCTTGTGCTGATGTATACAGACGACCTGGTAGCCAAGGGAATGAATGCCGGCAAGGATATCCGCCCTGCCGCCAAGTTCATTAACGGAGGTGGCGGAGGACAGCCGTTCTTTGCCAGCGCAGGAGGAAAGAACGCGGAAGGAATAGACGCCGCTTTGGACAGCATCAAAGAAAGTTTGGGCAAATAATTATCTGATGAGCGCAGAGGAACAGACAAGACAGCCCTGGCTGAAAACAGCAAAGGAATCCTTCAAGGGTTTCTTGAAGAGGCTGGGAGTAAAGACTTTGGACCTATATATGCTGAAGTCTTTCCTGGGGCCGTTTGTGGCTGTGTTCGCCATCGTGACCTTCATCCTGATGATGCAGTTCCTCTGGCTATACATCGACGAGCTTGTAGGAAAGGGTCTTGGATTCAAAGTAATAGCCCAGTTCCTGATGTGGGGAAGCTGCACGCTGATTCCTTATGCCCTTCCGCTTGCCACGCTGCTGGCCTCCATTATGACTATGGGCAATCTGGGAGAGAACTCGGAGCTGCTCTCGATGAAGGCGGCCGGCATCTCGCTCCAGAGAATCATCAGGCCGCTCAGCTATGTGGCCGTCGTGATAGTTGTGGGAGCCTTCTTCGCTTCCAACAACCTCATTCCAGTGGCTTACAACAAGATCTACACCCTCAGGGAAGACATTACCAACACCAAGGAGGAAATCAAGATTCCGGTAGGCATCTTCTATGACGGAATAGAAGGATTCTCCATAAGAGTGGGTGCAAGAGACAAGAATATGCTCATGCACCAGATAATGATCTACAACCACACCAAGGAGGGCGGTAACTCAGACCTTACTATCGCCGATTCCGGAAGGTTCTCCATTACTCCGGACAAGAAGGGATTCCTGATTACCCTGTACAACGGCATCAACTACCAGGAAACCAACGAGAGGACATATACCGACACCACTCTTCAGCTGCAGAAAATCAAGTTCAAGTTCCAGCAGATAGCCATCCCTCTTGAAAACTACGCGTTCAGCCAGTCCAAAGAAGGCCGCTACAGCGGAGAGGTGATGGCAAAGAACATATCTCAGCTCAGCAGAGACAAGGACTCCCTTTCCCACGCCAACGACTCATCTCTGAACTACCACACCCAGAGAGCAATCCACGGAGACTGGCTGGGGCATCAGGACCAGCTGGACACGGCCCGCAACAAAGGCTACCGCAAGAGTTTCAAGGCAGAAGAACTCTATAAGTGGAAGACTCAGCAGGACAAGGTGAACGCCCTGCAGACAGTGTACGGGACCCTGAACAACGAGAAAGTTTCACATCCGTTCTTCAACGCCCAGATATACCAGACCGCATATCCTCTAAGAAGAACTATCATAGAACGGTTCCGCAAGTTCACCCTGAGCCTTGCCTGCCTGATATTCTTCTTCATCGGCGCCCCTATCGGAGCCATCGTGAGGAAGGGAGGACTGGGAACGCCGGCCATTATCTCCATCCTGTTCTTCGTCCTGTACTGGGTTGTGGACATCAGCGGAAAGAAACTGGCAAACGACGGAGCCATTTCGCCGTTCCTGGGAGCGTTCATTTCAACGATTGTGCTTGCCCCGCTGGCGGCTTACCTTACCTGGAAGTGCACCCAGGACTCTGTCACATTCAACATGGACCAGTTCTTCAAGAACATAAAGAACTTCTTCCAGAGGCTTTTCAGCAAGACCAAGAGACTCCAGTACAAGCTCAATCTCCAGAAGATCCTCAAAGAGGAAGAAGAGAAGATGCAGCAAAATGGATAGGAAGACAAGAATCATCTATATGGGCACGCCGGAGTTTGCGGTTGGCCCTCTGAAGGCGTTGCTTGACGCCGGATACGACATTCCCGCAGTAGTAACCGTGCCCGACAAGCCGAAAGGCAGAGGGCTTCAGATGGCCCAGAGCGATGTCAAGAAATTCGCCCTCGAGCACGGCAATATAGACATTCTCCAGCCCGAGAAACTCCGCGACGAGGCTTTCCTCGCCCAACTGAAAAGCTACAGTGCAGACCTTTTCATCGTGGTGGCTTTCAGGATGCTGCCTGAAGTCGTGTGGAAGATGCCAAAGATGGGAACCTTCAATCTCCACGCCTCTCTTCTTCCAAAATTCAGGGGTGCCGCCCCTATCAACTGGGCCATAATCCAGAGGGAAAAGGAAACCGGAGTGACCACTTTCTTCATCGACGATAAAATAGACACGGGAAGCATCCTGCTGCAGAAGACCACCCCTATTTCAGAAAGGGAAACCGTGGAAACTCTCCACGACCGTCTTATGGAAATGGGAAGCGGCCTTGTGGTGGAGACCGTGCAGGGTCTTGAAAACGGAACAATTACTCCTTGCCCTCAGGACGCCTCCTCTCTTACCGAGAAAACATCTGCCGCCCCTAAACTGAACAAGACAAACTGCCGCATAGACTGGAGCAGGACAGCCGGAGAATGTGACGCGCTTGTAAGAGGCCTTTCTCCATATCCTGCCGCCCTTGCCACAATGCAGACTGGAAGCGGGGAAACCATCGAGATGAAAGTTTTCGGCTCAGAGATATCAGACAAAAAATCAGATAGAGTCATCTTCACAGACAAGGCCATCTTTGTTCCTTGCTCAGACAGAATGCTGGAAATCACATCCTTGCAGCCAGCTGGCAAGAAGAGGATGGGAGCCAGAGACTTTATAAACGGCCACAAAAACCTCATCGGCGATGAAAACATCCGCTTCTTCTGAAAAGACAATCATCATTCTCTGCGACGGGAATTTCCCGACCAAAGGGCCGGCTCTGAAAGCGCTGAAAGACTCCCGGAAGCAGAAATCAAGATACACACTGATCTCCTGTGACGGGGCCATCCTCAACCTTCTTGAAAACGGGATGGATGCCGACTGGATAGTGGGTGATATGGACACTCTCCCCAAGAAATACCAGGCCAGATTCAAGGACAAAATCCATAAGGAAGCCGAGCAGGATTTCAACGACCTGGCAAAGGCTTTCCGCTTTGCACTTGGCCTTATCGCTGAGGATAATAAAGACACTGCATATTCCATCATAATCCTGGGAGCAACCGGGAAAAGGGAAGACCACGCCCTGGGCAACATTTCCTATCTTCCGATGTTTGCTCAAACCCTCAGGGAAAGGTTTCCTAAAAGAACGATAAGCGTTTCCGCCGTAACGGATTACGGGGTGTTTGTCCCGATTCTTGACACTACCCGCCTGAAAGGAGAACCGGGAGACAAGATATCCATCTTCGCATTTGACCAGACCCTGAAAATCAAGTCAACCGGACTGGAATACAAGACCGACGAGGTAACCTTCGACCTGTGGTGGAAGGCTACCCTCAACACATTTAAAAAGCGGGATGTGCTGCTTAAATTCAGCCATCCCGCCAAAGCCTTGCTTTATTTTCCTTTCTAAGCCAGGAACATTCCTACCATTGCGGCTGAAACCAGTGCAACGAGGGCAGATCCGAGCAATGCCCTGATTCCGTATTCGCCGAGTATGGACTGCTTGTTAGGAGCCATGCCTCCGACACCTCCGATTATGATACCGATAGAGGCGAAGTTTGCGAATCCGCAGAGCACGTAAGTTGCCATCACGATGGACTTAGGAGAAGAGAATACGCTGTTCTGGAGCATCTCGGTGAGAGATCCGTAGCCGATAAACTCGGTGAGTATGAGTTTCTCTCCAAGGAGTCTTCCCACATATCCGATATCTGCACTAGGAACTCCGATGAGCCATATTACAGGATAGAACAGGTAAGACAGTATGCACTCCAGGCTGAGGTCTGTGTATCTTCCGTCAGTAGCAGCTGCAATCCAGCGGTCCATAGCCGGGAAGCTGATGATGTTCAGAATATAGTTTACACCTGCAATCAAAGCATAGAACACAAGCAGCATCGCTGCCACGTTTGCGGCAAGCTTCAGACCCTGGGTTGTTCCTATTGAGATAGCATCCAGTATGTTGCTTCCAAGTTTTTCCTTGGATACCTGAACTGACCTGTCTATCTCCTCTGTTTCAGGCTTGAGAATCTTGGCCATTGCTATAGCTCCAGGAGCCGCCATCACGGAGGCGCTCAGAAGGTGCTTTGCAAATTCTACTGTCATCACCGGATCTCCGCATCCAAGCATTCCGATATATGCCGCCAGCACTCCACCGCTCATAGTGGCCATACCGGAAACCATAATCAGCATAAGTTCGCTTCGGGTCATCTTAGGAATGTACTCCTTAACCATCAGAGGAGCTTCTGTCTGGCCGAGGAACACGTTGCCTGCGCAGGACAGAGACTCGGCTCCGGAAACGTTCATGAGTTTTGTCATCACCCATCCCATTGCATAGACAACCTTCTGGAGAATTCCAAGGTAGAACAGCAGAGATGTCAGTGCAGAGAAGAACACGATAGTAGGAAGAATCTGGAACACGAATATGTATCCCACTCCACCAGTGTCCATCAGAGGCCCGAACAAGAAGTCCGCTCCGGCCTTTGTCCATCCCAATACTGCCACAAAGCATTTTCCGAAGACTTCAAAGAACCTCTGCACCGCAGGGAACATCAGCACCGAGAAGGCAATGATGAACTGCAGAAGCAGTGCCATTCCAACTGTCTTCCAGTTGACTTTCTTTCTGTCCGTGGAGAAAATCCAGGCAATGAACAGAATAACCAGAATTCCGAGGATTCCCTTTGCAATAGATCCGAAACTGAAGTGCAGTTCTTTTTCCTGCAGAATCCTGCTGAACATCTCCTTTCTCTTGGCAAGAGCCTCGTCTTTGGAAACTTCCTCTGAATTTGTTTCCGGCTGGACAGTTTCTGCCGCAGACGTGGTTATAGCTTCTGCAGCGGGATCGACTGCCTGGGCTACCTGCTCAGCTGCCTGAGGCTGTGGATCGGTCTGAACGGCTGCGTTAACCATTCCGCAGATAAATCCCACGGCAATGATAACCAGCGCAACCTTCAGAAACTTAGGCCCCATGAATCCAATCCTGGGACCGCTTTTCTTTGTAGTTTTCTTCATATAGATTTGGTTTTGTCTTTCCAAACTGCATTGATATTACAAATATACAATTTTTCGTACTTTTGCCGTGTATGTTTTTTGAGCTGATTAAGAATAATCCCGACAGTTACGCCAGGGCTGGAGTCCTCCACACAGACCACGGAGACATTCCAACCCCTATCTTCATGCCTGTAGGCACTGTTGGAAGCGTAAAGGGAGTTTATCACAGGGACCTCAAGGAAGACATTAAGGCAAAGATTATCCTGGGCAACACTTATCATCTTCTGCTCAGGCCGGGAACTGACCTGATAAACAAGGCCGGAGGGCTTCACAAGTTCGTCAGCTGGGACAGGCCGATCCTCACCGACAGCGGAGGGTTCCAGGTGTTCTCACTTGCGGCAAGAAGGAAGATCACGGAAGAAGGCTGCACATTCCAGTCTCACATAGACGGATCAAGGCATATATTCACCCCGGAGAACAACGTGGATGTGCAGAGAATGATCGGGGCGGATATAATTATGGCGCTGGACGAGTGCACCCCGGGAACTGCTGATTTCCAGTATGCCAAGAAGTCTATGGAAAGAACCCACCGCTGGCTGAAAAGATGCATCGCAAGGTTCAAGGAGACTGAGCCGCTTTACGGTTACCGCCAGTTTTTCTTCCCGATAGTGCAGGGTTGCGTCTATCCAGAACTTAGAAGAGAAGCGGCCAGAATCATCGCAGAGGCAGATATGGACGGATGCGCCATCGGAGGGCTTTCAGTGGGAGAACCTACGGAAAAGATGTACGAGATGCTGGATGTTCTCAAGGAAGAATTGCCGGTCAGCAAGCCGAGATACCTGATGGGAGTTGGAACTCCTGCAAACATACTGGAAGGCATAGACCGCGGAGTGGATATGTTTGACTGCGTGATGCCTACAAGGAACGGAAGAAACGGAATGCTCTTCACCTGGGAAGGCACAATAAACATAAAGAACAAGAAATGGGCGGAAGATTTCTCCCCGATTGACCCGCAAGGCACGTCGTTTGTAGACCACACATATACGAAGGCGTACCTAAGGCACATGTTCGTGGCGGGAGAGATGCTGGGAGCGGAGATAGCAAGCTACCACAACCTGGCTTTCTACCTGGACCTTGTCACAAAGGCAAGAGAGCATATCGTTGCGGGAGACTTCAAGAAATGGAAAGAAGAGGCTGTAGAGAAACTTGCCAGAAGAATTAGTTAAAGATGTTCAAGCTGAGCTTAGATAAAATAAAGCAGGATATCCGTGATTTCAAGCCGCAGATAACTACTGTGGACCGGTACATCATAAAGAAGTTCATCGGTACATACATTGTGGCTCTGCTGCTGATTATCGGCATCGTGATAATCTTTGACCTGAGCGAGAAGGTGGACAAGTTTGTCACCAACCAGGCGCCGCTTAAGCTGATCATCTTCCAGTACTACGCCAACTTCATCCCGTACTTCATCAACATGTTCAGCCCGATGTTCGTGTTTTTGACCGTAATCTTCTTCACTTCCAAGATGGCGGCCAACACGGAGATCATCGCGATACTGGCAGGAGGCATCAGCTTCAAGAGGCTTATGTGGCCGTACTTTATTTCCGCCACGGCCATTGTCATTTTCTCACTGATCCTCAACCTTTACGTCATCCCTCCCTGCAACAAGGGAAGGCTTGCCTTCGAGCAGAAGTACGTGAGAAAAAAGTACACCGAATTCTCAAGAAACGTCCATTACCAGATAAATCCCGGAACTTTCCTCTACGTTCAGAGCTTTGCCCCGAGCAACAACACCGCCTACGGATTTTCGCTTGAAAGCATCGAAGGTCACGACATCGTTTCCAAGCTCAGCGCCACCGAAGCCCAGTGGGACTCCACCGCCCAGTGCTGGAAACTCAGAAACTATATGCTCCGCACCTTTGTGGACGGAATGGAATCTGTTAAGACAGGCAAGAGCCTGGATACATCCATAGCGGTGACGGTAGATGATTTCTACCGCAGGAGAAACACCGTCCAGACACTTCCTGACGGACAGCTGAGGCGTCTGATCAGAGACCAGAAAGTGCGTGGAGACAAAGACGTGATGTTCTCCCTGATTGAGCAGAACGAGAGATGGGCAATGCCGTTTGCGGCGTTTATACTCACCCTTATCGGAGTTTCACTTTCTTCCAAGAAACGAAGAGGAGGAATCGGCCTTAACATCGGAATAGGAATCGCGCTGAGTTTCTCCTACATTCTCTTCATGAGATTTGCCCAGATGTTTGTCTATAGCGGAAGCCTTCCGCCGTTCATAGCCCTGTGGCTGCCGAACGTGCTGTATCTGATTATCGCGATATACCTCTACAGGATAGCCCCTAAATAAAAAAAAAGAGGAGTTTAATACTCCCCTCTTTCAACTTTCTGCTTGCAGACCTTAAGCATGTCGTCTATCATTTCCTGAAGCCCCCATTTCGGGTTCCAGCCCCATTCTTCACGGGCGCAGCTGTCGTCCATTACATCCGGCCAGCTGGCTGCGATGGCTGCCTTTACAGGATCTATCTGGTAGTCCCAGGTGAATGACGGTATTCTCTTCTTTATCTCGATAAAGAGCTCTTCAGGAGTGAAGCTCATGGAAGCGATGTTGAAGGAGTTTCTATGGACAAGCTTTGACGGGTCGGCCTCCATCAGCTGGGTTGTAGCCTCCAGGGCATCAGGCATATAAACCATATCCATATAGGCGTCCTTAGGAACTGTGCAAGTGTATTTTCCGTTCTTTACAACCTCGTAGAAAACCTCCACCGCATAGTCTGTTGTGCCGCCGCCAGGAAGGCATCCGTTGGAGATGATTCCAGGGAAACGCACGCTGCGGGTGTCAACTCCAAATCTCTTGTGATAGTAATCGCTGAGAAGCTCTCCGCTTACTTTGCATACTCCGTAGATGGTGTCAGGCCTCATTATAGTGTCCTGCGGAGTCTTGTAATGAGGGGTGCTGTTTCCGAAGGCGCCTATGGATGAAGGGGTGAACAGGGCGCACTTGAATTCTCTTGCAAGATTCAGCGAGTTCAGAAGGGCTCCCATATTTATCTTCCAGGCAAGGTCCGGATTCAACTCTCCCTTTGCGGAAAGCAGGGCTACAAGATTGTAGATACCGTCTATTCCGTATTTCTTTATTGCCGCTCCGTAACCTTCAAAATCGAGAGCGTCCAGCTGTATTGCCTCGCAGGTCTGGGAAAGTCTCTTGACCACCTCAGGCCTTACTTCTGCCGCAATGACGTTTTCTTTTCCGTATGTCTTCTGCAGGTGCGGAACCAGTTCTGTCCCGATCTGACCGCCTGCACCAACAACCAATATCTTTTTCATATGTCTTTCGTATTTTATCTAAAAACCTTAAAGCATTTTTTGCTTTAGGAGAACAAAATTAATAAAAATCTTTATTCTTGTCTTAAATAATTAGAAAAATACTATTCTGCTTAATTTCTTAAATTTGTTGTGCTTTGGGAAAATCCGGAAACAATATAAGCGCTGAGGAACTGTGGGAAGGCATCGAGAAGATGGCTGCCGGGCTTGGCTTTGCCGACTGCGGATGCGCTCATCTGGCCCCCCTTTCCGGAAGCCGGGAAGAAAAGCGCTACAGGGAGGCTGAACAAATGGGGCACTTCGGCAAGATGGAGTATCTGAAGCGCAATGTGGACAAAAGGATGGACCCAAGTCTTCTTCTCCCCGACGCCAAAAGCGTTATTGTGTTCCTGGCTCCCTACTCGGCAGAAAGCGTCACCACACAGGACGGTCTCCGGTTTTCCTCATACGCCCTCGGGGAAGACTATCACAAGGTAATAAAGGACAAGCTCTACCGTATAGTATCGTTCATTGAAGAAACTTCCGGCCGGAAGAAAATCTGCAGGGTGTTCACCGATTCCGCTCCAGTTATGGAAAGGGCCTGGGCTGTAAAGGCCGGGCTGGGATTCATCGGCAAGAACAATTTCCTGGTAAGCCCCAGGGCGGGCATAAAGAACTTTCTGGGCATCATTATCACTGCCGTGGAACTCCCGTATTCTGCCAAAACGGCGGAAAACGCCTGCGGACAATGCACCCGCTGCCTGGACGCCTGCTCCCGCAAAGCCTTGTATGAGCCGTTCCGCATAGACGCATCCAAATGCCTGTCGTACAAAACAATAGAAGAACCACTTGACGAGGCGGACAAAGGGCGGACAGACACATCCCGGGTGGATTTTTCTCAAAAATGGGTGTTCGGGTGTGACGACTGCGCCGATGCCTGCCCCTACAACCGCTTCAACAAGCCCGGATGGCCGGAGTTTTCCTCCAACAGGGAGTTTCTCAAGACCTGCACCAGGGATTTCTGGAACAGTATCACGGAAGAGGAATTCCAGAGCCGGTTCAAGAATTCCCCTATCCTCAGGGCCGGCCTTTCCAAAATCAGACAAAACATATCGCGATGAAAATACTTACTCCAGTAGATATTCCGAAACCGGAAAGACAGATAGACTTCTCCTGCAAGATCCTTTGCCTGGGAAGCTGCTTTGCAGACAGTATGGGAGAGAAGCTCGCTCAGTACGGCTTTGACTGCCTGGTGAACCCTTTCGGCACGCTGTACAACATCTGCTCGGTTTTCAATTCGCTTATGAGGCTTGGAGCGGTCTCCGGCCTTCTCAGAAGCAGCGACAACCCTCTGTTTTCCAAAGAAGACATTATCCTGCGCCCGGACGGGAAGTTTGTCACCTGGAGCCACCATTCAAGGTGCGGCCTTAGACAGACAGAAGGAACTGCGGAAGATTTCCTCAAAAAAGCCAACCAGGACCTTAATAATGCCGCAGATTTCTTCTGCCAGGCAGATACGGTAATCATCACTCTCGGAACATCTTTCGTCTATAAGCTCAAGGGCACGGAGTTCGTGGTTTCCAACTGCCACAAATTCCCCGCAAAGGATTTTGAAAGAGTGTTCGTCCCAGCTGAAGACACCACAGAGATGATCGCCCAGATAAAGGCGATGTTTCCAAAGAAACGTTTCATCTTTACCGTGAGCCCTATCCGGCATCTTGCAGACGGGGCCCACGGCAACAACCTGTCAAAGAGCGCCTTACTGCTGGCAATAGAAAATGCCGGAGCGGAGTATTTCCCGTCCTACGAGATAATGCTGGATGAACTCCGCGATTACCGCTGGTATGCGGAAGACATGACTCATCCTTCCGAAGCCGCAATAAAGTATATCTTTGAGAAGTTTTCGGAGGCTTTCATCGCCGACGACTGCAAGGACCAAATGAAAGAGAACCTCAAGACTTTCAAAGCATCACAACATCGCAACAAATAAAACCAGACAATATGAAAAAGATTTTTTTATCACTGATTATGCTGCTGGGCATTGGAGTTTCTGCCTTCGCCAGCAAGATCGTTACAGACAGCATCCACAGCAACATCCTGAATTTCACCCACAAGTACAATGTCTACCTGCCGGACGGATATGACAAGGGTGACCAGAAGTATCCTGTTGTATATCTTTTCCACGGAATGTACGGCGGTTATTCCGACTGGGTCAAGATGGGAAACATGAAACTTGTTGCAGACGAGCTGATTGCAAGCGGAGAGGCCTGCCCTATGATTATCGTTATGCCTAATGCCGGTGACTGGGACATCTACAAGGTCCAGAACGGCTATTTCAACATCCCGGGATGGAACTATGAAGACTTTTTCTTCAAGGAATTCATGCCTGAGGTGGAAAGCAAATACCGCATACAGGCAGACAAGGGTCACCGCTCGGTAATGGGCCTGAGTATGGGAGGCGGCGGATGCGTGGTCTATTGCCAGAAGCATCCTGACATGTTCTCCTCCTGCTACGCGATGAGCGCCTGGCTGGACACCAAGCAGCTTAACGACGAAAAGGCCGACAAGGGAGACATGCTCTATACCCTCAACCGCAGCGTAAGGCAGAATTCCGCCCTTGACTTTGTGGAGAATGCAGACGAAGCTACGGTAAACAAACTCAGGAGCATCAAGTGGTTCATAGACTGCGGAGACGAAGACAGCCTCCTGGACCAGAACGTGATCTTCTACCAGAAGATGAGGGCAAAGAGAATCAAGGCTGAATTTAGGGTAAGAAACAGCGGCCACAACTGGGAATACTGGCACACAGCCCTAAAGCTTGCCCTGCCGTTTGCATCGCGGAGCTTTACCAGATAACCACCCATCTTCCGCTGCGGTCGGAGCCTTCTCTTTTCAGCAGTCCGTCTCTCTTGAGCCGGGCCAGATGCTTTTCCACTGTCTTGACTGATTTACCTGTCTGTTCAGCGATGGTCTTGGTGGTCATCCTCGGATAGCGGCCCAGTAGACGGAGGATTTTCACCCGGCTTTTTTCCTTCTTGGGTTTTGCATAACTCCAAGGAAGGAATCCGGCTTCCCGGAGCAGTCCCGGATCTTCTGTGGATTGCCGGTAAGAATTCAGGTCAGAGGAAATACCTTTTATTGTTTCTTCAAGCATAAACTCGCGGAAGATGTCCAGTGTTCCGCTTTCCTTTGTCTGGACAAGAGCCTTGATGTAATCTCCCTTGTCTTCCTTGAAAACCTTGGAAGGAATCAGTCCGGCCTCAAACTGGATCTGGTTCATGAGCAGCCTGGCCATCCTTCCGTTTCCGTCTGCCCACGGATGGATTACAACAAGGTAATAATGAGCATCAAAGCTGAGGTTATAACGCTCAGGAACGGTCAAATCCTTTGATTTCTCACGGTTGAGCCATTGGCAGAACTCCTCCAGCGCGGCCGGAACCTTGGTGTAACTCAGGTAAGATTTTCCTCCGGCTCCGGCAGTCACGTTTAAAAGCCTAAGGTCCCCTTTTGAGGAAGAGAATTCTCCCAATGCCGTTTTATATGAGGAACCCGTGTTTTTCATCACCAGAGAAGACAGGTGCTTGAGCATACTGACAGTTACCGGAGCCTTCCCTTTGGCCAGGGCGATACTCTCCGTGTAAGCAGCCTTGAGATCCAGGTTCATCATTTGCTCGGCGATGGTTCTGCCTGAGGCTGTCAGCCCCTGGTCAAACAGCAGCTGGTTTTCTGTCTCGGTAACCGTTGAGCCTTCTATGGCCGTGGAATGGGTAATGATGGAATACAGATAGAACTTTTCATAGTCTATCTGAGATTCTATGCCCATTGCCCTGTATTTATCTATAAGGGAAAGCAGCTTGTCTATCTGTTCCGTCTTTGCCATTTCACCCGCAAATATAGCAATTTCTCCCTACTTTTCATATTTTATCTCCCTACTTTTTGGCCAATATTCCCTTCTGTCTGGCTTTTTTGCTAATTTTGAATATTGAAATCAATTATCGCGATTATGAAAAAGTATTTCCTCTCTCTGATTGTCCTGCTGGCCTTCTCTATCGGTGCCAGTGCAAGCAAGATCGTAACAGACAGTATCTTCTCCAAGAAACTCAATTGCTGGCAGAAGTACAACGTGTACCTGCCAACCGGGTTTGAAAAGTCCGGAAAGCAGTATCCGGTAGTTTATCTTCTGCACGGCCTTTACGGCAACTATTCCAACTGGGAAAAGTCCGGCGGCATGAAGCTGGTGGCAGACGAGCTGATTTCAAGCGGCGAGGCCTGCGAGATGGTCATCGTGATGCCTAATGCAGGAGATTCAGACGTAAGAAACTACCAGAACGGATATTTCAACGTGGAAGACTGGCCTTACGAGGACTTCTTCTACCAGGAATTCCTGCCTGAAGTCGAAAAGAAATACCGGATCATCGGCGACAAGGAGCACCGCGCGATTATGGGCCTGTCTATGGGCGGCGGCGGAAGCGTGGTTTACAGCCAGAGACATCCTGAAATGTTCTCATCCTGCTACGCGATGAGCGCCTGGCTGGACAACAAGATGGGAGAGGTTGGCGGAAAGAACCTCAAGAAAGACAAGCTCTATATAGTAGCCAAGAGCGTGTCAGACAACTCAGCCGTTGACTTTGTGGAAAAGGCAGACGAGGAAACCGTCAAAAAGCTCAGGACCGTGAAATGGTTCATAGACTGCGGAGACGACGACTTCCTGATGGACCTTTCCGTTCTGCTGTACCAGAATATGAGAGCAAAGAAAATCAAGGCTGAACTCCGCATCCGCAACGGGGTTCACAACTGGGAATACTGGCATACGGCACTCCGCACGGCACTCCCGTTCGCCAGCCGCAACTTCAGTCGCTGAGGCCTTTGGGACAAAACAAAAGAGGGGTGACAGAAATGTCATCCCTCTTTCTTTGTAGGTCAGGTTTTATGACCTTCTTGGCCTTATTCGGCCTTCTCCTCTGCCTTAGGCTCTTCAGCCTTAGGAGCGGCTTTCTTTGCACGGCTTCTTCTTGTAGTGGTTTTCTTCTCAGCCTTTGCTTCCTTTTCAACAGGAGCTGCTGCAAAGTCAACCAGTTCGATGTAAGCCATGTCTGCTGCGTCACCAGCCCTGAAACCGGTCTTCAGAATGCGGGTATATCCGCCTGGACGATCGGCAATCTTAGGGGCAACTGTACGGAAAAGCTCTGTAACTGCCTCTTTCTGCTTGAGGTAGCTGAATACAACACGACGGTTTGCGGTTGTGTCGTTCTTGCTCTTTGTTATCAGAGGCTCAACATATTCTCTCAAAGCCTTAGCCTTTGCAAGTGTTGTCTCGATGTGCTTGTGAAGGATAAGTGATGAAGCCATATTGGAGAGCATAGCCTTACGGTGACCGCTCTGACGACCAAGATGATTTACTGCTTTATTGTGTCTCATTTCTTAAACTATTTTCAGATGTTATACTTGCTGATGTCCATTCCAAACTTGAGACCGTGCTTGTTAACAAGCTCCTCGATTTCAGTCATAGACTTCTTTCCGAAGTTGCGGAACTTCATAAGCTCGCTCTTCTGATGGGATACGAGGTCTGCAAAGGTCTCGATATCTGCTGCCTTGAGGCAGTTGATGGCCCTTACTGACAGATCCTGGTCAACGAGCTTGCTCTTGAGAAGCTGACACATCTTCAAGAAATCAGGATCAATCCTGGAATCTTCGGTCTTGCCCGGAATGTCAACCTCAATCTTTCCTTCGGTGAACAGGTTGAAATGGAAAATCAGAATCTTAGCTGCTTCAAAGAGAGCATCCTTAGGGTTGATGCTGCCGTCTGTAGTGATTTCAAGCGAGAGGCTCTCATAATCTGTCTTCTGCTGAACTCTGTAAGGAGCTACAGTGTACTTGACGTTGATTATAGGAGTGAAGATGGAATCTATAGCGATAGTTCCGACAGGATCATTCTCGTTCTTGTTTTCCTCTGCAGGCACCCAGCCTCTACCTTTGCCGATAGTCAGCGTTACAACAAGCTTTACAGACTCTTCCATAGAGCAGATATGCTGCTCAGGGTTGAGAACTCTAAAGTAAGAAAGCTTCTTTGAAATGTCATCGGCGGTAAATTCTTTCTTACCCCCTACTGTGAAGGTTATCTTTTCTCCTTCCTCAGTCTCGACCATTCTCTTGAATCTGACCTTCTTGAGGTTGAGAACTATATCTATAACGCCCTCGATTACTCCAGGGATGGTTGCAAACTCGTGGTCTACACCCTCGATCTTTACTGAAGTGATAGCAAAGCCTTCGAGAGAGGAGAGGAGCACCCTTCTTAGAGCATTACCTATGGTAATACCGTATCTTGGCTCGAGAGGTTTGAACTCAAACTTGCCAACGGTATCCGTAGATTCGAGCACCAGAAGCTTTTCGGGTTTTTGAAATGCTAATATCGCCATATTAATTTTATTTAGAGTAGAGTTCAACGATGAGCTGCTCGTTAATGTTCTCAGGGATCTCGGTTCTGTCAGGAAGGTTGAGGAACTTGCCTTCAAGTTTCTCAGGATTCCATTCGAGCCATGAGTAGTGAGCAGGAGAAGCTGCAAGAGCCTCCTGAATAACCTCAAGACTCTTGGATCTCTCTCTAACACCTACGATATCACCTGGCTTAACGTGAGCGGAAGGAATGCCCATCACATTGCCGTTGAGGACAATATGACGATGGCTTACAAGCTGCCTTGCAGCGGCTCTGGTAGGAGCGATGCCAAGACGGTAAACGATATTGTCGAGTCTTGACTCGAGGAGCATAATGAGGTTCACACCCTTGATTCCCTTCATTCTGGAAGCCTCTGTATAGAGGTTGCGGAACTGTCTCTCGAGAACGCCGTAAGTGTACTTTACTTTCTCTTTTTCCTTCAACTGAGTACCGTATTCAGAAACTTTCTTTCTCTTCTTAGCGGCACCATGCTGACCTGAAGGGTAGTTCTTGTTGTCTCTTACCCTCTTTTCATAAGCCTTGTCAGGTCCATATATCGGCTCGCCGAACTTGCGGGCGATCTTTGTCTTTGGTCCAGTATATCTAGCCATATTCTTATACGATTAATCAGTTAAACTCTACGGCGGCCCTTAGGACGGCAACCATTGTGAGGCAGTGGGGTAACGTCGATGATTTCAGTTACCTCGATACCTGCGTTATGAATAGCCCTGATAGCAGACTCGCGTCCGGCGCCAGGACCCTTAACATAAGCCTTTACCTTGTGCAGGCCTGCGTCAACAGCAACCTTTGCACAATCTTCAGCAGCAACCTGAGCTGCGTAAGGAGTGTTCTTCTTGGATCCTCTGAAGCCCATCTTTCCGGCTGAGGACCAGCTGATAACCTGACCCTTTGAGTTGGTCAGGGTTACTATAACGTTGTTGAATGTAGAAGAGATATGGGCCTGACCCACTGCATCTACCTTTACAACTCTCTTTCTGTTTGATACTACTTTCTTTGCCATAATCTAAGTCCTCCCATTATTTGGTTGCCTTCTTCTTGTTGGCAACGGTCTTCTTCTTGCCCTTGCGGGTACGGGCATTGTTCTTAGTGCTTTGCCCTCTTACAGGCAGACCCAGTCTATGACGGATACCTCTATAACATCCGATATCCATAAGACGCTTGATGTTCAGCTGAGTGGCGGTACGGAGCTCGCCCTCAATCTTATACTCGTCTGCAATCGTCTTTCTTATTGCAGCAATCTGGTCATCTGTCCAATCCTGCACCTTGATGTTGCGGTCGATACCGTTCTTGTCAAGGATTTTTTGGGCAGAAGAGCGACCAATTCCGAAGATATAGGTAAGACCTATCTCTCCCCTTTTGTTTTTTGGTAAATCTACACCGGCTATACGTGCCATATTCTATTTGTTTTTCTTTTGTTTTGATTTTTTCTGTTAAACAATCACTTGCAGGGCAATCTCCCGATTAACCCTGACGCATCTTGAACTTAGGATTCTTCTTGCAGATGATGTAAACGCGTCCCTTGCGTCTTACGATCTTGCAATCCTCGCTGCGCTTTTTTACTGATGCTTTGACTTTCATTGTATTGATATTTTTTAGTATTATCTTCTAGAGCCGATCACATTATTTGTACCTGAAGGATATACGGCCTTTGGTAAGGTCATACGGAGACATCTCCACCTTTACCCTGTCGCCCGGAAGAATCTTGATGTAGTGCATCCTCATCTTGCCGGAGATGTGGGCAATTATGATGGGACCGTTATCCAGTTCCACCTTGAACATGGCGTTGGAAAGTGATTCCAGAATGACGCCGTCTCTTTCAATAGCTTCTTGTTTTGCCATATTAGTATTCCTTGATCTTTTTAATGTAATCGAATGTTGTCAGTATCTCAGGTTTGCCTTTCCTTACGGCAACGGCAAACTCGAAGTGGGCAGATTTCTTGCCGTCGGCAGTAGCCACTCCCCATCCGTCTCTCTTCTCATAAACCTCTTTGGCTCCTGCATTGATCATCGGCTCTATACATATTACCATTCCCTGGCGGAGTTTCTTGCCGCTTCCTGGCTTTCCGTAGTTAGGAACCATAGGATCTTCGTGCATGTCCTTTCCAAGCCCGTGGCCCACAAGCTCTCTTACAACAGAGAAGCCCCTGGCCTCGCAATAGGACTGGATGGCATGTCCTATATCGCCGATCCTGTTCCCGTCCACAGCCTTTTCGGCTCCCAGATAGAGGCTCTCCTCAGTAGTCTTGAGAAGGAGAGCCGTCTCCTGGTCAACTTCACCTACCGGAAATGTGTAGGCGGAATCTCCGTAATAGCCTTTGTAGACTGTTCCGCAATCTACCGAGATGATATCACCCTCCTGAAGTACATAGCCATCGGGAATCCCGTGCACCACCATGTCGTTTACAGACAGGCAGAGCGTAGCCGGAAAACCTCCGTACCCCAGAAACCCAGGCACTGCTCCGTTGTCGCGGATGAAGGTCTCGGCAATCTTGTCCAGCTGCTTTGTAGTCACGCCCGGAGCAATGTGCTTGCCAACCTCAGCCAAGGTCTTTGACACAAGTATAGCATTCTCCCTGAGAATATCTATTTCTTCCTCTGTCCTGTAGTGTACCATCTTATACTGACTTCAATGACTCTTTAAACCGTCTGCTATCTTCCTTTAAGTCTTCCGGTCTTTGTCAAGCCGTCATAGTGTCTCATAAGCAGATGAGATTCTATCTGCTGCAATGTGTCAAGCACAACTCCCACCATAATCAGCAGGGAAGTGCCGCCGTAGAACTGAGCGAACTGGTTGTTAACTCCAACTATCATGGCCAGCGCAGGAAGGATACCCACGATTGCCAGGAAGATGGAACCAGGCAGAGTGATACGGCTCATTACTGAGTCTATGTATTCAGCGGTGTTCTTTCCAGGCTTTACGCCAGGGATGAAGCCGCCGTTCTTCTTCATGTCGTCTGCCATCTGAGTCGGGTTGATGATGACAGTTGTGTAGAAGTATGTGAAGATTATGATAAGGAATGCAAATACCGCATTGTACCAGAAACCTTTCACGTCTGAGAACGTAGCCGCAAATCCTCTTGTCGCGTCAAACTGGGAGAACAGCAGAGGGAACATCATCAGAGCCTGGGCAAAGATGATAGGCATAACGTTGGCGGCGTTTATCTTCAAAGGGATATACTGCCTTACACCACCGTACTGCTTGTTTCCGACAATTCTCTTTGCATACTGTACCGGAATCTTGCGGGTTCCCTGTACAAGAGCGATAGTCAGGGCGAACACTACGAACAGAAGTATGAATTCCACGATGAGCATCAGAGGGCCACCTACGCTTGCGCTCATTCTGGTACCGATTTCGGCAACCAGAGCGTGAGGCAGTCTGGCAACGATACCGATCATAATGATCAGTGAAATACCGTTACCGATACCGCGGTCGGTAATCCTCTCGCCAAGCCACATAATGAACATTGTGCCTCCAATGAGAATCAGTGTCGCGATTATGTTGAAGCCTGTGCCTTTCATAAGGAATGCCTCTGCCGGAAGCTGGGCATGAAGGTTGGTCAGATAAGCCGGACCCTGGATTGCAAGGATAACGATGGTCAGGTAACGTGTCCACTGATTCATCTTTCTCCTTCCGCTCTCGCCTTCTTTCTGGAGCTTCTGGAAGTATGGAACCATAATGCCGAGGAGCTGGAGCACGATGGATGCGGAGATGTAAGGCATTACACCCAGCGCAAAGATCGAAGCGTTTCCGAATGCTCCTCCGGAGAACATATTGAGCAATCCCAGAAGACCCTCTGATGTCTGAGCCGTCAGATTTGAATCGGCGATCATGTTAGGGTTGATTCCCGGCATCACTACAAAGCTTCCAAGACGGTAGACCAGAATCAGCAGGAAAGTGTAGATAATCCTCTTCCTCAGGTCTTCAATCTTGAAAATGTTCCTTATAGTTTCTATTAACCTCTTCATTTTATTACTTGATTACTGTTGCGGTTCCGTTCAAAGCCTCAATTTTGGCAACTGCGGACTTTGAGAATGCATTTGCAGATACATTGAGCTTTGCCTTGAGTTCTCCATTGCCGAGAATCTTCACCAGGTCGTTCTTGGAAACAAGACCGTTCTGGATGAAAGTGTCCAGGTTGATGGTGTCAACTCCGAGCTTCTCGCTCAAGGACTGAAGGGAAGAAAGATTGATAACCTTGTAGACAACCTTTCTGGTGTTGGTGAAACCGAACTTAGGCAGCTGTCTCTGGATAGGCATCTGGCCTCCCTGGAAACCAAGCTTGTTGGCATAGCCGCTGCGCTGCTTGGCACCGTTCATACCGCGTGTGGAAGTTCCACCGTGTCCGGATCCTTCTCCGCGACCAATTCTCTTTTCTCTTCCCAAAGAGCCTTTAGCAGGTTTTAATGTATTGAGTTTCATCGATAATCCTCCTTAAATTTCCTCAATTGTAACAAGGTGACGAACCTTCTCGATCATACCCTTGACAACTGGGGTCAGTTCAACTTCTACGGAATGGTGAATCTTTCTGATTCCTAAAGCCTCGAGAGTGGCAATCTGCCTCTTGGTAGCACCGCTCTTTCCTCTTACTTGTGTAACTTTAACCTTAGCCATTTCTGAATCTCCTTATCCGTTAAATACATTGTTCATAGGAACGCCTCTGAGTCCTGCAACGGTGTAAGCGTCTCTCATCTGTGAAAGGGCTGCGATAGTAGCCTTTACCAGATTGTGAGGGTTGGACGATCCCTTTGACTTGGCGAGCACGTCGTGGATGCCTACAGACTCGAACACGGCACGCATAGCACCACCGGCCTTCACTCCAGTACCAGGAGCGGCTGGCTTCATGAATACCTCAGCGCCGCCGAACTTGGCAGTCTGCTCGTGAGGAATAGTGTTCTTGTAGATAGGAACCTTAACCAGGTTCTTCTTTGCATCCTCGATAGCCTTGGAGATAGCGGTGGTAACTTCGTTGGCCTTGCCAAGTCCGTAACCTACAACGCTCTTCTCGTCGCCTACAACTACTATGGCTGCGAAGCTGAAGTGACGGCCACCCTTTGTAACCTTGGTCACTCTGTTGATAGCTACCAGCCTGTCCTTGAGTTCAAGGTCTGTAGTCCTGATATCTTTGTTGTTCTTGTTGTTCTCTGCCATAGCTCTTAGAATTTAAGACCGCCCTTGCGTGCGGCGTCTGCCAAACTTTTTACTCTGCCGTGATAGAGGTAACCTCCACGGTCGAAAGCCACTTCTGTAATTCCCTTTGCTGCTGCAACCTTTGCTGCTGCCTCTCCAACGAGAGCTGCAACTTCAATCTTGGTCTTGCCTGCGGTCTGAGGAGCAACGTCCTTGTCCAGAGATGAAGCGGCGGCGAGAGTTACGCCATTAATATCGTCGATGAACTGAACATAGATCTGCTTGTTTGATCTGAACACGCTCATCCTTGGTCTTTCCGGTGTTCCGCTGACAACCTTGCGGATACGGTAACGGATTCTCTGTCTTCTTTCTATCTTATTCATATCCTATCCTCCATTATTTAGCTGCAGCTGTCTTTCCTGCCTTTCTGCGGAGCACCTCGCCTGCGAACTTGATACCCTTGCCCTTGTAAGGTTCAGGCTTGCGGAATGAACGCACCTTGGCTGCTACCATACCGAGCAGTTGCTTGTCGGAACTTTTCAAAATGAGAATCGGGTTGGCACCCTTCTTTACCTGAGGAACCTCAGCGGTAACCTCGGCAGGGAGCATGAGCAGGATGTCGTGAGAGAAACCGAGGCTGAACTTCAGAAGCTGGCCGTTGGCTTCAACACGGTAACCTACACCTACGAGTTCCTGTGTGGTTGAGTAACCCTCAGAAACTCCTACAACCATATTGTGTATAAGAGCACGATAAAGTCCGTGCATAGATCTGTGGCGCGGCTGGTCTGTAGGTCTCTTTACAGTAAGCACGCCTCCCTCAACGGAGACTTCCATATCTGGATCTACCTTCTGGCAGAGTTCTCCCTTAGGGCCTTTAACCTTTACCACATTGTTTTCTACGGAGACTGTTACTCCTTGTGGCAGGCTTACAGGTAATTTTCCTATTCTTGACATAATATCAATAATGTTTTTCTGTTAGTAAACATAGCAAAGCACCTCGCCGCCTACGTTCTGCAGCCTGGCTTCCTTGTCTGTCATAATACCTCTTGAGGTAGAGAGGATGGCGATACCCAGTCCGTTGAGGACTCTTGGCATGTTCTCCACTCCCCTGTACTGCCTCAGACCCGGACGGCTTACCCTGACAATCTTCTTGATGGCAGGTGTCTTGGTCTCAGGATGGTACTTGAGCGCGATCTTGATAGTTCCTACAGGCTGTCCCTCCACAACCTTGTAGCTGAGGATGTAACCCTTCTCGAAGAGTACTCTGGTCAGCTCCTTCTTCATTTTGGAGGCAGGAATCTCAACAACCTTATGGTTGGCCCTGTAGGCGTTCCTGATTCTAGTCAAAAAATCTGAAATCGGATCAGTCATTGTCTTAAGTTTTTAATAATCGATATCCTTTAGTTAATTAGTTTCTACCAGCTGGCCTTGCGAACTCCAGGGATGAGGCCCTTTGAAGCCATCTCTCTGAACTGGATTCTGCTGATGCCGAACACTCTCATGTATCCCTTTGGTCTTCCGGTCAGAGAGCAGCGGTTGTGAAGCCTTACAGGAGAAGCGTTCTTAGGAAGCTTGTCCAGAGCTGCGTAATCACCGGCTGCCTTGAGAGCCTTGCGTTTCTCAGCATACTTGGCGCATAACTTCGCACGCTTTACCTCGCGTGCCTTCATTGATTCTTTTGCCATATACTATCTCTGTTTTATTATTTCTTCTTGAACGGAACTCCGAATGCTGCCAGAAGAGCTCTTGCCTCCTCGTCCTTTGTAGTGCTGGTAACGAAGGTGATCTCCATTCCGAGAACCTTTGATACTTTGTCTATGTCGATTTCAGGGAAGATGATCTGCTCCTTCAGGCCGAGGGTGTAGTTACCCTTGCCGTCGAACTTCTCCTCAACGCCCTTGAAATCTCTGATTCGAGGAAGAGAAACCTTGATGAGTCTCTCCATGAACTCGTACATCTTGGTCCTTCTGAGAGTGACCTTGCAGCCGATAGGCATTCCCTTTCTCAGCTTGAAGGATGCGATGTCCTTCCTTGAGTAAGTCAGAATTGCCTTCTGTCCTGTGATAAGAGCCAGCTCTTCAGCTGCGTTCTCAACGATCTTCTTGTCAGCAACGCCTGCGCCTACACCCTGGTTGATGGTGATCTTCTCGAGTCTAGGAATCTGCATTGTGGACTTGAAGCCGAACTGCTTCTGGAGCTCGCCGGCTATTCTTTCCTTGTATTCTTTCTGCAGGTTAGGAATCCATCCTTTAGGAGTTACCTGCTCGCCGCCTTTCTTGGCCTTTGCCTCGCCTTTAGACTGCTTTGCATTCTTGGCGGCCTGCTCTTTCTTTACTTCCTTTGCCATTATTTGATTTCCTCCCCTGATTTTTTAGCGTAACGAACCAGCTTGCCCTTGTCGTTCAGACGGCGTCCGATTCTGGTTGGACCACCCTTTGAAGGATCGACAACCTGCAAGTTAGAAATATGTATAGGAGCCTCCTGCTTGATGATACCGCCCTGAGGGTTGTTAGCATTTGGCCTGGTGTTCTTGGTAACCATATTGAGTCCCTCAACTATGGCACGCATGTTCTTGCGGTCTATCTTGAGAATCTTGCCGGTCTTTCCTTTCTCGTTTCCGGCGTTTACGAAGACCATGTCACCTTTCTTAACGTGGAATTTTACATTCATTGCAATACCTCCTATGATTAAAGTACCTCAGGGGCAAGTGAAACAATCTTCATATAGTTGTCGCGGAGCTCTCTTGCTACCGGGCCGAAAATACGGGTTCCCCTTACCTCGCCCTGGTTGTCCAGGAGCACGCAAGCGTTCTCGTCAAATCTGATGTAAGAACCGTCTGCACGGCGGATTTCCTTCTTTGTTCTTACAACTACTGCCTTGGAAACAGATCCCTTCTTGGCGTCTGCTCCCGGGATTGCGCTCTTTACTGCTACCACAATCTTGTCTCCGACACCGGCATAACGGCGCCTGGTTCCTCCCAGGACACGGATGCAGAGAACTTCCTTTGCACCGCTGTTGTCGGCTACCATTAATCTTGATTCCTGCTGTATCATAGCTTATTTAACTTTTTCAACGATTTCAACTAATCTCCAGCGCTTTGTCTTGGACAGAGGACGGGTCTCCATGATCTTTACAGTATCACCTTCAGAGCACTCGTTCTTCTCGTCGTGCGCTACGAACTTTGTGGTTTTATTTACGAACTTGCCGTAAATAGGGTGTTTCTCCTTGGTCTTGACAGCTACAACGGCACTCTTGTCCATCTTGTTGCTGACTACAACACCTATTCTTACTTTCCTAAGCTTCCTTTCCATTATTTGCTCTGTTTTTTGTTCTCGATCTCGGTCAGGACTGTAAGCATCCTGGTGATATCTTTCTTTGCTTTTCTAATCTGAGACGTATTCTCTAATGGAGAGACAGCGTGGTTGAGAATCATCTGGTTCAGAGCTGCGCGGCTAGTCTCGATGCGCTCCCTGAGATCCTTCTCGCTCATTTCACGTATTTCCTTGATATCCATAATACTAATCTCTTTTACTGTTTAACATAATCCCTTCTTACCACAAACTTTGTAGAAACAGGGAGTTTCTGGGCTCCGAGCCTGAGTGCTTCCTTGGCAACTTCCATAGGAACGCCCTCTACCTCTATAAGCATTCTACCAGGGGTTACAGGGGCAACGAATCCCTCAGGACTACCTTTACCCTTACCCATACGTACTTCTGCAGGTTTCTTTGTGAATGGCTTGTCAGGGAAAATACGGATCCAAACATATCCTTCACGCTTCATATAACGAACTACTGCCTGACGTGCAGCCTCTATCTGCTGACCGGTCATCCAGCAAGACTCGAGGGTCTTGATGCCGAAAGAACCGAATGCAAGCTGAGTTCCTCTGTGGGCCTGTCCTTTCATACGGCCCTTCTGCATTCTTCTGAATTTGGTTTTCTTTGGTTGTAACATAGCTAAAATTGCTTTATCTCGTTAATTCTCAACACTTTGGCTGTAACGGAACCGAAATGTCGGGACGCAAAGGTAAAACAAATATCTGAATCTGCAAATTTTTTCGCTAAAAATTTTTAAAGTTTTGGCCAATTTTTTTTGATAGTCAAAACCACCAATCTCAGCGATTTACAAATTTGCAAACTTTCGACTTAAGCTATGTTTTGGATTTCTGCCCGAAAAAATTTTCCTATTTGAACCGGGCGGCATAGTCTTCGCAGGCTTTCCAGACACGCAGGAGGTTTCCGCCCCAGAAGGCCTTCAGCTCTTCTGCGGTCCAGCCTCTCTTGAGCAGTTCCACGGTCAGGTTCTTCATCTGGGCGGAGTTGTCAAGGCCGATTACTCCCCCGCCGCCGTCAAAGTCGGTTCCCAGGCCTACATGGCGGTAGCCTACAAGGTTCTTGATGTGGTCTATGTGGTTTGCCAGAACGGCAACGCCCACTTTATAGTAAGGAAGGTCATCGCTGAGGAAGAATCTTCCGGTTCCCACCTGGATCACGCCGTCAACGGCGGCTATGGCGCGGATTTCGTCATCGGTGAGGTTCCTGGTCTGGGAAGGTTTGAGGGCCTTGCAGGAGGAATGGGAAGCCAGCACAGGGGCTTTGGTTACCTTGAGCACATCGACAAGGGATTCTGAAGAGATGTGTGAAACATCTACCATTATGCCCAGCTGCTGCATCCTCTCCACAACCTTGTAGCCGAACGGGCTCAGGCCGTGGCCGGTGTTGGGATACCAGTAATATGTGTTGATGTATCTTGAGCCGTCGCATATCTGGTTAGGAGTGTTGTGGGAGAGGGTTATGTACTTTACGCCCATCTTGTAGAACTCGTCCAGGTCCTCAAGGGTGCGGACAGGATAGCCGTTCTCGATGCAGAGGACCACGATCCTCTTGCCTTCCTTCTTCAGGCGATAGACATCGTCAGTTGAATATGCCACTTCGGCCTCGTCGCTGTGGAGAGACACATAGTCCTTCCAGCTCTGGAGCTCGTTGTGGCACCAGTTGTAGGCGGAATCCAGGGATTTCTGGTTCTGCCAAGGGCCCTGGTCCAGGTAGATGGCGAAGAAAGCCCCGTCCTGGCCGCCGCGCCTCATCAGCTCGAAGCTTACCTGGCCTTTCGCCACGGTATAGTGGCCGTCCGGATGGAGGGTATAGGTTGGAGTGTCTACGTGGGTGTCAAAGGATATGGCAACCTTGTGTATACTGTCTGCAAGAGCCATGTACTGGGCATCGGTAAGGTTGAGGGCTCCGCTCTTTTTGCATTTTCCGCAATGTTCCTGAGCCTGTGCTCCGCATACACACAGCAAAGTCAGCGCTGCAACTATAACAAGTGTTCTTTTCATAAGTACTACTGAATAAACTGTATTCTATAAGTTAATGCCCGGACTGTCAGTTGACCGACTTGCGGTGCCACCACTTCATCGAGATTGAAAGAAGTATCAGCACAGCGCTGAATATAAGGCAGATCCACATCAGAAGCCCTCCCCATCCGGCGGTAAAGGCAATCGGGACAAGCGTGATGAGGATGATTTCCACAGGCGCAATCGGAAGATAGGCCAGGGCGTAGTCGTCCATGGTCTTGCTCTTCATCTGAGGGTCCACGATTCTCTCGAGGGCGATTCCCATAGCCATTGTGCCGGTCCACCATCCCCAGGCGAAGATGGAACGCTCGAACCAGAAGCTCGGGCTGAGCCTGCGGCCAAAATAGAAGGTTATGGCAAATACCACAAGCACTCCCACCAGAACCAGAACCAGCAAAGGAAGCCAGTACTGGACCACCACTCCGAGCTTGATGGAAGCCACGCCGCAGGTGACAAGCAAATCGGTGAAGAAACTGCCCTCCCTCTGAATGGTCTTGTGGCTGATGAAGCCGGAAACTTTTGTACGGTCCAAAAACAGCTTGAGAATCAGTCCAGCCACAAAGGCGCAGGAGAATACAGGCAGCTCAAGCCCGCTGTAAGGGGCCGGAAGGTCGCTGCACCAGTTCTTGACCGCAACGCTTAGGGCATAACCCGCAAAAGCCACCATAAACACCAGGGCAAAGTGGAAAGTCAGGTGCTCTATGGAGATGGAGGAGGTTGTAGCCTGCCCCAGGGACTCTCTCTTGCCTTCCGGAAGAAGACCGGTCCTCAGCTCCGGAGGAAGGTCTTTAAAATCGGCGATGAACTTGGTGTGCTTGTGCCTGGCTCCCCATTTTATAATGAACAGGCCGACAATAATGGCCATAATGACTCCGGCGGTGGCTGTAGTCATTCCAAGAGTCATGGCGTCGTCCCACTTAAGACCGCTCTCCAGGTTCTCGAAGGCGCTTCCGATGGCCGCAGCCGTTCCGTGTCCGCCGTAGAAACCGGTAGGAAGCATCGCTCCGAACGCGCTGTTAAGGTCCGGCCAGATGGTCTTGAAAAGGTAGATACCCAAAAGACCCATAATTCCCCACTGGAGCAGCATACCCAGCTGCGCGTACACCCACATCGGGCCGACTCTGGTGACAACTTCCTTGACGGTTGTCTTCTGCGATGAAAACGGCAGTGTGGCAAACACCAGGGCTATAAGGACAGCGGCGTAGGAAGACAGGTTTCCTGAAAACGGAAGCCATCCCGCACCGTAAGGCCCCAGACCCAGGCCCAGAAGACCTGCAATCAGGCTAGGCGGTATAAAAAGCTGCTGTACAATCTTTACTTTAACCCTTATAAGCTTTCCTATAAGCAGAAGGACCGACAAGAGGCCCAGATCCACCAGAAAAGCCCAGGGAGTAAACCCTTCAAATTGAAAGAAACTGTTCATCGCTGCAAAATAATGTTCAAATGTACAAAAAAAAGAACGAGTTTTGCAGTGTAGATTGCAGCCTGATGAGAAGGAATTCCTGCATATTGTTCCTGGCGACGGCCATTCTTGCGGTATTTCTGCCGCAAGGGCTTCTTTATGCCCAGGACCCGAGAGTTCTGCCTGAAACCGGAAAATCCGACATTGAAAAGACTCTGGAAGAAAAGAGAGAGCTGGAAAAGCGGGTGGAGCGGAAACAGAAGCGCCAGCTCAAGATGGAGATAGACCAGGCCCGGAGAACTTTCTCGGGAGGCGGATATGCCGTAGGATATCAAGTGACGGATGGCGACACCATATTTCTGGACAGGCTTCCGCCGGTTTTCAAATTCGACAGGATGAAGGGTAACCGCAGCGGGCGTTCCTGGAGAAAGTACAGGAGACTGGTCTACAATTTCAAGAAAGTCTATCCTTACGCCCTCCAGGCAAAGGATATCATCCACGAGGCAGACAGCGTGCTCGCCAACAGCGACTTTTCCGCCCATCAGAGAGAAAAATACATCTCCCAGTACCAGAAACAGCTGTTCTCCCAGTTCGAGAAACCCCTCAGAAAAATGACCATCAGCCAGGGAAAACTGCTGATGAAGCTCATAGACAGAGAATTGGGAAGAACATCATTCTATATCATAAAAGAATATCGCGGAAGACTGGCGGCCGGATTCTGGCAGACAGTGGCCAGAGTGTTCGGCAACGACCTCAAGAAGCCGTACGACAGGTTCGGGGAAGACCGTATGGTTGAAGACCTGATCCTGATCTACAACTCAGGGGCGTTCGATTACCTGTATTACTCTATGTTCAACGAATAGGAGAACGGCTCGCGGCGAAGAGTCTTTCCGTCAAAAACCAGATAGTCAGGATTGTGAATCCAGTCGCCGAGAATGGAGATATCCCCTCCTCCCGGAACTTCCTGTGTGAAGGAAAGATGGTAATGGCCGAAGATGAAATGGTCCACCTTCTTGCCTTCCTGAAGCTTTGACTGGTATTCTGCAGCCCAGCGGACGCTGTCTTCAATAACTTTTTCGCGATACTTCTTCTGGGACTCGTCGTCTTCTCCCTTGTATCTTGTCAGGCGGTTGTGCCGGCTCCAGCTGTGCCCAAGAAGGAAAGCCCATCTAGGATGGATTGCGCTGAAAAGAATCTGGAGGAAACGGCATTTGAATATGGACTGGAGAAACCTGTAGGAACGGCTTTTGTCCCAAAGGCCGTCTCCATGTCCAAGGCAGAAACGTGTGCCTTCTATCTCCACCTCCCACGGCTGAGTCTGTATCTCGACCCCGATTTCTTTCTGGAGGTAACTGTAAGTCCAGATATCGTGGTTGCCGTTCATGAAACTGATTTTCACCCCGCGGTCAGCCAGGTCGGCCAGAGCCCCCAGAGTGCGGGTGAAACGTCTTGGAATCACGTTCTTGTATTCATACCAGAAATCGAAAATGTCGCCCAGAAGGAAAACCTGCGATGTCTGGGGCGGGAGATTCTTCAAAAACCCGGCAAAGGCCTTTTCCCTGGCCTCGGGGTTTTTATAGTCCAGTCCCAGATGAGTGTCTGCTATGAAATACCAGAGTCCCATTTATCTTATGGCATACGGAAGCACTATGCAGAGCACGCCTGCGATGAAGCAGTAAACGGCAAAGCCCCACAGGCGGAACTTCTTGAGCAGCTTCACCATCAGGGTGCAGGCAAACAGTCCGGAAACAAATGCCGCTACAAAGCCGCACAGGACAGGAATGCTGAGGAAATTGCCAGCGTCCTGGCCCTTGAATATCTTTATCAGCTCAAGGAACGCCTCGCCGAGGATCGGGATAATAACCATAATGAAGACGAACTGAGCCAGAGAGACTCTTCTGACCTTGGCCATCAGACCGGTTGCGATTGTGGAGCCGGAGCGTGAAAGGCCAGGAAGCACTGCAAGGCTCTGGGCAACTCCCACCAGGAAAGCCTGCCAGTAGTTGATTCCGTTCTGGAAAGAGAATATCTTCCTTCTCTCCGGACCGGTAGCGTTTTCCGCAACAGTCATCCTGTCTGCAATCTTCTGCTCCTTGTCTTCAGCGTCCTTGCCCTTCTTGAGGTCTCTTACAGCAGAGATGATCTCGCTGATAAGAAGAAGGATAGCTGTAACTATCAGGCAAATGCCAACTACCAGAAGAGGGTTCCCCGTATGGCGGGCTATTCTCTCTGTATCAAAGATTCTCTCCACCCAGTCCTTGAAGAACAGGCCCACTATCAGAATAGGAATCATCGAGACCAGAATTTTCAGGATATAGTCTTTCTCGCGATTCATTCCCTTGGCAAAAGCGCCTTTGCCCAAATTAAAAACAGGCTTCCAGAAAATCACCAAAGTACTGAGAACGGTTGCCACGTGAACGGCAATGTCGAAGGCCAGATTGCCCTCTCCGCTAATACCTAAAGTTTCCTGCATTATCGTCAGATGTCCGCTGCTGCTTATAGGCAGAAACTCGGCGATTCCCTGTACCAGACCTAAAATCAGGCCATGCCACCAGTCCATCATAATCTATTGCTTTTCTGTTTCTTTCTTGTTTCTGTGCATTATGGCGAAAACCACCAGGCCGCAGCCCAGGAGCATAACCACAGGCGCTATGTATAATCTCCTGACACTGAAAATCTCGGGAGAATAAACAGAAGGGTCCTTGGCTCCGCCTCCTGCAAGCAGGATGTAGCCCAGTACCATAACTGCAAACCCTATCGCCATCCACCAAAGGTTCCTCTTGGGAAGCGCAAAATTCTTGTTGTTTTCTGCCATAATCTTATCGTCAAATATAAAGCCTGTCCACAGACATGGCTGTCATTTTTCTAACTGTCAAAAACGTGCACACCAGACACAACAGCACACCCAACACCAGCAGTCCGGCGCCGCAATATAGGAAAGTTTCCGTTCCGATGATTGAAGAAAGCTGAGGAATCTGCTTTCTTGCCGCCGCCTGGGCCGCGTAAAGACCGCCTGCGGCAATCACTCCGCCCAGAGCTCCCTGCAACACGGAATTGAGAAGGAACGGCCTCTGTATAAAGCCTCTGGTAGCCCCCACAAGCTGCATCGTGCGCACCGCGAAACGCCTGGAGAAAATGTTGAGTCTGACCGTGTTGTTTATCAGCACAACTGATATCACCGCCAGAAGCGCGATGAAGAACACGAACGCCACAGACATTCGCCTGAGGTTGCGGTTAATTGATGAAATCATGTCTTCCTGGTACTCCACCCCGTCCACCATAGGGTCCTCGCACAGAAGATCCTTCAGGACAGAGATGCTGTCCGCCTCAAAGTACTCCTCTTTCAGCTGAAGTTCCACGCAGGCCGGAAGCGGGTTTGTTTCAAACTCTTCCAGAAAATCTTCGCCCAGAAGCTCCTTCATCTCCTGGGTTCCCTGCTCCTGGGTTTTAAGCTCGGCAGACAGGACCTGAGGCATCTTTGCAAGGTTCACAGAGAACTGCTCGGCCTGGGCCGGAGACACGCTTTCGGCAAGGATCACGGAAATTTTCACGTTCTCCTTGAAATAAGCCGATATCCTCCTGACACTGAAAAACAATACGGCAAACAGCCCCACTATGAAAAGAACAAGCGAGATGCTGATTACCGACGAAATATATGAACGCCAAAACCTTCGGCGCAAGATTCCCTTTTCCTTCCTGTCCATTTAATCACCAAAGATATAAAATCAGACCGAATAGTTAAAAATTTTTGTTATCTTTGCATAAACTATTTTACGGATGAAAGCGCCTGTCAGAATATTATACATCAGTTCGGAGATTACCCCGTACATTCCGGAGAGTCCTTCGGCAATAGTAGGAAGGTATATGCCTCAGGCTGCACAGGAAAGTGGATTCGAAATAAGGTCGTTTATGCCTAAGTACGGCTGCATAAACGAGCGCCGCAACCAGCTTCACGAGGTTATCAGGCTTTCCGGCATGAACATCGTGGTCAACGAAGTGGACCGCCCTCTTGTAATCAAGGTTGCATCCATTCCTCAAGCCAGGGTACAGGTCTATTTCATCGAGAGTGAAGATTATTTCAAGAGAAAGTTCATCTTCAGGGACGAGAAGGACAAATTCTTTGCCGACAGCGACGAGAGAGCCATTCTCTTTGCCAGAGGCGCGCTGGAAACAGTCAAGAAACTCAGATGGCAGCCTAATATCGTGCACTGCAGCGGCTGGATCTCCAGTCTGGTTCCTCTCTATCTGAAGAAACTCTTCAAGGCGGACCCTATCTTCACTGACTGCAAGGTGATAGTTTCCCTGTATGACGAAATCAACAAAGAGCGCTTCTCGTCTGACTTTGCCAAGAAAGTGCTTTCCGGCAACCTCAAGCCGGCAGACGTAGACCTGCTGAACACCCCTACTGGCATAAATCTTGCAAAATTGGCTGTAAAATATGCAGACGGTGTCATTTTCGGCAGCAAGAACGTAAGCAAGGAAGTGGTGGACTTTACGGCAAAAGAAAAGAAACCGTCTTTGGCGTTCTCAGAGATAACAGAAGGCAACACGGCTGCATATACAGGCAAATACATTAAGTTTTACGGAAAATTTTTGAAAGAGTAATGCATTCATTTTTCAAGGCTGCAGCCTTAACATTTGCGATATCCATATCTTTTTTTGCCTCATCGTGTATAGAAGTTGACAAGACCCTGGGTGCCGGCAACATCCCGGACGACCAGGCACTGGTTCTCAAGACCGCGTCTTTCCATCTTCCGCTTCAGACCAAGATGATGGACAGTCTTCAGGCCCTTACCACAAGCTATGCTGTCTTGGGCGCGTTCAGGACCCCTGAATTCGGCCTGGCCCAGTTCTGCTTTGCCACCAACTACGCACCTTACTACACCCAGAAAAAGATTAATCTCGGAAACGACAGGAAAATCAAGGAAATATACCTGACCATTCAAAGGACGTCCACCACAGTGATGGACCAGAGCCAGAAAAGCCTTCCTCAGAATATCAGGGTATACAGGATGAACCGCTCCGTAGACACCACATCCAGATTCGGATATCTGAAAGACTCGGACTATAACCACACGCAGATAGATACCGGTAGCGTTGTCTACACCGGAGGCGACACTCTGAGAATCTGGCTCAAGAACAGTTTTGGCCAGCAGATCCTGAACGCCAGCCAGCTGGAACTGGACTCTTCCAGAATCTTTATGGACAAGTTCAAGGCCCTGCTTTTCACCTGCGACCCTCCTGAGGACGGAACCAACGGAGGAAGGCTGAACATCTTGTCCACCACCAACGCCTATATAAACATAACGTTCTCCTTCCAGCCAACCTGGAAAAGCGGACTGGCAAGGAAAGACTCTGTCTTTGTGATTCCTCTGGCCGACAACACCTATACCCAGAACTTCTCGACATACGAGTCCAAACCGCAGGAGAGCACTGCCGCAAAGGAATACGTGATGGTTGAAGGCATCGGCGGACTAAAGGCCTATGTTGACCCTATGGTCCTGAAAGACACTCTGGACAGATGGGTTGCAAAGCAAGGCTACGACCCGAAGAAAATCCTTATCGGAAAGGCCACATACAAGCTGCCTTTTGTCACCGACAATTCAACCGTGTCCTCGGTTAACTACTACTATCCTGCCAACCTGTATCCAAACAACAAGGAATGGGACACTAAAAGCTCTTTCTACTATTACGCTCCACTGGAGGACGTTTACGCCACGTCAAACAACGCCGGAGACATAAACAGGTCTTTGAGCTGCTATATGGGAGACATCTCCAGCATGATCCAGAAGCTTGTCATCAACGACAGGGCAGACATTCAGTCATCCTGGAAGAAATACGCCATCTGGTTCTCTCCTGTAAACAAGTCAACATCCAGCAACATTTACTCAACCAGTTCAACCACATCCTACTCCACTGACGCGTCTTCTTATTTCATAGGAAAACTTAACGGGCCGCTTCACGCCAACTACCCTAGAGTGGAAATCATTTACGCGGTGATGAACGACTGATAGCACAGGCGAAGGAATAAAAAAAGGGACTGGCCGAAACCAGTCCCTTTCTTTTTGTGCTGAAACTTCTCTTAGAAGAGGAGTCTCAGACCGAACATCATTCCCCAGGTAGAGCTTGTTGAAACAGTCTTCTTCCAGGAGTTTGCACTGTAGAAGTTGTCGATAACACTCTGTGGATCGTTAGCAGTTGCTGAAGCGTTCAGCCTGAAGCTTGGAGTACCGCCAGCGTTGTTAACGAAGGTCAGAGGACGAAGATTGTCATAGCTCTGGTTGGTCATGCTCTTGTAAGCACCCCACTTCTTGTTCAGAAGGTTACCTACATTCACGATATCCAGGCTGGCCTGGAGGGTGAATCTGCGGTTAGTTCCGAAGTTGGTGAAGATATCCTGCATGATCTTGAAGTCCCATCTGTTGTGCCAAGGAGCAACGTATGCGAATCTCTTTGCATATTCTCCCTTGTGCTTGCGCAGATACTTGGTGTCGTTGATATACTGCCAGAAAGCAGCCTGTGCCATAGAAGCAGGAACAACAATATTGTGGGAAACACCACTGCCGTCAGTCCACTTGTAAGTGTAGTCAGCAAACTTAATGTCAGTAGCACTTCTAGGAATGTACATCAGGTCAGCTGAGTAGCCGTCCTTGTTCATGTCGTTTGAGTACATCCAGTTGCATCTTCCCTGAGCGCTTCCGGTGTAGAGGAGGGAAACGGTGGTTGCAAAATGCTTTGCCCACTCGAACCTGTAGGAAAGATTACCTACAACTCTGTGAGGAACTGCGAAGTTAGAGTAGCTCAGTTCAGGATCGTTGAGGTAGTTGATTACAGGGTTGGAGCTCCATGCTGAAGCTGCGGTTGAACCAGGGTTGGATGTAACGTCCTTTGCAATAGTATAGGTGTAAGCGATGCTTCCGCTAAGACCTCTGCTTGCATTCTTGGTCAGCTGAGCAGTCAGAGAGTTCTGGAATCCCTTGTTGGTATTGGTAAGGAGCATTGCTGAACTTACATTGCTGTTTATCTTCTGGTTTGTCCAGTAAGCTCTGCGGTCTGAACCTGAATAGAAGCCGGCTGGAAATTCCATATTGATATTCTTCTGCATTACAGCGTTGATATCCTTGGTGAAGATTTCCTCAAGGGTGAATACCATGTTCCAAGGAAGCTCAAAGTCTACTGCAATGTTGGTTCTCCATACCTGTGGCATGCGGAAGTCCTTGTCAACCTCGCAGAGAGCAGGGCTATTAGGAAGCTTGCCTGGAGTAGTAGGAAGGAGGGTCGGATTGTTGTCAATCTGCTTCCTGAAGTCAGGATTGAACTTGATGCCGGCAGCTGCAAGCTTGTTGACATCGGTGATCAAAACCTCAGGAGACTGGATCATTCCGGAACCGTTAGGCTGGTTGGTGTACCATACGAATGGCAGGAAACCAGTGAACAGGCCGGTACCACCGCGCACCTGAACGCTTCTGTCACCCAGAACATCCCAGTTGAAACCAATTCTTGGTGAGAACTGTACTCTGCTCTTAGGCCACTTGCCGCTCTCGATGCTGTAGTTCTTGGCAGCCGGTTCGCCTACTGAATAGTGGTCTCTCCACTTGTTGTTCCACTTGTTGAACTTGAATGCGTCAACCTCAGCGTTGGAGTCAAGCTTGTTGTGGTAGACAGGAAGCTCAGCCCTCAAACCGTAAGTCACCTTGAGGTTGTCAGATACTTTCCACTCGTCCTGAGCGTACAGGGAAGCCATACCGAATGACAGCTCAACACCTGGCTTCTCGCCTGCGGTGTAAGCGTACTGGATAGCAAATGCTGTAGGAGTTGCTCCTGCATAGAAAGCTTCCATACCGTCTGCATAGGTAATTCCTGTAGCAGGGTCCTTGGTTCCGTTGTAGTTGTATCTGTAGTAAGAAGTACCCTCTCTCATGTAGTTGTTCTTGAAGTAGAGCAGGTCATATCCTGCGCCGACAGTGATGGTGTGGGCGCCGAGGGAGAATGACAGGTTGTCCTTCAGGGAAAGGGTATTGTTGATTACGTCGTTGTTGTAGGTGAAGAGCTCGTATCCGAATGACATGTACTGGTCACCGCCCTTGTAGATATCTACAAACGGGAACTCGTCAGAATCGGAAGTTCTCTTGTCCTCGATCATGGTGTAAGAAGCCAGGAAGTTGTTGGAAACCTTGCCCCAGTTGGAGTTCAACTCGGCGGTGATACTTCTTACTGTATTCTCAAAGCCGTACCATGCGTTCTGGAAAGCGATAGACTGGGCTGAAATACGACCTGAACCTCTTGGATTTGGAGCTGAAGTAGAGTTGGTCAGAACGTCTGAAGTTCCTACAACCTCGTTGTAACGGAGGGTGAACTTGCTTGACTTGGAAACGTTCCAGTCGAGTCTTGCCAGGATCTTGTGGTTCTTCTCCTCGAAGTTGCGGAAGTTCTGGTAAGGACCAGCCTCATATCCATAGGTGGAAAGGAGGTAGTCGTGCATCTTCTGAAGGTCATTGACGGTTGTACGGGAAGTTCTGGTGGCGTTGTCTGCAACACCGCTGGTGCTAGGCTCCCAAGAACCTGAAGGCTTGGTGGTCTTCTCATACTCACCGCTTACAAAGAAGAACAGCTTGTCCTTGATGATAGGACCGCCGAGAGTAACACCGTAAGTCTGGGACTTCGCATCGTGAGCTCCTGCAACCTTGCTGTTTCCAACCTTGTCTCCTGTGAAGGATTTAGGACGGAAATAAGTGTAGACACTTCCTGTGAACCTGTTGGTACCACTCTTTGTTACGGCATTGATGGAAGCGCCGGTGAACTGGCTCTGACGGATGTCAAACGGTGCCAGGTTAACGGTGATTTCCTCGATAGCGTCAAGAGCGATAGGCTGAGCCTGTCCACCAGGGAGAATCTGGGTGGTGCTAAGACCGAAGTTGTTGTTGAATGCGGCACCGTCGATGGTGATGGTGTTCATTCTGTTGTCCCTTCCGCCGAAGGATGTTCCGTTGGCCTGAGGAGTCAGCTTGGTGAAGTCGGTGATACCTCTGCTGATAGAAGGAAGCTGGCGCAGCTGTGCGGTGCTGATGTTGGTGGAAGCACCGTCCTTGTCAGAGTTGAGCATCGGGTTGACAAGGCCGCCCTTGACAACGATAGCGTCCAAAGCGACAGCCTGCTCGCTCATGGTTATGTTGCGGACAAAGTTCTCACCCAGTTTCAGGTAAGCACCCTCTGTCTTAGCGTCAGCATAGCCAAGAAGAGAAGCTGTAACTTCGTAAGGACCTCCTACACGCATGTTAGGGATACGGTAATTACCTTTGTCGTCGGTAATGGAGTAGTACTTGGTACCAGAAGGAGTGTGGGTTGCAATAACGGTTGCACCGGCAACTCCAGTTCCGTCCTTTTCGCTTACCTTGCCGCTCATGGAGGATGTTGTTACCTGAGCGTAAACGCTTGAAGCAACGAACAAGCTCAGAGCCATCAAGGCAAACAGCTTAATTGTTTTTTTCATAAAATTAAAATATAAGGTTTTGTTGATTTTAAGTTTGCTTTGTTTCAACAAGCGAAAATACAAAATCTCATAGAGATTTCCCAACAAAAAAACTGTAAATCAAAAATATTTGCATTTCTGTTGCTTGGTATGTAAAAATATGATACTTTTGCCGCCGATTATAAACACAGGTGGACAGATTTGACTGCTTGCAACCACGCTAAAAAATGCTAAAACGAACCGGGGACGGAGTTTCTTCCCACCCACTTCAGCACAAAGTCAGATCATCCGCCATAAACAGAATTGTTATGGCATATTTATTTACATCAGAATCAGTGTCTGAAGGACATCCAGACAAAGTTGCGGACCAGATTTCAGACGCTATACTCGACCAATTCCTGATCCAGGACCCTAACAGCAAGGTTGCCTGCGAGACATTCGTCTCCACAGGCCTTGTGGTAATCGGCGGAGAAGTCCGCTCGGAAGCTTATGTTGACATCCAGCAGACAGCGCGAAACGTCATCAACCGCATCGGCTACACCAAGGCCGAGTACAAGTTCGACGCCAGCAGCTGCGGCATCCTTTCAGCCCTTCACGAACAGAGCGACGACATCAACCGCGGAGTGGACCGCAAGAATGAAGAAGACCAGGGAGCCGGCGACCAGGGCATAATGTTCGGCTATGCCTGCCGCGAGACAGAAGACCTTATGCCTCTGCCTATATGGCTGAGCCACAAGATTCTGGTCACTCTCGCCGATATCCGCAAGAATACCAAGCTGATGCCTTATCTCAGGCCTGACGCCAAGAGCCAGTTCACCATCGAATATTCAGATGACAGAAAGCCAATAAGGGTTCACACCATCGTTCTTTCCACCCAGCACGACGAGTTCGGCAAGGACAGCCAGATGCTGAAGAAAATCAAGGAAGACGTCCAGAACATCGTCATCCCGAGGATGCTCAAGAACATGCCTGAGAACATCAAGAAGCTCTTTGCCAAAGGCTACAAGCTCTATGTAAACCCAACCGGAAAGTTCGTAATCGGCGGCCCTCACGGAGATACCGGTCTGACCGGAAGGAAGATCATCGTCGATACCTATGGCGGAAGAGGAGCCCATGGCGGCGGAGCCCTCAGCGGAAAAGACCCGAGCAAGGTGGACCGCAGCGCGGCCTACGCCGGAAGATACATCGCAAAGAACCTGGTTGCAGCAGGAGTTGCAGATGAAGTCCAGATCCAGATCTCATACGCCATCGGAGTGGCAAGGCCTCTGAGCATTTTCATAAACACCTTCGGCACTACCAAGGCAAAGAAAAACGGCAAGACTCTGACAAACGGCCAGATCGCCGAGGCTGTCGGAAAAATATTCGATCTGCGCCCTGCCAAGATTATCGAGAAATTCGGTCTGAAGAACCCTATCTACGAGCCGTGCGCCGCTTATGGGCACATGGGAAGAAAGCCTTATACAAAGGAGGTTACGCTTCTGCGCGATGGAAAGAAGATTCGGAAGAAACTTCAGTTCTTCGGCTGGGAGCTGACAGACTCAGTAGATAAGATACGCAAGTACTTCAACCAGTAACCGGCAGGTCTACAAACCTCCCTTGTCAGGACCGTTAGTGCTCTCCTTGGTCTTCGGCGATCCAGCCATAATTCTGACGGAAGGATTGACTTCTGATCTGAACTGAAAGCCATAACCGCCATTGTTAACGTTACTTTGGCGGTATATGTTGTTTGCCCGGTAAACAGGATTAGATGAACTCCTGTAATATTGTGGGTTAGGCCTCATTTTGCTGCCGTTTGAATAGAACGGCAACGATATGTAACAGATAGCGTCACAAGGCTGCCCGTCTTCTAGGCTATATGCCGGAACAACTCGTTTCAAAGGATTGCGTCCAGCTTTTTCAGCGGCCTGTACAGCTGCACTATCAAGAACCGGATATCCAGAAGACTTTACCACTTTGATATCGCGGAGCCTGTTATCCGCACCCATTACACAACTTAAGGTCACCATCCCCTGATGTCCAGCCTTCCTTTCTGAAGACGGATATTTCAGATACTTGTTGAAAGACCTGTAGAGATACCCGTCCACAACAGATCCGCTTTTGGACATTATTGGAACCATTCTTTTCAACGGATGGACCTTATTCTTGATTCCGTCCAGGCCTTTTGCATCGTACAGGGCTTTGAGATTCTTCCGGCTGAGCACATTGTATGCAAAAGCAATCTTTCCCATCTCCAGAAGTTTCTCTTTGTCTCCTTCGGTCTTGGACGGATGGTATTTCTTGAGCTGCCTGACATAAGCACGCCACATCTTTTCTGGCAAAGCCTTCTTCTTTACGCCCAAGATCTGATACAGAGTCCTTGTTTCCCCGGCCATAAGGCTATCAACCGCAGTATTGTCTTGTGCATGAATGATGGAGGCTGCCAGCACAAAGGCCAAAAACATTAACAGTCTCTTCATAAAGCAATATTATTTAGTGTCGGTGTAAAGTTATGATTTTTTTTTATTTATACAAAATCAACCAAGGGTTACAACGGTGATTCCGGCTCCACCCAGACGGACATCTTCGTCTGCGCAACTTTTAACTGCCGGATTTGTCTTGAGCCATTTCCGGATCTCCTCCTTGAGGACTCCGGTGCCCTTGCCGTGGAGTATTCTCACCGTTGAAGCACCCACAAGGGTTGCATCGTCGATAAATTTCGATACACTCATAAGGGCTTCCTCCAGCCTCTGGCCTCTTATGTCTATCTCGTCCTTGAAAGAAAGCTTGCGCTTTGAGATGCTCTCGTCTATGTTCACGCTGTAATTCCTCAGCGATGCTGCCGGTTTCGCTCCGGCCTGGCTCTGGAACTCCTTGTTGGAGATTACAGTCACGGAGTCTTTCTTCACGCGGCTGGTGATGTCTCCAACGGAGATGGTGACATTCTTGCCCTCGATCTTGATGACTTCCCCTATCAGGCCGCTGCCCTGTACCTTGACCTTGCAGCCCGGCTCAAGCTTGAGGACTTTCGGCTCTTCAGCTTTTGGCTGAGGCTGCTGCTTTTCTCTTCTGGCCTTTCTTTCTTCCCTTCTGGCCTGGCGTTCCTGGAGAGACTTCATCTTGGCCTCGATCTTCCTGTCCTGGTCGGTGTCCGGTTTGTTCTCTATCTTCTCTCCGGCATCCTTGAGGGCCTGGCGGGCTTTCTTGGTGGCCTCCTTCTCCGCCTGGGCTTCCTTGATTTTCTTGATGGTGGACTCAACCTTCCTGTTGGCCTCGGCGATGATCTGTCTCGCCTCCTCCTTGGCCTGCTCGATTATCTGCTTCTTGGTCTGGCGGATATCTGAAAGTTCCTTGGAATACTTCTCGGTGACACTCTCCAGAGTCTTGTCCGTATTGCGGATACGGGCCAGCTTATCTTCCAGTTTCCTGCGGTTTTTGGAAATCGTGCGGAGCTGTTTTTCAAGGTCTATGAAATCTTCTCCGGCCTTCTCCTCGGCTTTCTTGACGATATGCTCCGGAAGGCCCATCTTCCTTGCCAGGTCAAAGGCGAAGGAATTGCCCGGAACCCCTATCTCCAGCTTGTACAGAGGGGCGATGTTCACGCTGTCGAAGAGCATCGCGCCGTTGACAACACCCTTGCTTCCCTCTGCATAGACTTTCAGGTTTGTGTAATGGGTGGTAATAACTCCGTAGGTTCCCCTTTCCTCAAGCTCCTCGAGAATTGTCTGGGCGATAGCGCCCCCGGCCGCAGGCTCGGTTCCGCTTCCGAACTCGTCTATCAGGACCAGCGTACGGTCCGAAGCGGCCTTGAGCAGGTTCCTCATGTTCAAAAGATGGGAACTGTAGGTGGAAAGGTCGTTCTCCATGCTCTGCTGGTCGCCGATGTCTATCAAGATGTTGTCGAATACAGGAAATTCGCTCTTCTGGCTGCAGGAAGATGGCATTCCCCACTGGAACATATACTGAAGCATGCCTACGGTCTTCAGCGCCACGGACTTTCCGCCAGCGTTCGGACCGGAGATCACGAGTATATGCCTGTCGCGTGTAAGAGTCAGGTCTATCGGGACTATCTTCTTGCCTTCCCTCTGAAGAGCAGACTCCAGAAGCGGATGCCTTCCCTCGTAAATCCTCAGCGACCCGTCCTCCGAGACGACAGGTTTCCCCGCTCTCATCTGGTGGGCGCACTCAGCCTTGGAACGGATAAAATCCACCTCCCCGATAAACCTTGCGCCGTCCATCAGTTCCGGAATATAAGGGCGCAGAAAATCGGTGAACTCCATAAGAATCCTGGCAACCTCCCTCTGGTGGTCGAACATCAGGCGGCGGATCTTGTTGTTGAGCTCCACCACTTCCATCGGCTCGATGAAAAAAGTCTTGCCGGAGGCGGAAGCGTCCTGGACAATGCCCGGAAGACTCCTCTTGCTGGTAGCGTTCACGGGTATGAGCATCTTGCCGTCACGGACGGAAATGGTAGCGTCCTCGTCCGTTATGTTGTCCGCCTTGGCCTTTTTAAGCAAAGACTCGATTCTCCGGCTGACAGAGGCCTGGGCCTGGCGAAGTTCGGAGGATATTCTGTGAAGTTCCGCAGAAGCGGTATCCTTTACAAATCCGTTCTTGTCCAGAATGTTGCCTATCTTGGTATTAACCGCCGGAAAATACTGGACCGGAAGAGCCAGGGCCTTCAGGAACGGATATTTCTCTTCCTTGGTTCCGCTCAGAAAAGAAGTCACGGCTCTGAGGTTCCCCATAAAATCGGCGAGCCGCTTCATGTTTTCAACGGAAATGGCGCTGCTTTCCTTTTTCAGGCCAGGGAGAAATCCCGTGCAGTCCGTAAAGCCCCCCTGCGGGAACTTGCTTTCCATCACGCTGATTTCCATCATCTCCTCCACAAGCGAGAGCCGCCGGGAAATTTCCACAGCATCAGAGGAAACGGTTTCATCTTCTGCCCTTTGAGCGCCATAAGCCGTTGAGCAGCGGCCCTTGACTTTCTCCCTGACGAAGCTGAAGCCTATCTTGTGTTCCAGTTGTTGTGTATCTTGCATCTGACTGTCTTTTTCTGAATTAATATACCTGCCGGAGCGGGGTTTCTTTCATTACGGGGTGTAAAGCACCGGTTTGCGCCTTTCGAAATACGTCAGGCGCGGAAAGCCGCATCTTTGGCAAACCTGGAAAAATTGCGGGAACTTGTCGCAGAGCCTTTCGCTCTCGTGCGAGTCCGACCCCAGCGTGATGAACTCCCCGCCCAGTTCCTTGAACCTGCGCAGTATCATCTCGTCCAGCACCTGAAGGTGAGAGCCGTGCATGGCGTATGTCTTCGTGTTGATTTCAAGGGCCTTGCCGTCCTGGGCAAGCATTTTCAAAATAGAGTCCATCTCGTCCGGGAAATCGGCGTAGCGGATGTCTTTCACATCGTAAGGGGCATAGCGGGCAACATAGTCGAAATGTCCTATCACGTCATAGTCCCCGAACTGTTTCGCTGTAAGATAGACCAGCTCCAGCACCCTTGAATACGCCCTCCTGAAATCTTTCCCCTCATAGTAGTTGCCGTAATACGGGTCTTCCCCGTCCACAAAATGTATGGAAGCGATTATCTGGTCAAACTCGTGCCCCGAAATGTAATCTTTGCTGTGCTGGAGGCTCTCCCCTGGCTGAAGCCCTATCTCTATTCCCCTGAGCACCTTGCACTCTCCGCCCGGAAAGACTTCCCTCTCCGCCTGAGCTATGGCCTGCTGCTGAGCAGCTATGGAAAACTCGAACAGCCCGGGATTTCTCGGAGCGTCCAGGTCCAGATGGTCTGTCAAGGCGATGCCCGCCGCGCCCGTCTCCCTGGCGCGCTCAAGCAGCTCCCGCACAGTAGTCTTGCTGTCCGGAGAAAACTGGGAATGAGTGTGCGTATCGATAAATTTACCCATACAACAGAGAAGTTTTTACCTTCTGGCGTGCAAAAATACTCAATTAATCGCAACTTGCCGGCATACTCCAAAAAACAGCCAGAATTGATATCGGTAAAAAACATTGCATCCGGCCTGAAAGTCTGGGCCAAGAGCATCGCTTCAGTGATGATAAAAAGAGAGTGCGTCTGCTGCTCGGGCCCGCTCCAGTCATTTGAAACCGACATCTGCACTAAATGCCTTTTAGACCTGCCGTCCTCCTTCACCTGGGCGGAGGAGGATTCGCCGGCAGACAAGGTGTTCTGGGGCAGGGTAAGGATAGAGAAAGTCACATCGCTCTTCCTGTATCAGGGACGGTACAGGAATCTGCTGTACTCCATAAAGTACAAGGGCAACATCCGGCTGGCTCTCAGGCTGGGAAAAATGCTGGGCAGAGCAATCGCCTCTCAGGATATAGACCTGATTGTCCCGGTGCCTCTCCACCCGAGAAAGAAAAGGAAGAGAGGATACAACCAGTCTGAAATTGTATGCCGGGGGATTGAGGCTTCTCTCAAGCAGACGGCACCCTCTGTCGCTACAGAAAACAGGCTGCTGGAAAGAAAGAGGTTCACCCGAACCCAAACCCAGAAAGACAGGATCGACAGGTGGAAGAACGTCCAGAACGCCTTCAATGTAAATTTCAAAAAGGCCGGGCAGATAAGACAGAGGTTCAGAGACAAGGGCAAGACACCTTCCCTGCTGCTTGTGGACGATGTCTTGACCACCGGGGCCACTCTGGATGCCTGCGCAAGCCTTCTGAAAGAGACTCTGGACTGCAGAATAAGCATAGCCACATTGGCATACGTTCCTTGATTTTGAGCGGTTTTTATTAGATTTGCACCCGGATAGACAAGTTAGATATGCTGGATTTCATCAACCTGCACTGGATAGACATTCTCGACATACTTTTGGTAGGTCTGCTCATCTATCAGATTTACAAGCTGATACGAGGAACAACCGCTATGAGTATCTTCATCGGCATCATCATTCTGTATTTCATCTGGCTGGTTGTCAAGACCATCCACATGGAACTGCTGTCGGCGATTCTGGGGCAGATTCTGGGAGTGGGAGTGCTGGCGCTGATCATCATCTTCCAGCAGGAAATCCGAAGGTTCCTGATCCATCTGGGCAACAATCCTATACACCGCAACGGCAACTTCCTTGCCCGCAAGCTCTTCGGAAGTTCAGGCTCAACCGTTCCGCTGGCCACGCTCGACGAGCTTACACAGGCAGTCAGGAAAATGGCCGAGACTAAGACCGGAGCCCTTATCGTGATGCTTCACAAGACGCCTCTTGAGGGAATAATCGAAACCGGAGACAGGATAGACGCCATCGTCAACCGCAGGCTGATAGAGAACCTGTTCTTCAAGAACTCTCCTCTTCACGACGGGGCGCTGATAATGTCAACTGAAAAGCTTATCGCCGCCAGATGCACCCTGCCGATTTCCGACAGCCAGAACATTCCGGCTCAATACGGCATGAGGCACCGCGCCGCCGTGGGCGTTACAGAGCAGACGGATGCAGCCGCCATTGTGGTCTCCGAAGAAACCGGCGGCATTTCTTTCGTGAAAAACGGGGAAATAAAAACCATAAGCTCCATCACGGAGCTCAGGCTCGCTATTGAGGATTCTTATTCTGCTTCTTGAGTTCGGACTTCAGGTACCACTTGCCGTCTTTGCCTTTCTTGTAGTCTTTTCCTTTGCCTATGAAGCGGAGGTACCCGATATACTGTTGCTCATCCAGCACCTTCTTCAGGGCATCCATAGTCTTCTTCTGCCACTGCTCATTTACATAGCGGTAGTTCTCCGGATCCTGCATTCCAGACTTCTGCAAATCGGTCAAAGCGTCTTTTACCCCAACGTAATTTGTTGTAAGTATGGAATCTACGTAAAATTCCTGAGCTTCGGTAAGGCCTAGTTTCCTGACCAAGTCTTTGGTGTGCTTTTCAGCAATCTCTTCTATGGAAGGCTCCTTGTCCTGGCTCTGGGCAAAACAGTTTGCCGCCGAGAAGACGAGCAGCAGGGCGGAGATGAGAAATATCTTTTTCATTGCCATTCTTTTTTTCTGAGTCTAAAATGCATTATCTTTACAACAAAAGATGTTCCTTTCAGATAACAAAGTTATAAAATATATGAGAAACAGATTTCAACTTATCGCGATAATGGCGGCTCTGCTGTCTTTCGCGTCCTGGCAGACAGCAATGTCCTGCACCAACATCATTGTCACCAAGGGTGCTTCCAAAGACGGAAGCGTTATGGTAACATACGCCGCAGACTCCCATACCCAATACGGAGAACTTTATCACCACAACGGGGGCGTGTGGCCGAAAGGCACAATGATCAAAGTCTACGAATGGGATTCAGGACGTTACCTTATGGACATTCCTCAGGTTTCCCGCACCTATTCTACAATGGGCAACATGAACGAGTTCCAGCTCATAATCACCGAAACCACTTTTGGAGGGCGTGAATCTCTTGTAGACACCACCGGCGGAATAGACTACGGTTCAATAATCTACCTGACTTTGCAGAGAGCCAGGACGGCCAGGGAAGCCATAAAAGTTATCGCTGAGTTCATGGAAACCTACGGTTACTGCTCTGAAGGAGAAAGCTTCTCCATAGCAGACAAGAACGAGGCCTGGATCATGGAAATAGTGGGCAAGGGTGTAAAGAAAGGCAAGGACGGCAAGAACCTCAACAAGGGTGCAAACTGGGTGGCTGTCCGCATTCCGGACGGCTACATTTCCGGCCACGCCAACTGCTCAAGAATCTCCACCTTCCCTCTCAACGATCCCGAGAACTGCCTCTATTCCAAAGACATAATAAAGTTCGCCAGGGAAAACGGCTATTATGAAGGGCCGGACAACGAGTTCAGCTTCTGCGATGCCTACGCCCCTGCTTCATTCGGAACCCTGAGAGGATGCGAAACCAGAACCTGGAGTATATTCAACATACTTGGAGGAGGAAAGATCGGCGACAAGGACGCTTCCTACTATGTAGACTACGCTGCAGGAACCAACCCTTCCAACAAGATGCCTCTCTATATCAAGCCTGCCCATCCGCTGACAGTGAAGGATGTGGCAGACGCCATGAGAGACCACTTCGAGAACACTCCTTTCGATTTCCGTTACGACCTTGGCGCAGGCCCTTACGAGAATCCTTACAGATGGAGGCCTATGTCTTTCATCTCCGACGGCAAGAAATACGAGTTCGAGAGATCCATCGCAACCCAGCAGACCGGATTCTGGCTGCTCGGCCAGGCCAGGGGATGGCTGCCTGACGTAATCGGAGGCATTATCTGGTTCGGTGTTGACGATACCGCCACCAGCTCTCTCACTCCTGTATATTCCAGCGGACTGGAATCTCCTCTGTGCTTCAGGGTAGGCAACGGAAGTATGGTCAGATATTCAGACTCTTCCGCATTCTGGCTGTTCAACAGAATCTCAAACTTCGCCTATACCCGCTACAAGGACATCGCTCCTGAAGTCCGTGCAGCCATAGACGAGCACGAGAACGGAGCCTTGAAGATCATTCCTGAAATAGACGCCAACGCAAGCAGGATTCTCTCCGAGAGCGACGACCAGCAGAAGGTTAAGGCATATCTTACCGAATGGTCCAACAAGTTTGCCGACAGGATGTTCAAGAGGTTCAAGAAACTTGACGAATACCTGCTTGTCAAGTATATGGACGGCAATATCAAGAAGCAGAATCCGGACGGAAGCTTCAAGACCATCTACAACGAGGACAACGCCGTGATGCCTGACCAGCCTGGCTATCCGCAGAAATGGCTGGACGCCATCGGCAAGGAAATGACTCCGATCAATCCTGACGAAAAGACTTATTAAAAAAAGAAACAGCCGGTCGAAAGCCGGCTGTCTTTTTTCTTCCTGAGCGCAGAAGCTCTTACTTGATGTTTGCCTTGTTAGGCTTAACCTCGGTGCCCTTGTCAATCCTTACAACGATGCAGTCAATGGCTACATAGGCAGGAGTGTTAAGTCCGTAAGCTCCCTTGTCTGTTCCGTCCATGTCTATCTTCAGAGAGTGGATTCTTCCGAGGCTGGACAGAGCAACCGGCTGCCACTTGTCCAAGACGAACTTTGAACCGTCCTGGTAGTTGGCAAGATAAACCTCAACCCTTCCCTTTTCGTTTCCGGCAGCGTCAAGACCGATGAACTTAACCTTGAACCAGCCGTCCTTGATAGGAACGCCGCTTCCCAGGTCGGTGGTCATCTGTGCGACAGCATAGCAGGTGTTGGTGATGTAGAGGCCATCGATGATTCTGGTGGTTGTGTCGGTGTCGGTGAAAGTCATCTGAGGAGCGTGGTTCCATCCGTTAGGGTCTGCCCATCCGAAAGAAACCAGGCAGTGCTCGGTGTTGTTATATCCAGGGAAATCCCTGAGGTTCTTGAAGTTTACAGCGAGCTGCTTCTTGTACCAGTTGGCTGCGTCATCTGGCCTGAGTTCCTCGGCGGCGAAATTGCCGGCTGCAATTCCTCCGGAATAGAACTGGTCGTCTACAGGCTTTGAGCCAAGGCCGGTGTTCTTGTCGAGCCAGTAATAGCCCTTGCCGTAAAGGTTTTCTCCGTAAACGTCGCTGGCGTACATCTCAGGAGAGAGGTCGTCGAACATTGCCACTGCCTGATAGAAAGGATACTCGTGGTTAGAGCTCTTGTTGCAGGAAACAGCAAGAGCCGCTCCAAACAACACTGTTGCAAAAAAGAATAGTTTTTTCATATCAATCAATTATTTGTATTTCCTGATTCCGGGGCATATCCCCGCATCATAGATGCCGAACAAGCCCCCGACGTTGCAAATATAATGCATTTAATCAGATAAAAGTCTTACATTTGCGCTCTGAAAATGTAGAGTCAATGAGCAGGCTTAGCGAACTCAATACGGGAGAAAAAGGAGTTATCGTCAAGATTCTCGGCCACGGAGGCTTCCGCAAGAGAATCATAGAAATGGGCTTCATCCAGGGCAAGACCGTGGAAGTTGTCCACAGAGCCCCTCTTCAGGATCCGGTAGAGTATCAGATTCTGGGCTACCACGTCTCGCTCAGGCTCAAAGAGGCCTCCCAGATAGAAGTTATTTCTGTAGAGGAAGCCGAGCATCTGGCCCAGGAGCACAATCCCAAGACCGGCAATTTCGTCCCGACGTGCATCGGATGCAAGGAAGCAGGATGCAAGTTCAGAGACTCCATCCAGCAGACAACACAAGAGGAAGACGCGCTTTATCGCGGAGCTAGAGAAAAGAGCAAGGAAATAACCGTAGCCCTGGTGGGAAATCCCAACTGCGGCAAGACCAGCCTTTTCAACAGGGCCAGCGGAAGCCACCAGAGAGTGGGCAACTACTCGGGAGTGACAGTAGACGCCGTCAAGGGAAAGATGTACTACAAAGGCTACCGGTTCACCCTGATAGACCTTCCTGGAACCTATTCAATCTCCGCCTACAGTCCTGAGGAGAAATATGTCAGGCATTCAATAGTCAACGACAAGCCGGACGTTATCCTCAATGTGGTGGACTCCTCCAATCTGGAAAGAAATCTCTTTCTGACCACCCAGCTTATTGACATGAACCTGAGGATGGTCATCGCCCTGAACATGTTCGACGAGCTGGAACACAAGGGCGACTCCCTGAACTACAAGGAACTGGAAAAGCTCCTCGGAGTGCCGATGGTTCCTACCGTATCTGTAAACGGAAAGGGTATCGCAGAGCTTTTCAACACTATTATAGAACTGTACGAAGAAGGCGACGAGATAGAATCCACAGACGCTTCCGGAAAATATCCGCTCCAGAAAAACCGGAAGGACGCCGCTTCCAAAGATTCCGTGATTGGCATTCTCAAGCACATCCACATCAACCACGGTCCTGTAATAGAGAAGAGCATAGATGCCATCAGGCAAGAAATATACAAGAACCCTAACGCTATGGACGAGTACACCCCTCGTTACATAGCAATACGTATACTGCAGAAAGACAAGGAGATAGAAAAGGTCCTGGACACCTTCTCCAACAAAGATGAAATCCTTGCGGCAAGAGACCGCGAGGCAAAGGCCATAGAAAAGGAGCTCGGCGATTCGCCTGAGAACGCCATAATGGACGCCAAGTACGGTTTCATAGACGGAGCGCTGAGAGAAACTTATCGCAGAGGAGAGAGAAAACCAGGCAAGACTCTTACCGAAAAGATAGACAACATCGTTACCGGCAGATGGCTGGGTTTCCCTATTTTCCTTATCACGATGTACCTTATCTTCCAGGCCACCTTCTCCATCGGGCAGTATCCTATGGACTGGATAGATGCCGGAGTGGACTGGATCGGAGAAAGAGTGGGAGCCCTTATGAGCGACGGCTGGCTGAAAGACCTCATTGTGGACGGTATCATAACCGGAGTTGGCGGAGTGCTGGTATTTTTGCCTAACATTCTGATACTGTTCTTCTTCATCTCGATTCTGGAAGCCACCGGCTACATGGCCAGGGCCGCATTCATAATGGACAAGCTGATGCACTTGATCGGGCTCCACGGAAGAAGCTTCATTCCTCTGATGATGGGATTCGGCTGCAATGTCCCGGCTGTAATGGCCACCAGAACCATCGAGAACCGCAATGCCAGGATGATCACCATCCTGATCAACCCGCTGATGAGCTGCAACGCCAGGCTTCCTATTTATCTGCTCCTGGCCGGCATCTTCTTCCCGAAGAACGCGGGTCTTGTAATCTTCTGCATCTACCTGGGAGGAGTTCTTCTGGCCGCGTTTATGGCAAAGCTTTTCAGCAAGTTCCTCTTCAACTCGGACGAGACCCCGTTCGTGATGGAACTTCCGCCATACAGGATTCCAACCTGGAAGTCCCTTCTTAGGGACACCTGGGACAAGGGCAAGCAGTATCTGCACAAGATAGCCACTGTCATTCTCATCGGAACCCTCATAGTATGGGCCTTGAGTTATTTCCCTACCTGTGACCCGGATCCGGCCGCAAGGCTTGAGCATTCTTATCTGGCGATGATAGGAAACTTCATCTCCCCTGTTCTCGCCCCTATCGGGTTCCACTGGCAGGAGAGCGTCTCCCTTCTGAGCGGAATGGCCGCAAAGGAAATTGTGGTGAGCACGATGAATATGCTCTATACGGTTGACGGACAACTTGTTATCGGCAGTGTTCTCACTCCTGCGATAGCCCTCGCCTTTATGGTTTTCACTCTTATCTACTTCCCTTGCATCGCTACAATCGGTGCCATAAAGAGCGAAACCGGCAGCTGGAAATGGGCCCTGTTCACGGTCTGCTACACCCTCGTTCTGGCCTGGATCGTGGCTCTTGCCGTATCCAAAGCCTTTGCCTTTTTGTAGAAATACTTGCAGTTTTCAAACAAATTCATATCTTTGCAGTCCAAATCTGCTGGGAGATTCGTCTAACGGTTAGGACAAGGGATTCTCATTCCCTAAATAGGAGTTCGATTCTCCTATCTCCTACAAAAGGGAAAATTCTTCGGAGTTTTCCCTTTTCTTTTTAATCGGGCAAAAAGGTTATCTTTGCGCCAATTATACTTGAATTAATTAATATGAAAAAACTGTTTTTGACCGTTCTGGCGGCCTTTGCGTTTGCAAGTCTCCAGGCACAGATTGTAGATGTTGACATTCTTCCCGTGTCAGATGACGAGAAGACTTCCGAACTTAATTTCACCGTAGCAGAGAATTTCTACATTGGTTCCCTGACAGGCCTGGATTCTCCAAAGGAGATGGGCCTGAAGGCCTTCAAGTCCTGGGAACTGGGATTCGACATCGTTAACCTTTCCTACTCCCCTGCCGAGCAGCACAGGTTTGACTTTGCACTGAACTTCGGCACCAGGTTCTTCAAGACCCGCCACAAGAATATGATTACCAATGTGGATGGTTACTATGTAGCGGCACCGTTCCCTGTAGAGTCTATGAGCAAAAGCAAGAGAAAGTCCAGACTGGACGTATACGAGCTCGGCGCTTCTCTTGGCTATGAAATCAAGGTTCTGGATGACCTGAAGATCGGATTTGACCTGATGGGCAACTACAACTTCTCGGCAAAGAGCGTCACCAAGTTCAAGATCGGCAGCTCAAAGGAAAAACTCAAGATGAAGCACTGGAAGACCCAGAAATTCACTCCGGAGTACCGCCTGACCATCGGCCTTCCTGAAGTGAAGCTTTATGTGAAGTATGCTCCGCACTCACTCTTCCAGAAGGAGTACGGTCCGAAACTCAGCTATATTTCTTTGGGTATCATCCTGTAAGTCTGCCTCTGAGCAAGACTTTTAGGCGAACCTGTCTGTTTTTGGGCAGGTTCATCGTTTTTTTGTAAATTTGTTTGTTTAATCGCCGAAGGCACTGAGTATTCTCAGCGATTATTTAATTTGAATTTATGAAACAGGTTAAAAAAGCGCTATGTATAGCAGGTATGCTGCTGGCTGTGACTGCTTTGTGTCTCAGACTGGCAGGATGCGAAAACAAGGAAAAGGCTATGGAACAAAGACAGGCCGCATTTGAGGATTCTCTGCTGACTATAATTAGAGAAGCCAACATACCGATGATCCAGCTCAAATACACCGAACCTTCAGACAGCGTTTACTGCCAGGTTGGAGTAACACCGTGGTCAACGGAAAAGCCGGCTGCAGTCGACTCCGCCAGCTTCAGCTACAAGGAGACCGGCAAGGCAGACTATGAAAAGGAGGCTGTGTTCCAGGCGGCATCGCTGAGTAAAGTTGTGTTTGCATACATCGTGATGAAGATGTATGACAAGGGAGAGATAGACATAGACCGTCCGCTTTACGAGTACACGGATATTGACCGCTTCGTAGACAAGGATATGGCAAAGAAACTGACTGCCAGGCTGATACTTATGCACCGCAGCGGCATAGACGACTGGGCTGCGTCTCCGTCTTCTGACGAGTGGCCAACCGCTCCTATCAAGTTCACGTTTCCTGTTGACTCCATCTTCGGGTACAGCGGAGAAGGCTACGCTTTCCTTCAGAGAGCCGTTGAGGCTATCAAGGGAAAGGACATCCAGTCCATCGCAAAGGAATATGTGTTCGAACCTCTGGACATGCCGCTCTCTTCATACGAGTGGATTCCTGAATTCGAGGGCATAACCACCGCATCCGTAAGACGCAGCGGAGAAAGCCAGGGCGTAAGGCAGTTCCCAAGGCAGAACGTGGCCTACACCCTCAGGACCAACGCTATAGACTATTCCAACTTCATCCGTGCCGTGATGGACGGGAAGGGTCTTTCCCAGACCAGCCACGCTCTGATGATAACTCCTTGCAGCGGCCCTGCAACTCAGTTCCCTCCTAAGGTAAGGCCGGTGGACGAGAAACAGTCCATCTTCTGGGGCCTTGGTATCGGCATCGAGGAGAACAAGAATTACGGCAGGATTCTCTGGCACTGGGGAGACAACGGCAACACCAAGGCTCTGTTCGTGATAATCCCGAGCCAGAAGAAAACCCTGGTTTACTTTGCAAACAGCGGAGCAGGCCACGATATAACCAATAAAGTTCTGGCCCTGTTCTTCAAAGACGGCCCGATGGACATTCAAGACTGGATTCAGCAAGAATAAAATCATCTTCAGATGGAACTCAGAAAAACCTTCAAGGGCGGACTTTACTATATGGGCTTCAAGGAGTTCATCCGCTTCCTATTCAACCATTTTCTATACAGGAAAGTCTACAAGGTCGGAGATGAAAAGATTCTTCCGGACGGAAACGCCCAGGTGATTGCATCCAACCACCAGAACTGCCTGGTGGACGCTATTGCGGTGATGCTGTCCTTCAAGGGACCTGGAAGAAGGCCTTTCTTCTGGGCCAGGGCAGACATCTTTGCGGTAAGCAAGGTGCTGGAAAAATACCTCAGGTTCCTTGGCCTTATGCCGGCATTCAGGATGGAACACGAGGGAATGGAAGATGTAGGAAAGAACAGCGCTTCCTTTGACGAGAGCTACCATCTTCTCAAGCACGGGCAGAGCGTGATGATATTCCCGGAAGCCGGCCATCAGGACAAGAGATTTCTGGGACATTTCACCACGGGCTATACGACAATGGCGTTCAAGGCCGCCGAGCAGACTGGTTTCGAAAAGGAAATCTTCATTCTTCCGGTAGCCAACCACTATACCAACTACTTCGGGATGAGAAGGGAGATGTGCGTCATGTTCTCCGACCCTATTTCCCTCAAGCCGTACTACGAGCTTTACAAGGAAAAGCCGAGAACGGCGATGAGAGAAGTCAACCAGCTGGTCAGGACAGCCATTTCTTCAATGATGCTGGACATCCAGGATCTGGACAACTACCCTGCAATAGACTTTCTGAGAACCAACTACGGAAAGACTTTTGCCGCCCTTAGCGCAAAGCCGTACGGCAAGCTCCCGGAAAAACTGACGGTCGAAAAGGATTTCGTGGCCGCTCTGGGAAATCTTGAAGACCAGACCAGAGAGTCTGTCTACGCCCAGGCTGAAGGCCTGAGGAAGGGGCTCGAGGAAAACAAGCTCACTTTCAAGTCGCTGAAGAAGAAAGTCAGCTCTGCTGCCACTATACTGAAACTTATTGGAATGGCGCTGCTGTTCCCGCTGTGGGTTTTCTCCCTGTGGCCGAATTTCTTCAACTACCAGATTCCGAAGAAACTCACAAAGAGGGTGAAGGACAAGATGCTCTCGTCTTCTTTCCTTCTGGGTGTGAATGCGGTAATAACGACACCTTTATTCGCGATAATCTCGTTTGTGCTCATCTGGTGTTTCATGACCATCTATATGGCTTTGATTTACTTGCTTTTAATGCCGCCTTTGACATTGTTCTGCTGGTATTATACCGAATGGTGGGACAGTCTGAAGCAAGATTTGCGTTTACTTAAGTTCCATAAAAAATCAAAAATTGCTACCTTGTGCGGTCTAAAGAAAGACAGTGAAATACTGGAAGACAGACTTTGGTCAATATTCAAGAAATGAAAAGAAGAGTAGTTATAACAGGAATGGGCATTTACTCCTGCCTCGGCAAGACTCTGGACGAGGTGAGAGACTCCCTTTACAACGGCAAAAGCGGTATCATTTTCGACCCGGTCAGAAAGGAGATGGGATTTGTGTCGGCTTTGACTGGTTTTGTGGAAAAGCCTAATCTTAAGGGTATTCTGAGCCGCAACCAAAGAGTGTATATGCCGGAGCAGGCACTGTTCGCATACTGCGCTACAGCAGATGCTCTCAAGGCCGCCAACATAGGACAGGACTGGCTTGACAGCCACGAGGTCGGCCTGATTTACGGAAACGACTCCAGCGCAGAGCCTATAGTGGAGAGCGTGGACATAATGAGAGCAAAGAATGACACCTCGCTCATCGGCAGCGGCGGAATATTCAAGAGCATGAACTCTACCGTCACGATGAACCTTTCCTGTATATTCAAGCTCAAGGGCATCAACCTCACCGTTTCCGGAGCCTGCGCCAGCGGGTCCCATTCCATAGGATGGGGAGCGATGCTTATCCAGAACGGGCTTCAGGATATGGTAATCTGCGGCGGAGCCCAGGAGACCAATCCTTATTCCGTATGCAGCTTCGACGGCATCAGCGCATTCTCCAAGAGAGAAAGCGAACCTGAGAAAGCCTCCCGTCCTTTCGACAAGAACAGGGACGGTCTGGTTCCTTCAGGAGGAGCGGCAACAGTAATTCTGGAAGACTATGAAAGCGCGGTCAAAAGAGGCGCCCCTATAATCGCCGAGGTTCTCGGATACGGATTCTCCTCCAATGGAGACCATATATCTGTCCCTAACGTGGACGGCCCTGCAAGGTCGCTGAGGATGGCACTGTCCCACTCTGGGCTTCAGGCCAGCCAGATCGGCTACATCAACGCCCACGCCACCAGCACGATGGTGGGAGACCAGAACGAGGCCAAGGCAATCTATCAGGTATTTGGAGACAGCATGCCTCCTGTAACCAGCACCAAGAGCCAGACCGGACACGAGATGTGGATGGCCGGAGCAAGCGAGGTGATCTACTCCATCCTGATGATGAAAAACGGCTTCGTAGCCGCTAACATCAACTTCGAGACCCCGGATGAAGATTCGGCTAAGCTGAACATTCCGGCAAAGAGAATCGAGAGAAACTTCGACTGCTTCCTCTCCAACTCCTTCGGTTTCGGAGGCACCAATTCAACATTGATAATCAAAAACCTATGATAAAATGACAAAAGAAGAAATGATTGCCAAGGCCATTGACATCCTGGCAGAAGAATTTGAAGTTGACAAAGAAGATATCACTCCAGATGCGGACATCAAGAAGACTTTGGACCTGGACAGCCTTTCACTTGTAGACCTGGTGGCTCTGATTGAAGAGAACTTTGACATAAAGATCAAAGGAACAGACCTTATGCAGACTGCCACTTTCAGCCAGCTCTACGACTTCCTTTACGCAAGAATATCTGCCAAGTAAATGACCAAGCTCGCCCTGGCCGTATACCGCTTTTTCAAAAAGCACAAGAGCGTATTCTACCTGGTTCTGCTGGGTAGTTTCCTCGTATTGGCGTTTCTGGCCAGGAAGATGTACTATGAGGAGGACATCACCAAGCTCCTCCCTGCTACAGAACAAAACAGCGGCGTGAGATTCGTCTTTGACAAGCTCAAGGTCAAGGACAAGATCTTTGTCGAGATGAGAGTCACGGACAGCACCCTGTCAAAGCAGGATGCGCTGGACACACTCATTTCGGCCGGAAGCCGCCTCTGCGATTCCCTTACGGCCCACGACAAGGATTCGGACATAGAAGACATTCTGTTCCGGGTAGACCCTTCTCTGCTTGAAGACGGAGCGTCTCTGATTCTGGACAACGCCCCTTGTTTTCTCGACAGCACGTTCTACCCTCAGCTGGACAGCAGGCTCAACGCCGCCTCCATGGATTCTCTGATGGCCCAGAACGTGGACCTTCTGGAAAACGACGGAAGCGGAATCTGGTATGACATCATCTGCAAAGACCCTCTCGCCTTCAGGAATATGGCGATGAGCAGCCTTACCAGCGCCGCCGAACTTTCGGACGGCAGCGCGGCCAAGAAAGAAGGCTCCATAACCCTGACAGACTTCCACCTGTTCTCATCCGACAGCACCACTGCTTTGATCTATATCTCGCCGGCATTCAAGGCAATGGACAGCAAGGCCGGAACCAGGCTTATAGACCTCATCGAGGATGAAGCCGCTCAGATTGCAAAGACTTCGCCCGTTGAAGTCCTGATCTGCGGCAAGTCCGCAAAGAGCGTTTACACGGCCAAGAGAATCAAGAAGGACCTGGTAATCACGGTTACAATCGCGATGATCCTGATTATCCTGATTATCGGATACTGCTTCAGGACGAAAGACACGGTTGGCTATCTGCTGATGCCGCTTGTCTGGGGTGTGGTGATGGCTGTGGCGGCCGTTTACCTGATTCAGCAGCAGATGTCTTTCATAGCCCTTGGCATAGGCTGCATCGTGATTGGAGTGGCCCTGAGCTACTGTATCCATATCATCACCCACCACAAGTACGTGGGAGACGTGGAGCAGGTGATTAAAGACCAGGCCAAGCCCGTTACCCTGGGATGCATAACCACGGTGGGCTCCCTGCTTGGACTGATATTCACCAAGTCATCTCTTCTGAGAGACTTCGGTCTTATGGCTTCGTTCGTGATGGTGGGAACCACTCTTGCCGCCATATTCTTCCTGCCGCAGTTCTTCACTGACAAGACCGGAAAGAAAAACGAGAAGGCCTTTGCCACAATCGAGAAGATAACCACAAAGCCTTACTACAGGCAGACCTGGCTGATAGTACTTGTGATTGTTCTGTTCGTGCTGAGCGTGGTGTTCACAAGAGGACGGGCCAATTTCGACACGGATCTCTCGCATCTTTCATACAGTTCCCCTGGACTGATCAAGGCAGAAGAGCTCTATACGGAAAAGACCCAGGGCGGAATGCAGACAAAGTACATTGCCGCGCATTCCAAAGACCTGGACAGCGCCCTGGCCCTCAACCAGATGATTGCCCGGCAATGCCAGATTCTCAAGGAAGAGGGAAAGATTGCCTCTTACAACAACCTGTCTAATCTTCTCCTGCCGTCCGGGCAGCAGAACGAGAGAATCGCTCTGTGGAACGCCTACTTCACGCCGGAGAAAAAAGCCAAGGTAAAAGCCCTCACGGCTGCGGCGGCTGAAAGGAACGGGTTCGAGGCAGACATGTTCGATTTATTCTACGAGGCTCTCGACAAACAGTACGAGCCGGTGGATGTATTCGGAAGCGGAGTGATTCCTTCCGAAATCATCGGCAACTTCATGGAAAAGAACGATGACGGAACCTACCTTGTCCTCACCTCCATCAAGGCAAAGGACAACGACGAGCTTTGGAAGGCCTCCGAAATACTGGCTCAGGGAGGGCAGGAAAAAGACAAGACAATGGCTTCCGGCCTTATCGTGATAGACCCTTTGTTCTACACTACAGACATGCTGGAGATTATGGAGCACGACTTCAACACGGTGCTGCTGATTTCCTCCCTGTTTGTGCTGCTGATCCTGCTCATAGCCCTCAGGAATGTGGTGCATGCCATCATAGCGTTCCTCCCGATGTTCATGAGCTGGTTCCTGGTGCTTGGATTCATGAAACTTCTCAATATGGAGTTCAACCTGATCAATATGGTCATATCCACCTTCATATTCGGAATGGGAGTGGACTACAGCATATTCGTGATGGACGGTCTTATCAAGGGAAAGAAACAGAGCGAACTCCTCAAATACCACCGCAGCGCCATCTTCTTCTCGGCGGTGATGCTCATTCTCGCTGTTTCGAGCCTGCTGCTTGCAGTGCATCCGGCTATCTCTTCCATCGGACTGTCCACTCTGGCAGGTATGGTTTCAACGATTCTGATCACCTTCACTCTTCAGCCTTACCTGTTCTACAAGTGGGAAGACTGGAAATCCAGACGAAACAAGGTGAATAAAGCAGATGAAATTTGACGCCGTCATACTGGGAAGCGGACTGGGAGGACTCCAGTGCGCATACATTCTGGCCAAAAGCGGAAAGAAAGTATGCGTTGTGGAAAAGAACATCGTTCCCGGCGGATGTCTCCAGAGTTTCAGGAGGAAGGGAGAGGTCTTTGACACCGGTTTCCACTATGTGGGAGCCTTGGGCAAGGGACAGATTCTGGAGAAATTCTTCAGCTATTTTTCACTTATGGACCTGCCTTGGGTCCAGCTGGACACAAAAGGCTTTGACCAGATTTTCTTCGGAGGCAAAAGCTATCTGCTGCAAAACGGCTTCGAAAACTTTGCCGAGGGGCTTTCTGAACAGTTCCCTTCTTCAGCAAAGCAGATAAAAGCCTACTCAGGCTTCCTGAAAGAAGTGGGAAGCAAAATCACCGACCCTCTTCTCAAGCCCGGAGACGGATTCTTCTCCGTAAACAAGCTTCTGGGCAAGAACGCCTTTGAATATCTTCAGTCAAACATAAACGACCCTCTGCTGATAAATATCCTCAGCGGCAATTCCCTGAAACTGGAACTGAGGAAGGAAACTCTTCCTCTTTACACTTTCGCCCAGATAAACAGCTCCTACATACAGAGCGCCTGGAGGCTGGAAGGAGGCGGCTCGCTGATAGCCGACAGCCTTGCCAAAAGCATCACAGACATGGGCGGGGAAGTCTTCTTGGGGGCTGAAGCCACTGAAATCGCCGAGAAAGACGGCAAGGCGGAATATGTCTCTGTCAGGTCAAGGAGCGGAAAGGATCCCGAGCGCATATATGCAGACACCTTCATCTCCAACCTCAGCCCGCAGCTCACGCTTGAACTCCTGAAAGAAAGCAGCTGTATACGTCCTGTCTACAGGCGACGCATCCAGAAACTGGACCAGACCTACGGTTTCTTTACCGTCAACATCCGGCTCAAGGACGGAACGATTCCTTACCGCAACCGTAACTACTATTGCTACAGTCCAGACCTGGACTGCGTTTGGGACGTCTCCAGCGAGGCGGACAAGGGGCGGACAAAAGGAATGCTGATAAGCGAGAGCGTGCCTAAGGGGCAGGACAAGAGATTTTCCACCAACATAGACTTACTTGTCCCGATGGATTTCGGACAGGTGGCAAAATGGGAAGGCACAACCCCTGCCACCCGCCCTCAGGAATACAAGGAGTTCAAGGCCAGAAAAGCCGAAGAGTTCATCAAGATGGCAGACAGCTGCATCCCCGGACTGAAAGCGGCGGTTCAGACATACTACACCAGCACCCCGCTAACCTACCAGCACTACACCGGAGCCGTCAACGGCACCGCCTACGGTATCCGCAAAGACTGCAACAATCTGCTCATGACGCTCCTGGCGCCTAAAACTCCGGTATCTAACCTGTTCCTGACCGGCCAGAACCTGAACCTCCACGGGGTGCTTGGAGTTTCTGTCACTTCGTTTATGACTTGCTCAGATATTTTGGGAAAAGACTCATTGGTATCGTTTTTGGAGTAACTTTGCACATCATGAAAAAAATCAGTTCATACCTCAGAAAAATGAGGCCCGTTTTCCTGGCCTCCGTGTTTGCCGCATCGCTTTTAATTTCTGCCCAGGCACTGTCGCAGAGCAAGGAGCAGGTGATGGCCAATATCCAGAAAAAGAACGAAAGCTATAAGACCGTTGTTTCTTCCTGCACCCAGATCAAGACGATGAAGGGAATGAAGAAAAACGTCACCAGCACGGGAACAATGTATTTCATCAGGGAGACCAACCAGATGAAGATGCAGTTCACCAACCACAAGAACAACGGCAAGGACAAGGACAACCAGCTTATTATCAACGGAGACAAAGTTGTAATGATAAACGGCGGGGCAAGGAACGTGTTCAACACCAAGTCCGACCATAACATGAAAATACTCCAGTGGACCCTTCTGTACTGCATCAGAGGTCAGGTCGCCGATGCCGCCAAGCTGAACAAATCCGATGTGAAAATGACAACCAAAGGCGGTTACTATGTGTTTGACATAGACGTGTCAAAACAGGCAAAAGGCCGATGGAACCATCTCGAGGCCTCCTACAGCACCAAGGACATGTCTCTGTGCGTTCTGAAGCTGGAAGAAAAGAACGGCAACACCACCACCTACAACACGCTTGAAAAAGAGTATAACGGCGTGGTGACAAAAGACATTTTCAACTACTGATTCCACTCTCTCAGAATATAATCGCTGAAGGAATTGAAACAATACGGCAAAATATATGTCATTTTACTGATTCTGACCACTCTGGCGTCTTTCTCATTCGGGCAGACCACCAAAATCAAGGGACGTGTCACCGATGCAGATACCGGAGAACCCCTGCCGTATGCCAATGTCTTCTTCAAAGGGACCACCATAGGCGTCTCTACAGACGATGACGGATACTACACCCTGGAAACCAGGAATCAGGAAGTTGACCTGCTGAGGGTGGAATATGTAAGCTACATCCCGCAGGAAAAAGTCATCAGGAAAGGAGCCTTCAACCAGGTTGACTTTGCACTGAAGATGGAGCAGAACATCCTCAGTCAGATTGTCGTAAAGCCGGACTACCGCTATATCCGCTGGATCCTTTCCAACATAGAGAATGCAAAGAAAGTCAACAACCCGGAGGAGAGAGACCGCTACCAGTGCCGCCTGTACACCAAGATGGAACTGGACCTGGTGAATGCCGACACCCAGATCAAGAACAAGCTCCTGAGGAAGAATTTCGGGTTCGTGTTCGACTACATGGACACTTCCGTGGTTTCCGGACAGCCTTATCTGCCAATTATGATATCGGAGAACAACTCTATGTTCTACAGGCAGAAAGACCCGTCCCAGACCAAAGAAGTCATAAAAGCCAGCCGCATTTCCGGAGTAAAGGACGAGGCCACCTTCGCCCAGTTTACCGGAAACATGCACATCCGCACCAACTTCTACGACGACTTCATCAACCTGTTCAATGTCCAGATCCCGTCTCCTGTCAGTGGCCCTAACGTGTTCTACGACTACTTCCTTATAGACAGTCTGAACATCGACGGCAGGAAGACCTACCATATCCGCTTCCATCCTTCAAAGATGGTTTCCTCACCGACTTTTGACGGCGAGATGAGAATCGACGCCCAGGACTGGGCTGTAAGAGAAATCCACGTGAGGCTCAAGAAAGGCTCCAACGTAAACTGGATCAGAGACCTCGTCCTGGATTCAGAGTACCAGCTTGTCGGGGGAAGAGGTTCCTACAAAGGCAAGGATTCTCTGTGGTTCTTCAAGCAGGACAGGATGTACGCGGATTTTTCTGTGACGATGAGAGACTCCTCCAAACTGATGTCCTTCCTCGGCAGAAGGCAGTGCGACTATCTTGACCCGAGATTCGACACCCCTATGCCGGACAGCGTGGCACGCCTTATGAGCAATGTTACCATGTCCGCCAACCCTCTGGTCAACGACGAGGCCTACTGGCAGCAGCACCGCCCGTACGAGCTCAGCGAAAAGGAAAGCAACATCTACAAGATGGTGGACTCCATCAAGAACGTGCCGCTGTACCGCAATCTCTACACCATCGTGAACACCTTTGTGAACGGCTACTACAATTTCGACTACTTTGGTATCGGCCCTTACTACAAGATGTTCAGCTTCAACAATCTGGAAGGCGCAAGGTTCCAGTTCGGCGGCAGAACCACAGAAGAGTTCTCCAAGAAGCTGAGGCTTTCCGGCCACATAGCATACGGCACCAAGGACAAGAAGTTCAAAGGCAAGCTTATGGCTGAATACATCTTCAGCAATATGCCAACCAGAAAAGTGTTTGCAAGCGCCAGCCGTGATATGGTGCAGATGGGAAGGGGCTCCGACGCCCTGACCGAAGCCAACATCATGTCGTCTTTGCTAAACAAGGGCAACAGCGAGAGAATCAGCCCGGTAAACGAATATGCAGTGGGCTACATCCACGAGTGGAACGAGGGGTTCAACAACAGCATTGCCATAGAAGGCCGCCGCATCTATTCCAACCGCTATGTGCCTATGTACACTCCGGACAGCACCCACATCACCAGCGTGGCTTCCAACCAGATACATTACCAGGCACGCTTCTCGTGGGACGAGACCGTTACCCGCGGAACGTTTGACAAGATCTATGTCCTGACTCACTACCCCGTAGTGACAATAGACCTGATAACCGGCATCAAAGGCCTGGCTGAAAACGACTTCGGCTATCTGCGGGCAGAAGCTACTGTCGACTACAGCCTGCCTCTGCCTCCTGTCGGAACGTCCACTTTCCACCTTACCAGCGGAAAGATCATCGGCAAAGTTCCTTACCCGCTTCTCAAGCTCCACGAAGGAAACGGCACCTACTTCCTGGACAAGAGCTCCTTCGCCTGCATGGACTTCTACGAGTTTGCCTCGGATACCTGGACAACCCTGTTCTACGAACATAACTTCAAAGGATTTTTCCTTGGCAAGATTCCGCTGATGAAGCGTCTCCAGTGGAGAGAAGTCTTCACTCTTAAAGCCGGCTACGGCACACTTTCCAAGGCAAACAACGGCATCACGGACGGCAAGATCGGCAATCCTGCCAGCACCGTCTACGGAACCGGTCCGGGAGAAAAGTACGAGGGAATGGAGGCCCCTATGCTTTTCCCTGAAGGAATGAGCTCTCTCAGAAAGCCATATGTCGAGATGGGCGTGGGCGTTACCAACATATTCAGAGTCTTCCGCGTGGACGTGTTCTGGAGAATGACTCACCGCAACAGAATCGTAGACGGGGTGAAAGTCCGCAACAAGCACCACGCGGCCATAAACTTCGGCTTCGAGTGGAGCTTCTAGACTATCGCGATAAATACAAAACACATCATATTATGAAACAATACATCGAACAGAACAAAGACCGTTTCTTCGAAGAACTGTTCTCTCTCCTGAGAATCCCTTCAATAAGCGCAAAGAAAGAGCACAAGGCAGATATGCTAAAGTGCGCCAAAAGACTCGTTGAACTGCTTAAAAAGGCCGGTGCAGACAAGGCAGACGTTTATCCTACAGCCGGCAATCCTGTTGTCTTCGGCCAGAAAATGATAGACCCCAAGGCCAAGACCGTTATGGTTTACGGCCACTACGATGTCCAGCCTGCCGAGCCTCTGGAGAAGTGGAATTCAAATCCTTTCGAGCCCGAGATCCACGACGGGGCTATCTGGGGAAGAGGCGCCAACGACGACAAGGGCCAGCTGTTCATGCACATCAAGGCATTTGAATATCTTGTAAAGACAAAGCAGCTCAAGCATAATGTCAAGTTCATCTTCGAGGGCGAGGAGGAAATCGGAAGCCCGTCCCTTCCTGCCTGGGTGAAGAAGAACAAGAAGATGCTCTCAAGCGACGTGATACTTGTCTCCGACACCACCATGATCAGCGAGAAGGTCCCTTCCATCAACTGCGGAATGAGGGGCCTGGCCTATCTGGAAGTTACCGTCACCGGCCCTAACAAGGACCTTCACTCCGGCCATTACGGCGGAGCTGTCGCCAACCCTATCAATGTCCTCTGCGATATGATTTCATCGCTGATTGACAAGAACGGCAAGGTGAAAGTAAAAGGCTTTTACGATGATGTGGTCAACCTCAGCAAGGCAGACCGCGCCCAGCTTGCCAGGGCTCCTTTCAACCTCAACGAGTACAAGAAATTCCTCGGCATAAAGGAAGTCAAGGGAGAAAAGGGCTACACCACCCTCGAGAGAACCGGTATCCGCCCTTGCCTGGACGTCTGCGGAATCTGGGGCGGCTATACAGGAGAAGGCGCCAAGACTGTCCTTCCTTCCACAGCCCACGCCAAGATATCGATGAGGCTCGTTCCTAACCAGGACAGCGCCAAGATAACCAAGCTCTTCAAGCAGCATTTCCTCTCTATCGCCCCTAAGTACGTCAAGGTTAAGGTAGAGGAAAAAGAAGGCGGAAACGGCTTCCTGATTCCAATCACCTCCCCTGCCTTCCAGGCCGCTTCAAAGGCCATGAAGGAAGTCCTGGGCATAGAGCCTGTTCCAAGCCGTGGCGGAGGAAGCATCGCAGTCCTTGCTGACATGCAGAAGATCCTGGGCACAGACCCTCTGCTGATGGGATTCGGCCTTGAGAGAGACACCATCCATTCCCCTAACGAGAGCTACCTTCTCAAGCAATTCTTCGGCGGAATGGAATCCATCGCCCTCTTCTACAAATACTACTAACCCCGTATCCAAACAGATTATACAGTATGACAACCCTTGGAATCCTTATCATTGCTATTGCTTGTGTAATCATTTCCGTGACGATTGTCTGGCTGGCTATGCGCGCCAGGCAAAATGAAACCAACAAGAAGGCAGAAATCATGCTCAAAGCCATCGAGGCCGGTCTTCCTGTTGACGTGGACAAGTTCACCGCTCCCAAAGTATCAAAACCCCAGGAGAAACAAAGCCTAAAGCAGGATCTGCTGGGAAAGCTTTCCGGGGCTGGTATCTTCTTTTTCATGGGTCTATCTTTCCTGATTCTTTATTTTGTGGACCTGCTTGGCCCGGGCCTTCCTCAAGGCCTGTGGTTTAGAGAAGGGCTGCCAATGGCTGGGGGAGTCTTGATGGCTATCGGTATCAGCCTGTTCATCACTTACTTTGTCGGCAGGAAACTGCTTAAAAAGGAGATGGAGAAGGAAGACTGACTCTATGAAAAAGGGAGTTCTTTTGATAGCAGTCTTAGCGCTGCTTGCAAGTTGCCGCACTTCTGATGTGTCTATATTCGAGCACGTCGAGAAACTTTGCAATAAAGACAATGGCAAACTGTGGGGAGTCAACCTCTATTCTCCGGTTCTTGGTGTTGATTCGCTGAGGAATATTGTCAGCAATGTCTCTGATGCGCCAAAAACATTCCCGGCGGATAAGCCTGTTGCAAATTCTACAACTGAACTGGACGGCAAGCGCTGGACAACGGTTTTGTGGCCCCTGTCCGGAGACCAGAAGCATCAGTCCATAATCCTCGTCCACGAGATGTTCCACTATCGCCAGCCGGAGCTTGGACTTTGGCAGGACAAAGATCCCAACAATTCTCATCTTTCCAATAGAGATGCCCGTACGCTTCTGAAACTGGAGTGGAACGCGCTGAAGGCTACAGCCTCTTGTGATGGCGAGCAAAAGAAAACCGCTCTTGAAGATGCCTTGAGTTTCCGCGCCTGGAGAAGACACTTGTATCCGGACTTTGCCCAAGAAGAGAACGCTCTGGAGGTTCTGGAAGGACTTGCCGAGTACACCGGAAGGCGCATTGCAATCCCTGACAACAAGGAATACCTGCAGTCTCTTTCTGACCTTGACTACCTGTATGAATCAGACAACCTGACACGCTCTTTCGCATACCTTTCCGGACCTCTTTACGGATTGATTCTGGACCAGTCCGGCCATTCTTGGCATAAAGAGATGAACTCTGGCAGTGATCTTGGATCCTCAGCGATGGAGATTTACGGAATAACTCTTCCCGAAAACCTGAAAGGAGCCGTAGAAATAGCCAAAGCCAAGTATGACTTTGAATCCATTGATGCAGCGGAAGAAGCCTTTCAGCGCAAACTGGAAGAGAGGAATGAGACACTTCGCAAATTATTTGCTCCCGATAACATCATAACACTGGAATGCCCTAATCTCTCTATTCAGTTTTCCCCTGACAGCATGATTAAAATGGATGACGGGAGTATGGTCATCTATGGCTGCACCGCTTTTTGCGACTGGGGCTCTGTAGAAGGTCATCCGCTGAAAGTGACAGCTGATTGGCACAGTATTGAACTGCCTCGCCTGGACACGCTTTCTTTCAACAACGACACTATTACCACCTCCGGCTGGACTCTGATCAAAAAGAACAACAACCCTTAACTATAAAGAACAAGCACCTGCGATAGTTCGCAAGTGCTTGATTTTGAATTGTGGGCCCAGAAGAACCACCAAGGGACTTTTTACATATTTCTATCTATCAAGTTCTTACCTTCCTTATATGGGAGAGAAAAGACTCCCTGGCGACATATAGGCGACAAACTTGAGCGAATATAGCCGTTAAAAACATATCGCACAAGGGGCCCAAAGATTTATCCTATTTGACAGATCTTGAGCTATAATCTGGATATAATGTTGGGCTGACTGGAATATTATTTCTGTTCATATCAGGATTCCAGCCCCTTCCCTTTTCCTTAAGTCTCAACCATCGTTGTTCCTGCCTTACATCATCGCTATAGTAATTGTAATGGCTGTCACTGTTCTTAACCTTAATCTGCTTGAATTTGTCTCCGATATTGTTCCCGAAGTTGTCATTAGATGCGAGCATCATTAAAGACAAGACATCCTTGAATCTACAAGGCTTTGACTGCAAAATAGTACTCTGGAAATAGTAAAGATATGAATCGTCCGTTCTGTCGCGATTAATGATATAGAGGCCGTGGTCATAGCGGAACCTGTCTTCTTTGGAAGTCTTGGTGGAATAAACATGTTTCTTTTCAACAGTTTGGTATGGGGATACTCTCTCCCCTTTGATAATCATTTGACCAGAATACTGGCCTTTGTATAAACTGTTGTTTTCTGAAAGAACCAGTCTATTGCTCTTATCCATATCCACCCAGGAATTAGTCCAGGTCGTATCCTTAAAGACACTTATTGCAATGCATTCAGCATCACTCTCCTTATCAACAACAACAGCTCCTTGATTTGCCAGGAATCCGGAAAGTATAGCATCTCTGAATGACATTTCTTCTTCAGAAAGATTAGAAGGTGAATACGCTACTATAAAAACCTTCTTCCCCGATACTGAAAACTCCTTGTCCGAGCGAACAAGAACATCTGCTTTCTTCAGTTTCTTTGGAGTCTGGGCAATGCAGAGAAAAGGTATGGCCGTCATTATAAACAGCAATGATAAAAAGTATTTGTATGATCGTTTCATAATTCTAATTATAATTTTAATGTTTAGATGACCCTTTCATTTGCAAAAATAAAAAAAAACATAAATTTGCCAACAAATTTGAGAAGTCATTAATTATGAAACGAATCTATATTATTCTGACTCTTGTTTGTGCTCTGTTTCTTTCAGGGCAAAACATATACGCCCAGCTTTCTGAAAGGGGGAAACTGCCTCCTGTCAAGGTGGAAAACATTGACGCAGAGAAAGTCGAAGGCACTTGGTATTTGAGCCATTTTAACTTTTACACCGAGAATCCGGAACAGGACAACAATTTCAGCTGCATCGTTTATAGAATAACCAAAGACTCCATTTCTACCTGCTATCATAGTTATAGAGGAAAAGATATAGATAAGGTTTTCTTTTCTTTTATTCCTGTCTTCAAGGGTAGTTATTCAAGGAAAGAGTTAAGAGCTGACGCACCTATAGCATACACTAATAATTTCTACGACTTCAAATCCAGTTATAGATACATTAGGCTCAACGATAGCTTACTCACAATAGCAGACCAATATGACATTGTAACCTGTAAAGATGGAGAATACGCTTTTAGGTATAAAAAACTGATTCCTGAGAAAAAGCGGTCTGATTTCCTTTTTGCAATAAAGAACTCCACCGTGGATGTGGAAGATAGGTTCAAGTGCAAAGGAGGAATTGATATGACTAACAGCGAGGTGAAATTAATGCCGTGTTTCCCTCAGGATTCTCTTAACAGAGACACGGTTTTCTTACAAGCCATTAGCAATGTTCTATCATTCCAAGAAAGAGCATTCTGCGTACGCTTTATGGAATGGTGCAAAGACAATGTTAAAATACCGGAAGGCTATTCCGGAAACATTGTACAAGGCTATTTCCACGTTGAGTTCTATATCAATATGTACGGATACCTTAACACATTCAGTATAATCCGTGGATTGGATGAAGAACTAGATAGTTATCTGACACAAAAGATAAAAGACTTCCCAAGAATCCTTCCTGCCAAGGACAAAAATGGCAATAACATCCTTTATAAAGCTACCGGAAGGTTTTCAATGTACATCCCGATAGAGTAAGAATACACTCATTTCCCTCCAATTGTAAAACCAACATTAAAAGCAACATTGCTGCTGGCCTTCTCTTCAATTTTATACTCTATCGAGAAACGTAAGTGGTTGAACAGTTTAATCCCGATTCTTGGCAGTATGCAAACTGAATACTTATTATTGCCCACAAAATCTCGAGAAATCAATTTGTCGTCTTTATAAAAGTTTTCTGCTGGAGATGCATTTGAGAACTTTGCCAAACCAGCTCCCAATCCGATAAAGAAAGAAGATTTATTCATTCTAAAATTATAGTCTCCGACTACTAAGAGATTTGATGAATTAGTTCCTACAGTATTGTCGCCATAGGTTAGGTCTGATTTATATTCTCTATTCGTTCGTGAAAACGAATACTGGATACCCAAGTCTATCGGAGAACCATAAAAATTATATCTCATCTCTAATCCAAACCCAGGACCAGGTTTAACAGAAGCATAACCACATTTGTCTGTTGCATAATTAAGACCAACAAACAAGCCTCCTTCTATTGAGCCTATATTATTCTGAGCAGATAGAGAAATAGAAGATAGAAGAACACAAAGAGTGGTAAAAATATAAAACCTTTTCATAATACTACCTATACCCTATAGTAATCCCAATGATTGAACTCTCGGATTGATGTAAAGATACTCTGTTTTAAGGGAACGCCAAAATCTATCAACCCTGGGAAGGGCCAGTTGATCGTTTTCTGTGCTCTAATTTTGGCGACACATAGGCGACAGAATCATCAAAATCCCCCCCCATTTTCAGGAGTTTTGAGTGACGAAACTATCAAGGGAGAAGAGACTGGAAGATATCCTAATTGATAGACCTTGTGCTATCATCTGGTTAGAATGTTCTCTGCGGGAATATTAAAACCTGTACCCGCAGGTGAGCAACAGATACTCAAAACGGGTTGAGCCGTTGATATTGTATTCAGGATACTTTTTTCTCATATCATTCAGGCCAAGGCTGATATCTAGCCCCCAGATCCAGTGCTTTCCGCTTTCTAGGACAATGCTTGGATGCAGGGCTATGTCACAGGATTTAAACTTGGTCTTATGGTTCAGCCCATAATTCGGATTGGCATCATAGTAATAGCTTCCACGATTGGTAAGGAACATCAGATCAGGCCCCAGGCCAACAACTATTCTTGGACCTCCAGATGGCTGAAAGTGATATCTTGCAGCACAAATCATATTTATACCGGAAGATATATCAAGGTCCGCCTGAGTTCTCAATCCTATTTCCGGCATTACAGACCATTTGTCATTAACCCAGACATCCGCAGCATAAGAAACACCTAAAGAAATACCTCCGTCACCATCAAAATCTTCCGTTCCTGCAAACAGATTCACTCCCGCATTAACCTTGATGATATGATCCACCTTTGTTTGAGCTTGTATATTGATAGAAATAGCAGCTAACATTATTAACGACAGTAATAATCTCTTCATAGTTTCATTCTTAACATTAGTTTCTATCAAAGGTAGTCTTTTTGATAGAATTTTGGCGACAGAATAATCACAAATCCCCCATTTTTCAGGAGTTTTGCGGTGGATGGGAAGAGAAGTTGAGTTGATAGAGAATTCTGCAAAATCCCTGTTCTATGCACCCAGAAAGGGGATTTTAGATAGGAAAAGGGATTGCCAGGTCAGGTGTTAATCTGCTTGACAATCCCCTGTTGTGGGCCCAGAAGAACCACCAAGGGACTTTTTACATATTTCTATCTATCAAGTTCTTACCTTCCTTATATGGGAGAGAAAAGACTCTCTGGCGACATATAGGCGACAAACTTGAGCGAATATAGCCGTTAAAACGTTGGGGATTTCTTCAGACGAATTATAACCTCATCTGCATCTAACATTTTAGCAGTTGCAACAGTATCTTTTCCAGTATAGCCTTCTGCTTCAATTCTAAAACAAGGCATGAGAGAGGAGGCGGGAAGATAGTTGCAAGTAAGGGTGGCAAAACCATTGTTGTCTGTTTCCACGCTGTCTTTCCATTTCGTGAAAGTACGGTTTTCCTTCATCAGCACTTTAGCCTTTTCAAGAGCGGCCCCTTCTGTATTTAGAACTCTGAAATTAATGTCCCGAACTTCCCAATCCAATCCCTGAGCAGTGCCGTAACAGGCTTGAAATACAAACAAAGCCGTTGTCAGGGAACAGCCCTTTAAAAAGTTTCTTAATAACCTATATTTCATAGCTTGTTTCTGTTTTATATACTCAAAGATAATTATTTTCTACTGGACAAGGGAACGCCAAAACCTATCAACCTGTATTAAGCTCTTGAACACTTTTTCCGAACGCGCTTGGTGGGAGAATACGGAAAAGATGGGGAATGGAAAGGATATTTGCTCCCTTTCCAATGATTATCCTATCTTTGTGCTAACTGGTTCTCCTATTCAATTTAGCACAGATAATAAGGACTGTATGAAAAGATTCTTGTTGATAATACTATTGTTGTCAGTTTATGGTTGCTCTGAAGAACCTGATGTGAATTTGCAGGAAATCAAAATAGCGGATTCATTGTACTGGTCATTTTTTTCAGATAAAAAGCCGGATAACTTATATATGGCTGACAGTATTTTGCAAACTATCTCTACAAATGATGATAGGTGCTTAATCCGTTTGGCAAAAATCAATTTTGTGTTAGGGAATAACAATAAAGCGGCTGATTGCTTGGCTAAAGTGAGTGAGAGCTATTTCAATGATGACTATAGAAAGCTATCTTACATTACAGCATTACACGCTTTTTCCAAATACTCGGAAAAAGATTCCATAGAAGCAAAACGATTGTTAAACGAGGCTATCTCCATTATTGACAGCCATCTTGTCAATAACTCCAATGACTCTCTTGCAGTTGGAATGAAATATATAATTAAAAGGCAAATTTTTGATATTGATATAGAACAGTTGAATAATGAAATAGATCAACTGCCCTATACATATTTGATCTATGACATCAAGAATAGCTATCCGGCAAAACTGCATTACAGATTCTATAATTCTTCCCATCCAGATTTCCCTTGCTTTTTATTGGAGGAATTAGACAAATAATCAAGAATGTCTCTTCCCCATTTTTGATAGATTAATGTGCTTCAATTTTGGCGACACATAGGCGACAGATTTGGAAAAAATCCCCCCATTTTTCAGGAGTTTTGGGGTGAATGGGAAGAGTGGGAGATGATAGAGACTGTGCTATTTTACTCCACTTTCCAGTGATTATCCTATCTTTGTGCTAATGGATGCTCTTGTCGTATTTATCTATTTCTTTGGAGGCCTCTATGTTACCCTCTGCATAACTGCTCTCTCCATTACTCTCTACCGCGATTGGAAAGAAAAAAGGGAGAACAAGAATAATGATGGGGAAAATTAAGCTGATCCAACCACTCCCACCCCCATTTCTATCAACCTATATTAAGCTCTTGAACACTTTCCGAACGCGCTTGGAATGCGAATACGGAAAATGATAGATTTTGTAGTATTATACTCTCAATTAAGGTTTTCTGGGGATGCTATTAAGTTCGGTTTGAGAAGGAAGCGCTAAATAACCTGAGGCTCCTGTCCAAAAAGCGCGTCTATTTGGATGTTTAAGACTAACAAGAACTTCTATGGTATCTCCAATATTAATTGAGTTATATTGTTTTTCGGAGATTGTATTACTTTTTGAGAAGACCTGTCCATCTAATTCATATTTGAAACGAATCTCCCAACCAGGTTTGTAACGACGAGCACCAATATTCTTGTAATACATATCAACTATCTCTGCCTTCACTAAAACAGAATCATCACGCATTTCCTTATTTAAACGAATTTGATGAATAGTGAAGAATGGTACAAGAATAACTATTAGAATAATTGCTATACAATCCTTTCTTCTGAAAAATGATTTTATCCACCCCATTTTAACAGCACATTAGTTTCTATCAAAGGTAGTGTTTTGTTTTAAAAGGGCAGAATTTTGGCGACACATAGGCGACAGATTTGGAAACAATCCCACATTTTTCAGGAGTTTTGGGGTGAATGGGAAGAGTGGGAGATGATGACCTGATTTGATAGAAAATCCCTGTTCTATACACCCAGAAAGGGGATTTTAGATAGGAAAAGGGATTGCCAGATCAGGTTCTATCCTGCTTGACAATCCCTTGTTGTGGGCCCAGAAGGGCATGATCCTCCGACCCCCTGATTATGAGTCAGGTGCTCTAACCAACTGAGCTATGAGCCCCAATCCAGCGGACAGGTTCCGCTATTTCAAACGCAAAGATAAAGATTTTTCTTTATCTGCATTCTTTACGACAAGAGTCTGATGCGTATCAGACTTTGATCTCGACTTCCACACCGCTCGGAAGTTCAAGCTTCATCAAAGCGTCAACAGTCTTTGCTGAAGATGAATAGATGTCCAGAAGACGGCAGAAAGAATTGAGCTCGAACTGCTCTCTGGCCTTCTTGTTAACGAAGGTAGAGCGGTTTACTGTAAAGATCTTCTTGCTGGTCGGAAGCGGAATAGGACCGCTTACGATAGCGCCTGTAGACTTTACTGTCTCAACGATGCGTGCTGCTGACTTGTCAACCAGAGCATGGTCGTATGACTTCAGTTTAATTCTAATCTTTTGGTTTTGGCTCATTTTTATATTTTTTTAAATATTATCATTTATCGACGATTAGTCTTCATCATCCAGCGCCCTCACTCCGGCCTTGTCGATGATCTCCTTGGCCAGGTTAGAAGGAAGCTCTGCGTAATGAGAGAATTCCATTGTACTTGTGGCACGGCCTGAAGACAAGGTTCTAAGGACGGTCACGTAGCCGAACTGCTCGCTGAGCGGAACCTTGGCCTTGATGATCCTGGCACCGCCACGGGAGTCCATGTTGGTGATCTGTCCCCTTCTCTTGTTCAGGTCTCCGATAACGTCACCCATATAGTCCTCAGGGGTTACAACCTCGAGTGCCATGATAGGCTCCATAATCACCGGAGCGGCCTTTCTTGCGGCCTTGCGGAATGCCTGGCGTGCGCAGATCTCGAATGACAGCTGGTCGGAATCCACAGGGTGGAATGAACCATCCTTGAGGACAACCTTCATTGAAGTTACCTCATATCCGGCGAGCGGTCCGTTCTGCATGGCAGCCTTGAAGCCCTTTTCAACTGCAGGAATGAACTCTCTAGGAATGTTACCACCCTTGACTTCATCCACGAACTGCAGTCCGGTAACTCCCTCGTCTGCCGGGCCAAGCTCCACAATTATATCCGCAAACTTTCCGCGGCCTCCCGTCTGCTTCTTGAAGACCTCCCTGTGCTGGACAGTCTGCATAAGAGCCTCCTTGTAGTTCACCTGAGGTGCACCCTGGTTGATCTCCACGCCAAACTCTCTCTTGAGGCGGTCCACAAGAATCTCCAGATGGAGCTCGCCCATTCCGCTGATAACGGTCTGGCCGGTCTCCGTGTCTGACTTGACGGTGAAGGTAGGATCTTCCTCGGCCAGTTTGCCGAGAGCGATGCCGAGCTTGTCAAGGTCTCCCTGAGTCTTAGGCTCCACTGCCAGTCCGATAACCGGATCAGGGAATACCATAGACTCCAGTACTATAGGATGGCTTTCCTCGCAGACGGTGTCACCGGTGCGAAGATCCTTGAATCCTACAACTGCGCAGATGTCTCCTGCCTCTACAAAATCGATTGGATTCTGCTTGTTGGAGTGCATCTGATAGAGTCTTGCAACTCTCTCCTTCTTGCCGCTTCTTGTGTTGAGTACATAAGAACCGGAATCCAGACGGCCTGAATATGCTCTCATATAGGCCAGTCTTCCAACGAAAGGATCTGTAGCAATCTTGAACACGAGTCCGCAGAACGGATCTGAAGCGGAAGGTTTTCTCTCCACCTCCTCGTTGTTCCTCGGATTGGTTCCGGCAACGTTGCCTTTGTCCAGAGGACTAGGCAGGTACCTTACCACTGCATCCAAGAGGAATTGCACGCCCTTGTTCTTGAATGAAGATCCGCAGCAGATAGGAACTACCTCCATAGCGATGGTTCCCTTGCGGATTGCTGCAACGATTTCTTCTTTGGAAATGGTTTCCGGATCGTCGAAATATTTCTGCATAAGAGCCTCGTCGAACTCGGCTGCGGTCTCGAGGAGGTTGTTCCTCCACTCGGCTGCCTCGTCCATAAGCTCTGCAGGAATATCCTTTATCTCGAAATTAACAAGCTCCTTGTTGTCCGTATCGTAGAAGTAAGCCTTCATGTCGATAAGGTCAATGATGCCCTGGAACTTCTCCTCCGCTCCGATAGGAAGGCAGATAGGAACCGGATGGGCACCAAGCTTGTTCTTGATGTCATCTACCACGCCCATGAAGTCTGCACCTACACGGTCCATCTTGTTTACATAGGCGATCTTTGGAACATTGTACTTGTCTGCCTGTCTCCAGACGGTCTCGCTCTGAGGCTGGACACGTCCGACAGCGCAGAAAGTTGCAACCGTACCGTCCAGGACACGAAGTGAACGCTCTACCTCAACGGTAAAGTCCACGTGGCCCGGAGTGTCGATAAGGTTGATCTGGTATTTTTCACCATTGTAGTGCCAGAACGCGGTGGTGGCGGCAGAAGTGATGGTGATACCTCTCTCCTGCTCCTGCACCATGAAATCCATTGTTGCGGCACCATCGTGAACCTCACCAATCTTGTGAGTCTTACCAGTGTAGTAAAGGATTCGTTCGGATGTGGTTGTTTTACCGGCATCTATGTGGGCCATGATGCCGATGTTTCTCGTGTATTTAAGGTCTCTTGCCATTGTTTAAGCTGCTTTCCTTAAAATACTAGAAACGGAAATGAGCGAATGCCTTGTTGGCCTCGGCCATCTTGTGCATATCCTCTTTTCTCTTGAAGGCACCACCTTCATTATTATATGCTGCCATTATCTCCGCCGCTAACTTTTCAGCCATCGACTTGCCCGGACGTTTGCGAGCGTAAAGAATCATGTTCTTCATACTCAGCGAGATCTTTCTCTCCGGACGCACTTCCGTAGGAACCTGGAAATTGGCGCCACCGACTCTGCGGCTCTTTACCTCGATCTGAGGGGTAACGTTTTCAAGCGCTTTCTTCCAAATTTCCATAGGAGCCTTGCCAGAATCTTTCATCTTCTCGCCGATCATGTCGATAGAATCGTAAAAAATAGCGTAAGCGATACTCTTCTTCCCCTGCAACATAAGGTTGTTCACGAAACGGGTAACCATTACATCGTGATACTTAGGATCTGGAAGTAGAATCCTCTTTTTAGGCTTTGCTTTTCTCATTTTGGAAATGTTTTAATAGTTGATGACTTACTTCTTAGCTTTTGGCCTCTTTGCTCCGTAGAGTGAACGACCCTGCTTGCGGCCGTCTACACCTGCAGTATCCAAGGCGCCCCTAAGAATGTGATAACGTACTCCAGGAAGGTCCTTAACACGACCGCCGCGAACCAGCACGATGCTGTGTTCCTGCAGGTTGTGGCCTTCTCCTGGGATGTAGGCATTCACCTCTTTCTGGTTAGTAAGCCTTACTCTGGCAACTTTTCTCATCGCTGAGTTAGGCTTCTTAGGAGTTGTTGTGTAAACACGTACACAAACTCCTCTCTTCTGAGGGCTGGAATCCAGAGCGCGAGACTTGGACTTAGTCACAATTCTCTTGCGTCCGTTCCTTACCAATTGTTGGATTGTTGGCATTTAAAATACTGTTAATCTTTAATTTAATTTACTTACCGCCGTTTTTGGCGGGTTGCAAAGATAGTAAAAGTTTCTTTACCTCCAAAAGAATTGCTATATTTGTAATACTTATAACCCTCAAGCAGACGACTATTTAACACAACTATATGGCAACAAAAACCAAAACCGCAAAGGCACCTGCAAAGAAAGCTGCAAAGCCGGCAGCAAAGAAGGTGCAGCCTAAGGCAAAGATAACCGCCGTTAGCAAACGCTATATGGCAATGGAGGAAAAGTACGGAGCGCACAACTACCATCCGCTTCCTGTAGTTCTCGAAAGAGGAAAGGGAATCTATGTATGGGATGTTGAGGGTAACAAGTACTTCGACTTCCTCTCATCATACTCGGCAGTAAACCAGGGCCACTGCCATCCGAAAATCGTGAAGGCCCTCAAAGACCAGGCAGACAAGCTGTGCCTTACCTCAAGGGCATTCTACAACAACTGCCTGTGCGAGTACGAGAAGTTCATGCACGGATACTTCGGATATGACAAGGTACTCCCGATGAACACCGGAGCGGAGGGCGTAGAGACAGCCCTCAAGCTCGCCCGCCGCTGGGGAGCCGTAAAGAAAGGCATTCCTAACGACAAGATCAAGATCATCTGCTGCAGCGGAAACTTCCACGGAAGAACCGTCACCATCATCACCATGAGCGACGACCCTTCTTCTTACGCTCAGTACGGTCCTCTGACCCCTGGCTTCATCCGCATCCCTTACAACGATCCTAAGGCTCTCGAGAAAGCTCTCGACAAGTACGGCAAGGAAGTGTGCGCGTTCATCGCCGAGCCGATCCAGGGAGAAGCCGGAGTGTTTGTACCGGATGACGGCTACCTGAAGAAATGCTTCGACCTGTGCCACAAGCACAATGTGCTCTTCATCGCCGATGAGGTTCAGACAGGTATAGCAAGAACAGGAAAGATGCTCTGCTCAATGCACGACGGCATCCGTCCGGACATCGTTATCCTGGGCAAGGCCCTCGGAGGAGGTGTCCTGCCGGTTTCAGCCTGCCTTGCAGACGACGACATCATGCTCAACGTAAAGCCGGGCGAGCACGGCTCAACCTTCGGAGGATTCCCTCTGGCGGCAAAGGTTGCCATTGCAGCCCTTACCGTAATCAAGGAAGAGAAGCTCACGGAGAATGCGGAGAAGATGGGACGCATCTTCCGCGATGAAGTTAACAAGATCAACTCTCCTTTCATCGTCCAGGTAAGAGGACGCGGCCTTCTGAACGCCATCGTCACCAAGCCTATCGGCAAGAAGACCGCATGGGACATCTGCCTCAAGCTCCGCGACAACGGCCTGCTGGCAAAGCCAACCCACGACCACATCATCCGTTTCGCACCGCCATTGTGCATAAACGAAAAGGAGATCAAACAGGCGGTGGGCATCATCAAGAAGACATTCGAGGAAATGTCCAAGTAAAAAGAAAGAGCGGCGATTGCCGCTCTTTTTTTATCTCTTCTTGGAAACGATTATCGTTCCGGTCTTGCCCCAGAGGGCTTCGCGGGCCTTCTCCAGAGAAGTAATCAGAGCCATGCCGGAAGGGCGTTTCTCGAGGAAGTTTACGCAAGACTCAATCTTAGGAAGCATGCTTCCCGGGGCGAACTGCCCCTCGGCCATGAACTGTCTGGCCTCTTCCACTGACATTGAGTCCAGATCGTACTGGTTAGGCTGGTTGAAGTTGATGGAAACCTTTTCAACGGCGGTGAGGATGACCAGCATATCTGCCTTGAGGTCTATGGCAAGCTTTGCGCAGGCGCGGTCCTTGTCTATCACGGCAGCCACTCCGCGGAAGTCGTCCCAGCCCTTCTGGACAACAGGTATGCCGCCACCGCCAACGGTAATTACAGTAGTGTGGGCCTCAATAAGACGCCTTACAACCGGAAGCTCCACGATCTTCACAGGCTTTGGAGAAGGAACCACTCTCCTCCAGCCCCTGCCTGCATCCTCAACGAAAATATAGCCTGTCTTTCTGGCAATGGCCTCAGCCTCGTTCTTGCCGTAGAAAGCACCGATCGGTTTGGTCGGGTTCTGGAAGGCCGGGTCGTTCTCGTCCACAACCACCTGAGTCAGGACAGCGGCGCAAGGCCTTGGCATGTGCCTTCTTCCGTGCTCCCTCTGGATAGCCTGCTGCAGATGATATCCTATGTAGCCCTGAGTCATGGCTCCGCACTCCGGGAACGGCATAAGCGGAGTCTTTCCGCCGTGAGTGGCCGAATATTCCAGTGCAAGGTTAACCATTCCCACCTGCGGACCGTTGCCGTGGCCAACGACCACGTCGTATCCGTCTTCCTCCAGGTCCACTATCGCAGAGGCTGTAGTCTCTACCAGTTTAAGCTGCTCCTCGGGAGTGTTTCCCAGAGCGTTTCCTCCCAGCGCCAATACTAATCTCTTTCCCATAAATCTTTGTCAAAATTCAGAAAAAAAAGAAAACCAAACTCCCATTCCATAAGGAGTGGGAGCTCAGATAATCTTGTGTGTTTCAGTTAATTACTTGAGAGTTGCGTACATCACCGCCTTGATGGTGTGCATACGGTTCTCTGCCTCGTCAAATACCTTTGACTGCTTGCTACGGAAGACTTTGTCGGTAACCTCCATCTCCTTCAGGCCGAACTTCTCGTAGATGTCTCTTCCGATAGTTGTCTCCAGGTCGTGGAAAGAAGGAAGGCAGTGCATGAAGATTGCGTTAGGGTTGGCGTTCTTCATTACGGCGTCGTTGACCTGATAAGGCTTCAGGAGCTTGATTCTCTTCTCCCAGAGCTCTGCAGGCTCGCCCATGGAAACCCAGATGTCGGTGTAGATAACGTCTGCGTTCTTGGTTCCCTTCTTCACGTCATCGGTGAGGGTGATGGTGCAGCCATTCTCCTTGGCGATCTTCTTGCAGGTGTCAACCAGTTCCTTTGCAGGCATGTTGGCCTTAGGGCCGCAGGCTACGAAGTTGATTCCGAGTTTAGCGGAAACCACCATCAGGGAGTTGGCAACGTTGTTGCGGGCATCTCCCATAAAGACCATTGTCAGGCCCTTGTAGTATCCGAAGTTCTCCTTGATTGTCAGAACGTCTGCAAGCATCTGTGTAGGATGGAACTCGGTGGTGAGACCGTTCCATACAGGAACACCGGCGTACTTTGCAAGGTCCTCTACGATCTTCTGGTCGAAACCGCGGTACTCGATACCGTCATACATTCTTCCCAGAACCTTTGCGGTGTCTTCCAGAGACTCCTTCTTGCCCATCTGAGATGAGTTAGGATCCAGATAGGTAACTCCCATACCCAGGTCGTTTCCGGCTACCTCGAAAGAGCAGCGGGTACGTGTGGATGTCTTCTCGAAAAGGAGAACGATGTTCTTTCCCTGAAGGTATTTGTGAGGGGTATTTGTACGCTTGAGGTTCTTGAAGTCCTCAGACAGTTTAAGCAAATATTGAATTTCTTCGGTGGTGAAGTCCAGTAATTTCAGGAAACTTCTACCTGATAAGCTTCTTGGCATAAAATTATATTTAGTTAACAATTAGGCGACAAAGATATAATAATTTTTACACCATTTTGACAAATCCCTAAAAAAGTTTAACCAAAATCTCCGAAAAGCGCCAAAAACACTCCGGGTTAAAACAAAGCGTGCAAGACCGGCGATTCATTGCACGGCCTTGCACGTTTCAACTGGAAAAGTGTGCGGATTTATTTCAGCACGACTTCCTCGCGGCTGACTATCCTCTCGCAGAAGTGACACTTGAACTCGTCCTTGTCCAGCACGTGGAAGTGGGTGGACATAGGCTCGTTGTTGGAGATGCACTTAGGGTTGGTGCACTTGACAATGTCGAACAGATCCTCCGGCAGTTCCACCTTGTGCTTTTCCACAACCTCGTAATCCTTGATGATGTTGATCACGGCATTAGGCGCCACAACCGCTATACGGTTAAGGGTCTCTTTTGGAAGATCTATATCGGCGATCTTTATCAAACCCTTGTGCCCCATGCTGCGGCTTGAGAGGTTGTTGCCGATGAAAACTCCGTTTTCCATATTCTCAATTCCCAGTATGTTCACAACCTTGAAAAGGGCCGGGCATGGAATATGGTCTATCACGATACCGTTCTGCAGTGCAGCTACGGCCAGTTCTTTCTTTCCTTGAATGCTCATAATGTTCCGTTTTAACAGTTTTACAATCCTAATGCGCGGCAGATGATGGCCTCACGGGTGTAGAGGCCGTTAAGAGCCTGTTCGAAATAATAAGCCTGAGGAGTGTCGTCCACATCCTGGGCGATTTCAGTTACTCTTGGCAGCGGATGCAGAACTCGCAGATTAGGCTTGCAGCCCTTGAGCATGCTGGCGGTAAGGGTGTAGATATTCTTCACTCTCTCGTATTCCATCAGGTCTGAGAATCTCTCCCTCTGGACTCTGGTCATGTACAGGATGTCTGTCTTGTTGATCACATCCTCGCTGAAGTCTCTGGTCTCTTCATACTCTATTCCCAGTTCCTTGCAGTAATCCTTGTACTGCTGAGGCATCTTCAGCTCGTCGCAGGCCACGAAGATGAATTTAGGGTTGAAGTAATGCATAGCTTCCAGAAGAGAATGCACCGTACGCCCGTACTTGAGATCTCCCACCATAGTGATGGTCAGATTGTCGAGCGTTCCCTGAGTCTGGTAGATCGTGTACAGGTCCAGCATAGTCTGGGAAGGATGCTGGTTGCTTCCGTCTCCGGCATTCACGATAGGAACCTTTGAAATCTCGCTTGCATACCTGGCGGCTCCCTCCAGAGGATGGCGCATCACGATAAGGTCTGCGTAGTTGGCTACCATCATGATAGTGTCCTTGAGAGTCTCTCCCTTGGACTGGCTGCTTGTACGGGCATCGCTGAAACCGATTACACGTCCGCCCAGGCGGTTTACAGCCGTCTCGAAGCTGAGTCTGGTACGAGTGGATGGCTCAAAAAATAAAGAACCCACAACCTTGCCGTCTAAAATGTGTTGGTTGGGATTCTTTTCAAATTCCTTAGCACGTCTGAGAAGTGCCAGGATCTCATCTTTTGTCAAGTCTGAGATCGATACCAAATTGCGATTCTGCATATTGTTTTATGTTTTATCGCCTACAAATATAATCAAAGAAACATTATCGCGATGAAGAAAACACAAAGAAGTTTTCAACATTCAAGACAGGGCTATCAGCGTCAGGATCTGGGCTGCCACCACCCTGAGGAACATGGACAGCGGATATACGGTTGCATAGCCCAAGGCCGGATAGCTGTTGCCTGAGGTTTCAGAAGCAAAAGCCAAAGCCGGCGGGTCTGTGGTGCTGCCGGCTATCAGACCCATCAGGGTAAGATAGTTGGTCTTGGAGATGACCCTTGCCAGGATGCCTGTGGCCAGAAGCGGAATGACGGTAATCAGGAAACCGTAAAGCACATACCGGTACCCGCCGCCCTGGAGGGTTTCCACAAAGTTCTCCCCGGCTCCAAGCCCAACGGCGGCAAGGAACAGGCAAAGGCCCATTTCCCGGACCATCAGGTTGGCGCTCTGCGTGGTATATGTTTCAAAGCCGACGCGATGCCCGAAGTAGCTGAGAAGTATGGCCACAATCAGAGGCCCTCCGGCAAGGCCCAGCTTGACGGTCTGCGGCATGCCCGGAATGTATATCGGAAGGCTTCCGAGCAAGATTCCCAAAGCAATGCCGAAGAAGATAGGAGCTATCCTCGGGGCATAAAGCTTCTTCTGCGAGTTTCCCAGCAAAGACGCCACCTTCTCCACATCCTCTTGGATTCCGACTGCAACCAGAATGTCTCCTACAAAGATTATCGTGTTGGGAGTAGGCACGATTTCAATACCGGTTCTCAGAAGCCTGGTTACGCTTACTCCATAATCTCTCCTTATGGCCAGGCTCTCCAGGGTCCTTCCGTCCACGCTGTGCTTTGTGACATATACCCTCCTGGCTATAAGATGTTTGTCAAGCACGCTCCATTCCTGCTCCCCCATGCTCTTGATCTCCTTGCCGAACGCCGGGATGGCTTTCTGGAGGTCGTTCCCCGAGATAACTGCCCTTACACGGTCCCCTGCCTCAAGCACGGTTCGGGAGGTTGGAATCTCCACTGCCATATCCTTGCGGCGGATTCTGGAAAGCACGAAGTTGAAACCGCAGCTGTTGTGGAAATCCAGCACGGACTTTCCGTCCGCCAGGCTTCCGCCCACAACCTCCAGGGTAAGCACCCGTGGCTGGGCAATCTTCGCCGAGTCTCTGGAATCCAGTTTCTGCGTTTCCGTCTTCACATTTACCCTGAAGATCATCTTCAGAACCAGTATGGAGAGGATGATACCCACAACTCCCAGCGGATAGGCAACCGCATAACCAAGACTCAGATCCTCCATCAGACCGGAAGCCGAAGAAGCGGCAGAAACTGAAAGCATATCGGTAACCGTCTGCTGCGCCGCACCAAGTCCAGGAGTGTTGGTTACAGCACCCTGCATCACACCCACCATAGTCAGAAGCGGAGTGCCCGTGATCTCATGTATGATGTAGGTGCACAGGCAGGCAAGAAAGACAATCAACACGGCCCACATGTTCAGAGACAAACCGCCTTTCTTGAAGGAAGAAAAAAAGTTGGGACCCACCGAAAGACCTATGGCATACACGAAGAGTATCAGACCAAAATCCTTGACGAAAGACAGCACCCCCGGATCCGCCCTAAGCCCGAAATGTGACATCACGATACCCACGAACAGCACCCAGGTAGTTCCGAGGGTGAGCCCTTTCAGCTTGAAATGCCCAAGAAAGACACCCACCGCAACAACTATCGCGATAATAAGCAGGGAATGCGCAACCCCGCTGCCAAAGAACAGATTATATATCCAGCTTCCTTCCATATCAAAGACTGATTCCAAAGATAACAACTTTTGGCTACATCGCCGAAGGTGCCGGTACTTTGGCATAGACAGCACTGCGCCTCTTTGCGTACATCCAGATGCTGCGCACCAGAACATGCACCATATATGCCACATACAGAGCCTGGATCCCGAGCGTGTGCTCCAGGGCATAGTAGGCCGCAAAGAAGGAAGCGGCGGCGCAGATCATACCAAGCATTATCGGGCGGGCGGCGGTTGCACCTACATAGATCCCGTCCCACACGAAAGCCGATGTGCTGAAGGCCGGCATCAGCCAAAGCCATACCAGGTACGGAACAGAAGCCTCTATCACATCCGCCTTGTCTGTCATCAGCATCACCATCTGCTTACCACCGGCTACATATACCGCAGTGGAAGCCAGCGCAATCCAGAAGCACCACCTGAAAATCACCTTTACAGAAAGATGCAGGCCTTCGGAATCCCTTGCTCCGATATATCTTCCGGCAAGAGCTTCACCTGCGTATGCGAAGCCGTCTATGAAGAAGGAGAACAGCATCATCAGCTTCATTATGATAGTACCCACCGCCAGCTGCACATCTCCGTATTTTGCTGAAATAGAGGTAAATCCTACATAGATAAACAAAAAGCACACGCTCCTGACAAACAAGTTCCCGTTGAGGGAGAAGAACTTGCCGAGGTCTTTCATCCTCAGCGATTTTTTCAGGTCCACATACCTGAGCAGCCGCTTGTAGTATATCAGGAACAGCGCTATGCAGAGAACCAGCCCCGTGTACTGGGCCGTAAGGACCGCCCAGGCAATGCCCTTGAACCCCATCCCCATCTTTACCGCGAACAGCAGGCTCAGCCCGAGGTTGGCGACATTCACGGTAATGTCCGCCGCCATAGGGCTTACGGCATTCTGCATCCCGATGAAAAAGCCCTTGAACACGAACAGGCTGAGAGTGGCAGGAGCCGCCCAGATTCTTATGAAGTAATACTGGCGGGCATATTCCTCAACTTCAGGAGAGGCGTTTATGAAACCCAGCGCTATGTCTATGTACAGATACTGTATCGCGAAGATTACAAGGGCGATTCCGATTGCCGTGCCGAGCCCCTGGGTGAAGATCTTCATTACCTCGCCGAAGTCCCTTCGCCCGTAGGCCTGGGCAGTCATTCCGCCCGTGCCCACTCTCAGAAAGCCCATGTTCCAGTACAGCAGGTCGAACAGCATCGTGGAAATGGCCATTCCCCCTATAGCCACCGCGTCTCCGATATGGCCGCTCACGCCCACGTCCACCATTCCCACCAGCGGAACAGTGATGTTGGCGAGGATACTCGGAAGCGCCAATTTTAGTACGCTCCTGTTCATTCTTGATATTGCGGAACCGTCAGCCATAGAACTGTTGATAGACTATTCGTCGCCCTCGCGATACTTGCCGTCATCCTCCAGCATGGCCAGATAGGAAGAATATCGCAGAGGAGAAATCTCCCCCTTCTCGACGGCTTCTTTCACCGCACAGCCCGGCTCGTGGGTGTGAGTGCACGGCGCAAACCTGCAGTTATCCTCAATGCGGAGCATCTCTGGGAAGAAATTGCTGAGCTCTTCCTTCTTGAAGTCCACCAGGCCGAAGCCCCTGATGCCCGGAGTGTCCACCACGAATCCCCCGCAGGAAAGCGGGTGCATCTGGTAGAAGGTGGTGGTATGCCTTCCCTGGAGATGGGCCTGGGATATCTCGGCTGTCTTGAGGTTCAGGCTCGGGTCCAGAGCGTTTACCAGGGAGCTCTTGCCCACTCCGCTCTGGCCGCTGAAAAGCACCACCTTGTCCTTGCACAACTCTCTCAGGCGGTCTATGTTATATCCTGTCTTTACAGACGTCTCCAGCACCTGGTAGCCGGCGCCTGAGTAAATCTGGATGAACCCAGCCGCCATCTGCGCAAGATCCTCGTCCGCCAGGCAGTCGCCTTGATTCTCCTCTCCCCTGTACAGGTCCGCCTTGTTCAGAAGAATCGTCACCGGCACCCCGTAGGCCTCGCAGGTTACAAGGAAGCGGTCCACAAACTGGAGTTTAACTTCCGGGTCGCGGAGAGTGATTGTGAGGAACACCCTGTCTATGTTTGCCGCTATGACGTGATTCTGCCTGGAAAGATTTGTGGATCGTCTGACTATGCAGTTTTTACGCGGAAGAATCTTCTTTATCGAACATACTGATTCTCTTCCTCCCAAATCCTCGTATTCAACAACATCCCCCACTGCTATCGGGTTGGTGGTGGTTGTAGTGTCCAGACGAAGCTTTCCCTTGATGACAGCAAGAAACGGCTTCCACTCCGGCAGGCGTGAAAGCAGATAGTGGCTGCCTGTGTGCTTAACCACAACGGCCTGTCCGGTCTCAAAAACCTTTTCTTTGCCTGAAACAGGCATACCCGTGCTGCTGTCTTTTCTTTTCATAATTTCAGAGTGTCAAAGTTAAGAATCTGATTTTGATTTGAGCAAAGAATCCCTCATCTTTCACAAAATGGTTGTATCTTAGAGGCTGGATTTGACAATTGACACGATATGCTGAAACTTGAACAACTATACAGTCTTGTTGACCAAGCCGTTTCTCGTCTTGAATGGCCGGTTGAACCCAAACTGCTCTACGATCCTCTGCGATATATGATGGATATGGGCGGAAAGCGGCTCAGGCCAAGGCTTTGCCTTGTTTCCTACAATCTTTTCAAAGACGATATCGGTGAGCATATACTCACCCCTGCCCTGGCGCTGGAAGTGTTCCATAACTTCACCCTCATCCACGATGACATAATGGACAACGCAGACATCCGCAGGGGCGTTCCTACGGTTTACCGCAAATGGAACGACAACATCGCCATACTCTCCGGAGACACTATGTGCCTGTGGGCTTTCAAGATGATAGGACAGGCCCCGAAAGAAACCCTCGCCAAGGCGCTTGACCTTTTCACCAAAACAACCATAGAGGTCTGCGAAGGCCAGCAGCTGGATATGGACTTTGAAACCAGAAACGACGTCTCCCTGAAAGAATACATTCAGATGATCGGCCTGAAAACCAGCGTGCTGCTGGCCTGCTCCTCAGCGATGGGAGCCGTGATTGCAGGAGCGGACGACAAAGCCTGCAAGGCCCTGTACGATTTCGGATACAAACTGGGCATAGCCTTCCAGATCCAGGACGACTGGCTGGACAGCTTCGGCGACGAAAAGACATTCGGCAAGAAAATCGGCGGAGACATCCTCAACAACAAGAAAACCTGGCTGCTAATAAAATGTCAGGAACTTGCCCGGGAAAAAGGCAAGGACTGCCTTCTCAGACTTGGCAATCTTCTGGAAATGAACCAGAGCCAAGGGCAGAAAAAGATAGAAGCCGTCAAGGCTTTCTACCAGGAATTCGACATAGACTCTCTCGCCAGGAAGACTATAAACTCCTACTATGCAGAAGCAATGATGTCTCTGCGCGAATGCGGTCTTGACCTGGACCAGGTAAGGCAGATGGAAACAATCGCCTCCTCGCTTCTTGGCAGAAACAGGTAAAGCCACCTGCCCGAAAGAGCAAAAATCGCCGAAAAAATACAGTCAAACCGCTTTTATCAGTTGCAAACAAACTTTCATTTTGTTATATTTGCATTGTCTGCGACATAACCTGACTTTTCAAACTATTATTAACATAATGTTGCGCACGACACAAACCAGTGCTTAGAAAACTATGACTGAGACTACAAAAAAAGGCGCAGGACTCGCAATTACGGGTTTTATTCTGGGTATTCTTGCCCTAGTATTCTGCTGGTGCCCAATTCTTAACTGGATTCTCGCTATCCTGGGCGTTATCTTCGGCCTGATCGGTCTGTTCATCAACAGACTGAAGGGACTTGCTCTCATCGGCGTTATCGCAGCTGTTGCAGCTATCTGCATTTGGAAGTTCTACTATGTTCCAAAGATCCAGAACGCAGCTGGTGACCTGTTCAAGGAAGTACTCGAGAATGTTGATAAGGAGAAGGTTAACGAGGCTATTCAGGAGGCTGCTGAGGCTGTTCAGGAAGCTGCTGAGGCTGCTCCTGCAGAGAGCTAATACACTTATAAAATGTTTAGAAGGGATGCCAAAACGGCATCCCTTTTTTTATATTTACATCCATAATTCTGTGGATATGACAATAGAAGAATTCAGAAAGTATATGGCCCGGCCAAGGGAGATTGGCGGCTGGAGCGACGTTCATCTGATGTTTCATTCGCTGAGCCAGAGGGCTATGAAGATAACATCGGAGATCAACGGGAAATATCACGCTCCGGAAGAGCTGCACGCATTGCTGGAAGAACTGATGGACAGGCCGCTGCCCAAGACGCTTGGGATGTTTCCTCCGTTTTACACAGACTGCGGAGTGAACACTGTAATCGGCGAGAATGTATTTATCAACATGGGGTGCAAGTTCCAGGACCAGGGCGGCATATTCATCGGCGACGGAAGCCTTATCGGGCACAACGTGGTGCTGGCAACCCTCAACCACTCTGAAGATCCGGCAAAGCGCGCCGGTATGCACTCCGCCCCTATTCACATCGGAAAGAATGTGTGGATAGGTTCAAACGCAACAGTGCTTCAAGGAGTCACCATCGGCGACGGAGCCATTGTTGCTGCAGGAGCGGTGGTCACCAAAGACGTCGCTCCGATGACCGTAGTCGGCGGCGTTCCGGCCAAGTTCCTCAAGCACATAGAGGCTAAGAAGTAACACTCGCCACCTTATCCGCCATCAGACTATCCGAGCACCACAGCTGTGCCACTGGTGGAAACCATCAGCATTGAGCCGTTCTGGCCTACTGTCTCGTAGTCTATGTCCACGCCGATTACCGCATTCGCTCCCATAGAAATAGCTCTTTGGGCCATCTCGTTGAGCGATGTCTCGCGGGCTTCTATCAATACTCTTTCGTAAGAGTTGCTGCGTCCGCCCACTATATCGCGGATGCTGGCCTTGAAATCCTTCCAGAAGTTGGCGCCGATAATGGTTTCTCCGGTTACGATTCCCTTGTACTCGATGATTCTGTGACCTTCAACGGTCGGAGTGGTTGTTATTAACATAGTTCTGAAATATTGTTTGTTCAAAGATAACAGATTCATGAAATCTGACAAAATCATCGCCGAGTGCCCAAACCCGGAAAAAAGGATTACCTTTGACAAATCAAAGATTTGCGTTGAAAGATGGAACACAAGATGCAGCAGATTGAGATAATGGCCCCGGCGGGCAACTTCGAGTGCCTGATGGCGGCTATCCAGGGCGGAGCGGACTCCGTTTACTTTGGCGTTGGCAACCTTAACATGAGAAGCCACTCGGCCAACAACTTCACCAACGAAGACCTAAAGGAAGTTGTCCGGATATGCAAGGAACACGGTGTCAAGACTTACCTTACGCTGAACATCGTGGTCTACCAGACCGAGATGGAGGACGTGAGGAAAGCTCTGGAAGCGGCCCGGGATGCCGGAATCTCTGCCGTCATCGCATCTGACATGGCCGTTATCCTGATGGCACGTTCGATGGGTATCGAGATTCACGCTTCCACCCAGATGAACATCTCCAACTTTGAAGCCGCCAAGTTCTATGCCCAGTTCGCAGACGTGATCGTCCTTGCCAGGGAGCTCACCCTGCCGCAGATAAAGGACATCAGCGAACGTATCAGGAAAGAGAATGTCTGCGGCCCGTCAGGAAGGCTGCTGCAGCTGGAGCTTTTCGTCCACGGAGCTCTCTGCATGTCCATCTCCGGAAAATGCTACCTCAGCCTGCAGGAATACGGAGCATCCGCCAACCGCGGGAGCTGCTACCAGCTCTGCCGCCGCGGCTACCGTGTCACCGACCTTGAAACAGGACGTGAACTGGAAATCGACAACAAGTACATCATGAGCCCGAAGGACCTGTGCACCATAGAGTTCATCGACAAGATCATCGATGCCGGAATCTCCGTGTTCAAGATCGAAGGCCGCGCCCGCAGCGCCGAGTACGTCAAGATCGTCACCTCCGCCTACCGCCAGGCCGCCGACGCCTGCACCGTTGAAACCGGATACACGGACCAGATGAAGAAAGAGCTGAAAGACAAGCTATCCGGAGTCTTCAACCGCGGCTTCTGGGACGGATACTACCAGGGCGCCCGTCTTGGACAGTGGAGCGAAGTCTACGGCAACAAGGCCGCCCGCAAGAAAGTCTATGCCGCAAAGATCACCAACTACTTCTCCAGGCTCGGCGTGGCGGAAGTTCTGGTGGAAGCCGGAGAAATCAATGTCGGAGACGATATCCTCATCATAGGTCCGTCAACCGGCTGTGTAGAACTCAAGGTCAGCGAGATAAGGGTAGACCTCAAGCCCGTCCGGAAGGCGGTCAAGGGAGATCTGTGCTCCATCCCTGTCGCCGAAAAGCTTCGCCGTTCCGACAAGCTCTACCTCTGGCAGACCGCCTGATCTGCCGTGCCTAGCAATTCATTTGTTTTCAACGAATTAAGCAATCGTCTGTATGTTATTCTACATATAGACAAATACGCAACACCCTTATTTATAAGCCCTTACTGGTCACGGCTTTTTTCTTTGGTATCAGTCACGATCACTCGGATTTCGACTCTATTCGCATTTCAGATCATATTCTCTGCCTATAAAAGAATGCATTGCGTGTTTAGCTTCTTCAATATTTCCGAAGACAGATTTTAGCTGGCTGTAATCTACCGGAGAATATCTCTTCAGGATGTAATCCCTCAGCTGCATCTTTTCCTTTTCACATAGCCGCTCAAAGATATTCTTTAGAAATATTTGCGGAAGAACCGCATTGTCCCTCATTCTCAGTTCAGCCTCAGCGACAGATTTCCGCAGTGCCTTAGATGATTTTCTGAGAACCAGTTCTTCTGAAAACGGAAAACCGCTGTCTGCATAAGCAAATAGATTCCAAACATATTGTTCCATTCCTTTCACTTTGCCTGCTTCCACAGGATTGTTGTTTATATACGAAATGCAGGTCCTCAAACTTTTACTTCCAGGTTTTGGGGCAGATCCATAAGGCCTTTGAAACAAATGTCCTCTCCGATTATAGAATTCATTGTAACCTCTTGCAAATGTGGAACTATAGTCTCTTACAAAGTCGTCCAGTCTTTGCGCATCTTCTGCTCTGCTTAATACATGAAGGTGATTCACCATAAGACAGAAAGCTATGGTTTCAATCTTGTGAATCAAGCTGTATCTATGAAACACAGAGATAAAATAGATTGCATCTAAACTGTTCTTGAAGATAGGACTTCTGTCTACAGATCTTTGATAAATATGCTGATATATGCCATCTCGAATAGTGGCCCGGCCTCTTTGTCGCATTTTTTGCGGCAAGATTGAAAACAAATCCAGAACCTCAAAACCATCCGGTATATTTTACCGATGACAATCGTGGAATTGTAAAAAAGCAAAAGGAAAAACAATGCCGTGCCCAGCAACCAATTAAAAGGCGAAGAGTTCGCGGAGGACGGGCAGGGACTTGAGTTCCGTGCGGAAGGATGTGTGGAATGAGAGGTAGTCTATGATCTTGCCCAGAAAACGGTTGCGGGTTTCTCCGCTGCACCTGATCTGCTGAAGGCCGGTAAGTGGCGTGGAGAGTATCTGGTGAAGAAGCGCGGACTCTTCCGGCAGAAAGCAGAACGATTCTGTGTAGTCTCCGGAAAACCTTCCGTTGGCGAAATTGAAGTGGGGACTGGCTTCTGAGTAGTTGTCTTCCGGCATGTATCCCAGGACTTTGCAAAGGTTGACCGCAAAGTGCAGGTGGAAGTTTTCGCAGCCTTCATCCACGGCGTCAAGAAACATCACCGAGTTAGCCAGAAACGAGAACACTGAAGGGTCCGGGCTGCTTTCCCTGACCGTCTTGAGCAGCAGCTCGCACATGAACAGCGAGATTGCACCCTTGCGGATGTCGGTCTTCAGGTTGTTCAGCGGACAAACCGGAGAAACTTCCTTGATCACGGGCATGGATGTGTCATTCTGATGGCGGGAGAAAAGGACAACATCCAGAATGCTCAGCGGAAACATCATAGCCGAGCGGGAATGCTTGCTGCCGGCAAAAAAATAGCAGGCGGTACGGCCCTTCACGTCCGAATAGCACTGGACCACCATCCCTTTGTCGGAATGCTTGATCGTGTGCAGGACTATGATGCGGCTCTTGGATAGCATTGGCTGGCTGCTGAATAATCACAGGAGGCTACTGGAGGCGGGAGAGGAAGTTAGCAAGCTTTCTCATCGCGATACCGCGGTGGGATATGGCGTTTTTCTGGTTTTCGCTCATCTCGGCAAAGGTGCAGCTGCATCCGTCCGGGATGAAGATGGAGTCGTAGCCGAAGCCGCCCTCTCCGCTTTCTTTCTCGGCGATTGTTCCGTTCATGGTTCCCTCGAATGTGTAGAGCGTGCCTTTGTGGATGAGGGTGACAACCGTACGGAACCTGGCGGCGCGGATGTTCTTCTTGCGTTTGTCAACTCTTGTGAGTTCGTCCAGAAGCTTTGCGCGGTTGGCGGCATCGTCGTGGCCTTCGCCCGCATATCTGGCGGAATAGACGCCAGGAGCTCCGCCCAGAGAAGGCACTTCAAGAGCAGTGTCATCGGCGAAGCAGGTCTTGCCGAACTTGTTCCACACAAACTGGCATTTCATCTTTGAGTTGGCCTCGATGGTGGCCCCTGTTTCCGGAATATCCCCTCTGTAGCCGAGCTTTTTCGGCATGATTAGTGTAACATTCTTGCCCAGGATGTCAGATGCTTCTTTGAGTTTGTGAGAATTGCCAGTTGCGAATACCAGTTCCATAGTTCATATTATTACTTACCCAAAGTTAGCAAAAGTTTTACTATTTTTGAAATGTTTGAAAAAAGATATGTCAATGTCCATTAATCATACAAAACGACTGTTCAGAACGGCCTTTGCCGCCGGATTCCTTGTTCTGGCACTGGCCTTTATCTCAACGCGGACATCAGCCCAGAGCCGCAACTTCAAGCTCACGCAAAGTCTGGAAATCCAGTACAACATTCTCCGCACTCTCGCCACGGAATATGTTGATACGGTTAACTTCTCAAAACTGGTCAACTTCGGCATAGACGCTATGCTGGAGTCCATTGACCCTTACACCGAGTTTGTTCCGGAAGAGAACGAGGAGACTATCGAGATGATGACAACAGCATCTTACGGCGGCATCGGAGCCACCATCCGCAAAGACTCTCTTGGCGTGATGATTATGCAGGCATACGAGAACTCCCCTGCCGTCCGCTACAACCTGGAGCCGGGAGACATCATAATGAAAATCGACGGCCAGGACATCAGCAAGCTCCCCGTAGACGAGTGCAGCAAAAAGATGAGGGGAAATCCGGGAACGCAGGTCAAGTTCATGATTAAGAAAGGCCGTACCGGAAATGTGGTGGAAAGAGTTGTAACGAGAGACAAAGTCCACACTTCAGATGTTCCGTACTGGGGCTTTCTGGATTTTCCGGAAGAAAGCAAGCTGATGAAAGACAGCAATGTTGTATTTGACAAAGGCAAAGACGCGATTGGATACATAAAGTTGAGCAGCTTCACCCTCAACGGCTCGGAAGACGTGCGCAAGGCCCTGATTCAGCTGAAAGAATGGGGCGCAAACCGCATAGTTCTGGACCTCAGGGGCAATGGCGGAGGACTTATGGACGAGGCAACAGACATTGTTTCCCTGTTTGTTCCAAAGGGCACGCTGGTGGCAACGGCCAAAGGCCGAGGACCAGGAGCCAACTTCGAGTGCGTAACGGACAAAGAACCGGTTGATACTCTCATCCCTTTAATGGTTCTCACGAGCTCTTCATCCGCTTCTTCCTCAGAGATTGTAGCCGGAGCGCTGCAGGATCTGGACAGGGCCGTGATTATGGGAACCCGCACCTACGGCAAGGGGCTGGTTCAGAGTTTCCGTCCTGTAGGTTACAGCGGAAAGCTGAAGCTCACAATCGCCAAGTACTATACCCCTAGCGGCCGATGCATCCAGATACTGGACTATGCTCACCGAAACTCGGACGGAAGCGTGGGAGCCGTGCCCGATTCGCTGAAGAAAGCCTTCAAGACAAAAGGCGGCAGAACAGTTTACGACGGTGGAGGAATTACTCCGGACGTGGAAATCAAAGGCCAGTATTACAGCCGCCCGGTTCTGGCTTTAAGCCTGAGCGGAATAATGGAAGAATACGCGGTTGAGTTCTACAAGAAAAACACAGAGAGCAACGACACGGAAATAGCCGGAGGATTCAGGATGACGGACACGCAGTGGGAAGACTTCGTGAAGTTCGCCGCCCAGAAGAAGTTTGACCACCGTTCTTCCGCTGAGGTTGTCTTTGACCAGATGCTCAGAGAAGCCAAGGCGGAAGGCCTGTACGAGAAAGACAAGGAAGCCTACGATCTTCTGGCTTCAAAGGTAAAGATCTCAAAAGAAGAAGTTCTGAATCTTTATCGCGATGAAATCCAGCCTCTTATGGAAGAGGAAATCATACATAAGTACGCCTTCACGGCTCCGCGAATCCGCCACATGCTAGACTATGATGTCCAGCTCTGGAGAGCTGTTGCCGCCTGGAAATAACTATGGGAAAGAAAACTGCACGGATAATTAACAAAGCCGTCCTGGCCTGGGGCAGGAGTTATCTGGAAGAAATCGAGAAAAGCAAGTCCATGGCTCCTGAGCTCCAGCAGAAAGTGTTCAGAAAACTGATGGAAGGCGGGCGGCAGACTCTCTTCGGGAAAGAGAGGGACTTTGACAGCATAAAAGGCCTCAGCGATTTCCAGAGCAGAGTGAAACTTTCCAGGTATGACGACATCGCTCCTTACATAACCCGCATCCGCAGCGGAGAAGACTATGTGCTCTGGAACCAGAAAGTCAGATGGTTTGCAAAATCAAGCGGCACGTCTTCGGACAAGAGCAAGTACATCCCGATAACCAAAGACTCTCTCTACGGCACGCATTTCAAGGGTATGAAGATGATGCTCTTCAACTATGCTCATCTTAACCCGGACAGCCACATTTTTTCTTCATATGCCCTTACTCTTGGCGGAAGCGTCGCTCCCGACCAGCTCTCCGGAGGAAATGTGTTTGACGGAGACCTTTCGGCCGTAATGCTCCGCAATTCTCCCGCGGCTGTGGAACTTCTCAGAACGCCTTGCAGAAAGACCGCGCTTGTGGCAGATTTTGCAACCAAAGTTGACTTGATCTGCAAGGAGAGCACCAGAAAAAACGTAAGCAACTTTGCCGGAGTGCCGAGCTGGAACCTGGTGCTTATGAACAAGGTCCTGGAATATACGGGCAAGAGCAACCTTCTGGAAGTCTGGCCGGATATGGAACTTTTCATGCACGGGGGCATCAGCTTTGAGCCGTACAGAGAGATCTACAAGAAACTGATTCCTTCGGACAATATGCACTACCTGGAGAACTACAATGCCTCCGAGGGCTACTTCGCTTTCCAGGACACTCTCGAAGGCGGAAACGGAATGCTTCTCACCGTAAACAACGGCATCTTCTACGAGTTTATTCCGTTCAGCAAGTTCAACGATGCTCTTGATGGAGACAATTCCAGCATCGTTCCGCTCGAAGGCGTGCAGGCGGGCATAGACTACGCCATAGTCATCTCCACAGTCGGCGGACTTTGGAGATATATGCCGGAAGACCTGGTGCGCTTCACTTCCACAGATCCTTACCGCCTGATCGTTACCGGCAGGACAAAGATGTTCATCAACGCCTTCGGAGAGGAACTGATGATCAACAACGCCGAGCAGGCCATTGCCGCGGCTTCTGCAAAATGCGGGCTGGAAATCACGGACTACACCGCCGCCCCGGAGTTTATGAATGTAGAAGGCTCAGCCATGGCTCAAGGCTGCCATGTGTGGGCAATAGAGTTCAACGATGCTCTGCGCAACCCTCAAAGCCCGGACTTCAAGCCGGAAGCCGTCGAGGAGTTCGCCGAGATTCTGGACAGGGAAATCCAGAAAGTCAACTCAGACTACGAGGCCAAGCGTTCCCCTGGTTCAACGATGCGGCGGCTCCAGATTCTGCCACTCGCTCCGGGCTCCTTCTACCGCTGGATGGAATCTCGCGGAAAGACCGGCGGGCAGAACAAGGTCCCTCGCCTGTGGAAAGACCAGAAGTACATCAGCCAGCTTAAAGACATGGCCGGTTCATCCCTGCAGAAAAACCCGGAAAAATGATCGTTGAAGATTTTATAAGCAGGATATTCTCTATTGGAAAGCACCCTTCTCCTAAGGAAGAGTTCGAGGCGCTGGCTCTGGAGGCATTCGAGTTCCAGAGAGAGCATTGCAAGGTTTACAGGGAATTTCTCGACCTGACCGAGAAAGGAGACTTCCACCCGTCATCTGTAGCTGAAATACCTTTCCTTCCTATCCGCTTTTTCAAAAGCCGGGATATCCTTTCCGCCCCCGCGTCCGGAAACAGCATTGTCTTTACCTCCAGCGCCACAACCGGAATGGTTCCTTCTCACCATATAGTCCACGACATATCGGTCTATGAAAAGAGTTTTACAGAAGGCTTCGGGCTCTTCTACGGAGATAGCGGAACCTATAACCTTCTGGCCCTTCTGCCGTCCTATCTGGAGAGAAAAGGCTCGTCGCTGGTGTATATGGCGGAAAAACTCATCGCCCGTGCAAAGGCAAACGGAGCGGAAGGCGGGTTCTATCTCTACAATCACGATGAACTTCTTTCTGATTTGAAGCGCCTCCAGGCAGAAAGCCCAAAACAGAAGACCATACTTCTTGGAGTGAGCTTCGCGCTGCTGGATTTTGCCTCGTTTGTCGCGGAGCAGATTCCTGACACTCAGGAAAGAAGAAGGATCTTCAGCGATGTGGTGATAATGGAAACAGGCGGGATGAAAGGCCGTGGGGAGGAACTCTCCCGGGAAGAACTCCACAGAAGACTCGCCAACGGGTTTGCCGGAGGAAGGATAGACTCCGAATACGGAATGTGCGAACTCCTGAGCCAGGCATACTCCTTTCCTGTCGAAGGCTTTGCCCAGGCAAGGAACGTGGATGGAGTGTTCTTCACTCCGCCGTGGATGAGGGTTATGACACGTGACTTTCTGGATTCTTTGAGAATCACCGTCAGAGAACCGTATTCAACCGGGGGCCTTGACATCATAGACCTGGCAAACATCTATTCCTGCTGCTTCATAGAAACCGAGGACCAGGGCCGGGTATTCTATGCCTGCAACGCAAAGAAAAGCGTCCATCCTCCTTTTACGGTTGACGGACGCATAAAAAACTCGGAGCGCCGCGGCTGCAATATGCTGATAGAATAACTATACAGCGGCCTCAGCAGCCCCCTCCTGGCTCTCTTCTGGCTCGTCGTCCGGAAGTGTCTGTCCCAGGGCTGCCTTCAGGTAAGTGTTGATAGTGTCGTGCAGAGAATCTGCCTTTTCCTTCAAGCCGGCCTTCTTGTATGAATCAGCAATCCAGAGCAGATAGTAAATATTGTTCTGGAACTTCTCCATAGAGAAGAGCTCTCCCTTGTAAGGCTTGGACAGAAGCTTGACGTGATCCAGGGTTTCGGAGACAAACCTGTCGCCCAGTGATTCTGCCTTTTCCGTTTCTCCACAGGCTAGATAAACATTTACAGCATCTATGACAGCCAGGTCGTTGACGGAGGAAATCAAAGAGTTGTTCAGAGGGAAGTTCTTGTCCGGCATAACTTCCTGCATTCTGTCCAGAAGTTTAACAGCCTGCTCGGCCTTATCCTCGGCGACCAGGAACTTTGCTGTGTTGACCATCATGTCTCTGGTGGAAATCAGAGAGTTGAAGGTAAGCAGGTTCTGGTAGTCCATGTTTACAGGAGCAGCCAGGGACTCAAAGCGGTAAACGTTCATCATCCTGTTGTAGAGAGTGTCCGCGCCGGCGTTCTGGTCCAGGTTGTCGTTCCTCAGGCCGGTCATGCTCTTGATTGGGACAAACTTGAATCCGAATCCCTCCCACTGCAGATAGTCCTTGATTCCTATGTTGATGTCTCCACCTCTCTGGAGGAAGTACAGCGGACGGTCCCAGTTGTAGTTGGACAGAAGGTCCAGTGTCATCAGCGATGTCTTCTCTATGCTGCTCACTCCGTCAGGAATGTTAAGCTGGATAAACTCAGGTATCTTGTCGTAATCCTTAGGGGAAACTATGCCGTACTTGATTGCATTCTCCTTGTTCACCGGAACAATGAAATGGCGGCCGACAATGATGCTGTGATCCTTGTTGTCTCCCATCTTGACCTTGACTGAAGGGTCTTTTAGAACCTTGATCAGTTCGGAAGCCAGAACCGGCTCGTTCACGTAGTCGGCTACCGGAACAAAGTCGTTCTTTCCGTAGTAGTAGTCTTTCTTCTCCAGAGTGAACGGAACAGGGTCGCTCTCGTACTGCTTGCATTTCATCTGGTCTATGTACCAGTCGGTTCCAAGCAGAGATGTGTTCATTATCCTCACGTCTGTCCTCACTCCTTCCACTTCCTGGATGTACCACAGAGGGAAGGTATCGTTGTCGCCGTGAGTCACAAGAATGGCATTCTGCCCAAGAGCCGCTAGATAGTTGTAGGCCATGTCGCGGCAGGTGTATCTTCCGCTTCTGTCGTGGTCGTCCCAGGTCTGGGAAACCATCTGCACCGGAACCAGCAGGCAGAGAGCGCCAGCCACAACGGCCGGGGCTGCACTCTTGGAGCTGAACAGCTTTTCAAGCTTGTCGCCGAGCCACAGGACAGCAAAGCCGATCCAGATAGTGAAGGCGTAGAAGGATCCCGCATAGGCGTAGTCCCTCTCTCTTGGCTGATAAGGCGGCTGGTTGAGGTAAAGCACTACTGCTATTCCCGTAAGGAAGAAAAGCAGGAACGTTACCAGAGTGTTTCGCTTGTCGTGACGAAGCTGGTACAGAAGACCTATTATTCCCAATATCAGAGGCAGAAGGTAGAAATGGTTCTTGGCTCTGCTGCTGATGACGTATGCAGGGCCTTCAGACTGGTCGCCAAGGCGGGCCTTGTCTATGAAGCCGATGCCGCTCTCCCAGTTGCCCTTGTAGATGTCGCCCGGAACTGTAGCGTGAAGGTCGTTCTGCCTTCCTGCAAAGTTCCACAGGAAATATCTCCAGTACATGAAGTTCATCTGGTAGCCGAAGAAATACTTGAGGTTGGCGCCAAACGAAGGAGTCTGGTTAGGCCCGTTGCCTACACCCTCGGTATAAATCTGGTAGAACCTGTCATAAGAAGGGTCTGCATTAGACCACATTCTCGGGAAGAGCATCTTGTCTCCGTAAGAGGGCTGTGCAGGACCGTCCAGTTTCACGTACTTTCCGGTATTGTTGTCAAAGTTGTAGTAGTCCGGCGTGTCGACAGATTTCATGTGAGACTTGTAAGTCTGGCCGTAGAGCAGCGGCGCGGAACCGTACTGCTCACGGTTAAGATATCTGACCAGGGTATAAGGGTTGTCCGGCTGGTACTCGTTTGTTGGAGTGTTCACCGATGACCTTATAACCGTAACGGCAAATATAGAATAGCCGATGATGATTGCCAGAGTGCAGAGGAACACGTTGTTCCACAGAGCCTTTCCACTCTTGTAAGACCTGTATGCCCCATAGAAGCAGGCGGCTATCACAAGCAGAACAAAGAAGGCCGCTCCGCTGTTCTTAGGCATGGAGAATCCGTTAACAAACATCCTGTCTACAAATGCGGACAGGGCCGGAAGATAAGGGATGATTATCCAGTTGATCAAAACCAGGATGAAGCAGGAAACGAAGAACGCCTTCCACGCTCCCCAGGTTGTTACCTTGAACTTGCGGTAGTAGTAAATCATACCCAGAGCCGGTATGGTAAGCAGGTTCAGAAGATGGACTCCGATAGAAAATCCCATTATGAAGGCAATCAGCACCAGCCACCGGTTGGCGTATGGCTCGTCTGCCTTCTCCTCCCACTTGAGCATGGCCCAGAACACCAGAGCCGTGGCAAGGGAGCTCATCGCGTAAACCTCGCCTTCTACAGCCGAGAACCAGAAAGTGTCAGACCAGCAGTATGCCAGGGAACCGACCAGTCCGGCGCCAATCACCTTGGCAACATTCGAGGCGGTAATGCCGACACCCCTCTTCTCCATCAGACGGCGTGCCAGATACACAATGGTCAGATAAAGAAGCATTATCGTCAACGCAGAGCAGATAGCGCTCATTGCATTTACCATCATTGCCGCATGATCCTTGTCCGCGAACATCGTGAAGAAACGGGCTATCACCTGGAATGTCGGGTTTCCAGGAGGGTGTCCCACCTCCAGCTTGTATGATGATGCTATGAATTCTCCGCAATCCCAGAAACTGGCTGTCGGCTCAATTGTGGACAGGTAGGTAAAAGATGCTATTGCCAAAACCACCACCGCCACAATATTGTTTATCCGGCTGAATTTTCTGTATTCCATTCTCTATTGTATTTCGTGCGTTTTGTGTAACGAGCAAAGATAAGAAAACTTGCACTATCTTTGCATTTTGAATCTACGATTATGGGAAAGAACGACTGGAAAAAGAGGGACGGAGTGGTTTTCTCCACCGACCCCAACTTCAAATATGAAACCCAAGACTCTGAGCAGCAGGCAGATACCTTGCCGGCAGACAAGCAGAGGCTGATTGTGGCCATTGACCGGAGCGGAAGAGCCGGAAAGCAGGTGACTCTCGTCAAGGGCTTTGTCGGAAGCGAGGACGACCTGTCAGACCTTGGCAAGAAACTCAAGACAAAGTGCGGCGTGGGAGGAAGCGTAAAGAACGGAGAGATTATTATCCAGGGCGATTTCAGAGACAAGATAGTTGCCCTGCTGACACAGGACGGCTACAAGGCAAAACGAGGCAACTGACAATATGCTTCAGCACACGGCATACAATCCTTTCGACACTCTGGCCCAGGCTCTAAAGACAGATTTTCCGGACCAGACAGATGCCGCGCGCAACACTTTTTTCCTTGATGGCGACACAACCGTCCTGACCAAAGATTCATCGGTGAGCATAACTCAGGCCTGGAGCGGCACCAAACTGGCTCCGGGGAGCGCAGTTGACACTCCGGCAGTCAAGACACCCGCCCAAAAGTATGCGGATATGGGTATCGTGCTGCTGCTGATTGTCTTCTTTCTTGTGGCCACGGGAAGAATCATTGAAGGCCTGGGCAGGGCTTTCTGGGCCTCTCTGCTGATGAAAAGGCAGATAGAAGTAGATGACGACCTTACCCTGAGTTCATCCAGAAACATCGCGTTCTTCTTCCTGTTCCCTGTGGCGGTGTTCGCACTTGCCCCTTCTACGGAGTATTTTGTGCTGGTGCTGGCCGCCTGCGCAGTTTACCTGGCTTTAAAGTACGGAATTCTGGCGGTGCTGGACTATGTCAACGGCACAAACGTATTCAAGTTTATTGTACGGGTGGGCGCAAATTATCTGATAATGGCCGTGCCGTTCCTGCTTTTGTATAAGATAAACCCTTATCTTTCTTTGCTTTGCGCAATACCGGCCATACTGTATCTGGTTATGGTGTCGAGGATTATTCTGAAAAACAATTTTTCTGTTTTTTTCTACATTTTGTACATTTGCACCCTCGAACTGCTGCCTGCAGCTGTTCTGATTAGACTGTTTGTGTAATGAAGATAAGCAAAATACTTATAGCACAGCCTGGTGTAGCCAGCGCTAACCCGCACTACATCAACCTGATGAAGAAATATAACGTGCAGATAGACTTCAGGCCTTTCTTCAGCCTGATACCTCTTACTGTCAGAGAATTCAGGACCCAGAAAATCAACATTCCTGACTACTCCGCGATTGTATTCACTTCCAAAGGCACCATAGACGCCTTTTTCAAACTCTGCACCGAACTGAGAATCAAAGTTCCTGATTCCCAGAAATATTTCTGCACTTCAGAGAGCCTGTCCTATTATCTGCAGAAGCACATAATCTACCGCAAGAGAAAGATTTTCTTCGGCGACGGCACCTTCGCTTCCGTAGTTAAGCTCGCCAAGGCCGACAAGCACAAGAACGAAAGCATACTGATTGCCTCTCCAGACCACATCTATCCTGAGTGGATACAGCTCTTCAAGGAGGCGAAACTGAATTTCGCTCCGGCTGTCGTAGCCAAGTTCGTGGACAACGACCTTAAAGACCTCAAGCTGGAAGACTATCAGATAATCGCGTTCTACAATGCTCTGGACGTGACATCGCTCAAGAACAACTTCCCGGGCTTCAAGCAGAACGGCACCAAGTTCGTTGCTTTCGGCGCCGGAATCCGCAAGGCTATGAGAGAGGCCGGACTGTCATACGCAATAGGCGGTCCTACTCCTGAGTTCCCTGCCCTGGCAGACGCCCTGGACAAGCTTATCAAAGATCCTGATTTCAAGCAGACCAATCTGCCGGAAGATCCTGTTGAGAAGAAAGCCCCTGCAAAGAAGGCAAAGACAGAAACCAAAGTCAAGGCCGCCACTGCCGCAAAGAAAAAGGAAGAGGCAGAGAAGCCGGCTGCAAAGGCTCCTGCAAAAAAGGCAACGGCAAAGGCACCTGCCAAGAAGACTGCCACTGCAAAGCCTGCGGCAAAGGCTCCGGTGAAGAAAACCACTGTAAAAGCCCCGGCAAAGAAAGCAGCAGCTCCGGCAAAAAGCACCGCCAAGAAGACCGCGACAAAGAAAGCGGCCAAGAAATAATTGATGCAGAACACCGCCCCTAAAACATTCAAAAAGAACGAGAGGCTTAAGTCAAGGACACAAATCCTTCGGCTTATGTCCAGGGGGCGTCGTGTGGAGTCTTTCCCCGTTACGGCAAAGTATCTTTTCTCCCAGGAAGGGGAAATCCAGAACAGGATAATGGTCGTGGCCCCCAAGAAGCTGTTCAAGAAAGCCGTTGACCGCAATCTTCTCAAACGAAGGATGAGAGAGGCTTATCGCCTGAACAAGGATATCCTTCCGCCGTGCCGTGCAAGCATCAGCTTCAACTACATCTGCAAGGAAAAACTCCCATACTCCAAGATAGAGGAAGCGGTAAAGGCAATACTCACGGCCATTGCCGGGAACATCCCCGAAGAAAATGTTCAGCAAAAAGAGGAGAACGCCAAAGAGGACGCCCTAGGAGAAAAGCCTCGGCGAACCTTTCTTTCTGTCCTGAAGAGCATCGCGATATTTCCCTTTGTCATACTGATTAAATTCTACCAGAAGTGCATCTCCCCGCTCAAGCCGCCTACCTGCAGGTTTACTCCAACCTGCTCGCAGTACGCCATTGAAGCGTTCCGCAAGCACGGGCCCTTCAAGGGATTTTACCTTGCGGCAAGACGCATTTTAAGATGCCACCCTTGGGGCGGCAGCGGATACGATCCTGTTCCCTAGATTCTAGAAGCTTGTGCCGTAGAAGCGGCGGTAGATTGGTTCCCTGTCTCCGAATTCCCTGGAGAGAGAATCCAGGTCATCCGTAGGAATATCCTCAAGAGAGAGCATTATCAGTCCGTCCACACAATAGTTGAAATCCGGATCCACATTGTAGTCGATGATCTTGGACCCCATCTTTATGTATTTCTTCAACAGAGGAGGAAGACGGTACTGCCCTCCGCTCATTCTCAGAAGATAGCGGTCGAACATTTCCAGATTGGCTGTCTTGCCGAAAAGAAGCGCGTCCGGATCCACCCTTCCGAAATCCGGGACAAACGGAGTCTTCGGGCTGGTCATCTTGTCATATTCCGGATTCCGGTGGTTCTGCCTCAGATAGTGAATCATCACGCTCCTGTAAAGCATAGGATACCAAGAACTTATACTTACAGGGCCGATGAGGTACTTGTATTCCGGATACTTCATCAGTGTATAGAAAAGACCCTTGAGCAAAAGCATCAGGGCCAGCGTGTCCTTCTGGTGGCTTACACTGACAAAACTGCGGCCGAGTTCAACGCACTTTTCCAGAACCGGAGCGAACTTGTCGGAATACCGGAAAAGAGTGTCCGCATAGAATCCGTGGATTCCTTTCTCCCGGAGAATATCTGCTCCCAAGCCAAGCCTATAGGCCCCGACAAGGTCGTTTGCGGCATTGTCCCAAAGAACAAGATGCTTGTAGTAAACATCATAGGTGTCCGTATCGGCAGAAGTGTTGGTGCCTTCCCCTACTGCACGGAACGCCTCCTCCCTCCTTATGGCTATCTCGCGCATAATGTTCGGTATACGGCTGTAGTCGAACAGGTAGCAGGAAAGTGTTCCCACGTCAAACAAATGTGCATCCTTGTTTTCTTCCAGTTCCTTAAGCAGGACATCAGTCGGGACAAAATCTCCAAGACTGGTGGTGTAAACGCTCTCGTCCTTTTCTATGGTCTCAGCCTCCAGCATATAGGAACGGCTCCTGAGGAACTTTGCAACCATCCTGTCTTCTGTGAACTTCTCCAGTTCCGCGTGCTGGATCAGAGAACCTATCCTTACCTTTATTTCCTTGCCTTTCTTGTCAAAGATCTCGCCCGTGAAACGCAGGTCGCTGAGCTTTGTGGATATCCTTCCCAGCCACTGGAAATACTTGGAGTTCTTGCCGTGGAAATACATCGGGATTACCGGGCATTTTGAACGGCGGACCTGACGGCTGATATAGGTCATCCATTCGGCATCTTCCACAACCTTTCCCTGATTGTTCCAGGAAGAAACCTCTCCGGCCGGAAATATCACAAGCACACCTCCCTTCTGGAGATGCTCCTCGGCCTGCCTGAGGCCGGAAATCGTCGGGGCGGTGAACTTGCCGAAAGCGTATGTGGTGTTGATTGGAATAAAGTAATCGGAAACGTTAGGGACCTTTGAAAGGATGAAGTTCGTGAGGATCTTCACGTCTTTTCTCACCTTTCCCAGAATGCTAAGGGCGGCCAGTCCGTCCAGCCCGCCGAACGGGTGGTTGGAAGTTATGACCACGCCACCTTCCTTAGGAATGTTCTCGAGAGCGGGAGTGTTGACATTCAGGGTTATCTCCAGATGCTCCAGCACCTTGTCCGCAAACTCTACTCCTTTGTAGTCTGCAAGACGGTCATAAAGTTCGTTGAGCTTGTCAAGGCCAGCTATCTTCATAGTCATGGCTGCAAGAAGACTTCCTGGAATCCCTGGAATCTTCATTGACTTCTTAACTTCGCTTTTATTGATTACTTTTGCACCCATAGGTCCTCTATATGCACATCAAAGACAAAGATACAATAAAAAAAGAGATTATCGCCCTTTTGCCTCAAGACCCCGGCGTTTACCGTTTTCTGGATTCTGCCGGAAAGATAATCTATGTAGGCAAGGCCAAGAACCTGAAAAAGAGGGTGAGTTCCTACTTTGTCTCCGAGAACAGGCTCAACGCCAAGACCAGGGCGCTGGTGTCAAAAATAGCCGATGTCAAATTCACCGTCGTGGAAAACGAGCAGGACGCTTTCCTTCTGGAAAACAACCTGATAAAGGAAAACCAGCCTCGCTACAACATTCTCCTCAAAGACAGCAAGACCTATCCTTGGATCTGCATCAAGAACGAGCCTTTCCCAAGGGTATTCATCACCAGGACGCTGACCAGAGACGGATCTCTGTACTTCGGTCCGTACAGCTCGGCGATGTATGCCCACAGCCTGACAGACATGTTCCACTCCATGTTCAGGCTCAGGACCTGCTCGCTCAAGCTCAACAGGGAAGACATCGCCAAAGGCAAGTTCAAGGAATGCCTTAACTTCCATATCGGAAAATGCGACGCCCCTTGCATCGGGAAAATCGCCGAGGAAGACTACGGAGAAAACATAGAGGCTATAAAGAACATCCTCAAGGGCAACTCGTCGCAGATGATCCGCCTGTTCAAGGAAAAGATGACGGAAGCGGCTTCCAAGATGGAGTTCGAGCTGGCTCAGGCCTACAAGGAGAGGATGCAGCTGCTCTCGGCCCACTACAACAAGTCCCTTATCGTTCAGCCAACTCTGGCAAACCTTGATGTATTCTCCATTGTTTTTACGGACAGCGTCAAGAAGACTTCCGGCAAGGGCTCCGCCTTCGGAAACTTCTTCCGCGTGACAAACGGCTGCATAACCAGAGTGCTCAACCTGGAACTCAAAACCCAGGCAGACCTGTCGGAAGAAGACACCGGAAGAAAGGAAATCCTCACCCACTTTATGCTGAGCGTTTACAACATCCTCAGCGATGCTGGTGAAAAGCCTTGCAAGGAAGTGATCGTGCCGTTCCTTCCGGACGAAGGAGTGCTCAGTTCCGACCACAACATACACATTCCACAAAAGGGCGACAAGCTCTCCCTGCTTGACCTTTCCACCAAGAATGCCAGGGAGTTCATGCTCCAGGCCCTCAAGCAGGAGGCCCTGAAAAATCCCGAAGAGAAGCAGAACATCGGAGTGGAGATGCTCAAGAGAGACCTTCACCTCAAGCAATACCCTAACCATATAGAGTGCTTCGACAACTCCAACATCCAGGGAACCGATCCGGTAGCATCTTGCGTGGTGTTCAGAAACGGAAAGCCTTCCAAGAAGGACTACCGCAAGTTCAACATCAAGACAGTGGTGGGAGCAAATGACTTCGCCTCAATGTACGAGGTAGTCTACCGCCGGTACTCCAGACTGATGGAGGAAAACCCGGAAGACCTTCCGCAGCTGGTGGTTGTGGATGGAGGTAGAGGCCAGCTGGACTTCGCCTATCAGGCCCTGACAGACCTTGGTCTGGAAAAGACCATGCCTATAATCGGCATCGCCAAGCGTCTGGAAGAACTCATAAAGCCAGGTGACCCGAACCCTCTATTCCTGGACAAGAACTCCCCGAGCCTCAAGCTCATTATGCAGCTCAGGGACGAGGCTCACCGGTTCGGCATCACCTTCCACCGCAGCCTGAGAAGCAAACGCCAGACAAAATCTGAACTGACCTCCATAAAAGGCATCGGAGAAGCCACCGCAAAGAAGCTTCTCCAGCATTTCAAGAGCGTGGCCAGAATCAAAAAAGCATCAGAAGAAGACCTTGCCGCCGTCATCGGCAAATCTGCCGCAAAAAATGTGTTCAGCCATTTTTCCTCCGACTAATCCCCTTTAGACAGCCCTGTGGCGCGTTTGTCTCAAATCTTTTTACGATTTGAGACACTTATTTGCACGTTCTGTGGCGGAGAGGGAAAAACACACTGCCTAAATTTGAATTAAAATCAATTCAAAACATAAGCTTATGCGATCTATTTTCGACAAGGAACGCCTTTTCTATCTTGCCCCTTCAATCAAAATCTACGTATGTAACCCGGAAGGGATTATATGCACCAGTGGCGACACGGAGGGTTACCACGACGGTGAAGAATATGGTGACGATGATTTCACTTCAAACTAGGAGGAACTGCCATGAAAAAGATACTTGCAATTATTCTCGCGATTAGCGCGGGATTGTTTGTTTCCTGCACCCAGGAAGACAAAATCGAGACAAAACCAGAAGTTGAAGTCTCCAAGGGACTGGTTTTCACCGCCACCACCGAACCGACTACCAAGATAGCTCTGGAAAAGGAAGGCGACACCTACAACGTCTTATGGCGCAGCGGAGACATGATTGCCGTAAGAAACTATGTATATGGAACTCCACCTGTAGGATTCTACACTACGACCAGCAACACGTCCCATGGTGATTTCACCTACCACAGTGGAACCGAGTTGACAACCGGGTCTTACTATGCTTTTTATCCCGCAGAATACTGGAGTGAACAAAATGCAGCATATCCGATTACCCAGAATTACACCCCTGGAGTTATTAAGGCTCCTATGTTTGCATACAGTACTACCACAAATCTTCAGTTCAAGAATATCGGCGGTTTGATCAGAATAAACCTCAAGACGCCTTTGACGGGAAAGAAGATCAAGAAAATCTATCTCTATTCCACAGCCCAGAGCTTGAGCGGCACCATTACAAACATAACCTCGCTTAACAGCAATCCCACCGCAACTGTTGACAAAAACAGCCCGGCCCAGCATCCTGTGGTTCTGGATTGTGGCAATAACGGTGTAGAGATAGGTTCAGACCCGATACCATTCTATATAGCGGTTCCGGCAAACACATATACCGATCTCACAATTGGTGTAATAACTGTAGAAGGCATAAAGCAGACATACACCCTGAATTCAGACAAAAGCATAGTGGTTGAGAGAAGTTCCATCGCAGACATTACCCTTACTTTCAACAAGGATCCGGAAATCATCGACCTCAGCGAAAACGGTACAGCCAACACCTATATAGCAATGCCGAGAGGCTATTACAAGTTCAAGGCTACCGTAAAAGGCAACGGCGGACTCGACCCTGTCACCGGAACAACAGCCACGGAGATAAACAAGAACGACATCAGCGGAGTTACCGTACTGTGGGATCTCAAGCAGAGAGGCAATGTCGTATACCATGACGGAAAAATGCAGGCTCATGATATTTATTATCACGACGGCTACATATATTTCTATAAAAATTACAACCTTGAAGGAAACTCTTATGTAGCCATTTTCAAAGACAAAGAAGGTGGAACTGACGGGGTTTACGACAAGGATGTAGACGAGATTCTCTGGAGCTGGCTAATATGGGCAACCACCCCGGGCACCGTGGTTTACAACGGCAATCAGTTCCTGGACCGCAACATCGGTTCCGTAACCACGGGAACTTTCGACGACGGAAGCTACACCGCAGGTTTCAGCTATCAGTGGGGAAGACCTGCCCCGTTCGCCTCTTCATTAGGGCAGGCATATACTCCTTTCAATTACGTCCCTCCAAGAACCTCTGTCTTCTCATTTGAGAACATAGGAAACGGAACTACCGTAGACCACGCCACTTCACATCCAGTCACATTCTTCTACCATGGCAGCAGAAGCAACTGGATGCCGGATAATGCTACTTGCATGACCCTTTGGTCAGATAACGTCAAAACCATTTATGACCCGTCCCCAATAGGCTGGAAAGTTCCTTCAAAGGCCCAACTGACCGGAATAACATCTGCAATATCCTTCTATGGATCCGGTTTTATCGGCCCTGGCAGCAATTCAGATTTCGGATATGGAAATCCAGGCTCCGTTTTGCTGTGGAGTAGCACCTGTGACGACAGTGACGGTTTTATTGGAGCCTGGGCTAACGCTTATGGCTCAATGTATAAAAAATATGGAAGCTGGCCTGACGTATATATGATGTCCGGAATGCCTATCCGTCCGGTTCGGGATGAGGCTTCTTTGACATACGCAGACCTGAGTGCAGAGGAAACGGCCAACTGCTACATAATTTCCAGTTCTGGAGACTATAAGTTCAAGGCTACCGTAAGAGGTAACGGAGCTGCTACGCTTGCAGGCGTCAGCAAAACCATAAGCGCTTCTGAAATCGCTTCGGCTAACCTTCTTTGGGCAAGTTACGGAACCACTACCGCCCCGGTAGAGGGTGAAATGCTGTACGGCGTACGCTATGAGGACGGTTATGTATATTTCCGCGTTCCTGAAACCTTCCATGAGGGCAATGCGGTAATTGCCATCAAGAATTCCAGCGGAACGATTCTCTGGAGCTGGCATCTGTGGTTTACCGTAACAGACCTTGCCTCTCTTGCCCAGACTTACAATAGCGGCGCCGTATTCATGGACCGCAACCTGGGAGCGTTGACTAGAACCCATAGCAACTCCAACACCTTCGATTACGGTCTTATGTACCAGTGGGGAAGAAAAGATCCGTTCCAGAACTCCGTTTCCCCTGGTTTTACCAGCGGTTACGTATCTTCAAGCGACTGGGCTACCTGTTACATTCCGGCTACTCTTGGAACAGCGGAATCCCGTGCCGTTGTGTCAAACCCTACAGTTGCCTCAATGGTTGCTTATCCAACTACATTCAGTAACGGATCTTACTTTAACAGTTCTCTAGACCGCGACAACTGGGCTTCAGACATTACCGAAGATCTGTGGCAGGAAAGCAAAACCATCTTCGACCCGTGTCCTTCCGGCTGGAAAGTTCCCGACAAGAGCGCCTGGAACGATCAGTTCATCCTTTGGCTAGATGGGCATAGTTTCTATACTGACGGTTTTTATATTGACGAAGGTGGTATTAAATGCCGCTTCCCTGGTATAGCCGCCCGTATGCCACAGGCGGTCTACGGCTCTCATTCAGGTACAAGCTATAAGCTTATGAATGGAGAGGGAGCCCTTGAAAGAACGAGTGATTATCACGTTCTCGTATGGGCTCAAAACGGAGTCTTGTTAAAAGAGAAATTCTATTTCGAGGATGATGGTACGTATGGCCTGACCTCCAACCCTACTGGAGTTTATAACTATTCAGATTTTGGAAGAGTCCGTAACTTGTATAAGACTAGAGGCGGCAGTGTACGCTGCGTAAGGGAATAGTTTCTTTCAATGAATTATTATAAAATGATTATATAGATGAAAAAGATTGAAAAACAGCTTTATAAAGCTCCCCTAACAGAAATCCAGGATCTGGAACAGGAGGGAGCAATTTGCATCACCAGCGGAGATAATGAGGATTTCGGCGATGGAGATGATTATGGAGAAGGAGATTTCAATGCTTAATCAGGAGGAAGAGTTATGAAAAAGTTATTTGTATTTATTATCGCCCTTAGCCTGGGCCTGTTCTTCTCCTGCTCAAAGGAAGACGCAAATGTAACGAAGGAAAGCAAAGCCACCTTCAAGGCAACTACCGAAGCCGCTACCAAAACCGCCCTGGAAGAGGACGGAAGTGTCTATAAGGTTGTATGGCAAAGCGGAGACGAGATTGTAGTGATAGACGGCAATTCTTATATCGGAGTTTATTCCACCACCAGCACCACCTCTCACGCAGAATTTACGTTTGAGAGTGGAAGCGAGGCCAAGGATCCGGACTACAGGGCCATGTATCCGGTTGCTTTCTTCAATTCCGGATATCCGGCCATTCCGGCGACACAGAATTATGTGGAAGGTAACATTTCGGGCTCTCCGATGTATGCGGAAAGTTCCACCGAAAACCTTGCCTTCAAGAATATCTGCGGAATCATCCGCCTGAACATAAGCACCACCGTGAGCGGGAAGAAGGTCCGCAAGATTATTCTGGGCGCAGACCAGGGTATGAGCGGAACAGTTGTCAATGCCGCAACGCTCGTTGCTGACGGCTATGTCGCCGCAGTTTCCGGCACTGAGGGAATAGTACTGGACTGCGGAGAAAGCGGGGTTGAGATAGGCAGTACGGCCAAGCCTTTCCATATCGCAGTGCCACAGAACAACTACTCGTCGCTGAGCATTACGGTCATCACAACAGACGGAGAGGCCCAGACCCGCACAGCCAACAAAGACATTGCCGTAACCAGAAGCCGCATCACAGACATTACCCTGGGCTTCAACGATATGAAAGCACTGGTCGGTCTGGTTCACCACTGGCCTTTCAACGGCAATGCCAACGATATTGTGGGCGGAATCAACGCAACCGTAGATGGAGCCACGCTGACAACAGACCGTTTCGGAAACGAGAACAGTGCCTATTCTTTCGACGGCAACGACAAGATGATTGCTCCACACGCCGCCGATTTCGGGAAAACATCCTTTACAGCCAACCTCTGGGTAAACAGCACACAGACCTCCGGCCTTGGAAACCTTATGAGAACCGACGGAGGTTTCTACGACGGATGGATGCTTCGTTTCAATGGAGGCAGAATTGAGATTTGGGAAGGCAGAAGCATCAGTACCGGATATGTCTCCAGCACGTCTTTCGCAGATGGTTCTTGGCATATGGTAACCTTTGTCAGGGATGTGGAGAACAGGGTCGGAAAACTGTATGTGGACGGCGTTTATGTCGGCGGCTACAATATGCACGCGACAACCACAAACGATGTCACAAACGAACTGAGATTCGGAACCTACGGCGGCGGTGAATACTACAGAGGCATGATGGATGACGCCCGCTTGTATGACAAAGCCCTCACAGATGCGGAAATATTGGAGTTATACTATATCGACGACCCTTATACTGACCTCAGCGCAACGGCTACGGCTAACACGTATATCGTAAGCGCTGCCGGCAAATACAAGTTCAAGGCTACCGTTAAGGGCAACGGCGGCCTGGATCCGATAACCGGCACTACGGCCACCACTATCAACCCTTCAGACATAGCAGGAGTCAAGGTCCTCTGGGAACTGTATGGCCAGGGCCGGGCAGTCAAGCACGACGGAACCAATTATGACATAAGCTATTCTGACGGTTACGTAAAATTCTCCACACCAGACATATTCACCCCTGGAGATGTCTGTGTGGCAGTCTATGACGCGTCGGACAACATTCTCTGGAGCTGGGTGATCTGGGCAACACCTGAACCTGGAACCATGACGCACAACAGCAAAACCTTCATGGACCGCAATCTCGGCGCCATAGATGTAGGCAACTGCATGAGGGGTTTCCTCTATCAGTGGGGACGTAAAGATGCATTCTCAGCTGCTGATGGCAACAGCTACAGCCCGTACACCTATGTACCTGCCGCATCAACAGTGTTTGACAAGGTTCGAGGCTCGCATCAGTCTATGGAATATACCGTAAAACACCCAACCACATGGATCGGATACGCAGACGACAATACCTGGATGAGTGAAAACCTCGCGACAAAGCCTTGGCGCGTCGATGTCAAGACAATTTATGACCCTTGTCCGGCCGGATGGAGGATTCCTGTCAAGGAAGACATAAGCGGCATCACAGATCTGCCCGCTACCGGGATACATCACGATGACAGCGCAAACAATGACTTTGGTAACCCGTGGACAGGTTATTACTGGACGGCATCAACAGACGAGGGTAACGATGACAGAGCCTATGCCTTCTGCAATGATGGCCGTAATATTATGCATTGGGGACAAGGAGAAGGCTACGCCATCCGTCCGGTAAAGGAATAGTAATTATTGCTACCTTTGGTTTCAGGACAGTCTGAAGAACGCTATGAGACCCTGGATAACGTTTGCAATATCACTTCTGGCAGCCGCCTGCACTCAGACCAAGGTGTTTGAGCAGGAGGCTGTTGAAGTTGGCGGAGAGAGGTTTCTCAAGATGGAGGCCGAGAGGCTTCCCGACCTCAACCAGCCCCGCGGCGGACACTGTATCGTCAACCGGAACGGGGAGATAACCGTTCTCGGCGGGCATACAGACGGCTTCATCTTGCTCAAGACGGCCGAGTACCTCAAGGACGGAAAATGGGTTGAGGTGCCGATGCTCTATCCTCACGATTTCGGATTTTCAGTAAAGCTCCCGGACGGAAGGATAATGATTGGAGGCGGCTGCGCGGAAAACTTCGGCATCGGGCAAAGCTGGGGAACGGAAATCTATGACCCCAAGACCCACTCCTTCGAACCATCCGGAGTTCTGGACCGCAAGAGGACAGGGTGCTCCGCGATTGCCTTCCCGGACGGAAGAGTCCTGGTTACAGGCAACTGGTACGCCGACGACGATATGGAAATTTACGAGTCGGGAAAGGGCTTTTCTTTCAAGAAGCCGGTTTCTGTCCAAAGGGGAAGTCCACTGATATTGCAGACAGACTCGTCTGGGGCCATTGTGCTTTCATATCTGGGCAACAGGGGCGACACCTGCCAGATGATCGCTGACCGCCTGGACGGAGAAGCTTTCCAGATACCGCTGCTGAACGAGTGGAGCATTTTTCCGCCACTGAGCTTTTACGACTCCAGGATTTCTTCCATCGGCGATTACACCTATCTGATACCGGCAAAAAGAAAGATTGACGGAAGGTTCGGAATTCTAAAGATTTCCGGAGAACAGTTCTCGCTGCTGAATATGGAAAAGCCGCTGCCTGAAAAGGGAATTGAAGGAGATTCCTTGGCCTGGGGACCGAAAATCCAGGTAAACCGCCAGACAAGAAAGGCTTATCTTACAGGATATGACCTTAAGAGAAACTTCTATGTCGCCGAGATTGACTATGACGCGACTCTTGATGGCGGAAAGGCAAGCAGTATCTTGTATTATTCCGATATCCTGAAGGATTTCTCTCTGAATGACGAGAGCTGGGATCTTTTGGGAGACGGCAGAATCGTTTTGGCCGGAGGTTGTTTCTTCGGAGAATCCGGGGAAGCTCTCGTGACAGACAACTTCAAGACAAACAGCTGCGTTTTTGCCTTCAGCACAAAACCTGCGGAAAGCACAAGCTATCCTTGGCTCTGGTTTGCCTGCGGAGCCTTTGTTGTTATCGGGTGCATTTTCCTGGCCTACAGGCTATTGTCCAAGAAGCCGGAAGAAGGGGCAGATATAGACACATCCGAGGCGGCAAAAAAATCAAGGCAGGAACTCCAGGAGCAGATTTCCAGAATCATCGAGGAGAAGCAGCTCTTCAAGAAAAAAGACATACGCATCAGCGATATAGCATCGGAGCTTGCCACCAACAGGACCTATGTAAGTCTGATTGTCAACAGTTCTCTGGGAACCAGTTTCTCCGACCTGATAAACAGCTACCGCATAGAACACGCCAAGAAACTTATGGCGGAACATCCTGAAATGTCCCACTCGGACGTGGCGGAAGAGTCCGGATTCTCATCCAGGACATCCTTCCTGCGTACATTCAAGGCAAAGACCGGAATGAGTCCTACCGAGTGGAAGCAGTCTCTCCGGCAGGACGGCCAGTCTTAATCGAAACTGATTCCCAGAAGCAGCGTGCAGTAGTTCTTGCTGCCCTTGCCGTCGTATGTGGCAGGAGTGGCGTTGCTGAAGTCACCAGGCTTGTTGGTTCTTGCATAGCGCACTCCGATGTACATCGGGAATCCGATCCTCAGGAGATGGCATTGAAGCATCACGTCCGCGCCAAAGGAATAGCGGCTTTCCCACTGGTAGTGAGCTCCTGTATAGAAGCCCATCATTCCGCCCCTTCTGCGATAGAAATCAACCCTGGCATAATCGAAGAACGGTATTATCTGCAACTGCTTGAGATAGGCCAGAGGACCTATGGATACATCGCCGAGATAAATTGGAATCGCATAGTCTGCGGTTGCCAATAAATAGTTCCTTCCGTAGAAATCCTCGGTGAATCCTCTTGGAAGGTCCAGATGGTTGTCCAGCCAGTATCTCTTGCCCTCCACGTTCTGCCTCTGGAATCCGGCAGAAAGCCTCAGGCCCTGGTTGAACGTCAGGCCTGGCAGATAACCGTAGGCAATAGCGGAGAACTCGGAACCGAATCTGCTGCCGCCGTTAGGACTGACAGACGATGCCACCCTTCCGCCTATTCCCCAGCGAGGGAAAACCTGGGACTCGGCAGCCTCCTGCATCTTGTAGGCTCCAAGTGAGAAATTCAGCTGATGCCTGTCTATCTGACGGAGGATATATGTGGTTTCAGGTTCATCCTCATCGTCTCCGGCTGCGGCCGAAGGTTCAGGCTCATCCATATCCAGAACCAGCTGGTCGTTGCGGAAGCTCCATCCGGCCAGAGGCGTGATTCCAGAATTCCATCCCGTTCCTTCCCAGGAGATAGGAACATATGCATAAAGGGAAGTCCTGAGGGAGAAGCGGTCTTTCTTGTACATTATCCTGTCGTTGAAATGTATGTTCCCTTCAAAGACAGGATACCATCCGCTCCAGGTGAAGGAAGCGTGTCCGGAATGAAGCCTCTTGGACACCCCCTGGAATCCGTGCCTGTGCTGATAGGCGTATCCAGCCGACGCCCTCAAAGTACCCAGCGTGTTCTGGGAATAGAGATTCACGCCCGGCAGTGCCTCTTCGTAGAACTCTTCAAAATCCCCTTCTGTCACCCCGGAGAACTCCGCATATACCGGAGCCCAGGAATGCAGGCGGAAAAGATGGCCGGTCTTGCTGTAATTCTCCTCAGTGAATGATTCCGGAGTAAAATGCTTCACGTTCTTGCCGTATTTCTCGTTGTACTGTCTGGAAAGTTCCCCGGCCAGAGGGTTCTTGAACTCCATGCCTTCAGGAACAGGCAAATCGAGAAGCCTGTCGCAGTGCAGGAAAGCTCCCTTGTCCTTGGAATCCTTGGAAAGGAACAGTTTTCCGGACTCGGCGATGCTGAACGAGCACACGTCTTCAGAGGTGGAAGCCATAGAAACCTCGCCCGTAGAGGCGTCGAGCCTGCAGATTACAGGGCAGCCGAACATATCCGACAGGAAATACACTCCGCCTTCATGGCACTGAAGGTCCTTTACAAGATGGCTTGTCTGATATACGCCGTATGTCTTGCCGGAAGAAATCTTTCCTATCTCTATCCTGCCCTCGCCTTCAGGCAATTCCTTAAGTGCGGAATACCAGATATCGCTACCGGAAGAAGTTATGGAATTGATCTGCCCCTCAACCTTGACCCTGAGACCGTCAAAAGGAGCTTTATCGTCCAGGAAAGCCAGAGACCTGACGGTGCTTGAATGATGGTCCGTTCCATATTCAACCGCGCAAAGAAGAGGTCGGGATTCATAACTGACCACAAACGGAAGATGGAGCGAATTAGGATCTGCGGTATATTCTTCCTCAGCGACTCCGGTGTTCAGGTCATAGCCGTAAATGGAATAGCTGGAGTGCTGTTTCCATCTCGGGTCATAGTTCGACTCGCAGGTCCAGAGCCTGTTTCCGTAGAAGAAGAACCTCTCGGCCCCTTCAAAATAAGGCCTGATATATTTCTCTTTCCATCCGGAGGCGTAAGACTGCTCTCCGGCACCTGGTTCCCTGGTAAGGAGAACCATCGCTCCAGGGCTTCCGGTACCGCTGACAACGGCTACCAGAGAGTCCTTTCCCACAACGGTCACGTTGGTGTATTCGGTAAAGTAGCCCCTGGTTTCTCCCGTCCTTTTAATCGGATCGAAGACAAGCCTCTGGGACGTATTGCCCAAAGAGTCCTCCAGCTTTTCGAGATATTCCTCAAGGACGTCATTTTCGTTCAGGGTAAGGAAAGCCTGCAGAAGACTGTCCTTGACATACTCGCGGTGAGTCTTGCCGGTATATTCCTTGAAGGCGGAAGCCACCACGTTGGCGCTCATGAAATGACTGGTCTCGTAGTTGAGGATCTTGTGTGCCAGGTCCACGTCTCCGCTATGATGACGGGCCATCGCGTTTATCATATAGCCCACACTGTATTTATCTGGAGAATATGCCTTTACACTGCCGAAGCGGAAACGGTCCCAGCTGCGGTTCTTGCCGTAGAAGTATTCTGATGCGTCTCCGTCTTCAGGAACTATGCACTTGAGGATTTCGCAAAGGAAGAAACCGCTGCGTCCCCTTCCTCCGCTGCTCATCTGGGTCTCGGCCACCACTGCGTCTCCCTCCAGGAACCATCTGGAAGGATATATGGCAGAAGCCGCTCCCACAACCTGGTCTCCCAGGCCCCAGGAAAGGACTTTAAAAATTCCCCTGTTGAAATGGGCTATCTGCCAGGCGTGCCTTCCCTCGTGCGTCGCCAGGGACACGTCCCAAGGCTCGGTTGAAATCAGGTTCACCGGCGGCTGGGCGAAGAAATCGATCTGGCGCGGGGCCCAGACGGTCACGCCGTTACTCTCGGCATTGTACGGGTGAAGCACCATCGGAAATCTCTTCGGCAAGCCGTAATTATAATTTACAGAATTGGCGAACATCCCATGGAAAGACTCCATGTGTTTAAGATATCCTGCGGCATTCACGGCTTCCCCTTCCGGATAGATGATCTCAAAATTCTTGCTCTTCATCTTTTTCCACTTGACGGAAGTTTTTTCAGAGCCTATATCATAATATTGAGCCAGTGCTGTCGCCGAGCAAAAAAGAAAAAGCGTAGCTGCTAAAAACAGAGTCTTTGTTACGTTTTTGTTCATAGGAAAATATTTTGCTTCAAATTTAGCGATTTTCATTTTTATAACTCAACGATTAAGATTAAATTTGTTGTGATGAACATCGCGATGTCTATATTCAAGCTTCTGGGCTCTCTTGCCTTATTCCTGTTCGGAATGAGCATGATGAGTGAAAACCTGCAGAAAGTTGCGGGAGACAAGCTCAGGGGATTTCTGGCAATGATGACCTCCAACGCATTCAAGAGGGTGCTCACGGGTCTTACGGTTACCGCCTGCATCCAGTCTTCTGCGGCGACCACTCTTATGGTGGTAAGTTTCGTCAACGCCGGACTTCTTACCCTGGCCCAGAGTATCGGAGTCATTATGGGCGCCAATATCGGCACCACGGTATCCGCCTGGCTGTTCGCCCTTGTGGGATTCTCCGGAGGAGTGGCCACCGTGGCCGTTCCGCTTATTGCAGTGGGCTTTGTCATCACGATGGGAAAGAGCAAAAAGCGCAAGAGCCTGGGTATGATGGTGATGGGCTTCGCGATAATGTTCCTCGGACTGAGCATGGTTCAGACTTCCGTAGATCCGGCCATCCTGGAGAAGGTCAAGGAACTTATCAACGGATGGAGCAGGTTCGGATTCTGGAGCGTTCTGATATGCGTGCTCATAGGAACGCTGGTCACCATAATGCTCCAGTCATCAGCCGCCACTATGGCCCTTACGCTGATGATGTGCTCCAACGGACTGAACTTTGAACTGGGTGCCGCCCTGGTGCTCGGAGAAAACATAGGAACCACCCTTACCGCAAACATGGCGGCATCCGTAGCAAATATCTCCGCCAGGAGAGCTGCTGCCGGACACGCCTTCTTCAACCTGTTCGGAGTGCTGTGGGTTCTGATTCTCTACCATCCGTTCCTGTGGCTGGTATCCAAGGTGATTATGGCTGTCGGCCTGGACAATCCGCTTGTAACGGGAGCCTCCACGTTCTCCATCCTTTGCTCCATCGCGATGGTTCACACCCTGTTCAACGTCAGCAACACCTGCATCCTGGTAGGCTTCACCAACAAGATAGTCAAGTTCGTGACCAGAATCCTGCCGGGCAAGCCGGAGGACGAGGAGTACAGGCTGCAGTACATCCACGGCGGACCGCTTTCCACCGCAGAGCTTTCTCTGGAGCAGGCCAAGAGCGAGATTCTCCACTTTGTGAAGATATGCCGCGAGCAGTACGAGCTGGCCCGCCAGAGCATCTCGGAAACCGATCCGGACAAGTTCGACGAACTCTACCACAAGCTGGAGCACTACGAGCAGATTACGGACAAGATAGAGTTCGAGATTGCCAAGTACCTGAACGAAGTCTCCGAGTGGGATCTCTCGGAAGAGTCCGCCCGCAGAATCCAGGCGATGTTCAAGGTCATCAGCGAACTGGAAAGCATCGGCGACAGCGGCTTCAACTTTGGCAGAATCCTCCAGAGACGCAACATCCACAACGCCACCTTCGACGAGGATATGGTCACCCGCCTGGGCTTTATGATGGACCTTATCTTCAAGGGATTCGACGTTATGGAGAAAAACCTGGAACTCGGCTACACCGGCATTTCAGACATCTCCAACGCCCAGGACGTGGAGCAGGAAATCAACGAGTACCGCAACAACCTCAAGGAAGAGCATCTGCTCAACCTGGAGAACAACACCTACAGTTATCTCACCGGCACCTACTACGTGGATATGATCAACGAGTTCGAGCACGTGGGAGACTTTATGATCAACATCTCCGAAGCCATCATCGAGATCAAATAGCCGCCTCGGCGGAAACGATACATAAAACGGGGGACTGCCTTGGCAATCCCCCGCTTTTCTTTTACAAGAGTCTCTGTTATTCCTGAACCTTTACGTAGTGTTCGGCGATGCCCTCAAGCACCCTCAGGCAATGAGGCACGGAAGCGTCCTTGAGAATGACATTCTTCTCAGAATCCAGAAGATATATGCTCGGCGACGCCCTCAGCGTGTAGATAGTTCCCTGATCAAGCTCTCCCGCAGGATCGTAGGCATAAATCCAGCTTGAAGGGAAATCCGCCTTTCTCTCGTCCCACAGAGCAGTCTTCCCGCCAGGAGAAACGGCGAGAACTTTCATCACTCCCATTCCCGTGAGATTGAGTATCGGGTCAGCGGTTTTCATCACCTCAAGAGCCTGGCGGCAGTTCGGGCAGTCAGGATCGTTGAAGAAAACCAGAAGATATTCAGAATTGATGTTATGCATCGTGGACTGGCGGCCTCCAGATGTGGCATAGCGGAAATCTGCGGCCTGGGTACCGACACGGTTCTTGACGCAGATATCTTTCTGCCACCTGAAAGAATCCTTCACGTTCTGCGGAATCACCTTGCAGCGCTCGATGCCGTCCAGGACAGGAAGGTAAAGCTCATCGTCCAGAAACGGAGAGTGGGCGTCGAAAAGCATCTTCTCCCCGTCCTGCATAATCTGGCTGAAGAACATCGGATAGCCGTCCTCGGCCAGAGCCACGGCCCTGTCCACAAGCTTTGCCATTGAATGCTTGGCAATGGTGTCGTCCACAACAGATATCGCCGATACATAGCCCTGGAAAGCCTCGTCAAAAATCTGCGGGCTCACCCCGAGAATGTTTGAAGTGTCCGGCTTGAGGCGCAGAAGGCGGTCCTGGCTGAGGAACTCGTCCCAGTAATGCCTGGCCGTATATTCAGCAGAGAGCTTTCTGTCGGAAGCCATAGCCACCGGCACCTTTACAGACGGAAATATGTTTGTCTGGTAAGGAGACTTGTCCTTGCCGGAATTCTTGCAAGCAGATAAAACAAAAAAGCCCGCAACTGTCACGAAAAACAGAGCAAGGGCAACACTGAAAACACGCTTCATAAAACTACATTAATAGGTTGAGATACCAGGATTCGAACCTGGACAAACAGAACCAAAATCTGTTGTGCTACCATTACACCATATCTCAATGCGGGTTGCAAAAGTAATAAAACTCCGCAAACCGTACAAGAAACGGCATTAGCGTTTGCGCTTGCAGGAGAACATTAGCGTTTGCGTTTGCGGGAAAAGAAGTCCGTCATGATCTTTGAGCACTCCTTGTCCAGGACTCCGCCGTCAACCCTGGTCTTCGGGTGATACAGACTCGGCGAAAACATAGACGCTCCTCTCTTGGGGTCGGCACATCCATAGACAACCCTTCCGATCTGGGCCCAGTTCAAGGCGGCGGCGCACATAGGGCAAGGCTCCACCGTCACATACAGGGTACATTTGTCCAGATACTTTCCGCCCATGTAGGACGAGGCGCTGGTGATGGCCTGCATTTCCGCGTGGGCTGTAGGGTCCTTCAGAGTTTCCGTCAGGTTGTGCGCCCTGGCTATGATCCTTCCTGTTGACGTTACCTTCTTCCCCTTCACCTTTGCGTCGTTAGCCACAATCACGCACCCGACCGGAACCTCGCCTTCCTCGGCAGCCGCTTCAGCCTCCTTCAGGGCCTGAATCATGAAATCCACGTCTATTTTCAGCTGTTCTATATCCATACCCTATAATCAAGTGATGCCGTTTCAAATAATACCGAATTGAAAAAAGCCTTTCAAAAGATGCCGTTTCAAATAAGCTACTTTGAAAAACGCCCTTTCAAGTAATACCTTTTCAAATGATGTTGCAAGTTACAAAATATCTGTCAAAACAAGCGTGCCCCGCAACCGGCTGATAAAGAGCATTTTCCTCGATTGTCTATGCCGTTTTTGCCATACAGTCAAATACATATCACGCTGTATTTCAAGCATATAAGCGGCACGGCCCAAAGACCGCCCTTACTGATTTAAAAACCGCTGTGACTGGGCCAAAAGCCGCCGTTACTGATTTAAAAACCGCTGCTCCTGATCTGAACACCGCGTGACAGCCCTAACGGTGCTTTTAAAGACCAAAATGCGACAAAATGTCAGTTATTTGAGGTGGCACACGCTTTGCCTATTTCCCTACTGCCTGTCCAGACAACGGGCAGACGAAACGGAAATAATATCAAACAAAAAATATTAAAACACACATAACTATGAATATCAGACCATTAGCAGACAGAGTACTGATCGAGCCTAAAGAGGCTGAGAAAAAGACTGCCAGCGGAATCATCATCCCTGACAACGCAAAGGAAAAACCACAGGAAGGAACCGTAATAGCAGCGGGTCCTGGCAAGAAGGACGAGCCTATGGAGCTCAAGGTCGGCGACGTTGTCCTCTACGGAAAATATGCCGGCACCGAGGTTAACGCCCCTGACGGAAAAACCTATATGATTATGCGCCAGAGCGATGTTCTCGCAGTAATCGGCTAAGCAGCATCACAAATACTTCTGAAAACGGGATTGCCTGAAAGATTTTCGCAGACCGTGAGTAAGAACAGATATCAAGAATAAATAAAAACAAAACAATATGGCAAAAGAGATTAAATTCAATATGGATGCCCGCGCACTGATGAAAGAAGGTGCAGACGAGCTGGCAAATGCCGTGAAGGTGACACTTGGTCCTAAGGGCCGCAACGTGGTTATCGAGAAGAAGTTCGGCGCTCCACAGATTACAAAGGACGGAGTTACCGTAGCAAAGGAAATCGAGCTGGACGACCAGTTCAAGAATATGGGCGCTCAGCTGGTCAAGGAAGTTGCTTCCAAGACCAATGACCAGGCTGGTGACGGTACAACCACCGCTACCGTTCTGGCACAGGCTATCATCAACGTAGGTCTGAAGAACGTTACCGCAGGCGCCAACCCTATGGATCTGAAGAGAGGTATCGACAAGGCTGTCGAGGCTGTAGTAGAGGACCTCAAGAAGCAGAGCCAGAGCGTTGGAACAGACTACTCAAAGATCGAGCAGGTAGGAACCATCTCCGCAAACAACGATGCAGTTATCGGAAAGCTCATCGCCGATGCAATGAGCAAGGTGAAGAAGGAAGGCGTGATCACCGTTGAGGAGGCAAAGGGAACCACCACCGAGGTTAAGGTTGTAGAGGGTATGCAGTTCGACCGCGGATACATTTCCCCTTACTTCATGACAAATCCTGACAAGATGGAGGCCGTTCTGGATCAGCCTGCCATTCTGATCACCGACAAGAAGATATCCACGATGAAGGACCTTCTTCCTATTCTCGAGCCGCTGGCAAGAGAGGGCAAGGCTCTGCTTATCATCGCCGAGGACGTTGACGGCGAGGCTCTGACCACACTGGTTGTAAACCGCCTGAGAGGAACCCTGAAGGTGGCTGCCGTAAAGGCTCCTGGCTTCGGCGACAGACGCAAGGAGATGCTTCAGGATATCGCTACCCTGACCGGTGCCATCGTAGTTTCCGAGGAAAGAGGTTTCACCCTCGAGAACTGCACTCCTGACATGCTCGGAAGGGCCGAGAAGATCACCATCGACAAGGAGAACACCACCATCGTCAACGGTGCCGGAGACAAGCAGCAGATCGCTGACCGCGTTGCCCAAATCAAGAAGCAGATCGAGAGCACCACTTCAGACTACGACCGCGAGAAGCTGAAAGAAAGACTGGCCAAGCTGGCCGGCGGAGTGGCAGTCCTGTATGTAGGCGCCGCTTCAGAGGTTGAGCTCAAGGAGAAGAAGGACAGGGTTGAGGACGCTTTGAACGCAACCAGGGCAGCTGTTGAGGAAGGTATCATCGCCGGCGGCGGAGTCGCTTACATCCGCGCCATCGAGCACCTGAAGACTCTCAAGGGAGCCAACGACGACGAGCAGACCGGTATCAACATCATCGTACGTGCTCTGGAAGAGCCGCTGAGAATGATCTGCGAGAACGCAGGCGAGGAAGGCAGCGTCATCATCCAGAAGGTTAAGGAAGGAAAGGACGACTTCGGATACAACGCCCGCGAAGGCAAGTTCGAGAACCTGCTCTCAGGCGGAGTCATCGACCCTACCAAGGTCGCAAGAGTCGCTCTGCAGAACGCAGCTTCCGTTGCCGGAATGTTCCTCACAACCGAGTGCGTGATCGCCGACAAGAAGGAAGAGAATCCAGCCCCAATGCCACAGATGGGCGGAGGTATGGGAGGAATGATGTAGGCGAAGGGCTATGGTCCTCTATAAGGCGCTGAGTTTCAACGCCACAGAAAAAGCACCCCTGGGAATTCCAGGGGTGCTTTTTGCATATCGCTGAGAAAGAACAAGATACAAAGCACCATAGCCCCGCCATCCCCCATCGCGATAAAGGAAATTTGCCTGCATCCTCTTGATGTGTTTTCAGTATTTATTATATTTGCACCGCTAACCAATACTTTTAGATACTTGGAACCTCCCAGTACAATACTAATGCTGCTAGTCAGCGCTCCGGATGAAGTCCCCCCTTCGGGTGGATTGCTGGAAAACATCCTCATAGGAATATTCATTCTTCTGCTGCTTTTCTGCTCAGCGATGATGAGCGGAAGCGAAGCCGCGTTCTTTTCGCTGAGCCCGAAAGAAACCCAGAGGCTCAAGGACGGGGAAGACTCTTCCAGCCGCAGAGTGATGAAACTTCTCGCCGCGCCAAACAGGCTGCTGGGGACCATCCTCCAGGCAAACAACATCGTGAACATCCTGCTGGTTCTGCTCAGCTCGCTGCTTATATCCAGGCTGTTTGACTTTTCCGGCCATCCGGTCCTGGAATTTATCGTGTGCACGGTTGTGGTGACGTTCATACTGGTACTGTTCGGCGAGGCTATGCCTAAGCTCATCGGCACACAGTTTCCGGTACGCTTCGCCCGCTTCACGAGCCTGCCGCTTTCCATCCTCAAGCATACCACCGTTCCGATTGACAAGGTGATGGACAAGATCGTCGAGAAGAAAAAGCACAACAAGACCCTCAGCGAAGAAGAAGAGGAAGACGCGTACGAGATGCTTCGCGGAGCCGTGGAGATGACCATGACAGAAGACGCCACTCAGAAAAAGCTCCTGAAGAAGATCCTTACCCTGCCAACCAAGACCGTATCGCAGATAATGATGCCGAGAGTTGATGTAGAAACCATCAGCATGGATATGGACAACGACGAGGTCATCCGCGTGGCCAACGAATGCGGCTACTCCAGGCTTCCTGTGTACAAAGACAACTTCGAGGATATCCGGGGCTTCCTGTACATCAAAGACATGCTGCCTTACATAATGAGCCGCAGCAAGAAGTTCGACTGGAGAAAGCACATCCGCCAGGCCTACTTCGTCCCGGGCTCAATGAAGATCAACGACCTGCTCGAGGAACTTCGGCAGAGAAAGCTTCACCTGGCAATCGTCGTAGACGAATACGGCGGAATGGACGGCATCGTGACAATGGAAGACATACTTGAAGAAATCGTGGGCGAGATCTCCGACGAAAGCGACACCGCGGAAGACACCCCAGCACAGACCCCTAAAACAGAATAATAAATAAAAACATAGACATATGGGATTATATCTTAGAAAGGACTTGAAGGGTGGCGGCACAATCGCCGTCTGGGAAATAACAGAGACCGAAAAAGAACTCCTGAACATCCTCGCGCAGGACGAGGAGGACCGCGACCAGGAGCTTGAAGAAATCTCCCTCTACAAGAGCGAACAAGCCAGGCGCGAAAAGCTTTCCGTACTGTGCCTGGTCCAGGAACTGTTCAGGGAACCGTCTCCCGAGTTCCCGGTTGGCCCCGTACACATCGGCCACCACGAGAACGGAAGCCCATACATCGAGAACGACAGCACCCGAATCAGCATAACCCACACCAACCGCTTCTCGGCAGTGATTATCCATCCGTCAGAAGAAGTGGGCATAGATATCGAGAGCATCCAGCGCGACTTCACGGCCGTGGAGAAAAGGGCCCTCAACGATGACGAGAGAGAAGACCTTGTCGAGAAAGACGAAAGCGACCCGGAGCAGATGGAAGAGCGCAACACCCAGCTCGCCATCTACTGGTGCGCCAAGGAAGCCCTCTACAAGCGCATGGACAGAACCCACGTGGACTTTTCCAAAGACATGGAAGTTGACCGCTTTTCCGTCCGCGACGAAGGCGAGATAGACGTGGTGTTCAAGTATCCGAAAAACGAGCACATCCTGGACGAAGACGGCAACGAGCAGAACGAAGAAGAAGAATTCGAGATGCAGTACGAAGTCTTCGAAGACCACGTCATGGTCTGGATGGTCGGCTAAAGGCTCTTTCGGCGATGGTGTGCTGTAAGTGACTGACTCCCAGCATATCCCAAAATAAGACCTCTTTAAAAGAATCTCATATTTCAGGGCCTCTTGTGTATCAATGAGTTACAGCACACCATCGCCGAGAACAACACCAGCGGACTACAAGGCCTCATCGCTGAAAACACCCTCTAGCCACTGAGGAGGACCTTCTCTTTCATAGGACTTTTTAAGAATACTTTTGTAGTCCACCTCTTTCAAAAGAGCTTGCTTCAAATTCTCTACAGATCCGAACATCGAGATAATATATTCCGAATCAATAGTGATATGAGTTTTCCAAACCCATGGCCTGAGCGTTAAGGATCGCAATGACGAATACTTATATCCAAATGCTGTCTTGCAAAGTTTTGCCTTGACCGGATTGTTGGCATTGTACAGAATCTTATCGCGGATAGCTTCTCTATAAGGAAGTTGTGATGCCTTTATGCTAGAGTCTTCCAGCAGAGGTCCTCTTCTGCTGTACTTCAGATTATACCATCCACAATACTTTCTGCAGACAAAAGTCTTGAACCCCATTACATCCGGCGAATAGGCCACAAGATGAAAATGATTTGACATACAGACCACTATGATTATCCGCGTCCCGTCAAACCGCTTTCTGGCATCTTCCATTACCGTCAGCAACTTCTTGAAATCCGACTGCCGGTAGAACAGCCTTCCCCCATCCACAGTCCGGGCATAAAGATGATAAAATCCTGGTTTGTTAACTTGATTTCGCTTTTCGTGACTTCTCTTAAGAAAAGCTGCTGGCTGAATGCTTCCCTTCATATCCATCCCCTCCATAGTTTTTACAAATATAGTATGATTCAGCCTATTGTCAAGATAGAAAACTGTAATCTTTCCCACAGAAGCGAGAGTCGTTTCGGCGATGGTGCGCTGTAAGTTGCTGACTATCAAGAATCCCTAAAACAAGACCTCTTTTAAAGAAACTCTTATTTCAGGAGTTGCTGTGTATCAACGAGTTAGAAGACACCATCGCCGAGGACTACGCCTTTCAAAAAAAATCTCTAACTTTAACCTGATTTTAACAATTGTGTTATGAAAAAGGTTCTTTTATTCTCAGTGATGGTTTCTTGTATGGTTTTGCTGGCCGGGGCTGCGTTCGGGCAGGGTGATGGAAGGCAGATGGTGGTGAACGACAGGCAGGGAGTGGATGTGACGGGAGAGAACTGCTTTGCGATTATCGCGGGCAAGGGCACAACCGTTGACGGCAGTGTGCTGTTCGGCCACAACGAGGATGATTCCGGAGAGCAGATGCTCAACGTGTATATTGTTCCAGCTGGTGTTCAGCCGGCTACGACAGACGGCGGAGCAAAGATTCCGGCTTCCATCACCAACGGTTTCATCGCCAACAAAAATTCAAAGAAAGGAGAAAAGTTCCGTCAGAAAGTCAACGGCAAGTTCTTCTGGGTGGAATTCCCTGGAATGAGCGTCGCTGATGCCGCCATGAACCAGTGGGGTGTGGCCATCGCCTCAGACGGCTGCAACTCCCGTGAAGACAAAGACGACTTTACGGAAGACGGCATCCTCTACGATGTGCGCATAGATGTGGCCAAGTATGCCCGCAGCGCGAGAGAAGCCGTGAAGATTATCGGTGAAGCAGTAGAGCAGTACGGATACAAGGGAAGCGGAAGGACATATTCTGTCGCTGACCCTAACGAAGGATGGATAGTAGCCGTGGTCAAGGGACGCCACTGGGTAGCCCAGAGGGTTCCGGACGATAAGGTTATGGCGATTCCGAACTACTACACGATTACCTACGTGGATTTGACTGATACCGAGAACTTCATGGGAAGTCCTGACATCATAGACTATGCCATCAGCCGCGGCTGGTACGACCCGCATTCCCGCCAGGAGTTCAACTTCCGCCTGGCATACGCCGACCCGGCAACCATCAACCGCCCGGGAAACATCAATCGCCACAAGGCGGTAATCGATTACATCACGGACAAGACCTATGACTACGATCCTTATTCCGTTCAGCCGATGTTCACTCCAGCCAAGAAAATCTCCTTGAATGACATGATGGCTATGCTCTCCATCCACAACGAACGGGAAAAGCAAAAGATTGTCGAGGGAGCGCCTCAGGTGCCGGCAAGAGGACATGTCGATCCTAGCCACGTTCCTGGAGTCTGCACAAACGTCACCATCGTTTCAACCATCTTCCAGCTCCGCAGCTGGATGCCTAGAGAGACTGGCTGCATAATGTGGATGTGCCCTGGAAGACCTTGCGCCGAAGTTTATGTTCCTTGGTATCTGGGAATGACAAAATCCCCGGCCGGATGGTCTAGGTTCGACGACTGGCAGGAGGCCGAGCAGCATCACTTCACAGATGTCAATGACAAGGAGAAAAACTATCCAGAGCATCCTTACTGGTTCTTTACTCATCGATGGAATCAGCTGAACTCTAACTACATCTATTGGATCAACGGCGTCCAGGAAAACAAGTGGCAGATGCAGTACGACATCTTCAAGAAAAAATCTGACCTTGAAGAAAGCCTTCCTAGCCTTAAGAAATCCAAGAACCGCAAGCAGGTAGAGCAGATGCTCAACGACTTCACGGCAGATATCTACAAAGAGATTTTTTCCCAGAAATCCATCAAGCCGGAGAGGAACTAAGCTGCAGCTAGTCCAACCACCAACACCAGCAATCAGCCAGGCGGCAAAAGCATTTTAAACGGCAAAGATGAAGCAACTTACACTGTACCCAGGGGCCAAGATCAACATAGGCCTGTATGTCTTCGAGAAGCGGGAAGATGGCTTCCACGAGATAGAAAGCATTTTCTACCCCGTCGGCCCCGACAACAGTAACCTCGAGCCGGACAAGCTGACGGTTTCCGTGTGTGAGAACCAGAACGAAGAGACACTTTTCTACACGGAAAACTACTCCGAGAAAGTCCGTATGATCGAGTGCGGGTTGGATTATCCCGGAACGCCTCAGGACAACATCTGCGTCAAGGCATACGAGCTTCTGGATGCTGACTATCAGCTTCCTCCGGCAGTAATCGTCCTCGAGAAGCACCTTCCCGTCGGAGCCGGCCTGGGTGGCGGAAGTAGCGACGGAGTCTGCACCCTCAAGGCCCTGAACGAGCTCTGCAACCTGAACCTTACACAAGAGCAGCTGACCTCATACGCAGAGAAGCTCGGCAGCGACTGCCCGTTCTTCGTCCAGAACGAACCCCGGCTTGTCACCGGCCGCGGCGAAATCCTCACTCCGCTGGAGGAGCCTGCGTGTACCGCTTTAAAGAACATCTCTGAAAAATACCGCGTAGGTATAACCTTCTCCCCGGACTGCTTCGTTTCAACCAAGAAAGCCTACTCCATAGTCCCAAAGAGGAAGAAGAACGGCCTCGGCGATGAGGAAGATGAACGTCCTTACATCCCTATTACTGAAGCCATAACAATCCCTGTGGAGAAGTGGCAAGGAAGAATCGTCAACGACTTCGAGGCACCGGTCTTCAAGGAATTCCCTCAGCTTGAGAAAGTGAAAGCATCTCTGAAAGAAACCGGAGCCGTCTATGTATCAATGACAGGCAGCGGCTCCGCAATCTTCGGACTGTTTCCCAACAAAGAGGTCTGAAGGGTCTAAAGGGCTATGGTACGCCACAAGCGGCTGATAATCAGCCATTCTTCTTACTGCGCCCCTCTTTCAAACCCCTCAAGAATGATTCTGGATCAAAGTTCTCAATGTCTTTGCTTAACTCTCCTTCCACAAGCGCCGCTCTCAAAGCCTCAAGTTTGGCCTCATCTTCTTCAAGACGACGAAGAGCTGCACGGACTACTTCACTGACGTTATTATAACGCCCTGTCGCTATTCTGGATTTTATGAATTCCTCATAGTGCTGTCCCAAAGCAACGGTTACTGTTCTTCCCATATTGGTTTACTCTTTACAGCACAAATGTAAGAATATTTCTTACAAATACGAATATTTTGTTCTCACAGTCGACACCCAAGTCCGCTAAATGAGCACCTTAATGTGCAAGTGACAACAGTTCCAAGATGGGCTATTTGGCACAATAGCAAAAAGGTGGCGACTGTTCGGCGATGGTGGCTTGCAATTAGCTGATATTCAGAGCACCCTGGAATAAGAGGTTTCGTTTTAGATGTCTTATTTAGGGAGGGGTTGATAGTCAACGACTTACGGAACACCATCGCCGAACCGAAGCAGGGGGAGGTAGCCGGGAAAGATGGGGAACGAGGAAGATGGGAGGGGCGAGGTGATGGGGATGAGGGCTGATAGCCGAGGGTGGTGGAGAAGGCGGGGGTTAGGTGGGGCGTGGAGGATGTGAGTTAGGCGGAGGAGGTGGATATGAGGGGGATGGGGATGGGAGCGTGACGGGATGGGAGCGTGACGGGATGGGAGCGTGACGGGGTGAGGAGGGCAGGAGTTGGCAGGGCAAGGGGGATGACGAGAGGGAGAGAGGGATGAAGGCAGGGGTGAGGTGAGATGGGACTGGAGGAAGGAGGGATGGGGAAGGCGGGGGTTAGTCCCAGCAGTCGACGTCCAGGTCTGGCATCTGGGTGCGGTGGAAGGCGGGGTCTTTGCCCTGCTTTTTCTGTTTGCGGTAGTCTTTGAGAAGGCGGAAGGCATATTTGCCGAGCTGGATTATCGCGAAGATGTTAACCAGAGTCAGAAGGCCCATGCAGATGTCGCCGACTGTCCAGACATTGTCAAGGGAAGCGCATACTCCAACGAATACCACCAGGCCGCCGGACAGGGCCCTGAACGTCCACAGTATCCAGCGGTGACGGTCTTTGGTGAGGAACCTGATGTTGGCTTCTCCGTAGTAGTAGTTTCCGATTATGCTGGAGAAGGCGAAAAGGAATATCGCGATGGCGATAAAGACTGTTCCGAAGCGGCCGATTTCGTTTTCCAGGGCGGCCTGGGTTAGGGCGATTCCGTTGAGGTCTCCGGATGCGTGGGTTCCGCTGAAAAGGATGATGAAGGCGGTGCAGCTGCAGACCACTAGGGTGTCCACGAAGACTCCAAGGGCCTGCATAAGACCCTGCTTTACCGGGTGGGAGACGTCTGCCGTGGCGGCCACGTTAGGGGCGGATCCTTCTCCGGCCTCGTTGGAGAAAAGGCCGCGTTTGATTCCGATCATCATCGTGGCGCCCAGTCCACCGCCGGCTACCTGGTCAAACCCGAAGGCGTTTTCAAAGATGAGCGAGAACACGGACGGGATAAGGTCTATGTGGCGGACAAGGACGAACAGCGCCAGGGCGAGGTAAGCCAGCGCCATTACCGGAACCAGCACGCTGCTGACCTTGGCGATACGCTTTATGCCCCCGAAGACTACCATAAACGAAAGCCCCGCCAGGAGAGCTCCCACGAGGACTTTGGCGGCGGGGACCGTCACTCCCAGAATGCTTATCTGATATGGCATAGCACTGTCCAGGTTGCAGGCCACGACAATTGCGTCGCCGATGGTGTTGCTCTGGATGGAGTTGTAGCTAAGACCGAAGGTAACCGTAAGCAGAACCGCGAACAGTGCGGCCAGGAACGGATTCTTCAATCCCCGGCGGATATAGTATGCCGGTCCGCCGATGTAGCCGCCTTCGGACCGCTGCTTGAAAAGCTGGGCGAGTGTCGCTTCCACAAAGGCCGTGGCGGCTCCTATGAGCGCGATAACCCACATCCAGAAAATCGCTCCCGGGCCGCCGACGGCTATAGCTATGGCAACACCGGCAAGGTTACCGGTTCCAACGCTGGAGGCCAGCGATACGGCAAAGGCCTGGAAGGACGATATCTTCCTCTTGTTGCCGGCTACGGCGCGGGCCCTGTCTATATCGCGATATCCGCTCTTGCGACTTCCGCCCAAAAGACGGAACATCTCCCCTATCATCCTGAACTGGACTCCCCGTGTACGAAGGGTGAACCAGACTGCACACCCAAGCAGCACAGCTACCAGGATGTATGTCCAGAGGAAATCGTTGAAACTGCCCATAGCTTCTTTCAACGAGAACATCAGACAGGCTAATAAGGTTTTCAGCAACATCTGATTTGTTTATAGCGGTTAGCTATGCTATTTCTGTTGTGCCTCGTGCTCGGCGACAGCTTTCTTCTTGTCCTCCTTTGAGGAAGCGACATCGTCTATGAGCCACTGTCCATCGCGGAGAATCAGGCTGAGGGTGCGGAACTCGGTTCCTTCCATACCGTCAGCGACATCCTTGCAGTCAAGGGCGGCTTCTGCCTTAATGTGGGTAGGGTCCTGGATCTTGAATTCAGCCAGGTCCGTCAGGCTGATAGACCTCAATTCCTGAACACTGCCCAGTTCCCAGAGAGCGTCTCCGTCAGAAAAATCATTGAGTTTCTGGCAGGTTTCATAATAATCCGGAGTGAAAATGTCCTTGGACCAGAACTTTTCGCCGGACATGTCCATAAACCGTCCGTTGACAAAGTCAAACAGGGCAAGCGTGTCTATAACCACGGCTTCTGGCTGAACTTCTGTTTGCTGGGTGCCGGCTGCGTTTTCGCTGGAGTCTGCTGGCTCGTTCTGGGCTGAGTTCTTGCATCCGAATGCAAAGGCAGCCACGATCATCAAGGCAAAAATCTTTTTCATAATAATATCATTTATTGTTTGCTTTTATACTTCTTGCAGGAATATAGGCCATTATATAGCCTATGACTGCTACGCTCAAAAGCGTCAGCAGCACATCGGAGAGCTTCACCACAACCGGATAGTGATTTATGACAAAGTTTCCCGGCAGCGGTATCAGATGGAACTGGTGCTGAATCCAGCAAAGTATCAGTCCCACGACTATCCCGATCACGGCTCCTTCCATGCAGATCAGCCATCCGTGAAGGACAAAGCTGCGCCTGATGGTGCCGGTAGTCATTCCCAGGGCCTTGTAGGTCTCGATGTCTTCCTTCTTTTCTATTATCAGCATGGAAAGGCTGGCCAGTATGTTCACCGATATGACTATCACCACAAACAGCAATATCATATAGATGGCGAACTTCTCCGCCCGCATCATCTTGTAGATGGTCTCGTTCTGCTGGTAGCGGTCCTTGACGGTGTAGTCGTCGCCGAGATTCTTCCTGAGCTCGTTAATGACAGACTTCTTCACAGACCTGGCGGAGGACTCCCCGTCTATGAATATCTCGATTCTGGAGCATTCTTTCTCGCCGTACTCCATCAGGGAGCGGGCTATGTCCTGGGGAATGAAGATGGTTCCACGGTCGTCGGCGGAAGACATTGAGATTATGCCCGCAGGACGGATTTCTTCGCTCATCAGGCTGCTCTGGGGCATCATCAGCGATATGTCCTCTGTCCTGGACGGCAGGTATATCTCCAGCGGAGTCGAGAACTGCGGACGGAGCATCAGCGAAGCGGCCAGGGTTTCTTCCACCACGGCCCGCGGAACATCGCCGAACGAAACGGCAAGCTCCCCTTCCACAAGGTTGTTCTCAAACCGCTTGAGGCTGAAGTACGACGTGTCCACGCCCTTGATCTTGGCAATCGACTGCACAACGTCGTACTGGACGTAAACGGTCTCTTCCAGCACATAGAAAGACTGCACGTGTTCCCCAGCGGCACTCAAACCGGACAGGCCGGTGACTATCCGGCTGTCCTTGGACACGTCTATCGTCTTGCCTTTGGCGGGCTCGATGACATAATCCGGTATGTAGCTGTTGTATGCAGACTCGACGATCTGGTCGAATCCGTTATAGACGGAGAGTATGACTATCAGGGCCATGCATCCGATTCCTATAGCCACTGCGCTCACAATGGATATGATGTTTATCACATTGCGGTGAGCCTTTGAGAAAAGGTATCGCCTGGCTATGAACGACGGAAGGTGCATGTTATTCTTCTCCGGTTTCTTCTGAAGACGGCTTTACAGGATCACGGGCAAGCACATCGTCTATGTGCTGGGCATAGTCCAGCGTGGTGTCTTCAAAGAACGCCAGCTCCGGCACTATCCTAAGCTGCTTTGCCACCACTCTTCCAAGGTCTCCGCGAATGGCTTTCGCCTTGTCCTGGAGGGTCTGCATCACATCGGCCCGCTTCTCGGACGGGAAGCAGCTTATGAACACCTTCGCGTAAGAGAGGTCAGGGCTCATCCTCACCTCGCTGACCGTTACCAGCGCTCCGCCGAAAAACGCCATTCCCTTGGAGCGTATTATCTCGGCCAGATGCCTCTGCACCTCGCGCTGCACTTTCTGCACTCGTTTGCTGACCTCTTCCATAAACTATTCGAATTTAAGGATGTAGTAATTCTTCTTGCCTTTCTGGACCAGCACATACTTGCCGTTTACCAGATGGTTCTCACAGAGGGTTCCGTTGATGTCGGTGAACTTCTCCTTGTCTATGCTCAGGCCGTTTGCCTGGATCATCTTCCTGGCCTCGCCCTTGGACGGGAACACCTGGGTGTCCACTGCCAGAAGGTCCAGAATCGGAGCCGAGAGCTTGTCCTTCGGCAGGGAGAACTGAGGCACTCCGTCAAACACTGCCAGGAAGGTTCTCTCGTCCAGGTTCTGGAGAGCTTCCCTGGTTGCCTTGCCGAAGAGGATGTTGGATGCGTCCACGGCCTTGTTGTACTCGGCCTCGCCGTGTACCATTGTGGTGACTTCCTTTGCCAGAATCTTCTGCAGTACCCTTCTTCCCGGGTCTTCTCTCTGCTCGGCGATGGCGGCGTCTATCACGTCCTTCGGCAGCATCGTGAATATCTTGACATACCTCTCTGCATCTTCATCGCTGACATTCAGCCAGAACTGGTAGAATGCGTAAGGGCTTGTGAGTTCTGCGCTCAGCCATACGTTTCCTTTCTCTGTCTTTCCGAACTTGGTTCCGTCCGCCTTCTTTATCAGCGGGCAGGTCATCGCAAAGGCTTCCTTTCCAAGGATTCTGCGGATAAGCTCGCTTCCCGTGGTGATGTTTCCCCACTGGTCGCTTCCTCCAAGCTGCAGCACGCACCCCTTGTGCTCGTACAGCCACAGGAAGTCATATCCCTGCAGCAGCTGGTAGCTGAACTCGGTGAAAGACATTCCTTCCCTGGACTCCGTGCTCAGTCTTTTCTTCACGGAATCCTTTGCCATCATATAGTTTACGGTGATGTGCTTTCCGATATCGCGGATGAAGTTGATGAACGTATAGTCTTTCATCCAGTCGTAGTTGTTCACCAGTTCCGCCTTGTTCGGCGCATCGCTGTCAAAATCCAGAAACCTTCCCAGCTGTGCCTTGATGCACTCCACGTTATGCCTGAGCGTCTCCTCATCCAGCAGGTTTCTCTCGGCAGACTTCATAGACGGGTCACCGATCATTCCTGTCGCTCCTCCAACCAGTGCTATCGGCTTATGGCCGCACTGCTGAAAGTGCTTGAGTATCATCACGCTAACCAGGTGGCCAATATGCAGGCTGTCTGCCGTCGGGTCTATTCCCACATAAGCGGCCTGAGGGCCTTCCATCAGTTTTTCTTCTGTCCCGGGCATAATGTCCTGGATCATTCCTCTCCATTTGAGTTCTTCTACAAAATTCTTCATATCAAAGATTCAGATATATTCACGTAAAACTATAATCGTACAAAATTAGGAAAAATCGCGGACATACTCCTGTTTACAGGATTTCATTATCTTTGAACACCACAACAGATATCCTTGAACATCACAACAGACTTCAGATTATGAAAAAACTCGTCCTTTGCCTTGCCGCGGCCATTGCTTTCTGCGCCTGCGATTCCGGAGAAACCGTCATCACCGGCAACATTTCCGATCCTGTCAATATAGTTTACCTTGTCAACATAAAGGGAGACACCATAGACGCCTCCGAGGTCACCGGCGGGGCTTTCTCCCTGACCTGCCCTTTCAACCCTTACACCGGCGTTTCCATCCTGCGGGGTGAAGGCTACGACCCTATCTGCCTGATTCCGGACTCCTGGAAAATCACCGTCTCCGTAAAAGACGACAACATTTCAACCGAGGGCAGCCCTCTCTCCTATGAGCTCCAGAACCTCCAGCAGTGGGCTTTAAGCACCTTCATGGATTCTTACGGCGACAGCACCGCCCTCAAGGCCATCGCCGATCATTGCCGCAGTGTCTATCTCGAGCACAAAGAAGACGCTCTCGGCCTCCAGGCCCTGAGCCTTATGACTCCTGCCATCTCTCCAGAGGATTTCCTTTCCCTCTACAGCGAGGGTGGTTCCATCATCAAATCTGACCCTCACCTGACCGGCCAGTACGAGCATCTGGTCAGCACTGCCGACACATTGGCTTCTTCCGTCATCTGTCTTTTTGACGACGGCACCTTCCGGACCTCAACCGGCTCATTCTCTGATTTTGTCGGCAACGGCAGCTACACCCTCATTGATTTCTGGGCTTCCTGGTGCGGTCCTTGCCGCAAGGAGACTCCTAATGTGGTTGCCGCCTACAACAAGTACCGCAGCAAAGGCCTCATTGTTCTTGGCATTCCTGTCAACGATGCCCTCAACGACACCAAGGCTGCCTTGAAAGAACTCCACATCCACTATCCTCAGCTCCTTGACCCTGCCCAGATCTTTGCTGAAAGATTCGACATCAACGGCATCCCTACCATCATCCTCTTCGACCCCCAGGGCAACATCATCGCCAACGACATCCGTGGCCCTGAGATTGAAGATGCGTTAAGTAAGATTAAGTTTTAGCTCAGCGATTATATCTTTTTCTCTTTCTGCAACCGAAAAAACTCTTTCTGTTGCTCAATCTCTCGCCTAAGTTCTTCTGAGGTTGGCATATAAGTAAGGTATTTGGCTGCAAAAAGTTGTTCATTCCCGTTCAAAACAGAATAGTGGGCTACATCATCATCTGTGTCAGAGCACAGTAATATTCCAATTGTAGGATTGTGCCCTTCCTTGCATACGAGTTCATCATATAGTTTGACATACATATCCATTTGTCCCACATCTTGATACCTAAGTTTCTTTGTCTTGAGATCTATGAGAACAAAGCATTGTAATATATAGTTGTAGAACACTAAATCTATATAATAGTCTTCTTTTTCTGTATGTATGTGCTTTTGCCGGTCCACGAAAGCAAAGCCTTTGCCCAGTTCCATCAAAAAGGGAATAAGATGATCTATAATGCTCTGTTCCAAGCTGCTTTCAGTGTAATCAGCATTATTCTTGAATCCTAAGAACTCAGCGATTACCGGATTCTTCAGGTACTCCAGCTTGTCTTGCAGGGGTTTGGTAAGTTTAATCATCTCTTTATGAACAGTAGCTTTGTCCTGTGATTTGAGCAATCTATTGTAATACTGGGATGAAATGTTGCGCTGAAGGGTTCTTGTGCTCCACATTTCTTTGGCGGCTTCCTGTTCATACCAAACCCTGGCTTCTTCATCAGATACTTGAAGAATAATGCGATAATGTGTCCATGTTAGAGTTACTGGATATTTCCCGATCAATGATTGGAAAATGTTTCTGTCATTATTATCCTTTGTTAGAGATTTTCCATGCAATGGTTGGAGAATGATATTCAAATCAACTTTTCCGGATTTTCTACTCACTGCGTAGAAAATGTCTGGATATGTGTTGAAGAAAGCAATAAAATGGTAAAGATTGGCTGTTTGAAATCCATCCCCATATTTGTTCACCAAAGATAATGAGAGGTTCTTTATTATTCGCTTCCCATACTCTGCCCTTTTAAACTTCAGCACCTCCTGCTGAATACGCATTCCCAGCAGCCAGTTCCGCTTGATGAGAGTCTCATTTACCGCTCTGTATGCATACTGTTGCGACTGTTCTATAATCAAAGACGCATCTTGCAGCAACCCTTTGTCAAGCAGATAGTCTTTCTCCTCCTTTTTCCTTCCCATAGCCTTCTTTGTTCACATCTCTCCGCAAAGAAAGCACCTCCTGAAGAAAAGAGGATGCCAAGCGGTAAAATTGACTCTGTCCGCCCCAAATAATTTACGCTGACGAAATGAAACAATGGCATCCCTACCATCATCCTCTTCGACCCCCAGGGCAACATCATCGCCAACGACATCCGTGGCCCTGAGATTGAAGATGCGTTAAGCAAGATAAAGTTTTAGCTCACTCAGAGTCTCTTACCATCAAGTATATACTCAGCACAAACAGCCCTACACAGCCCAGTAAGGCCCCCGCTCCGATTCGCATGACCACATCCCCATAATCACAGGAATACCCTGAATCTAAAACGAGACCTGCTATGATTGTTCCTATACTCACAAAAAACAAGTATACGGACAAAAGAAGAAGAAAACAGTAAAACTGAATTAAAGGAGTCCATACCTCTTGCTTTGCTTCTGCCGGTGCGTCTATCTTTTTCTCCGGCGTGTCAAACACTCTTTCTATCTCCTTTTTCAGCGATTCTTTTTCCTTGTTTTTTCTTATGGTTTCTCGTGCAAAACGATTCGCCATATCTATTGGCATAATCATCAGGAACACTCCTGCAAACAGCTTGAGATAGTTGCCCCTAAATCCTTCTTCCAGCCCTAACGCAACTCCCATTACTGTTAATGCCGACCCTATAATAAGAGACAGACCTCCAATGAAATTCTTGAGCTTTATTCCCAAGAACTTCTCATCCCAAACACTTTCTTCTTTGTCTGCCATAGAAAGACTGATTATTCCGATTTATAGCGATAGACATCTGCTACCACTCTGTAAATAGTGGAATGTCTGTCTGGCGTATTCAGCACCACAATACCTACAACATCTCCTCCCATCTTCATCGCTTCAGACCTCAACCTTGACATACAAGCATCATATGTACCCCTTCTGTCTGCAGTAAATCCTGTATCATCTATCGTTATCGACCCTATTCTCTCTATATTCTCTGGCAAAGTCTGATTGACATTGTATACCTTAACTGATGTTGTTGGCGGGAGTTTAACATCTGCTACTGCTCTTACACTCAATCCGCAACCATTTAAGACAAAAAGCAAAACAATGCTAACAAACAATAAAACAACTCTTTTCATAATAATCGGTCTATTTCTTACCAAAGTTAGTGTATTTTGCCTGAAACAACCTTTGTCTGCCCCCAGATAAATAGCAAAATCAGCACAAAAATCCAGGATTGTAAAAAAAACAATAAAACAAACTTGTAGAAATGGACCAAAATAAAGACAAATAAATTTGTTAAATTTGGATGTTCTCCAGCAAGCAAGGAGCATAATGATGAAAAGTACATTTTCAACCTGTTGCTGAGGATTATCACAGTCAGTCTTGAAACAAATAAAATAGTTAAGAGTTTACCAAAATTGAAGTTTGAATGAGGTTATGAAAAAGTTCAATCAGGCAATCAGAGAAAACACTAACTATGAAAAGAAATAAAACTATAAACTATGGAATACTACGAAAAAAGCGTTAGCCCAGCAAAGAAAATCTTGAACATTTGTTCCTATGTTTTGAACGCTATTCTTATTATCTATTTGATAGTCTCTTTGTCTAAGGCACCTTCCGTTGATAGGAATAGTGCTGAGTTTAAAGAAAAAGTAGCCGCAGTGATTATTGAAAAGGAAAGCACCGAGTTGCCTTTAAGAGCACAAGAGTTTGGTGCTGACAAGATTTCAATAGACAGCCTTGTCTTCACAGGCGATGAGAGTGGCTATCTCGTTTGTAAAGTAGAGGAAACGGATAAATATGGGATTTATAGTTATGGTGAAGAGCCAAAACCATCAATAAAGACAATATATGTTGAGGTAGAGAATATCAAGGCGAATAAACGCGGGGTTCGTTGGTATACAAATTGGCAGAAGGCATTCCTAACATCATTGTTAAAATAATCTAAACCGATAACCGGAATCAATAATCCCGCATTTCTTTTGAACGGAATATCAAAAATGATGGCATATATAAAACAAACTATTTCCCAACGTCAGAAGGTGGCCTGTTTCTCACCGAACAAAGGGGACTTCTTTCATCGGAATTTCCAATACACCTACATAGACTATCCATAGACAGTAATATTTTTCAAGATGGCGGCAATCTCTGGCTCATCCCCCAATAAGGCAGTTAAAAACTGACGTATATTAGGCAATCTCCTTTTTGCCGTTGATTCTGATAGAAAGGAGATCTCTTTAAAAAGTGAGATTGGACCTTGCTGAGATTTTTTTATAATCTTCTGAAAGAAACGATTGCGAAGAATTGTTCTTCGAAGAAGCTCTTTTTCATCGAATGCCTCTAATTGAGGGTATATAATCCCTAAACAAGTGAGATAATACTGGCTATAATACGTATTAACTAGACCCAATTCTATAGCTGTCTTAGCGTGATTCTCTCCATATTTCCTCAAAGCACCATCTTTTCTCTCTTTTCCGTCATTGAGCAATGCACGCCCGACCTCAATATTTGAGAGGCCGTTGTTATCAACATCTGAGAGCACTTTACAAATACCTGTTGTCGCATCGGCGAAAGAGCTATACTGTACAACATCTTGGTAAGTAATGTAGCTAGTTGAAACGTTGTTAATAATATAATGAATAAACTGAGTCAATGGACTCTTAATCAGAGATTTCACGTAAGAGACGATGAGGTCTGTGTCCATCTTGTAGTTGCGGATGAACAACTTTTCGTTTATCTCGTTCTCGAAACTCTTAGAAAAGAATGTTGACAGAAGCTGAGCCGTATCGTTCATTTGATTTTATCGTAAATGCTCTCAAGCCTTTTAAATATCTTTTTGATGGTAAATCCAGCTTTACCCTTTATTTCATCATTACTCTCATTCAAGGTCTTTTCAAACTCTGGAGCATTAATGAGTTCACGGAACTTCTCCAGTTTTTTTATAAGATCATTGATTTGACCAGAATCTTGAAGAACATCGTAGGCATCACTTACGGTGATTTCCTTTTTCTTGATTCGCTCTACGGTCTTTTTGGCTGTCTTAGACTGGGAGGCCAGAATCTCGCCAAGCTTTCTCATTTCCATTGCTTGAGTGATTTGGCCTGACCGAACAGCTTCAACTACTACTTTATCAAGTTCTTTGTCGGCCTCTCTATACTTCTTAACAGCCCGGTTCTTAAGATACTCTTCCCAATAACTCCACTTTTCAGGCATAAGTTCATTATTCTCTAACATAAACTCATACACTTTGATATAATTTTGAGCGACACCTGCCGTTATGCCCAACTCTTTTGCCATTGCTTCAACAGGATACCTGGTTTCTTGCTTTCTCCTATATAAGTAACCGGCCTGCTCGAAAGGGCTCCAATCTTTACGACCAACTATATGATACTGACCCAAAAGAGTAAAAATGGCAGAATCATCAATGTCGGCCGGCAAAATGGTACACTTAACTTTTCCCCAACGAACAGGATCAACCCTACAGAGTAATCTATATGCAGCCAGACGACTATTGCCCTCCAGAACAACGAAGTCGCCATCTCTTACAATAAGAGGATCTATCAAGCCGCCATTCTCCTCTATCGAGAGTTTCAGCTGCTTAACATGCTCCATATTTGTCATTAACTCTTCTATCTCCTGTTGTGAAGGAGTCTCAGTTTGGGAGCGCAGAACGCTATATACTCGAGGGTTGTCGACATAAAACTTCAAATCGGCTTGATTCAACTCATCAATCCGAACGTCGAATACTTTTTTCCCAATAGTTAATGTGTCTACTGTCATATGCTTGGGCTTTATTCGTTTATATTGAGAATGTTCTTCACAAGATCACCAAAACTGTAATCCATATTCTGTTGATAATTAGACAATTTATAATCCCCCTGAGCAAGAAATGCAGCATTCTGTTTAGCTTGAAGAAGGACATCAATCCATTTGTCAATGCTGTCTTCTATCATGAGATTATAAATGTTGCAGTCTTTCGTTTGCGAAATCCTATGAATTCTGTCTTGGGCCTGAAGGTAGTCATCAAGATTGAATCCACGGTCATAGAACACCACGTTATTGGCAACAGTCAAGGTCAAACCTTCTTTAGCGGATTGAGGCGTGGCAAATAGAACGTTACTATCACCACGTTTGAAGATATCTACTGAACGATTACGGTCATCGATACTCATACGACCATGAATCTTTGTTGGCTTCAGGTCTTTATACTTTTTGTAGAAGTAATCGACATTTTCAATGAAAGAACTCCAAACAATAACCTTCTCCCCACGGGCAATAATTTCTTCCAAAAGTTTGTCCAAAGCCTGCTCTTTACCAGAGAAACTCGCGTAAAAGTCATCAATAAGGCGAGGATTTGAAGCAATCTGTACGAGTCTAAGTAAGCGCTTTAAAGAAGCTTCCGATTCGTCTAAAATAGTAGTATCTCCCCTCTGAACCAGAATCTGAAGATCATTACGAACCGACTCATACATTTCAAATTGACGCTTTTCAAAATCGCACCAAATTGACATGTATTTCTTTTGCGGCAGAGAGATTATGCCGCTGTCCTTTGTCTCTCTAACTGTGAATGCCTTAATCTTATCAAAGATTTCAGCAACGGAAGATTCAAAGACATCTCTTTTAAGTTGATTCTCAGACAAATCATTCGTTAAGTCAGTACGCTGCTTGAATGCCTTGAAATCGCAGCCCAAACTCATGCCAAAATCCAGGAAATAAATCTGAGCCCAAATATCATACGGACGATTAGCCACGGGAGTTCCGGTCATTATTGTACGAATCTTGAATAGTGGCGCCAGATCAAAAAAAGCTTGAGTTAGTTTAGATTCCGGATTCTTAATCTTTGTTGATTCATCAACAATGACAGCAGTATTTCGAGCTTTTAAGAACAATGTCAATCTTTCTTGCTCTGTAGTGAATATTTCAAAATTCGCGAGTAGCACTCTCGCGGGGCTGTTCAATACTAGGTAGTTATCCTTTTTGTTTGAAGAAAGAATCTTTGGCTGTAGATGAGTATGTGTATGGAACTCATTAAACCAGTTATGGACCAATTGTTTCTTGGTCACAACCATTACTGTATCTACATCCTTTTTTTCCAGCCAATAGAGAAGGAGGTCTATCGCTATCTTGGTTTTACCTAATCCTTGCTCATGGAAAATAGCAGAATACGGCAAATCTTTCAGAGCCTCCACCGCTTCATGTTGATACGGGAATGCATCAAAAATGGCTGAATAATTAGCGACTGTCTGATGAATGATCTTACCCATTACTTAATGTCTTTATAAACGCCCATTTCATTAAGTATCAAGACTCTTACATGCATATTATTATTGACCTGCATATTACGCATAAGATTCGCAAAGGATGGAGAAATACGCCACGACCCAGATAGGATCAATAAAGACTCTCCACGAAATCTCTGGCACTCGCTTAAATATGATAAATATTGTTCTAAACTATGAGGCCGATTAAAATCATCGTCAGTCTTTGCTTCACCAATTATTAGAAGGTCGTTATGGCAATAATACAAATCAGGACGGAAGTTATTGATAACATGTGGCGGAGTTTCTTTTTCATATGGAGAATCTACAAATACATGGATATACTCGCATTCCGGGAGTATTGAACGTACGTACCCCTGAATGCTTATTACATAATCCATATGAGCAGCAGATTCCGCCATTTTCATTACTCCGCGTTAAGATCATCAAGCATCATTTCCAGCTCCGAAAAGATGTCAATTAACAGAGTCATTTTATCTTCGTACTCCTTCGTCTCCTTCTTTTTAAGACTCTTGGATTCTGCATATGATATGTTACGTAATTTTGACAAGAAAGCACTTCCTAACTCGTCGTAACTGACCGCGGATAAGTCAACAGTAGAGTTTACAGTGATGTTCAGCTTCTTAATAGCATTGGTCAAATTGGTCTTCAGGAACTCCTTCTTGGCCTCCGGCTCTTTCAAGACTTGTGGAAGCTGACGAACATTTTGAGCTTTGTCAACATTCCCGTTTATAACCCATAAAGCAAAATCTTTAGGCTCATATTTGGCAAACAACAACGCATCCAAAACCGGTTTGTTCTTATACTCGGCGAATTTGGAGAACTCGCGAATATCAACATCTACGCCCATTTCCTTTGCTTGCGGAATGTAATACTTCTGCATGGTATCATAGGCTTCAATGAGCTTCAAGATCTCACTCCTTTTTCCTCCACAATATGAAATAATTGTTGACATTGGAAGCTTCTCCTCAAAGCAAAGGTGATAGAGATACTTAGCTTTGGAGTATGGATCCCAATCACGAGGGCCTACCATATGAGACTGAAGACGAATTGAGTGAATCTCCTCCTCGGTTAAGTTTTCATAAACAATGGCGCGTATCTTCTTCCATAACCCACTAGGGTCTTTTGAGTCAAAATCCCTATATATCTGAAGGCGAGTATTTCCCTCGATCACTAAATACTTATCATCGGATATCTGGTTAACAATTATTGGATTAATAATACCCTTATTAACCCTGATCGATTCTTTCAACGACAGGAAAGAAGTAGAACTATCTGATGCGCTACTGTTTAATGCAAGAGCAATAGCTTCAGCAGTGATGTTATCACCATACATCTCCAGGAACATTTTTATCCTTGGATTGTTGTGGTCGAGCTCAATTGAGTAAATGTCTAACTCTTGGTACGTTGAGGTCATATTCTGAAGTTTTTTAATTATTCATCGGTTCATCTCATTCCCATAGAGAGGGGTCTACAAGAGATGTGTATTTAACTTTATCAAATAGGTCTTCCAATATGTCTCTCCTTTCAGAATACTTATTTAGAAAAGCTTCGTATGTCCGTAGAGCCATACACTTGTGCTCAGGATTGGGGACATAAAACTGATTTCTATCAATAAACTCGTGAAAGGACATCTTTTTGTAGAACTGAGGTTGGTTGCACCATCGGGCAATTTGGGTATAAATATTCCCTAAAGGATGCTTTTTATAATCTTCATGACGCATCACATACCCTAAACAGCCATAACTCATAAGAATCTTGATTCTCCAGAACAACTGGCAGATATCTTCAAATACCTTCTCATCGCTCGTGGGCGTTAACTCAAAACCACAGAAAAGGTAGAACTTTGTTGTCTTATGAGGGCAATATTTTTTCCAAATCTTAAGCTTTTTTACTATGATATCACGGTCAGACCAGTGATCAAATGCGAATATCATATCTCCGTGATAGCGCGCCATCCCAAGCAGTTGGGCCCTTTCCTTGTCAATCAAACGGATATCTAAGCCCTGACGGAACTGAAAGGGTTTTTTAGTGGCAATCAACTCATTCAGTTTTTGCCTTACAAAACCAAGCGGCGCGGCAAAGAAATTATCATCCCAGAGGTAGATATAGGGACGGCGGTCATCAACAAAGTCTGATAATTCCGAATGAGGATAAACGCGATTCTCAAGTTTGTTCACGCAGAACGAGCAATGGCGAAAGCAACCGCGAGTTAGGAACCCTATTGAGTAGTCGAGATAATCCTTATAATAAACACGGCTTCTGCCTTTGGCGATCTGTTCTTCCATATATGACTTATACAAGTCATAGTCGGGCATTTGCCTCTTCATGTCTAGCCCTTTCAGACGAGGGTCTTTCTCTAGTTGATAAAAATCTTTTGATCTTTTCCTTAAGAACTTCTCTAAATCTTGCTCGGTTGCATACCAACCTGTACCACCGCAGGAAAACAAATCATGTCTTTTAACAGACGACGATTTCATATAATCCACATAGAATTGCGGAAGAGGAGTGAAAGTAAAAACTTTAGATAAATAGATATGATCAAACGGAGAAATATCAGCATTGTTATCAGTAATCAACCTATAGGAGATCCCATGATCGCGCAAATAACCGGCAATTTTCAATAGGGCCAGATTAGGATGCCTGGTCTCATTCGAAATCATGTCGGCATCAACTAAGCCATATAGTAACTCTCTTTTAGGCTTCATTGTAGGCAACACATCCATTCAAGGATGATACTGATTTGTCTAAGGATTAGTGCTTATTTAGACAAATTTAAACAAAATCGATTAGATCTTAAAAATAAAAGTATTTTAACTATCACACAGAAAAATCCGGAACAAACTGACCTCCTTAGTATTTTTTAAAGTGACCCTTTAATATGAGAACATCACAACAGCCTCATTAACCCATCTTTCTAGATTGTTTTGGGGTATAAGGAATGGATTATGTACCTATCAATTATATCCGACTGACCTGCTGTCCGTGGGCGAAATATATTCTCAAACCAATATTCAGAAAGGAAATAATCTCTCTGAAAATCAAGAGGAACAGTATCTCCACAAATACAAAGCACATCCGCTTCCGACAAAGAAATGTCATTGCGATTTCCAAAATTAGCCAATACAATTCCAGGATTCGCCTAAATTATTCCAGGATTCGCCAAAAGAAATCCAAAAACAGACAAAAATTCCAGAAACATACAAAATCACACATTCCTAAAAGGCAAAAACAGCGGTGGAGCACCTAAAACTCGTTGGAAAAAGTGCGAAGTCTGCGACTAAATTGCTATGATTCAGTCGCTTAATGAAAACTCCTTAATTCAGCCTTTCCATATTGCAATGACTCGTCAAGATTTTGAGGATTTTGAGAAAAATACCGTTTTAAATTTTGAGGAAATTGAGAAAAACTTCAAATAAAATTTTGAGGAGGCCGAAATATCCGCTATATTCGCATTGCTAGAATAAAAGATATGGAACCTGAAAGACTCTTCAAACGCAAGATTTATGACCGCCTTCTTCAGTGGAAGGAAAGCAGTAATGGGAAGACCGCTCTCCTCATTGAGGGAGCTCGCCGGATCGGTAAGTCTACCATTGTGAAAGCGTTCGCCCAAAACGAATACGAATCATTCATCTTTATTGACTTCACTAAGTGCTCCCAAGAGGTGAAGAACCTGTTTAACGATGTCTCTGATCTTAACTACATCTTTCTCAGGTTACAACTCGCTTATGGGGTACAACTTGTGGAACGCAAGTCCCTTATCGTATTCGACGAAGTGCAGTTCCAGCCCCTTGCTCGACAGGCAATCAAGTCGTTTGTAGAAGACCATCGATACGATTACATTGAAACCGGCTCGCTAATCTCCATCCGCAAAAACACGGAAAACATTCTCATCCCTAGTGAGGAGGAACGAATCAGCATGTATCCCATGGACTATGAAGAGTTTCGCTGGGCTCTGGGAGATACCGCCACCATCCCGCTACTTCGTTCCGTTTGGGAACATCCCCAGCCGTTGAAGGAGGTGCATCGCAAACTCATGCGCGACTTCCGGCTCTATATGCTTGTGGGGGGAATGCCCCAGGCCGTAGATGCCTATATTGAGTCCAACAACTTCGAGGTTGTAGATCATGCAAAACGCTTAATTCTTGACCTATATGACGAAGATTTCGGTAAGATCGACCCGACAGGAAAAGCCGCAAGAATCTTCGCGGCCATACCGGCTCAGCTCAATAGCAATGCTTCTCGCTACCAGATATCCAATGTCATCCCCGGAGCCCATGCGGAAGACTTCGTTGAACTCATTTCTGAAATGGAGAAATCCAGGACCGTCAATATCTCGCATCACAGCGATGACCCGAATGTGGGCCTAGGCAGTACCGAAGCTCTGATGCAGTACAAAATGTTTGTTGGTGACACCGGCCTTTTCGTGACACTTGCCTTCCGAGATAAAGCGTTCACCGAGAACATCATTTATGAGCGTTTGCTTAGCGATAAGTTGGCGGCCAACCTGGGCTACCTTTACGAGAACATCGTTGCTCAGATGCTCACGGCCTCTGGAAACAAACTGTTCTATCACGTCTGGCCCACGAAGAGTGGCAAGCACAACTACGAGGTTGACTTCCTACTGTCCCGGGGCACGAAGATTACGCCCATTGAGGTAAAATCTTCTTCCTACAAAACGCATGTGTCGCTAGATGCTTTCTGTAAGAAATACTCTTCTCGCATAACAAATGATCGATACCTGATTTATACAAAGGATTATGCACACGAAGAGTCGGTCAAGTATATACCAGCCTATTTAACATTGTTTCTTTAAGAGAACGCTTTCTGTTCTCTTTATTGCGCTGATGAAGTAACATTAAGTCGAGAACCCCTCAGTAGTTAGAACACGATAATATTCTCAATTTAGCCATGTCGAAGGCCTAGGAACGAAATAGAAGGTATAGTGGTCCCATGAAAATGGACCATGGGTTTCCAAATAATACCTGATGCTGAAATCGTGCTAAAAAATGTACGATTTCATGGAAAAGATCGCTGAGGAACTACTCGTTTATGGCTTCCAGGTAGAAGGAGAAAGGGCGGAAGCCGTCGTTGCAGCTGATCATGGCGCTCATGGGGTTTTTCATCCAGCCGTCAAAGAAGTTGCCCTGGCCGTTGGCAAGGGATTCAACAAAGGGTTTCATGGAATCCCAGGCAGAAGGGCATAACCCATCCGGTCGCTGAGCATTTTCAGATATCCATTGCTGGCCTTGCCGGATGTCGCAGGCATGCTCGATGGGATTCTCATATTTTGCCATCAGGTCCGGATAGGTTGTCTGGCGGACGGCTGTGATTTTGACTTTGTTCATGCGTGGGATTATAGCGTAAAGATAGAAATACGGCTCAATTCCCCGCGGAGTTGAGCCGTATTTTTTTAATCAGACCGTTCTGTTAGAAGGCATAAGCCAGACCAACAGTGAATGCGTTTCTGTGGTTCTTGATATCTGTATCAGCAGCCTTGAGAACGCCCCAGTCATATCCAGCCCTGAGTTCAAAATGCTCAGCGAACCTTACACCGGCCATTGCGCCGAGCTGAAGGTCAAAGCGCTTGAAAGCACCATCCTCGAAAGGATCGTCAGAACCTCCTACTCCACATACAACGCTTGGACCTGCTCCAACAAAGATGGTAGCAGCGTCTGCTACTTCAAATGAGTAGTTTACGTGAACAGGAACCCTGAAGTAGTATATATCTGTAGAGATATCGTGAGCCTTGAACTTGATGTAATCGAAAAGAAGACCAGGTTCAATTGAAAGGCCGATATCGCTGATAGGAGCCTCATAAAGACCGCCAACATAGAAACCGTTGCCGTCATAAGAAGCAGTAAGATGACTTTCGCTGAATGAAATTTTGCTGTTCAGATAGCCTGCGCTGATCTTGAACTGTGCAGAAGCACTGTAACCGATAAACAGCAGTGCTGCCAAAACTAATAATTTCTTCATAAAACTGATGTTAAATTACTTAAATGCTTTCTTTACAAAATTCCAGATGGCCAGGAGGATTACAGCACCTATAACAGCGCTTACAATCTGTCCATACCACTGAGCCCAGAAAGGACTGGTGGCGCCAAGTTTGCCAAGCAGCCAGCCACCGACAAAACCGCCGGCAAGACCGATAAGAATGTTCCAGATAAGACCGCCTTTGTCTTTGGATACGAAGAAGCCGGAAAGCCAGCCTGCTACTGCTCCGATTAGCAATGTGATAATAATGTTCATGGTACTAGTTTTTAAAACGTGATAAACAAAGATACGGAAATTCCCGGTCTCTTCCTATTCAGTAATCACGATTTTGATAACCAGCGGGCATTCAATGGCTGACATCTCCAAAACAGGATCCTTCTCGGAAGGGAAAGTCTTGACCTCCCTGGATGCTATATTGTAATGTGTTCCGACAAGAGCTGCCTTAGGGACATAGGTGCGGAGAATGATAACCCTGTTGTTTTCGTTACTGTAGGCCATCAGCACCTTGCTGCCAGGGCCGGTAATGATACCATGTACCATCTTCTTTCTTGGAGTAGCCTCAATCTCGGATTCTTTGTATCCAAGCTTTTCAAGGGCTGAGGTAAGGTCATACTCATAGGTCTTTCTGGTAATGGATCCGTCTGGGTTTTCCTGGATGAAATCAGAAACCTTCAGGTTGAGGGTAACCGTATCCCTATAACGGCTGTACCATACCATCTCTACAGGGAATACTGAACGGCCACCGTAACGGTCAAACGCGTGAACCTTGCCCTTTACTGTAAGGGTGTTGAACTTGGTGGTGTCCATAAGAGCCTGCCATTCAGGCTTGGAAGTGTCCGGAAGGAACTTTACATAAGCTGAATCGCGATGAGGCTCAAAGATAACAATAGAGTCTGCCTTTGAGTTGCCCTCCCATACGAATGAAGATATGTATTTGGTAGAGTATGTGCGGGTGTCGTTCTTGTCCTTTTCGTTAACATACAGGCGACGGTCAAAAGAAACGGCGATAGATCCAAGAGACACCTCCCAAGTGCTCACGGTTTCCTCAGGGTCGGAGCCAGGAACGACTGTTGTCTTGACGTCTCCGTGGGTAACGTTGCCGCGGATGAAGCTCCACTTGGTAAGTCCCTCTTCAGGAGTAGGCATCATCACCAGGCTGAAAGGAGTTGAGCTAACATACTGGATCTTCTCCTCTTTGTCCTTGTAGCCGCCTACGAGAGAGAAAATGTCATCCTCGATCATGTTACGGGTCTCTGTGCTCTTCATCCTTATGAAGTACTGGCCCTCCATATCCTCTTTTGCCTCGTTCTGGGTAACGCCCATCGAGTCAATCTTGAAGTTGGTGGACTCGGTAATGTAGGAAGCCATTGTCTCTGGAGTGTAGATGAACCTCTTGGCAGACATGTTGTCAAGAACAACCATATCCTGGGTAAACGGAATTCCGGAAGGGTTTACACGGAAAATCACCGCATAAGGAAGTCCCTTTGACACTGTGTCGTGCTGAGCATAGCTCACAAAACCGAAAACCTGGTCGCTGATCTTCAGGCCTGTTACGGCATCCTTGAGGTCATCGATATTGTTTTCAATTTCGGTTGTGTCCTTGTCGTAGATTTCTGTTTTATCGCATCCTGCCATCACGAATAAAGAGATGGCAATAAGCAGAAGATACTTTTTCATAGACTCTGTATTATTTAATTGTTAATTATTCCATTACTGGCACGCTTCTTCCGGCTTTCTTGAAAAGATCCTTGTAGAAGCTGTTTTCTATCACCTTACGGATGCAGGTGTTGGTTGCCTTGTAACCATTGAACATGGTAGCGTCGGCTTTGATCTTATCTCCCTTCCAGAGAACATTTGAGTCCTTGTCCAGTACGGAAGGAGTCATCCAGGTACGAGGGCTGTTGAAAACCACCTTCTTCCTGGTCTCGACGCGAAGAATGAAATCAGCCTCTTCTGCAGTCTCCACTGCTGTCCACTGGCCGGCATTTGAGAATTCACGAATAACGTCAGCCACTTCGTCTGCAGGAATAGGATGTTCATTGTCGTTGACAATCTGCACAAACACTTTGTTGCCGGCGGCAACGGCTTCTGACAGGGAAGTCTGGGCAAAAGCACTGGTTCCGGCGAAACCAAGCACTGCCATTAATGAAAGTACGAATTTTCTCATTTTACAGGATTTGTTATTAATAAATGACAAAAGTATCGATTCTGACTTTTGTGCTTGGCCAAAAGACGCGACGGTTTCTTGTGGTTATGCGACAAAACGTGTCATTTTGGTCTATTTGTCAAAAAATGACGCCGTTTTGGTCGGGGTTGAGTAAATTTGCAATATGAATCTTCTAAAAGCAATTAGACATATTTTTATCTTCTCTGGCACCGCTCTGGCTTGCCTTTGCTGCAGCCCTGACAAGGCGGATTCGAATAAAGTCTCCGGGAATAGCGACCCTCAGGCTATTTCCGAAGAATACATAAGAAACCTGGGCAAGACAGATATAGACGGGGCCATGTACAAAGTAACAGAAGGTGCTTCAAAGGGAATTTTCACGCCTCTGGAGGCAAATCTGCTTAGGGCAAAGCTCTTTTACCAATATTCCGAGGACTATGACCAGGCCCTGCAATGGTGCCAGGAAGCCCTTATGACCAAAGAAGCCCAGGAAGACAGTCTCAAAAGGCTGGAAGTGCTCCGGAATATCCAGACCATAACCCAGACCAAGAAAGACTATCCGGCAATGCTCTCGGCCTGCAGGCAAGGTCAGGATCTGGCCAGAAGCCTTGGTCTTGAACTGGACGGACTGGCTTTTGATTATGCCGTAGGAAGGTGCATGTACTACACAGGACAGCAGGAAGAAGGGCTGAGGGTTATGGAAGAATCCGTGGAAAAGGCCCTGAAGATGGTTAAAACCCAGAGTGAATACGGCCACTGGATTACGTGCATAGGAAATCTGACCAACACCTATGTAGGAGCGGAAAACTGGCAGAAAGCCGTCCAGAAATGCGACCAGCAGCAAAAGGTTCTTCAGGAAATGGCTCTGAAGTTTCCTCAAGACGACTTTTCAACGAACTGGGGAGACCGTGTGCTGTTCTACTCAAGAATCAACAAGGCTATCTCGCTTTGGGAACTTGGGCAGGCAAAACAGGCAGAGAACCTGTTTTCACAGGCCCTGAAGCAAGATTACGCTTCAACCTCTGACGGAGTGTTCCGCCAAAGCGGCTATTACGCAAAGACCGGGAGACCGGACAAGGTTACCGAGTGTCTGGAACTGTCCCCTTACTCAGGTAAGGATACCGTAGACAGAAGATATGTTTCCAGGCTGTCGAGACTGGAAGAAGCATACAGAATAGCCAAGGACTCCACGAACGCGAACCTTCTGGCTGAAAGAATCGCCGGCCTGAACAGGCAGATTGAGGAAATCGAAAGCAGGACCGTTGCTGCAGATGTCGAAGGTTACAAGTCCAGAAACTACAAGTTCAAGATCAATGACCTCTCTGCCACCCTGAAAACCAACAACATCATCCTGATAGCCCTCTCTGCCCTGATTCTTATTCTGCTGATAGCAGGAACAGCACAGTACATCAACAAATACAGAAGACGCAAGACAATAAATACCATACTGTCAGAGAATATCAAGATCAAGAAGGAAATAGAGACCCTTCGTTCCCTGATAGCCGTCCAGAATCCGAAAACCGAGGACAAAGACAGGCAGGTGTCTTCTCTTGTCAACATTTTCAAGGAAAAACAGTTCTTTCTCAACAAGATGATGTCAATTTCCATGGCAGCCGGACTTTTGGGCTGTTCACAGCGCGAACTCAGGCGTATGATTGAAGCAATCGAACCCGGGATGACCTTCCCTCGCTTTATCAGCAGCCTGAGAATCGACTATGCCAAATCGCTGATGGAAAAAGAACCGGCGCTGCCTGTTTCGGAGATAGCGGACCAGTCCGGCTTCTACAGCACAAGAACATTCCAGCGCACTTTCCTCGCCACTACGGGCCAGACTCCTAGTGATTATCGCTCAAAGCGGAAAAATGACTAAATTTGTTCTGTTTTGACAGTATTATCGCGATTAAAACCATTCGACATGAAGATAAGGACTTTGAGAAAAACTTTTGCTGTGGCATTTGCCTCAGCGATGATGTTGTTTGTCTGCTGCGGGAGCGCATTTGCCCAGAATGAGGATAGCCTCAGATATCTGGCGGGGCCGAGATTCGCCTCTTCCAATGTGGACTCCCTGGTGCTGGACGACTTTGCCTGGTGCAACAGGTATGTGATGCCCGACCAGCAGTGGGCAAGATTTACGGACATAGAGAGAATTCCTGTGGCAAAGCAGCCGCAGGGCCATCTGAAGGCTAAATACAAGATGTTCATCACCCAGCCGATAGACCACAAGCATCCGGAGAAGGGACTGTTCAGGCAGAGGGTGATTGTGGGATTTGCAAAATTTCAGGCCCCTACCGTGATCATCACCGAAGGATATACCGCCAAGTACGGAACCAACCCAAGATATGACGAGGAGCTGGCGTACCTGCTGCAGTGCAACTTCGTGCTGGTGGAGCACAGGTATTTCAACGAGAGCGTGCCTTTCATGCAGGATGACTCCACGATTACCTGGGAAAAACTCAACTGGGACTATATGACCGCTGAGCAGGAAGCCGCAGACCTTCACGAGGTGAGGAAGGCCCTCAGCCATATCTTCTACGGGAAATGGGTAGCCACCGGCATCAGCAAGGGAGGCCAGAACTGCATGTGCTACACGATGTTCTACCCTAAGGACGTGGACGTGTCCGTTCCGTATGTGGGACCGGTTGCAAGAGCCCAGGAAGACGGAAGGCACGAGCCTTTCCTCAGGGATTCCACCGGAACCGCCGAGGACAGGGCCATCATCTTCAACTTCCAGAACGAGATACTCAAGAGAAGAGACGTTATGGAGAAAAAACTCGCCGAGTGGAGCGAAAAGAGCAAGATTTCCTACAATATCACCATTCCTGAAGTCCTGGACTACTGCGTGCTGGAGTTCCCGTTCGCCTTCTGGCAGTGGGGAAGGAAAACTTCCACCATTCCTGCCGTTACGGAATCTGACGACGTGCTGTTCAGGTACTTCGTTGACGCCGTCGGGCCAGACTACTTCCAGAGCTGGGACGACAACGCCCCGTTCTTCGTCCAGGCCGCCAAGGAACTCGGCTACTACGGATATGACACCAAGCCGTTCAAGGGCCTGCTGAAGATTAAGTCCGCAAAGGGATATCTGAGAAAGATCTTCCTGCCGGGCGGAAAGAAGTTCAAGTTCGACAAGACTCTCTACAAGAAGCTCACGAACTTTGTGGCCACGACAGACAACAAGATGATGTTCATCTACGGCGAATGGGACCCTTGGTCTTCCGTAAGGCCGCTCAGCCCAGGCCACGACAACATCAAGTTCTTCATCGCTCCGGGCGGAAGCCACAGGGCCAGGATCTCCAACCTCCCGCCTCAGATGAGGGACGAGGCCATCAAGACCCTCAAGGAGTGGCTTGGGATGAAGTAGCAGCATTTAGAAATGCTTGGCTTCCTTTTCAAAGACATAGAACTCTCTGATTCGTCCTGGGTCAGGGAGCTGTTTTCCGTCCCCGACTTCAACTCGGAAGACTACAACTTCACCTACCAGTATCTGTGGAGGAACATTTTCAAGAGCAAGATTGCCAGGATCGGAGACCTCGCTCTGGTACAGTACAATATGGAAGGGCGCAGAAGCTACCTTATGCCCGTCGGCCGCGCGGAAGACAGCCAGGTTGCTGACCTTCTGAACTCGATGCTCGGCGATGAATCCCTTCTGGGCGAGGAAGGCAAGCTCGTCTTCTACGGTGTGCTGCCTTCCCAGCTGGACTTTCTGGAAAGGCATTTCAGCGGAAGATTCACGGCGGAACAGTTCCGTATGGGAGCAGACTACATCTACGATGCCGAATCGCTGAGAACCCTCCGCGGCAAGAAATACCAGGCCAAGCGCAACTTCGCCAACGGCTTCAGAAGGCTCTACAACTGGACGTTCGAGCCTATCACTGAAGAAAACCTTGCCGAGTGCCGCCAGATGAACGACGAATGGTGCCGAAGGAACGGCTGCGGAGAAAACTTCTGGAAGGCAAGCGAGTTCTGCGCAGTGAGAATCTCCCTCGACAACTACCGCGCCCTGGGGCTCGACGGCGGGCTCCTGAGGGTTGACGGAAATGTCGTGGCTTTCACGATCGGAGAAAGGGCAAGTTCCGACACCCTGCTGGTACACATAGAAAAAGCCCTCACTGAATATCGCGGAGCATACCAGGCCATGAGCCAGGAGTTCCTCAGCTATATGGACAAGACGCTGCGGGAGAGGGAAAACATTCCGGACGGAACACCCGCCTTCACCCTGGTAAACCGCGAAGACGACTCCGGAGACGAGAACCTCCGCAAAGCCAAACTGGAATATCACCCAATCGAGATAAAAGAAAAATACCTGGTCTCCCTTAAATAATGCCCTTGTACTTTAGCCAAAGTGCAAAGAATTTGTCATAAGGAGAATACGCGCCCTTTTCGTATGTTATGAAATCTCTGTCCAGAAGACCTTTTATGGCTGAGGAAACACTGCTTGCTGAAGGGAGTTTATGCCTTTTCAAGAATCGGATTCCCGTAACTTCCTTTGCACTTCCGTCCCTGGCAATAGCCAAGAATACATCTTCTTGTTTATCCGGCATTTGATACAGCAAGGCCTCGTATGTGTCTGAAGACAATTTCAAAATGAACTCAATGGCTTCGTCAACCATTGAAACGGTACAGGTTCCACCGTTTTCAGTTCTGGAAAACAGTATGTTCAAGATCCGGTGCATATAGCTGGTGACACCTGAAAACCTCTCATAAATATCCGAAACAACGTTCCTTTCCAGGTGTTTTCCGTTCTCTTCAAATTTCTTTGCCGCAAAATCTGTATAGACTTTCAGGTCAAGGGGATGAAGATTGATAATTGTCACCGACTGGTAGAACGGTCTGGACGGAGATGTGAAGATGCCGTTCATAAGATGCCTCTGTGAGCCGGAAAAGATGAAATGAGCGTTTGTGCATCGCTGGACGTATGTCCTTAGGGTTGCTTCTATAGTCTGGTCTGAGTATTTTGTGATTTGCTGGAATTCATCTATAGCCACAAGGCAAGGCTTGTCTGCTTTGTTGAAGTATTCAAAAATCTCGTCAAGAGTTATTGACGGATTCTCCAGGGTTCCAAGACCTACACCCCAAACCGGATTTCCGTTGTTGTCAAATGTTATCTCGGATCTCAGCGATGAAAGAATGTCCAAAAACTTTTTCCAGACAGGCTTTCCCTTTGGCCTAAGTTCATCCACTACAGCCTTCCCCAGCAGATTCACAAAGTCGCTGAGATTCTTGGTTGCATAAATATCCACAACAAAACAATGATAGTTTTTCTTAATTTCCTTGTTGTCAAAAACGTGGTATATCAAGTCTGTTTTGCCGAGCCTGCGGGGAGAAATCAGTGCAATATTATTCTCGTTGAGCAACAAGTTTTGCATTATCTCGGTTTCTTCCTTGCGGTCACAAAAATATTGTTTCCCGGCATAACCATTTGTCACAAAAGGATTTCTCATATATCTTCCATTTTCCGCAAATGTATAAAAAATTCTCATTACTAAAAAATAATTATCATAAAATGATTATCACTTTTTGATAATCATAAAATGATAATGTCTTTTGAGAGACAGGCCCGGTGTTGAAGGAGTTTACGGAATCTGTTCAAAACATTATCTTTGTTAATAGTATTGAACTGATATGATATGAAAAATTTATTGTTGGCGGTTGCCGTAGCGGGCCTGGCGCTTTTGCCGCAAGGCCTTTCCGCACAGAAGAAGGCGAAGATTGACAAGAGGGCGGGGTATATGGAAGTGCCGTGGTTCCAGACTCATAACGATGAAAGCGTTGCCCTGACCGGACACGAGTTCATTCAGAAAGTCCAGGATATGGGCTTCTGGGATATGGAGGAACAGACCGTTGCCCAGATTCTGGCCGGCAACGTGCCTTCCGCTCTGAAGAAGTTCCGCAAGATTACATACACAGTAACTATTCGCCATCGATATCAAAGTTATACTCTTGAAGGTTTCCCGGATGGCCCCGTGAAAAACGAAACGCATAAGTATAAAGTTGAGATGTGGGTGCTCCCCGACTATCTGGCGGTGGGCAACGACCAGGATTTCGTACGTATGCCGATGGGGCCTCTGGCAGCCCAGAGAGTGGCCGACAGCCTGTACTGCAGCCTGCCGACGACTTTCCTTTCGGACAGGATAAACGAAGTGTCTGAAGGCAGAATCGAGATCTTCCCGTTCCGTCCGGTGGGAGACAGGAATATGAAACCGCTGTGCTTTGAAGACAGCAACAACGCCATCAACGCCCTGATGAGGTCAAAAGGGCTCAAATTCGGGCAGTTCGTCTCCGGACTGAAGAAAGACGTCGTCCTGACCACAAGACTCGAAAACGAGCCGGATTATTATCGCCACGTGGCAATCTACGGATGGTTTCACCCGGACGGACATCCTCAGCAGCCGCTGTTTATCCGCCACGGCAACTTCTACTCGGACTACAGCCACGGAATCCGCCTGATTTACCGCACCATCAAGATCGACGGAAAGGAATACGACCTGAGAGCCGTTCTGGAAGACCCGTTCCTGTTCCGCCTGGTCAGCAAGGAAGACGTGCCGTTCAAGCGCGCCTCCTACGACTGGCAGAAGCCGTGGCATTTCAAAGGCAGGTAAGAAGAATCTTCAAAGGCAGATAAAACGTCTGATTCTCTAAAGTGTCCCCAAAAATGCGCCTGACTTCTCTATTTCGGCGAGGTCGGGAGCAAAAATGCCCCAAAATGTTCCCAACCTCTCTTTTCTAGCGAGGTTAGGAGCAACATCCTTATTTTTAATTGGTTCTGATGTTTCAAAAAGACAAATCTTTATTAAATTTGAAGTCCAGCAAGTAGTCTTTGCCTAAAAGGGCGGTCTAATGGGGAGGTGGACATATGTGAGAAGAGGAAAGTGTGTGAAATGGATGAAGGAAAGAGCGTGAAAACGGGTGTGGGAGAGAGAAGGGGTCGGATGGTAGGGATGAGAGAGAAGAAGTTGGATGCGGCGGAGGGAGAAGAAGTTGGAAGAGGTGGAGGGAGAAGTAGTTGGAAGCGGCGGAGAGAGAAGAAGTTGGAAGAGGTGGAGGGAGAGAAGAGGTTTGAGGGGTTGGGTTTGGAGATTTGAAGATGGACTTTTAAGGAGTAAAGACTATGGAGAATTATTTTTGGCTTGTGTCTTCGGAACGTCTTAAAGACAAGCTGTGGTTTCGGGATGAGGAAGATTTCAAGGCTGGTATGAATTTGGTGGCGGTGGGGGCCGCTTTGAAAGAATGTGATGTGATGGCATTTGTTCTGATGTCAAACCACGTGCACTTTATCTTGGCTGGAGAAAGAGACTCCGCGATTCTTTTTCTAAACCGTCTTAAAACAAGATACTCGCGATACTTCCAGAAAAAATACGGGGTTTCCGCTCTTCTCAGGAAAAACTGCGTAGATTTCAGAAGTGTTCATATCGGTGACGAATCTTTCGAGAGGGCTTTGGCATATGTGCAGATGAACAGTGTTGCAGCAAATATATGTCTTCACCCTTCTGCATACCCGTGGGGTACGGGAGACACTTTTTTCAGGCAGTACGCCCCTAAGGGCATAAGGGTAGGAGAGATGACGGCACGCTCCCTGGTCAGAACGCTTCACAGCAAAGTTCCTCTACCGGAAGAATATATCGTTGATGAAAAAGGGTTTATCAATCCATATTCGTATGTACACGTCAAGTTTGTCGAATCTGTCTTTCGCACACCTAACAGAATGAATTATTTCCTTCATGTCTCTTCCAAAGCCAAACATTTGAATGAAGGTCCTTCGTTTACCGATCAGCTACTGGTCACCGCCATACATGACCTCTCGGTCTCTCTTTTCAAAAAGAGTGGTTTTTCAGAACTCGACGAGAAGCAGCGGGCAGAAATACTTAAACAACTGAAACGCCGTTTTTCCTCAGATCCGAATCAACTTTCAAGGGTTACGGGCCTTAAATACGAGACCGTTTGCAATCTTTTGGATATGCCTTGACAATGAATGCGCCCAACTTCTCTTTTTCGGCGAGGTTAGGAGCAAAAATGCCCCAAAATGTTCCCAACCTATCTTCCTCAGCGAGGTTAGGAGCAGCGACGGGGAATAGAATGGTATATGTGTGGGTTGTATAGACCCAGGGAGTCTTGCGTGGACCCTGGGCCGCAACGGTTTAATTTTCAACGATATACAAAAAGCACCCCCTTGTTTCCAGGGAGTGCTTTTAGCATCTTGCTGAAGTTCAGCGCATTGCGGAGCACCATAGCCCCGTGCCGCCCCGCTACTTCAGGCGGTTGATGGTCTGTTCAATCTCCGCACGGAGTTCAGGCTCGAGGTCTGAGTTCTCGGCGAGGATCTTCTGGCAGCCATCGATGATCTCTTGCTTCCTGTAGGAATAGATGTACCATCCGAGGGCCTCAGCCATGTTAAGGCGGATTTCAAGGGAGTTGTCCTTGTCTGTGAGCATCTCCAGGAACTCAGGAATAGACTCGTGGAGGTTGCGGTTTCTGGTCATACGAATGTCAGCAACTCTAACCTTATCCTTGCCGTTCTTGTCGAGGATGGACTCGACGGTCTTCAGGTATTTCTTTTCGCTTGAGTTTATAGAGGTTTCAACCTCCTTGACAACCTCATCATTGTTGAGGTATGTCATAGTCGGCTTAACTTTCTCAAACGCTTCCCTGAGAGCCTGGTGCTTTATGTTAAGGAAGTTGGTTGAGATGTTGTAGTTGACTCTCTTTGCCTCCGGATAGTTTACGAACACATCCAGCATGGTTTCAAACACTCTAGGGTCTCCGTTCCTTGAGCAAAGATCTGCTGCACGGCGCCTTACAACTTCATAGCGATCTTTCAGGCCGAGTTTGATGGCCTCTACAAAGGTGTCATTGTCCATGCGGGAGAGAAGAGTCAGGCACTCCATTCTTACGGTTCCGAACTTGGAGTCTTTCATCTTCTCCAGAATCTCTGTTGAAGAAATCTGGTTCAGGTCTCTGAGCATGCGAAGAGCCACGTTCTGGACTGCAGGATAAGGGCTGTCGAGCTGGCTTCTCCAGAAGGCGCCATTGTTGCGGTTGGCGGCGATAACGCCTCTGAATTCAGTGTCGGCCCCGCTGGCAAAGTGGAAGGTAGGGTCGCCGATAAGATGACCCTCCAAGGTAGGAACAAGGCGGTTGTACTCGCCGATCCTGGCTCCCAGGGAGATGATTCCCACGCACTCGTAGGTCCACTTGTCCTGGAGAACGTTCACGGTGTTGCCCTGGCAGACTATGGTTCTTCCGTTTCCGAAGATGTAGTAGCCGCTGATGTTGCCCTTGCGGTGGAACGATCCGTTGTAGCAGGCGTTGAACATCACGAAGTAAGGCTGAGGATTGAAGCCCTTGAGGTCTTTCAGGTCGATGATGATGAGCCTTCTGTCTTCCTTGGACTTCTCGGCGGCGGCCTTTCTCTCTTCTGGAGTAAAGTTCCGGATTCTCCACCACTCGTCGAAGAACTTAGGAGTTACGTGGAAGTCTTTGCAGAGAGTGTCCTGAAGTCTCTTGGCGTACTCGGTAACTTCCTCGTCGCTCATTCCGGCTTTCTTCCTCTTGGCGGTTTCCTTGCTCATGATGTCGTATGGGCCAGAATCCCAGCCCCAGCCGTGGCGGTACTTCTCCGCATAGTCCGTAGGGGTCTCCTTGTTCGGAATCTCGGAGATGTGCTGCTTGTCGATGCTTCCGTGCTCGTTGAAGAAGATTGCGTCAACTTCCGGCCTCTGGAGCTCGTCGAACAGGCGGTACTTCATATAGTCCTCGTGACGGAAATTCAGCTGCTTGAGGTTGCGGGAAGAGTTCTTTACAAACTGGAAGTTTTCCTCCAGGGTGATGCTCTCGTCCATCCAGGTGATCAGACAGTCACTGTTGTAGCCGTGGCCGGCGAAGGTCACGATGTTGTCCAGTGTGTTCTGCATCTTGTGGGCCTCCACGCATTTCTCAAGGAAGGTTGCGATTGCCTCATACTTGTCCCCGCCCAGTTCTGCCGGATACTTGATCCTGGCGGAATAGTAGGTAGGATTAAGATGCTGGGCGCAGTCGGTCTTCAGGTTGTAGTAGAAGAAGTCCGTGTCCACGCTGTCTCTTCCGAGATACTCGAAGTCGAGGTTGAGGTCATCGTAGAAGCGGTCGCTTCCCACGCTGGACTCGTTGCGGTCAAACTTGTCCTCGTCCATCTTGAAGGCGGTGGTCATGTGCTGGGCGTTGCGCACCATTGCGACAGGAATGTCGCCGATGAGCACGATACCTTCCATGTTCTTTGCCTTCTTGTAGAGTTTCTTGAGCTCGTTCCTCAGCTGCATAGGGTTCTCCCAGTCGCCTCTGAGAATGTAAGTGGAAAGGCCGTCTGCCTGAGTTGCATCGCGATAATCATACACCTGTTTCTGGCAGGCGTTGAAGGTGGCGTTGTCGATGACGATAACGAAGGCGTTGCCCTTCTTTACGGTAGGCTTCTCGACCTTTATGTTCTGCCCCATCAGGGAAACGGTGAGGCAAACTGAAACTATTGCTAAAAATATCTTTTTCATATCTGCCTCCTTATTTCTTTGATGTTAAACGGGTAACGGCGCCGGTCAGGGCAGGAATCATCTCCTTAGGAGTGTTGCTGTCCTTGAGAAGCTTGTTGCAGGAATCGATGATGTCCTGCTTGCGGTAAGAGAGTCTCCACCAGGCAAGGGATTCGGCCATAAGGGTGCGGATGAAAGTGTCATCCTCCGGATCTTCCATAACCTTCAGGCACTGGTCAAGGTTCTGGTGATAAGGACGGTTCCTCAGGAACTGGATGTAGGAAACCCTGTAGCCGGACTTCTTGCTCTTGTCGGCAATGCTCTTGATGGACTCTGCTCCAGGATTCTCCTCGACAAGCTTCAGCAGGAATGCCCTGTCCTTGTCGGCATTGTAATAGTGGCGGTCCTGGAAGTAGTTGTTGATGGCGTCGGAAGCCTGGTTCTTGTCAAAGCAGAGCAGGGCCTGTGTACCCTGGAACACAACTCTTGTTGCGTGCACGTCGTTCACGTATGCGCCGACCAGATAAGGCAGGAACTGCTCGTCGCCGATCTGTCCCATGCGGGTGACGGCAATACGGCGGATGTACTCGAAGCTGTCAGTTACGGCAAGCTTGAGAGCCTCGCGGTAGTTGTTGTCGGCGATTCTTTCCAGAAGCCTCAGGGAGTTGTACCTTACGATTGCGTAAGGAGACTCCTTGAACTTCTTCAGCAGAATGTCGGAAATGCCAGGATAATTGCCTTCGAACAGCTTTATCTCAGCCATGTTCTGAAGCTCAGGGTTAGGGTCGTTCAGACGGCCTGCCCAATAGTTGTTGTCCTTTATGGCGAGCACCTCGTTCAGGTTCTCGTCTGTCCTTTCGGCTGCGAAATGGAATGTAGGGTCGCCGATGATATGGCTCTCCAGGATGTTGATGTGCTGAGCCCAGAGACCTACCCTAACTCCGTTTCCGAGAAGGCCGAGAAGGTCGAACGCGCTCTTGTCCTGAAGAACGTTCACGCTGTTTGCGAAACCAACCACGCAGTTGCCTTTTGCCATTATGAACTTGCCGGCGATGAAGTCAGGATTGCGGTAGTCTCCGTTGTAGCAGGCGTCAAAGATGACCATCCTGGCGTTAGGGGCGATATCGTTGATCTCCTCGAGGATGATTCCTTCCTGAAGGTCAAGCAGGGAATCGGCGGCTATTGCCTTAGGGTCCTTGTAGTCTGCATACCAGGTGGAGTCAAGTCCCCACTCCTCGCAGATTTTCTTTGCGCGGTCCACATTCCTGCGGGCGATGGTGCGCAGATAGTTGTGGAGATAGTCCGAAGGTTTCTGGTTTTCAGGAGCTCCGGAAAGATACATCCTGAACCAGTCTCCGTGCTCGTGGAACACCATAAAGTCCACATCCGGACGGCGGAGTTCCTTGATCACGTAAGGCTTCATGTAGTCCTCCATGCTGTAGCGCAGATAGCGGGCCTCGCCTTCCTTCTTGAATACGTCCGGGAACTGCTCGTTGACGATCTGCTGCTCGCCTCTCCAGGCCGTGATGGAATTGGAATATGATCCGTGGCCGGTGTAGGAAACAAACTGGTCGAACTTGTTGCCAGACTTGTGCTCCCTTACGGCTTTCTCCAGATAGGCGGCAATCTGCTTGCAGCCGCATCCGTTGCTCTTCTGGGCCTGGATTCTGCCGGAGTAGATGTCGCACTCGATGTAAGGAGTGCTGTCAGGAGCCAGTTCATAAAAGTGGTGCAGTCCCTTTGTGGAATCCGCGATCTTGTTGAACTTGAGGTCGAAGTCATCGTAGAAACGGTCTGAAGGCACGGCCACAACCTCGAGAGGGTTCTTTCTCTCGTCCATCTTGTAGGCAGATGTCATATACTGGGCCTTCATCACCATTGCAATAGGTATATCGCCGATGAAAACAGTTCCTTCAAGGTTGTTCTCCCTGTAGAGTTTCTTGAGAATGTCCTTGACCTGCTCAGGGCTCTCCCAATCGGCGGATACGATGAATGTCGGAAGACCCTCGCTCTCGATTGTCTTCTTGTATTCGGCGATCTGCGGAGCGCACTTTTCAAGTGTGTGGTTGTCTACTATCACTGCAAACGATGTCTTGCCCTTGACAGTTGGCGCCTCGATTGTCTGGGCGAAGGCTGTCAGGCAGCTGAACATCAGCACAAGTGCTATAGACATCAGTCTTTTTGTCATTATGTTTCTCCTGTTTTAAACGTTAATAGTGAAAAAAGAGGGCCGGCCACAGGGGTCAGCCCTCCTTTTCAGGTTTGCGATACTAGAAGGTAAGTCCCACCTTTACGGAAACCAGGTTCCTGCGTCCGAAGATGCTCTTCTCCTGGTCTGCTCCGTGATAAGGAGCAAGGAACGGGAACTTCTTGACTGCAGCTCCCCATGTGGTGTTGTCGCCGCTTGGCTTGAAGTTCTCATATCCGACAGAAACGAACAGAGAAGACAGGCTCTTGATGCCGCAGAAGCTGTAAGTGAGGTTGAATCCCCACTTGGTGTAGTCTGAGCTCTGGTAGATGAAGTCCATCAGGGCAAAGTCTGTGAAGGCCTTGTTGTTTTCCTTTACTCCGCCGTAGTCAAACGTACCCCTTGAGTTGTTGTTCACGCCGCCGTTAACGTTAACGGTGAAGACGTTCTTGGTATCAATAACCCAGTTGTAGGTTACGTCTGCGCCAAAGAACAGGTTGTTGATCTGCTTGTGGGTCTCAGGCACATAGTAAGTGAAGTTGTCCTTTACGCTCTTTGCGTTCAGGCCGAACTTCCAGGTGTAGGAGTCACCCTCGGCGATTATGTAGTCCAGGTTGAAAGTCTGAGTCCTCTTGTGGAACTTTGACCTCTCGAACATGGCGTCGGTGATGTAGCTCTGGATCTCGTAGGTGTTGTCGTAAGTCTGGAAGTACTCGATACCTCTCATGTCGTTGTTGTCAAAACGGTAGCGGAAGAATACGCGGTCCTTCTCTGTAGCGTTGTACTGAGCTGCAAAGTTGGCTCCCCATACGGTCTTCTTTACTGTACCGGACATCTGAGGCTTGGTGTAGTTGCACAGAACGTCCTCAACCCTGTACTGATAGTCTCCTGAAAGAAGCACCTTGAACTTCTCGTTCTTGAAGCTGTACTGGAGGCTTCCACCCAGAGAGTTGGCATTGTAGTTACGCAGTCTGTTGATACCTGCGAAAGATGCCAGAACGCCTTCGTTGAAGAAACCTGGAGCAACCATTTCCCAGCCCTTCTGGTCCTTGAGGTGGTTCACGTTCTCAGGAGATCCGTCCTCACGGTAGCTGGTGTAGTGGAACACTGCTCCCAGAGCATTGCTAGGATCAAACTCCCAAACGATTGAAGGCATAACATTCAGGTCGGAAACCCTGGTCAGAGGACGAGGGTCCAGCTGCTTGGCTGCGATAGCTGCCTTGTAGCCTCCTGCGATACCGATAATCAGATGGTTGTTGATCAGGCGAGGGAAACCAGCCTTGAATTTCATGTCGTAAGTCTGGTTCTTCCATTTGCTCACGTTCTCGTCAGCAACGAAGAAAGGCATGTCACGGGTAGGGTCTGCAAGGGTGGCGTTCCACTTGGCTCCGGAGATATCATCTTTTGTATAGGTGAACTCTCCCCAGAGGTACATGTTGCCCACGTTCTTGTAGATACCGCCACCGTCGGTATGGAATACCAGGGAATTGATCTTCTCGCCGACCTGTTTAGGCTTGAAGTCTCCCTTCTTGTAGTCGTATCCGGCAAATGCGTTGGCCATAAGGGTAGGAGCGTCTACCATACCTCCGGCAGCATTTTCGGTGTTGCTAGTCCAGATGTTTTCCAGAGCCGCCCTTTCAATGGCTGCCTTGGTAGCTGTCTGAGCCATGGCCACATAACCGGCAAACAAAACCGGAACCAGTATGGCCGCTATCTTGAATATCTTGTTCTTCATAACAATCATCTTTTACGCGTTACTATTTGTACCAAGTCCATGATGGAACCTTTTCACCATTACGGCGGATGACAGGCTTGTCATTGATCTGGAAGTCTTCGGTTGAGTTGTTGGTGTCCTGATACTTAGGAGTTCCGTCAGCTCTCTTCTCGACAACCTTTCTGGAAACTGTCTTTCCGCAGTATGTAGCCTCAACGGAAGTTCCGCCGGCATCCACGAAACCTGGGATTCTCTTCATATTCATGGCGTTCATGTTGGTCAGAAGCTCTACGCCGTCAAGAATCCAGTCTGCCGGAATCTTAGCGTACTTTGAAGTCTTTCCAACCTCGCTCTGATAATGAGTGGCATCCTTGTAATAATCCTCGTCCACGGTGGTTCCTTCAGGAGCCTTGAATACACAGAATGCTGCTCCGAATACAGAGGTAAGCCACTGCATGCTGTTCCAAGATGTATAAAAGATGCTGGTCAGGTTAGGAACATCCGGATTGTAGCGGGATGCGTTTCCTGTCCAGGTCTGGAAATCTGCCATTGAGTTGTCGTAGGAGTTTGGATTGTTGGTCGTATGGTCTCTTGGCTCCTGCGCGACAACCACGCTCTCGCCAGGCATTACAGGATAATCTGTTCCAGTTCCAGGGAACTGCCAAACCATAAGGCTGTAAACGAAGTTTCCTTCTCCGTCCTCATCTGGCCATGTAGGAAGATTGGCGGTAGCGAGGTTAGGATGCAGCTGTGCAAAGCAGGTTCCGTCCAGATAGAAGACCTCGTCTGAGTTGTTGGTGAACTGGTAGGTCTGGTCCCTGAAATAGTATGGAGCTATTCCACAATAGTAAATTTCGCTGATACAGAAAGATCCGACCTTTGCAGGACGAACGACCAGGCGGTATTTCTCGTCTGTGTTTGCCTGTTCAGGGGTCACATCCTCGAAGACGGAGATGCTCGGAACGTTTCCGTTTATGAAGTACTGGTAACCATCGTGGATTGCACGTCCGGTTACGCTTATGGAGTAAACACCTGGCTCAATGTCCACGGTTGCAATACTGTTTGCACCGGTAACTCCTCTGAAAACCTGTCCTGTCTTCACGTTGGTGAAAATTACGTCAACACCGGCGGTGGAGAAGTTAGGGTCAGGAGTAACCGTACCGCCCTTAGGGATGAAGCCCGTGGCTGCACAAACCTTGTAGGAGACGCTGATGGGCTCTATCTTCTTCGTGTCCTTGACGTCATCCATCATGTCGATACATGAGGAGAAAAGGAAAGCGAAGGTGGCTGCTAATAATATCGTATATATCTTTTTCATAATCACGATCTTCTAAAAGTTATTTAATACGTGCAGTCAACTGCAGTCCGAAGAAGAACACATTCGAGTTCCTTCGAACCTTGTCTCCAGGGCTCTTGACCAGAGACTGCAGAGGAGTACTTCTAAACATGTTGTTTGCGAAGAACGATACGTCGAAGTTCTTGAACTGTTTTGTAACGTTCACGTTGATACAGAGAACTGGATTGTAAGCCGGCTCAATCTGCCTTCTGTTGTGAGCAATGGCACCGTTCTCCTCGTTGCGGAGGATAGGCAGCCATTTTGCATAATCAGGATTTGAAGGATTTGCCCATGCCGCGTCAAAGTCATGAACCTGTCCGTCTTCAATAGACAGATACTTCACAGGAATGGTGTCGCAGGCAGCGTAGGTGTACCAGCTCTTCTGTCTCCAGTTAACGTTTGCAGTAAGGGATACAACGAAACCGATTTTAGGAATGTTGTGGGTAATGATGAAGTTGGTGATCAGGTTCTGGTCTCTGCCGATACCTGAAGCGTCCTTGGAGCTGTAGATACCCATATTGGCCTCTTCGCTTCCATTCTTGTTGTACCATACCCAGCCGTTTGACCAGCTCTTGTAGTCGTAGAACTCGCCGTTAACCAGGAAGGATGTGCGGATTGCGTTGATTCTTCCGAAGTCCAGGACGAACTCAATACCCTTCTGCTCGTATGCGCGGTTGTTGCCAGGACGGGTGTACTCCAGGAATACCTTTCCGTTCTTGTCCAGAATCAGGTAAGGAAGTGACGAACCGTCTCCAGGATATGGACCGGCCTTGTACTGCAGCCAGTTAACCCACTGATAGTCGTTCAGACCCCTTGAGAAGGTGTAGCCGTTATTGCTCTTGTCCTTGTAAGCGGTAACGGAGAGTTTAACCTTCTTGATCTTGAGGTCGAATCCAACCTCGGCCTTCTTCTGCTTTGCAAGCTCAAGGTCACGGTTCTTGATGTCATATACGTGAGTTGTGATCAACTGGAACTTCTGGGCGTCAGGAACTGTAGTCTGAAGCGAGTTGTTGAAGTTGACCATGTCGAAGTATGCGTTGTCCGGATAAACGTAAGCCATTGAAGGAGCAGTTACGCTGACTCCGTAGCCTCCTCTGATGCTGAATACACCAGGAACGATATCCAGGGATGCGTTGATTCTAGGAGAGAACGCGTCAGATACGTCCCAAACCTTGTCCCAGCGGACACCGGCTACTACCTTGAACTCTCCGCCGGCCCATACAGGAACGCGGAAGTCTTCCTGAGCGTAAACACCCAGCTTGTTCATGAAAGGAATATCCTTGTAAGGCCTCTCTCTCTGGGTAGCGAAGCGGTATGACACTGAACGATAAGGAGGATTGTCATAGTCGAACACTTTACCTTTACCCTTGTTGCCGTCGTTGTAGAAGTCGGCACCGAGGATGATGTGGTGGCTGGACTTTCCGATGTTTCCGGAGAAGTTGAGCAACATCTTTGCGAAGGTGTTGAGTTCCTTTCCGTAAACGTTGTACTCGTAAGTATAGGAAGCCGGGGTTATCCAGCTCTTGTCGTTTGCGAGTTCGTCATTAGGACCGAACCAGGTCAGAACCTTTCCGGCATCGTCATAAATCAGAGTTCCAGGACGGCTGGAAAGAACGGAACCGTCGATCTTGCTGTAAGAGTAAGCGACATCGGCGTTGGTTCCCTGATCCTTATAATAACTCCAGCGGTTGGTGTAGTTGAAGGATGCCGTATACTTTATGTTCTTGAACCATCCGGCGTTTATCTTGATTTCTCCGTTGTGGGTGATACGGATTCCCTTGTCCCTTCTGTTGCGGTACTCCCAGTCACTCTCGTCCTCAGGGTTAGGCTCTGCCTTTTCCTTTGTCCAAAGGTAGTTCAGGGATGTATTTGTGTAGAACTTGCCGCCGAAGAAAGTGTTTGAATAGGCGATTCTTCCGGTTGACCTGTGATACTTGTCGTAACCCTCTCTAGGATCTGCGACTGAACGTGCATAGTCAACACCGTAGTTGATGAAACCGTTGCCTTCTCCAAGGCTGAAGCCGTGGGTTGCGCCGATTGCATAAACGTTAGGGTTGGTGTTGAACTTTATAGCAAGAGGCTCGACACCGCTCTTTGCGTTAACGATAACCGTACCGGCTGAAGCGTTGCCATACTCTACGGATGCGATACCCTGGATAACCTCAACAGACTCTACGTTGTCTGTGGTGATGGTTCTAAGGTCGATACCGGATGTAGGGCTCTGTCCGCCTGAACCAGGAGCGGCACCTCCGATAGCGGCAGACATTGTCTGCATGTTGGCGGCGTTGGAAACAGGAGCGCCGTCCATGATGATGGCGGTTCCCATTGCATTGCCTCCACGTACGGAGAGTGTTTTAACACCCTGAAGGTCTGGTTTGAAAGTGCTGGATGTAATGTCGGCACCAGGAAGCAGAACCATAACATCTGCAAGAGAACTTGCCTGGATGTGCTCGATAGCTGTCCTGTTGATCTTGGAAGCCGTTGCTGCACCGGTCTTTGAGGCCTCTGCCGTAACGGTCACATCATCCAGACGGAAGTCTGCAAGTCTCAGCTTGAAGTCGTAGACGCTCTTTGCAGCGGTTACGTTAACCTTCAAGTTCAAAGTCTCATAACCAAGAGAGGCAACTATGAATTCGTAGGTTGCCGGAGCTATGCCCTTGATGACATACTCTCCTCTCTCGTTGGCAACAGCGCTCATACCGGCGCTCGGTATCTGAACCGTAGCGTAAGGAATCGGCGCTGATGATCCGTCGCTCACCTGCTCAGTGATGGTACCCTTGATGGTTACCAACCCTTGGCGCTGGGCCCAGGCGCTTCCGCAAAACAGAAGCAGAGCCAATGCCATCAGCAGGCTGCTTGCTTTAAATCTTGTTTCCTTCATAGAATTAAAATATTTGGTTTGTAGTTTGTTTGCCGCTTGTACGGGTATTTTACAAATAGTTTTCAAATCTAATAACTTTTTCGCAAATAAACAACACACCGGCACTTTGTTTCTTTTATATCGCTATTTATCAGAAAAATACACTACTAACAAATTTGTTACTATTTGTTATGTTTTTCGAAAATGGCAAAAAACGAGTCTCGTGGAAAAATGATTAAATTTGTATTCACATACATCAGCGACATGGATCAGATCAAAATGGTGGACCTTCTAGGTCAGCACAGCGCTATCAGGGAGGAAATTGACTCGGCGATAAAATCTGTAATAGATTCTTCCGCTTTCATAAAAGGAAAGCCGGTTGGGGATTTTGAACAGAACCTTGCAAGATACCTTGGCGTAAAGCACGTGACTGGATGCGCCAACGGCACCGACGCCCTTCAGATTGCCCTGATGGCTCTCGGCCTGGAAACCGGAGATGAAGTGCTCGTCCCCGCTTTCACATACGTGGCCACTGCAGAGGTTATCGCCCTGCTGCACCTGGTACCGGTGATGTACGACGTGAACCCGAGAACGTTCAACACGGACTGCATATCCTTTGAAGGCATAGAAGACCTTGTTACCGCCAAAACCAGGGCCATCGTTCCCGTACACCTTTTCGGACAATGCTCGGATATGGATGCCGTCCTGGCTGTCGCCGAGAAATATAATCTGAAAGTTGTCGAAGACTGCGCCCAGGCTTTGGGATCGGACTTCAAGGGAGTGAAGGCGGGCCTTGCCGGAGACATCGGATGCACGTCTTTCTTCCCGACAAAGAACCTTGGCTGTATGGGAGACGGAGGGGCCCTGTTTACCAATGACGACGCCCTTGCAGAAAAGATAAGGATGATCGCCAACCACGGCCAGAAGGTCAAGTATCATCACGATGTCATTGGCTGCAACTCCCGTCTGGACACCATCCAGGCAGCTGTGCTGGACGTCAAGCTCAAGTATCTGGACCAGTACATCGCTTCCAGAAAGAAAGCCGCCAACATCTACACAAGACTTATAAAGGGATTTGACCCTCTGGAAAGGCTGGTATGCCCTCCGGCGGAGTCTGATTTCACAACCCACACCTATCACCAGTACACCGTTATAGTAAAGGACCGGGGCGGGGAGGAGAACACCAGAGACGGCCTGAAGGCCTTCCTGGCGGAAAAGGGCGTTCCTTCAATGATTTACTATCCGCTACCTCTTAGCGATCAGGCCGCCTTCAAGGGAATCGCGAAGAAAAGAGAGGATTTCAACCCAGATGCGGAAGACTCCCTCCACAACTCGGAGTATCTGGCGCAGCACGTTCTGAGCCTTCCGATGCACACCTGCCTGACGGAAGACCAGATCAGCTATATCGTTGAAGCAATAAAAGGCTATTTGTCTGCCAATTTGTGAAACACTTTGGCCAGCAGTGGATAATACCAGGCCTTCCTGTTTATTGACGAGGTGTATTTTGCGCCGAGCTTTTTCAGATATCTTTTGAACGGAGATATTTCCCTGAACTTCACTCCGGTTACTTCCGCTATTATTTCACTCACCCTCTGCGACATCCTGAAATAGACCTTGCGCTGGAAATGGTTGATGTTGTCTGTAAACGAGTCCTGGCCTTCTATGTAGTCTGTGATGTTGAGCAGATGTATGCGGTTGTTGCCCTGGGCAAACTGCCGGATTGCATTGTTGAACTTTATATGTCTTTCTGCGCGGCCCAAATACGCAGGGGTGGTCTTTCCTTCATAAGGAACCTCGCTTCCAAGTATAAGGCAAAGGTGTGTCTTGGGAGAAATCTTGCCCATCAGCTTTTCAAGGTTCTCCACATATCTTTTCTCGTCTATCGGCCCGAGATATTCGTATTTTTGAGAGAATGCCTGAAGATATTCCTTCGTGTAGTGGTTCATGTAATTGAACAGCTCGCCGGAAACCAGGCCGTCCCAATTGGCCGGGTCCGTAAGGTCTCCCGTCCACTCTCCAAAAGCCACTTTCAAATCAGAACCCTTTCTCCTGTACACACCAAGATGAGGTTCCGGCAAGGTGCTGAGGAATATAAGATCAAGATCGCTGTCATACATGTGGCTTGAAAACATGTCCGGATCGTTGAAGATACATTCATCTGTCAGAAGCTTTTTGTCGCCTTCGTCCAGGAACGGGTGCAAAAGAAAGTTCTCAGAGTGGTTATGGTGCTCTATCTCGTTGTGTCTCAGGGCTCCAAGATATGTGTACTCTTCTATTACAGTGCCCTTGAAATTCAGGTATGACGATATTATGGACATATCGCAAGGGCCTTTGAAAAGAATCTTTGAAAGATGTGCCGCGGCCGGCTCTTCCTCCACTTTGCCTGTAGAGGCGGAAGCCCGGTTTATCCACGCCGGAGCGGGAACCTTTTCAAGTTTGGTGATCACTTCTCCCACGACCTCCAGTTCCGGAAATCCGAGTGTAGAATAAACCCACTGCTCGACACCCTGCCCTATAGCCCGGCAGGAAAAAAGAAAATGCTCGGCGATGTTGTCCTTTATGGCAAAGAAGCCTACAATGCCATAATCTCCGAACTTGTCTTTGACGGTGACATATCCGGTGTTGTATGCCTTGTTTTCCAGGATGGAAACAAGCTCTTCCCTTGAAATGCGCTTTTTGGTGTAGTTGAGCTGGTTTGTCCTGTGTATAAGCTCGTGGAGGCGGTCCGTCTGGGAAAGACAGTCTCTTTTTATCTCCACGACGGTTTGCGTGCTGTAAAGGAATTCCAGGTTGGAGGAAAACTCTCCGCGGCTCTTGACTTTTGTCTCCAGCACCTGATACTGCTTGAGCCTCTTGTGGGCAAGGTCTTTTTTCTCCTGTGAAAGAACCCATTCCCCAAGCAGAGGAAGCACTTCTTGCGGGTCTGCGGCCATCAGTCCATCACAATAATGGAGCGCTTCGTTGCGATTTACAGGGTTGTCGTCCAGAAAAAGGACATTGACATTTCTCAGGCCCATATCCTTTATCATCGCCGATATCCTTTTCCCTTTCGGGGTCCAGTCTATCGACTTGAAAACAAAGAAGCCGTCCACGCCAAACTCCTTGAGTTTTTCTATGGTTACATCCTCATCGTTCTTGGAGCAGATGGAATTTACGATTCCGATGTCTGTCAACTGTTTGACCAGGCTTATGTTCGACTCCACGGCCGAAACCCCGCCTTCGCTCAAGGTTCCCCTCCAGAACGTGTCGTCCAGGTCCCACACCAACAGTTTGACTTTGCTGAAATCTATCATACGGAACTGGTTAAATGGTCTTGAACTGTTTCTTCCACTCGGCGATTGCAGCCTGGTCCATCTTCACGTCTGTGGCGAATTCGCTCCCAATGAGAGGTTCCAGGGCTTCCAGGTTGTTCTTGTCCACGCAGTTGAGGTTGTTGCTCTCGTTTATTCCCCTGGCCCTTTCGTCGATTGCTATTATTATCGATCTTTTCTTGTGCCTCATTGCATAGATTCCGCCGTGAAGCCTGGTACCCACATAATCTGCCTGATGAGTTTCCAGGAAATCGTGATAAGCCTGCCTTGATGCTTCCAGTATTTCTATACCGTCCGTGTTTGAAAACCGTTTGATATAGTTTTTGTCCATGAAAGCCTGCGGCCAGTAATAAACTTTGCTGTAGTTTCTTTTCAGAACGTCTATTATCAGCTGGTCCCTGTCGTCCTTGGGGTCGGTTTCAGACGGGGCGGTCAGGGTGAAGACCACTTCATCCGCCTTCCTGGAAGGAATCTGTGAACAGAATTCCGGTGTCAGCGCCCACATAGTGACACAGCCGGTATTAATCGCTTTAAGTCCGAGGCTTTCCACATATTGTTTGCTGCGTTCATCCCTTACGCTGTGATAGAGGGAAGAAGAAAGCAGATGTCTGTACAGGTACCGGGTGTAAGCGTTTGTACGGCTTCCGGCACCGGCTCCCACGCCAACAAGGACGGCACCTTTCAGGGGCTTGTAGTTGAACAGGTTGAGGTTCCACTGCGGATAATGGGTCAGAAGGTTTTTCACCATCATGTTTGACCCGCAGGCAAACTTGTAGGTGCAGTTGCCGTATCTTTTGACTGCAGAGGAGTTTCTCATAACAGCATACCAGTGGAACACCGGCAGATGAGAAGGTACAGTGTAGGTAAAAGAGGCTTCCTTTGTCAGAAAAGAAAGCTCCTTTCTTGCACATTCGGAGATTATCTCGTCTCCCAGGTTTCCCGTCCCTACAGCCGGGTCTATAAGTAGTATGCTGGACATTGTCGCTTTATTTAAAAATTCTGCTTGCCTTGGAAACTGTTTTGGTCCCGAAAATCCTTCTGGCCATTCTCTTGACGAACTTCTTCCACCTTGCCTCCTGCGGAAGCCAGCTTGCCAGATACCAGTGTATGGAACGGGTGTTGGCCGTCTTTTTCAACCTTCCGGTTGCAACTTCAAGAGGATTGAAATACTCTGCCGGATAGAAATAGTTGCCGTCTATTTCTTCCACCGTGCCTTTGCCCTTCAAACCCTTGTCAAAGAACATCCTTGTCAGAAGAGGATTCATCGTGAAAGAAGAAACATTGCCGTCCTTGTCATAGAAAGGCAGGGCCGAATATTCTTCCAGAATCTCCTTGTAAAACGGGTTCTCTTTTTCAGAAGCAAGGCACAGCCCTCCTGCAAGAGACGGTTTTTCACCCTTGGTGCCATCTATTTCAAAAGCCCATACAGGTCCTTTCTCCAGAAGGTCACCGATAGGCTTTATCACCTCCACATCAACGTCAAAATAAATGCCCCCGTACTTGTAAATCACCCAGAAACGCGCATAGTCGCTCACAAAGGCATATCGCTTTGCCTTGTACGCTTCTCTGGTATACTGGATGATGTTTACGTCAAAGTTGTCTTCGTTCCACTCTTTGATTTCATAGTCGGGAAGACATTTTTTCCAGCTGTCTATACACCTTACGGCAGACTCCGGAAGTGGATTTCTCCCGAACCAGCAGTAGTGTATGACTTTCGGAATTGCCATAGGCCTACAGGGTGCTGTTGTTCTCAAAGAGCTTTAGAAGCTTGTCTGTGCGCTTGCCGTTGAGCTTGAGATGCTTCATGCAGTGGTAATACGTGGATATGCGGTGAAGGTCGGAACCTGTGAAGGAGTACATTCCGCTATCCAGCAGATCTATCGCTCTCTGGTAAACCTCCTCTCCGTAGTATCCTGTCAGGGCCAGGAAGTTCAGCTGGAACTCGTAGCCTTTTCCGTGAAGGGTGCGGTAGTCCTGCCTGGACATGTACTGGTATCTTTCAGGATGGGCGATGATCGGCTTGTATCCGCTAAGGGCCAGAGTATAGAGAATCTCCGTCATCTCCACAGGAGGAGCGAAGTAGGAAGTCTCCACGAGCACGTGGACACCGTCCGAGTATGTGAGAAGATCCTTTTCGTGAACCTTTGCCAGGAATTCCTTGTTCATCATATACTCTGCAGCCAGACGGATTTCCACTTCGCCGGTATAGTATTTTTTGTATTCCTCGAAACGTTCTTTAAGATGGGCGTTGCTGTATCCTCCGTCCGGCTCGTCCTTGAACGGGCTGGCGGCGGCAGATGCCTGGTAAAGGCGCTCGTGCCTTTTGACAAGCACTGCGCTGGACACAACTCCACCCTCAGCCTCTTCCGCTTCCGGAATCTCGGCCTCGCTGTCTTCTGAATGATGATGGTGGTGATGGTGGTGACGAGAAGACTCCCTGTCCACCACGGCCCCCTCCAGACCCATGCTGTGAGGAGTGAAATAAACTCTTTTCAAGCCCGCCATCTCCTCCTGGGCCAGAAGTTCAAAACTGTCTGACAGGACCTCCATTCCGTCATCAACTCCTGGCAGAAGGTGGCAGTGTATATCTGTTGCGTTATCTAAAAACTTTGTGCCTGTAGTCTTTTTCTTGCTAAACCAAAACATATCAAATCCTCAACTATTACCAACGATGGGTATTGTGATGGCGCTTGTTGACTATTCTTTTCAGGAACGGGATTTTCTCCGCGATCTTGTGCAGGGTGGATTTCTTCTTGCCCTCGTACTCATCCGCGCCGTAGCCATATCCATAACCGTAGCCATATCCATAACCGTATCCGTAGCCATAACCATAGCCGTATCCGGACTTCTTCTGCTCTGTAGAGTTAAGCACGACGCACAGATTCTTGAGCGTCTTCTCCTTGTAAAGCTTCTCCACTTCCGGCAGCAGTCGGCGGTCCATCACGCCGGCCCTGATGACGAAGATTGTAAGGTCGCAGAGCTTGTTCACTATGCTGGCGTCGGCCACAACTCCGGAAGGAACGTTGTCCAGGAAGATGTAGTCGTAACTCTTCTTGAGTTCGCCCACCAGATTGCCCAGCTTGTCTGTCATCAGCAGTTCCGTAGGGTTTGGCGGAATCGGGCCTGCGAAAATCACGTCCAGCTTGCTGGAGAATGCTCCGCGATGGATAATCTGGGACACGTCGTCTATCTTTCCGGAAAGGTAGGATGTCAGACCGTTTATCATCTTGGAGTCTCCGTCTTTCTTCACCAGGGTTTCTATCGTGGCCTTGCGGATATCCGTATCTACCAGAATGATCTTCTTGTTTGCCTGGGCGAAGCTTACTGCCAGGTTGGTGGACACGAAGGTCTTTCCGTTTCCAGGAGTCTGGGATGTGAACATCACAACCTGCTTCTGGCCATTGGAAACGTTCATGAAGTCCATATTGGTACGGATGATTCTGAACGCCTCGGAAATGGAGTCTCGTCCGTCTTCCCTTACCACAATCTGGCGGCCTTCCATATCGGCCTTCTTCGGGATCTCGCCCAGGAAAGGAGCGCTGATGGCATCCTCCACATCCTTGCGTCCGCGTACGGAAACGTCCAGAATGTCAAGCAGCCAGAAGATCACCGCCGGAATCACAAGTCCCAGCAGAAGGGCAATCGCTATAATGAACATGCTCTTTGGAGCAACCGGAGCAAGCGGGCCTTTGGCGTAGTCGATGACCTTGATGTTGCTTTCTGTCATTGCGAGTGAAAGGGCGTTTTCCTCGCGCTTGTTCAGCAGGTACAGGTAAAGTTCCTCCTTGATTTTCTGCTGCCTTTCCTTCGAGAACAGGTTGTTCTGCTGACGCGGAATGGCGGCGATACGTCCTCTTGTCATCGCTTCCCTGCTTCTGACATTGCCGGCCTGGATTGACAGGGAGCTTACAAGGTTATTTACAGAAGAAGCTATTGTCTGCTTCAGAGGTATCAGCTGAGCGTCCAGGTCCTGAACCAGAGGGTTCTTCTCTGAACTGCTGGCAAACAGCTTGTTTCTCTGGAGCAACAAGTTGTTGTACTGGCTGATCTGAGCCTCGATACCCGGATCCAGTCCAAGGTTTGAAGGCAGCGGCTGGTTGCGGTTTGCAGGGTTGTTGATATAGCCCTGTATCTGGCGGGCAAGAGCCAGCTGGTTCTCGATGGCAAGGCCGGAACGCCTGTACTCGCTGCCCTCTGCCGCGTAGCCGGAAGTTTCCGTGGTCACGTCGGTCAGTCCGGAAGCGGACTTGTAGCTGGCGATATCGGCGTCAACGGCGCCCAGTTCCTCGTTTATGACTTCCAGACGGTCGTTGATGAACTGCTCGGTGCTCTTGGAAACAATGTTCTTGTCTGACTGCGCCTCGGTGTTGTAGGCGTCTATCAGGGTGTTGAGCACATCCTCCGCCCTTGTTTCTGAGACATCGCGCATCGTGAGGTTGAGAACGGAAGCCTGGCGGTCGGCAATGGTAACGGTAACCTTGTTCAGGTAGTTAAGAACCGTTGCCTTATAGCCGGACTTGACTATGTTTATCGTCTGTCCTATGTATTCCGTAATATGGTCTGTAGGAACAAAATAAACCCTGCCCACAGGAGTGTCCACAGTATCGCTGAGCCTTACCTGCACAGGGTCTGCCCCGTTGCAGTTGAACTTGTTTCCGGCCTCCTTGTAGCCGAAAAGCTGGAGCGTGTTTTCATCCAGCACCTTGGCCTTGACAGAGAAGTTGTAGTTAGGGTTGGCGTCCACAAACGAGACTGTCACAGGGGTGAGGTTGTAGAGATTGTACTTGCGGAAGCGGCCCTGTGCAAAATAGTTGACGGTCAGGTTCAAGCGGTTGACCACATCTGCCATCAGCTTGTACGACTTGAATATGTAGAACTCGTTGTTCACGTCGCTGGCCATCATTCCGAACACGCCCATATCCTGGAACATTGCCGTCTGGCTCATTCCAGTGCCACCGCCCTTCTGGCTCTTGACCAGCACAGAAGCGGTTCTGGCGTAAGTCTTAGGTGTCTTTTTCAGATACAGCACAGCCAGCAGCAGGCAGATGAACACAGATATGACAAACCACCAGCGGTTAGCCCAGAAGATGTTCACGACGTCTCTTAGGGTTATCTGCGTGCCGTTGTTTTTTGACTCGCCGACCTGTTTGATCTCTTCCCTTGCCATATTATTGCAATTAAACGTTTACTACTTGAAAATCAGCATCAGCACTGTGGTGAGCAAAGAAGCCGCGCTCAGCCACACGCCTACATTGTTGTTCTGGTTGATGCCGCTCTGCTGGGCCTTGATGCGGTTTGGCTTTACATACACGACATCGTTCTGCTGAAGATAGAAAGACGGGGAGTTGAGCACGTCTTTGGAGAGAAGGTTGTTGAACATCACTCTCCTTTCGCCTTCTGTCTCGCGGATTACCATAACGCTGTCCCTGCGCCCGTAGATGGTCAAATCACCGGCCATTGCCAGGGCGTCCAGAAGGGATACGCGGTCGCTCTCGACGGTGAACTTTCCCGGATTGTTGACCTCTCCCAGAACAGAGATGTTAAAATTCTGGTAGGCTACCGTAACCACGGCGTCCTTGAGAAGGCCGTCTTCGTCGAGCTTGTTGCGGATCATCGTTGAAAGCTCGCTTCTGGTAAGTCCCGCAACCTTGATTCTGCCCACAATCGGAAAGTCTATGTTTCCTTCAAGGTCTACCGTATAGCCGGAGAGCCTCTGTCCAAGGCTGGAGCTGGCACCGCTCGGAGAAGAGCCCTGCGGGTTGAAAAGGGCCGAAAGGGTAGGCTCCTTGTGGCTGACAAAGATGCTGAGCATATCTCCAGGCTTGATCTTTATGTCCTGGAAGTTTGTGATCTTCTGTATGTCTTCTGTGTATGAGTCCTGCATATACACCACTTCTCTTGCGGAACGGCAGGAAGCCATCGCCAGCGCAAGAACGGATAATGCAAAGAGTGTCAAGAATCTGTTGCCTTTCATATCGGTTATATTTCTGTGTCCTACAAAAATAGTAAATATATTCCAAAAAAGTCCGGCTTTTGGCTATTGTTGCAAAGCCACCGGAGCACCCTGCCAGTCAACGATACTGTCAGCCTGGGCAAGAGAGACAAAGTCAAACGAGGACAGCAGTCTGTCGAACTTGCTCCACGAGCGGCCCTTGCCCAGATTCGTCTTCACCGAACGTGCCAGCAGCGAAAGACCGCTTGCCTTTTCCTTGAAATATGTCTCGTACTCAGACTTTGTCATTTTTCTTTCCTTCACAAAATCAGCGAGATGGAAGTAGCAGATATTGTAGTCTCTGCCTTTCATCCTGGAAGAAACGAATCTGTACGGGAAGAACCTGAAATACCCTCCGCCTGAGAAAGCCGTAAGCCCGAAGACGGTCTTTGTCACCGGTATCGGGAACTCGTGCAGAGTAGAACCTCCGCACCTGATGACGGAAGGGGTGTCCGCTCCAAAAGAAGCAAAGCCGCCAAAGTCTCTTTTTGCCGGAAAGACTGAAGAGTCTCTGGTGATTCCGTTTTCACACAAGACATTGAAAATCCATTCGCTCCCCTCTCCAACGGAAAACGCGGGAGCCCTGTAGCTGATAACTTTCTGTCCTGTGCACTGTTCCAGACGGTCTATCGCAGACCTGGTGTCTTCCCGGCATTCTTTCTCCGTCATCTTGTTCAGCCAGGAGTGGACATCCGAATGGCATCCTATCTCGTGTCCTCGCTCCGCGATTTTCTTTATCACATCGGGGAACCTCTCCCCCATCATTCCCACGCAGAAGAAAGTGGCTTTCACTCCCCTGGAATCCAGAAGGTCCAGAATAAGACCAAGACGCCGGTCATATTCCGCCCGCTTTTCCAAAGTGAGAAAACCCAGGTTATCCCACACGAACCATTCTTCTATGTCAAATGTCAGGATGTTCATCAGGCAACGTCAAAATCCATTAGCTGGTAAAAAAGGTTCTCCTTGGTCACAGGAGGCAGTTTGCCGCCGGTAAGGTCTCTGAAAATCAGGTTAAACGGAGAATGCTTTATAAACTTGGGCACTTTGAAGAAAGTCCACGGAAGTTTTCCTCCTGTTCCCACATAAAGCTTTACGGCAAGGCTGCTTTTTTTTCTGAGCTGAGGGATCCTTTCCAGAAGAGACTCGTCCTGCACCCCCATAACAGCGGCAACGCCTGGCTTGAAACGCTTGAGCACCTGGCCGCCACTGCGGAAGAACCCATCGGGGGATGTTCTCCACCTCAGCGATTCCGGGCTCCAGTGCCGGCGGTAGGTTTTTCCGTCCGGCTCCCTCACCTTGCCGAAACCGAACTTCACCTCAAGCTGGCAGACCAGAGAGAACCCGCAGTATTTGAGGAAGGTGTGGATGCTGTTGCCGTTTGCTATGCCGTAGACGAACTCGTATCCCCTTTTCTGCGCCTCCTCAATGCACTTGTTGGTGAGTATGGAAAGAAGTTTCTGCCCCCTGTACTGGGGAAGAGTGACGCTGCCCATAGACCTAAGGCACCGCACAGGGCGACCGTTCACCTCCATCGTCTCCGGAACCAGGGCCTCGTGGGCCACAATCCGTCCACCGTCCAGGGCGTTGAAGGCTATTACCCGGCCCTCCGGGTTTTCGGCATACCAGTACCTGAAGTCCTTCTCAGTGAACTTCAGCCCCCTCTGGCGATAAACCTCGTTCTGGGCCGCTATCAGGTTTGTCAGGTCCTGTTCAGCGGAAAAGTCGCAGAACTTAATTTCCAGACTCATCGTTCTATTTTATAAGTTCTTCAAGAGTGAGACGGATGTTTTTGAAGCTGGTCATCTTCACAACTTTATCCAGAGGAATGCTCACGCCAAACTCCTCTTCAAGAGAAACTAGAAGAGCAAGGCTCTTTACAGAATCCCATCCCTCGATGTTGTCCTGAGAAGAGTCTTCTGTGATTTCGGACGGTTCCAGTCCAAAGACCGCACTCATCACATCCTTGAGTCTCTCGTCCAAATTTGTCTGTTCCATATCGTGTTTCTTATTTGTTTGTCCTGGTTTCTATGTATGTTATTCCGCTCGGGGTATAATCCTCAAGTTCAAGAGCATAGGACTTGGCTCCGTCTTTTTCTCCCACCACCTTGAAGCCGCACTGGTCATAGAAATCCGCCACCGGCTTGTTTTTCTGGGTAGGAATGTAGGCAGACTCTATTCTTGTGCATCCGGCTTCCTTTAAAAGACCGGCAAGACTGTCCATAATCACCCTCTCGATGTTTCGGCCCATAATCCTGCAGCTCATAAGGAAGTCGTCTATCCTGGCTGTCTGCCCGTCCTTTGTTACAATAACCGCTCCTGTAAGCCCGGAATCGCCGAACTTGTCGCACACGGAAGCAGAGATAAAGTGCCTTGTCCCCGAAGAGCGGATCTGTTCTATCTGGCTTTCTGTGTAGCGGTTGGTGCAGAGGTTGAACTGGTTGGTCTTCTGGGTAAGCTGAGAAACCCTCTCCACTTCCGGCGCCTGGTCTACATTCAGCACAACCTTTATGCTCAGCGACTTGAGATAACTGTCCATATCGGTGAACTCCCTGCGGGACTTGTTTCTCTGGGCCTGCTGCTTGTACTGGAGAGTCTTTTCCAGATCCGCCTTTGATGAAGAGATGAAAAAGTAAGTGTTGACCATCCTGGAGAATTCGGCAGGATAAGTCTCAATGGCCTGAGGCACCTGAAGGCAGACAATCTGCGGAATCTGCTCCCTTATAAGGTTGATTTCAAAAGAGGAGTCGTCCACGAACACCAGACTGTCCAGGCCTATGTTCAGTTCCGATGCAATCTGGCGAAGGTTGGAGGCCTTGTCGTTCCAGTTGACCTCGCTCACGACTATGTTCTCGTTCCTCAGGGCCATATCCTTGTGGCTGTCCAGCACCTGCTGAACGTCCTCAGGATTGTTCTTGCTGCAAAGTCCTATGAGAATTCCGTGCTTGCTCAGCCAGACGGCCATCTGCTGCACCTGATGATAATAGCTGCCCGCCTTGGAGTGGAAAGACATGTCTATGCCGTCAAATCCGTCTTCGCCGAGAATTCCCTTCCAGAGGGTGTTGTCGCAGTCGAAAATCACAGCCTTTTTGGCGTGTCCGGTAACTTTCAGCAGCAGCGGAGATATCGTTCTCACATATTCCTGGTTGAAATCCAGGGTGTAGAGAGTCTTTGTCAGGTTGTAAAGCTTGAAATCGAAGCACGCGTCACGGCCAATGGCGCTGACAACCGTGTCCATATCTATTACCGTGGTGTTCGGGTGACGGTTTTCTTCCACGAAAGCGTTCAGTCTCCGGGCCAGGGCCTTGATGCGGTTCGGCCTCAGCGGGTTAATCTGAAATGCGGCAGAGGTGAAACTGTCGAAGATTACGCAAGGAACGCCCTTCAGGTTCTCGAGCACCATCCCCAGCTCTCCCTTCAGAGTGTCCTCCACATCCTGTATCTGGGCGTCTGAAAGGTCCTCGCAGTAAACATCGCTTTTGGCAAGAACGGCATAAAGGTCATAGTGGACGATAACGGCGTTCAGCCCCTCCGTCCGGAAACTCTCCTGAAGGATGTTGTCATAATTGCCCAGAGAGACCGAAGCGTTCACTCCCTGGCCGAACAGGTGGTATGAAACCACATCCGACAGAACGTTGCAGGTTACATCGCCCAGAATCCTGACGTTGAATGGCTTCTGGTCTGCCACCTGCTTTTTAAGTTTCAGGTTGGCTCTGAGTATCTCGCTGTATTTCATAGATTATCCCCCTATCTTCCTTGCCGGATTGCCGAACACAGTTGTTCCCGGCTTTACGTTCATTATGACAAAGCTGCACGCTCCAACCATAGCCCCTTCGCCCACTTTAACGTTATGGTTTATCACAGAACTGGTATGGACCAGGACGGCTTCTTCGAGTTCCGTTCCCCCTACCATAGTGCAGTGGGTGTCTATTCTGCAATACTTGCCTATCTTGCAGTCGTGCCCGATCAAGGCGAAGTTCAGAATCAGGGTGTTGGCCCCTATGACAACATCCGGGCAGACCATCGCGAACTCGGCAATTATGCAGCCTTCCCCGATTTCCACATTCTGGCTGACATAGGCCTTGTTGCTGATGATGCTCTTGAAGGTGGCACCCCTTGCCTTCAGCTTCTGGCAAATGGTGCGCTTGGCCTTGGGGTCACCGACCGAACAGACAAACACATCGTCTTCCTCGATCCTGTAATCGTCTATTTTTGAAAGCAGGGGCGGATAGTTTTCAAACCCGTCAAGAGAGTGTGGGTTATCGTCTATGAAGCCCTTGATGTCAAAATCCTCTCCGTAGCCCGCAGATTCTCTCGCGATGCAGAAAGCGCAGCGTCCCATGCCGCCGGCACCAACTATAATCAGATGTTTCATAATCAATTGTGTCCGTTAAACATTTCCATGGAGACCATACCCTCCTCTTTGGATATGCCCTCTCTCTTGAAAACTTTTTTTATCGTGATGAAAACCACTTTTATGTCTACCCAAAGGCTGCAGTGGTCTACATACCACACGTCAAGCTTGAATTTCTCGGTCCAGCTGATGGCGTTCCTTCCGTGGCACTGGGCCCAGCCGCTTATGCCCGGCCTGACCTCGTGTCTTCTGGCCTGCTCGGGGCTGTACAGCGGAAGATACTGCACCAGAAGAGGGCGCGGCCCTATCAGCGACATGTCGCCCTTGAGCACGTTTATCAGCTGAGGAAGCTCGTCGATGGAAGTGGAGCGGACGAACTTTCCGATTTTCGTGATCCTCTTCTCGTCAGGAAGCAGCCTGCCCTGGGCATCCCTCTCGTCTGACATGGTCTTGAACTTTATGACTTTGAAGATTCTGGCGTTCTTCCCGGGCCTTTCCTGGAGGAAGAAAACTCCGGCTCCCTTGTTGGCAAAATGCAGCAGCACGATGAATATCAGAAGCAGCCAGCTCAGGCAAACCAGCACCAGCAGAGAGAAGAAAATATCCTCCACCCGCTTGAAGAAATTCTTGTATATGCCCCATCCCTTTTTCATCCCAGTTTCTCCTTGTAAAACTCTCTGAGGCATTTCCACACGTAGCTGCGCTCGTAGCGGCTCGCTATAAGCTCCCTGGCGCAAGCGGCGGCGCTCTGCCTGAAGGCGCTGTCCTCAATCATCCTTTTCATCGCCGAGTAAAGTGCGTCGGCACTCTTGGACGGCACTGTCATCCCGTTTTTTCCGTCGATTATTATCTCGTTCGCCCCGTTTATGTCGGTGACAATGCTCGGGAGGCCAAGCGCCCCGGCCTCAATAACGGAGTTTGGAAAACCCTCCCTGTAACTCGGCAGCACAAAGCAGTCAGATGCCACATACCACGGCCTGACATCTTTCTGCAGACCGGCTTCCACTATGTTCGGGTTCTCCTCTATTTTCCTCGATGTTTCTGCCGATATAGGGTCTATGCCGCTATCCCTGTCTCCTACAAGTATCAGTCTTGTGCAAGGAATCTCCTTGTTAAGGCGGCAGAAAGCCTCCACAAGCTCGTTGATGCCCTTGTCGGCGACCACTCTGCCCACAAAAACAAAGGTGAACAGATCTTCCTTCCTGATGCCCGAAGCCTCTGCCAAGACCTCCGGAGTGCGGTCATACACATCCAGGTCTATGCCCCTAATGTTTCCGTAACCCAATACCTTAAGCGGCTTTCTGGTTATCTTGTTCTGCTGCAGGTCGTTCATTACTCCCTTGCCCTCCGGAATGATATCAGTCGAGCACCAGCAGATAAACTTGTCAACTTTCTTGAGGACCCATCTGGCAAGGCCGGAAGCGGTAGGAAACGCAAGGCCGGTAAATGTGTGAACCCTGTGTTTGACACCCGTAAGCTTTGCCGCAAACTGCCCCAGTATGGCAGCCTTGTGCCCCATAGTGTGAACCATATCCGGCCTCTCTCTGCGGAAAACCATTATAAGGCGGAAAAAAGTCACGATATCCTTGAAAGGAGCCATTCGCCTTGCTATCGGGACGGCCACGGTCTTTATCCCTTCTCTCTGCGCCACTTCGTCAAGGTCTTTTCCGGGAGAAGAAACCGCCACGATCTCGTACTCGTCTGAAAGGTTCCGGAAAAGGTCCTTGCAGAATACATTCAGAGAAACCGGAATGTTGGCCATCCTGATTATTTTCTTTTTTCCGCTCATTTGAGAACCTCCTTGTAAACATTTTCATACGCGAGGGCCATCTTGCCAAAATCATATTCCTTAGCCCTTTCCAGACAGTCCCCGGCAACTTTTCTGGCATAGTCTCCGTCTGTCGAGACTTTCCTTATTTCTGCTGCAAGACCCTCTGCGTCACCCTCCCTGAAAAGAATGCCGGCGCCCCTCACAATTTCCCTCAGCCCGTCAACGTCCGAAGCCAGGAACGGCTTGCCGACGGCCATTCCTTCTATGCTGGAAAGCGAAAGGCCTTCGTAGTGGGAACTCATCACAACAACATCCGCCGTCTTGAGTATTTCAGGAACATCTGTCCTCAGGCCGAAGAATTTCACGCGGCTTTCCACGGACAGTTCCTTTGCAAGAGACCTGACCTCTTCCATCCTTTCTCCGCCGCCCACAAGCCAGAGGATATAGTCATCGCCGAGAAGGGTCATAGCCCTTACCAGAGTATCCTGGTCTTTCTGAGGACGGAAAGCGGCCACCATAAGCACAACGCATCCAGGGCAGTCCTTTCTGAGTTCAGGAACGGGTTCAGCGGACACAAGACGGGAAATGTCCGCTCCGTTCTTTATTGTCTGGAGCCGGATTTTCCGGCTTCCAAGATGAGCGGCTAGGTTGTCGTAAGCCTGGTCGGAGATACAGATCGTCCTGGCGAACTTTTTATACACCCACCTGTCTATCAGGCGGAAATACCATGTCCTGCGGCGGCCGGTGGTATTGTGCTCCGTATGAATATATTTTGTCTTGCCCCCTCCCAGAAGGAACCTTGACACTGCGGCAAAAATCTGCGGCGAGGAATTGTGTGTGTGCACTATGTCATATTTTCCGCCTTTTATCAAAGCCTTGAGACTTCTGAGCATTTTCAGCGAATACACGCTCTCCCCCATCCCGAAACTGTAAATCTTCACGCCCAGAGACTCCAGGTCCTTTTTGAAATCGGTCTCCACCCCGTCGAAAAGGGCGACATCAACCTGGTGCCCCCTTCCTTTCATGAATCCGGAAAGCTGCACCACGAGCTTTTCAGCTCCGCCCGTCCTCAGCGATGTTATAACATACAGTATCTTCATTTAATATCTTCCGGTAAGGTACCACATAAGTATAGTGAAGGCCAGATGGCCGACCAGAATAATTCCGACTTTAAGGCCCGGCTTGTCTTTCCATACAGGCATCACCAGCATAGGGTAAGCCAACACAACCGGATAGAGGAACCAGCTCAGGTAAGCGAACCTGTTGGAGAAGGCCGCCCTGATGACCATTACCCAGAACGCGTTGGCGTAAATGTATGTTCCGAGCAGAATTGCATAAGTCTTCGTGTATATCTTGCGGCGGAATATCACATACCAGCCAAGCACCACAGGCATAGACGAATACAGCAAAAAGTCCCATCTGAAAACGTCCCTCACCACAGCTTCGTCTACCGTATCTCCCGTTATATATGTGTTGAACCTCTCGTCAAACCCGAGACTTGAGAATATCTCTGAAATGGCGCCTCCGACGGTAAGGCTGACAGCGATGGAGGCTATCCAGAAATAGAACATCAGTTTAGGGTTACGGATGAAGTAAGCGGCAACGGCTGCGGCAATAGGAAGTGCCATCGAGTGGTGCATGTTGTAAGAGAGAAAACTCAGCACCAGAAACGTCACTTTCTCCCAAGGCTTGTTCCCTTTCAGGTAACTCAGAGCAAGCATAAAGATGCTGCTGGCCGCTCCGTTTCGGATTCCGTTGACGCCGTAGGAGAAGAAAGAAAACGCTGTCAGGCAGAAAATTATCAGAGTGGCACTGTTCTCCTTCGAAAAACGCTTGCAGGCAAAATAAACCGGGACAATGTACAGGATCTCCACCAGAAGGAAGAATCCCTGCACGCTCATTATCTTGGAGCAGCCATACATCAGCATGTTGAACAGCCAGTCTCCGGTCGCGCTATCCGGCATCATAAGGTCATCTGCCATCAGCATAAACACACCCGCATAAGTGGACGTGTCGCCGAAGGCCCTTCCGGAAATAGGCCTCAAACCCAGGAACAGAATAACAGCCAGAACAAGGATGGACAGAACGGTCATCGGCTTCTTCTTGTCCAGAAGAGTGTCTGTGTCCATAGGGTACAGGCGGTAGAAATGCACGATGGTAACCACCAGCATCACTGCAAGGAATATCGGATAATATAATAGCGCCTGCAAATTTCCCATTGTCTCAATCTATAAGCGTGTCTAGCGTCTTGACCTGGTCTTCGTTCGAATAACTGGAAACGGAAAGGTTTCTCTCTATTTTCTCCCTCAGGCCCGTGTCTTTTACAAACTCGGCGATGCCGCTGGCGCAAGACTCGTTGTCCAAAGGTACAATCTTTCCGTCTATTCCGTCAACCACCTGGGAGGATGCGGTCGGATAGGCGGTAACCACGACCGGCCTTCGGAGCATCTGCGCCTCCCTGACTGTCACCGAATTGCCTTCATATCTGGAAGGCTGGACATAAATGTCACAAGCCTTGATGTAAGGGTAAGGGTTGGTCTTCTTGCCCAGCAGGATGACATTGCCCTCCATTGCGCACTCGCCGATCTTTGAGCGAATGACTTCCTCTTCCGTTCCATAGCCGATGATATACCACTTCACTCTGCACCCTTTCTCCAGGATGCGGCGGCAGATATCGGGAACATTGTCGTAATTCTTGGCCCAGGAGTAGCGGCCTACAGAAAGCAGGTTCACGGTACCTTCCTCTTTCGGCATCTGAGTCAAGACTTCCTCTTCTGGAACAAGGGCCGAGCGGTCTTCCACGAATTTCTGCGGAAGGATGTTCTGCATCAGCACAATCTTGTCCTTCAAAGACGGGAACACTTTCAGAAAACCCTGAGTCACGGCATCGGAGATAGAGATGATGTGGTCATATCCGCTCCATACCGGAAGTTCCATCTTCGGGTCGACGGCCACCTTGCTGTAGTCCGTGTGAATCCAGCATATCTTCTTCTTCGCCCGGACTTTTTCCAGCACTATGTTGTGTGGCTGGAGGAAACTTATCGCAAGGTCGTACTCCCCGAACTTTTCCAGGGAAGGAAGACTGGATGCGGTGGAACGGGCCAATATCTGGTGGAAGGCGAAGTCGTCGGAAGGATTGTGTTTCTTCCTGTAGGCAAAGAACTTCAGCTTGGCTCTCAGGCGGGCCGTCGCAAGATTTAGATAGCCGTCTTTAACAGCTTGTTTTATCGGGCATTCCAGATGTGCGTACGCCCCGATTTCAGGAAGAAGGTTCACCTTGGAAGGAATGTATTCCATAAGCTCACCCACGTGGCGGTAGACGAAAAGGTCAACGTCATACCTGGTATAGTCCAGAGAATGAAGCAGCCCCACGAGGCTGATTTCAGCCCCGCCGATCTCCATATAGTGGATTGCCATGAATATCCTTTTCTTCATCCTATCTGCCGGTCAGTTTCCTCTTGAGTATGCTCCAGAAGTTCTTCCTGTAGTATTTCTTTATTCCGTCTTTGTATGCCTTGTTAAAGTCGTATGTGGTGAACCAGTCCACGAAATCCTTCTCCTTGATGTTCTCGTAGTTCTCCTTCATCCTGGCCATTGTCGGCGGCCAGTAGCGGTCTCTTTCCTTCGGGAGTTCCCAAAGATACACGTTTTCCGGGGCGGCCTTGCTGTAGAAATCTTTCAGAGACCCTTTGATATCGAAGCCGAAGTCTCTCGGGTCGCCGCCCTCGGCAACTATCTGCACTACGCTGCGGAAGCATTTGTCGCACACGCAGCATTCGTGGTCCTTGAAAGAACACACGTGAAGCGGAAGAGCCTTGCCGTTCTTCTTGTGGTATTCAACCAGAAGCCTCACCTTCTCCAGACGGATAAGTTCAAAGCCGTCGTGAAGGGTGGTTCCGTTTTCCGCCCAGCTCCACTGGCTGTCCGTGGTGATGAACGAGGTGCAGTATCCCTGAATGCCCTTTCTGAAAGAGCTCGCGATGATTATCCTGTCCAGGCCCTTTTCAAACGCCATCGGGATACCCATCGAGATGAAAGCCATTGAATGGAGAAGCCCATACCAGTAGTTGGTGTGGAGGGCCTTCTGGAAATCCTTGTCTATCTGCGCCAGGTTCAGCACCTTGAAAACGTCAGACCTTATGTGCCGCGGAGTCTTTCCGGCAACCGCGCAGAACTTTTTTGTGAACTGGTCGTCGTGGCGGTCCACCTTGTTGTCCTCAGCGATGTCGCCGAGCCAGCCGTAGATGTTCAGCACGTCGGTGATACTGTCTTCGTGACGGATAAAGGAAGACTGGCAGTCTATTCCGCCTCCGAAAAGAAGTAGGCTTTTTCCGGTCTTCGGGGTGGTGTTTTCCATAAAGCGGCAAGGCACCAGCTCTCCTTTGAGCGGAAGGTCCGAATGCATCTCCTGATAAGCCCTCTTGATCCTGAAGAAAGCCTCGTAGAAGGTCTTGTCCAGGTCGTTCACCCAGAGCTCTATGTCCGCCAGCCACATCAGGCCGGCCAGAGAGCCTATGAACGGAATGGAAAGAATGCTCTCGGGAACGCCGGACATGTCCGTGTCGTACTCAATTGTTATCTTATCCTTGGTGAAATACTTCTTGAGGGCATCTGCCGCACGGAACGGGTACTCCACCTTGTTGCCGCTTACGACAACCTTGTCCAGTATGAGATTCTTCAAAGTCACTGTGTTTTTCATACCTGACTTCTTTTAAATTTCTTCTTGACAAAAGACAGAACCCATTGCCTCTTGCTCCTGTCAAGGCAGAAGAAATAGGTTCCCACGCTCAGCAAAACCGTGGAAATGGCCGCCGAAAGCAGCATCCTGAGCAGATTTGCCGGCAGGCTTCTCACGGAAAAATAGACGATGGCCATCGTGGCGGCTATCACCAGCATCATCTTCACAACGCACACCACCAGACGGCGAAGGGAAAACTCCGGTATCAGCCTCTTGACCAGATACATTATTATCAGCGACAGGACAATGTTTATAAACACATTGCTCACATACGCCAGACTCACTATGTGCATCGTCCGGAACAGCAGATACACTATCAGCGGATTCAGGGTGAGCAATATGCCCGTGGAAAGGCTCGCCAGCTTCACTTTTCCGGTGGCGTGGACACTAATCAGGCACACCCTCCTTACCGTCTCGAACAGGATGGACATTATCATCAGGCGGCAGAAAACGTCGCTCTGGTCCGGCACCTTTTCAAGCCAGATCCTCATCAGGGTCTTCACTTCAACGATTACCGGAATGGCGAACAGCGCGAAAAAGAAAAGGCTCATCTGCATTCCCAGGAGCATGAACTCCTCGGACTTGTCCAGTTCTCTGGCTGCGTATGACTTTGTCACCGGCGGGCGGAATGCCATTATGGTGTTGCTGGAGAAAGAGCTTACCACGTTGCTGACCGTCACGGCGATGCTGGATGCCGCATTGTACACAAGGCCGAAGAAGTTGTTTATCAAAATGTTGACAACCTGCATGTTGAAAATCGCCCCGAAGTTGCCGAACATGTTGAAGCCAAAGAAAGACATTATCTCCTTTGACATCTGTTTTGATTTGCTGTGCGTATAGCGGCATTCTTCAAAATGCCTTACCGAATACCTGCGGTAAATATATCCCGTTATCACGGTTACCACCATCATCAGCACAGAATAGAAAATCAGCTTGTCCCACGGAGAGTGAACCAGAATGAAAACGATGGCCAGCTTCATCGTGACGTTGATTATGTCTATGTAGGCATATACGCCCATCTTCTCGTGAGCCACTATGCTGGCAACGTAAGGAACCTGTATTATGCTGACCATCACGGAAATTATGGCACACTGGTAAACCCAGTTGGCGGCCACCATCCTTTCCGCCGGAATCACCAGCTTGCTGTTGACAAACCACAGTCCGGCCGTTTCCGCTATAATGAACACTATTACCGCTATCCAGATGTGGACAACCAGAGCCGAATCGAACATCGAGCTCAGGCCGGCCTTGTCGCCCTTGCCAAGCTCGAATGTCAGGAAACGGGACGTGGCGCCGCTCATCGTGGTGTTCAGAAAAGCCAGCATTCCCACAATTCCGCCAACCAGGCCGTAAACTCCAAAATCTTCCTCTCCGAGAACCTGCAGCACGACCCTGGATGTGTAGAACCCCACAACCATAGTCACCAGCATCCTCAGATACAGCATTATGGAATTTTTGGCCACCCGTTTGTTGTCGGAATCCTGAAGCATCGGTCTTTATTCTGAAGTTTGTGAGGCAGGGACTGCAGAGGCTTCCGCTATCATCTTGTCCAGCTGCTCGTAAACTGAATTCTTGGATTTGTATTCAGGAACCATTTCTTTCATCTTGCGGACCGTGGAGACAATGTCTATCCTGGAGGCTTTCTCTATCAGATCGTCCACGTTCTTCTCCACCTCGGCATACGGGAACTCCCTGACCTTGGCAAGGAATATTTTCTTGTTCTTGGTAGGAAGAGTGTTCTCCTTGGTGTTCAGAAGCTCCTCGTAAAGCTTTTCGCCAGGCCTCAAGCCGGTATACTGGATCTGGATGTCCTCTCCAGGCTTGTATCCGGCAAGGCGTATCATGTTCTCTGCAAGGTCGGATATCCTGACCGGCTTGCCCATATCGAACACAAATATCTCGTATCCGTTTCCGAGAGTGGCTGCCTCCAGCACAAGACGGCAGGCTTCCGGAATGGACATGAAGTATCTGACAATGTCCTTGTGGGTTACGGTAACCGGTCCTCCGGCCGCTATCTGCTCCTTGAACAGCGGAATCACAGAGCCGTTGCTTCCAAGAACATTTCCAAACCGGGTGGTTATGAACTTGGTCTTGCCCTCCACCTCGCCGTTTATTATGGCCCTGGAGAGAGACTGTGTGTAAATCTCGGCGATTCTCTTGCTGGCGCCCATAACGTTTGTCGGGTTGACGGCCTTGTCGGTGGAAACCATTATCATCTTCTCCACACCGTACCGCACCGCCAGCCGGGCCACGTGCATCGTTCCCATAACGTTCACCCTGACGGCCTCGGTCGGATTGAGTTCCATCATCGGCACGTGCTTGTAGGCGGCGGCGTGGAAGATGATGTCCGGATGCCACAGGCTGAACGCCCTTTCAAGCCGGATCTTGTTTCTGACATCGCAGATGAAAAACTCGAACCGGTCCTCAAACTTGTCGTTGGCAATGGCTACAGGGTCGTCCTTGGAGAGGGAATCCTTGTGCCGCCTGATGATATCGTTGAACTCCAGCGTCAGGTTGTGCATAGGCGTTTCCGCGCTGTCCAGCATCACCAGTTTCTGAATGTCAAATCCGCTTATCAGGCGGCAGAGCTCGCTTCCGATGCTGCCGGCGGCTCCTGTCACCATCACGTTCTTTCCCTTGAGGAAGGCGGCGATGCTTTCCATATCCACCTCAACCTCCTCTCTTCCGAGCAGATCCTCGATCTTTATCTCTTTCAGAGGGGCGCTCACCGATGAACCGCCCTTGTCAATCTCGTTGGTGTCCGGAACAGAGAATATCTTCACTCCAAGCCTGATGGCAAAAGGTATCAGGTTGTCCTTCTGGTTTACGGCCGCCATCTGGGAAGGAAACACGATTGCCTTGACGTTGTTCTTCTCGATAACTTTCTCCAGATATTCAAAGTTCTTGACATAGAACACTTTCTTTCCCACGATGTTGTGGTGATAGATGCTGTCCGAGAACTGGATCATTCCTATCACGCTGTAGGAAGAGTCATGAAGGTTTTCCAGATACTGGATGCAGGAAACGCTCTTCTCGCCGATGCCGTAAACCAGAATGTTGTTGATGTCCACCTGCTGGATCTTGGTGCTGAACTTGAACAAGGCAACCAGAAAGGCCCTTGAGAAAGACAGGAAAGCCAGGGTGGTTCCCAGATTGAGGAATTCTATAAGGAGAATCTTGGCGTTTGAGATATTGGCCGAAAACCCCATGTGCTTCCTCAGCAGAAGTATCAGAGGAACCTCAATGGCCATCTTGACGATGGTGGCCGAACAAAGCAGCCAGATTTCCTGCGAGGTGGTGTATCTGAGAATCCCCTTGTACGTTCCCGTGAGCAGAAACGCCACAAGACTGGTAAACAGAGAAAGCAGGGCGGCGTTCCAGGCTATTTTTATGAAATAGAACGAGTCTGTCAGATAAGCCGCCACAACGTATGAAATGAAAGCGGCCACGGTGGCTATGAGAAGATCTATCAGCAGAACCAGCCACCTGTTCAAAAACCTGAAATGCACTACAGAGTAAGACAGTTTTTTCAGAAATTCCTGTCTTAGACTATTATCTTTTGCCATAAGATTTGATTTCAAAACACTTTAGCTCTCAAATTTAATAATTTTTTGTGCTTGGTGCAACGAAACCCAAAGCATTGGCATCTATATAGTGTAGGTTTAGGTTTTAGTATTTAAAAAGCCGCTCTTTTCTGGGGGCGGCTTTTTAGTTTTTCAGATAACAGAAACTATCTTCCGATACTGTAATAATCGAAACCGAGAGACTGGATTTCTGATGGGGTGTAAATATCCCTGCCGTCCACAACCACGTTGCCTTTCATCGCCTTGCGGATGCGGTCCCAGGCCGGAACCCTGAATTCCTTCCACTCGGTGACAAGAGCCACGGCATCGGCGTCCTGAACACAGTCGTAGATGTCTTTTGCATAGATGACCCTGTCTCCGAGATAGCGTCTTTTGCACTCCTCCATAGCAATCGGGTCATAAACCTTGACTATTGCCCCGGCTTCCAGCAGAAGTTCGGCGGTAACCACAGAAGGGGCCTCTCTCATATCGTCGGTCTCCGGCTTGAAGGAAAGTCCCCAGAGGGCCACCGTTTTTCCCTTGAGGGTTCCCAGACCCTTCTTGAGTTTTGCGAAAACTATCTTTTTCTGCTGTTCGTTAACTTCTTCTACGGCGCTGATAATCTTCATCTTGTAGCCATTGTCCCGCCCTGTGCGGATAAGGGCCTTGACATCTTTCGGGAAGCAGCTTCCGCCATATCCGCAGCCCGGGTACAGGAACTTGCTTCCGATACGGGTATCGGCTGCCATTCCGGCTCTTACTTTCTGGACATCGGCTCCGGTGATTTCGCACAGGCGGGCAATCTCGTTCATGAAGCTGATACGGGTGGCGAGCATAGAGTTGGATGCGTACTTGGTCATCTCGGCGCTCATTATGTCCATAAAGATTATCCTGTAGTTGGACATCTGGAACGGCTTGTAGATTTTCTCCATAATGTGGCGGGCCTTCTCGGAGGAAACTCCAACCACCACCCTGTCTGGAGACATAAAGTCCTTGATGGCGGCTCCTTCCTTCAGGAACTCAGGGTTGGAAGCCACGTCAAACTCGATTCTCTCGCCTCTTCTCTCCAGTTCTTCCTCGACTCTCTGGCGGACTTTCCTGCTGGTTCCGACAGGAACTGTGCTCTTGACAACCAGAAGAGTGTATTTCTTGATGTTGCGGCCAAACTGGGAGGCCACCTCAAGCACGTGGCTCAGATCTGCGCTTCCGTCTTCTCCGGGAGGAGTTCCAACTGCCACGAAAACAACCGAGAAGCTGTCCAGCACAGCGCTAAGGTCGGTCTCGAAATGCAGACGGCCCTTGCGGGAATTCTTGAGCACCATCTCTTTCAGGCCAGGCTCGTAGATCGGAATCTCGCCCGCTTTCAGCATTTCTATTTTTCTGGAATCAATGTCTATGCAGGTGACGTTCATTCCCATTTCGGAGAAACAGGCTCCCGTAACGAGTCCCACATAACCGGTTCCTACTATTCCCACATTCATATATCTTTCTTTTTTTTGTTTTCAACGATTAGCCTAGCAGCATCCTTTTCCGCAGCCGGCGCACACTGTGTTTTCTCCCCTTAGGCGCCTTTCCACAAGACACGACAGCCTTTCCCTGAGCTCGCCCTTGGAAACCTGCTCCAGTACGGCAGCCGCAAAAGCCTGCTGCTGGAGAATCCTCGCCTCGCTCTCGCTGATACCGCGGCTTCTCATATAGAAAAGTTCCTGGTCGCCCACGCTTCCGGCGGTTGAGCCGTGAGAACATTTAACGTCGTCCGCATAAATAACAAGATGAGGGTCTGACGAAGCCCTGGCGTCATCAGAAACAAGCAGGTTGTTGTTTGCCTGGTAGGCCTCCGTCTTCTGAGCGGATGGAGAGACCACCACTTCTCCTGTGAACCTTGAACGCGAGTGACCCGAGAGAATGCCCTTGAAAAGCTGATGGCTGACACACTCTTCCGCGTTATGAATCAGAGTGATATCGGTGTCTATATTCTGCTCTCCGTCTTCCAGGTACAGGCCGTTCAGGCAGCATTCCGCCTTCTTTCCCGAAAGCAGGCACTGCAGCCTGTTTGAAACATTCCCCGCGTGCAGGGTGATTATGTTTATCTTCAGCGACGAGTTTTCTTCTGCCTTTATCCTGAAATCCGACTTGTGGACCGAGAGCGAATTCTCGTTCTGCATCACTACAAGATCCAGCTTTGCTCCGCCACACACGTTTACCTCAACGGTTTCTTTTGTGGAAAACCTCTCCTGGCCTGTAGTGTGAGAACACAGGACCACCTCGTAAGAGCCTGGACGGTCGCAGTTTATCCTCACCCTGCCCAAAACCTCAGAAGGAGAGACCCTGACAAATATCACCTGCGTCAGCACTCCTTCCTCGGGAACAATCTCCACCGCTTTCTTCGGGACGCACTCCAGGCAGACAGGATATTCCATCCTCTCCATCCTGGAAGAAACATCAAAGGCAGCGGAAACATCCAGAGCAGGCATCTCCCTAAAAGGCAGGCCCTCAGGCACACCGTCCCACACGAAGAACTTCCGTGCTCCAGGAAGATCCACACTGCACTTGAAAAGCTCGTTTTTTGGTATGTATCTGAACTCTTCCATTTCCGCTATTCAAACTCGTCATAGCCGTGAGCCTCCACTTCAGCGGCCAGTTCCTTGCCGGCTGTCTTGACTATCCGGCCCTTGTACAGAACGTGAACGACATCGGGAACGATATAGTCCAGAAGCCTCTGGTAGTGAGTTATTACCACAAAAGCGTTCTCGGATGTCTTGAGACGGTTGACTCCGTTGGCAACTATCCTCAGGGCATCCACGTCAAGGCCGCTGTCTGTCTCGTCCAGAATTGCCAGAAGCGGAGAGAGCATCGCCATCTGGAACACCTCGTTGCGCTTTTTCTCGCCTCCGGAAAATCCCACGTTCACGCCTCTGGAAGAGAAAGAAGGGTCCATCTCGACATAGGCCATCTTCTCCCTCATCAGCTTGAGGTATTCGGCAGCGCTCAAAGGAGGAAGGCCTTTCTGCCTTCGGTGCTCGTTTACGGCCGTGCGCATAAAGTTGACATTTGTCACTCCCGGTATTTCGACCGGATACTGGAATCCAAGGAAGATCCCTGCCCAGCTTCTCTCTTCCGGACTCATTTTCAGAAGGTCCTGTCCGCGATAGGTTATGCTTCCTTCTGTAACCGTATAGTTGGTGTTTCCGGCCAGAACAGCGGAAAGAGTGCTCTTTCCACTGCCGTTTCTTCCCATTATGGCATGCACCTCGCCCGGTTTTATGACAAGGTCAACACCCTTGAGTATCTCCTTGTCGCCGATACGGGCGTGCAGGTTCTTTATTTCAAGCAGATTTTCCATTTCAGTCTATTTTTTCTTTGGCCCACTTTTCTTCAACCTTTTTCCTAAGGTCGAAATAATGCTGCCTCCTGTACATCTTGAGCCAGGTGAGGAATCCTCCGACAGCCAGAATAACATAGGCGGCATAGACCAGCGGCATAATGCCCAGCCCGTTGCGTTTCAGAAGTATGATGTTGCTGACATTTGCAGTCATCCAGCAGCCCCAGCAGTCCAGTTTCTTCTGGGCCGAGAGATACTGGGCCATAAGTATGGTTCCCAGGATGAAAGAGTCGAAGTAAGGCTGGGACGCCTTATAGGTGAACAGCGACGGAAGCCACACATCCACTCTTGAGAGGATATATCCCCACACGAACGTGAATATCAGCACAACGGCAAGCACCACCGCCCTTTCCCCGTTGTTGAAAACAGTAACCTTCAGCTTGGATTTCTGGTCTTTTTCATAGTCCTTCGGATGAGTCCAGCGGTAGTGGCCGAACATGTTGATGCCAAAGGATATCGGCTGAAGTATCATACTCGAGTAAAGCCTCAGCTGGAAGAACATCACAAACAGCAGAATGTTGTAGATGTATCCCACCCAGAAATTGGCAACCTTACCCTTGACTGCCAGAAAAACGCAAAGCAGTCCGGTCAAGGTGCAAAGACCCTCGAGGTAGCTGATTTTCTGCCCCATGAACTCGAACAGCACGTTGTCCATGCTGAACCAGTTCTGTAGCATATTAAAATATTCTTCTATCATAATTTCAAATTATCCTATACTTCCCTCCAGAGAAACCTGCAGAAGCTTCTGGGCTTCTACGGCAAACTCCATAGGAAGCTTGTTCAAAACATCTCGGGCATATCCGTTCACTATCAGTCCAACCGCATCTTCTTGAGTGATACCCCTTTGCAGGCAGTAAAAAAGCTGGTCTTCGCCGATTTTGGAGGTAGTTGCCTCGTGCTCTATTATCGCTGAAGGATTAGCGCTTTCTATATGCGGGAAGGTGTGCGCCCCACACTTGCTTCCAAGAAGAAGGCTGTCGCACTGGGAGTGGTTCCTGGCTCCGGTCGCTCCCGGCAGAACTTTCACCATTCCGCGGTAGCTGTTCTCGCTGCATCCGGCAGAAATGCCTTTGCTTACGATGCGGCTTCGGGTGTTCTTCCCGATGTGAATCATCTTGGTTCCCGTGTCCGCCTGCTGGTAGTTGTTGGTGACGGCCACGCTATAAAACTCGCTGACCGAATTGTCTCCCTTGAGTATGGTGCTTGGGTATTTCCAGGTTATCGCCGAGCCGGTTTCCACCTGCGCCCAGAAAAGACGGGAGTTGAAGCCTTCGCACAAACCCCTCTTTGTCACGAGGTTGTAAATTCCGCCTTCGCCTTGCTTGTTGCCCGGATACCAGTTCTGCACCGTGGAGTATTTCACCTCGGCGTCCTGCTTTACCACTATTTCCACAACGGCGGCGTGAAGCTGGCTTTCGTCTCTCTGGGGAGCCGTGCAGCCTTCAAGATAGCTCACGTATGAACCCTCGTCGGCCACAATCAGAGTTCTCTCGAACTGGCCGGTTCCGGACGCGTTTATACGGAAGTAGCTGGAAAGCTCCATCGGGCAGCGAGTGTTCTTTGGTATGTAGCAGAAAGAGCCGTCGGAGAACACCGCAGAATTGAGGGCGGAAAAATAGTTGTCCCCCACCGGCACCACGCTGGCAAGATACTTTCTGACCAGGTCCGGATAATCCCTTACAGCCTCTGAAAACGAGCAGAAAATAATGCCTTTTTCCGCCAGCTTTTCCCTGAATGTAGTCTTCACCGATACCGAGTCGAACACAGCGTCCACGGCAACTCCGCCAAGCATGTTTCTCTCCTTGAGCGGAATGCCCAGTTTCTCGAAGGTCTCCTCCAGCTCCGGATCCAGCTTGTCGGCGGTCCTTTTCTTTGGCGCCGCAAAGTAGATTATGTCCTGGTAGTTGATCTTGGGAAGGTGGACATGCCCCCAGGAAGGAGTTTCCATAGTCTGCCATTTGCGGAAGGCCTTCAGGCGGAAATCCAGCATCCACTGCGGCTCCCCTTTCTTCTGGGAGATATGGCGGATGATGTCCTCGCTCAGACCCTTCGGGGCAAACTCCTGCTCCACGTCGGTGACAAACCCTTCTTTATATTCGGAAGAAGCAACTGCTTCCAGTATATCCTTCTGATTGCTCATATCGGGCAAATATAGTAAATATTAACTTTTGTTTTCTTTATCTTTGCATTATGGGAAAAAAGAAAGAGACAACCAGAACGGAAATCAAGGAACTCGGAAGAGTGAAGGCTCTGGAAAGGCTGTTCGAAGGCAGCGGGTACACCAATTCCAAGACAACCATCCTGCCCGATGACAAGGACGGGTGCAACTGGATAACCACAAACAAGATTATGCTGGAGGGCGTGGATTTCGACCTTACCTACACTCCTGTCAAGTATCTTGGCTACAAGGCCGCCCTCAACGCTATGGGCTATGTCTATGCAAAATGTGCAAAACCGTATTCTATGGATTTCACCATCGGAGTTTCCTCAAAGTTCAGCTTCGAGCACATAGACTGGCTGTGGACCGGCATCCGGGCGGCGGCAAAGACCCATTCCGTGGAACATCTCACGCTGGATCTGGTGCCATCCATGAGCGGGCTGATGATTAGCTGCACCGCTACCGGAAAGCAGGACCTTTCCGTCGCCGAGAAGATTCCGCCTCTTTCTCCAAACTCCCTGATTTGCATCAACGGAAATCTGGGCAGCGCCTGCATGGGATTCTACGTGCTGGAAAGGGAAAAAGCCGCCTTTACCGGAACCCAGCCTCAGCTGGACAAGTACAAATATCTTCTGTCCCAGTATTTCACTCCGGAAATAGACCCGGGCGTGCTGGACGCCTTCCGTGAAAGCGGAATCTGGCCTTCTGCCGGCTATTTCATAACAAGAGGGCTCGGCGACGCCGTCCTCCAGATGGCAAAGGACAACGGCTGCGGGGCCAACATCTTCCTGGACAAGATACCCGTCGCTCCTGAAGCCCGTTCGGTTTCAGAGGAAATCAGCATAGACATCACCACCGCCATAGTCAACGGAGGAGACGACTGCAGGCTGATGTATGTCTTCCCTCTGGAATATCACGAAAAAATCCGCAAGGAATATCCTTTCCTCGAGATAATAGGCCATACAGCAAAAGAAGGCTGCCATCTGGTGTCTCCAGACGGCAACCATCTTCAGATCAAGGCTCAGGGCTGGCAATAGCTAGAACGCCTGAGGATTCACGTTGCCCTTGTACCCGACTCCCAGTTTCTCCAGAGCCGCAAGGAACGAATTTTCCACGCTCACAAGGAACTTGGTCGCATACTCTACCGTGAATTTCTTGTCTTCTTCAACGATTTTCATGATGACCGGAGTCTTGCCCACGCCTTCGCTTCGGCGGCTGGTGTGATACTCTTTTATCAGTTTGATTATCTCCGTGCGGAAGTCTTTGGTAATCAGTTGTGACGGAATGATTAACTCCAGAGACCTGAGCCCGGTTTCCTTTATGTTGGACAAAAATCTTATAGACTCGATTTTTGCCTCGAAGCCCGGATCTTTGTATTTTCTGCGGATCTTGGCTCTCATGAAAATGGCACTGCCGTCTTTTATGTAACTCACGTTCTGCTCGTAAGCGTTTCCGAACAGGCTGAAGTCCATACTGGAGGAGAAATCCTCAAGAGTAAAGGTCACGAAATTGCGCCCTGCTTTCGTGAGTTTCTCTTTCACGCTTGTAACCAGTCCGCCAAGATAATAGTCCTGCTTTTCGTCTATCTGCGCTTCCGCACTCTGGTTTACAAGGGTGGAGAATTCGCCAGGAGAGACAGTGCAGAAATTGCCCAGCTCAAAGCGGAAAATATCCAGCGGATGGGAAGAAATGTACATTCCCACAAGCTCTCTCTCCTTCTTGAGGAACTCCAGCTGGTTCATTTCGCCGGTAAGGGCGGGAACTTCCGGTTTCTTGAGCTGGAAACCCTCGTCCTGCTCGCCGAAAAGCGAGGCCATGCTGTTGTCCTGGCTTCCGAAATCCTGGGAATATCGGATAAGCGAATCGAGGAATATCTCGCCCCTGGAATTGGCCATGAAATACTGGTCTCGCCTTATCTGCGGGAAGGAAGAGTCGAACGCTCCGGCATAGATCAGGCTTTCCAGTGTCTTTCGGTTCATGTTCTGGCGGCTGGCCCGTTCCACAAAGTCGTAGATGTCTTTGTAAGGGGCATGGGCCACAATGTCTTCAGCCACCTGGGTTCCAAGGCCCTTGATGGCGGCCATTCCGAACCTTATCGCCCCGGCATGGGTTACTGTTGCATTAACTCCACCCTCGTTCACGTCTGGACCAAGTACGGTCAGACCCATCCTCTTGCACTCGTCCATAAGAACCGTTATCTCCTTTGTGTCGGAAGAGTTCTTGGTAAGGTTGGCGGCCATGAACTCTGCCGGATAATGGGCCTTGAAATAACCGGTCAGGTACCCTATCCACGCATAGCAGGTTGAGTGCGACTTGTTGAACGCATATTTGGCGAACTCTTTCCAGTCGTTCCAGATTTTTTCGAGAACCTTACTGTCAAACCCGTTTTCCGCTCCGTTGCCGATAAACTTCTCCTCCAGCTCCACCATCTTCTTCAGGTCCTTCTTTCCCATAGCTTTTCTCAGGGTATCTGCCTGGCCCTTGGTGAAATTGGCTAGTTTCTGGCTCAGAAGCATAACCTGCTCCTGGTAAACGGTAATTCCGTATGTGTCGGAGAGAATATCCTCCATCACCGGAAGTTCGTAAGTGATAGGCTTCTTGCCTGTTTTTCTGGCAATGAATTCCGGAATGTACTGCATAGGGCCCGGGCGGTAGAGAGCATTCATCGCGATAAGGTCTTCAAACCTGGAAGGATGAAGGTCTCTAAGATACTTCTGCATTCCGGGACTTTCAAACTGGAAGGTGGCAATGGTGTCTCCCCTTCCGAAAAGCCTGAAAGTGGCCTTGTCGTCAAGCGGCACGCTGTCCATGTCTATCTGCTTGCCGGTATGGCGCCGGATGTTTTCCAGTGTCTCTTTCAGGATAGACAAAGTCCTCAGCCCCAAAAAGTCCATCTTGAGCATTCCCACGGATTCTATCCTGGTTCCCTCGTACTGGGAAATCCATCCCTCAACTCCCTTTGCTATCGCGACAGGAATGTGATCCATAAGATTGTGAGGGCCTATAATTACGGCGCAGGCGTGAACTCCGGTCTGCCTTATGGTCCCTTCCAGCTCCTTTGCATAATGCAGAGTCTCCTTGACTTTAGGGTCTTCGGAAGATTCGTACTCTTTCCTGAAATCCTCGACGAATTTAAGGCAGTTGGTAAAATTCACCTTGTACTCTTTTGTCTCTACGACATCCTTCCCGTTCTTGTCCTTGGTCTTTATCTCTTCCTGGAAATTCCTGCCCGGAATCATTGAAGTAAGCTTGTTGGACACCGGAAGCGGAAGGTCCTCGACCCTGGCCACGTCCTTAATGGCCTGCTTGGTGGCCATAGTGCCGAATGTCACCACGTGGGAAACGTGGTCCTTGCCGTATTTCTGCTCCACGTATTCATATACCTCTCCCCTTCTTTCCTCCTCGAAGTCTATGTCTATATCCGGCATCGATATTCTGTCCGGATTAAGGAACCTCTCAAACAGAAGATCGTACTTTATCGGGTCCATATTGGTGATTGTCAGGCAGTATGCCACAACACTGCCGGCGGCCGAACCTCTTCCCGGGCCCACCCATATACCCTGCGAACGGGCGTGGGTTATAAAGTCGTGGACTATCAAAAAGTAATCCGGGAAACCCATTCCGCGGATTGTGTCCAGCTCAAAGTCTATCCTTTCCTTTACGCTCGGAAGAATGTTTTCTCCATAGCGCTTTTTTGCTCCCTCGTAAACCAGATGCTTAAGATAGGCGTTGGAGTCTTCAAACTCCGGCGGTATCTTAAACTCCGGCAGAATATGCTTGATGTTTATCTCGTACCTCTCCACCTTGTCCGCCACCTCGAGAGTGTTGGCTATCACCTCCGGATGACCGTAGTTGATTTCGGCCATCTCGTCTCCGCTTTTCATGTACTCTTCCTGAGTATAGTGAAGCCTTCCCGGATCGGTGAGTTTGCTGGCGGTGTTGATGCAGATGAAAAGATCGTGGGCTGGACCGTCCTCTTTCTTTACAAAGTGGCAGTCATTGGTTGCAACGCACTTGATGCCAAGTTCTTCGCCAAGCGAGTAGAGCACCGGGTTAACTCTCTGCTGCGCCTCAAACACATCGTTTGGCTGTCCGGGAATCCTGCAGTTATGGTTCTGGATTTCAAAATAGAAATCATCGCCGAAAATCCCCTTGTACCAAATGGCCAGAGAACGGGCCTCTTCTATGTTTCCTTTCAGTATCGTCTGGGGTATCTCTCCGGCCAGGCAGGCGCTGCAGCAGATAAGGCCTTCGTGATACTTCTGGAGCAATTCGTGGTCAACTCTCGGACGGTTGTAGAAACCCTCGGTAAAACCGATGGAAGACAGCTTCATCAGGTTATGGTAACCCGCAAGATTCTTTGCCAAAAGAATCAGGTGATAGGCACTGCGCTTATCTGTATAGGCTTTCTTTATAAGTCTGCTTTCCGGAGCCACGTAAACCTCACATCCCACTATCGGCTTGAGAGTCTTGCCTGTCTTTTTCTCGGCGTCCTTTACGGCATCCAGAAAATCCTTGATTCCATACATCACGCCGTGGTCAGTAAGGGCCATCGCCGGCATGTCCAGTTCCATCGCCCTGGCTATGTAATCCTCTATCTTTCCCATTCCGTCCAGAATGGAATAGTGGCTGTGCAGGTGAAGGTGAACAAAAGGGGTGCTCATCGATCGTTTTCAGTTTTCAAGTTAATCTTTTACCAACACTTTTCCAGTCATTTCCTCTGGCTGAGGTATTCCCATAAGATGAAGGATGGTCGGGGCAATATCGCAGAGCCTTCCGTCTTCCACCGTCTTTACATCCTTGTCCACGACAACAAACTGGACTGGGTTCAGGGAGTGGGCGGTGTTGGGGGTGCCGTCGGGGTTCACTTCAAAGTCTGCGTTGCCGTGGTCGGCGGTGAGGAGTACCACGTAGTCGTGCTCGATGGCCTCTTTCACTACTTCGCCCACCAGCCGGTCAATGCAGGCTACGGCCTGGGTGACGGAGGTGTAGATGCCGGTATGGCCCACCATGTCTCCGTTGGCAAAGTTGAGGATGATCATGTCCTGCTTTTCGGTGCGGATCTGGGCAATCAGTTTTTCGGCCACTTCAGGGGCGCTCATCTGGGGCAGGAGGTCGTAGGTGGGAACCTTGGGGCTGTTTACCAGGATGCGCTCTTCGTTTTCAAATACGGTCTCACGGCCGCCGTTGAAGAAGAAGGTGACGTGGGCGTATTTCTCGGTTTCGGCAATGCGGAGCTGATGCTTGCCGGCTTTGGAAACGGTCTCTCCCAGGGTGTCCTGCACCAGCTCTTTGTCAAAGAGGATGTGCAGGCCCTTGAAGGAAGCGTCGTAGGGAGTGAGGCAGCAGTAGTACAGCGGAATGGTGTGCATGCCCTCTTCAGGCATATCCTGCTGGGTGAGGACGGAGGTGAGCTCACGGGCGCGGTCGTTGCGGAAGTTGTAGAAGATGATGGCATCTCCTTCTTCGATGGTGGCCACGGGCTTTCCGTTCTCAGTGATCACAATGGGTTTGATGAATTCGTCCGTTACATCGGCATCATAGCTG
>CACXPG010000002.1 GCA_902769525.1 uncultured Bacteroidia bacterium
TAACGGTGCCGGCAAGACCACCCTGTTCCGCCTGATTATGGGCATCGAGCGGCCAGACAGCGGAACTATAGAGATCGGCGACACCGTAAAGATTTCCTATGTTGACCAGCAGCACAAGAGCATAGATCCGGAAAAGACTGTATATGAAACCATTGCCGGAGATTCCGAGTGGGTGCGCCTGGGGAACCGGGACATTAACGCCAGAGGCTGGGTTTCCCGCTTCAACTTCAGCGGAGCGGACCAGGAAAAGCTCTGCGGCGTTCTTTCCGGAGGCGAGAGGAACCGCCTGCACCTGGCACTCACGCTCAAGGACGAGGGCAATGTGCTCCTGCTCGACGAGCCTACCAACGACGTGGACGTGAACACTATACGAGCCCTGGAGGAAGGCCTCGACAACTTTGCCGGATGCGCGGTTGTTGTCAGCCACGACCGCTGGTTCCTGGACCGTATCGCCACCCATATCCTGGCATTCGAGGGAGACAGCCAGGTCGTGTTCTTCGAGGGCAACTACCAGGAATATGAGGAGAACCGCAAGATGAGGATGGGCAACACCGAGCCTAAGAGATTCAAGTACAAGAAACTGATGGAATAAAAAGAAAAGATGGCTTTCGCAAACGATTTGGCAGAAAACATAGTGGCTCCCGCAACCGTTCCGGGCACAGGGGCAGTAGGCATAATCCGTCTTTCAGGACCGGATGTCATAACCATCGCTGATTCAATCCTGACTCTTTCCTCCCACACGAGGGGAAAACGTCCAACCCTCAAATCCACAGATTCTTACAAGATGCGCTTTGCCCGCATCCAGGATGTGGACGAGGTCCTTGCCGTGCCATTCCGCGCTCCCAACTCCTACACAGGAGAAAACTGTGTGGAGATTTACTGCCACGCATCGTCTTACATAGAAAACAAGATCCAGCAGCTGCTGATTGACTCCGCCTCCACTCTTTTCAAGAGCAGTACGATTTCTTCCCCTCTCCGCATCGCCGATGCGGGTGAGTTCACCAAGCGTGCCTTTCTCAACGGCAAGATGGATCTTGCCCAGGCTGAGGCTGTTGCAGACCTTATCGCCTCCGAGACCGAAGCTTCCCACAGAATCGCGATGAACCAGATGAGAGGCGGTTTCTCAAAGGAACTCCGCGCTCTAAGGGAATCCCTTCTCAACCTGTGCGCCCTTATGGAGCTGGAACTGGATTTCAGCGAGGAGGACGTTGAGTTTGCGGACCGCAAGAAGCTTTCCAACATCCTTTCTTCCACCTACCTTAAAATCAAGGATCTGGCAGATTCATTCTCACTTGGAAACGCCATCAAGAACGGCATTCCGGTCGCCATTGTCGGAGCTGTAAACACCGGCAAGAGCACCCTCCTCAACCTCATCCTCGGCGAGGAAAGAGCCATCGTCTCCCCTATACAGGGCACAACCAGAGACACCATAGAAGACACAGTAAACATCGGCGGCACTCTCTTCCGCTTCATAGACACTGCCGGCATCAGGAACACCACCCAGACCATTGAGATAATGGGCATTGAGCGCACCTGGCAAAAGCTCAGGGAAAGTTCCGTGGTCATCCTCATGCTGGACTGCACAAGGGAGGACTCCTTCTCCCCTTCCATCAAGACCATCGCCGAGAAAACAGACAAAAAGCGCCAGAGGCTCATCATCCTGGCCAATAAACTGGACAAGACCAAAACTAAAAAAGAAGATATCGAAGAAAGTATCAAGTCCATCTGCAAGAAGCTAAAGCTCAGCGATGTAACCATCCTCTCCCTTTCTCTCAAGAAAGACCGGGAAACCGCTAAAAAGGAAATCGGCGACACTCTGAAGAAACTCGGCAAGGGTTTCCTTTCCAATCTCCAGGGCAAGACCTATGTCACCAACCTGCGCCATTACCAGGCCCTTAAAGACGCTATGGCTTCTATCGAGAGAGTCTTCCAGGGAATTGACACCAACCTCCCTACCGACCTGCTTGCCCAGGACCTCCGGGAAGCAACGGATGACCTTGGCGGCATCATAGGTGAAATCTCTTCCCAGGACATCCTGTCCCACATTTTCTCGCATTTCTGCATCGGGAAATAATACGAATTAAGATATGAAATTTTGTCAGAGTTGCGGTATGCCGCTAACGGAAGAAGTCCTCGGCACTAATGCCGACGGCAGCAAGAATGAAGATTACTGCATGTATTGCTACAAGAATGGTAAATTCTTGCAGGACTTCACGATGGAAGAGATGATTGAACATTGTGCTCAGTTCGTTGGTGCAGTAAACGAGGGGTTGGAGAAACCAATCACCAAAGAGGAGTATATCGGCCAGATGAAAACATATTTCCCTCAGCTGAAACGTTGGCGACAAACATTGAATGTCAGTAACGATGAAGTCATGAATCTTAACCCTGCTTTGGTAGGCATTAAAGAACTCATTGCCCAGATGGCCGAAAAACAGCCCATCGCTTACATCTCATCAGTCGACCAGGACGGTTTTCCATGGACCAAGGCTATGTTGAAGCCACGTAAGCGTGAGGGTATCAAAACCTTCTACTTTACGACCAACACCTTCTCAATACGTGTGGCTCAATACAAGGCTAACCCTAAGGCTTGCATCTATTTTTGCGATGCCAAGGGATTTAAGGGCATAATGCTCAGAGGCACGATGGAGGTGCTGACTGATGCCGCTTCGAAAGAAATGATTTGGCGCGAGGGCGATGAGCAATACTACCCAGGCGGTGTCACCGATTCTAACTACTGCGTACTGAAGTTCACCGCCACAGATGGCCGTTTCTACAGCGACTTTTATCCAAGGAGTTTCGTAATTGAGTAATAATCCCAATGAAGAAGCAAGCCCCCGAAGGAAAAACCTCCGGGGGCTTATTTCATAATTTCGGCTATTCTTCAGCCAACCTATCGAAAAGATCCAAGACCAAACGTGCGGGAATAACCAATTTTTGATGATCATCAAGCCAGTAAGTCATATCCTTATTCTCTTTAGCCAATTCAGAAAGATAATTAACCTCCCAATCTGTCAGTCCTTTTGATATTGCTTCAAATATCCAAAGGACAGATTTTGCCTTCACCTTGATAATCTGCTTACCAACAGAATATACCACAGTCTCGTCTTTATCAGCTTTAGATTTCAGAAGAGTCTCCGCAAATTCCTTTAATCCTTCAGAATATATATCGTTTAAATCACTTATTCTGATTATTGTTCCCATAGCACATCAGATTATTGAATAAAAGACGATTGTTAATCACGGTTACACTGGTAGCAATTTCCTTTTGCATGATTCCACTGTTATTCACTATTTTCCAATAGTCAACGTTGTGAAGGTATATAGAGGACAGATATTTGACACTTTTGTCATAACGTTCCCTGATAATTGCTTCTGGAATATTGTGTCCACCTTCTGCCACACGTTGTTCTACTCGTGCAACAGCTAAATCTGCAGAATCAAGCCAATAATAAAAGAGAGCTACCTTAAAACCATTTTTATGGGCCTCTTGAATATGTCCCCTATAGATTTTGGTGGCAAGAGTTGTCTCGACACAGAAACTTTCATTGCCAGACAAATAAGAATGCATCTTTCCAAGAGCTTCCCTGCCAGCCCGAATCTTCACGCTTTCAACATTTTCCGGACATATTTCTCGCGCGATATCATCAGCGTTGATAAAATCCGGACAACCAAGTTTTTTATACAGGCTGTCACGGAAAGCGGTAGTTTTCCCGGCTCCATTACAGCCTGCTATAATGTACATAATCTTCTCCGACTTTCTATCGAGGCGCAAATGAAGTGGATCTATATTATTACTATTAATAACACTGTTAATCATTCCAGGTAAAAGAATAAATGCTGTTATCGTAGTTTAAAACCTTCTCAAATATAAAGATATTCTTTTTGCCAATACGAACAATATTATAGAATCTCTTCAGCTATCCGTTTCCCGGCATCAAAGGCCTCCTGCAGTTTGGCTTTACCGGTTATTTCCTTCGGCCCGTTGACTCCGCCACAGAAGATATGGCCTTTGAGGGTTGCCTTCTCGTAGCAGTCAATCCACCCCTGAAGGCCACTCTCTGCATGCTTTGGAGTGGATTCGTCATCTTCGGCAGCGGTAGTGAGCAGGTATATGTCTCGGAAACGGTAATCCTTGGGATACATGGCGTTCATGCGGTCGATGAGCGTTTTCATCTGGCCGGACATCTCATAATAGTAGATAGGAGTCGCCCAGCAAACGACATCGGCATTCAGAACACTTTCCATTATGGCAGGAACATCATCCTTGAATACGCACGCACCGGTTTTCTGACAAGACAGACAGCCGATACAGAACTTGATTTCCTTTCCCCGGAGAGAGATTAATTCCACTTCGTTTCCGGCCGCTTTGGCGCCTTCGGCAAACTTCTCCGCCAGAGCATTGCTGTTGGAACCCGGGCGGAGGCTGGTTGATATGACAACTACTTTTTTCATATACATAAAGTTACAATATATTTCCTCAGCTGATTCTCATCGTCTTGAGGCTGGCTTGGAATTGCAGATCCACTGGTCTAAAAGTTTGTTTAGAGACTCGATGTCTTCTTCCACACTGGTGCACTTATACTGCTCCGGATTGCGGTTTACAGTAACTACATGATGGTTATCTGCTTTAAACTCAATCTTGTAGATACAGTATCCAGTCCAGCTGCGGTGAGCCCAAAAAGTTGATCCTCCCATATACCAGAACCACTTGTCCTCCATAGACTGAGGAATGCTGCCTTGGCGGAGGGCATCCATTTCATTATCGGTAAAAGACCTGTCAAGAATGAAAGCCTCATGCTGTTCAGGCATAGGCTCTGTTTTCCAGTCCTCGCGACGGACAACACGTGACTTTTTTTTCATATCCTGCCACAATGCACTCTCTTTCAACACCTTTGTCTCGCAATCCTTCATTGCGTCAAGAGTCTTTTGAAGCAGCTCATCCAGTGGCCAGCCAAGCATCTCGGCTCCTTTCTCGATCACATCGCGTGAGCAGCCTGCGGCAAAACCCTTGGATTTGTACTTTTTCTTGAGAGACTTAAGCTCCATATCCTGAGTGCTTAATGATGGGCGCATCAGCGCTGCTGCCCATATCAAGCCTGTCAGCTCATCGGTGGCAAAGAGCACTTTCTCCATCAGATGCTCAGGCTTGATGTCCACATGCATTCCGTAAGCATGGCTGCAGATTGCGTGAATCATTTCTTCACCTACCCCACCCTCACGCAGCAGCTCGGGAGCCTTGATGCAGTGCTCCTCAGGGTACATTTCAAAGTCAATATCATGAAGCAGCCCGACAATTCCCCAGAAATCCTCATCTTCAGAAAAGCCCAATTGCCTTGCATACCAGCGCATCACGCCTTCTACAGTCAGTGCGTGCTGAAGGTGAAAGGAGTCTTTGTTGTATTTTTTCAGCAGCGCTACTGCCGCTTCCCTTGAAATGTGATTCTCCATAATCTGCCAATGAATGTAGTATATATGACAAATTTACGAATAATCACGATTGCTTTGAAACTATTCGCAATCTATGAATACCTACATTACAAAGACAGAGTTACGCTCACATCTCCCCCACCGGCTTTAAGGAAGGATTTGAGTTCATCAAGTGAGCTGTACTGCATCCTGCCTATCCTGGTATAACTCCAGGAATTGCTCCCGTAAAACAGGACAATGCTGTTCCCGCTGTACAGGATTACATCACCAGGCTGAGCGGTTATCTGAGAATTGCTTGAAGGAAGGGAACGCCCTAAGTTTCCGACTTTTTCAAATCCGCCGTAATCACTGGCTGTGAATGTAATGGAAGAGCTCCTGAGAATATTGACAAGCGCTTTTGTGGCAGCATTGTTCTCTATTTTAATCGGGAGAGTTTTCCCCGATATGGTAATCTTGATCTGATTCAGCATAGGGTCTTCAACCTTTGGCTGTTCCTGCTCTTTATCCGGACCGTTGTCTATATTTGGCTGGTCGGCCTTGCTGCAGGAAAGAAGGACAAGGAACAGCATTGCCGCTCCCAGTCCTGTAATTATATGGACAAAAGTCTTCATCCTACTTAAGGTTATCGTTGAAGAAAGACTCTATCTTATCGTAAGGAATAACTCCGGCAACATCATCGTAAAGGTCTACATGAGAGGCACCTGGAATAATCATTATTTCCTTGTTGCCCTCCTTTACGCCGACCGTCTTAACGTTTCACCCAAATACCTCTCCGCTACAGTTAAAAGAGTAACCGGGCACAGTGTCACATCGTTCATAGACCGGCATACCGTACCTATAATAAAAAACTATCTGGATGACGAACGTCTGTCGCTCACCCAGATAGCAGATTATATGAATTTCACGTCGCTGAGCTACTTCAGCCGATACTGCACAAAGCACCTTGGAATGTCACCGAGCCAGTACCGTCAAAGCCTGCAGCCGGCAACTACTTGAAGATTTCAGCCAGTTTGGCCTGAAGCTTCTCGCCGCGAAGGCCACGGGCGACGACAGTTCCTTCAGGATCTATCAGCAGGTTGTCCGGAATTGCATCGATGCCATACAGTGCACTGGCAGGATTATCCCATCCGGAAAGGTCTGAAAGGTGAATCCAAGGCATATTCCAGTCTGCGATGGCCTTTACCCATTTTTCTTTATTGTCGTCATAGGAGACGCCCACAACCTCAAAGCCCTTGTCGTGATACTTCTTGTAGGCCTCTGCTACATTAGGCATCTCAGCCTTGCAAGGGCCGCACCAGGAAGCCCAGAAATCCACAAGAACCCATTTGCCCTGTCCGGCAAACTCGCTGAGCTTGTGCATCTTTCCATTCTGGTCTGGCTCCTCGAAATCGATGAACTTCTTTCCAATAACGGCATTCTTGATACTCTCGGTTTCCTTTTCCTTGGAGCTGTCCTCTGCCAATTTGCGCTTCAGGTCCTGGACATAAGGATGCTGGGTGAAAGGAGCGCCTGAAGAAAGGATTTCATCGAACTTCTCGAAACCGGCCAAAAGAGGAATGTTCTGGATAAAAGCCACAGGAATGAGATTGTCCTTATTCTCATCGATTTTATTTAGAATATAATCGGTATACTTGTTCTGGTGTTCCTCATACTGCCTGATAAATTCTTCCTCACCGGCTTTCTGCTCATCCTTCGGAAGAGAGAGATAATCCTGGATAAAATTGTAGAACTCGTTGTACTGATCGTTAATATTCCTGTCACACTCAGACAGTTTAGTGTTAAGTTCAGAACCGGTCATGACGCTGTCCGCATAGTCTATCTTAATCGGTGTTCCGTCATTGAAAAGCGGAAAATACCAATTGGCATCCTTGAAACTGACCGACAGGTAGGCATTCTTTTCGGCCTTGCCGCTCATCTTGAAAGTGCCGTCTTTTACAACTGCACTGTCGATTGGCAGTTCACTGATTCTGTCAAACAGGAAGATTGTTTCGCCGTCACCAGGGACATTTGCTCCTGTTATGACATACTCCGCATTATTGTCAGAGCAGGAAAGCGCACACGCTGCCACCACAATAAGCATAATGATGGATAGTCTTTTCATATCTGATAATTTTAAAATGATCTCTATTGGATAGATTCAATTAAATCCTTATTACAAGCATCGTAAGGTCATCACTTTGCTCCGCTTCACCGACAAAATCCTTAACGGAAGATTTCATGTGTTCACTGAGCTCTCTTGATGAAGTTGTGGCCTTAAGGCCTGTAAGGTTGGCGAGGACTCTTTCTTCTCCGAACAGTGAACCGTCGGCCCGGGTGGCTTCTGTAAGTCCGTCTGTGTAAAGCAAAAGGATTGTTCCTGGAGAAAGCACTGTCTTCTGAAGGGTGTATTTCCAGTCAGCGATTATGCCTACCGGTACATTAGCGTCTGTCTTAAGCACTTGCGGAATGCCATCCCTGAGAACGACTGGTGCGTTATGCCCTGCATTGCAATACTTCAAGTCTCCGGTTTCCAGGTCAAGTTCGCCTACAAAGAAGGTCACGAACATCATATTTTCGTTTCGGGAGGCCATTGAAGAATTTATAGCGGAAATCAGTTTGTCAGGACTGTCCGTTGAAGCCGAAAGGGTACGGAACATAGAACTGACTACGGCCATAACCAGGGAAGCAGGCACACCCTTTCCTGAAACATCACCTATGCAGAAATGCAGTTTGTTGTCTCGGATGCAGAAATCGTACAGATCGCCTCCAACGGCCTTGGCCGGAGTGATGGAACCCCAGATATCGATGTCCTTCCTGTCAGGATATGCAGGTTGTAGTCTCGGTAAGGTCAGCGATATACCTGGACAAAGACTTCTGCATATTGTCGAAGGAATCGCGAAGATGGCGTATCTCGTCATCGCTCTTTATTTCCGGGAGAACAGTGTCGAACTTGCCCTTGGCAATCTCTGAAGCGGAACCGGAAAGCTGAACTAGCGGTTTTGTAAACTTCTTTATGGCACTGCGTGATATCCTGGATACCAGTATCATCCCCAAAAGCATGAGTATGAGGATAATAGTCCCAAAATGAATAGCCGGCCACAGCAGACTCTTTATCGGCACCGCAATGGCCATAGACCATCCCGTATCAGAGACTGGCGCATAAAAGACATTATACCTGCGCCCGTCCATCTTGACAATATCCTCTCCTGTCTTTCCAGCACACATAGCCTCCCCTAGTTCCAGGTAATTGGCCGATGTACTGGAGTCTGCAAAATCAACGAAGTTATAGGCCCCAAGATAACGCTCCATATCCGGATGTGCGATGTATTCCCCATTCGGACCCAAGATGAAGCTGTAAATGCCCTGATTTCTTACTGTCTCCGACTTTGACAGCACACCAACATTGTTCTCGCTTTTGTCAATATCGCGAAGAAGACAGGCCAGCCAATCAAGGGATACGTCAGCGCCGAAAACACCGGCAAGCTTTCCTTGAGGATCAGTTATAGGCAGAATATAGGTGCAAAGCAAAGTGCCGGCCCCATCCTGGTCAAGATATGGGCTGGACCAGCTTCCTTTGTCAGAAGTCAGGCCGGTCTTGAACCATTCAGAATTGTGGTAATCATGAGAAGGAGAACCGATATCGTTGACAGATGGATTGCCGTCAACAATCTGAGCGTAAGGCTCAAACCACCTCCCCTTGCTCGAGAAATAGTCAGGAACAAACGCCATACCGCATCCGGCAAGATTGCTGTTAACTGCAATTTCATAGCTTAAAGTGCTCATTATAAGCTCAGGCGAAGTTATATGCCATTTAACCTCATCGGCGATATTGACTCCGGAGATTTCTACTTTTTCAAGATTCGCGGTAATGTTGCGGCTTATGTTTCCAATCGCATCCACATAATGCTTTTTATAAGTAGAATAAACACCTGCCATGGTTAAAACGGAAGCCAGCACAGAAATGATTATCATTATAACCACGAATATGATTATTATATTCCTGGTCAATCTGCTGGAGAAGGATTTTATACGTTTGCTCATGCCGTAAAGTTAATTAAAAAACCACAAAAGGTGGTTCTCCATATGGTACCAGTCTTGAGGTTTTTCTAATTAATCATAAGAAAGAATCCGGGCTCAATCGCCCGGATTCTTGTCTAAACTATTTCCTGGTCAATTCCAAACTATTTCCTGGTCAATGTCTTGGACTTGACATCTTTTCTATCAGCAGAGTAAATGCTCTTTGCCTTTGAGGAACTCCTCATAGGAGCTGCAGAAAGGATAGTACCTGAAGAAGCTTCTTTAGGATTCCTGTCATAAATTGCCACATCATCCAGATTCAGGTAGAACATATCTGTGCAATTGAAGTGACGGAAGCCGATATAAACAGTCTTGTTGGCAAACTGATCAGGAATGGCGATTATAAAACGACTGAATTTGCCAGATGTCTCAACCGGAGTGGCGGCATCAGCCCCGTCAATTGTTTCCTCATGCAACCTGACACAACTGGTCAAATTAGAAGCGTCAGGTGCCTGATCTGTAATATAAACAGCATAATGTTCTTCTGGATAGGAAGAATCCTGTGCAGCTACCCAGAAACTGAGATAGTTCCCCGATGTTAAGCTAATTCCAGGAGTAAATGCCCAGTTATCCGGGGTTAATGCGCCAGCGTCAAAACTATAAGATTCGCTATATAACGAGCCCGTTCCGGAATGAACAGCAATTTCTGGAGAGGAACCTGGCTGCCAATTGTAACCGTCTCCATCTGAATCTATTAATGTCCAACCGGTAAGGGTAGATTCAAAGTCCTCCAGCCAAGTTGGATCCGGTTCTGGTTCCGGTTCTGGTAAAAGTTCAGGATCGCCCTCGGTTACCATCACATCTTCAAGGTTCAGCATGAACATGTCGGTACAATCGTAATGACGGAAACCGATATAAGCAACCTTGTTATTAAAGGCAGCAGGAATCTTGACGAAGAAACGATAGTAAGTTCTGCCGTCTACCTCACGGGTTTGTGCAGGGGTATATAATCCGGAACCAACAGTCTCTTCATGAAGCCGAGTGCTAGACCCAGGTAAACCAGCTCCAGGATTCTCTTCTGTAATATAAACTGCATAATGTTCTTCTGCCCAAGAAGGATCCTGACCAGCCACCCAGAAACTGAGAACATTGCCTTCGGTAAGTTGTATAGCCGGTGTAAATGCCCAGTTATCAGGTGTCAGTGCACCTTCACCATTTACGTAAGATGCACTCTGAAGAATTCCTTTACCGGAAATAGTATATGTAGAACTGGTGTTCCAATCCCAATTATATTCATCTCCATCGGAGTCTATGAAAACCCATTCAGAGGAATTGTCAGTATCGAAATTCTCAACGTAAGGAACGCTCTTAATTTCATTTTCTATGCGATAATCAGCCAGATTCACTGCGAATTTGGTAAGACCTTCGTTGATAAACTGGATCGGTTTGGCAGGGACTATCACAGCGTGAGACTCATCGGAACCGTCGCGGAGATATTTTGCGCCACTGGTAACAACCTCAATACCCAAGCTATTCCATTTCTCAGGAGAATAGACACGGAACCATATTACGTCGTCTCCAGTAGCGATGACATCTCCCAAATTGAGGGTGATATCACTTGTACCCAAGAAATAATTGTCGGCTGGCTGACTGGTCGCAACGTCATATTTAACATATCCTGCAATATTTGTAGGAGCGTGGATAGTAATAGACTTGATTGTTTCACCAGCGGTGATGCCTTTCAACTGGAGACGTACTACAGTACCCAAGCGGTGGAAAGTGAACAGGCTTTCGGTGCCGTTCTCAATTCTGGCAGAACCATTGTCTAATTGTTCTGAAATCAAAACGTCTGAGTCCAGGGACATATTGCCCTTGTTCAGGCTCTGCTCATCAGGAAGTAAAATAAACCAATCATTCTCTCCATCATCATCCTGATCTCCGTAATTACCAATGCAAGAACCCGGATAAACTGCGGCATACTTGTATGATGCACCTGCGGGATCTGCGGAAGTGAGGGTGGCGGAAAAACTGGCTTTTCTGCCGGTAATGACAGCATCATTGGAATAAACAGCTTCATTATATGTTCCATCCACTACCTCAAAGAATGCTACATAATCTCCTTCTGACCAGTAGATTGTAGGAATATCTCCATCTACGGCATAAGTCTTGGTTCCAGGACCGGATACTATTTTAACAGTAACTCCTTCCTTGTTTGGCATTTGTTCTTTTTCCAGATTCTCTTTCTGGCAAGAAACAAGAGAACTAAGGGCCAGCACACCTGTAAGGGCTATAAATAATTTCTTCATAATGCTTTCCTCCTTAATTAAAGTGTACCGCCATCATAGATGGCATCGTCATCAAAATCGCTACCCGGTAAACCGGAATTGTCGTCTTGGGAAGTGCACAAAAAGCCTTCCGGTTCCAACTCAAGAGTGGAAACAAGTGGTGAATAATACTCCTCTTTTTTCATGGTTAAAAGGTTTTGATCGCACAAATATAATTAAAATAGCTCTTAAAAAGTACTATTTTTGCAATAAGTATAGGCATTGTTATGTGTATAGCGCGTGTTTTATTGAAAATACTTGGTTACAAGATTACCACAAACTTCCCTGATGTGCAGAAGAGCATCATGGTGTTTGCGCCGCATACTTCATACTGGGATGCGGTAATCGGCAAACTGGTACTGAGGGTGTTAGGTGTACGTCATCGTCTCCTGGGCAAAAAGGAGCTGTTCCATTTTCCGATGGGTATCTTCATGCGGCTATTCGGAGTCATACCCATCAGAGGCATAAAAGGTCATAACTCCATCTACGATGCCGTTAACCTGCTCAACAAAGAGGAGCGGATGCATCTTCTCATTTGTCCCGAAGGGGGATTCGCACCTACCGACCGCTGGAATCCCGGCTTTTATCACATGGCAGTAAAGGCGCATGTCCCAATAGTGGTCGTCTATATAGACTATGGACGTCACGAGTCCGGAGTGAAAGGTGTAATAAGCGACTTAAGTGATAAAAACAAGGTTTATCAGCAACTCTCAGAGATGTACCGTGGAGTGACAGCACGTCATCCGGAGTGCTTTCTGCTGCCAAAATACAAAGAATAACCTTCTGATTACAGCTACTATAATCAGTCAAATAATGTGGTTTTAAGGGCCTTGCGGAGAGATTGAGGAAGGGCGCTGCGATTCAGGAAGATGTAAGTGGTATTCAGCGTGATATAATCGCGAGACATATACCAGGTTCCCTTATAAGGACCGCTGTTGCCCCAAGAATTCTTTACAAGATAGTAAGGTTTGCATTGTTCATCGATGGCCTTGCCGTAGATCAGCATAACGTGATCATAGGTGAACTGCCAGTTGTCCCACTGCTCCTGCCTGAGTTCTTGGGACGGAACAACTCCGTCCGGTAAAGCTGCCACCGCTGTCTTGCGGTTAAAATCTCCGGAAACATCTCCTCCCCAGGCAACCGTATATCCTTTATCCAGAGCCTTGTCCAGGACATCCATCAGCTCATCGATCGGAATGTTATAGCTTGGCTTGAGCCTCCACTTGTAAGGAGCCTCTATCACAAACCACTGGTTGAAAGGATGATGCGTGTAACTGGTCAGGCTGACATACTCATCGAGGTTAAGCCCGAGGCTCTCTGCAAAGGATTTTGGAGTATAGGTTTTGCCTTCATACTCGAAGGTCTCAGGGCATTTGCCGACATAGCTTTCTATCAGAGCCTGGGCAGTGTCTTTCCAGCCTGGCAGCGGCTCCTTATAACCTTCTCTTACAAAGCGGCGTACCGTCTTCTCGAGTTCCGGAAAGAACACGTGGAAATTGGCCAGGGAATCCCCCGTCAATGAGCCCGGTGCAGGCATCGCATCCTCCGGGCAGATACCGTGCCTACGGATTACATCCAGTACATCGTCACAGGAACCTCCTTCGGAAATCTGGCTGTGGCCGTGCATTCTGACATAATGCGTGGCGCAGTCCATATAGTCTTTATTGACCACAAACATCTCGCAAAGGTCGTATGTCTTCCCTGTTTTTCTAAGAATCTCGCTCTCAAAGAATCCCAATGTGGCAAAGTCCCAGCAGGTACCGCTGCGGTACTGGTTCTTGACGCTTGTAACCGGATTTTTCTTGACCGTGGTGAATGTCTTTACATCCTGTGCCGAAGCCGAAACTGCTATCATCAGCAATCCCGCAAAAAACAGTATTCTCATATTTCTATTCATTATATCTTATTTTCCGTTGTAAGTGAAAAACCTCGGAGTGACTGAAAGCATCAGCCATCCCCAGTGAAGGCGTCTGCGGTCAGAAGATCGCTTGAGGACAACCATCGTTCTAGTGCCCCACATAAAAGAATAGCCTGCACTTAGTTTGCAGTCTTTGAACAACTTGTACGATCCAGAAAGCTCAAGCTCGTGGCCCAGAGGCTTCTTTGCGTTCTGCAGCTTGGTGGCTGTGGCAAAGAAATGGTACGAAGCGTTCAGCTCGGTCTTGTCCCCGACCTTCCAGGAACCGCCGGCATAGACATTCTGAAGACCAGGGGTGAATCCTCTGTAATATGTTGACACATAGAAGAAATCCATTGCACCGTAGAACTTGTGGTGAGATCCGTACAGTGAACTGAAACCACGGATAGTCTTGTGGTGGATTACTCCAATCTGGTTATATGGCGGGGTGGCGAAATTCCTGTCGCCGCTCAGATAGTCATAACCAGCATAATAGGTATTTTTTCTCGAAGTTTCGTAACCGGCTTTAATACAGCCCATCCAGGCATTTATCGGAAGGCTGCTCTCACTCTTTCCCATCTGATAGTAATAGGCGCCTTCAACGCTCCACTGTTTTGGCTTGAATGAAAGGTATCCGCCGACAAGCTGCTGGAAATAGGTACTATCTTCCTTTTCAAATGCAGTCCCCTGCATTCCCGCGTTCATGAAAACTGCGGAGATGCCCAGCTTGGCGCCCGGCACATCGAGATGATACCATAAAGACTGCATGCTCTTATATGGCTGGATTCCACCAGAATAATATGTTCCTCCCTTCATGTTGGCCGGATTCTGGTTGAAGCCGGCTATCAGATGGATCTTGTGGCCGTGGCCCTCATATCCTATCTTGAGGACATCGTGGGCGCGTGCGGTCATTGTCCAGTCATCGGTACCGAATATACGCTGGTCGTCATAGACAAGGTTCTGACGTCCAATCTTGGCAAAGAGGCCAGACCTGGCGTTCAGACTTACCCAGGCCTCGTAGATATCGAAAGTGGCCTCGTTGGAACTGCCCCACGTGCCGTTGTGCTGGACTGAGAAGTTGGCAGACAGTCCGGGCCTGTTGTAGTCAACCTTAAGCAAGGAACGTTCAAAGATGAAAGCGGCAAAGTCTTCTGTTTCACCTTCTTCGTTGGTGGAAAGACCGCCGGAGCGGATTTCGCCTCGCGTCAGGAAATCGCCATCGACAGAGAATCGGCTCTCTTGTGCCCTGAGGCCGGCCGAAAGAAACAAAATGACAATAAGGCAAACGTATCTCATTTTAGCACAAAAAGGCAAAGCACTCTTCATAATATGCGAATTTACTCATTATTTCATAACTTGCGCCATATATCGAAAACAGCATTCAGTTTAATTAGTATTATGGACGTTATAAAGTCAATGTACAAAGCTCCCGAGATTGCAGTTTGGGAAATAATACCGGAAGGCATAATCTGCGAAAGTCCTACCGAAATCGAGGACGGACCGGAATTCAATGGATTTAATGACGAAGACGACTGGTCATAGGAGGAATGATTATGAAAAAGTATCTGGTTATTATGGCCGTGGCTTTCGCCACATTGGCCTCCTGCGGAAAGGAAAACTTGAGTCCTGATAATGAAATCGATGAGCTCCCCCCTATTGCCTTTAATCTTACAGCCAAGCATCCCGACGGCACAAAGGTGGTGAAAACCGGTTGGGAAGAAGGAGATGCGATATTCGTATTCTTCAACAACGTGGCTGCACCAAAGTATCTGAAAATGTTATTTGACGGGGAAAAGTGGACTTCCATTGAGAAAAACGGGGATACCACGTCACCTGGATGTCTTGGCCTGAAAAATGGCGATTCTGGCTCCATGCGCGCCGTTTATCTGCCTTTCGGAGTTAGCTCGTCAGTCTATGCACAAGGCTCCAGTTTTGTGTTCGACAGAGTCCCTTACTCCTATTATCTGACAGCGACACTTGATTATAAGGTTGTCGACCATAAGGTCAGCGGAGCATTCAATATGCAGATTCCAGATGGATATGTGCAGTTCTTTATCGAGGACCCTAATGTTAATACCAGTCCTATTTACTGGCTGGCAACAGACGCCGTCATTCCAGTTGGCGTGGCATCCGTAGATGCAAACGGATCCATAATGGAAACATCTGACAAAGTTGCGGGAGACGAAATGAGAGGCTACCCGTACAAAGGCGGATGGCTTTTCAGCGGCGTTCTGAACAACGAATATGCATATAAAGGCAGATACTACTTTGCAAAAACAAGGTATTCTGACAATTTCCGCCAGGATTTCTTTATAACCGGAAAGACTCTCGCCAGCCACAATGCAGTTAAACTGCCCGCCGTTGGCAGCAGCAAATGGCAGACCGTGGGAAGCGACGTTACAGTAACCCTGAGAAAGAGCGACAATACAAGTCTCGGAACCTGGTACACCTGCAATTATGAGCAGAGCGCTCCTGAATCTCTTGGAACACTTTGTGATTTTTACTCTGCAAATGCAGAAACCCAGTTCAAATTACCGAAGAAAAAAGATTTCGAGGGAATATTCAACAACTGCACCTGGACACGCGTATCTGTAAAAGGCCATAACGGATATGTAGTCCAGGCTGCACAAGGATTCATCTTCCTTCCTACCCAGACTGTAAGTGGCCAGTACTGCTATTATTGGACATCAGAAATGTACGGCGAAATCGAAACCGAAACCTGGTACGCCTGGCACCTTGTCTATCCTAGCAGTGACGGCCTTTACTATATTTCAACAGGACAGGATTACGCTGTCAGGTGTATAGTAAACTGATTATTCGGTTTTTACAACAAAGCCTTCGCGTAGCCTGATATCCGAGCTGTTGCACCTCCAGTGGATGGTGTATTGCTTTACACCCTGTTCCTCGGCAAACTGCTGGAGCATATCATAGTTATCGGTAAATGTTTTCTTGGTTGCCAAAATGTTGGCATTAATAACCTGTATGCTGGTTGATGTTCTGTCGCAGAGAGAAATCTCATCTTTGAAGCAGGAGAACTTGGTGCGGAGGCGGTCCTCAATCTTGCTGGCAGCACTGCCTGCAGGACCTCCGTCTGCCATCTCGTCTATTGTAACATACATCCTCCATAACTGCATAGCTCTGAAAGGATCCAAAAGGGTATGGCTGAGGCTGTTCTTTTCCCAAGTATGGGTTTCCTCCAACTTGTACTGCATGGCAGGATATTTTTTCCTGTTTCCATAAACATACATCAGAGCTCCCGTATATGGATCCGAAGTAACATCCAAAGTATATTGCCCGGAAGGATTGCTGACAGACCAGATTATCTGATTGTCCAGATTAATATCAGATACAATGGCTTTAGGAGCAATAGAGTGATTATAATATGTTGTACTGCCTATGGTCGCCACACTGAAGGTTGGAACAGCACCTGTATATGTCCATGTCACTTTGTTGTTAACAGTGTTCTTGGTAACGGAAATATCATTGTCCACATGCGTGCTGCTGACTTCAAAGTAAGTGCCTCTTGTGGTTCCAACAGAATACTCTCCTCCAACACTGACACTGGCTTCCATATAGCCCGCTGTAAATCCCCAGGAAATACCTATCGTTTCAGTTGTGCTCTGCTCGGTGCCGATATTTACAGTCCTGTAACCTGTACTGTTGTCTGTATAAGGCATGGCCTCTTCCAGTTTAACAGTGCCTTTTCCCGTCAGATTCATAGAAGTAAGATATCGGGAGAAAAACGAACCATACCAACGGTCAAAGTCGCCAAAACCAGTAGCTGTTGTCCAACCATTTTCACCTTTTTCAAAAAATATGGTATTCTCACCCTTGCCAACTCTGATAAGAGTGCTTTGCTGAATGTAGTAATAATCCTTATTGGTTACCATATTATGAACTCCCCAAGAATAGAAATTATTAACCACACTATTCTGGCGCCATCCCATTGAGTGATCCCAATATCTGAAATAAATCGGACCGCTCAGGGTAAATGTTTCACTCGCATTCATCAGTTTGTTCAGAGACTGTGAGCCGTCCTCTGCCTTGGTGGCGATATATTTGGTCTTGGCTTTGGTTTTTTGGCGCTGCTGGTCTATTCCGTTAAGCCAGGACGCCACGCCATCAGCAACAAGGCCGCAATTATATGCGTTAAGCTCTATTGTCTCATTAATCTTTTCTGTATCAGAGGTAATGCCATCCTGGTCTGTAGAGATACTGCCAAAACTGATTTCACCATCGCAAGGCTCCTGAGAATAATACTCGCGATTTGAAAAAACCAGTATCTCTGTCAACGGCTGGTCCGAACCGGTTACGCCAGCCTTGGTTGCAATGCTCCGAATTGTAGAAATGCGGGCATTATAGCGTGCGGCAATCGACTCACGGATATCGGAAGCGACATCAACGTCAGGTCCAAAAATATAGTTATCTTCGATATAAGCCTTCTGGCGGGGTGTTTCTGTATCAATAAACCTTGCAACAAAATAAAGGAGCTCATTGGCTGAAGGTCTTGTAATGGCTATAAAGCCATCGCGATAGATGACATCTATCATACGTTTGAAATTGTCATCGCTTATATTTGCCAGATCGCTGCCCTTCACTATAACCATCAAAGTATTATCTCCTATTGTAGTTGTAGGTGAGTTCAAACGTTTTACAAGGGAAGCTCCAACGGTATTATCTTCATAAATGCCTAAAACAGCCGTTGGAATATTGGCTGTCACCCTCACGTTCAGCTGGTCTGCAGTGGGCAAGACATCCTTCTGCCCCGGAGTTGAATCATCGCCCCTGCCCTTGTGGTCATCTTTGGTACAGGAGACAGAACAAAGAAGCATTCCGCAAATGGTAATAAGGGAGGTAATCATCGAAAATCTTTTCATTGTATTCAATTTATAAGGTAACTAACAATGTATTTCTGCAAATATACTATTTTCGTTCCATAAAGACTGCTTTACTCGCTACCACTGTTCCCAGTGGATGTTATCCGGTTTCCATTTGTCTTTTGGGTTTGGATTCTCGGCAGGAACGCCAACCGGAATAACGCAGAGAATCTTTACGTTCTCAGGGATACCTAGAACCTCAGCGATTGGAGCTACCCTCTGCTCGCCAGGATAGCCTGCAGTCCAGACCGCGCCAAGTCCCAGAGCCTTGACTGCCAGAAGGATATTCTGGGCAGCGGCAGAACAGTCCTCATACCAGAACATGTTTGGAGTCTCGGTTGCGGGAGCATCCGGCTGGCCATACGGCTTTCTCATTACGGTTGTCTGGCCGCATACGACTATCACAGCTCCGGCTGTAGTGAACATCTTGCTTCTTGTGCCAAACACCTTCGATATCTTTTCCTTGTCTGTGACCACAACAAACCTCCAAGGCTGAATGTTCATCGCTGAAGGAGCCGCCATTCCGGCCTTAAGAATAGTTTCAAGTTTCTCTCTGGATACCGGTTCACCGGTAAAACTGCGGATACTGGTTCTGGCCATAATAACTTCCAGAGCACTCTGGTCCTGTGCCTGTGAATTGGATGTGCACAGCAGCATTACCGCCAGGGCCGCCATAATGCTGATTGTCCTTAAAGTCTTCATATTATCTGATATTTGGTTTTTTGTCAAGTCTCATTACCCTTATCGGGCGTTTGTCGCCTCCATAAAGGAAATTGCAGTACTGGGTCTTGCCGGTGTCCTGAAATCCGCATTTTTCCATCACTCTCCGCGATGCCGGGTTGTCTATGAAATAGTCACACCAAAGGGTACGGAATCCTTTCTCGTTGAAGCAATAGTCAATTATCAGGTTCAACGCCTCGGAGCAGATGCCTTTGTTCCAATATGGCTTTGCCACCCAATACCCAGCTTCAGCCTCGCCCTCATTCATTTCTATATTACTCTCACCTTTAATCATATAGCCAATGCAGCCGATAATCTCGCCGGTTTCCTTGAGAACAATGGCCCAGGTGCGGTCGTTGCTGAAAAAATTGCGGATGACCTCCAGACTGTCCTCAACACTCTTGTGAGGCGGCCAGCCGGCACGGATCCCGATCTCAGGCTCAGAGGCGTACTTGAAAAGAGCCTCAGCGTCTGATTCTTTCCATAACCGGAGTATTATTCTTTCCGTTTCCATCTGCATATTATTATCTTTGTAAATATAGTAAAGTTTTGTCTAAAACATCAGAATATGAAAAGGCTATTCACAATTTCAATCCTCCTGACTGTTTTCACTATGGCCGTTGCACAGCCATCAAAGCAGTTTATAACAGTTTATGCTGAGCCAAATCATTCAGACTGGACATACAAATGTGGCGAGACTGCGGAGTTTACGCTGTTTGCCGTGAAGGAAAACTCCCGTATGCCTTTGACTGAGATCGAATACAGCTGGGGCCCGGAAAAGCTCAAGGCCGAAAAGACCGGAAAAGTAAAGACAGACAAGGACGGATTTGCCAGGATAAAAGTTCCTGGAAGAAGCAAGCCAGGTTTTACGACAGTGAATGTCAGCGTCTTATACGAAGGCAAAAAATACAGCGGAATGACCAATATAGGCTTTGATCCCTATAAGATAGAGCCTACTACAACCCTGCCGGAAGATTTTGAATCCTTCTGGAATGAAGCAAAGGCCAAGGCCGCAAAAGTCCCTATGCTGGTTCGCGAGCGGTATGCTCCTGAGGAAAGCGACGACAGGGTTGATGTCTATTATGTCAGAATACAGTCATATCGTCCGGGAAATTATGTTTACGGCGTGCTTTCCGTACCAAATACAGAAGGACCCCATCCTGCGATTCTGAGGCTTCCTGGAGCGGCTGTAAGAAAGTTCAGCGGCATTGATCCGCTTGCTTACGAGGGCTTTATAGTTTTGAATATCGGCGTCCACGGCATTCCGGTAGACCAGGATTCTGAAATGTACCGCCAGCTGGAAAACGGAGCCATGTCCGGCTATGTCCTAAAGGGTATCGAGAATCGCGATACATATTACTACAAGCGTACATATATGGGATGCGTCAGGGCAGTGGATTACCTTTGCAGCAGAATAGATGTGGACGCATCCAGAATCGCATGCTATGGAGGAAGCCAGGGCGGAATGCTGTCAATAGTAACAGCGGCTCTGGACAAGAGAATCAGCGCCCTGTTTGCATATTTCCCTGCCTTCTGCGATGTAACCGGCTATTATTACGGACGCAGCGGCGGATGGCCTCACCTGTTTATAGACCGAAGCGACCCTCTCATTGAAAAGAAGATAGAGGTTTCCAAGTATTACGATGTGGTAAACTTTTCCCGCTTTTTGACTCAGCCAGGATTCTATGCCTGGGGGTTCAACGATATAGTCTGCTGCCCTTCATCCACTTTCTCCGCCTACAATGTGATCACCGCCCCTAAGACGCTGCGCGTGGCTCACGACACAGGACATTGGCTGTATCCGTGGCAGAGTGCAGAAGCGCTTAAATGGCTTAAAGCCCAATTCGGCATGTAAGGATTATTCCTTTGGCTAAATTATTGCAGTGGGTTTTCTCGTTAAGACACATAGCGCATGAAAGTCAAGATGATTCTGCCTGCCTTGCAGGAAGCGGAAAGCCCCTACTGGCGACCGATCAAATACTCTTTGTTTCCTCCGCTGGGACTTGCCACTTTGGCTGCTTATTTTCGCGATGAGGACCAAGTAGAGATTCAAGATCAGCACATAGAGTCATTGACTTTGGATGACAATCCGGACCTGGTCTGCATTCAGGTATATGTAACCAACTCATACAGAGCATATAAGATTGCGGACCAATATCGCCGGCGGGGAGTTTATGTGGCTATGGGAGGCCTTCACGTGACCTCTTGCCCTGACGAAGCCGCAATTCATGCAGACACGATTATTCTCGGGCCTGGAGAAGAAGCCTTTCCCAGGTTTATCAGCGATTTGAGAAACGGACATCCGCTTAAACGCTATGTTGCCAGATGGCGCTCCATCGAGAATATCCCGCCTGTTCGCAGAGACCTGATCAAAAGAGAAAAGTATTTGGTTCCAAACTCGCTTGTAGTATCCCGCGGATGCCCGCACCACTGCGACTTCTGCTACAAGGACGCATTCTACGGAGAAGAGAAATCGTTTTACACTCAGCGAGTTGACGAAGCTCTCGCAGAAATAGACCGCCTGCCTGGCCGCCATCTCTATTTCCTGGACGACCATTTGCTTGGAAATCCCCGGTTTGCATCAGAACTGTTTGAGGGAATGAAAGGGATGGGCCGGGTGTTCCAAAGCGCCTCTACCATTGCAGGAGTCCTGAACGGCAATCTGATTGAAAAGGCTGCCGAAGCGGGGCTGCGAAGCCTGTTCCTGGGGTTTGAAACATTTTCTCCGGAAAACCTCCGCTCAAGCAACAAGCTCCAGAACCTCTCCAAAGACTATGTTGCCGCCGTCGAACGCCTTCATAGCCTGGGAATTATGATAAACGGCAGTTTTGTGTTCGGTCTGGATCACGACGACAAAGACGTGTTCAAGAGAACTGTAGACTGGGGAATCAGGCACAGCATCACCACAGCCACTTTCCATATCCTGACCCCTTATCCGGGCACCCGACTGTTCAGGCAGATGGAGAAAGACGGACGCATAACATCCTATGATTGGAGTAAATACGACACCCGAACCGTTGTCTACAAGACCGTCGGGCTCTCGGCAGAGGAACTGAAACAAGGCTACGACTGGGCTTACAGGAACTTTTACTCCTGGAGCAACATATTCAAGGCAAGTTTCGGCCACGATAACCTTCGCCAGCAGCTGTCTCACCTGTTCTATATGGGAGGATGGAAAAAATTCGAGCCGTTCTGGAATTTCATGATACGCTACGGCAAACTCAACAAAATGCTCCCGATGCTGGAAACGCTTCTCGCAAACACCAAGGCAAGGCCAAAGGTGAAAGCAAAAGAAAAAGAGGCCAGTCAGCCTCTTTTAGAAAATTCATCAAACAGCTGATTCTCCCCTATTTGTAAAGATAGCGCTTGATGCTCATCTTTGGAGTCTTCTCAAACGGCTTGTCAACAATTTCAACCTTGGCAATCTGGCTGTACTTTGGAAGAGACCTGTTTGCCTCATCGGCGATTTTTTCAGGCAGATTCTCCAGGTCCTTAGGATCTGCATCTTCCGGAATTTCAAGGTAAACCAGGGCTACTATCTTGCCGTCACGGTCTACAACCACGCTTTCTGAAACATACTGGTTGCAGCTAAGCACGGATTCAATCTCTTCAGGGTAGATATTCTGGCCGGATGACGAGAGTATCATAGACTTGATTCTTCCGCGGATGAACACGTTTCTCTTGCTGTCCATCACGCCAAGGTCTCCTGTCCGGAACCATCCGTCTTCAGTGAACGCCAGGGCATTGGCTTCAGGATTCTTGTAGTAGCCGATGGTGAGGTTTGCACCGCGAGCCTGAATTTCGCCAGGAATATGCTGAGGGTCCCTGGAATCTATCCTTACTTCGTGAACAGGCTTTCCGCAGGAGCCCGGAGCGAAGTCTGTCCACCACTCGTATGCAATCAAAGGGCAGGCCTCTGTCATTCCGTAACCCACGGTGAAAGGAAGGCGGATACGCTTGAAGCAACGCTCAACCTCAGGCTTCAAAGGAGCGCCACCCATAATGAAGCACCCTACATTTCCACCGAAAGCCTCCATCAACTTGCTTCGTATCTTATTGAAAACAAGTCTTCTGAGTAGAGGTATGGCAACCAGTGCCTTGAATTTTTTCAGAGCCGGCTTTATGGAATTGGCATAAACCTTCTCCATAACTAGAGGAACGGTAACAACCATATAAGGCTTCACTTCCTTCATTGCAGCCAACAGAGTTGTCGGTGATGGAGCCTTTCCCAGGAAGTAAACCGTAACTCCGTCTACGTTAGGGTGTATGAACTCGATCGCCAGACCGTACATGTGAGCCATAGGAAGCATGGAAACTATGGTCTGTCCAGGAGTGTTAGGGAAATGAGCGTTGGCGAAATCGTCTGTGTCACTCATCGCGCCGTATGTGAGCATCACGCCCTTAGGCTCACCGGATGTGCCGGAAGTATAGTTGATTATGGAAAGTTTGTCGTCATTGTCTATAGGATAGACTACATTCTCAGGCTTGAAACCTTCCGGATATTTTTCGGCCAGAAGTTTCTCTTTCTGATCCCATGCGGAGCTGAAAACCTCGTCCCTGGACCACAGAAGAGTGAAATCCACCGTATTCACGGCAGCTTTAAGATTCGGCATTGTCTCCGGATCCAGCTTGGCCCAGATCTCAGAATCGACGAAAATAAGAATGCTCTCAGAATGATTTACAAGCCTTGTAATGCTGTCGGGATGAAAATCTGCAAGCAGAGGAACAACTACGGCCTCGTAAGTATTGACGGCATAGAATGATATAGCCCAACGAGCTGAGTTTCTGGCGCAAATGGAAATTCTGTCGCCTTTCTGAATTCCGGCCTTCTCAAAGAAAAGATGCATGGTCTCGACATTGGTTGCCAATTCGCCATACGTGAAAGTCTTTCCTTTGTAATCAGCCACTGAAGGCAAATCCCAATGGTTCCTGATTGTGTCCTCCAGGGTTTTCAGGTAATGTTTCATCTATTTCGGGTTCAGGTATAGTATTGGGGCAAAAATAACTATCTTTATGCAATAAAACAAAGATTTCGGCTATGCATACTCTCGATTTCAATAAAATCCACAGTCTGGACAACTATTTAAAAGAAGTGCCTTTCGAGGTAATCCGGAGGCAGCTTTACTCCGCGGAAGAACTGTACGAAGGCTTTGATCCTGACGACGAAAAGACGGTGGAAACCTGCACAGACTCCCTCATTTACAAGCATTACCTGGCAAAAGGCAAGCAGCCGGAAGACATAAGGGAATCGCTGTGCCGGTCTATCCACGACCACGACATGCATATCAACCTTAAGAACTTTTTCAAGGACCACGACTCCCGAAAATGTGTCGGAATAATGGGCGGCCACGCAAATTCCAGAACGGACAAGATGTTCCGGGAAGTGGTCCTGCTCAGCAAGAAGTTGACTGAGAAAGGATTCGTTATGCTGTCCGGCGGAGGGCCAGGGGCTATGGAAGCAACACATCTTGGAGCCTGGATGGCCGGAAGAAGAGTCAAGGACGTTGACGACGCCCTAAAGATGCTCTCCTCATCCCCTACCTTCAGGGAAAAAGGCTGGCTATCCTCAGCGATGAAAGTGAAGGAGAAGTACCCCCAGAAAAAGTACCACAGCCTGGCCATTCCAACCTGGCTGTACGGTCACGAGCCGTCAACTCCGTTTGCCACCCACATAGCCAAGTTCTTTGAAAACAGCATCAGGGAAGACAGTATCCTGACCTATGCCTTCGGAGGAATCGTATATACTCCGGGAAGTGCAGGCACAATGCAGGAAATCTTCCAGGATGCCGTCCAGAACCACTATCTGTCCTACGGCTTCGCGAGTCCTATGATTTTTATGGGAAAGCAGTTCTGGACAAAACAAATGCCAGCCTATCCGCTTCTGGAAGAGCTTGTTGCAAAGGGCAGATACAAGAATCTGATAATGGCCCTTACAGACAGCATCAACGAAGTCGTGGACAAGCTGACAGAGTTCCAGCAGACCTTTTCAAAGTAGCCTATTTCATCTGCTCGGCGAGGACTTTTTCAAGATCCTGACGGTTAATGTTGCCGTCGATGCAGATAAAAGTGGTCTCTTCCTGGTCAATGGCGTACATCACGAAACTGTTCACGGTCTTCTGGTCTCCCACCGTGTACATCTTCATAGTCTGCCCGTTATCCTTTGCTTCCATCAGAAGCTCGTATTTCTTGGACGAGACAAACTTCTTCACGTCATTTGCCAGTGCTTCCCTGATGGCAGGATTCTCGCTGCTGAGGATGTACATTCCGGTAAGGGTTCTGACCACTGGCGCCAGATCTACGGTTCCGTCCTCCACATCTGCCTTTATTTCAGGGAGTTTCCCGATAAGGCGGAACATTGCCGGAGAAATGTAGACGGCACTCACGCCATCGTTGTCAGAATACTTCTCATAGATGTTCCTTCCTGTCTGTGCGAAGGAGGTGATTGTTACAAGCAGCAGTGCTGCAACTGTCAATATGCGTTTCATTTTTCGTTGATTTTTCTGATTATTTCAATTGGTTTTTCCATTTTACTGGCTGCCTTGGCAGTCTTGTCAGCAGCCTTGGACATTTCGCCTGAAATACGGCTGAATGCCTTTTCCACTTCCGCATAAGCGAGATAAGGGTCGTCGAAGGTATCCTTGAGCTCCCCCTCTTTGGACGGAAGCAGAACAAAGGCGGCAATAACCGCGGCGGCAGCCATGCTAAGTCCGGCTATCCGTCTGGACCTTGGAGACAGAACACCAGCCTCCCTGTGGATTTCCTCTGAAACAGCCTGGGCTGACAGCATTTCCTCCAGCCTCTCCTTAAGGCCCTGAGGAACCGGCACAGATTCATCCATAGCTATCTTTTCCAGCTCATCGTCTGCCATCATCTCTATGTCTTCTGTTTTTTTCATATCCTGTTCTTCAACGATTTTCTTGCTTTCGAAAGCATTACTCTTATTGTCAGATAATTAAGCTTTGTAATCTCCGCAATCTGGGAGTAGGATTTCCCTTCTACAAGGCGGAGCCTGAGAATCTGCCCCTGCCTTTCAGGAAGAGACTTGATGGCGGCGAGAACTTTCTGGAGCCTCTCCCTGGAATCTATCCTCTCGTCCTGCGGACGGTCAGCCTCAACTTCCGGGACCGTTTCGGTCAGCACAGTCTTCCGTGAGCTGCGGATCCGGTCTATGCAGATGTTTTTCAGAAGCCTTATGCTGTAGGCCTGCGGATTGAGGACATTGTCCAGGAAATCCTTGCCCTTCCACAGTTTCAGGTACAGTTCCTGAAGAGCGTCCTGGGCATCGGCCTCATTCTCCAGGATGTAGTATGCCACCCTGTAAAGCCTCTGGTACAAAGACAGATAATCCTCTTTAAAACGGACAGCATCCATTATTTTGCCGCTATCTTTGCAATGTCATCCATACTGAAAGTGCCGCTCAGGAACACAAACGCCCCATCCTTGGGCGCAAAGATCGCGACATCGCTGACAGTACCCCTCTTTTCATCCACGGAGCCGTAAATCCTCAAATTCTCGCCTTCATCTTTCACTTCCATAAACAGTTCAGCATCCTTGAGCGCGCTCTCCAGACGGGAACTGATCTGAGCCTTGAGAGATGGGTCGCTGTCTTCATACGACATAACGGATATGCCCTTGAGGCCTTTCATCATCATAAGAGCCTCTTTTGTATCCTTGTCATTTCCGTCAGCAACCCTCATAACGCCTTTAAGGAGAGAAGTTCCAAGCCAGCCAAGGTCAATGACCTCAACTCCGGTCTTGTTCTTGTACTGGGACATCACAGAAGCGACTTTTCTCTTGGAGACTTTCCCCCCAGGCGTCTCTGCCAGGCAGAAAACCGGCAGCATAATCACTGCCAACATTATAAAATACTTTTTCATCACTACTTAAATTTAACAGGAAGGGTGCGCGCAACCCTGTCCGCATATATAGACGGACAAGAGAGAAAAATGTTATCGCCGGATGCAGAAATTATTTCACTCTCAGCTTGCGGCCTGTCTTGAGGACAGTCTTCTTGGTGATGCCGTTCAGCTGGCAGAGCTTGTCAATAGAGGTCTTGTAGCGCTTGGCAATGCCGTAGAGAGTATCCCCGTTCTTAATGGTGTGATACTTGGCGCCAGACTGGTTTCTAGGCTCTTCCGCCGGCTGCCTGACAGATGAAGGCTGGTTGGCCTCTGTCAGCACCGGAATCTTGCTGCCTTCGTTGCTGGTTGTGCGCCAATGGCCACTTCCGTCAAGAATAATTGTAACGGAAGAGTCCGGCTTGGTAAGCCTGCCGTTCTCGTCCAGATAGAACCACCGTCCACCTTCAAGCATCACTACCTGGCGGTCATTGACAGATGCCTGGACATAGACAGTATCCTGGAAATCAGACTCTGCCGGAACAGTCGTGTCGCCCGAAGGAACCATATCCGGGATGATTCTGCGGGCTCCAAGGAAGCGTTCCCTGTAATATGTCTCGCTGTAGTTTGACACTGTAATGCCTTTTTTGGTGGAGGCGTGAATGAACCTGAAATCCCGCCCTGTGCTGTCCACCAGCTCGATGAATATGCCGGCGTGCCCAATTGTCCGCTTGCTGTGGCGGGAGCCGAAGATCAGGATATCGCCTTTCTGAAGATTGCGGAAACTGCCCTCTACAGGCCTTCCGTCATTTGCCTGGTCTTTGGAGCTTCTTGAGAGCCTGTATCCGAACTTGGCGTAGACATAGCCGGTAAATCCGGTGCAGTCAAACCTGTTAGGACCGGTAGCTCCGTATTTGTACCGGACTCCAAGATGCCTGTAAGCCTCTTCAATGATCTTTTCTGCAAGTTCAGATGTAGTCATGTAAAGGCTGTCGTGGTGCACGCTGACCGTTTGGCCTTCCTGTGCATAAATCGCTGAAGAAAAGATGGATAGAACTAGTATATAAAACAGTCTCTTCATAATCACTTGTATTCTACTTCAAAAATATCCACGGCGTTGCCGCCGCCGTTGCTTCTTCCCTGGGATGTGGTGAACAGGTATTTTCCGTCATCGGAGATATCCAGGCCAACCGGATAGGAATCCGCCTGGAGGGTTCCCAGGAGTTTCATTGCCGCAACGTCCACAACCGCAAGGCAACTGGACGAATTGCAGGCAACAAAGATGAAATCGCCTTTAGGGGAAATGTTTATGGTTCTGGCTCCGGCGGGTACCTTGCACTGCTGGAATCCGGTGACGTTCACCGTCTTGACTTTGTTGCCATCCAGTGTGCGGACCTTTGCAAGGAAGGTTTCCACCGGCATCCTGAGCACATATCCGTACTTGTTTATGCTGGCATACAGGGTTCCGTCCTTGATCAGAAGATGCCTCAGATTGGACATCATCCCCACAGCCCGGCCAAGATACTTCATCTGGTGAAGGTCTATCACGGCTATGCCGCCGCTTCCTCCCATACAGCCCACCAGAAGGTAGCGGCAGTCTTCCGTAAACACAGTGCCCCTGAGGCAGTAACCGCTGTTCACGTCTCTGTCAACCCTGGATGTAAGGCTGAAATTCAGGTTAAGCTTATAGTCCACCACCAGGCAGGCGATGTATTTCCAGTCGTCAGGATTCTGGGAGGAAATGTCCATCAGGCCTACCGTATTTTCTCCCCAGTGGGTTACCGCCAGCATCTTGCCGTCTGGAGAGGTTGCCACCATCTTTGGCAGGGCTCCGGTTTCGAACAGGCGTATGATGCTGTCTTTCTGGGTGTCTATGACAGCCATAGCGGAAGGTTCCTGGGCGTTTATGTCATAACTGCGGCGGTAATATGGAATCCAAAGGTAACGTCCCCGGTGGGAGAAGGTGCTCTCCACCGGCTTGCCCATAAAGGTGTCGGGATTCTTGTACTCGTGGCGGAACTTGTAGAGGCCGCTGGAAGGAGCCCAGAGAGCCTTGTCCGCCGATGTGAAATTGTGGCTTATAACCTTGATTTTCTTGCCGGTGGCAAAATCATAGACAACTGTCTTCCCGCCCTCCAGGGAATTGACGTAATATTTGGTCCCGTTAGGATGGATGTTCACCGACTTGGGAGAATTGATGTCCGGATCCAGCGTAGCGGTATCCCTGTAGTTGAACTGCTGCTTTCTGTCTATGAAAGTAACCTTGATCTTGTCGGACGAGAATGAAGCCCCTTTCCTGGGATGTACTATGGACTGGGCTCCAAGCACTCCTCCTGAAAGAAGCAAGGCTGTCAGCAAGGCAAATCCGGATATCTTTTGCATATTCATATTCCAATAGGTGTTCAACTTTCAAATTTAGGAAATAATTCCCTTATATTTGACGCCTGATAATTCCGCTTGTTGTACCATGGAACATCTTGGAGAATTGCTAAGCCTGTTTGTAGCCGTCCTGTGGACAGCCACCGCCTTGTTTGCGGATGTGGCGAGCCACAGGCTGGGAGCAATGACTGTCAACATAATAAGGCTTACGCTTGCCACGGTTTTCATCGCGATAACCTTAATGTTCACCATAGGAGCCCCCTATCCTCTGTATGCCGGAAGGCAAGCCTGGCTATGGCTGGGGCTTTCGGCTCTGGTGGGTTACACTTTCGGAGATTTCTGCCTTTTCAACTCCTATCTGGTAATGGGAGCCAGGTTCGGACAGCTGTTCATGACACTGGCCCCGCCTACAGCCGCCATAGCCGGATGGATGCTGCTTGGAGAAAAGATGGAGGGCAAGTCCTGGATCGCTATGGTGGTTACCCTCAGCGGTATCGCGATCTCCATACTCAGCCGTGAGAAAGCGGAAGAAAAAAGCCAGAAGAAGAAACTTGGATTCACCATCCCCGTCAAAGGCATTCTGCTGGGCCTTGGAGCCGGCATCGGCCAGGGAGTCGGTCTGGTTTTGAGCAAGATAGGAATGGAACACTATACCCAGGACATACCTTCAGACGCCCCTGCGATGATGGGCAGTATGATGCCTTTTGCCGCAACCATGATCAGAGCCATTGTGGGAGCGCTTGGCTTTATCACGATAATGGGGCTTCAGAAAAACCTCGGCAAACTCACCCGTGCCCATAAGGACAGGAAAGGTTTTGCCTTCGCTATGCTGACCACTTTCTTCGGCCCGTTCCTGGGTGTGGGATTCTCGCTGATGGCGGTCCAGTACACAAACGCCGGAATCGCCCAGACCCTGATGGCTCTGACGCCGGTTCTGATCATACTTCCTTACTGCCTGATTTACAAGCAGAAGGTAAAATTCCGCGAACTTGTGGGAGTTACTCTCTCGATGACGGGAGTTGCAATGTTCTTCCTTCTATAGATAGGCGGCTGTAGCTGAAGACATGCAGTCTTTCATCTTCCATGGAGTGCCGCAGAACGTGATTTCTCCGCCGTCTTCTCCTGCCCCTGGACCAAGTTCAATAACGTAATCTGCAGATTTTATCACATCCGTGTTATGCTCTATCACATAGATGGAATTGCCCTGCTCCACCATCTTCTCGAACAGCATCACAAGATTGTGCACATCCTTTGGGTGAAGGCCGTCAGTTGGCTCGTCGATGATGAAAATCTTGCCCTTCTCTTTAAGATACGAGGCTATCTTGAGTCTTTGCAATTCTCCGCCTGAAAGCGTTGAAAGCGCCTGGTTAAGATGCAGATAGCCAAGGCCTACATCCATCATCGGCCTAAGCCTTTCCTCTATCTGGGTGCCTTTGAAGAACTCACTGGCCTTCCTTACGGAAAGGTCCATCACCTGGGCAATATTCAGCTTCTGACGGGTCTGGGGGCTTTCCAGATGATACTCCAGAGCCTCCGGGGAATACCTGAGTCCTTTGCAGGCTTCGCAAACGGTCTCTATGCTGTCCATAAATGCCATCTCGGCGATCACCACTCCCTTGCCTCCGCAAACCGGGCAGGCGCCCTTGCCGTTGAAGGCGAAGTATGTCTCCTGCTTCTTGTTGGCCTTGGCGAACATCTTGCGGATCTGGTCGGCCACATCCATATAGGTGGCTGGGGTGCTCCTTAGGCTGATGCCTATGCTCTTCTGGCTGACGTAAATCATATCGTCCCCGCCCCTTGCCTTCATAAAGGCCTCCATAAGAGAGCTTTTGCCGCTTCCGGCCACTCCGGCGACAACGCAGAAAAGGTTGAGCGGAAGGTCGATATCCACATTCTTCAGGTTGTGAAGCGTGGCTCCGGCCAAACGGAAGCTATCCTTGAGAGGTCTAGTGACAGGCTTGAATTCTGTCGAGGCCTTGAGCATCCTTCCGGTATCAGTGCCGCTTGAAAGAAGCTCATCGTAAGATCCTTCAAAGATTATCTTTCCGCCGTCCGATCCTGGTCCCGGACCCATATCCACGACGTGGTCCGCTATGCCTATCATCTCGCGGTGATGTTCCACCAGAAGCACTGTATTTCCTGCGTCGCGGAGCCGTCTGACAGAGTGCTTCATCCTCTCTATATCCCTGTTATGCAGACCAATGCTCGGCTCATCCAGAATGTACATCACATCTGAAAGCGAGGAGTTGATATACTTTGCGATCTTGCACCTCTGGGCCTCTCCTCCGGAAAGCGTCCCGATCGGGCGGTCAAGGGCTATGTACCCGAGGCCTATCTCTTCAAGAGCAGTCAGCCTCGCCCCTATCGCCGCCTTGAGGTCCTCCGCCAGAGGATCGCTGAGGCTCTTTATCCACCCGTTGAGTTTTCTGATGGACATCGAGGTCACCTCGGCGATGTTCTTGCCTTCTATCTTGCAGGAGAGTATCTTCTGGTTCAGGCGGGTTCCGCCGCAGTCCGGGCAGACTCCCATCCTGAGCATTGGATTCAGAACCGCACTGTGAAGCAGACCTTCCTCGGAGTTGATTATGCTTCGGTACATCCTGGGTATCAGGCCTTCGTACTTGGCGGTCCTAGGCCAGTTGGATGGCGGATTCTTAAGTTTTATCTGCGGGGAGTTCAGGAACAGGTCCAGTTCCTCCGGGCTATAGTCCTTTATCTTCTTGTCCAGGTCGAACAGCCCGCTGTGGGCATATCTTATCCATCTCCACCCTCCTTTGTGGAAGGCAATGTAATGAATTGTGTCCTCGTCGTTGAGGCTCTTGTCAAAGTCCACCAGCTTGTGGATGTCCAGCTCGCGGATCTCGCCAAGCCCTGCGCAACGGGGGCAGCTTCCGTCCGGATGGTTGAAGGAGAAACTCTCCGCATAACCTACAAAAGGCTTTCCCACCCTCGAGAACAGCAGCCTCAGAAGAGAATAGATATCTGTGTAAGTGCCTACGGTAGAGCGGGAGTTGGAGGCCGGCTTCTTCTGGTCGATAACGATGGCAATAGGCAGATTCTCAATGGAATCCACGTGCGGACGGCCGTACTTGGGCAGATACTTCTGCACGAATGTGGGGAAGGTGTCGTTGAGCTCCCTCCTGGACTTTGCCGCAACAGTGTCCAGAACCAGCGAGCTTTTGCCGGAACCGGAAACCCCCGTAAACACCGTTATCTTGTGCTTGGGGATGCTCAGCGATATGTCCTTGAGGTTATTCTCCCTGGCACCCCTTATTATGATATTGTCAAACATATAATCTTCTTAACGACTGCAAATTTACTAAATTTGCCCCGCTATGGAAGCAAAGGAGAAACTCTGGAACAGCAACTACAAGAAGGTAATGGCAGTCAACTTCTGCCTGTTCTTCTCGTTTTACCTGATCACACCACTGCTTCCGCTGTATCTGAGCGAAACCTTCCATTCCACCAAAGACATCATAGGATTCGTTCTGAGCGGCTACATACTACTGGCTCTGGCGGCCAGGCCGTTCTCAGGCTACATCGCAGACACGTTCAACCGAAAAAAGGTTCTCCTGGTCTGCGTACTGGTGAATTTCCTGATGTTCGGAAGCTATCTTGCCGCTTCCTCTCTCCTTCTGTTTACCATTGTCAGAACGCTTCACGGGGCACCGTTCGGCGCCTGCACCGTAGCCAACAGCACTATGGCAATAGACGTTCTGCCTTCTTCCAGAAGAACGGAAGGCATCGGGCTTTACGGCCTGAGCAACAACCTGGGAAGCGCGTTCGCCCCTACCATCGGAATACTTATATACAAATACACCAATAACTTCCAGCTGCTGTTCTGGCTGGCCTTCGCCGTGGCGGCTCTGGGACTTTGGGCAGCCGGAAGCATCAAGGCCCCCGTCAAGGAGCAGATCCGGGACAAGAAGAAGCTTTCCTGGGACCGTTTCTTCCTGCTTCAGGGCTGGGCCATCGCTGCCAATATGCTTATGTTCGGCTACTGTTACGGAGTCCTGAGCAGTTACCTGGCCATCTACGGCAAGGAGAAACTCGGCATCACCTCCGGAACCGGCACCTACTTCATGCTCCTGGCAATTGGCCTGATGGCTTCACGAATCCAGGGCGCCAGGGCTCTAAGAAAAGGCCGGCTTATTGGCAACGCTCTTGAAGGAATACTCATTTCCACAGTTGGTTATACCATCTTCATAGCCTGGCCTTCTATGATCGGTTATTATGGTTCCGCTATACTCATAGGACTTGGAAATGGGCATATCTGGCCTGCATTCCAGAACATGATCATCAACCTGGCCGAGAACAACCGCAGGGCCACTGCCAACTCCACCCTTCTGACTTCCTGGGACTTGGGCATGGGGCTCGGCATACTTCTCGGCGGAGTGTTCAGCGAAAACTTCGGCTATTCCACCGCCTTCTGGTCTTCTGTCGGCTTCCATCTTGTTGGAGTTGCCACGTTTATATGGATAACCAGAAAGCACTACCTCAAAAACGCCCTGCGATGATTTTTGCTTAAATTTGCATCGCCGATGAAAACTCTCAAGATTGCCATAAGGATTATTCTGATTCTCTTCCTGCTGTTTGTCATCAACGGACTGGACTGCAGGATGAAGGTAAGGCAATACACCATCACCTCTTCCAAGATCACCCGGCCGCTGAAGATTGTCCTGATCACCGACCTGCATTCCTGCTGGTATGGAAAGGGAGAGAGCCGGATAGTCAAGAAGATAGACAGGTTCCGCCCGGACTTGGTCCTGCTCGGAGGAGACATATTCGACGACCGCAAACCTTTTGACCGGACTATCCAGTTCTTCAACACCATAGGTCCAAGATACAGGTGCTACTATACCACCGGTAACCACGAAGTCTGGAGCGGCCAGCTGGACAGCATCAAGAATATCGTCAGACAGTCTGGAGTAAGAATCCTGGAAGGAGAATTGGTTACTCTCAGGCACGGCAAAGACACCTTCGATCTGTGCGGCTGGCCAGACGTAACAGAACATGCCAGATGGTCCGTAGTCTGGAACGGAGTAGACTCTCTTTCAAAGAGATGCAATCCTGCCAGATACAGCATTCTCCTGCACCACCGCCCTGAATTCGTGGAAAAGTTTATGGACTACGGGTTCGACCTTATGCTTGCCGGCCACTACCACGGGGGCCAGTTCCGTCTGCCTTGGCAAAGGGAAGGCTATTATGCGCCGGACCATGCCGGAACCCTGAAATACACCGGCGGAGACTATCCTTTCGGCAACCGCCACGCCATCGTCAGCCGCGGCCTGGCAAGAGAAAGCACCTTAATACCACGCTTTTACATAAGACCTGAACTGGTCGAGATAACCATAGTCCCTGAAGAAAAAGCAGAACTGAATGCCACATCAAATGCAAAATAAAAGTATCGCGATAATAGGAGGCGGGGCGGCAGGCTGTTTCTGCGCAATCGAGCTCAAAAGACTCAACCCCAACTGCAATGTAACTATCTACGAGTCTCAGGACAGGCTGCTTGCAAAGGTTGCCATAACCGGTGGCGGCAGGTGCAACCTCACCAACTCTTTCAAGGATTTCAGAGATGCCAACGGCAACATAACCAGTCTTGAGCACGTCTATCCCAGAGGCTACAGGCTGATGAAAAGGCTGTTCAACGTCTTCTCCCCGGACGATACAACAAGATGGTTTGAAAGTCACGGGGTGAGGCTTGTTACCCAGGAAGACAGCTGCATATTCCCCAAGTCCCAGGACGCGATGGAGATTGTCCATACCCTTGAAAACCTGATAAGACAGGAAGGCATCCAAGTCAAGACCGGCCATAAGATAACGGACATCACAGCCCTCAAGGAAGACATCAAGGTCATAACCACCGGCGGCAAGAAAACGGACAAGGGCTATGAGTTCCTCTCCAAACTAGACATAGAAACCGAAAAGCCAATACCTTCCCTGTTCACTTTCGAGATAAAGGACAAAGGCCTCAACTCCCTGAGCGGCACGGTAGTAGATAATGCCACCCTATCCATCCCATCTACCAGATTCAGAAGCCAGGGCATTCTCCTGATAACCGACTGGGGAACCAGCGGCCCTGCCACCCTGAAACTCTCCTCCTACGCCGCCAGATTCCTCAGCGACAGCAACTACACTTCCCCTCTGACCATCAACTGGCTCTCCAAAAATCAGGAAGAAGCACTCATCATCCTAAAAGAAATAATCTCTGGGAACAAACAAAAGAAACTCTCCTCCATCAACATACCCACCCTTACATCCAGACTCTGGAACTACCTGATAACCAGAGCCCAGATAAGGGAAGACATCCGTTGCGGCGAGATAGGCTCCAAGCAGCTGAACAGGCTTTCAGCCACCATCACGTCTGACACATATCAGATTACGGCAAAAGGAAGGTTCAAGGAAGAATTCGTTACCTGCGGCGGGGTAAGTCTCAATGAGATAGACCCCAACACCCTGCAATCAAAAAAACACCCCGGCATTTACTTTGCCGGGGAAGTTCTGGATATCGACGCCATCACCGGAGGCTTCAACCTCCAGGCCGCCTGGACCACAGGCTATGTGGCCGCCAAATCTATTCAACTGGTTTAAAATCACTCTTGGAAGCTCCGCAAAGCGGGCAAACCCAAGTGTCAGGTATAGCCTCGAAAGGTGTTCCTGGAGCAATTCCTCCATCTGGATCGCCCTCTGCAGGGTCATAGATGTAGCCGCAAGGCTCGCACTCGTACTTTTTCATAATAGTGTTTGTTTTAGTTGTTATTGGTTTATATCAGATTGTCTGAAAGTATCTTCATTGCCTTTTCAAGATAATCCTTGTCTGTATTGTCAAAGGTAGCAATTTCTTTGCTGTCTATGTCAAGAACCCCAATTATTTTGCTTGCCTTGAAGATCGGGACAACTATCTCGCTTCTGGAGAGACTGCTGCAGGCAATGTGGCCGGGGAATTCCTCCACGTCTTTCACGACCAGTGTCTTGCCCTCCTTCCAGGATGTGCCGCAGACTCCTTTGCCGTAAGGGATGGTGTAGCAGGCAACAGGGCCCTGGAACGGGCCGAGATGAAGGGTGTTGTCCTTGACAAGGTAGAAGCCTGTCCAGAAGAAGCCCATGGTCTCGTGGATCAGGGCGGCTGCGTTGGCAAGGGCTCCCGTGTTGTTGTTCACGCCTTCAGTCAAGGACTTGAGCTGAGGCAGCATCTGCTCGTATTTTTCTTTCTTTTCCATTGATTGTTCGGATGTTATCTTTACAGGACGCTGGTAAGGTCAGAGAATTTTTCAAGGCGGATAAGGTTCGGATGGTCATATTCCTCTACCCTCTCGTGCTCCCACAGAATTCCAAAAGGAATCAAAACCGCATTGCCTCCCATTTCAAGGACAGGAGCAATATCGCTCTTGAAAGAATTGCCAACCATCACAAACTGTGTCTCAGCGATGCCGTTATGACGGCATAACCTTCTGTATTCCAGAGGTGTCTTATTGGATACTACTTCCACATCGCTGAAGAATTTTCCAAGATTTGAACGCTCTATCTTCGCCTCCTGCTCCAGAGGATCGCCCTTGGTGAAGATTACCATACGGTATTTTCCCCTGTCCTGGAGAGTCTTCAGGGTTTCCGTTACGCCAGGAAGCGGGGTGGCTGGGTTGTTGAGAATCCGTCTGCCAATGTGTATTGCTTTGATAATCTGGTCTTCCGGAATGGTGCCGTCGCTGACTCTTATTGCATTCTCCACCAGAGAGATGATGAAAGCCTTGGTGCCGTAGCCAAGAGAATCCATATTGCCGCATTCTGTCTTGTAGAGTGCGGCATACATCTCGTCCCTGGTGCCGTATTCAGACATCAGGGCGCAATAGTCTTCTACCGCAGTGTCAAACAAAGACTGGTTGTCCCAGAGCGTGTCGTCCGCGTCAAAGGCAACCAGTCTGATGTCTCTGTCGTTGAGGCTGAGCATTAATTACTGGTTCTTGAACAGTTCCTTGATAGTTCCGATAGAACCAAGCAGGTTAGAGGCCTCGTAAGGCAGGTAAACGGTCTTGTTGTCCTTGCCGGAAACCATCTCCTTGAGTGTTGCAATGTACTTGTCTGCAAGCATATAGCTGGCCGGAGACATATTGCTTTCCTTGACTGCCTCGGCGATTCTGCGGATAGCCTCGCTCTCGGCGTTGGCCTGAAGAATCTTTGCCTCGGCGATACCCTGTGCCTGGAGGATCTTGGTCTGCTTCTCGGCCTCGGCACGGTTGATCTGGGCGGCCTTCAGACCCTCGGACTCGAGGATGGCCTTCTCCTTGTCTCCGGAAGCCTTGAGCACCTTTGCACGCCTTTCACGCTCGGCCTGCATCTGCTGCTCCATGGCGTCGCGAACGCTGATTGGAGGAGTGATATCCTGAAGCTCAACGCGGTTAACCTTTACGCCCCACTTGTTTGTGGCATCGTCCAGCACTGCCCTCAGCTTGGAGTTGATGGTATCTCTGGAAGTCAGGGTCTGGTCAAGTTCCAGTTCACCGATAACGTTACGAAGGGTGGTCTGGGTGAGTTTCTCGATTGCATAAGGCAGGTTGTCAATCTCATACACAGACTTCATAGGGTCAGTGATCTGGAAATACAGCAGCGCGTTGATGGTGGTGGTTACGTTATCCTTGGTAATCACGCTCTGCTTAGGGAAGTCGAACACCTGCTCGCGGAGGTCTATCTTGTCGCTCTGGCGAAGGATCACGTGAGCCGTGCCGTCATATCCCTCAACAACCTTTCTGATGTAAACCTTCCTAGGCTTGTCGATTATAGGCCAAATGATATTGATTCCTGAAGGAAGAGTGGCGTGGTACTTACCGAGCCTCTCAACGATCTTGGTTTCAGACTGCTGGATAACCTTGATTCCAGACAGCACGATCAGTACTACAATCACGATAATCGCGATGAGTATAAGTGTAATTGGTTGCATACCCATTATCATAGCTATTGTTTTTGATGGTTAATAATCTGTTTAATCAGCTCTCTTGACTGTTACAATAACGCTGTCGAGCTTGAGGATCTTAACTCTTGCTCCAAGCTCAATAGGCTGGTCGTCAACGCTTACGGCTTTCCAGTCGTCTCCGTCCACCTTCACCCTGCCCTCTCCGGTTGCAGGATTGATGGCCTCGGATACAATACCGATACGGCCGCTAAGGGCCTCATAGTTAGTCTTGACCTCATTCTTGCCCTTCTTGTAGAAAAGCTTGATGAGCATAGGACGTATGAAAATGAAACTCAGCAGGGTAACTATCGCGAAAATAATTACTTGCCAGGTGAGGTTTGCCCCGAAAAGGGCAGCCACGCAGGAACCTACCGCTCCAAACGAGAAGCAGATAACAGCAATTCCTGTCGTGAAAATCTCAAGGATCAGAAAAACCAGGGCCACTATAAGCCATATATGCCACATTGCCATATCGAGAAGTATTTAATGTTTCAGCCTATAAATATATGAATTAATGACAACATTTCCTATTGGGATAACTGTTTTGGTAAACTTATTCGGATTTAGTTGTTATTTAGGACTCTATGTACTATATTTGAAAAAACACTTAAAATCTTTAATTATGAAAACGTCATTTAATTCCAGATTCATGGTATTGATGCTTGCCGCAATCCTTCTTTCGTTTAGCGGATATGCCCAAAGCAACACTTCAACTCAGGAACAGAATAAAGAAGTAAGGCTAAAAAAGTTAAAGGAAAGGAAGGAAAAGAAAGAAAAAGAAGAGAAGGAAAAAGAAGAGAAGAATAAAGAAATAGCCAAACAAGTTTTAAAGGGCTATGATGAAGCAGCCAAGAAACAGAAGGAAAAGGAACAAGGGCAGAGTTTTATAAATGCCGTCGCCGAGGCCAACAAGGAAAAGAAGGAGCAGGAAGAGAAGCAGAAACAGGCGGAGAAGGAAAAAAAGGATTCTTCTAAAAAAGCCTTTGCAGAGGCCTACAAGAGAGTTTTGGAGAGGGAACAGCTAGAAAAATCCAACAGGAAAAAGTTTTTCAACGAGGGCTTTGAGAAATATGAGAACAAGGACAATGCCAAGGCACTGACGCAGACTCCTCTTCAGGACGAAAGCTTGCCTGAGATAATTGTAAACAAGCGTGGTGAAGCGTTTATACTTACCACAAAAAGGGTAAGCGACGAGACATACAACGAGGATATTTTTGTTATGCCTACAAAAACAGATATCTATCCGGGAATGCTGGTTTATGCAGATACAGACCTTGCAGACGGGCACCCTACCCCGGTTGGCCTTGATCCGGGAACAGTAACTCTTTACCTGAGCTTTGACAATGGTGGCAATTCTACCCGGACAGGAGTAATCAACGATGCCGATCACGTGATGCAAGCAATCAGAGAGATGCTCAGGGAGAATTCCGGACAATATACACCCCCAATGGATGCAAGTCTAAGGAGCAAGACCTACAGCAGTTCCTCAAAGATGGCATTTGACCTCAATGTAAGCGCAAAGTTCCTGGGTGGCAGCGCAAAAGTCAATATGGAGACAACCTCTTCTGAGACCACGCTCATTGAGGTTAAGGACTATACCGAAACCTATTTCACAGTAACGGCAAAGCTGGAAACAGACAAGTCAAAGTATTTTGGAGAGGATGTGAGGTGGTTTCAGGTTGAAGACAAGATCAACAAGCACGGCCCTATAGCGATGATTTCCTCTGTATCATACGGAAGAAGGGCTTACTGGTTCAAGGAATACAAGACAAAGGACTTCTCGTTTAAGGGTTCTGAAAGTGCTGGCTATGCGGGTTCTAAGGCCAGTTCTGACCAGGAAATCACTGAGCGAAGCGAATCCTCAGACGAATGGATGTACATAAAGGGAGGTGGTGCCGCTCTGGCCAAGGAGATCTTCAAAGGAGAAAAAGCCATAAGAGAAGCTATTTCGGAAGCTGTCGGTGAAAAGATAGGACTGAACAACCAGGGAGTGATACTGACATACCAGACCAAATTCATAGCCAGCGGCCGTGACTGCAAGACTTTCAGCACAGCCTCATATAACGAGACATACTACCAGAAATGCCCGAAGACTATCCGGGTTGAAGTCAAGAACCGCGCCCTTACCGCCGGGCCTTGCATAAAGCTCAAGGTTATGTATAATGTACTGCAAGTGACAGGAAATGAAAGGAGCGGCTACAAATACAGGATTATTAGGGGAAGGGGAGATGGAGAAGATGGTTTTGCCGATTATAAGGAATTTCTTCTTGACAACGATACCAAGAAGAGTGCCAGTCTGCCTCTCAGTGACATTGAAAAGAATTACAAGGCGGATCTCGACAAGTGCTATATTTTTGGGAATATATACTATACAGTACGAAGCAAGACACACGATGCTGCTGGAGTCAAGTGGCACGAAGACGAAAACGGCTGGTTTGCACTCAATGATGTCGTTGACGGGCAGATCATGGTTTATCTGAACGGCAGCTCAAACGCCGGCAAGAGTGTTTATGTACATTCAGACACGACTCCACTGCCTATTGGAAAGAAATAGTCAGGAAAATAGCAAATACCTGAATCCAACAAAAAAGCAGCTGCCATCTGACAGCTGCTTTTCTTTTGCGATAACAAATCGCTGAGGCTTATTTGACAAGGTCCATACCTGTCTTGATAGCCTCCTCGTTCTGAGGAATCAGGCCGTGATGCCTTTCAGGAAGAGTCTTCTTCAGGGCCTTCAGGACGCTCTCGATCTGAACGATCGGATGAAGCTTAAGGTAGCTTCCCAGAAGGATCATGTTGAAGATCTTGATGAGGTTCATCTTGGCTGCAACATCCATAGCGTCAACACGGTAGATATTGATATCCGTACGTGTCGGAGGAATGCTGATTCCGTAACCGTCGTAGATGAGGGTTCCGCCAGGCTTAACAGTCTTCTCGAATTTCTCCATGGAAGGCTGGTTGAGGATGATGGCAGTGTCGTAGGTGGAGAGAATCGGTGAAGAAATCTCCTCGTCACTTACAATAACTGTCACGTTTGCGGTACCGCCTCTCTGCTCAGGACCGTAAGCTGGCATCCAAGTAACTTCCTTGCCCTCGATAAGTCCGGAATATGCAAGGATCTTTCCCATGGACAGAACACCCTGTCCACCGAATCCGGCAATGATTATTTCCTGTTTCATCTTACAATCCTTTTATTGGTTAATGTCTTTGAGGTCACCGATGTTGTAGAACGGGAACATGTTCTCTTCCATCCACTTGTTGGCGTTTGCAGGAGTCTTCTTCCATCCTGAGTTGCAGGTTGAAACCATCTCCACCAGGCAGGAGCCCTTGCCGGCCATGTTGTACTCGAAGGCCTTGCGGATAGCTCTCTTTGCCTTGTTGATGGCGGCAACTGTATGGACGCTCTGCCTTGTTACATAGCAGGTTCCTTCCAGCTGTGCTGCAATGTCCGCGATCTTGAGTGGATAACCGTGAAGCTTGGCATCCCTACCGTAAGGGCAGGTAGCGGTCTTCATTCCGAGCAGAGTGGTTGGAGCCATCTGTCCGCCGGTCATACCGTAAATAGCGTTGTTGATGAAGATGATGGTGATGTTCTCGCCACGGTTCAGGGCGTGGATAGTCTCTGCAGTACCGATGCAGGCCAGGTCTCCGTCTCCCTGGTATGTGAACACCAGGCGGTCAGGCCACAGCCTCTTGATAGCGGTTGCCAGTGCAGGAGCTCTTCCGTGAGCGGCCTCCTCCCAGTCTATATCTATATACTTGTATGCGAATACGGCGCAGCCCACAGGAGAAACTCCGATGGTCTTGTCTGCCATACCCATATCTGCAATCACCTCTGAAATAAGCTTGTGCACAACTCCGTGGCTGCAGCCAGGGCAATAGTGCATAGGTGTATCGTTCAAAAGCTCAGGCTTCTGGTACACCAGGTTCTCGGGTTGTATTATTTCTTTGATATCCATAACGCATCCTCCTTATTTCATCATTTTCTTGAGTTCTCTTACAACCTCGTCCGGAGCAGGAATGATTCCGCCAAGACGTCCGTAGTGGTTTACAGGAATCTTTCCGTTTACAGCAAGGCGGATGTCCTCCACCATCTGGCCGGCGTTGATTTCAAGAGAAAGTATACCCTTTACCTTGTTGGAAAGAGCCTCGATTTCCTTGTATGGGAACGGCCAAAGGGTGATTGGACGAAGCAGTCCGACCTTTATGCCTTCCTTTCTTGCATCCTCGATAGCCTTCTTGGCGATTCTGGCAGCGGAACCGAATGCGCAGATAGCGTATTCAGCATCCTCGAGCATGAATTCCTCGAACCTTACTTCCTTCTCCTGGATCTCTGCATATTTCTTCTGGATGCGGATGTTGATCTCCTCCATCTTTGCAGGGTCCAGCTCAAGGGAAGTGATTACGTTAGGCTTTCTTGTCTTAGGTCTTCCGGTAGCAGCCCAAGGGCACTCCTTGATAATCTGCTCCTCGGTCCTTCTCGGCTTGAAAGGAGGAAGTACAACCTTCTCCATCATCTGGCCGATAACACCGTCTGAAAGAATCATTGCAGGGTTTCTGTACTTGAATGCAAGTTCAAATGCAAGATCCACGAAATCAGCGGTCTCCTGAACTGAAGAAGGAGCCAGGACTATCAGGTGATAGTCTCCGTGTCCACCTCCCTTGCAGCTCTGGAAGTAGTCTGCCTGGCTAGGCTGGATGGTTCCCAGACCTGGGCCGCCGCGGCTTACGTTAACAACAAGACAAGGAATCTCGCAGCCGGCCATATAGGACAGGCCTTCCTGCATAAGGCTGATACCAGGGCTGGAAGAAGAGGTCATAACCTTCTTTCCGCAGCCTGCTCCGCCGTAAACCATGTTGATAGAAGAAGTCTCACTCTCAGCCTGGACAACTACCATACCGGTGGTTTCCCAAGGTTTCTGCTCGGCAAGGGTCTCGAGCACTTCGCTCTGAGGAGTGATTGGATACCCGAAGTATCCGTCACAGCCGCAACGGATTGCCGCATGGGCAATGGCCTCGTTGCCTTTCATCAAAGTAATTTCCTGATCTGCCATAATTTATTCCTCCTTTTTACGGTAGACGGTTATACATCCGTCAGGACAAACTACAGCACAAGAGGTACAGCCGGTGCAAGTGTCTTCCTTGACGGTGACGGCATAGTTGTACCCCTTACGGTTAACGCTCTTGTCGCTCAGAGCGAGAACCTGGAATGGACACGCAACCACACACAAGCCGCATCCCTTGCAGCGCTCGGTGTTGATTACGGTCGCACCTTTCATCTTAGCCATAGTGTTATAATTAGTATTGGTTTGAATTTCTATTGGTTATACATATCCTTGTTGAAGAAGTCCAGTATGTCGTTAGCCATCTGGTAAGCCTGCTTTGCGGGGGAGTCCGGGTTTATCGCCATAGCCTGAAGGTAGTTGTTTATGGCTCCCTGCCAGTCCCCTTTCTTGCGGTAGGCGTTGCCCAGGATGTAATAGGCGAAGTCAAGTTCCTCCGTCTGGGTGGAAATGTATTTTTCCGCCTCAGCGATGGCCTTGTCGGCGCCTTCCTCGTAGAGTATGGTCTCCAGTTCCAGGGCAGTCATCTGTCTTCTTCCCAGAGGATTAGCAATCTACAAACATAACCCAGCCGAAGCGGTCTTCCAGGGTTCCTTTCTGGATGCCGATAATCTGGTCGTACAGGGCACGTGACTTCACGCCGCACTCCTGGGTGAAGTTGTAAACGTGGCAAGGATTCTCGTCTTCCAGGCGTACCTTGTCGTCAATCCTGCAGATAGGAGTTATAACCACTGCGGTTCCGCAAGAGTTTACCTCGTCAACCTCAGCCAGTTCAGTCACAGGAATATGCCTCATCTCAACGTTCATTCCAAGGTCAGCTGCAACTGTTCTCAGGCTGGCGTTGGTGATGGATGGAAGCACGCTGTCACTGTCCGGAGTGATGTAGGTGTTGCCCTTTATCGCGAAGAAGTTGGAAGATCCGAACTCCTCGATATACTTGTGAGTCAAAGCATCGGTGAACAGAAGCTCACGGTAACCCTGCCTGTGGGCCAGGTTGTAAGGATGGAGGCTCTGGGCGTAGTTTGCGCCGATCTTGTAGCTTCCGGATCCGTTAGGAGCGGCACGGTCGTGGTTCCTTGCAATGACTGCTGTACCCGGAACAAGGATCTTGTCTCCAGAGTAAGTTCCTACAGGAGAAGCCATTACAATGAATGTAGACTCTGCTGAAGAACGGATACCGAGCTGAGGGTTGCTTCCGATAAGAAGAGGCCTCAGATAGAGAGATGCTGTTGTTTCATATGGCGGAATGTACTCCGCATTCTTCTCTACAGCCATTACGCACATCTGAACAAACTGCTCTATTGAAGGAGCGGCCAGATCCAGGAACTTTGCGCTGCGGATCATTCTCTTTGCATTCTCTTCCGGGCGGAACAGACGAACCTTTCCGTCCACTCCCCTGAAGGCCTTCATACCCTCGAAGCAGGAAGATCCATAGTGCAGAACGCCTGCATAAGCGCTCAAAGCAATGTTGAAATCAGATGAAAGCACAGGAGCGGACCATTTGCCGTCCTTGAATGTGCTGTAGACAATGTAATCTGTCTTAGTGTAAGAGAAAGACATCTTTCCCCATTCTAGATTCTTCATATTCTATTCTAAAAATAAAATTTGCTATTGGTTTATAGTAGTCACAAATATAACGAATTTTCAACTCAACGCAAAAAAATCGAAATAATTTTTAAGCAAAAATCAAGAAATCAACAAATTTTTCCACAAAGAACACATTTCCCCTTTTTAAGTATCTTTGCGGGCATAAAATAAAGTCCTATGTTTCAGAGAATAATCAACTCCTGTGTAAAACTGGTCCAGAAATACCTCCCGGATCCGTTCATTTTTGCGGTAATCCTTACCCTTATTGCAGCCTGCATCGCGATGCCTGTCTGCCACCAGAGCCCGATAGAAGTCATAGAACACTGGGGCAACGGCGTGTGGAGCCTTCTGGCCTTTGCAATGCAGATGGCTTTGGTTCTGGTCTGCGGCTCTACCCTGGCTTCTGCACCAATAATAAAGAAAGGTATCAGCGCCCTGGCTTCCCTGCCAAAGTCCCCTGCCGGAGCAATCGCTTTGGTTACAGGTATATCTGCAGTGGCCTGCTGGCTCAACTGGGGTTTCGGCCTTATCGTGGGAGTGATTTTCGCCAAGGAAATTGCCAAGAAACTCCGAGGAGTTGACTACCGCCTTCTGATTGCTTCCGCCTACAGCGGCTTCGTTGTATGGCATGCCGGCCTTTCCGGAAGTATTCCTTTGACTATGGCCACTCCTGGCGCCGGCCTGAAGGAAATCACCCGTGGAGCCGTTGGGAACCCGGTTCCTATTTCCAGCACCATCCTGGACCCTCACAACCTGATAATTGTTGCCATCGTGATAGTGGCCCTGATACTTGTCAACTCCCTGATGCACCCAAAAGGAGAGAATGTCATCGCGATAGATCCTGCCCTCCTGAAAGAAGAAGAGCCTGCTCCTAAGGCAAAGGCCACTTCCCCTGCCGAGCATCTGGAAAACAGCAGGATACTGAGCTGGATCATCTCGATTATGGGCTTCGCCTTCCTGATAATCAAACTCACCAAGGGAGGCAGCATAGACCTTAACTTCGTGATCATGCTCTTCCTGTTTGCCGGTATCATCCTTCACGGAAACCCTCTGTCATACGTGAGAGCATTCGGAAAAAGCGCCACTGGAGCCGCAGGAATCCTGCTCCAGTTCCCGTTCTACGCCGGTATCATGGGTATAATAATGGGTACGGGAGAAAGCGGAATCTGCCTTGGAACCGAGGTCAGCAACGCCTGCATCTCCATCTCCAACCACACCACCTACCCGCTTCTGACCTTCCTCTGCGCAGCCATCCTGAACATGTTCGTTCCTTCAGGCGGCGGCCACTGGGCAATCCAGGCCCCTATTATGTTCACTGCAGGCGCCCAGCTTGACGTTGACCCTGGCCTTACGGGAATGGCCATCAGCTGGGGAGACGCCTGGACAAACCTCATCCAGCCGTTCTGGGCACTGCCTGCACTGGCCATAGCAAAGCTCAACGCAAGGGACATCATGGGATTCTGCCTGATAGACCTGGTAGTAACCGGCGCTATCATCTGCACCGGCCTTCTGGTCTGGGCCTAGACAATAATGTCCTTTAATGCCCAAGGATGCAAGTCTACACTATTTTTGGGACTACTACAGTCTCTACAGATGTTCCTGTTTTTGCTTTTTTAGCTTTTTCTTCAGAGTTATTTACTACATACCATCTCCCCATTATTAACTGTTTAAAAATGGGGATGGGGACAACCTAAATTGGTGAAAATTGCCTTTAATTTTTCTTTATTTTTCCATTTTTTTAATTCGTGCCTTTATAAGGATAAATCTGAATCTTTGATTTTAACTTTTCTATACTCGTATGAGACACTGCTTAGAGTTTGCAATGGTTTACCTTCCTTTGTGTATTTTCTACAAATACTTACTTCTTTGAGAGTATCTTTTGAGTATTTTAAAACAAAATCCGTTGTGTCTCTATCTGAACCTACGACAAACTCTTGTAACAAACGATTCTTAATTTTGATAGAAACATCTTTAATTATCCTGTTATTCAAGCCAAAAGAAGAAAGACTATTACTTCCAATTTTATTTCGCACTCCACGATAAATTATAGTAGAATCTGTCAAACTTAAACTAACATCCCCCCACATTAGCAAAGTGTCCAGCACACCATAATACACGGAATTCATACGAAATAGATCAAAATCAAAGTCTCGCACAGTTCCCTTATAATAATTAGGATCTTCATAAAAACTACTATCGTCTTTTGATGTGCTGTGCACACGCCGCAGGCCGAAAACCCAATCAAACTTCTCGATATCAGACGGAAACAAGACTCTCTCATATCTGCTGGTTTCTTCAGATAGACTTACAGGACACCTCTTGTAGACAGGTGAGTTCTCTTTACAAAGATATTCAACAAATATGTCATCATTTATATGATAACTAACAGATATACTGGTATAATTATTTGAAGAACAGGAAGCTATAATTAATATGAGCACGACGAATAATTTTAAAACTTTCATTAGTACTATGTGTTAAAATGGTTTCTTTCTGTATAATAGGATGCGTTCTGCTCTTTCCTTAGCATTATTCCAGCTATCCCAATCCTTAAATATCCAAATAACAGGTTCAAATCTGTGATAATATCTACGGATCCTTGCTATAATACCAGAGCCAAGGTTGTATTATTAAAAGTAATGCTTCCGAAGCTAATGACTCTTTGAAAAATAAAAACTGCACGAAGAATGGAGGAGGGCACAAATAACGGGAGTATTATACTTTACAATTCCAATAACCATTTTTTTTGTATTTGTTTGATTTCTTTTGTTGTCAGATTAATCTCGAAACTAGGATTAGATATAGAACCGCCTAAAGATGTCTGAATATCAGATGATAATTCTTTGAGCATTTCCTCATTATTCCACGGGTCTTTTTTTATCAGAAAAACTCTGACGATTATATCATTACCTTTAGTATATGAGTAATATTGCCTATAATAACTCTTTAAATCGTATTCTATTCGTCGAGGGAAATGAGGAGTAGCCATATATAAACGGTTGAATTTATGAATATTGTATTCTAAAATGCTTTCAACTTCTTTGATTTGAGATTCATCTAAAGAATATCTGTTTTCTTCTGGAGGAAAACCGTGTATGTGGAATTCCTTAGGAAAAGAAAAACCTTCATAATTATGTCCAATGATGTGTTTGCTTTCTTGAGAAAAAGCAGAAATGCTTATAAAAAAGCAAAAAAGAAATAATAATCTCATCGTTTTATATTAGGATAATTAATAGGTTTATTGTCACTAGTAAGAAGTCTAGGTCCAAATGGAGCAGGATTACCAGACGATATATCTACGAAGTAATAAGCTCTTAGTGAAATACCAGCTTGTTGTCTAATTAAATTCTCTCGATAGACCGCATTCCATTCGGACTTAAGCAATCCATTGTACTCATACTCATATACGACACCTATATTAAAATTTGTAATACTTAAAGGCTCGCCTTCTGCATATCTTCCAGCATGGAGAAGACCATTGTTGGAGTCACTGGCATGTGCCATTTCATGCCCAAGTCCAATAAAAGGTGGCCTATACATAGTACCATCCAAATTAAAACCAGAATACAATATAAGAGGATTCCAGTATATTGTACCACCAGATCCTTTTGGTTCAACTTCTATTCCAACATAATTTAAATAGTCATATAACTTAGATGCGGCATATTTACTATCATCTGGTTTAAAACCATTATCATTTCTATATTCAATATAAAAACCATAATCCGACTGTTGCAAATCATCAATGATTCTTTTACCTTCTTCAGTAGCAGCAAGTTGCTCTAACCCCATTATTACATCACTAATGAAATCATGCTGTTTACCTTCATATAAAGATCCGTCAGGATTATACAATGAGCCATTCATATACAAATATTGTGCATCACGATATTTAACCCACAGACTATCTCCTCTGAAGTCAATTAATGAAACAGGATTCCCTGCGCAATAGTTATATGGTGTCAACGGCAGGTATTTCTCCGCTTTCGGGTCAATGTTGAACCACCTTGCAATGGTCTGGTCGTATTGCCTGAAGCCGTAGTCCAGGTAGTCTGTTCCGGCTGCGGTCTGGAGCTCCTTTCCGTTGTAGATGTCTCGCCTTGCAGGGGTGGAGGAGATGTATCCTGCGTAGAGTTGCGGCAGCCTTTCCGTTAGTGTAGGATAAGCCTTTCCCTGGTTCATCTGCAGGCCGAACGGATAGTACGCGTTCCTTTCCAGGATGTCTCCCTGGGCGTTCAGCATCACCCTCGTGCTTCCCAGATGGTCTTTGACGAAGAAGGCTGTTGTGTAGTCGTATGTGTTTTGGGTTCCGCTCTGCTTCCTTACAATCATTATCCTTCCGCCGTCAGTGTCAATGCCTTCAAGGTATGAGTACACCGTGTTTCCAGCCTTGGCTGTGGCGTAGAAGAACGGCCCGATGTAAACCCTACCGTTGTTGTCAGGGTCTATTACCTTGTACTTTGTCCCGTCCGCCAGGTAATGGTAGGTTGAAAGCAGCGTGTCGTTCCTGGAAACGGTGCTTACGAGGTTGTTGATGTCGTAAGTGAGGGAAATGTTTCTCAAGGCGTCCAGCGTCATGTTCCCGTTGCCGTCATACTGGTAGTCTGCCGTTCCTGCAAGATGTTTCAGGCGGTTGCCGTCATAGGAGTAGATGAAGTTGTCCTTGATTGTGGCGTTGCCGTTCCCGTATCTTGTGAGGGTGAGGATGTTACCGTTGCGGTCGTATGTCAGGTTTTTCTCCGTGAAGATGTTGTTTGGGTTCACGCTGAATCCGGCATACCTTGCGCTTTCCGTGAGCCTTCCGAAACTGTCATAGGAGTATGCGTAGATATATCTGTCCGCCGTGTTTCCCGGCAGGGTGAAGTCCGTCCCGTTGGAGAACTGGGTGGTCTCCCATTCCGTAATCAGGCCGTCGTATGACTTTGTTGTGGAAGCTTTCTGGGCATCGTGGTACCTCAGTGTCTGGGAATAGAGATTTGCAATGTCAGACTGGGAGGTGCCTTTTTTCAGCACGTCTGTCTGTGTTGTCATCCATCCCTGTATGTTATAGTTCAGGGTTGTTGAAAGGACAGGCGTGGTTGCAGATGGTGAGAGGGCGTATGAATCAGCCTGTGAAGTCTTTCCACGTTCCGTTCCCGTGAGCCGTCCCAACTCGTCGTAGGTGTAGTTGACAGCGGAGAAGGTCTTCGCTATAGGGTTGGTGCTTGGGTTCTGCGAGGTGTTCATCCTTGCAGTGGAAGAAAGCTTCCTTCCGCGTGAGTCGTAGTTGAAGGTCTGCACCAGAGTCTGGTTTCCTGCCCTGGAGCAAGTCTGGACGGTCGTGAGCGGATTTCCGGTAAAGTCATACTTCACGCTTGTCCTCATTGTCTCTCCGTCCGGCTCTCTTTCCACGGTCTGAATGACCCTTCCCTTGCTGTCATAGTAGTATGCCCTCTCGCGGTATCTTCTCAGGTTTTGAGAGCTGTTTATTGTGTTAAGGTTTAGGGTCTTGTCATAGAGGAGGAGTGATGCCGTCCTGCTGTCAATGTCAGCTGTCTCGGCCACTCCGCTTACCGGAGAGAAGGCCAGGTATGAAGGTATGTCCGGGCTGTAGCGGTTTCCGCTAAGTGTGTTCCCCGCATTTCCGAAAGTGGCGGAAGTGAGTGTAATGTTTCCAGCGTTGTCGAAAATGGCAGGATAAGGGCTCTGGTCGAACAGGCCCTGAATCTGGGCCCTTGTCCTCTGACTGCCCGTCCCGGAGAATATCATTGTGGCCGTTGTCCTTGAGAGGCTGTCGTATCTTGTGAGGATCCAGCGGTTCTGTGCTCTCAGTGTGGAGTCCTGCGTTGCCACGAGCCTTCCCGCAGGGTCATAGACCATGTACTCGAACCCCTTCCCCGGAATCCTCTTCTCCGTCATCTGTCCTTTTCCGTCATAGTTGCATATGAAGCAGAACTTCCGGGCGGTGGAGTCACTCTGGCTGAATGTGCAAGGGTTGGCAGAAGAGGCGCTTGCCGCCAAGACCTTTATCCTTGCCGTGGCCTCCGGCTGGAGAACCCACCTGAGCTGCCTCCTGCTGTCATAAACGTAATAAGTTTCCTGGATTTGACTTCCTGAACCGCTGGCCGTAAGGATAGGTCTGTCATCTGAATCCTTGAATTCAGTCGTGATTCTTCCGTCAGGAGAGGTGACGGTATTCTTGTAGAGTTTCGCTTCAGGAAGGAAACCTCCTGCCTGAAGATTTCCATCTTCATCGCAGAGCAGATTCAGCACCTCGTTTGAGGAATTGAACTGATACCCGAACTGGGTAAAACGGTCCGCATTGCCGGAATAGGTTCCTCCAGAGCGGAAATCATCCCCTGGAAGATACTGCCTTTGGACGCGGTTCAGTGGAGAAGGCTCATAGACCTTTTCTGCGTAGGCATACTCGGCAGGTCCCGCTCCGTATAGGGATGTATAGAAAACTCTCTGGCTTCCGTATGGATCCGCTTCCGGTTGAGGCAAGGCGTTTGAAGAGGATGCATAAGAGAGATACGCCTTTGCATCATCCCTTCTCATCTGGTCATACCACACGGGGGTTACTATGTTCTTCCCGGAAGGAGACGCTCCAACGCTGATTATCTGTGTTGGATATCCGAGGCCGTCATAATAGGTTATGTCGAGGTTGGACGAGGCGCCATTGGCTTCTGTGTAGGTCTGCTTCAGTATCCAGTTGTCACCAATGACCGCTGTTCCGTCCTCGGTGATGGTAAGGGTACCGTTCATCTGCACTCTCACGGAATCTTTCTCCGCCCATATATGGTATTTGCCTGGAATCGTCGGAATCGGGAAGGACAGGGTGTCGCCTGTGCCGGTTCTTTCTGCGCCTGAAGGCTCCCCGTTTCTGTAAAGGAGGTAAGGCACACCTGTTTCACTTCCGGAAAGCACAAGATGCTGACTGTCGGATGAACCGCTGAGAGAGAGGCTGTATCTTGTTTTTGCCCAGGAATCCTGGATAAAGACTATGTGGTTGCCGGAAAGGTCCTTGAAATACGTGTCGTTCCGTATTTCAGATCCAGTTGTGTTTTCTGTGCAGGAAACCGTGATTGACGCTGCCGGGAAAGAGTTTTGATCTACAGTTATTTCCATGTGGCTGTTCCAGCACAAATTAGTTCCGCTGTTGTATGAATTGAGGATTCTGTTCAAAGAAGTCTGCTCGCCGTTTTGCAACTGGTAGGTGAACGTTACAGAGCCGCCTGATTTAGGGAATCTGTATGGATTGGGAGTGAGGCTGTTGCTCCTGTTTGAATTGTAGAAAGGTTCCCACTGGACAAGGCAGCTGTCACGCATCTCTATGACATGGGGCTGAGAAATGTCATAGCATCTGTACAGTCCTGCCTCAGAGACGGTGAAACTGAGAGCGCTGCCCGTTCCCTGCATTATTATAGAATCATTGTCCGGAATGGAAACGAGAAGATATTCGTTTCCGGACACGGAGCCCGAGAGGGTAACGGTTCCGGTTCCTCCGTGAATGAGGTTCAGCGATGAAGGGGAAATGCCGTACGCCTGCTGAACTGAATACTGTTTTATGGTTGCGGAACCATTGGAAGCGGTTACGACAAGGCTCCTTAATTCTTCCGTATCGTTCTCTTCCACGACAAAGTTCAGATCCGCCTCATAGATGCCCTCCTTGTTCGTAAGATAGACACTGGTTATCCAATCTATGGAGAGAGCCTCCAGGCGGGCCTGGATATTCTCGAGGAGCGTCGCTTCCATAAAACCGCCGTTAGCGAGAATGTGCAGAGTGACCGTCTCTCCCTCAGGATCCACTTCAATTTCCTGCGTGGGAGAAATAAAATCCACACCCAACAGAAGTTGGGGAGTCTGTTCCTGGGCTCGGAGAGAAACAGACTGGAGGAAAGCAACGAAGAAAAGGCTAAGGATGTATTTAAAAGGTTTCATGGCTTTATTCCTGTCTTGTTGAGGTCTGGTAATCATATTTTTCCGCCGGGTTACGTCCGTCATCCGTCACAAGATGAAGACGCTTTGCCATATCGTATGTATAATGGGTTACACGTCCGGAAGGGTCACCAACTTCTTCAGGCATGCCGTACTCGTACCAGCTGAACCAGGAGACGGCACTCTGAGGGAGCTGGGTTTTCAGGATGGAAGCCCTGTACTGGACATTGGTGTTGCCTGTTGAATAGAAACAGCCGCTTATGACTGAAGACACATCAGTGATGGTTGCATTGTCTATTCTGAGTGAAGGGCCAAGATGCTCCGTACTCCAAACATACACGGTAGAAATACCGTTGGCATTGGTCTTCTGGATCATACGGCCGAATTTGTCATATTTATATGTTGCAAAGGTGTACCATTGGCCTGACTCAACATCCTTTTTCTCCCAAACAACCGGCTTGAAATTCAGGGAGTCGGAACCCGCAATCTTCCGGTAAGTGTACCTGTCGTGGGAGATGAGGGTTTCCACCTGGTCTTTCAATGAGGTAGTCTTGACTTCTAGAGGAAAGGAATACCATCCGGCAACCCTCATGCTGTCTTCGGCGGGAGAGAGTGTAGCTCCGCTGGCATATTTGTCTGAAACGTAGAGGTATTCGGTTATTGTCTTTTCTCCGCTTAGGGTTGTAGTTGTGTCGGTTATCTTCAAGCCAAGGCTGTTGTATGAGCAGCCGGAGGAGAAGGATCCGGAACTGTTGCCTCGGTAGTCCTCTATTTTAGAGAAGGTCTGATGAAAATCGTTGGTTTTCTTGTATGTCTGGACGGCCGCTTCACCGACATAAATAAACTCTAATGCATCAAGTCTCTGGGGGGCTGGAGTAAATGCATTCTTAGTTTCCCTAACTTTATTTGATGACGCATCAAAAACATACTGGGAAAGGATTTTTCCGCGCCGGCGCTGGAGACTCAAACCAGGGGACAATATGTTTGTTACAAGTTGCCTGTCATGGTCATTCAGGATAAGATATACCGTGGGAGAATTTGGTCCATAAAGCCTCGGATACAACAATGTCTGCTGGGAGGGAAACTCATCAGGAAAACCGTTTGCCCAACTGGTGAAACGTGTCCGGACAGAACTGCCGTCTGTGAAAACCTGCTCGACTTCAGAATATTCAACGGGAATGCCCTCGTAGGCAACAATGCCGCCGTCAGAGTAAAAAGAGGATGAGACTACCCTTCCGGTAGAGCCATTATCGTCAAAAATCATCCCCTGATAAGTGAGGCTGTACCGGGGGCTTACAAGCAGTGTTCCGCTCCCTGTAGTCTGTCCAGAAGAATTGCTATGGGTGTAGTTATAGCATGTGGAATCTATTGGAATTCCTTCCTTTGACCGGTTGATGATTTTCTTGATACGGGCACCTGGGCCAACGCCTGTTTCCTGAAGGAGAGCCGGGACAAAAGAGTTGGCAGCGGTCTTGGCAACCTTGGAAGTATATGTGTTTGCTTCCCATTCAAACGAGGAGGAGCCGCCAGTGGGATAACTGACATTGGTCATAAGACCCAAGGAGGAGGCATTGAAATCAGGATTGCGGAAACTGGTAAGTGTCTCAGTTAAACCATGGTTTTGAAACAGTTGAGACCAGGTTATGTAATTGGAATCACAAATCGCCTTTGTGGTATTGTTCAGATAGCCCCAGTGGTCTTTGGCGATGGTGCCTAAAAGTGGGAAATAGCCGTCATCCAGACCTTTGTAGGAGAAGGAATAACGGCCAACGGAATCTATATCAACACTAGCAAGAAATGGATAAGGGCTTCCCTGGCTGTTGAAGGTATAGGAAAGGATGCTGCTGCTCTTGAGGTCGCTGACGCCCGTAAGCAAAGGATAGGTATATTTTTCTCCTATTGGACGGGGTTCATAAATGCCATTCCTGTACCACGGAATTTCGCCGGTTTGTTTGGCCGAGTAGGAGAAAGAGATTTGGGATAGCCCGTCTACTTTTATTGAAGTGGGGAGCAGATAGCTGTGGTAAGAATCTGTATAATGAATCTGGCTTTGGGGCTCGTTGTCGGAATAATACCATAGGCTGGAGTTATAGGTTATGAAAGAGGAAACGGAACCAGATGACTTCTCATCATTATCGTATTGAATCTCCAAATATCGTCCGTTGGGGGCTGTGATGCTCCGCAAGGCCCAGGCAGTAATTGTGCTCGGTATAGGGTCGTCTGATTGGCTCTTGTCTATGATAATGTCCCTCTCTGTGGCATCATAGGGCTCGTCGTAAGAAGAAGGCTCATGAAGAGGTGAAAGGCTTCCGAAATGATAGGTGTAGCCGTCGGAGGTCTTTATGTCAAAACCGCTTATGACAACAAATGAATTGCCCGCATAAGTCTTTGAATATGAAGAAAAGGTGACTGTGTAATTTTTGTCAAAAGTAGATGTGTGATATACATTGTATTTGCCGGTAAAGGGGTCTTTTACAAAAGAGCCGCTGTGACCAAGAAAATTGAAGTGGTAGATATCGGATGTCACCTCATAGTTTTGATCAGTGCCGCTGTTAGAATAATAAAGGTTGAGGATTTTACTGGGAGAAAAAGGTTCATAAAGAGGCTGTGCATTAATGCTGTCGAGAGGATAGTAGGAATTGTAACAATAACCATAAAGGTCCACTGCGCCATCGCCACTAAGCGAGATGGTCATTTTGGAGCGTTCTTCATCCGGGATACCCCTCACCTGCCTTGTGATATAGCCACCGCAGTTGAGAGTCCAGCCCAGACCAACATAGCCTGCCTGCTGATTGACTTTCAAACCGTTGTAACTGTATGACAAAGATACTGGGATGGTGAAATCATCATCGCGATAAGTATAGATCGGGATGTTAAGGGAAAGTTCTCCGGTATAGAGATTCACATCCTGCTTGCCATACTTGGTCATCTCTGAAGCCTGGACGGAAGGTGTCTGAGGTTCGTTGACAATGGTAAGTTGCCCGTGAACCTCTATCGCCGAGTATATTGACAGAAAGACGAAAAGGGGAAATGTAAGACGAGATTTTTTCATATTGGAAATCTTTTGGGCAAGTTAAGAAATAAAATGGTTCCCTACAATGAATGCAGAAAAGAAATGAGATTGGAAGTCAAGATTCGCCTTAGACTATCTGGTTTCCGGTAAAGAGTTCATAGTACTTGCCCTTCTGGGCGAGAAGTTCGTTGTGCTTGCCACGTTCAATGATACGGCCGTGGTCCATTACCATAATGTAGTCGGCATTGAGGATGGTTGAAAGGCGGTGGGCGATGACAAATGTTGTCCTTCCTTTCATAAGTTCATCCATTCCCTGCTGGATAAGTTTTTCGGTTCGGGTATCTATTGATGAAGTAGCCTCGTCAAGAATCAGAACCGGAGGCGCTGCAACGGCCGCCCTAGCAATGGCAAGCAGCTGGCGCTCGCCCTGGGAGAGGTTGCCTCCGTCAGCGTCAATTATAGTGTCGTAGCCGAATGGAAGACGCCTGATGAAGTTATGGGCGCAGACAAGCTTGGCGGCTTCAATGCATTCTACGTCTGTGGCGTCAAGCCTGCCGTAACGGATGTTGTCAATCACCCTGCCGGTGAAAAGATGGGTTTCCTGCAGCACAATGCCAAGGCTCTTTCTCAGCGAGTCTTTTTCTATATCCCTGACATCCAGGCCGTCATAGACAATCTTTCCGTCCTGGATTTCATAGAAGCGGTTGATAAGGTTGGTGATGGTGGTCTTTCCGGCACCGGTTCCGCCCACGAAAGCGATCTTCTGGCCAGGATATGCGGTAAGGTTGATGTCATAGAGCACCTGCTTGCCCTCCACATAAGAGAAGTCCACATCGCTGAGGCTGACCTGGCCCTTGAGAGGAATTGATTCGCCTTCAGGGGTTTTCCAGCACCACTGGCAGTCTCCGGTCTTCTCCAGGGTAACCTTGCCCTCGTTCACCTCTACCTTCTGGTCCATAAGGTCATAGACTCTGTCAGAACCAACGCTGGCCATAACAATGCTGTTGATTTCGTTGCTGATTTGGGTTACAGGCCTTGTAAAGTTCTTGTGCAGAGTGAGGAAGGCCACCAGAGTTCCGAGAGTGAGGACGGAGCCGTTAAGGCCGCAGAAGAACCATCCGCCAAGGGCAGACAGTGCTATGGCCGCTCCGGCAGTGGCTATGAACACATATCCAAGGTTGCCTAGGTTGCCGTTGACAGGCATCACTATGTTGCCTATCTTGTTGGCGTTATAGACGCTGCTGCGGAGTTCCTCGTTCAAGGCGGAGAACTGGTCGATGGCCTTCTGCTCGTGGCAGTAAACCTTCACAACCCTCTGGCCGGAAACCATTTCCTCGATGAAGCCGTTAACCTTGCCAAGCATCTCCTGCCTTTTCTTGAAATATCTCTTGGAGATGGTTCCGAGCTTTCTTGTCACGATATACATTATGACAGCCATCACAATCGATATCACGCTCAGCGGGATGCTAAGGACAATCATGCTCACGAAGGTGGAGATGACTGTAACCAGGCTCTGGAACAGCCTCGGGATGGTCTGGCCTATTACCTGGCGGAGAGTGTCCACATCGTTGGTATAGACGCTCATTATGTCTCCGTGGCTGCGGGAGTCGAAGTAACTCAGCGGCAGCCTTTCCATATGCTCGAAAAGATTGTGTCTGAGAGTCTTGAGGGTTCCCTGGCTGATATAAACAGTAAGTATGCTGTGCAGATAGGAAGCCCCCATTCCTATAATCAGGACAGCGGCCAGCTTGACCAGGGCTATGGCCAGCGGTGAATAGTCCGGAGCGGCCTGCCCTATCATCGGAACCACGTAGTCGTCCAGCAAGGTCTTGGTAAACAATGTGGAAGCCAGGGTAGCCAGTGTGGAAACGAGAATACACAGCAAGACTACGGCGATCCTCCATTTGTTGTCGCGGAGAATCAGCCCGAACAGCCTTGCCACGGTAGACAGCTTCAGCTTGCCTGCCGGCGGTGTGAATCCGTGTCTTTCTCCAGGTCCTCTCATTTGGTTTCGTCAAAGTCTCCTTCGCCTCCGGATGTCTGCATAGTGTAGATATCCTTGTATATATCGTTGTTCTTCAATAAGTTGTCGTGAGAATCAAATCCCTTTACACGGCCATCGTCCATCACGATTATCTTGTCCGCGTGCTGGATGCTGAGTATCCTGTGGGATATGATAATCTTGGTGGTGCCAGGAATCCTCTCGGCAAAAGTCTGGCGGATCTTGCCGTCCGTTGCAGTATCCACAGCCGAGGTGGAATCATCCAGAATCAGCACCTTCGGCGACTTGAGAAGAGCCCTTGCAATGCAGAGCCTCTGCTTCTGGCCGCCGGAGAAATTGGCTCCGCCCTGCTCCACGAGTGTGTTGTAGCCGTCCGGAAGGGCCGAGATGAACTCGTCCGCACAGGCGGAGATGCAGGCCTGGCGGCATTCCTCTTCCGTAGCGTCCTCCTTGCCCCAGCGCAAGTTGTCCAGGATGGTTCCGCTGAAAAGCGTATTTTTCTGAAGCACAACGGCTACATCGTTTCTAAGCCTCTGGATATCATACCTGCGCACATCCACTCCACCTACCCTTACAGCGCCCTTGCTAACGTCATACAGGCGGCTAATCAGAGAACCGAGCGTACTCTTTCCGCTGCCCGTTCCGCCGATGATTCCGATAGTCTGCCCCGCTTCAATCTTTAGGTCTATGTCTATAAGGGAATAATCTCCGCCCTCCTTGTAGGAGAAGCAAACGTGGTCGAACTCAATGCTGCCGTCCTTTACTGTCTCGACAGGAGACTCATCCTCAGTCATATCCGGCTCCTCGTCAATCACCTGGGAAACTCTCTTCACGCTGGCGGCACTCTGGGTCAGCTGAACGAATATCATCGAGAGCATCATCAGAGACTGAAGCACCATCATAACGTAAGAGAACAGAGATGTCAGCTGGCCGGTGGTGAGACTGCCTTCCACTATGTAATGCGCTCCAAACCAGGACAGTGAAATGATGCACCCGTAAACCACCAGGTTCATCACCGGCCCGTTGAGAGCCATAATGGCCTCGGCCTTCACGTTCAGCCGGAACAGACTCAAAGCAGCCTTGTCCAGCTTGCTCAGCTCGTGATGCTCCCTCACGTAAGCCTTCACCACCCTTATCGCGGAGACATTTTCCTGAACAACAGCATTCAGGCTGTCGTACTTGCGGAAAATCTGCTGGAACAGCCTGCTGGCCCTCACTATGATAAGACTGAGGAGAGTGGCCAGTATCACTATAGCCACAAGGAAGATCACGCTCAGCCTGGAGTTTATGAAAAAACACATCACCACGCTGGAAATCAGGTTCAGCGGAGCCCTGAACGATACCCTGAGAAGCATCTGGATAGCTCCCTGGATATTGGACACGTCCGTTGTCATCCTGGTAACCAGGCCAGCAGTGGAATACTTGTCTATGTCGGAGAAGGAAAACCTCTGGATGTTCCTGTACATGGCATCACGGAGATTGGCTGCTATACCGGTAGAGGAATATGCGGCAAACCTTCCCGCCAGAATGCCGAACAGAAGGCTAAGAAACGCCATGCCCACCATATACATCCCGTACTTGTACACGTTCGGCATGCTTCCGGCATTGATGCCCTTGTCTATGATTGAGGCAGTTACATACGGAATCAGCACCCCAAGGACAACCTCGGCCGCCGTCCACACCGGAGTGAGGAAAGCGGCAGTCTTGTACTGCTTGAACTGTCTGTATATGGTTCTGTACATAACAAATGGTAACCTGCATCAAATTTACGAAAAAAACCGCTTCGGCGGCTCGGGGTATCTGACAAGACTTGTCAAAGTGAGTCCTTATTGTTAAATTTGTAGGAACTAAGACTAACGGATTATGGCAGACAATTATCTGGGAAAGAAAATGGAAGACCTGGCCAACAGAAAGAAGGTCGTCAAGACAAGGAGCAATGTTAAGAGTCTGGACACGCTTCTGCTCAAAAACCGTAGCTGCAGGACCTGGGATCCGTCGTATGTGGTTACAGAAGAACAGCTTAAGAAGATCGTTGAGGTAAACACCAAGATTCCTTGCGCCAAGAACCAGCAGGTGCTCAGGTTCAAGCTGCTGACGGGAAAACAGGCGGCGGAGTTCTGCCCGTTCATAAAACTCGGGGCACTTCTTCCGGACATGAAATTCCCGCCGGAAGGCTGTGAGCCGTCTGCTTTCATAATAATATGCTCCACAGTTCCTGAGAACAAGTGGGTGGACATGGACCTGGGGATATCGGCCCAGAGCATGCTGCTCAAGGCCACGGAGATGGGCCTTTCCGGCATCTGCATCGGGGCTTTCAACAAGGAGAAAGCCAAGAGCCTGGTTCCTGATGGACTCGATCCGGTTCTGGCTATTGCCCTGGGCAAGGGAGCCGAGAAGTACCAGATCCTCCACATCGCTGAGGATGAAAGCCATAACTACTTCAGAGAAAACGGAATACACTATATTCCAAAAGTCCGCACAGAAGATTTGATCATTAAATAAAGATACTATGGATCAGCCCAAAGTTGAGAGAATGCTGCGCCTGATGATGCTTCTTGCAGGAAGCCGCAACTACACAGTGAACGAACTTGCAGACAAGCTGGAGACTTCCTACAGGTCTATCTACCGCTATCTGGACACTTTCAAGGAAGCCGGCTTTGTTGTGCATAAAAGCGGTGATTATTACCATATTGCAAAGGAAAGCCCTTTCTTCAAGGACATTTCCCAGCTGGTGCACTTCACCGACGAGGAAGCCTATATGGTCAACCGCCTGATAGACGGCATAGACGACACCAATGTCATCAAGCAGAACCTGAGAAGAAAGCTCGCCACCATCTACAGCATATCTTCCGTGGCCGACGTGGTGGTCAAGACCGAGAACGCCGGCAATGTAAACGCCCTGATAGAGGCCATCCAGGAAAAGAAGCAGGTTGTCCTGAAAGACTACGCAAGTTCCCATACAGGAAAGGTGGCAGACCGCAAAGTGGAGCCTTACAAGTTCACTACCAACTACATATCAGTATGGTGCTACGACCTTGCAGACGGCCGTAACAAGCTATTCAAGACGGAAAGGATGGGCTCGGTGAAGGTTACGGAGAAAGACTGGACCAACGAAAAAGACCACAAGGCGGCGTTTATGGACATATTCCGTTACAGCAGCTCCGAAACCGAGGATATCGAACTCAGGCTCAGCCTCCGGGCAAAAAACCTCATAGAAGAGGAATATCCCCTGAGCGGCAAGTACATAACCCGGGAAGACGATGGCCACTGGATACTCAAGACCCAGATATGCTCCCCTTTCGGCGCGGCCAGGTTTGTCGCCGGGCTTCCGGACGACGTTCAGGTCCTCAAGGGCCGCAGGCTCAAGAAGTGTCTCCGCGATTATGCCAAGACTCTCTCCAATATTTAGCCCAGACTAACGCATTATAATTGCGTATTTCTTGTGTAAGTTGATAGATATTAGAGATTTTTTTGTACTTTTGCGCAAAGAAGATGCAAACGTGTTTGCGCTCAAGTATTTGATATGTCTGTAACCTCAAACGCCCTGCTAAGGCACATAACAATAGATGCCTGCCTGAGAGATACCGCACACAAGTATACTCTCCAGGATCTCATTGCTGCCTGTACCAGAGCCGTTAAGGAGAACAGCAAGGGTAAGCTCAAAGACAATTTCGTGGTCTCCACAAGGACCGTCCAGCTGGATATCCAGATGATGAGAGACAAGAAAAAGGGCTACAACGCCCCTATCGTGGTCTATGAGCAGAAATACTACAAGTATTCAGATCCCGGCTACTCTATCGGCAACGCAAACGTCAAGCAGACCACCCTCACCCCTCTTTCAGAAATAGCCGAAACCCTGGAAAGATATTCGTCCATGGCCGGAATGGAGTCTCTGGAAGGTGCTGTGGAGCTTATAAGGGAGTGCCTGGAAAACAAAGTTAACGGCTCGTTCCAGAAGATAAGAAGGCAGCCTAACCCGAAAGCTTCGGGAGGCGCGTTCCTGGACGTGATTAAGGATGCGGTGCTGCATCGCAGAGTATTGAGCCTGAGTTACGTGGACGAAAGGGCCAGCATCAGGGAAGTGATATTCTATCCTCTGCACTTGACTACCTACGCAATGCGCTGGTACTGTTTAGGTTATGTAGACGGGAAAGAAGGTATCCAGACAGTGCAGACAGACTGCGTAACCGGTTATTCCTACGCAATCCTGCCGTTCCCGCCTAACTACAGGTTCAACGCAGACGAGTACTTTGAAGACATAATCGGCATTTCCCATCCTCAGGACAGCAAGGAAGACATACACATAAAAGCCCAGGGCGTGCTGGCAAGGTATCTTATACAGAATCCTATACACCAGTCGCAGAGGCTGACAGGCAAGGCAGATGACGGAAGCTGCACCTTCAGAATCTCGGTAATACCAAACGACGAGCTTTTCAGGTGGCTGTTCGAAAACCATCCGTTTGTCACGATAGAGTCTCCTAAGTATCTGTCAGACAGAGCCAACGAATATATCCGCAATATGGTTGCAGACCTTCCTTCCCCTATCGTTCCGGAGGTCAAGACTAAGAAAGAGAAGGAAAAAGAGAACAAGAAAAAGAAGAAACAGCAGGGCCAGATTGAGGAAGACCTCTTCTCGTCCCTGTTCTAGACAGCTATGATGCAGATTATACCATCTATACAGCTTCTTGGCCAAAAGGTTGTAACCTTCCCGGAAGGCAACCTCAAGAAGATGAAGTCTTATGACATTGACATCCTGGACTACATACAAGACGCAGAGATTGCCGGAATAAAGCGAATCTGCCTTGTAGATATCTCAGGAGCCAGAAGCAACGCCCCCCAGAGCCTGGATGTGCTTAAGAGGATAACTTCTACAACCAGGCTGAAAGTGACCTTCGGCGGCGGAATCAAAAGCAGAGATTCCCTTAGAAACGCTCAGGACAATGGCGCTGACCACCTTATAAGCTCCTCAATCGCAGTGCTTCAGCCGACGGTGTTCAACTACTGGTGCGAGTGCTACGAGCCTAACAACATCATCTTCTCGGCCGACATCACCCCGGAAGGCCTGGCTGTGAAGGGCTGGAAAGAAAAGTCCGCCCAGGAAGTGAAAGAATCGCTGAGGAAAATGGTTTCAGAAGGCCTCAAAAAGGTGATACTCAGAGACGTGAGCAAGGAAGGCACCCTTTCCGGACCTAATCTGGATCTAGTAAGGGAAATAGCCCAGGCGTTCCCTAAACTGGTAATTGCGGTAAGGGGCGGAATCTCGTCCATAGAGGATATAGACAAGCTCAGCCAAGCCGGAGCACACTGTGCAATCATAGGCACGGCGATTCTGGAGGACAAGCTGACATTCAGCCAGATAAACGACTATTACAGCAGAGGTAAAGATGAACAGGAAAAATGACAAGCCCATAGTGGCTCTGATATACGACTTTGACGGAACTCTGGCCCCGGGCAATATGCAGGAATACTCCTTCATCAATGCCGTGGGCAGGAAGAAAGACGAGTTCTGGGCAGAAACCCACGAGATGGCAAAAGACCAGGATTCGGACGGAGTGCTCATCTATATGCTGCTGATGCTTGAAGAAGCCAAGAAAAAGGGCATCAAGCTCACAAGAAAGAAACTCCGCACCTACGGAAAAGACATAACCTTCTTCAAGGGCGTCGAGACCTGGTTTGAGAGAATCAGGAAAATCGGTGAAAAAGAAGGAGTTATTATAGAGCATTATATCAATTCGTCAGGCCTTCTGGAGATTATGGAAGGAACCAGGATCGCCAAGGAGTTCAAGGCCATATTCGCGTCTTCTTTCTATTACGACAAGGAAGGATGCGCCATCTGGCCGGCCTCAGCCGTGAACTACACCAACAAGACTCAGTTCCTGTTCAAGATAAACAAGGGAATCCTCAACATCCACGACAGCGAAAAGATCAATTCCTCTGTGCCTGAGGAAGAAAAGAGAGTCTCATTCTCGAATATGATTTATTTCGGCGACGGGGAGACGGACGTGCCTTGCATGAAACTCACCCGCCAGCTGGGAGGAACTTCCATTGCCGTATACAACAACTCTGAAGCGTCAAAAGAGGTGGCCCAGAGGCTCTTCGAGCAGCACAGGGTAAGCTTCACCTGCCCGGCTGACTACACGGAAGGAAGCCTCGTGGAGGAAATCGTGACCAAGCTGATCAGGAAGATTAAAGCAGACAGCGATTTATCGTCTCTTCGATGAGATCGGCACAGCCCTCTATTCCCAGAAGGCTGGAATTCAAGCACATATCATAGCTTTCGGCAGCTCCCCAGGTCTTGAAGGAGTAGTCACCGTAGTATGAAGCCCTCTTGCGGTCCCCCCTCTGGAGAAGATCCGAGAGTTTCTCGTCCGAAATGCCTACGGAATCACCGTACTTGTTTACGGTGCGCACTCTTTTTATGCGGTCTTCCATAGATGCGGTGATAAAGACATTGAAGCATCCGGGAACATCCCTGAGGATATAGTCGGCACATCTTCCGACAAATATCGTCGAGCCCTCAGAGGCCAGTTTCCTGATGACCTCACTCTGGATGGTGAAAATGGTATTGCTGTTGTATACGCTTGGCTTGAAGGTGTTTGATATGACCTCGGCGAAAGAGGAAAGGCTGAATCCCGTATTCAGGGAAAGGTTGTCCTTCTCGTCCTCCTTGGCGAAAACCGAATGGTCCAGGCCGCTCTCCTTGGCGGCAAGCGTCAGAAGCTCCTTGTCATAGACCTTGATGTTGAAGCGTTTCCCCAGTTCACGGGCCACGTCGAGCCCTCCGGCTCCTATCTGTCTTCCGATGTTTATGTGAATATGCTTTTCCATACTATGACTGGATTTGGGATGTCTGTAATTCCTGTTCCTTGAGTTTCATCTTGAATTCCTTCCTCTGTCTGAGAAGCAGCCAGAGAGTCAGGATGCTGGCAACGACGTCTGAGATCGGGAGGCTCCACCACACTCCGTCCACACCCATAATTGGCGGAAGAACCAGTAGCAGCGGAAGCAGGCAGATCGCCTGGCGGCTCAGGCTCAGGAAAATGGCCTTCTTGGCCTTGCCGATGCTCTGGAAGAAGTTGGTCGTAACCATCTGGAAACCGATTATCGCAAAGGCTACGAAGTTGATTCTCATGCCTCTTACGGTGTGCGCCAGCAGTTCCTCGTCGTCGGTGAATATCTCGGCCAGCTGCCTCGGGAAGAGTTCCGTAACAATAAAGAAGAGGGTTGTCACGACACTGGCCCAGAATATTGATATGTTCAGAACCTTGGAAACCCTGTCGTGCTTCTGGGCCCCGTAATTGTATCCGGCGATAGGCTGCATGCCCTGGTTAATTCCCATCACGATCATCACGGCAATGAATCCCAGCCTGTTCTGGATGCCGTAGGCCCCTATCGCCATATCCCCGCCGTAGATGTTCAGCTGCTTGTTAATGACTATCACGATGATGCAGGCGCAGGCGTTCATCAGGAAAGGAGCCATTCCGATGGAGAAAGTCTGGGAAATGATCTTCCTCTTCAAGCGGTAAATGCCCTTTTGGAGATGAATCACACGGCTCTTGTCGGAGACCAGGCTGAACACGTAGATCATCGCCAGGAACTGGGACAGAACCGTAGCTATGGCCGCTCCCCGGATACCCCACTTGAACACCATAATAAACAGATAGTCAAGCACAAAGTTTATGGCAACGGTGAAAATGGTGGCTCCCATAGCCTTCTTGGGAAGGCCCATAACCCTCACCACGGCATTAAGGCCGAAATACAGGTGCGTAACCACATTGCCAAGGAGAATGATGAACATATATTCCCTGGCATAGGTTATCGTGTTCTCGCTGGCACCGAAGAAATAGAGTATCGGATCAAGAAATGCAATTATAACCGCCATAAAGACCAGGCCGGTTATTAAGTTCAGCACCACCGAGTTGCCGAGAACCTTGTTGGCCGTGTCGTAGTTTTTCTGCCCCAGGAGAACGCTGATAAGGGTGGCGGCGCCAACTCCCACAAGAGTTCCCACGGCGGCGCTGAGGTTCATTATCGGGAACGTCAGGGCCAGGCCCGCCAGAGCCAGAGAACCAACTCCCTGACCGATGAATATGCTGTCGCACATATTGTAGAGCGACGATGCCGTCATTGCAATTATCGCCGGCACAGCATATTGTCTTAAGAGCTTGGGTATTTTTTCAGTACCAAGTTCGGTAGGGATTATAACAGCCATAATTTTTTTATTACTTTTGCACCCGCAAAAGCCATCTTAGCTCAGTCGGTAGAGCAACGCATTCGTAACGCGTAGGTCTGGAGTTCGAACCTCCAAGATGGCTCTTCTTTTTTTGCTACCAGTTCAAGATTTTCTTGAAGTCGTAGGTTTCTGGATCCGGCACGTATTTCTTTGCCGCCTCGTAATCCTTAGGAGTGATGTAGTGCATGATGTACTCGAAGATCATGTTCACCTTGTCCTGATGGATATTCACGCCTCTTGGAGGAATCTTTCCGGTTGCAGGATCCTGCATATCCTTCAAATACAGGCTCTTGATATTTCCGTTCAGGTCGAGGTAAACCATACATCCGGTAATGCCCTGCTTGAAGAGCTTGTAAACTCCCATACCCAGCTCCGTGCAGTAAACCAGGTCGTAAGCGTGAGGGGTGATGCAGCGGATTTCGTATCCGATCTCCACCGGACGGATCTTGACCTTGATTCCGAGCTGCTTTAGCTTGACGTCAAGTATATCGTTGAACATCTGTGCCTTGGATATCTTTCCAAGTTCAGGATGACCGTGCTCGTCGTAGGAGAATCTCACACCATATTTCTCGAGTTCCTCAGGAGAGAAGCCCTCGAAAACGCCTTCGGAAATGATGATTGCACCGTAGTCTATTCCCAGAATCTTTCTCTTGATGATGGCCGAAACCGCCATATTGAGAATCTTCTCCACTGAAATGTCACTCTTGTTGAACATCTCCGGAATCACGATCATAGGGAAATGGTTGGTGTAGCCGATTGCCAGAGCAAGGTGTCCGGCGCTTCTTCCCATAGCGGAAATCACGAACCAGTTGTGGCTTGTGCGTGCATCCTCATAGACTGTAGCCGCAATCCTGGAACCCTCTCCCTTTGCGCTCTGATATCCGAACGTAGGAATGTTCTGTGGCAGAGGAAGGTCGTTGTCTATGGTCTTTGGAACGTGTATGTTTGATATAGGGAAATTCTTTGCTTTCAGGAACTTGGCAATGCGGTTTGCAGTGGACGCGGTATCGTCTCCGCCGATTGTAACCAGAAGCTCAATGTTGTTGTCCTGGAAAAATTTCAGGTTGAAATTCTTGTCAAAGTCTTCCTGAGTTGGCTTGAAGCGGCTCATCACAAGGAAAGATCCTCCGCGGTTGAAGATGTCGTCAGCCTTGAAGAAATCCAGTTCCACATAATTCGGGTCCGGGGAGAAAAGCCCCTTGTAACCTCCGTGAAGGCCAAGGACACGGTAACCGTTGCTTAAGAAAGTCTTTGTTATACTGCCTACTACAGTATTCATTCCAGGGGCAGGACCGCCGCCGGTAAGGATCACGATAGATTTTTGCATAATACGATAACTCTAAATCGGGTGCAAATGTAAGAAAATTTGCGTATTTTTGGTTAAATTTGGCATCTTGTACAAACCGTATGGACGCAAACGAAGCAAGACATAGGATAAACGCCCTCAGGGAGGAAATCAATGCCCACAACAGGCATTATTATCTGGAGAACTCGCCGCTGATTTCGGACTACGAGTTCGACCTTCTGCTGAAAGAACTCATTCAGCTGGAAGAGCTGTATCCTCAGTTCAAGAGCCCGGACTCTCCTACCGCCAAGGTAGGAAGCGACCTTGAAACGGAAAACTCTCCGTTCAGACAATATGCACATCTCCACCCTATGCTCTCTCTTGCAAACACTTACAGCATAGAGGAGCTCCGCGATTTCGATGCCAGGGTAAAGAAGGGAACCGATTCAGCTTTCACCTACAACTGCGAACTCAAGTTCGACGGCACAGGCATCAACCTGCTTTACCGGAACGGGATTCTGGTCAGGGCCCTTACCAGGGGAGACGGAACAACGGGCGACGATGTTACACGCAACATAAAGACAATCAAATCTATACCGCTGCAGCTAAAAGACGGCTCCGGATATCCGGAAGAATTTGAAATAAGAGGAGAGGTCTATATGCCATTCGACTCTTTCAACAAGCTTAACACGCAGAGAGAGCTGGATGAGGAACCGCTGTTCGCCAATCCGAGAAACGCGGCCGCCGGGTCGCTGAAGATGCTATCCAGCAAGGCCGTTTCAGGACGCGGTCTGGACTGCGTGCTTTACCACCTGATCGCTCCGGGATATGAAGACAGCCTTCACAGCAAATCGCTGGAAGACGCTGCATCGTGGGGGCTTCCAATAAGCTCGCACTCAAGAAAATGCTCAAACATCGACGAGGTTGTCGAATATATAGGCGAATGGGACCAGAGACGGCACGGCCTGCCGTTCCCTACTGACGGAGTGGTTGTGAAAGTGGACCAATACGCAATCCAGAGGGAGCTGGGCTTCACGGCCAAGACTCCAAGATGGGCCGTGGCGTACAAGTTCAAGCCGGAAGAAGCTCTCACAAAGATTGAATCCATTGACTACCAGGTTGGAAGAACCGGAGCGGTAACCCCTGTGGCTAACCTTTCCCCGGTCCTTCTGAGCGGTACAACCGTCAAGAGAGCCACTCTCCACAACGCAGACCAGATGGACCTTCTGGACATAAGGGTCGGAGACTGTGTATATGTGGAAAAGGGCGGTGAAATCATCCCTAAGATAACCAGGGTGGAACTTTCAAAAAGACCGGCCGGCAGCTCTCCGGAGGTATTCCCGAAAGTCTGCCCAGCCTGCGGAACCCCGCTTGTAAGAGATCCCGAGCAGGCTAAGTATTTCTGCCCGAATTCTGACGGATGCACCCCGCAGATTGAGGGCAAGTTCCTCCATTTTGCATCCCGCAAGGCTATGGACATCAACATCGGCGAAGTTGCGGTTCACCAGCTCTGCGAAAGGGAGTATGTGCGTGAACTCCAGGACCTTTACCATCTGGACGACCTCCAGTTGCTGAGCCTGGACAAGTGGAAAGGAAAGAGCGTGGAGAACTTCCGCCAGTCTCTGGAAAAATCCACTCAGGTACCTTTCCATCGTGTACTCTTTGCATTGGGTATCAAGAACATAGGAGAAACCACCGCAAAGACTCTGGCCACTCACTTCAAGAACATTGACGCCCTCAAAGAAGCTTCAAGAGACGAGCTTCTTTCAGTGGAAGATGTCGGCGGGACACTCGCTGACTCCATTATCGGATGGTTTAGCGAACCCCGGCACCTGAACACTGTTCAAGAGCTGAAAAAAGCCGGCCTGCAGTTCAGCCTGGAGGAAAAAGCCCCGGTTTCTGACACCCTGAAGGGAATGACCATAATGATTACCGGCAACTATTCCATCCCTAGGGACACGATGAAATACTACATTGAGGCCCATAGCGGCAAGGTAGGAAGCAGCGTAACCTCCTCAACCACTTACCTTGTGGCAGGAGCCAAGGCAGGAGCCTCCAAGCTTGAGAAAGCCAGAAAACTCGGGATTCCAGTAATCTCTGAAGAAGAATTTTACAAGATTGCCGCACCGGGACAGGAAAATGACTCTCCGGAGACAGACACAGAATTGAAATTATTTTAACCTAGATAGCAAAAACAAAACGAATAAATAAACAAAACACTGAAACAATGAGAATTGCAAAAGTTACAGACAGAATCAGCTACATCGGCGTAAACGACCGCCGCACCGCTCTCTTTGAGAACAACTGGCCGATTCCTTACGGAGTATCCTATAATTCCTACATAATCAAAGACGAAAAGAACGTCCTCATAGACACCGTGGAATACGGTTCTGACGGAGACTTTCTCTGCAAGATAGAGGCGGCCCTGCAGGGTGGCAGTCTGGACTATCTGGTTGTAAACCACATGGAACCGGACCACTCTGGAATGATCCGCAGCGTGCTGGCAAAGTATCCCGGAATGAAAATCATAGGCAATGCCAAGACCTTCGAGCTGATGCAGAAATACTACGGCATCGCAGAGGAAAACGTTATGCTGGTTACCGACGGTCAGGAACTGAACATCGGAAGCGGCGTTCTGAAGTTCGTCTTCGTGCCTTGGGTCCACTGGCCTGAGACAATGGTAACTCTGGACGTCAAGGATTCCGTGCTGTTCAGCTGCGACGCTTTCGGAAGCTACGGAAGCCTGGACGGCGGCATTTTTGACTCCGACTACAATATGGAAGAGATGTTCCTGCCGGAGATGAGACGCTACTATGCCAACATTGTGGCAAAATACAACCAGATGGTTACCAGGGCAATAGCAAAACTTGCAGGAGTCCCTGTGAAGATAATCGCCCCTTCCCACGGAGTTGTCTGGAAAGACAATCCTGCAAAGGTTATCGGCCTGTACGCGGACTGGGCGGCGTTCAAGGCGGAAGAAGGCGTGGTAATAGCCTATGCCTCAATGTACGGCAACACCGCAAACCTGGCAGACCAGATCGGAGCTAAACTCGCCGAGAAAGGCATCCGGAACATACGCACCTGCGATGTTTCCAGAACCAATGTTTCCTATATCCTCAGCGATATAATGCGCTACAAGGGTTTCGTGCTTGGAACCTGCGCCTACAACACGTTCATGCACCCGATGATGGAGCATCTGTGCAACGAGCTGAGGATCATGAGCCCTAAGGGCAAGGTTATGGGTATCTTCGGAACCAGCGGATGGAACGGAGCCGGAGCAAAGGCCCTCGCAAAGTTCGCCGAAGAGGCAAAGCTCACTGTCGTAGGCCCTGCTGTAGAGGCATTTGGAGCCCCTACCGGCGACAAGGTAAATCCGTCTCTGGAAGAATTTGCAGAGGTATTCACCCAGGCTTTAAAAGCATAAGGATATGGCAGAAGAACTGAAAATCGGGATGAGCAATATCGCCCGCCGTATGGTCACAGACCAGAATACAGCCGCCGCTTACGGAACCGGAGCGATGGCGGTTTTCTCCACTCCGGCAATGATATCGATGATGGAGGAAGCTTCCTTCCTGCTGCTTAAGAAACTGGGACTTGCAAGTGTAGGCACAGGCGTGAACATCAAGCATTTGAGAGCCTGCCTGCCAGGCACCGAGGTCTGGGCTGAAGCTGTGGTGGAAGACATAGACCGCAGAGCCGTCGTGTTCAGCGTCACTGCATACGACAGCAAGGGAGAGATCGGCAAGGGCACACATTCCAGATTCATCATCGACCCTGAGAAATTCATGAACAAACTATTGGAGGCTAAATAGATATGGCATATAAAATGGACAGGACACTAAGCAATGGAGCATTTGACTTCATAGACGCCCAAAAGATAGAAAGCCTTCTTTCTTCCACGAAGGAAGACAAGGTCCGCTATCGCGAACTGTTTGCCAAGTCTCTGGAAAAGAACCCTCTGAGTCTGGAAGAAACGGCAGCTCTGCTCTCAATCAAGTCAGAAGAAGGCCGCCAGGAGCTTTTCCAGGCGGCAAGAGACCTCAAGAAAATCGTTTACGGTAACAGGATTGTCCTTTTCGCCCCGCTTTACATAGGAAACCTCTGCATCAACGACTGCGCCTATTGCGGATTCAAGAAATCCCTCAAGACGACTATCAGGAAAACCCTCAGCCGCGAGGAAATCATACAGGAAGTGACCGCCCTGGAAGACGAGGGGCAGAAGAGGCTCATACTCGTGTTCGGCGAGTCTCCGCTCTACAGCCCTGAGTTTATCGCAAACTGCGTCAGGACAGTCTATTCCGTACATTCAAAGAACGGTTCCATCCGCAGGGTGAACATCAACGCCGCCCCGCTGGACGTTGCCGGATACAAGACAATCAAGGCAGAAGGAATCGGCACATACCAGATATTCCAGGAGACCTACCACAGGCCTTCATACGCAAAATACCATCCGGCAAATACCGTAAAGGGAGACTTCCTGTGGAGGCTGGACGGCCTTGACCGCGCATTCGAAGGCGGCATAGACGACCTGGGCATAGGAGCTCTTATAGGCCTGTATGACTGGAGGTTTGAGGTTATGGGACTGGTCAGCCACGCCATCCATCTGAAAGACAGGTTCGGCGTAGGCCCGCATACCATAAGCTTCCCGAGAATCCAGCCGGCAAACGGTCTGGAGGAACTGGACCTTCCTTACAGATGCGGCGACGAGGACTTCAAGCAGCTGGTGGCAACCCTCAGGCTCGCGGTACCGTATACCGGAATGATAATGACAGCCAGAGAGAACCCGGCCGTAAGAAATGAGGTCATTCACTTCGGAGTCAGCCAGATAGATGCCGGAACACATCTGGAAATCGGAGGCTATTCGGAGAAAAACGACGGCCAGAATCTGGAAAGGGAGCAGTTCCAGGTCGGAGACACCAGAGGCCTGGACGAGGCCGCAAGATGGCTGATGAAGGAAGGCTTCATTCCAAGTTTCTGCACATCTTGCTACCGCAGCGGCAGAACCGGTGAGCACTTTATGGAATTTGCCATTCCTGGCTTCATCAAGAAGTTCTGTACCCCTAACGCCCTTCTGACATTGGCCGAGTTCCTGCAGGACTATGCCAGCGAAGAGACCAAGGCACAGGGTAACATACTGATACAAAAAGAGCTGGACGGAATTGAAGAAGGTCCGTGGAAGGAAAAGATAAAAGAAAGACTAAAGAAAATTTCTGAGGGCGAAAGAGACCTCAGACTTTAAGCTTAAAAGGATGAGTGAATTTACCAGAGAAGACAACGAACTGATCGAACGCGAATTCGAGTCGCTGAGACTGGCGGCCCTGAGACGATGCGCCTCCCAGGAGGAGTACGAGGGCGTGCTCAAGGCATTCGAGTTTGCCAACGAAGCTCACAAGGGCGTGCGCAGACGCTCCGGAGAGCCGTATATACTCCACCCTATTGCCGTGGCGAAGATTGTTGTGCAGGAAATCGGGCTTGGCTACAAGTCCATTGCCGCAGCGCTTCTTCACGACGTTGTGGAGGATACGGACTACAGCACGGAAGACATAGAACGTCTTTTCGGCAGCAAAATAGCTTCTCTGGTCGATGGCCTTACCAAGATCAAGTCCGCGATGGACAGCAAGATTGAGGGAGAGATATCTGAAAAATCCATCCAGGCGGAGAATTTCAAGAGAATTCTTCTCACCCTCAACGACGACGTGAGGGTAATCCTGATAAAACTGGCCGACAGGCTCCATAACCTGCGCACAATAGACTCGATGCCAGAGAGAAAGCAGGACAAGATCCTCAGCGAGACAATGTACATATTCATCCCGCTGGCCCACAGGCTGGGACTGTACAGCATCAAGAGCGAGATGGAGAACATCTGGCTTAAATTCCGTCAGCCGGAGGAATATAACCAGATCAGCCAGAGAATCCAGGAATACTCCCAGGCCAAGGGAGGGTCCATAGACAGTTTCATCGAGCCGATTTCCAAGCTTCTGGAGCAGGCCCGTTACAAGTTCACCATCACCAAGAGGATCAAGACCCCTTATTCCATCTGGAACAAGATGAGAACCAAGGGTATACCTTTCGAGGAAATCTATGACCTGTTTGCCGTGAGGATTGTCTTCACGCCAAAGAAAGGCAGTTCCGAAAGGAAGCAGTGCTGGGATATATACTCTCTGATTTCGGAAGACTACCTTTCCAACACTGACCGTATCAGGGACTGGGTAAGTACTCCTAAGTCAAATGGTTATGAGGCTCTCCACTGTACCCTGATGAGCCCTCAGGGAGGATGGGTGGAAGTCCAGATCAGGACTGTCAGGATGGACGCCATCGCAGAGAAAGGAGTGGCGGCCCACTGGAACTACAAGGGAGAGAAGATTTCTTCCTCCACAGAAAACGATATGGACAACTGGCTGAATATGGTCAGGGAGGTCCTGGAAAATCCAGACGTGAACGCCCTGGAGTTTCTGGACAGTTTCCATACAGGGCTTATGTCCAAGGAGATATACGCCTTCACCCCTGCCGGCGAGGCTAAGAGGCTGGAAAAGGGAGCCACCGTTCTGGATTTCGCCTACGCCATCCACTCCGAAATCGGCAACAGGGCCATTGCTGCCAAGGTGAACCTGAAACTCGTCCCTATCTCATACGTCCTCAGAAACGGAGACCAGGTAGAAATCATCACCGCCGACAACCAGAAACCGCAGAGGCAGTGGCTGGAGTTCGTCAAGACGGCAAGGGCCCGCAACATGATTCTCGACAGCATCAAGGGAGACATCAAGGACACCATTAAAAGAGGCCAGGAAATACTGGAATCCGAACTTGACAAGCTGGGAGTAAGGCTTCATCTGAGGGTGCTAAAGAAGCTGATCGCCGAGTTCAAGGTAAGCAACAAGGACGAGCTGTACAGCAAGATCGGTTCCGGGCTGATAGACCTTGCAAACCTGGAGGAGATCCTGAAGAAGAACAAGGAGAACAAGCTGGTTCAGTTCTGGAACCTCCAGTTCTTCAGCGGAAAGGACAAACTAGAGGAAGAAACCTCGCCTCAAACTCTCCCTGACGGCAAGATAGACAAGCACAAAGACTATCTGCTGAAAGAGAACCCTATAGACAAGACTCTCAGCTACAGGGTGGCAGACTGCTGCAACCCTATCCCGGGAGACCCTATCATCGGCTTCATAGACGAGGACGGCCACGTGGTAATCCACAAGAAAGTCTGCCCTAAGGCAATATCTCTCGCTTCCACCGAAGGCGGAAACATCATCAACGCCAAGTGGACCAAGCACACCGTGCTGTCTTTCCTTGCAAGGATAGAACTCAAGGGAATAGACCGCCTGGGAATAGTGAACGACATCACCAAATACATAACTCTGATTCTTTCCGTGAACATCCGCAAGCTTTTCTTCGAGACTCACGACGGGGTGTTCCACGGGTACATAGACCTTTATGTCCACAACACCAACGACCTGGAGGAGATGATCAAGAACATCGAGAACATAAAAGGAATAGAAACTGCAGCCAGAGTAGATATCAAAGAGGAGGATTTAGCATGACAAACGGCAGGAACATATTCAGGGCCTGTATCGCAGTTGCAGCGGCAATAACCTATATAGCTGCATCTTACAGTTGCGCCAACACTTCAAAAGGGCCTTCCGGGGGACCTAAGGACACAATTCCTCCGGTAGTGGTAGGCATTGCGCCTGAAATGCCTATGCTGTCTTTCCCGGTCAACAAGGGAAAGGTGGTGATAACCTTTGACGAGTATGTCCAGCTGAAGAACCAGTACCAGGAAGTGCTGCTCTCTCCGCCTTCAAAGAAGAGACCGGTGGCCAAAATCAAGAAAAAGAGCGTTGTGGTCTCCTTCGAGGACACTCTCAAGAGCAACCAGACCTACACCCTGCTTTTCGGACAGGCCATATCGGACGTGAACGAAAGCAATCCTTTCTACAACTACTCCATCACCTTCTCCACCGGAGAAAGCATCGACTCTATGATAATCAGCGGAACCGTAATGGATTACCAGACCCTTCTCCCGCAGAAAGGAATGGTTGTATGCCTGTATAAGAATCCTACGGACTCCTGCCTGATAACGACTTTGCCGGATGCGGTGGCCAAGACCGACGACTGGGGCTATTTCTGCGTCAGAGGCCTCAAAAACGTGCCGTATTACCTGTTTGCGCTGGAAGACAAGAACAACAACCAGCTCTACGACAGAAGCGGCGAAAAGGCTGGTTTCTGCGATTCCACGATAATCCCTTCTGTTGCGGCCAAAGAGGGAATGCCCCAGATCAAGATGATGGACATGAAGGATACCCTGGCCTGCCTTTCAAGGCCGAGCCAGACAGATATCTACGTCTTCAAGGAAACACTGAGCAACCAGTACATCGAGAACACCGGCAGAATCTCGGAAAGAGAATGCTACATCAAGTTCCGCTCTCCAAACCCGCAGATAGACACCTTCAGGATCAGGGGTGTGTTTGACGACCGCATCATCCGCCAGTTCAATTCCGAAGGCGACTCCCTGTCTTTCTGGATCAACGACCAGAGGCCGGTGGACGACACCTTGTTCCTCCGAATCAACTATATGAAGACAGACTCCACAGGCAATCTGGTGCCTCACGGAGAAAGTTTCAAGCTTGTAAAGCCGTTTGACAAGAGCACCATAAAGGATTCCGACAAGAGAGACCCTAACAAGTCCGGCCTCACGAACGACTACCTCCAGAATCTGGGCAATACCAGAAACAACCGCAAAGACCCGTTCGGAAACCAGAACAAGCAGGACGACGGCAAAAACGAGCTCACCAAGCCGGACAAGAAACAAACCGAGCGCAAGGACCTTCTCAAGATGAAACTCACAGTCGACGGCAAGACCGTGGAGAACAGGGGCATAGAGCTGGATTTCCCTACTCCTCTGATCCAGGCCAGCAAAGACTCCATCACCTTCACCTCAAAGACTCCGAGAGGCGTGGTTTCAGACGTTAAGTTCCGCCTTGTGAGAGACTCTGTCAACATGCTCAAATACACCATCCAGTCCGAAGAGCCATACAAGGTCGGAAACGAATACAAGATCAGCATCAAGACAGCCACCTTCAAGGACATAAACTCTTTCACCAACGACTCGACTTTCCGCACATTCTCCCTGCCTACAGACGACAAGCTAAGCAGCATCACTTTGGATATCAAGGGAGTGGATGGAGTTGAATACATCGTCGAACTTGTAAACGAAAAAAGAGACAAGGTATTTCTCAGGCACGAGATCTCGTCAGACTGCTCGCTTTTGTTCCCGTACCTGAATGCCGGAGTGTATTCGTTCAGAATCACCCAGGACGTGAACCACAACGGAAAGCTGGACGTGGGCGATATCGTAAAAAGAATACCGCCGGAAAAGGCCAGGCTTCTGAAACTGCCGGACGGAAAGGTGATTATCAACCTCAAGGAACAGACAGACCTCACCCAGGATGTTGACCTGAAAAAACTGTTCAAATGATGAAAAGACTCGCGATCATATTACTTCTAGGCTGCCTGACGCCTTTTTATGCGCAGGCTCAAATCGTTGACACTGTAGATATTATGAAGGAGTTTGACGAATTCTCCTTCAGAGACGCCAACATCACGGGAAAGGTGAAAGACTCCACCAGAATCAGGGAGCACCTGTTCGGAGTCAAGTGGGGAATGTCCATAAACAACCTCACCCTCAGCATAGACTACGACAAGAAACCTATTACCTCCCCGAAAAACTTCGGTGTCTACTACACCTACTACCACTCCCTTTGGAACGCCATCTCGCTGTTCGGAATAGAGACCGGCGTACAGTTCAACGAGGAAGGCTACAAGACTCAGGTTTTGGACGAGAGCGGCCATCTTGTGGACCAGGGAAATGAAGTATTCCAGAACATTACCATCCCGCTGGTTTCACAGTTCAGGTTCGACTTCTGGAGAATGAGGATACTGGCAAACCTTGGCTGCTTTGTGGCTTACAGGACCGGAGCCCAGTTCTCGCACATTCTCCCCGAGACGGTTAAAGATTCCTACAAGAAAAAAGGCTACGGAATAATCGGCGGCGGCGGACTGGCTTACGTCTTCCGCCCGTTTGAAATCCACGTGGAAGCAAACTACAAGTACAATCTGGCAGACCTTTACGACAAGACGGCCTTCTACGGCGACGAGTACTGGGTATCCACCCATACAAGCCAGATAATCATTTCAGTAGGTCTTCACTACCGCTTCGGCGGAAGCTCGTATAAGATAAAGTCTAACGCTCCTTCCAGAAGATAATCGCGATATGAAAAGAATACAGGCGGAAATAGCCGGTCTAAAACTGGGAGGCGGTGCCCCTATCGCCGTCCAGACAATGTGCAACACCCACACCCAGGATGTTGAAAAAAGTGTGGCCCAGTGCCTGGAAATGGCCGCTGCCGGAGCAAAACTGATAAGGCTTACCACCCAGGGATTCAAGGAAGTGGAAGCACTTGACAAGATCAAGGCCATCCTGAGAAACCAGGGAATAAAGACTCCTCTTGTCGCCGATGTCCACTTCAACTCCGAGGTTGCCATTGCAGCAGCTTCGGTGGCAGACAAGGTCAGGATCAACCCGGGCAATTTCTCCCAGGTCCACAAGGACGCCCAGTCACAGTTCGCAAGGTTCATAGAAGCTTGCCGCAAACACGGCACAGCCGTGCGCATTGGCCTGAACCACGGCTCTTTGGGAGAAGATATCGTCAACCGCTGGGGCAACACCCCTGAAGGAATGAAACAGGCTGCCATGCAGTGGCTTGCGATGTGTATAGACGAGAAATTCGACAATGTCGTAGTATCTCTGAAGGCCAGCAACACCATCGTCATGAGTCAGGCCTACCTGCTTCTCTTCAAGGCGATGGAGGAAAGCGGAACCGTCTTCCCAGTCCATCTGGGAGTCACCGAAGCCGGCAATGCAGACCAGGGCAGAATCAAGTCCGCCATCGGCATCGGCGCCCTCCTTAGCAAAGGCATCGGCGATACAGTCAGAGTCTCCCTGACCGAAAACCCGGTAAACGAGATTCCTGCCGGAGAGCAGATTGTCCAGTTCTTCGAGAGCAAAGACGCCCAGAGGCTATACGAGGCAGTCAGAAACCAGAACAGCCGCACCCCTATCCTCAGATTCACCGATCTGGGATGCGGAAAAGATGACTGGAACCGCTTCATTATCAGGGCGGCCGCCTTGTTCGGCGTAATGCTTCTGGAAAAGGAGATAGACGATTTCACCATCGCTGAGGCGCCTTATTCTGAAAAGAAAATGAAGGCGCTCAAGGAGAACATCCAGCAAGGCGCCAGAAGAGTTTTCTATCATCCTGAGTACATTGCCTGCCCGGGCTGCGGACGCACCCAGTACAACCTGGAGGAAACTTTCAACAAGGTAAAAGAACGCACTTCACATCTCAAGGGCGTGAGAATAGCCGTAATGGGATGCATAGTCAATGGCCCCGGCGAAATGGCTGACGCAGACTACGGCTACGTGGGCCAGGGCGGCGGAAAAGTCACCATCTACAAAGGAAAACAGCCTGTCCTGAAGGGCGTTCCTGATTCGGAAGCCATAGACAAGCTGCTTCAAATCATTGAAAAAGACCAGAAATAGGCTTATTTCTTGCGTCTGAACACCATTTTGGCGTCACACATGCTGTTGAACTTGCGTGCTGCCGTCTTGTACTCGGCATAGCTCTCTTTCGGATACAGTCCAGCCTTGAAATCCGCCCTGACAACAACGGTCACTATACCGTTCTTTTCAGCGAAAGAAGAGGAGAGGCGGGCAAAGGCGCACTCGATGTTCACGCTCTTTGGCAGGCCCTCCAGCTCGAATGTGGACGGAATCACCAGAGTTATGGTATCGAGATAAGTGTAGCCGCTTCTGATCCATATATCGTTCTTCCTCTCTCCCCTCTGCCAGTCAAATCCCCTTCTCAATGGCGTAAGAGGAACAAAGAGCCTGTCAGACGAAGACTCGGCGTAGTCCTTGCAGCTGAATGAATATGAGATAGATATCTTAGGAACATAAGACTTCCCGAATAACGGATAATCGCCGAAATTGTTGGTGATTCCATCTACCTTAAAAGAATTTGCGGCAACAATAATGTCGGAGGACAGCCTGTCTGACTGTTCCTTGGGACTCTTGGAGGCAAAGCTCAGCATTGGTTCCACATAATCCAGATACCTGTTCTGGACTACCGAAATGTCTGCATCTCCGGTAGAACTGAGGAGTATCTTCACATTATTCTCCTTGCGGCTGAGAGAGTCGGGATAAGATGAACACCGCACCACCTCTCCTCCGTCTTTCTTCACGAGAACCACCTGGTGGCCTGCAATGTCTTCGTGCCTGTATCCCAACGGAAGAATAGGATTGGTGCATTCCACCCACAGCGTATCGCCCTTGAATGGTCCCTCATCCGTCATAGGCACGGCCAGCATAGCGTGGTTCATCTGCCCCACAGATGAAAAGCCCTCGATCAGATCAGCACTGTAGGTATTCACTATATAGTAGTCGCTTTCCACTCCGCAAACCTTCAGCAAAGCCTTCAGATAGTTGGAAAGGGCCTTGCAGTCTCCGAAACCCGTGCGGACCACCGTAGATACCGGGAAAGGCTTGTATCCGCCAATTCCAAGCTGAATGCTCACATATCTGGTGGTATTTCTCAGATAATCGTAGAGAACCTTCACTTTCTCAAAGGAATTCTTGCAAGAAGAGGTCATAGACAGCACCTTCTCCCTGTCCTGGCTGGAGAGGTCCCAAGTGTCGGCCTGAAGATCGTACAGCCAGGAACCTATTTCCTTCCAGCTGCCCTGCTGCCCCTCTACCTTCGAATACATGAATTCTACTGGAGCGGCATAGACGTTCGGCACCACAGTCAAAAGCCTAGGCATCATCTTCTCGGAAGTGAAGCCCTTGTAATCATTGCATTTCCAGGTATATACATCGCGAGTGCCCTGCTTGTCGAGGTTTAGCTCAAGATTGGAACTGTACTGTACGCCTGTTCCGGAAGGTACGCTGATGCTGTATTCCCCTTTTGTCAGCACAACGTCCTCATCAGTAACCGGAATGAAAGAAGGAAAAGTGGTAATTCCCCTTTTGTAGTTGATGGTGTATTCATACTCAAGCATAAACGGAAACGGAGCAACCGCCTTATAGAAATACACATATGAATCATCTGCAAGATTCTCCGCCAAAGCTCTGTATTCCAGGTCCTGCTTCTTGATTTTGCGTATAGGCTTACCCGAAGAAGAAGATATAGTGCCGGAGAAAGATACGAGGCTCCTGTCGCTGTCTGTGAAAATGACGATGTTCGACTGGGAGGAGGCAGACTGCTTGAGCACCAGAACCTTCTTGTACACTGTATAGGTGCCGGATGAAATGCTTTTCATGTCAAAACTCTCCCTGGTTTCCAGGATATTGGCCCCGTAAATACTGACCTCCTGGCAGAAAGCGTCTAAACATAGAAGCAGAAGCGGTATCAGCAAAAATCTTCTCATTTCTTCTTAAGCACTACGGTTTCATTTTCGGCCTTTATGATCTGCAGCCAGTAGCGGCGGAAATCAGAATAGTCGTGAGGATCTACATACATGTCATTCATCACATAAGTGTAGAACACTTCCAGAGCGCGGCCATCGCCGCTCAGTTTGTACTCTATTACTGTCTTGCTGTCTGACTTGAGAGGACCGCAGGTAACATTGGATGGCATCTGCTCAACCTCATAACCATCTGGCAACTCAACTTTTATATGATAAGTTGTAGTTTCGCGATAAGGGAAATCAACAGGAACCCTCCTGGTCTCGGACTTGAAGCGGCTCTCGCTGTGAATAGTCTCAATGATCGGCTTGAGATAAATCCTGTCCTCGGTGGTCTGCATCTGCTTTTCCGCCTCGATAGTCATTGAGCAGTCCGGCGAATAAGTGTTCATGTTTTCCGTGCTCAGGTCCACTACAGTGTATGAGTTGTTGTTTTCCCACTTGGAGTAGAAGTCTTCTTTCTTGTCAAAGGAATTGTAGTATTCTTTCAGGTACATAGACTCCTCTCCGGAGGATGAAACCTTGATAGTTGCGGTCAGAAGACCCTCAGAATCAAGCTTTGCAGCAGCATCATAGGAGGTTTCGTTCTTGGTCAGACCCGTAATGTCCAGCCAAGGTCTAGAGCTCTTGTCCTTGGAAATCTGGCGGGCCTTAGGCACGAGGAACATAACCGGGAATATGTTTGCATACCCGTTGGGAGAAGCCGCGTCCAGCATCAGCACATCCCCTTTTTCCGACGCCACTTTCAGGATGAAGGTGTCAAAGGCGTCCGTAGAAACATGGTCGTCATAAAGTTCTCCATTGCTTCGCAGCTTGATAACAACCGGAGTAACTGTGAACCCGGCGTACTTCAATGCGTTGCCTACAAGAGCGTTAATATCCGCATTGCTGCCAGAAGCCTCTTTCAGCACAGTGGATGCAGACCTAGGAATGAGCCTTACAGACTTGTCCCATTTGACTTTGTCGGCAACCAGATTGCGTATTGCAATAACCTTGTCAGTGAAAGATTTGTCCGAATCCTTGATCGGGTCCACTTCCTTTTTGAATTTGCAGCCGGATTCAATTTCTGTAAATATATTACTGTCAAACAACTGCTTGTCTACATCTGTCCACTTTGATGCAAAGTTCTTTGGAAGCTGACCCGGAATCTGGATGGAACGCAACTCGTAAGAGACGGTGCTGAAGAACTGGCTGATGCAGTATATGTTGCTCTCAGCCTTTAAAGCAGGTACATTCAACGCCTTGTAATTGGCAACAACTGCATTGTAATCCACAGTGGCACCGTGACCGGTCACAACAGACTTGGTCTCAAAAGACTGGTTCATGGAGATAAGCTTGGCTCCCCTGCTGAGAGCATTGTATTTCAGCCATTCAGGATAAATGACCTTGGCCTCCATGCAATTTGTCGGAATCGTACCCTGGCAAGTTATGTCACCGATATCCCAGAAATGCTTGTTCAGCCTCTCGTAAGTAACTTCTATAACAGAACCTACCTTAACATTCTGGGCCGAGAAACTGATTCGCTTGGCATGGTCTGAATACTTTTGGTCAAAGATGAACTCCTTGCCCATCTTGGTCTTCACCACCTTCCCGTTCTCCCAGTTGTAGGTTATCACCTTGATTTCGTGAATTTTCTCGCTCATTTCCCCGTCTGTGCGGTAAAGCAGTTCAAAATCGCCGATGTCCTTGGCAGACTCCTTCAGTACCTTGAACCTGTAGCGGTTTACCTTCTTCATGTAGAAATCTCCAGACGGAGCCAGGTAGACATTGCGTTCCAGATACTTGTAGATAACCACGGCATCCGCAGACGTATCCGGAGCATAGGTTGTCATTTTAACCTCCTCTTCCGAAACAGAATCGAATTTAGGGTTGAACTTGATAATCTGGGAATAGGACAAATTACATCCCAGCACCATCAAAGCAGCCATAAACGGAACAATACAAAATCGTTTCATAATGTCAACTATTTAATACAATACTCGGTCTATGAACGGAGTGTGATGGAAGTAAGGGATGAAGCCAAGTTCCATCACTTTATTCGTCACGATGAAGGCCGCTTTCTTGCCTACCGTCACCGAACCCGCCACCTTCTCGCATCCCATGGCACAGGCGGCGTTGATGGTGCAGGCGTTGAAGCTCTGCTCAGGGGTCAGCCTCATCTTGATGCACCCGAGGGCCATCACGAATCTCATGTCGCAGGACGGGGAAGAACCTGGATTGCAGTCAGATGCCAAAGCCACAGGAAGGCCTGCCCTGACATAGTCCTTAGCCCTGCCATACGGCATTCCAAGGAAGAAGGAGGCTCCAGGAAGCATCAGCGGCATCGTGTCTGAATTGCGGAGAACCTCCATCTCCACGTCAGTTGTCCTTTCCAGATGGTCCACGGAAACCGCATTGTACTTCACCCCTACCTGCACTCCGCCACTTACGGCAAGCTCGTTGGCGTGGATCTTAGGCCTCATACCGTATAGCATTCCAGCCTTCAAAATGCGGTCTGTCTGCTCCACGGTGAAGAAACCCTCGTCGCAGAAGACATCCACGAAATCTGCCAGGTTTTCTGAAGCTACAGCGGGTATCATCTCCTTGCAGACAAGGTCTACATACTCATCCTGCCTTCCCCTGTACTCCCTGCCGACGGCATGGGCTCCCAGGAAGGTGGATTTTATGGTTACAGGGTATTTCTCCTTCAGGCGCTTGATCACGCGGAGCATCTTCAGTTCATCCTCTGTCCTGAGGCCGTAGCCGCTCTTTATCTCCATAGTCAGAGTGCCTTTGGAAATCATCTCCTCCAGACGCCGGGATGCCTGCTCAAACAGTTCGTCTTCGCTTGTATTGTGCAGAAGGTCAGCGGAATTGAGGATTCCACCTCCCCTTTTTGCTATCTCTTCGTAACTCAGGCCATTGATCTTATCCACAAACTCCTGCTGGCGGTCTCCGGCATATACTATATGGGTATGGGCATCGCAGAAAGCCGGCATAAGCATCTTTCCGGAAAGGTCCATCATCTCCATCCCGGAAGGAATCTCTCCAAGAGTGGACATCGGTCCAAAGGAGTCTATCTTTCCGTCCTTGACCAGAAGCCAGGCATTGTCCAGAGTCTGGACGCTGTCCATTTCCTTGCCGCAGAGTCTTCTGACTCCCGCAGGCAGCACTCCAACTATTCTCCCGATGTTTACCAGCAGCGTATCTTTCATTATACTAGTTTCTTATGAATTCAACAGACTTCTCTATCAGCGGATGCATATATGTATCTTTCTCAAGGAAAGGCACTTGCTTACGGTAATCCGCCAAGATGCCTTCAATGACAGGAGACGAAACTTCGCCTGAAATCTTGTGCCTCAGATCAAGAGCCTGGGCGGCGTTGAAAAGTTCAATGGCCAGTACCCTCTCGGTATTCTCCACTACCCTGACCAGCTTGGTGGCGGCATTGGCTCCCATGCTCACGTGATCTTCCTGACCCTGTGAAGACGGGATGGAATCTGCAGAAGCCGGCCAGCAAAGCCCCTTGTTCTGGCTCACGATGGAAGCGGCGGTGTACTGCGGAATCATGAATCCGCTGTTCAGGCCGCTCTCCGGCGCCAGGAACTGCGGCAGCCCCCTCTGACCTGAAATAAGCTTGTATGTTCTTCTTTCAGAGATATTTGCAAGTTCGCTCATCGCGATAGCCAGAGTATCCATAGGAATTGCGATAGGCTCTCCGTGGAAATTCCCCGCGGAAATTATCATATCTTCGTCAGGAAAAACGTTAGGGTTGTCGGTTGCACTGTTTATCTCGTTGTCAATCACGCTCTCCACATAACGGATGTTATCCTTGACAGCTCCGTGAACCTGCGGGATGCACCTGAACGAATAAGGGTCCTGAACGTGTTTCTTAGGCATCGCGATAAGCTTGCTGCCCTCCAGCAAAGACATAAACCTTTCAGCGGTATCTATTTGTCCCCGATGACGCCTCAGTCTGTGTGTCAGAGGATAGAACGGCTCGATCCTGCCGTCGTAAGCCTCAAGGCTCATGGCCCCTATCCTGTCTGCCCACAGGCTGAGCCTATGGCACTGGATCAGAGACCATACGGCGTGAGCGCTCATGAACTGGGTTCCGTTCAGAAGGGCCAGACCCTCCTTGCTCTGCAGTCTGATAGGCTCCCATCCCATAATAGAGAGAACCTCTGCACTCGGCATAGTCTTTCCCTTGTAAACCACTTCACCAAGACCAAGCAGCGGCAGAGACAGATGCGCCAGCGGAGCCAGGTCTCCAGATGCTCCAAGGGAACCCTGCTGGTATACAACCGGCAGGATATCGTTATTGAACATGTCTATAAGCCTCTGGACTGTAACCAGCTGAGCTCCAGAATGTCCGTATGACAGGCACTGCACTTTCAGAAGCAGCATCAGCTTTACGATTTCGGGCCTTACCTTCTCGCCTATTCCGCAGGCGTGGCTTACAACCAGATTGTACTGCAGCTGACTCAGCTGGTCTTCCTGGATGGTCACATTGCAAAGAGAACCGAAACCGGTTGTAACTCCATACACCGGACGGCCGATGTCCTCCATCTTGCTGTCCAGATATTTGCGGCATTTGACAATTGCCTGTTCAGCTTCCTCAGACAAGGAAAGCGTCATTTTTTTGTCTATTATTTCCTGCACTCTCTCCAGGGAGAGATGGTCGAATGATATCTTGTGTTCCATAAACTAGATGTTTTTCAAAGTCTCGTCCAACAAAGAGTCGTCTGCATGGTTAGGCATTGTAACCTTCAGGGAAGGAGTGCGCTGCATCTCTCTTCTGATAGCGTCCTCGGCTCCCTTGTTACGTGCCCAGCTGCGGCGGGCAATACCGTTGTTCACATCCCAGTGAAGCATTTCCCTGATGTGACGGGCAGAGTCCTCGCTTCCGTCTATAACCATTCCGAAGCCGCCATTTATGACTTCACCCCAGCCGACTCCGCCGCCGTTGTGGATTGATACCCAGGTAGCTCCGCGGAAGCCGTCACCAATTACGTTCTGCACTGCCATATCGGCTGTGAACTGGCTGCCGTCATAGATGTTGGAAGTCTCGCGGAAAGGAGAGTCCGTTCCGGATACATCGTGATGGTCTCTTCCCAGAACTATCGGAGCCTTGATTTCTCCCTTTCTGATGGCATCGTTGAACTTGAGGGCTATGGTTGTTCTGCCGATGGCGTCCGCATATAGGATACGAGCCTGGGAGCCAACGACAAGATGGTTTCTTCCGGCCTCCTCAATCCAGTGGATATTGTCCAGCATCTGCATCTTTATGTCGTCCGTAGCGGTCCTGGATTCCTCCATAAGAGCCTCAACCGCAAGGGCATCGCTCTTTGCAAGGTCCTCAGGATCCTCGCTCATGCATACCCAGCGGAACGGGCCGAAACCATAGTCAAAGTAGAGAGGGCCCATAATGTCCTGAACGTATGAAGGATAACGGAAAGTGCCGTCGGCTTTCAAGACATCTGCACCTGCCCTTGAAGACTCCAGAAGGAAGGCGTTGCCATAGTCGAAGAAATACATTCCCTTGCCGCTGAGGCGGTTGATTGCTGCTATCTGCCTTCTCAGCGATGCCTGGACGGCCTCCTTGAACCTCTCAGGCTCCTCAGCCATCATCTTCTGGCTTTCCTCCAGAGAATAACCCACAGGATAGTAGCCGCCGGCCCAAGGGTTGTGGAGCGAAGTCTGGTCAGAACCTATATCTACCTTTATATTGTCATCGGCGAGCCTTTCCCAAAGGTCAACCACATTGCCGACGTAGGCAAGGGAAACGGTCTCTTTGCCGGTTGTGGCCTTCTTTATCCTTGTTATAAGTTCATCCAGATTGTCGTGAAGTTCATCCACCCAGCCCTGCTCGTAGCGCTTTCTTGCGGCCTTTGGGTTGATTTCAGCGGTAACGCTCACTACGCCTGCGATGTTACCGGCCTTAGGCTGGGCGCCGGACATTCCGCCAAGACCGGCGGTAATGAACAGCATACCTGCCATATTCTCGCGGGTGCCTTCTATTCCCCTCTTCTTGAGCTGCATGCGGGCGGCGTTCATTACGGTGATTGTGGTTCCGTGAACGATACCCTGAGGGCCGATATACATATATGAACCTGCGGTCATCTGCCCGTACTGGCTAACGCCCAGAGCGTTGAACCTCTCCCAGTCATCCGGCTTGGAGTAGTTGGGGATAACCATTCCGTTGGTGACAACCACTCTCGGAGCGTCCTTGTGGCTAGGGAAAAGCCCCATAGGATGGCCGGAATACATGCTCAGGGTCTGCTCCTCGGTCATAGTTGCAAGATACTGCATCGTAAGCCTGTACTGTGCCCAGTTCTGGAAGATGGCACCGTTTCCTCCGTAAATGATGAGCTCGTGCGGATGCTGGGCCACCCTCTCGTCCAGGTTGTTCTGGATCATTGCCATTATGGCGGCAGCCTGGCGGCATTTGCAAGGATACTCGTCTATAGGCCTTGCATATATCTTGTAGTCAGGACGGAAGCGGTACATATAGATTCTTCCGTAATCCTTGAGCTCCTTGGCAAACTCGGGCGCCAGGGTTGCGTGGAACTCCTTAGGAAAATATCTGAGGGCATTCCTCAGAGCCAGCTTCTTCTGGGCGGGAGTCAGGATATCCTTGCGCTTTGGTGCGTGGTTGATATTTGTGTCGTATGGCTTTGGCTCCGGCAGCGTAGCCGGTATTCCAGCCAATATCTCTTCCTTGAATGTCATGTTATTCAGTATTATTTATCCTCTTATCTTGTCTTCAACGATTTCCAGGATTCTCTTTTCCTCGGCAGTTGCCTGGGCTGCGATCCTGTCGGCCTCGTTCATAAGGCTCTCTGCCATCTGCCTGTCTTTCAAGCCTTCCGCATTGATATGGACATTCAGTCTGGCTCCGAGCACAGCTCCTCTGGCAGCGATAGCGGCAACGCCGGCGTCAGATACGGAGTTAGGATTTCCCTCCGAAGCCATCGCTGAGGCTACTTCAAATACCTTGAAAGCGGTCTTGAGAGTCCTCAAAGGCACCTGGGTGGCATACAGAGTGGCCTCTTCCATAGCCTGGGCCCTGGCGGCCTTCTCTTCGTCTGTTCCCTTAGGCATAGAGAACACGTCCATAATCTTGTTGAAGGCGGCGGTATCCTCGTCCACAAGGGCAATCATCTCGTTCATAAGGGCATTCCCCTTCTCGGCCCAGTCAGAGAACTCCTTCCAGCGGTCGTCCCATCCCCTCTTGTGGGAAGAAAGGTTGGCAACCATTGTGGAAAGGGCTGCTCCCAGAGCACCCATATAGGCGGAAATGCTTCCACCGCCCGGAGCCGGAGACTCGGATGCGGTCTCTATTGCAAAATCCTTGCAGGTCATCCTTACAAGACGCTCTTTAACAGCCATTTCCTTAGGGTCTTCCATCAGGAACTCGATAACTTTCTCGTGTGGGTTGAAAGGCTTCAGATCGTCCAGGCTCATGCTCTTTACGGCAATCTTGAGAATCTCGTCCTCAGCGATGCCAAGAGACCTCTGTTGCTTTTCCAGATAGAACTTGCCGGCGTCTATGAGCACCTTCTTAGGCACCAGACCCACAATTTCAGTTCCGGTAACCTTCAGGCCCCTGGCGGCAGCGGCACGGCAAACTTCCTCGTATGCCTTGTGCAGCGGAGTGGCCTCGATGTCGGTAATGTTCATTGAAACCTGTGCGATACCGTATTCATCTATGTACCAGCCGATAGCCTTGCATCCCTTGAGGGTTCCAGGCTGCCACATCTCCTTTCCGTTCTCGTCGCGGAGGACCTTGCCGGTAAGGCTTCCACCCTCTCTCATCTTCCTTCCCTTCTCCCTGACGTCAAAAGCCACGGCCATAGCCCTTCTGGTGGAAGTGGTGTTCAGGTTATAGTTAACTGCTACAAGGAAATTACGCGCGCCTACATTTATGGCACCGGACTTGGCTACCACATCAGTGTACTCGCCTGGGCCGAAATCCGGCTTCCTGTCGGGATCCACAACCTTCTCAGGCAGAGCCTCATACTCGCCTGCACGGCAAACGGCCAGGTTCTTCCTCTCCGGCTTGAAAGCGGCAGCCTCGTAGCAGTAGCAAGGGATCTGCTGCTCGTCAAAGATCCTCTTTGCCAGAGCCCTTGCCAGGTCTGCGCACTCTTCCAGGGTAATGCCTGAAACAGGAATCAGCGGCAGCACGTCAGTTGCACCAGACCTTGGGTGAGCACCCTTGTGAACCCTCATGTCTATAAGTTCAGCAGCCTTCTTAACACCCTGGAAAGCAGCCTCGACCACATCCTCAGGACTTCCCACGAAGGTAACCACGGTGCGGTTGGTGGCTTCTCCCGGATCCACGTCCAGAACTTTTACTCCTTTTATCGCTGCAATCGCAGCAACTATCTTGTCAATAACCTCACGGTTGCGCCCTTCAGAAAAATTGGGCACACATTCAATTATTCTTTTCATATAAATCAAAAGCAAAAATCAATTAATTGTTAAAGATACGAATTAATTCTGACAAAATAGTCTTGCCTTAATATCTAATTTTAAAATAATCCAGTAATGCTTTATAATTGTCCTGGGCTGTCAGACAAGTATCCATCAGATAACCGTTTATATGCCCCCACTCCCTAAGTCCTCTGTAATAGAACATTTTCAGTTCTTCAGTTATGATAAATGGAACTATACCGTTTGACAGGCACTCTTTGAACAATATGAGCCTGCCTACTCTTCCATTTCCGTCCTGGAAAGGATGGATAATCTCAAACTTCTGATGCAGGTCTAAAATGTCTTCCAGTGTCTTGGACGATTTTGCATTGTATGCGGAAAGAAGCTCCTTCATCCGAGAATGAACTTCCTCAGGAGAACAAGTCTGGTAACCTCCAACCTCATTTGGAAGCTTTTTATAGTCACCAACATTAAACCAAGATTTCCGGCTGTCTGAAGTTCCGGTTTTAAGGACACGATGTATCTCCTTTATAAATGACTCCGAGAGCCTCTCTTCAGCCCTGTCGATGATAATGTCAATGCATCTGAAATGGTTTGCGGTCTCCACTATGTCATCCACATTAACACTCTCGCCAGAAAAGCCTATTGTATTAGTTTCGAATATGTAACGCGTCTGATCGTGAGTCAGTCGGCTTCCCTCTATATGATTTGAACTGTAGGTAAGGTCTATCTGGGTACGATGATAGATTCCCCCGCTGACCTTACCCTCTTTTTCAGCCCTGAGTCTTTTAAGAAGCGGACTCTTCTTAACCTTGGTTTTTCTCGGAAGCGGAGTTTCGACAGGAATGCTCCATGTCTTTCCAACAAGAACGGCGCCGCTGATTTTCCCTGATGCGCACCAATTCCTGACCGTGCGTTCAGGCACACCATGCTGCCGCGAGTACTGGCTAACTGATATAAAATCCATATTCTATCGGCAAAAAAAATTAATAACACCGACTCAAATATAGCATTTCTTGCCGATATCGGCAAATTTTACATCGTTAAGAAGGTAAGAAGGAAAGGAACGGCAATATTTATCACGATGCCGAAATAGAGGACAGCGGGCATTATTTCGTTGCCCTCGGCCTTGAGAATGATTGGAAGACTGGTGTCAGTAACCGTAGCCCCGCCGCTGGAAGTGGATGCAAATCTGCCGAATACCTTTCCCATAGGCTTTGCGGCTATAATCGTGAACAGTTCTCTCAGAAGGTTTGTCAGAAGGCATATCGAGCCTATGGTGGCTCCCCAGGCCTTGGTTGTCAATATAGAAGAAAGGGAATAGTAACCCATTGCAGTATTGATGGTTGCACTTTGCTGCAAAGACAGGTCATAGCCCAGAGCCCTAATTATCATAAATGCCACTACAGAGCCTATCCAGGTTCCGGCAAGCGCAACCAGCGGAAGCCACAGAACCCTGCGGGGAAGTTTTTTCACCAGGCCGACAATACTGTCCCCCATCCCGATACTGATTCCCACAGACAGCAGCATCGCATACAGCACCCAGTCAGCATAGGACTCAAAGTCAAGAGCATAGAAGCCTTCCGGCAATATCCTGGTCAAGGCCAGCACCAGTCCCAGAAGGAAGCATCCGAGTATGATCGCGCTGTCCTTGAAGCCGCTTCCTCCGCCAGAGGCTTCAACACTGCCCTTATCCCCAGTAACAACAACTTCTTTTTTGCGGTCAATCACATACTTTGTAAAAAGCCAGGTCAGAATGATGCAGCATCCCGTTCCAAACACGAAAAGAATCGCCGAGATAACTCCTGTGGACTTTATGGCCCCGATAATCTCCTCGTTCAGTCCTACCCTTACACCCATGACAAACAGCAGGATACACACGGTTGCCATCACAACGGCAGAAACCCATTCGCCGCTATGCCCCCTGAGGAACATCCCCACAACAATGCCCAGTATCAGAAGTCCAAGAGTGATCCACATAACTCCACAAAGATACTAAGACTTTTCCACAACTAACTCTATGGATCCTTCTTCCAGGCTGTTGTTCTGATCCAGATGGAAGTGGCCGCCGGGAGACTCCTCCGCCAAAGCCCTCAGGTGATTTGCCAAAGACAAAAGTCCGGCCTTGTTTGCGCAAATGACAACCTGCCCGCCTTCACACCTGACGGATATACTGAAACCTTCTTCCCATTTAAATTCCATAACCTACTTTTTTTCAAAGATAGTTATTTCGGGAAAACTGCTTAACTTTACAAAAAATCAATTGTCATGAAACGTCTTCTGTCTTTTTTGTTTTTTGCCGCTGTTTTAATAGTTCTGTCTTCCTGCCGCAAGGAAATCCTTTTCACGGAAGGCTCTTCAGTTGTGGAATATGCCTGCCACGGCCCGTTTGAAGGCAAGAGCGTAAAGGTTTTCTATCACATCCCAAGCGGGGAAATCTCCTCAATGCCAGTGCTTTTTGTTATGCACGGAATGGACCGCAACGGAGATGAATACCGCGACCAGTGGATAGAACAGGCAGACAAATACGGATTCATCGTCCTGGTTCCGACTTTTTCTTCTGAACAGTTTCCTGACGAATTCTACCAGAGGGGCAATGTCACATCTGAAGACGGATCATACAACCCTGAAAACAAGAGGGTCTATGTCCTTATTGAAGAGGTCTTCAACTACTTTACAGCCCACAGCGCATCCAAAGCAAAGTCTTTCAGCATCTACGGCCATTCCGCCGGTGGCCAGTTCGTGCACCGCTTCCTGCTTTTCAACCCTACTCCTCATCTGGACAGAGCCGTTGCCGCCAACGCCGGCTGGTACACCTACCCGTCTGACACCGTCTCCTATCCGTACGGCATAAATGGCAGCGGCGCAGACGTGAAGGCTTATTACGGCAAGAAGATGATTATCCTTCTCGGCGATGCGGACACTCTCAGGACCTCATCGCTGAGGCAGACTCCGGAGACTGATGCCCAGGGCCTTACAAGACTTGCCAGGGGCAACGCCTTCTTTACCTTCTGCCAGAAAGACGCAGAAGTCAAAGGCACTCCGTTCAACTGGAGGAAGGAATATGTCAAAGGCGTCGGCCACTCCAACACCAAGATGGCCCCGTCTGCCGCCACACTCCTTTTCGGGGAACCTGAGAAATAGATATTTGAATATGGAAACAGGCATATTTATAGTCTTTATTTTTCTATATTTTTAAATTCTTCAGCTAAACTTCTGCGGCTGTAGCGACTGTTTGCTATTTATCGCTGATTTTTCATATTTTTATACTTTAAAAGCGGGCAGAAGATGCGTGACGACTTGAAAGCAGCAGGCAAGTTTATAACTGACGTTGTGACGGACGGTATGGTTGTATACCCGTTCTTCACTGTGCTGGCTGTGATAGCGATTCCTATTCTGTTGCTCGGCGGGCTTATTTATCTCATTCTGGATGGGCTTCTTACTACGGTATCGCTGATTCTCTATCTGTTTGGAGTCGGGAGGAAAACCACAAGAGAAACCAAAACCAAAACCAAAGCCAAAAGCAATAGCAAGCCTGAAGAAATAAGGTGGAAAACGGTTGAGGCTGGCCAGGTGAGAGACATTAACATTATAGACATATATGACGACAACAGTGATGTCGGCGATTAGAAGAACTTATTTATTGTCAATATGAAAAAAACTATTCTTTCTTCTGTTTATTCGGCGGTTGTTTCTGCCGTGGTGATGGGATTGAGCCTGACTTCCGCTCAGGCGCAGGTTATCCCTTATTTACCTGAGGATGAACCCATAAAGGAAAGCTGCACCTCTATTGTGGTGGGCAGGCTGGCTTCCGATGACGGGTCTGTAATGACGGCCCACACCTGTGACGCCAACTACAGGACCTGGGTTACGATGGAGCCGAGGAAAGTTTTTGCAAACGGCAGGGACGAGATTCGCTGGGGCTTGCTGCACACCGAAGAGCCGTTTGACTTGAGGAATACGATTCTCAAAGGAAGCATTCCGGCACCTGAGGGAGAAACGTTCAAGTTCCTCAACGTGGCCTATCCTTGCATGAACGAGAAGCAGCTGGCAATGGGAGAGACAACCACGGACGGAAAGCGAGAACTGGTAAACAAGGACGGATTGTTCCAGATAGAGGAACTGGAGAGAATAGCCCTTCAGAGGTGCTCCACTGCACGTCAGGCAATTGCCCTGATGGGAAGCCTGGCAGAGGAGTACGGCTACGGAGACTGGGGAGAGAGCCTTACCGTTATCGACACGAAAGAAGCCTGGCTGTTCGAGATTTACGGCAGCGGAAAGAGCGGAAAGAAGCCAGGAGCCCTGTGGGCCGCCCAGAGAATCCCTGACGACCATGTTTGCATAAGCGCCAACATACCTAGAATAGAGGTGATTGACTTCAAGAATCCGGACAAGTTCATGTACGCATCAGACCTGAAGGAAAGGTGCAAGGAACTGGGACTGTGGGACGGAAAGTCTCCTTTCAAGTTCTGGCCGATGGTAAGTTCAGAAAAGAAGAACTTCAGTTACAGAGAGTTCTTTGTGCTGAGCACTCTAGCTCCGGATCTGGGTCTCAAGTTTGAAGACGACGAGATGCCTTTCTCCGTAAAGCCGAAGGAGAAAGTGTCTGCCCAGAAGATGTTCGAGCTGTATCGCCAGACATACGACGGAACTGACCTTGACCAGGTCAAGGACCTTAAAGTAGCTGTTAAAAGAAGAGTCAGGGGAGAAGACGGAGGAATGAAGACTGTCACCGACACCACCGCCCCTATCAGCACGTTTATGACCAACGACACAAGGGAACTGCTGAACATGCTAAAACCAGGCTGCGCACCTAGAAGAAGGACGATAGCCGTTATCCAGTGCTCTTATTCAGAGATAGTTAAGCTGAGAGGCTGGCTTCCTGACGAAATCGGCGGAGTGGCCTACTTTGCCTTTGACAACCCGGCCCAGACCCCTCGCGTTCCTATTTACGCGGGTCAGACAAAACTGCCTGCCGGATTTGACGTATGCGGCCAGCACCGCTACCGCAAAGACGCCGCCATCTGGAAGTTCAGGGAGACAAACCGTGTGGCTACCATCGGATGGGACAGAACCAAAGACCGCGTCAGAAAAGCCCTCGCCGACTACGACCAGATGCTGTTTGAAGACACCAAGGCACTTGAAGAAAAGGCCGCAAAACTTATCAAGGAAGGCAAGAAGGAAGAGGCCGTGGAGCTTCTGAACAGTTACTGCAGCCGCCTTAGCGCATCCCAGCAGAGAACCTGGGAGGAGATGAGAGAAGAATTCTGGAGCATCTTTGCACGAAGCATGTAATTGGAAATGAGGAAGTTTGTCATATCATTCGCGATGCTGGCCCTACTTGGCCTTATGCCAAGTCTGGCTTCAGCCCAATGCACGTCAATAGTTGTCGGGAAGAAAGCCTCGGACGACGGATCGGTAATGACAGCCCATACCTGCGACTCCAACTTCAGGACCTGGCTCACGATGGAGCCGAGAAAGGTATTTGCTCCGGGGAGCGTTGATGAAATCCGCTGGGGCCTGATGCACACGGAAGAGCCGTACGATACAAGGGACGTGGAAGTCAAAGGCTCAATTCCAGCCCCGGAAAAGGAGACTTTCCGATATATGAACGTGGCCTACCCTTGCATGAACGAAAAGCAGCTGGCCATAGGAGAAACCACCACCGAAGGCCGTCAGGACCTGCGTCGCGGAGATGCCCTGTTCCTTATAGAAGAGCTTGAAAGAGTGGCTCTTCAGCGATGCTCTACGGCCAGAGACGCCATCCGCCTGATGGGAAGCCTGGCAGAAGAATACGGCTTTGCCGACAACGGCGAATGCCTCACGGTCATAGACAAGAAAGAGGCCTGGTTCTTTGAGATATACGGCACCGGAAAAAGCGGCAAGAAGCCTGGAGCTCTGTGGGTTGCACAGAGGATTCCGGATGACCACGTAGGCATCAGCGCCAACGTGCCGAGGATAGGGACAGTGAACTTCTCCGATCCGGATAATTTCATGTACGGCTCTGACCTTAGGGAAAGATGCAAGGAACTGGGTCTTTGGGACGGAAAGTCCCCTTTCAAGTTCTACAAGATGGTTTCAGAGGACGGGCAGAAAGGCAAGAACTTCTCCCACAGGGAGGTCTTTGTGTTCAACACCCTGGCTCCAAGCCTTGGCCTGACTATGAAAGACGAGGAGATTCCGTTCACCATCAAGCCTGAGAATAAAGTCAGCGCAAGGCAGATGTTCGAGCTATACCGCTCCACATACGAGGGGACTGAGTTTGATATGCTCAAGAACCTGAACACGGAAGTCAAGAGATGGACCAGGAACGAAAACGGAGAACTGGTAGCCGTTTCCGACACAACCTGCCCTGTAAGCCCATATATGACCAATGCAACCCGCTCTCTTCTGAACTTCCTGAAGCCAGGGACAGTATCGTGGGCTTACACTATTTCTGTCATACAATGCTCATACTCAGAGATAATCAAACTCCGCGACTGGCTGCCTGACGAGGTCGGCGGAGTGGCTTACTTTGCATTTGACATTCCGGCCCTTACCCCGAGAGTGCCGATCTATGCCGGCCAGACAAGACTTCCTGCAGGATTTGAGGTATGCGGCCAGAAACGCTACCGCAAAGACGCGGCGATCTGGAGATTCAGGGAAGCCAACCGCCTCGCTGCTTTCGGCTGGAACAGAACCGCCGCCAGCGTCAAAAAGGCGCTCAAGGAGTACGACGACATGATCTTCGACGATGCTCCCGCCCTGGAAAAGAAGGCCGTACAGCTGATCAAAGAAGGCCGCAAGGAAGAAGCCGTGGAGCTGTTGAACGGCTACTGCAGCCGCCTGAGCGCATCAGAGCAGAAAACTTGGGAAGAACTTAAAGAAGAATTCTGGAATATTTTCGCAAGAAGTTTGTAAATTGCACCTTGATTTGAACCTTTGACGATGCAATCACCAAAAAACATAAAACTAGTTTTAGAGAATGGCCTTGAATTTCAGGGCTATTCTTTTGGGTACCAGAAGAGTGCAGACGGAGAGGTAGTGTTCAACACCGCAATGGTCGGCTACCCGGAAAGCCTGACGGACCCGTCTTATTCTGGACAGATACTCTGCATAACCTACCCTATTATAGGAAACTACGGGGTTCCTGAAGACAGCAGGGACGAAAACGGAATTTCCAGGGTGTTCGAATCTGACAAGATCCACGTCAGGGCTCTGGTCATTTCCTGCTATTCTGAAAACTACAGTCACTGGGATTCTGCCAGAAGCCTGGACCAGTGGCTGAAAAGCCAGAAGATTCCGGGAATATATGGAGTTGACACTAGGGAGCTTACAAAGGTTCTCCGCGACAACGGGGCAATGCTGGGAAGGATAGTTCCGGCAGACAGCAGAAAGCATTCCCCTATCGCTGACCCTAACCTTGACAACCAGGTGGACATTGTCTCCTGCAAGAAAACAGTCACATACGGCAAAGGAGCCAAAAGAGTGGTGCTGGTAGACTGCGGCGTAAAGAACAACATACTCAGGTGCCTTATAAACAGGAACGTGGAAGTTATCCGCGTGCCTTGGGACTACGATTTCAATACTCTGGAATGGGACGGGCTTTTCATCTCCAACGGGCCCGGTAACCCTGAACTCTGCACAAAGGCTGTTGAGAATCTGCGTGTGGCCATGAAAGGCGACAAGCCGATTTTCGGCATCTGTATGGGAAACCAGCTGCTGGCAAGAGCCGCCGGAGCAAAAACCTACAAGCTTAAGTACGGCCACCGCAGCCATAACCAGCCAGTAAGGATGGTTGGAACAGACAAATGCTTTATAACCAGCCAGAACCACGGATTTGCCGTGGATACCTCAACCCTGGACAAAGACTGGGAGCCGCTGTTTGTGAACATGAACGACGGCACAAATGAAGGCATCCGCCACAAGAAGAAGCCGTTCTTCTCCGCCCAGTTCCACCCAGAGGCCACAAGCGGCCCTACCGATACGGAATTCCTGTTTGACCAGTTCATAAAACTCCTGTAGATGAAGAGAGCAAAATCCATAAAGAAAGTCCTGATACTGGGTTCCGGCGCACTGAAGATCGGTGAAGCCGGAGAATTCGACTATTCTGGTTCCCAGGCCCTCAAGGCGATGAAAGAAGAGCACATAAAGACCGTGCTCATAAACCCTAACATCGCCACGGTGCAGACATCGGAAGGAATTGCGGACAAGATCTACTTCCTGCCGGTAACCCCCTATTTTGTGGAGAAAGTCATCCAGAAAGAAAAGCCGCAGGGGATACTGCTTTCGTTCGGAGGCCAGACTGCCCTTAACTGCGGCGTGGAACTCCACCGCAAGGGTATACTGGAAAAGTATGGCGTACAGGTTCTTGGAACTCCTGTTCAAGCCATTATGGACACAGAAGACAGAGAACTGTTTGTCAAAAAGCTCGACGAGATATCCGTAAAGACCATAAAGAGCCACGCGGTTGAGAACATAGAAGATGCCCTCAAGGCGGCAAACGAGCTGGGCTATCCGGTAATCGTTCGCGCAGCCTACGCCCTGGGCGGCCTGGGCAGCGGATTCTGCAACAATGACTCTGAACTGAAGAAACTTACTGCAAAGGCATTTACCTTCTCCCCACAGGTTCTGGTTGAAAAATCGCTGAAGGGATGGAAGGAAATAGAATATGAAGTAGTCCGCGACAGGTTTGACAACTGTATCACGGTCTGCAATATGGAGAACTTCGACCCTCTGGGAATCCACACCGGAGAAAGCATTGTAGTGGCTCCGTCGCAGACCCTTACCAACCACGAGTACCATCTTCTCAGAGAGCTGGCAATCAAGATAGTAAGGCATATAGGCATAGTTGGTGAATGCAACGTTCAGTATGCCTTTGACCCTCAGAGCGAGGACTACAGGGTGATTGAAGTGAACGCCCGCCTTAGCCGTTCTTCAGCCCTGGCCTCCAAGGCCACCGGATATCCGCTGGCTTTCGTGGCCGCCAAGCTCGGTCTGGGATATGGGCTGTTCGAGCTGAAAAACTCCGTGACCAAGACCACTCCGGCCTTCTTTGAGCCGGCCCTGGACTATATAGTGTGCAAGATTCCTCGCTGGGACCTTTCAAAATTCCACGGAGTGAGCCGCCATATCGGCAGCAGCATGAAAAGCGTGGGAGAAGTGATGGCCATCGGCCGCAGCTTTGAGGAGGTAATCCAAAAAGGCCTTCGAATGATTGGCCGCGGAGCCCACGGCTTCATTGCCAACAAGGAAATGCACGTGGAGGACATCGAGAAAGAGCTCAAGGAACCTACAGACAGCCGTATCTTTGTGATTGCCAAGGCATACGAGGCAGGATACACCGTAGACCAGGTTCACGATGCCACCAAGATAGACAAGTGGTTCCTCCAGAAACTGTACAACATTTACCTGATCGGCAAGGATCTTTCCAAGTTCAACGACCTAAGGCAAATGGATGCGGAAACGATGCGCCTGGCAAAATCCAGCGGCTTTTCCGACTTCCAGATAGGAAGGCTAGTCCTCAAGCGCAAGACCGATCCGGACAACTATGCTGTAAAAGTTAGAGAATACCGCAAAGCCCTGGGAATCACTCCGGTTGTCAAACAGATAGACACCCTGGCGGCAGAATTCCCGGCCAAGACCAACTACCTGTACCTGACTTATAACGGAGACCGCCACGACATAGACTACGAGAAAGACCACAAGTCCATCATAGTCCTGGGCAGCGGAGCCTACCGCATCGGAAGCAGCGTGGAGTTCGACTGGTGCAGCGTAAACTGCCTTTCCACCATACGCAAATGCGGATGGAGGGGCGTAATGATCAACTACAACCCGGAAACCGTGTCCACGGACTACGATATGTGCGACCGCCTGTATTTTGACGAGCTCACATACGAGAGAGTGATGGACATCTATGAGCTGGAGGCTCCACACGGGGTAGTTGTAAGTATGGGCGGCCAGATTCCTAATAACCTGGCAATGAGGCTCAACGATGCAAACGTGAGGATTCTTGGCACATCCGCCAAGAGCATAGACAACGCAGAAGACCGCCACAAGTTCTCGGCGATGCTGGACCGTCTGGGCATCAACCAGCCAAGATGGAGTGAGCTTACCACCCTGGACGACATCCACAAGTTTGTCGACAAGGTGGGCTACCCGGTACTTGTAAGGCCATCCTACGTGCTCAGCGGCGCGGCTATGAATGTATGCTCCAACAATCACGAGCTCAAGCAGTTCCTGCAGATGGCGGCAGAAGTTTCCAAGAAGCATCCTGTAGTTGTGAGCGAGTTTATCCAGCACGCCAAGGAAATCGAGTTCGACGCCGTTGCCAAGGACGGAGAGATTGTGGCCTACGCCATCGGCGAGCATATAGAGTTTGCCGGAGTCCACTCTGGAGACGCCACCATCCAGTTCCCGCCTCAGAAACTTTATGTGGAAACTGTAAGAAGGCTCAAGAAGATATCCAGAACCATCGCCAAGGAACTCAGAATAAGCGGCCCGTTCAACATCCAGTATATGGCAAAGGAAAACGACATACTGGTGATTGAATGTAACCTGAGAGCTTCAAGAAGTTTCCCGTTCGTATCCAAGGTTCTTAAGATCAACCTTATAGACCTGGCTACAAGAATAATGACCGGAGAGAGGTTCAAGGCCCCTGACAAGAGCGCTTTCGATTTGGACTATGTCGGAATCAAGGCCTCCCAGTTCTCGTTCTCCAGACTGCTCAAGGCCGATCCTGTGCTCGGAGTAGACATGGCCTCCACCGGAGAAGTCGGCTGCATCGGTGACGACACTCACGAGGCCATCCTCAAGTCTATGCTGAGTGTGGGCTACAGCGTTCCTTCAAAGGGAATCCTGCTCTCCACAGGAGACGGAAAGCAGAAGGCTGAAATGCTCGACGCCTGCCTTCAGCTCAGCCGCAAGGGATACAGGCTCTACGCTACGGGCGGAACATACAGATATCTCAAAGACAACAATATACAGACTACTCAGGTATTCTGGCCTAACGAGAAGAACAAGACTCCTCAGGCTCTGGACCTGATAATGAAAAAGAGCATAGACATGGTGGTCAACATACCTAAAAACCTCTCCAAGACAGAGCTGGACAACAGCTACAAGGTCAGGAGAGCCGCCGTTGACTTCAACATACAGCTGCTTACAAACACCCGTCTGGCAAGCGCGTTCATAAACGCGTTCTGCAACCTCGACCTGGAGCAGATCCAGATTAAGAGCTGGGACGAATACTAATAACAGGAATTAAAGATTTTGATTATGACAATACCTATTTTGCTTCTGATACTTGGACTCGCTGTTATCGCTGCAGGCGCTCATTTTATGGTTGAAGGCTCATCCAGGATAGCTTCAAAGTTTGGCATCTCCGAACTTGTTATCGGAATGACGGTTGTGGCTATAGGCACTTCCGCTCCTGAACTTGTGGTCAGCCTTCTTGGCGCAATCAAGGGAAGCGTGGGAATCGCCGTCGGTAACGTGGTTGGTTCCAACATCTGCAACCTGCTGCTTATCATAGGATTGAGCACGCTTATCTATCCTATGGCCGTGTCCAGGGAAATCGTGAACAGAGATATGCAGTTTATGCTCCTGTCCACTTTGGCGCTTCTTGTGATCGCCTTTGACAGGCAGATAGACACCCTCACCATAGACGATGACATGACATCCAACTTTGTGTCCAGAAGCGAAGGAATCCTGCTTGTATTCTTCTTCCTTATATTCATAGTATACTCCGTGGCAAGCGCCAAGAGAGGAGAAAGAAATGTGGAGAAAATAACCGATCCGGACGAGAAACCCAAGAAACAATACAGTCTGGGACTTGCCCTGGTGATGGTGGCAGGCGGTATTGCCGGCCTTATCTGGGGAGGTAACCTGCTGGTAGACAACGCCACCCTGATTGCAAAGGCAAAAGGAGTGTCCGATGTTGTAATTGGTTCAACGATTGTCGCGATAGGAACCAGTCTTCCTGAACTTGCAACCAGCGTTGTAGCCGCAATCAGAAAGAAAGTGGGGCTCGCTCTCGGCAATGTTGTGGGCAGCAACATCTTCAACATTTTCCTGATTCTTGGAGGCTGCGCATCCATAACCCCTCTTCCGCTGGCGAGCATCAACCACATTCACTTTGTGTTCCTGCTTCTGGCCACTTTGCTGCTTCTGCTTTCCGCCAGGACAAGCTTCAAGATCCGCAGGGCCGAAGGTGCCCTTCTGCTGGCGTTCTACGTCCTTTACATTGTAGTTAACATTTCTGTATAGCATCAGGACAACGGCACAGATTATTTGCTAAATTTGTGCTGTTCAATTACAGTAAAACGTTATACTATAATATATGATACTGAACAAGCAAGTCGGATTGTTCCTTAATCTGGTCCACAACAGGTTCAAGCAGTATGTTACTGTCATCTTTGAAGAACACGGTTTCAACATCACTCCTGAGCAGTTTCTGGTTATGGACACTCTTTGGGACGAGGGTGTGCTCACCCAGCAGCAGATTGCCGACTATCTGCTCAAAGACAAGAACTCTGTCGTGAAGCTCGTTGACGGACTGGAAGACAGGAAACTGGTGCGCAGGGTCAGCAACCCTAAGGACCGCCGCCAGAACCTCATCGAGGTAACAGAATACGCAATCGAAATAAAGGACAAGGTAACTACGGCCGCGATGGAAGCCGTAGACAAGATAATCAACGGCATCACCAAGGAAGACATGCTCACCTTCATCAAGGTTCTAAGCAAGATGGCCGAGAACATGAACAACGACATTGACCTTTTGGAACTTGCCGCCAAATACCCAACCAACAAGAAATAGCAATGGGAAAACTATGTGATAAGCTAATGCAGGACTACAGGATCCGCGATGGTCTGAACGCCTGCATCAACTGCGGTACCTGCACCGCCATCTGCCCGGCTGCGGAGTTCTACCGCTACGACCCGAGAAGAATTGTGGATATAGTTCAGCACCAAGACGATGAGCAGATAGAAGAACTGCTCAAAAGCGATACTATCTGGTATTGCGGAGAATGCCTGAGCTGCGTGACGAGATGCCCGAGAAAGAACAAGGCAGGACTGATAATAATGGCCCTGAGAAGCCTTTCTATACAGACAGGTCTCTTTATGGAATCTGAAAAGGGACGGCAGATGTACCTCCTCTGCAAAGACCTCAACAGCAACGTGCTCAACTACGGTTATTGCGTATATCCAAGAACTTTCAAGTACCAGGAGCACCCAGAAGCCGGGCTTGTCTGGGAATGGGTGGAGAAAAATATGGACGATGTCTACGACAGGCTCGGAGCCAACCTTGACAAGGACGGTCCTGGAGCCGTGCGCAAGATCCCGCAGAAAGACCTGGACGAACTGAAGAAGATATATGACATTACCGGAGCTACGGAAATGCTTGAGAATGTCCGAAAAGCCGGAGAGAAAAAGGCTGCGGAACTCGGTCTGACCGAAGAAGAATACTGCCAGAAACTATACACGGAATGCAGTCCTAAACATTTCAACCACTAGAAGATGATTTACGAAGGAAAGAAAAAGATCTGGGCGGATTACCAGAAAGAGATACCGGAAGACCACTATTTTTATGTAAGAAGCTGCATCAGGCAGTCTTTCTTCCCCGCTTCAGAAGCCACGTTTCTGGACATTACCAGAAACAAGCTGGGCAAAGACATATTCGAGACCAAGCACCACACAACCTGCGGCGGAATAGCCTATCACTCCGACGCCATCCCGCAGGAAACATCCATGACCATCATAGCCAGGCAGTTTGCCCTGATGAAAAAATACGGCTATGAGAATTACGTGTGCTCCTGCATCACCTCGTTCGGACTGTACTGCGAGACACTTGAAACCTGGAGGGAATATCCTGAACTTCAGCAGAAAATCGCCGATAACCTCTGGAAATCCTGCCGCCTGGAATTTGCCAAGCCAAAGTTCCTGGTACACGCCAGCGACCTGATATTCAAGTACAGGATGCAGATTGCGGCCAAGAGCAAGTTCAAGCTGGTCAACCAGAAAACCGGAGAACCGCTCAGGGTCGTTGAGCACATCGGATGCCACTATTCCAAGATGTTCCCTTCCAAGGGCGTGGGCGGCGCCGAATATCCTTATGTCCTGGTCGGAATGATTGAAGCCTGGGGAGGACAAATAATCGACTATCCCGAGAGAAGACACTGCTGCGGATTCGGGTTCCGCCAGTATCTGATAAAGGGCAACAGAGGCTATTCTGTCTCCAACACCCACAAGAAATTCGAGAGCATGGAGCCTTACAAGCCGGATATGATAATCACCAACTGCCCAGGATGCCCTTATTTCCTCGACAGATGGCAGTATGTCATCGCCGAGACACAGGGCAAGACCTACGGGGAGAACGGACACGGAATTCCTGTATTCACATACGAGGAGGTAGCCGGTCTGGTAATGGGCTATGACCCTTGGGATCTGGGACTTCAGACCCACCAGGTAAGCGTCGAGCCGCTTCTTGACAAGATGGGCATACCATACGACCCGGCAAAGAAATACCTTGGCAGAAACGGAAAGGATCTGGGACAGCCAGGAAAACCTCATTGTCTAAAGTAGAAATATGAAGAACAATATACTTGTAATCGGAGGAGGCCCGGCCGGACTTGAAGCGTCGGCCAACCTCAAAAGGCTGGGATACAATGTTATCCTTATAGAAAAAGACAAGCAGCTCGGAGGGCATCTTGCAAAATGGGACCGACTGTTCCCCGATGGAGTCTCCGCAAGGCAGACTCTGAACGCCCTGCTGGAAGAAGTATCCGGAGTCAACTGCTTCACCGAGACTCAGCTCCAGTCTATCAATGTCCTGGACAAGTCCTACAACGCAATTCTGTCAAACGGAATCACTGTTCTGGCTGATGCTGTGCTGCTTGCAAGCGGATTTGACCTTTTCAAGGCAGAGAAGAAAGAGGAATACGGCTACGGAATCTATGAAGGAGTAATCACCAACGCGGATCTTGAAGAAGCCTTCAGGGAGAAGAAACTGCCTTCAAAGCAGCCTCAGGCGATAGGATTTGTGCACTGTGTAGGTTCCAGAGACGAGAAGGCCGGCAATCCCGCCTGCTCCAAAGTCTGCTGCGCAACTGCCGTAAAGCAGGCCTGCGAAGTCAAGGAAGTTTATCCGGATGCCGATGTCTATTGCTTCTATATGGATCTGAGAATGTTCGGACGCCATTACGAAGACCTGTATCTTAAAGCCCAGAAAGAGTTCGGAATCAGGTTCATACGCGGAAGAGTATCAGAGGTTGCGGAAACCGCTGACGGTAGGCTCCAGGTAAAGGCTGAAGACACTCTGTCCAGCAAGCCGCTTCGCGTAAGTCTGGATATGCTGGTGCTGATGGCTGGAATGAGACCTTCCGAATCAGGCAAGACCGTCGGCCGCCAGCTGAACCTGACCACAGAAGAAGACGGCTTCTTCTCCTCTGCCGACAACCTGCTTGAAATCCAGAGAAGCAAGCTTCCGGGATTCTTCTACGCTGGAGCCTGTACGGGAGCAAAGACACTCCCCGACACTCTCCACGAGGCCCGAAGCGCAGCCATCGAGATAGACAGATACATTAAAGAAAAATTCAGCGAGAAATGATAGATTTCGGTTTTTCCGTCAGCCCGAGTTCCAGAATCAACCTGGACAGTGTGGACAGGGAGTCATTCGCTGCCCTGGCCAAGCTTGAGCCGGATGTTCTCAAATGCATGGCATGCGGCAGCTGTTCAGCCAGTTGCACTGCCTCGCAGTTTGAGCCGACAAGTGTCAGAAGAGCCATTCTCTCTCTTCAGAACGGACAGGTGGAACAGGCTCTGGACCTTCTCAAAGGCTGCATGATGTGCGGAAAATGCACTATGGTCTGCCCAAGGGGCATAAACACCCGCCACCTTATCATTTCAATCCAAAAAATCTACGGAAAATGATCAGCATTCTGATATCGGCGGTGCAACCGGTTACTCCTGAAGGTATTATCGACAGATACCCCAACAGCTACAACCATTTTGTGCTGCCATTTGTCATAGGCATTTCGTTCATTTTGGTCTATCTTCTGATAGGCCTGATCAGAGTCCTGTACCATCTTACGGGAGAGGACAGGATAAAGCTTCTCAAATCGCTGTTCATTCCAAAGACAGCGCTGAAGAATCTCAAGGACTTGTTCTGCGACTGCCTGCTGCACACCAAGATATGGAAAAGAAAGCCTCTTCTGGGATATATGCACTCGGCCATCGCCCTTGGATGGTTCCTGCTGATTATAGTCGGCCACCTGGAAGTCTATATCTTCGCCCCAAGACATCTGGAAGGAATCACGGAAGGCTCTCTGTACTATCCTATTTTCTACCGTTTCTTCATCTGGATCAATCCGGCGCACGAAACGCTCCGGGGTACAGTGTTCTTCTTCATCATGGACCTTCTGCTGCTCTATGTGCTGAGCGGAATCGGCCTGGCGATGTTCAAGAGAGTGAGGTCTATCGCGCTGGGAATGAGGCATACCACAAAGCCTTCCCTGGCAGACCGCGTGGCTCTCTACTGCCTGTGGGCTATATTCCCGTTAAGACTTCTGGCAGAGAGCTTTACAGCCGACCTTAGCGGCGGAAGCTTCCTCACCAAGCCGATGAACTGGATGTTCAAGGCCTTCTTTGGAAACGAGTTGAACTTTATGCCTACCTGGTGGGCCTATTCTATCTGCCTTGGGCTGTTCTTCCTCGCGATGCCGTTCTCAAGGTATATGCACATACTGACAGAGCCGCTGCTGATTCTGATGAGAAACGCCGGGCTGAAAGTCCGCAAGCCGAGAAAAGGATTCGCCGAGGCGGAAATCTACGCCTGCTCAAGCTGCGGATTGTGCATAGACGCCTGCCCAATGAACTCCCAGAAGAAGAACCTCAAATACTCTTCGGTTTACTTCATCAGGTTCCTTCGCAGGCACAACAACCGCAGAATCAACGAGATAGCAGACAAGTGCCTGATGTGCGGCAAATGCGCCGCCATCTGTCCTGTGGGCGTCAACTCTCCTGAAATCAGAAGGGTGCAGAGAGAAACCCTGAACAATTCCATCAATTACGACTATTCTTATCTGGACAGCATCGCCCAGACCGCAAAACCGGAAAACGCCGAAGCGTCAGCCGAGGGCAAAGTGCTGTATTTTGCAGGCTGCATGAGCCATCTTACACCTAAGATTATAAAGTCTGTGGAAAGCCTGATGAAAGCATCGGGAACCGAATGGGAATTCCTGGACAAAGACAAGGGCATCTGCTGCGGAAGACCGCAGATGCTCGCCGGAAAGACTCAGGCAGCCAGAAAGGCCATCCAGGCAAACAAGGCCCTCATAGAAGCCTCCGGGTGCAAGACGCTTTTGCTGTCCTGCCCTATCTGCCTGAAAGTGTTCAAGGAAGAATACGGCCTTAAAGGCATCGAGATACTGCATTACACCCAGTTTATAGACCGTCTGGCCAAGGAAGGCAAGATAACCCTTGAGAAAGGCACGGAAGCCATAGTTTATCACGATCCTTGCGAACTGGGCAGAGGCTGCGGCATTTACAACGAGCCGAGGAACGTGCTTTCTGCTGTCGGAGACCTGAAAAAAGCCCCTAAGGAAAGAGACGAGAGCGTATGCTGCGGCTACAGTCTTGGCAGTATGACTCTGGACGAGAAAGACCGCGCAAAGATTGCGGAACACTCCGTGGACAACCTTATGGCAGCCAATCCGGACTGCATAGTTACTGCCTGCCCGATGTGCTACAGGGCCATAAGGAGCAAGTCCCCGGTTCCTGTCAAGGACTTCGCGGAGGCTGTCGTTGAAAACATAAAGCCTTCTAAAACAAAGAAATAATTATAATACTTTCACATATATGGAAATAAAACCTACTAGCTACCGCCTGGAAAGCTGCCTGACACACAGGGTATTCGACGATACCGGATGGATGATGGCAGATCCCGAGGACAACAGCCCTTCACTTGTCAGGGCTGTCTACGACAAAAAACAGATAGAATTCAAAGGCCCGGAGTACGGCATTTACAGATTTGCCGACTGGCTTCCGGTAAGCAGAATGCTCAAAGGCAGCTGTGCTCCTGTTACTTACAAGAGCGAAGGCCTTGCAAAAAAACTGGGTCTGAAGAACCTCTACATAACCTATAGCGGGTGGTGGCCGGAAAAGGGAGCCAGGATGAGCACCTGCTCGTTCAAGGAAACCGAGGCGTATTCGGTCTGCGGAAGACTCGCCAAGGAGAACAATAAAGTGCTGGTTGTCGCATCCGCCGGCAACACGGCAAGAGCCTTCTCCCAGGTTTGTTCGGACAACAACATTCCGCTTGTCATCGCGATACCTGAAGACAACCTTAACGCCCTATGGTTCAAGGAGCACCTGAACAGCTGCGTAAAGGTGATCTGCTCTCCTAAGGGCAGCGACTACTTTGACGCCATAGCCCTTGCGGCTAAACTCAACGCCTCCCCTATGTTCCTGGAGGAAGGCGGAGCCAAGAACGTTGCCAGAAGAGACGGAATGGGAACCACAGTGCTCTCTGCCGCTCAGTCAATTGGCAAGATTCCTGATGTCTATTTCCAGGCAGTGGGAAGCGGAACCGGAACAATCGCCGCCTACGAGGCCAATCTCAGGCTCAAGGAAGACGGAAGGTTCGGAAGCCACATAATGAAGCTCATTCCTTCACAGAACGTGCCGTTTACGCCTATGTACGACGCCTTCAAGGCAGACAGCCGCGCCCTTCTCCCGATGGACGAGAACGAAGGCAGAATCAAGGCGCTGCAGATCAAGGCACCGGTTCTCAGTAACCGAAAACCGCCTTACTCCATCGCCGGAGGCCTATACGATGTGCTTAAGGCCAGTGGCGGTGATTTCCAGAAGGTTACCAACGGAGAACTCACAGAAGCCTGCGAACTGTTCGAAGAACTGGAAGGTTCAGACATATATTCAGCGGCAGGAGTTGCAGTGATGAGTCTGATCAAGGCCCTCAAGGACGGCCAGGTGACACCGGACCAGACGATAATGCTCAACATCACCGGCGGCGGAGAAAAGCGCTTCAAGAAAGAGTTCAACTATGTAAACGCAAAGGCGGACCTGGTTCTCTCTCCGGAATGCAGCCCTGCCGAAATCATCGAGAAAGTTACAGCGCTTTTCTAGCGTAAACACCTGTAAAACAAAAAACTCCTGCCGAAAATGGCAGGAGTTTTTATTTATTGCCTACAAAAAAGAACTATTTCTTGCTGGTAGTTGACTTTCCAGAATCCTTCTTGTTTGGCTCTTTTGTGTTCTTGTCCTTGCTGCTGTCTTTCTTTGTGTTGTCAGTTTTCTTGTTAGAAGTGGAAACCTTCTCGCCTGACTTATCTTTCTTCTTTGATTTCTCAAAAGTCTGAGGCTCTGAGAATGAGGTAGAAGCAAGTGCGTAAGTTCCGCCGAACAGGAACATTGCTGCGCACATCATAGCGATGATCTTTTTCATGACTGTGAGTTTTTAAGGGTTTATAAATAATGTTTACAGTTCAAAGATAGCACAATTATTTTATGTAGCAAATTATGTTACAATTTGAAACATAAAAAAAACGGATGGCTAGTGGCCATCCGTTCTTTTTCAGAGCAAGAAGCAATTACTTCTTAACGGTCTGAGCGGCATCCTTAACTGCGTCAGCAGCGTTCTTTACAGCCTCAACGGTCTTCTTTGCGTCGTTAGCGGCGTTCTCAACCTTCTCAGCAGCCTTCTCAACATCGTTCTTAGCAGCCTCAGTTGCCTCAGCGGCAGCCTCAGTAGCCTCAACAGCAGCCTCGCCAGTTGCCTCAACAGCAGCCTCAGCGTCAGCCTTAACTTCTTCTACAACCTCAGTAGCGGCCTCAGTAGCCTCAGCGGCTGCCTCATTGGTCTTGTTGTTGTTGCAAGCTACAAATGCAAGAGCTGCAACTGCGATGAAAAATACTTTCTTCATGATCTTGATATTTAAATTAATAATTATGTGTCTTGTTCTTTGGCAGTGCAAAAGTATAACGATAAAAGGACCTGCATTCAACTGCAAGTCCTTTTTCAACTGTTTGTAACAAAAATTTAGCAACCGCGGCTACTGGCCTTCAACCATAGTGAAGACTCTCTCTTCTCCTGACAGGCTTCTCTTTATATCTGTCAGTTTGCCATCGCGATAGACCATAACCATCCTGCTGCCGTCTTCAAAAGTCAGCGAAAGGATATTCCTGTGCCACTTGTATGTGCATTTTTTCTCGTCTTCAGACCCCCATCCCGGATTTGTGGAAACAGTGCCGTCCGGGTTCATGTACATATTCGGATGAGGTGGCATATAAGACTTTCTCTTGTAAACCGCGTCTTTTGACGTAACGAACTCGATAGTGCAGGTAGTGGTCTCGTATCCGGCATCGGCCACAAACATTTTCTCTTCAAACTGCCATGCAGTGCCTTTCAGCTTGGGTCTTTTGGTGTTCATGCTCATAAAGACTAGTCCTGCCGCAACAAGAATCAGCACGCTTAGAATCATCAATCCGTGTTTCATAATATGTTTTTTACGATTTATATTCAAATATAGCACAAAAAACAAACCAATCCCCATCTCTAGCTGAAAACCCGCATAACATATCTTAGGAGATATCTGTTGCCAAGAGCAAGCCTGATATAGAACCTCTGACTTCCGGAATACAGCATTCTGTTGACCAGCAATCTTTTGCTCAGCGATTTGCAAAGCCGCCTTGTATAGCCCAGGTATGTGGATTCAACATCCGCACCTTCTTTTATGGCCTTAGCGACAGCCTTTCCCGCATAGTATCCCGATGCCAGGGCATAGTAAATCCCCTCCCCGCTGCAGGCGTCTGTCAACCCGGCGGCATCGCCAGTGAGGACAATCTTTCCGTCTATGACTGATTTCCTGTATATCTTCTTGCTGAACAGCGGAATATGGTAGCCCCTGATCTTGGATTCGTCTATCTCGAATCCGTGTTTTAATGCAAAATCGCAGAGTTTCTTCTTGTACTCTCTGGTCTTTCCCTTCCTTCCTCCCAGGCCGATGTTTGTGTGGCTTGCCTTGGGGAACAACCAGCCATAGCCACCCTCGACGGCAGAAAAATCAACCACAAGTTTTTCGGAAATCCTGTCTGAATTGAATTCCACGCAGAAAAATCGCTCACGGCCAGGGTTGTACTTTCTGCTGAATCCGTTCACACCATCAGCGAATATCAGATATCTGAATTCATAGTTTCCCTTGTCCGTGGCAAGGATATTTCCGTCCACGCCAGTCACGCTCTCGCATCTGAAGTGATCCGCATCTATTACCTGGGAAAAGTTACTGGAGTCAAAATCCACTCTCTCCACCATAACAACCGGATTCTCGAGAGTTACGTCTTTCTTCACCCCCCTGGCAAACACGACGGCTTCGCGGCAGCTTCTGGTCTGGATGCCGGAGAGGCTCAGCCCCAGCTTATTGAGCATACTTACGCTCCTGTGAGTGAGGCCCCCGCCGCAAAGTTTCTCCCTCGGGAAAGAACTCCTGTCTATCGCACAGAAACTTATGCCGCTGTCTTTTAGTACCTTGCAAGCGGCAACCCCTGCCGGTCCGCATCCAACCACTATGACGTCAAATTTTTCCATGCGAACAAAGCCACTATTCTTTTTTCCGCTTGATCTTGTCCAGAAGGTCCTGTTTCTTCTTCTTCGCTCCAGACATAATCTTGCCTACCTCTTTGTAAGGCAGATCCCTCAGCACTGTCTTCTTGGCGCCGTCCAGAAAAACCGCCGCCATATATGCGCCAAAGTTCTTCATCGGGTCTCTTTTTGCGTAAACAGTGCAGGAATAAGGCTCTGTCTGGTTCTTCCGCGGGTTCTGCTTGTGGATGGCGGCGCCGGCAAAACGGTTTATCAGCTTTGCCTTGTCAGCCACTTTCTGGTACGGCATCTTTTCGTTGTCAACCTTTACCTGGAGATCGCTGTACTGCATGCAAAAACTGCCGCTGGCGGAATTCCTGTTGCCAGTTACCGACGCGTTAAGTTTCTTTATGTCAGCATCAACCAGCACTCCAAACATCGGATACAGCAATGGTTTCAGGTCTGAGCCTTTGACATTGCTTATGGTGGTGCTTACGCTGAAGGTCCTGTTTTTGTCCAGGTTAAGTTTCAGATGAAGTTCTCCCCTGCCCTTTCCCAGATGAGGCTTAACTCGGACTGATACCGTGCTGCCAGGTTCATTTGTGAAGTTGCTCAGGACCGCATTCACGTCGTTAAGCGTCAAAGACCCGGTGCCGCCCTTTGCTGGCTGGTTCTCCATAGTCAGGTAAGGAATCTGCAACTCCAGCCGGCCTATATGAAGCGGTATCGGAATCGCCTCAAGAGCATCCTGAGGCATCTTCAGGGCCGATTTAGGCTGATGCCGGACATCGCGGAAAAGAGTTATCTGCTTTCCTGAGGCAAAAACGCTGTCAAGCTCTATCTTCTTTGCCTTTACTGTACGCACCAGGTTTATTCTGGATGTATGAAGTTTCTTGATCTGAAGGTCAGACCAGGTTACAGGAACTTTTCCCTTGAGGCCGGAAAGCTGCCTCTTGCCAACCGTGTTACGGGCGTGAAGACCGGCTATTGACACCCCTCCAGAATTGCAGGTAGAAAGAGTGTCGGCAGACAAGGCGAACAGCCCGTTGGCGGAATTGAAGGCAAGGCCTGTCATATTCAAGTCATAAAGCGAGTCACAATATGTAAAACGCCCGGAAGAAACCCCGTAACCCAGATCATAAAACTTGACACGGATCTGGCCTATCTCCGCTTTCATTTTGCCGCCTATGCGGTGACAAGACAACTCCTGGCCATTAACGATAACCCTGCGCACCCCTATCGTGTCCAGATACTTTCTGATTCCTGCAAGCTTGTTCCCCGAACTTGCCGCTGAAACCGAGTCCGCAGCGAGAGTGTCTGCCTTGGCCTTGCGTTCAAGCCCTGCCTTAATTCTCAGTCCTTCAACGGATATGTAGTCCAGCAGAAGCTGACGGGTCTTCCATACTTGCTTGGGATGAATGCTGCCGGTCTCCACTTTGCTGGCGCTCGCCTTGATGCTGTCTTTGGAGAATTCAATATCGCTGAGACTTACCTTGCCGGTGGCAAGATTCAAATCGAGTTTGGAATAGGTCAGGGAAAAAGAGCCGGACTTGGCCAGAAGGCTTTTCAGATGGGCGTCGGCATAGCCGGTCAAAAGCCTGTCTGCATTGGACCACAGCCACAGAACGGAAAGCGCCAGGCACCCTAAAAAAACGGCCAGGATTATCAGGAACTTGTATTTACGCCTCGGTTTAGTTTTCATAACACAGCAATCTCAGGAACTTTGCCATATCACAAAGATACAACTTTACTTGCTGGTTAAAACAAACAGTTTTTCCTATTTTTGCTGTATGGCAAGTTTCATTTACAACCCCAAAGTTTACAAGAACTGGTTTTTCAGCAGAATAGTCTGCCTTTCAAGGTGGGCGGTGAATTTCAGGGATTCATTCGTCGACAAGAGAATTTGCGGCGTTTCCCTCAACAAGTACACAGAATCGGTGAGAAAAGGTTCCACGGGCTCTCAATCAACTCCTTATATAGTTCTTCAGGAGATATTCAAAGACGTTAAATTCCAGCCTTCTGACTCATTTATAGATGTAGGCTGCGGAAGAGGAAGGGTGCTTGCCTATATGGTCAGGAAGAACTTCCCTGGAAAGATCAGCGGCATCGAACTTAATGAAGAAGTAGCCTGCTTTGCAAGGGACTGGGCCAAAAAATATGATAACGTGAACGTGATTTCGGGAGACGCCTTCAACCTCGACTACAACTCTTTCAGTATCATCTATATGGGCAGGCCTTTCGAGCCGGAGCTGTTCCACAGGTTCATCGGTCATCTGGAAACCACGCTCTCCCACCCGGTCAGTCTCTACTATTGGGTGGAACAGGAAAGCGGAAACTACCTGGACGGCCGCAAGGGCTGGAAACGGCTTGTTAGAAAACGCCTTTTCTGGCGCAAGGGTTATTTCATCGCCAATTCTCCTCAGCGATATTCTGTCTGGATATTCACGCCATAGCCTAGAAGCGGTAGCCTATTCCGAACGAGAGGTCCGTGTACTTGAATGCGATAGTCCCTGCCTTTACGCTCAGGCAGAAGGATTCTCTCAGCCCAAGGGTGAACAGCAGGCCGGCTTCTGCCGCAATGCCTGAATATGAGCAGTCCTTAACCCTCATCCAATCTCCGTTTGTATTCTCCCACAGTAGTTTACGGCTACCATAGCCGGCTCCGGCAAGAAGGCTCACGTGGTCTGCAAGGCGGAGTATGCCACCGGCTGTAACGGAGAGTTTGGTCTTTTCCTGGCGGCCTGACAGCCAGACCGGATTACCGGCGGAAGTGGCGTCGCTGAGAATATCCATTACTGTACTCTGAGACTTGGAATTGCTCATAAAGGACACGTATGCGCCGGTTTTGCGCTTGAGATACCCTACACTAAGCCCGAATGACAAATCTGGAACCGGAGATACCTGTGCAAGAGCCAGAACCCCTGTCTTTCCTTCATACAGATGCCATTTGTCCCAGGAGTGGCTGCGGCCTTTGTCTATGCGTTCAAGCGCAGTCTGAGGGTTCCTGCCATTGTATGTGACCGGAGCGGCCTTTGTCAGTGAGAGCTGTGGGATATCATAGCCGTAGTTGTAACGGCGGCGGATGCGCAGAAACCGCATCATCTGCTCCGAGGTCAGTCCTTCCGGACTTCTCTGAAGGTTGGAGCGTATAGTCTTGACTTCTGTCTGAAGGGCAGTCACTTCCTGAGACGATATCTTCTCTCCCCGCCTCAAGGCATCTCTGAGCTCAATGAGCCTGTTGCAGACGGCCTCGTAGCGGTCCAGCGCCTTGTCTCTCGAGTCGCGATGCTGGCCATAGGCTGAGCAGCAAAGCATTGCAAGGATTATCGCCAGAAGATATTTAGCATTACGCATCACTTTCCGCCCTCCTTTTCTTCAAAAAGTTCAGTTACAGAATCAAACAGATCGTCCAGGTCTGTCTCATCCTCGATCTTCTCTATCTTCCCGGCCGGGGCCGATGCCTTTGCCGGCTGGGCGGCCTTGGACTTTGCTTCCGATGGCATTTCGGCCTTTTTCCCGGCAGGAACAGAAACCTGTTCGTATGGTTCGGCTTGTGGCTGACTTCCAGCGGTTTTATCGGCTTCCGTGGCCAGTTTTACATTGTCTGCCGCAGGTGTGGACGGCACATCCGTACTCTTGCGGTTCAGAAGCAGCAGAACCGCCACAACCGCCGCCGCGGCAACCGCCACCGGCAGTACCCAGGACAGCGTCCTGTCCTTTTTCAGTACAGCATCCCTCACGTCAGATACAGACATATACCTGTCGGCAGGGTTCAGCTTGCAGCATCGCCTTGCAATCTTTGTGTATCGCGGAGAAATCTGCTCTATTACCTTCCCAAGAGAGTAAATATCGCTGAGAACATCTGCCTTCTTGCCTTCCAGCAGTTCCGGAGCGGCATAGGACTTTGTCCCTCCAGATATCTTGAGTTCAGACTGGGAGTCCAGCAAGGAAAGGCCAAAGTCTATGATTTTCACGTTGTTGCCATTGTGAGTCACCAGGATGTTGGACGGCTTGAGGTCCTGATGGACCACCTGCCTGGAATGAATGCAGATAAGGGCGTCGCAGATCTCCAGTATTATTTTGCGGGCAAGACGCGGGTCTTTTCTGCATTCTTCCTTCATGGCGTCCAGGCTCCTGCCGTCCACCCACTCCATCTCTATGCAGTTTCCAAGGTCCGGATGTTCAATGAAAGCGTATGTCTGGCATATATTGCTGTGGGTGAGAGAATAACCCAGGTCAAACTCCTTTTTCAGCAGCCCCTCGTACAGTGGCAGTTTCCTGTAGTTTGGCTTCAGCGACTTGAGCACGCGGAACTTCCCGTCTCTTTCCACCAGCCACACCTCGGACCATCCGGTAAGTGAACCCCCGATTCTTTCAGGCGTTCCCATACCCCAGGTCTCTTTCACCGATGAGACAAAGAAAAATCCGGACTCGTCCACCATAGCTCTACTCTTTTGTTACTACCTCCGTTCCGTAATCTGCGGGGTTCACTTCCGTTCCCGATGAATTATAGTAATGGTACTCTCCGCTTCCAATCCAAAGCTTGTCAAAATTGACCGACTGCGGCCAAGCCTTGAGGTTCAACTTCTTGCAAGAACTCACATCCAGCTCGTGCAAGAAGTTTTCATAGCATTCAATATCGGTCAATGCCGTACATCCTCCCACATAAAGTTCATCAACAACACATCCGTTGCACTTGAAAGTCTTCAGGTTTATGCAGTCTCTTAAATCAATATTGTTCATAGCCCCACCCTTGTTGCTGAAGTCAAAAGATGTCAGCTTTTTGCAACCTCTTACATTAAAAGAGACAAAATACAGACCGGCAAAGCTGTCCAATAAGCGTTGGTCAAACACCAGGTTTTCGCAACCGGATGCATCAAAGTATTGGATACTCCCGTTACCTTCACACTTGAGGGTGGTCAATTTTTTCAAACCGGCTATGTTCAAACTCACAACGACCTGACAGTAACTGCAGTCGATGTATTCGAGAGAAGTACATCTTCCAAAATACTCTTGCCCCATCGTATGGCTGCAGTCTATGTATTTAAGTGCCGCATTATCCTGCACATAAACAGTAAAATATTCATTCGAATGGCAGTCCAGATATTCCAGGGCAGTGTTATCGCTGAAAAAGTACATATTAGCTATATTATCCAGCATATTTGAACTGCAGTTCAAGTACTTAAGACGGGTGCAGTTCTGCAGGTCTAATGATTCCAGCCTGTTAAACGGGCATATCAGTGTTTCAAGCTTAACATTCTTGCTAAGGTCTAAAGAAGAAACCTCTCCCCTCCGGCTATCATCGTATCCTACAGCTTTAAGGTATTCCAGGTTGGTAAAGTATTCAATGCCTTCAAGCGTTTTTATCTGCAGGTCATAAGTATTGATGTCCAGTCTTGTAATCTTCTCCGCCTCTCCCATGCTGAGCTTGCCGTTGCGGTCCAGGTCATAAAGGTTCAAGATATAAGCCTTGAAAACAGCGTCCGGAATAGGAACGGAAGACAATTTGCCTGTCCTGGCTGTTTTGACATCTGAAGTCACTTCCACCTGCCCGCTGGTTATATATGCCTGATAATCATAATCTGTGTCATATTCAAGATCCGATACTGTCAAAGAGAACTTTCCGTCTTCATGGCTGTCTGAACCATACTTAGTGCCGTTGAAATAGAATCCCCAGCCATCTACCTCATCTCCGGTATAAGTGCAATGAAGTGTCAGAACATTTTCATCCGCTTCTGATGATATACTCACTATCTCCGGTGGCACAACTTGCTTCTGCTCCGTACGTGCCGTCCCTGTTTTTGAACGGATTTCATCTGTACCAACAGTTATCCATGCATAGAATGTATATTCAGTATCATACTCAAGCTCATCCAATGCCAAAGTAAAGAAACCATCACCGATGCTGGCATTCTTCCGTATTACGACCTCTCCGTTTTTTAAAAGCACAAAACCGCATTTGCTTACCCCAGTGCCTTTGTATGTACATGTCAAAGAGACAGAGTTCTTGACGACAACAGCAGAAACACTCGTAATTTCAGGTTCTATGACTGGCAATGATTCTGTATGTACAATGCCTGTATTTGAATGAATCTCAGCCGACCCGTTGGATATCCAGGCATAGAAAATATACTCTTTGTCATATTCCAACTCACTTACAGTCAATGAAAACGAGCCATCCGCCCTTTCGCTCGCCTCCTGCCTTTTCACCACGTCTCCATCCTCCATAACCACAAATCCGCACGTTCCCGCCCTGCCTTTGTAAGTGCAGGTCAGGACTATGGAATTCTTGTTTGCCTGAGCGTTCAGACTCAAAAACTCCGGCATTCCAAGCCCGTCCATACTGGGATCGCCCGCGCAGCCGCCAGCAAAAAGCGCCACGGCCAGCAAAGCGACTCCAGCCCCCAAAACAGCTATGAAAACCCTCAGTGTCCTAATCATTTCAACTATAAAAATACAAAACACTTTTAGAATACTGAAATCATTGAATAAATCCCGATTCTAAAAGTGTTAATTGTAATTTGCCCTATTATTAAGACTTTTCCAGCACAGAAAGCCCGTGCACCCTTCCTGCCACGTAAGCCGGCAGCACCTGTCCATCGCGATAAATGGCTGCTATATACAGCGGAAATCCCAGCATAAACGCATCTACCTCAAATTCATCCCCATCCTTCAGCTTTGACTTGCCGCTGGAGATCACTCTAAACCGCTCTCCTCCAAGATACGCAACACGCACTAGCCTGTCCGGAGCCCATCCCAGCGCAAGATTATCTCCAGCTGCAAGATCGCAGGACCGGATAAACCTCGATGATATAAACTCCGAGTCCACTCCGCTCTCTTCTGCCAGCCAGGCGCAGAACTCCCTGAAATCCTTCTTCCCGCAATACCTTGACAGTATATCCAGCGTATCTGCCCGTGGCACCCTCCTGTCCCCGACATAACCCCACAGCCTCTTCAGCGTAGATGCCGAAAGCAGTTCCCCTATCTCATGCTCTATCACTACAGAAAGCGACTCAAAGTCCGTCGTCGTGGCCACTCTTCTGCCATAGACTTTCTCCACCTCCTTAAGAAGAGAGCTTAACTCAGGTATTACCTTGCCTTCATTAATAATTGTCTTCGCTAAATACTCTGCTTTTGATTCAGATTTATTGTCCATAGCTTACAAAGTACATAGTTACAACCTTTTTCGCAGTTTTCAAAATCTTTAAGACTTTTCTAGCACCTCGGGAATTTCCGAATCAATGAAATCTCTTTATGATTATTTACAATACTTTTTCCAATAAGAAACTCTATCCTTAACATAATCATTGATTGATTCTTGTGATTTTTCAAATGTTCTAGAAAACAGGCCAAAATTTGCTGGGAACATATTAGGGTCACCACCACCATTAAGAATAAGATGTTGCCCACTTACAGTATATGATAAAGTAATTGGAGTAGTGGATTCTGATAACCCATCCCCATATCCATCAGGACCTGTATCCTCAGTCTCCTTAGCGCAATCTATGGTTAATATATTCCCAGATGTCTTATATTTAGTTTTAAAATAAGGGGATTCAAGAGGACGTCCTACTATATCATAGCCATCAAAATAACCGCTCCCTGTCCAAAATATTTCCCAATCTCCAACTGCATAACACGATCCATCTTTGTTGAATTGAATAATTAGGCATGAGCCGTCAAAATGATTGTTATAATTCCACTCTCCGGATATGAAATGCCATGTGCCTACCAGCCCCCTCCTTTTTCTTTTTTTTCAGTATCTGATTTGCTACACGAAGATAGAGACCAAAGCACTCCCAAAATAATCAATGGTTCTAGTATAGTATAGCTAAACAGTTTCTTCATTGTAGTCATCTCTTGCGATTGTTATTAAAAGAAAACGGCTAATCCAAAAATTGTTTGGCTGTAATGCCCTCCAGATACAAATGTCCAGTCTTCTCCAACATGAATTCTAAATCTTTTCGAAATATCAACTCCCAATTTGAGGCCAAATCCCCCATTAAATCGGTTATCGAAATCTTCCAATTCAAATCCGAGATGAGGACCTATTTCTCCAATAATACTGACTTTATTTGCTACTGGATATTTATAACCAGCATGAATAGGCAATTTCAAAAAACCGCTGTATCCGCCACTATCAAAAAGATTCAAATAAAGAATAGTAGCATTTGCATAAACGTTATTGTTAAAAGTCAACTCACCTATGAAACCTGCATTGTATCCTGTAGTTCCCCATGCATTTTCATATAGATCGACACCTGCTGTTACACCAAATTTAAATTTGCTTTGTCCAAAAGCTGCTGCTGAAACGATTAAAAACACAGCGATAATAGTTAGTTTTTTCATATGTGTATAATTTAAAAGATTGATCATCAATATTATTTGTGAACTAAACGGGTAGTTATTTTTATCCCTAAAGGATAAGTGCTATTAAGTACATCTGCCCAAAGTTGGTCAAACTCCATATAATAATAATCCGTATCATAAATAGAAGCAGGCTCTTCTGTTCTTGTCCAATATAATCCGCTTTCCCCCAATAACATTTCACCTTCATTGTCTTCAACCATTCCTGCTGCTGGGAGAAATACATAGCCTTTCACAGAAAAGAGGGTCAAATCTACATTGTTTAGACCCGCTCCTGAAAGGCTTGAAACATCTTCAGATTTAGCGTCATCTGGTGGGAGAAGCATACCCAAGGTTCCTCCGCTATTGCTGTCAGTTGTTATTATATAATAAGGAGAAACTGAACCTCCATCTATAGTTCTCTCAAATAAGAGATATTCCCATTCAGGTTTAGATAATACTAACCATCCTGATATACAGTTCACTAATGTAGTATTATCGGGATTATTAAAATTAGGAATAACGTAATCTCCATCTAAGTATGTATTACAGTCATCTGTATTGGAATACAAATATTGAGGAATAGCAAATGAATAATTAATCCAGTCAAAATTTCCTGGAGAGAAGTATACTGATTCTGAGCTTGATATCGAGAAAAGATGGCTTGTTACCGAAATAGTTGAACTATAGAACTTGCCAAGAGTAAAACCAGAAGCAGGAGCTGTCTTTGTTCCTGTGTAAACCTTTCCGTTTTCATCTATAACATTAAAGATGATTATATCAGAAGGATTAGGAGTAAATCGTAAAGCTACAAACACTTCGGTCATGGCAGTATTGTTAGAGACAGTAATGCTTCCATAAGAAACATTGTCATTAACAATATCATAAGATTGCTGAAGCTTATTATCTACTGAAGTTATTGATACTGATTTAACCTTGAGGGTTGTGGAGCCATCTACAAATTTTAGTTTGAAAATACTCTGAAGGTTTGTAAACAATGCATCAGTTGTTTTAATAGTGGCGCCATCTACTTCTTTTATACTTACAAAAGCAACACCAGCATCTGTAACACCATGAATCATCCCATTCTGGTAAGTGTAATTAACAATACTTGACTGCCTTCCTGAATTATACAATAACTTGAGTTGGTCATTGACAGCATAAGTACCATACAATTCACCTTGAAGGGTAGTAGTAGCAGCATTTTCTGCCGGACTTAAACTATTCTTGTCAATCTTACCAGTACTTTCATTATAAACCCAAACCTTCTCTGAAGTGGAGAAAGATGCCTTCCCTCCATCGGCAACTACCTTTGTAGATACTTTTTGGGCAGGAATGGACACGTTGTACTCTTTCTCTTGATCGATCTCATCTGATCTATCCAGACTCTTGCTGCAGGAAACTGCTGCAAATCCAATGATTAGGATGCAAGAAATTATTGATAATCTGTACTTTTTCATAATTGATATTGTTTATATCAAAATTAATCCCAATTCTCTGGAACATAATCTTCTCGTTCAGAGTCTCCTTCTCCGCTTGTACAGATGAAACCCTCAACTTTAACTTCATATACCCTGGTCTGGGGCATTGTGTATTTTAATCTCTCTGAAACCATGATTTGTTTTACTATGAATTAATAATCTTCATTTATTACAGTCCATCCTTCTGGAATTCCATTATCACCCACTGGCCAACTATTCATACTGCTGCTCTTTACAAATGTTCCATTAGAAGCAGGACCTGTACCATATGCATGTCCAAGCCAAGCCATTGTGCAATCCTCAGCAGAGACATCTTCTGCTAAACACTTAATATAATTAATCGGAGTGCCAATAAACATTGTACTATAGCATCCCTTTACCAATACTTTAGCTGGGAGGACCGGGGCTTTTTTAAGATTTGGACAGAACGAAAACATACTACCATAGCATTTTTCAGCTAAAGTTGTAGCGGGAAGTTCTGGTGCTTCATATATACTGGTCCCTCTGAACATTAATTCATAGCAACCATAAGCTAGAGTTGTAGCAGGCAAAGCAGGTGCTTCAGTCAGAGAAGTACAATAGTGGAACATATATCGATATGCTTGTGTTCCTATGTTCTTTGCGGGGAGAGCAGGAGCTTTTGTCAAAGCTGAGCAATCATAGAACATAGAGTTATATGCCGATTGAGGTACTGTTGTTGCTGGAAGCTCAGGGGCTTCTACCAATGATTTACAGTTCTTAAACATTGTCACATAACAAAATGACGAAAGATTTGTAGCTGGAAGTTTAGGAGCAACTACAAGAGATAAACAGTCTTCAAACATACTACGGCACGAATTAACTTCAGGTTTAGGAACAGTAATATCTGGGCCAGTTGTCATTTGGCTGCAATTCTTAAAGAATTCATAATAGCATCCTCTTGTATCTGCTGCAAGAAGAATAAGGTTTTTAGCACTAATTAGTTTATCATTGTCCTTAAATAAACCTTTGAATATGTTCTCTTTTGGAGAAGATGATAGCTTTAGTGAATTCTTTTCGGTAAAGCTATTACCATATAGGAGACTCAATATATTACCTTCAACACTTATAGTTCCGGTTGATCCAATCGACTTATCTTCATAAGTCGTATTTTTTCCTCTAAATCTTATTGCATCATCTTTCCGGTAAACATAAGAACCTGTCCATTCAGTCCAAGTTTTCAAATCTAAACTGTATTCGACATTTTCTGCAGACCATGTTAATGTTCCGGCTTCTTGGCACCTGATTGTAAAATAATCTCCGGCATAACCATAGACAACTTTTTTTACTGCCATAGATTCCATTTTATTGCGGACTATCGTGAAGCTATTTGTCACGCTTCGCTCGAATAGTTGCCCATTGATATCTGTAATAATTATCTTGAAGCCCCTAGTGAAGGTGACGGGAGGTATCACAAAAATAAATTCGGTAAAATCGGTGGCACTGCTTCCCAGCAACACTGGTTCTTCACAGTTTATTGTAATGCTGGTTGTAGCTGCAGCATCCATAGTTACAGTAGGAGTGTCTTCCAAAGAAGAAGTTATATAGGCCCTGCCAGATAGTTTCTCTCCATTGTTGCCTTCAAGGGTTATGCTTTTAACAGTTACATCGTCACCATAGAAACGGAACTTCAAATAACCGCACACGTTCTTGAAACCGAGGAAATTGTTGTCTGAAACAGCAATCATTGTGTTTGCCCCCAGCCCAAACGAATGCTCTCTATAAAGCTGAACTGCAGGAAGGTCAACAGTAACCGTAACCTGGTTCTCATCGGCAGAAGCCTGTGTGCTGGCGGAATAAGGATACACCGCATAAATATGATCCAGGTCAACTGGAAAAGAAGGCTCCGCGCCCTCTTCCACAAAAGTGAAGCCGCCACTGTTGTCTCCGTCTTCTCCGTCAAACATATACTTGTCATTGACATTGGTATTGTTGAAAATGGAAATGCAGTCATTCTCGTTCCAAAGAACTCTCAGGTCCTCGTCTGCATAGATTTTGGTTGAAGGGCGGACTGTGCTTTCTGTTGTTGCATGGAAAACGGTCGTGTTATCATTTGATAATTTGAACTCCTTTGATGGAGTAGCATCTTCTTTATTGCAGGCAAACAGCATCAGAGCCGTTGTTACAAAAAACAGTAACTTTTTCATCACTTATAATAAATATTAATACTAGACATCATAATTACAACTAATAGCTTGTTGCCATATTCTACCATTCATGCTCTTCACCTGGCTCAATAGGTTCGAGATTACCAGGACTTTCACAAACAATACCCTGAAAATCAATAAGGATAGCCTTTGAATATGGCCTTTCATAGATATCTCTAATTGTCATCATGTTTATCAATAATGCATTTTGTTCGTTTTGGCAAATATTAGGAAGTCACTATAGAATACTAAGTTCACCTTGGTTCATTTTTTTATTTACATATATGCTTCAGCCATTAATTTGTAGTGACCCCAGAAAATAGGACCAGGACTATTTGACTATGAATAATTAATCTGCATTTTTTACTGTCCACCCTTCAGGGATTCCATCAACACCAGTTTCCCAACCCTCGAAATTCTTAGACTTAATAAAAGTGCCAGTTGCTGGTATGTCTTCTACCCACCACTGGAAACGAGCATAAGTTGTGATTTCGTTAAGACATGTAATCTCCTTTAACTTGCTGCATCCCTTAAACATGAAGTTGCAAGCATAGTATCCATAGGTCTTTCCTAAAATGGTAGCTGAGGTTATTGATGCGCAGCCAGCATACATTCCATTATATGCCGCATATGGAACATCCTCAACTGGTAAGTATGGATTGGTAGCCAGTTTCTCACAACCATTGAACATACTAGTATAACAGTACTGTTCCAGTTTTATTACTGGGAATTTTGGGGCCTTTGTTAGATTCTGACAGTTTGCAAAGGCACCGCTGTAACAGCCTTCGGTATCTGCTGCCAAGAGAATAAGGTTTTCTGCACTTATAAGATTATTATTATACCTGAATAATTCTCTAAATTGGTTTTTTAGTTCAGAAGATGTTGTTTTTAATGAGGTCTTACCAATAAACTCTGATCCGTATAAAAGACTAAGAATATTACCTTCTACATTGATTTTTCCGGTTGATTCAATAGTCTTCATATCATAAGAGTCATTGTTTCCTCTGAACATAATTGCATCATCTTTCTGGAAAACATAAGAACCAGTCCAGGTTTTCCAGTTTTTCCTATCCAGACTAAACTCAACATTTTCTACATTCCACTTTAATGTGCCACTCTCTAAACCCTTGATTGTAAAGTAAGACTCCTCATATGTAAGTATCTTTACTGTAACCTTACAACTAGCTGTTTTCCCTCCACAAGATGCTGTTATTGTGGCAATTCCATCTGCAATTGCCTTTATTTTACCATCGTTGTCCACTATAGCAATGGCTGGTTTTGAAGAGGCCCAGATAACTGTCTTATCTGAAGCATCATCAGGTTTTACAGTAGCAGTCAAGGTTTCATCATCGCCGACATACATCTTGATGTCTGTCTTATCCAGCTCAATAGAAGAAACAGGGATTACTGGCTTTTTAACAGTGATCATACACATTGCTGTCTTACCATTGCAGGTAACTGTTATTGAGCAACTGCCTTCAGCAACAGCATTAACTAATCCTGTCGGAGATACTGTAGCAATAGAAGCATTTGATGTATTCCATCCAATGGTTTTGTCAGTAGCTGTGGACGGGCTTATTGTAGCTGTGAGCTGTAATGTTTCTCCAATTGTTAGTTCTGCTGACGATGCTGAAATGGTTATTGTTTCAACTGGTACTATTTTCTCTTTTTTATGACATGCCGATATAATTATTGATAAAGTAACAAGAATAAGAGCTGTTTTAATTAGAATACATTTCATAGATACTTATTTTTTGAATTTGTTAATTTTTTACAAAAGTCCAAAAGTCGTATTAGAGCATCAAGTTCACTTTGGTTCATTTTATTGTGATCTGTTTCCATAATTCAGCATATTTAATGAGTATTGGAAATAAAATAAAGTCAATTAGGGTATTTGGGGTACAGATAATCAAGTAAAACATGTTTACTGTTCCAATATTTGCTAACTTTGAAATATGAAACTAATTATTGCTGCTATTTGTTTTATGTCGATGATGATTGGTCGAGACAACAAGACTGTGGAAGAGCTGTCTTCCCTGCCGAAAGAGGTTAAACAGGTGATACTGGTACAGGACCACAAGCTGAGCCTGTGGAACAGGACTGATGGTGAAGAGTGTGGCTGTGATGATGTTTCAGGCTGGGAGATGGCATTTGAAGTGCCGTGCCATTATGGGAAGAACGGGCTGAGTGCAGACCGGCATGATGGAGACGGGACAACCCCTATCGGGCTGTTCAAGGTGCTGTACTGCTTTGGAAATGCCCCAGATCCGGGGGCTGGAATGACCTACAGGGAGATACAAAGAACTTCCTACTGGTCAGGAGAAAAGGAAGATTACAATACCTGGGTGGATCTGGAGCCAGGGTCAAGGGAGATGAAAAGAAGCGAATATCTGTATAAGTTCAAGATATCCTATAAATATGCGATGGCGATAGACTTCAACACCAATCCGGTGGTGTGGGGCAAGGGCTTCGCGATATTTATCCACTGCGATTATCTTGATGACCAGACGACTGCAGGCTGCGTGGCAATAGAGGAAAAGTATATGCTCCGCCTGGTAAAGGAATGCAAGGAAGGCACCTACCTGTGGGTTAGACAGTAGTTCCTGCATTTCAGGTGGCAGATATACATCTGATTGCCAAACAATTAAAGAATTACCCTCCAGTCTTTCGGCCGGAGGGTAATTTTACAAGTAGTTAGCTATTAGGTATTTATGCGTCACTACTTCTTAGTAACCATCTTGGAGAGCTTTTCGGTGAGCATAGGGATGATCTTGTGAACGTCCCCTACTATACCTACATCAGCGACACCGAAGATAGGAGCGAACTTGTCCTTGTTGATGGCGATGATGAAATCACTCTCTTCCATACCTGCAAGGTGCTGGATGGCGCCGGAGATACCGCAAGCCATGTAAAGGGCAGGACGGACAGTCTTACCGGTCTGGCCAACCTGAACCTCGTGAGGCATGACGCCAGCGTCAACCATAGCACGTGATGAAGAAACCTGGGCGCCGATAACGTCTGCCAGAGCCTGAAGCTTGGCAAATCCCTCAGGATTTCCTACTCCACGGCCTCCAGAAACGAGGATCTTTGCCTCGGTGATGTCAACCTTGCCCTTGTTCTCCTTAACGCTCTCAACGAGCTTTACCTTGAACTTGGAAGCGTCGAAGGTCGGAGCGAAGTTCTCGATGACACCCTGGCGGTTCTCGTCTCTTGTGCCCTTCTGCATAACGCCTGGACGTACAGTAGACATCTGAGGCCTGTGCTCGGTACACATAATGGTAGCCATCAGGTTACCGCCGAATGCAGGACGAGTCATCAGGAGCTCTCTTTCCTCAGAGATATCCAGAGCGGTACAGTCTGCAGTCAGACCTGTGCCAAGCCTTGAAGCCAGCCTTGGACCGAGGTCTCTTCCGATGGTGGTTGCACCAAGGAGCACGATGCTTGGTTTGTATTTGTCAATAGCCTGGCTCATGGCCTGAGAGTACTGCTCGGTCAGATAGTGCTCAAGTTCAGGAGCATCCATAACGATAACCTTGTCGGCTCCCCATGCCACGAGTTCCTTTGCGCTTTCAGTATTCTTGTATCCAGGGAAGAAAGCCACAACTTCCTCGCCCAGCTTGTCTGCAAGCACTCTTGCCTTTCCTAAAAGTTCGAGAGCAACAGACTGGATCTTTCCGTCTCTTTGTTCGGCGAAAACATATACGCCTTTATAGTCTGATTTATTCATATCTTTCAGTATTAGGCAATTAGATAATAAATTTCTCTTTCATCTTGGTGATGATAACATCAACAGCCTGCTCTGGCTCAAGTTCATAAACCTGGCCTGCAGCCTTGGTCTGCTTAGGGAATGCCTGCTTAACCTTGGTAGGAGAACCCTTCAGACCGAGCTTGGAAGCGTCAACGTCTATGTTCTGCTCTGTCCAGACCTCAACTTCACGCTCGAAAGCCTCTACGATGCCTCTAACGTTCATGTAGCGGGCCTTGTAGCCGGAAGCCAGAACGGTGAACACTGCAGGACCTTCAACGTCCAGAATCTCGTATCCGTCTTCTGTTTCCTTCTTTACGCGGTAGTTGTTACCACCCTTGTACTCGCAGTCAACAACGTAAGATACCTGAGGCAGGTGAAGATGCTCTGCCATCTCAGGACCTACCTGAGCGGTATCACCGTCGATAGCCTGGCGGCCGGTGATGATCAGATCGTAAGGGATAGCCCTCATTGCACCTGCCAAAGCGTTGGAGGTTGCAAGAGTGTCGGCGCCTGCGAATGCCCTACTGGTCAGAAGGATAGCCCTGTCTGCACCCATAGCGAATGCCTCGCGGAGAACCAGGTCTGCCTGAGGAGGACCCATAGTGATGACAGTAACGTTTGCACCGCACTTCTCCTTCAGCTGGAGAGCCAGCTCAAGACCGCCCTTGTCGTCTGGGTTCATGATGGAAGGAACGCCCTCTCTGATAAGAGTGTTCTTTACCGGATCAATTTTTACAACGGTTGTATCCGGAACTTGTTTTACACAAACTACTATATTCATAATCTGATGTTTTTACTTTTTGAACAATTTTCCGGCAATAACCATTCTCTGAACTTCTGAGGTACCCTCGTAGATCTCGGTGATCTTGGCGTCTCTCATCATTCTCTCGACAGGATATTCCCTTGTGTAACCATAACCTCCGTGGAACTGCACTGCCTTGGTAGTCATCTCCATAGCAGTCTCAGCGGCAAAGAGTTTTGCCATAGCCGCGTCTGCGCTGAAAGGCATTCCCTGGTCTTTCTTCCAGGCGGCAGCCCTTACCAGATACCTGGCGGCCTCGATCTTGGTCTGCAGGTCTGCAAGCTGGAACTGGGTGTTCTGGAACTGGCTCAGCGATTTGCCGAACTGCTTCCTTTCCTTGCAGTACTTCACGGTCTCGTCCATAGCGCCCTGGGCAATACCCAGCGCCTGGGCTGCGATACCGATACGGCCGCCGTCCAGAGTCTTCATTGCAACTGCAAATCCGCCTCCGAGCTTGCCGAGCATGTTAGCCTTAGGAACTCTGCAGTTCTCGAATATCAGCTCGCAGGTTGCGCTGCCTCTGATACCCATCTTGTGCTCCTTCTTACCGATTGAGAAACCAGGAGTGGTAGCCTCAACGATGAAGGTGGTGATACCCTTATTGCCCTTGGACTTGTCTGTCATTGTGGCAATTACGTAAACATCTGCCTCACCTGCGTTGGTGATGAAGATCTTGGTTCCGTTGAGGATGTAGTCGTCTCCGTCCTCAACTGCCATGGTCTGCTGTGCGGAAGCGTCTGTTCCGGCGTTAGGCTCGGTAAGACCGAAAGCGCCGATCCACTCGCCGCTGGCCAGCTTAGGCAGATACTTCTGCTTCTGCTCCTCGGTTCCATTGTCGAGGATAGCGTCCTCGCAAAGGGAAGTGTGAGCGGAAACGATAACGCCAGTAGTAGCGCAAACTCTTGAAAGCTCCTCAACGGCAATGGTATACATAACGTGGTCTCCACCAGCGCCGCCGTAGTTCTTAGGAGTAGGAATACCCATAACTCCAAGCTTTCCGAGCTTCTTCACATTCTCCGTAGGGAATTTTTCTTCCTCGTCAACTTCTGCAGCGATAGGTTTCACCTCTTTTTCGGCGAACTCCCTGATCATCTGCTGAAACAGTTTCTGAGATTTAGTAAGTTCGAAATCCATATCTTAAATTTTAAAGTTCTATCTTCTTCAAATCAGGTGAAATAATGAGGGTAGCCTCGGTAGCGGCCTGAACCTGCTCTACGGTGAATTCAGGGTTGATTTCGCTGAGAACGATTCCTTCAGGAGTGATGTTCATCACGCCCATTTCGGTGATGATCATGTTAACCTGGCCAGCTGCTGTAAGAGGCAAGTGGCACTTCTTGAGGATCTTAGGGTTGCCCTTTGCAGTGTGCTCCATAGTGAGGATAACTCTGTTGGCACCTACCAGAAGGTCCATGGCACCACCCATTCCTGGAGCTCTCTTACCAGGGATGATCCAGTTAGCGAGGTCTCCCTTCTCGTCAACTTCCAGAGCGCCGAGGAAAGTCACGTTGATGTGGCCTCCGCGAACCATTCCGAAACTTGTTGCAGAGTCGAAAGAAGCTGCACCGGCCTCGTGTGAAATGTATCCTCCGCCGGCATCGATCCAATGAGGATCCCTAGTACCGCCGGAAAGTGCAGGGTCAGCTGCCATTCCGAGGCATCCGTTCTCTGACTGGATGGTAACAGTCACTCCCTCAGGGAGGTAGTTAGGAATAAGGGTAGGAAGTCCAATACCCAGATTCACAACGTCGCCGTCCTTAACTTCCAGGGCAGCACGTTTGGCAATAAACTCTCTAATTTGCTGTTTATCCATAATCTTGATATTTAATGATTGATTATTGTTAGTTACTTATTGTGTCTCTTTACAAATTCCTCAGCGATGAAGCTTGCCACGTCATCTGCATAGGTGTTGGTGCCGAATCCGGCGTCATATCCAAGCTCCTTGGCCAGTTCGTGGCTGATACGGGCACCGCCGCAAACCACTATCATCTTGTCGCGGAGGCCTTCAGCGTCCATCAGCTCGATGAGGTTGGTAAGGTTCTGGATGTGAACGTCTTTCTGCGTAACGGTCTGGCTTACGAGCAGGGCGTCGGCCTTGAGCTCGATGGCCCTGGCCAGGAACTCCTCGTTAGGAACCTGGCTTCCCAGGTTGTAGGCCTCTATCATCTTGTAACGCTCCAGGCCGTAGTGTCCGGCATAGCCCTTCATGTTCATTATGGCGTCGATACCTACCGTATGGGCATCGGTTCCGGTGCTGGCTCCAACCACCACCAGAGGACGGCCGATCTTTTCCTGTATGAACTCGTCCGTAGCCTCCATGCTCATAGTCTTGGACTCAACCTTAGGCACGTAGATATCTGCGTAATTGACTGTCATTGTGCTGCTTCCATAGCAGTTAAAGAAGGTGAAACCAGGAGTCAGCTCCTGCGAGAACACTACCAGAGGATTCTCGAAGCCCATCTTCTTGAGCAGCTGCTTTGCGGCCTCGATGGCTTCCGGACCGGCCGGAACAGGGAGGGTGAAACTCAACTGCACCTTGCCGTCGTTCATAGTGTCTCCGTACGGCTTTACTTTCTTCAGGTCAAGAGTCTTGTCGTAATTCTTGGCCTCCATTGAATATAAACCTTCACTCATATCTATTTCCTCCCTTTCATAAGTTCAATAAACGGATTCATATAATTTGCGCCCTTCTCGGTCACGCCGTCAAGACCCTTGCCGCCGTTCTTAGGACGTTTTACATCGCCGAACTTGCCCTGTTCCAGGGTGTTGAAAAGACCTTCGGAGGTCATTTCCTGAAGCAGGTTGATGGCGTTGTCCAGAACTTCCTTGGCGCGGCTGCGGATAATTCCGCCTTCCTTGAATTCAACTTCTTCTCCGATGTCGTGGAGGTTGTTGAAAATGTAGTTGGCGTTCTCGATGGAGAGGAATCGGTCGCTCATGAATGGCGTATGGATTGCCTCGGTAGGCATACCCAGAAGCTGAAGGCCCTGGTGTGTCCATATACCTATAATATTAAAGAGAGCATCCTGGATGTGGCCCCTGAAGATATTACCCGTCATAAACTTGGTAGGCGGCATATACTTCAGCGGAGCATTAGGGAAGATCTCTCTTGTCATCTGTGCCTGAGCCAGTTCCAGAAGGAATCCGTTCTTGTGCATAGGATCCATCTCGAATGCGTGGCCAAGACCCATCTGCTCTTCAGGCAGTCCGGCAAACAGAGCCAGCTGCTCGTTGATAAGGTCTGAAGCCAGCACGGTGTGAGCCGCCTCGATGGCGTCTGCGGTGGTGAGGTAGTTGTCCTCACCGGTGTTGATTATAACGCCGGCAAAGCCGTTGATGATTCTGGAGAAATACTGGTCGATCAGGGTACGCTGCATGTTGATGTCGCGGAAGAGGATTCCGTAAAGGGCATCGTTAAGCATAACGTCCAGTCCCTCGAGGGCTCCCATAATCGCGATTTCAGGCATGCAAAGTCCTGAGCAGTAGTTGCAAAGGCGGATATACCGGTGAAGCTCCTCACCTACCTCGTCCAGGGCCTTGCGCATGATGCGGAAGTTCTCCTGGGTGGCGAAGGTTCCGCCGAATCCCTCTGTGGTGGCTCCGTAAGGCACATAGTCCAGAAGGCTCTGGCCGGTGGTACGGATAACGGCGATAATGTCCGCTCCCTGCCTTGCGGCTGCCTGGGCCTGAACCACATCCTCGTAGATGTTACCAGTAGCCACAATCACATAGATGTAAGGGCGCGCGCGGTCCTCGCCGTATTCGGCAACATATTTCTCCCTGCGCAGGCGGTTGTTCCTTATTTTCTCGATTGTAGCGTCTATAACAGGCTGGACTACCTGCTGAAGCTTGACAGGATCTGTGACCTTGGCTTCTTTTGTGATGTCATAGCCCTCATTTGCAATCTTTTCAGCAATTTGCTGAGGAGTCAGGCCGGTGGCTAGCATCGCATTGGCGATGTAGAACATCACGCCCTGCGAGAGCACCCCTTTCTCCTTGAGCTGCTCTACCAGTACATTCGGAAGCGGGACGGCACTCTCGTCCACGCCGTCTATGCCCAGGGCGCGGGCGATGGTCCTTTCCGTAGCTACGGTAGTATAGCGCTCCACAAAAGCCTGAACCTCGACCGCAACCTTCTCTGCCAAGGATTTGGCCAGGCGGACTTTTTCAAAATCTAAACCTACTTTACTCTGCATATTCAGTCAGTTTATCGTGAAGTACTTATTAATAATTAATCTTTGTTCTCGTTTAATATCTTTTCCGCTTCGGCGAGCCACAGGGGATCGATATCCAGGCTCCGGGCCACGTTTATGGCCTCGTGAGGAATATCTCCCTCGGATGTCTCTATGAGCGAATAATCCATCTTTCCTTCTGTAAGTCCCCTCACCTTAAGGCGGCGGAAGAAGTCTCCCGGCACATTGTAGTGAGTTGTCATAAGGACTGATATCTTTCTGTCTTTCAATATGTTCAAAAGCGCCGTAACCAGAGCCGTGCCCTCTATGGGGTTGGTCGTCCTGGCCGGCTCGTCTATCAGGGCTAGCATCCTGCTTCCGGTACGCATACCCTTTAGGACGTTGTCTATGGCCTTCACCTCTCCGGCAAAGGAACTCAGTCCGGAAGCAAGGTCCTGGTCGTCTCCGATGCAGACCCTGATGTCTTCCTTTATGTCTATCATCGCCGAGGCGGCAGCCACTCCGAAACCGAACTGGAACAATAGCTGATTCAGGGCCGTCATCTTCAGCACCACGCTCTTTCCGCCCATATTCGCCCCGATTATGGTAACGCTCTCCAGACCAAAACTCAGGTCAACCGGCTGGAACTGCTTCTTCTTACCGCCCAGAGCCGCCTGATTTTCATATAGATGCACCACATACGGATGGAACATTCCACGGTATTCCGTCATGGAGCTGTCTGAAACCGTCGGGATGCAAAGCCCCATCATCTTCATCTGGAGGCATTTTGCAAGGAGGATGTCCAGATCCCCCATCGCGTCTATGGCCTGCCTGATCTCGGCGATGTGGTTCTTCAGAAGATGGCTCAAGTTCTCCCTGATGTCCCTTTCCAGAAGCCTTTCCTTCTCTATCAGTTCCAGGAGCCTGTCGGAGGTGACAGAAACGTCAGGAGAAAGCCCCTGGAGTTTCTTTATGTCCGCCCTGATCCTTCCAAGTTCCTTGGAATAAATGTCATACACATAGAAGCTCTCTATTCTCATCCCCTCAGGATCCAGTATGGAAACTACCTTGTCCATATCCGGAATCTCCACTCCTTCCAGAGAGAGAGCCTTCACCCCTTCCCTGACGTGGCCGGATAGCAGCCCAACGTACTTTATCTCGAACAGGTCCACATCGTCCAGCACGACATCCCTCTGAAGACGGTCCAGCGTTCCTGTTATGTCCCTAAGGCACATCAGCCTGTGCTTGAGAGCCGCCAGAGACGACGACACCTGCGGGGTCGGGTTGCAGTAGAGAATCCTGTAGCAGCCTTCAAGAGTCTTGTAGGCCTTTTCTATTTCTTCCCTTGTCCGCATCATAGGAGAATGCAGCAGACGGCTCCGGCCGCAGGCTGACTGCAGCTGAAGGTCGTCGAACATGAACCTTATTCCGCACGGTATGTCAAGACACTCTCTAAACAGCATAATCAGATGTCATCTCTGTTCTTAACTATATCATATACAGGCACTCCTACTACCTCTCTCATTTTCTGGCAAAGCAAATCCGAATCGAGGACGAATCCCCTCGGACTTGTCGGGTTTACGCAAACCGCTATAAGTTTGCTCTTTCTGAGAACCTTCAGGCGGCCTCCCTTTTTCAGGAAAACCCTGTAGGCCTGCTCAGAGACGAATATCTTGGTGAAATCTGTCACCACCAGATCAATCTCCTTCACCCTTTTGGAATCGGAGACCAGTCCCAGGAACCTGTCCGTCAAAGCTCCTGCCACAAACACAGCCACGCTCCTTCCCGTCACATCGTCTTTAATCTTGTCTATCGCCAGGGAAGACTCCACGCGGAAATCAATCAGACTGCCGTCGGAATCAATTCCCCACACGCCTTTTTCCAGCCCCTCAAACTTGTTGCAGACCGCTTCGTCTGCCTTGCCCAACCGCACCAGTTCCACTATGAACTTTGTCCTTCTTACAAGCGTGGCCAAATCCACCGAATAGGCCGCGCCAGTTGTAAGTATCAGGCTCTCACTGATTACAGGAGACGCGCTGCTCAGTCTGGAAAGCGCCCCGTCCACAATCGTCAGATCTGGACCGAACTTCTCCACTCCGGACGCCCATCTTGCCAGAGACTGGGCCGATGACGGTCCGCTCAGCAGCACCTTTCCCCCTCTCAGTACCCGGGCAGTGACTATCCTGCCCAATGAACTCCTCTCGGAAGTTATCTCCAGAAGTTCGCTCAGGACCTGTCTTCGGGCATAGAAAACTTCTGAAGTCGAGAAAATGGTTCCTTCCTTGAGTATTATCTCAGGCTTGGCCGTTCCGGTCACCTGATCCTTGCTCTCCCCGTCTATCCCGATCGAGGTTACCGCCACGCGGCAGGCGGACGGTAACCTGTCCAGGATAAAATTCAGACACACAGTCTTTCCAGTGTTTTTCTCAAGCCCCACTATCGAGAGACTCTTGAATTTGAGTATATCACTGATGAAAGACATTGTGCAGCGCTACTTCTTCTTTGCAACCTTCTTTGCTGCAGGCTTTACGGCCTTCTTGGCGGCAGGTTTTGCAGCCTTCTTGGCCATCTTTGCGCGGTACTTGACCGCCCTGTCCTCTCTTGCCAGATGAGCTGGCTGGATTGTCATTGCCTTGCCCTCGAGCAGAGAAACGACACCCTCGCACTCCTTGTTCTCCTGGCAGTACTTGCAGTTGCACTTGGTTGGCTTGTAATCTTCAGGTTCCGTGTAAGTTGTAATTACACCCTCATAGTTTCTGAGGACAACCTTTCCAGGAGCCTGGGATATTATGTAGTTAGGCATTACAGGAGTCTTTCCGCCTCCGCCTGGAGCGTCCACAACGAAGGTAGGAACAGCGTAGCCGCTGGTGTGGCCCCTGAGGCCCTCGATAATCTCGATACCCTTGGATACCGGGGTACGGAAGTGCTCGATACCCATTGAAAGGTCGCACTGATAGATGTAGTAAGGCCTTACCCTCATCTTCACCAGCTCGTGAACAAGTTTCTTCATAATGTTCACGCAGTCGTTTACTCCGCGAAGCAGAACGCTCTGGTTTCCAAGAGGAACACCGGCGTCAGCAAGCCTTGCGCAGGCTGCTGCACTCTCTTCGGTAACTTCCTGCGGATGGTTGAAGTGAGTGTTGAGCCAGATCGGATGGTACTTCTTGAGCATGTTGCAAAGCTCAGGAGTGATTCTCTGAGGGCATACAACAGGAGTACGGGTACCGATTCTGATTATCTCCACGTGCTTGATCTTGCGAAGCTTGCTTATAATGTACTCGAGTCTCTCGTCAGGGACCATCAGAGCGTCACCGCCTGAAAGCAGCACGTCTCTTACCTGAGGAGTGTTCTTGATGTACTCGATAGCCTTCTCCACGTTGTCCATAGAGGTTGCGGCGTCTGTCTGGCCTGCGAACCTTCTGCGGGTGCAGTGACGGCAATACATTGAGCACATGTCAGTTATAAGCAGAAGCACTCTATCCGGATAACGGTGTGTAAGCCCCGGAACAGGAGAGTCTGTATCCTCGTGGAGAGGGTCCAGAAGGTCTGCGTCTGCACGGTGAGTCTCGTTGACTGTAGGGATGCACTGCTTCCTTACAGGATCCTCAGGGTTGTTTGGATCGATGAGACTTAGATAATAAGGAGTGATGGCCATCCTGATAGTCTTGAGTGACTTGCGGATACCTTCTTCCTCTTCTTTGGAGAGCTTTATGTATTTCTTGAGCTTCTCCAGAGTCTCAATCCTGTTTCTTACCTGCCACTTCCAGTCGTTCCACTGGGCGTCGGTAACCTCAGGAAAAAGTTCTTTTCTTCTTGAAACTGCCATAAAATAAACAGATTAAGCGTAAAGTTCCTCAAATATCTTTCTCAGTTTAGGGCACTCGCGAAGCTCCTGGAGAGTGATTTCTGCGTGTCCCTTGGTATAACCGTTGCCGATAATCATGTTGACGTCTGCTCCGATTCCCTCTGCTCCCAGAGCTGCCTTGGTGAAGCTGGTTGCCATTGAGAAGAAGTAAACCACACCGTCGTCCTTGGTGCAGAGAACTGCGGTCATTTCCTGGTCAGGAACGTTTACGCAGTTGATTGTAACGTCTGCCATCTTGCCATTGGTCAGCTTGCTTACAAGCTCGTTAACCTGAACAGGAGTCATTCCCTTGACGCTCTCAACAACATCGCAGAAGCCAAGGTCCTTGATTCTGTTGGTTGACTTAGGGCTGTTAGCAAGACCGATAACCTTACCGGTAACACCTACCCTCTTCTTGGCCTCATAGCAGCAGAGCATTCCGCTCTTTCCGCCTGCACCGAGGATAACTACGGTCTGGCCGCTCTGGCAAAGCTTTGCTGTCTGTGCAGGAGCACCTGCTACGTCCAGTGCGCTAAGAGCCAGTTTCTCAGGCATGTCATTAGGAATCTTTGCGTAAATGCCGCTCTCGAACAGAATGGCCTTACCCTTTATGTCAACCTGGTCTACGTCTGCCTTGATCCTGAGGATCTCGTCAATTCTCAGAGGAGTAAGTGAAAGAGAAACCAGAGTTGCGATGCGGTCGCCTTCCTTGAGGTCGATCTTGCCCTTGAGAGCGTCACCGATCTTCTCTACAGTTCCCAGAAGCATTCCTCCGGAACCTGTACGGCGGTTGCGGTGCTTTCCCTGAAGTTCAACGTTCAGGAGCATCTCCTTCTTGATTTCCTCCATTACCTCGGCCTCGTCGTTAGGGTTCTTGGCCTGGGTTTTTGCGTAGTTGTGGATATCGGTGAAAGAAGCAGAGTCAATATTGAGTGTCTGTACATCGATGAGAATCTCGTTGTCGTAGATCTCGTCCATATTGTTGTCCAACTTGTTGGCTGGCTGAGGCAGAACGCCTACAGGCTCGATTACACGGTGGGTACCGTAGCGATTTCCATGTTTTTGCATATTGTTTGTCTGTGTTTTATTGTTATTCAATGATTTGTTATTTGCGCGGTGCAAGACCGAGTATCTGCCTTGCCTCGTGGCTGTTTGCTATAGGTCTGCCAAGTTCGTTGGCCAGGCGGACTACCTTCTCCACCAGGGCGCCGTTGGATGGTGCCAGAACGCCTCTTGAAAGGTAAAGGTTATCCTCGAAGCCTACTCTGACATTACCGCCCATTGCTATGGCTGCAGCAGCCATAGGGAATGCGTGACGGCCAACTCCGGTAACGGTCCAGGTGCTTCCTGCCGGAATTCCGTTCACCAGCCAGCAGAGGTTGGCAACGGTAGCCGGAGTACATCCCGGAACGCCCAGTACGAAATTGAACTGCATAGGAGCTCCAGGAACCTCACCCTTGCGGGCCATAGTGAGGATGGTGTCCAGATGTCCCATTTCAAAGCACTCGTATTCAGGCTTGATGCCGCGTTCTATCATACGCTTTCCGAATGCCCTCATAGTAGGCATCGTGTTGTCGAAGATCTCGTCCCCGAAGTTGCAGGTTCCGCAGTCGAGGGTTGCCATTTCAGGCAGCGGATCGGTATCTGTGCTCTGAAGTCTCTCGTCCGGTGTCATACCTACTGCACCTCCAGTGGAAGGAATCAGTATAACGTCCGGGCAAACCTTCAGGATTGCCTCCTCGCACTCCTGGAAACGGTCTCTGGACTGGGTTGGGGTACCGTCGTCGAACCTTACGTGAAGATGGACGATAGCTGCTCCGGCGTCAACGGCACTTTTTGCCTCCTTTACTATTTCCTCAACGGTGTAAGGAACGGCCGGATTCTGCTCCTTGGTTACCTCGGCGCCGCAGATGGCAGCTGTAATTATAAGCTTATCCATATCTCAACTATTTCTTTCTCTGGCACTTAGCAGGAACTACGCAAGTTCCGCTAGCCCTGCAGACTACTATTGGTTCCTCCAGCACATCAGCTGCAGAATCTGATACGTCCGGACGAGGAACTATCACCTTGCGGGCCTCGAACACCATCTTGCGGGAAGTGTTTCCCACGTGTGTTATTTCTCCGGTTGCCTCGATATAGTCGCCTGCATATACAGGAGCGATGAATTCAACGTTGTCGTATGCCTTGAAAAGTCCCTCGTCACCATCGTTGATGATAAGAAGTTCAGTTGCAACGTCGCCGAAAAGCTTCAGCATGTGGGCGCCGTCTACAAGGCCTCCGCCGTAATGAGCGTCTTCTCCGCCCATTCTTACTCTGATCAATGATTTTGCTGCCATATTATTCTCTAACTTTCTGAAGGTTGTTGGTTGACTGGTACAGGTGAGTTACAAATACGTGAGGAGTGATAACAGCCTCTGGCTTGATCTCTCCTGCAGGAACGATCTTCTCTGCCTCGACGATAACCACGTCTGCAGCAGTTGCCATCAGAGGGTTGAAGTTCTGTGAAGTTCCTACATAGATGCAGTTTCCTCTCTCGTCTGCTACGGTAGCGCCGATAAGGGCGATGTCTGCGTGCAGAGGCTTCTCGAGAAGGTAAGTCTTGCCGTCAACCTCTACAGTTGGCTTTCCCTCAGCGATTACTGTTCCCATTCCGGTAGTGGTCAGAACCCCGCCAAGGCCTGCTCCGCCGCAGCGGATTCTCTCTGCCAGGGTTCCCTGAGGGCAGAATTCGATCTCCAGCTCGCCAGCGTTCATCTGGGCTGCTGTGTCAGGATTTGTTCCGATGTGGGAAACATAGAGTTTCTTGATCTTATGGGCTCCGATAAGATTTCCTACTCCAATTCCCTGATATGCAGTGTCGTTGGAGATGAGGGTGAGATCCTTTACATCACTCTTTGCAAGGGCGTCGAGGATGTCCAGTGGAGAACCTGCTGAGAGGAAACCTCCCACCATAATTGTCATGCCGTCCTTAATCATAGAAACGGCTTCCTGTAATGAAATTCTTTTATCCATAAGAAAACGTTTTTGAATTTATTTGTATTTCAATTATTTATATGCTTTTATATAAAACTTCCGCCTTTATCGGACCTGAAAAATGTTCAACGGTCTCTGAATTCATACAAATATATGCAAAATTCTCGAAAAAAAATAACAAAGTTGTTATATTTTTATTTCAAAGATTTTTTAGTAACTTCGCAAGATAGCAGACGAGGGTGTCTGACTATGATATTTAAACATTCGAATTATGGAATTCAAAAACCTGATTATCCAGAAAGAAGGAAACATCTGCGTTGTGAAAATCAACAATCCGCAGAGTATGAACGCTCTCAACTCCACAGTGCTTTCGGAGCTTGACGCGGCTTTTTCTTCAATAGAGCAAGATGCTGACATAGACGTAGTTATACTGACAGGAGAAGGCCGTGCCTTCGTGGCCGGAGCGGATATCTCCCAGATGAGCACAATGAACGCCGCCCAGGGCAAGGAGTTCGGTGTCCAGGGCTCAAAGGTATTCCGCAAGATAGAACTTCTCCCTAAGCCGGTAATCGCCGCCATCAACGGTTTCGCCCTTGGCGGAGGATGTGAGCTTGCTCTCTCCTGCGATATCCGTATAGCTTCTTCCAAGGCCAAGATCGGCCAGCCGGAAGTAGGACTGGGCATCACCCCTGGCTTCTCCGGCACCCAGAGACTCCCTAGAATCGTGGGCGAAGGCAGAGCCAAGGAACTGATTTACACGGCAAAGGCCATCACCGCTGACGAGGCCTTCAGAATCGGTCTGGTAAACAAGGTGGTAGAGCCAGAAGAGCTTATGGACGCCGCTATGGCAATGGCAAAGACCATCGCCAAGAACGCTCCGGTTGCCGTAAGGCTCAGCAAGGAGGCCATAGGACGCGGAATGCAGACAGACATAGATTCCGCCATCGCAATCGAGAACAGCCTTTTCGGAATCTGCTTCGCCACAGAAGACCAGAAAGAAGGAATGAAAGCCTTCTTCGAGAAGAGGTCTGCAGAATGGAAAAAGAAATAAGACAAATCACACTATAAACATTAACAGTTAAATTTTTCAAAACATGAAAGTTGCAGTTGTTGGTAACGGAACAATGGGCCACGGCATAGCACAAGCATTCGCCACCGCCGGCCACGATGTTCTCCTCAAGGGACGCAGCGAAGCATCTCTGGGAAGAGCCCACAAAGCCATCGAGAAATTCCTCAACAGAAGCGTTGAGAAAGGCAAGATGGAAGCTCAGGTAAAAGACGAGATTATCGCCAGAATCAAAGACACCCTTAACTATGAGGACCTCAAAGACGCAGACCTCGTAATAGAGGTTGTTGCCGAGGATATGGCTGTAAAGAAAGAAATCTGGGAAACCCTGGATAAAGTCTGCAAGCCTGAAGCTATCCTTGCTTCCAATACTTCATCGCTGAGTATCACAGCTATAGCAGCATTCACGTCTCGTCCTCAGAACGTTATCGGAATGCACTTCTTCAACCCGGTTCCTCTGATGAAACTCGTCGAGGTTATCAAGGGCCAGCTCACTTCCGAGGAAACTCACAACAAGGTTGTAGAGATTGCAAAGGCTATCGGCAAGAGCCCTGTATCAGTTAACGAGGCTCCTGGCTTTGTTGTTAACAGAATCCTCATTCCTCTTGTAAACGAGGGAGTTGGAATCCTGGCAGACGGAATCGCGACCAAGGAGGAGATCGACGCCGCAATGATGATGGGCGCCAACCATCCTATGGGCCCTCTGGCTCTGGGAGACCTGATTGGCCTGGATGTTTGCCTGGCCATTATGGAAGTTCTCTACAACGAGTTCGGAGACAGCAAGTACCGTCCACATCCACTTCTGAGGAAGATGGTAAGAGCCGGCCTTCTCGGAAGAAAGACTGGCAAGGGCTTCTACGACTACACCAAGTAGAGTCTGCTAACGCGACAAAAAATAAGGGACTGGTTTCCAGCCCCTTATTTTTTGTTTACATGATGTCTATTCCATAGGTGCCGATGACACGAACCAGTGGCCGTTCCACTTCCAGAACAGGTTAGGATCTGCCCCGTCTTCAAAGTCAAGGTTGTCGTTGTCTTTCTTGAATACGACAATGCCCCTTTGAGGAGTGTAAACAGGCAGGAAACATTCCGTTGTGTCCACAGGATGGAGAATATGCTCATTAATGGCGTCATAGGTCCAGAACATCAGATTCTGGTAAACCCCTATTCCGTCGTCTCCGTCCCATAGATAGTTGTAAACAAAGCCTATCATCCACTTGTTGTCTTCCATCATCTCCCAGCTCTTCAGGGCAAAATTGTTGCCGTAATCAGGATCCTCCCATTTGCCTGATATAAAGTTCTTTTCTTCGTCGCAGACGAAAGTGCCCACGGAGTTATGTCCGCTGGTCTGATCTATGGCATACCATCCCTCCAGAACCTGACGTATAGGATAGACTTCAACTATCGCGGTGAAAATATCCAGAATATTGAGCTCGGTTCCCTTCTGGTTTACGTATATGCTCTGTTTCTGCCAAATAGCTGGCAATTTATGCTCAAGAGCGTCTCCGTAAATTCCATCTTCAAGATTTGGGATAACTCCCTTAGGTTTAATCAGAATGTTGCCGTTGTCAGTTTTAATAGTGTCAGCATTCTGTGCCGCCTGGGCTGTGGCTTCAGTGGCAGTAGCGTCGGGATTTGCCTCCCCTTCACTCTTGCTTTCACCGTTTTTGCAGGAAATCATTGACAAGCAGCCTGCAGCTGCAATCAGATAAAGGAGTTTCTTCATAGCTATGTTATTTTACTTGTTTTCAGGCATTTCAAATATTCTGTTGCCGTTTACCTGGCGGATGAAGGCTTCTGCGGCCTTGCAGCGGTTCTCTATGCCGCGGAAGACTTCCATTGGAGTATGCCAGCCTTCAAAAACAGGCTCGAGATTCTGGCTCTTGTGGCAGTAGCATGCTTTGTACTTTTCTTCCAGTACGGATGTTATATCCACATAGTCAGTCGGATTGAAGTTCTGCGTCTGGACACCGGTCATAACCTCGAAGTAATACAGGTCGAAGCTCCTTCCGGTTCTTCTCCAGCTGTCATAGACCAGGATGGAGCAGATGCGGTGGTCTCTGTGACCGTCTATAGGCCAGTGGGTGAAGACTATATCCGGATCTTCATCCTGGATGAGAGCAAGCATCTCGTCGTAGCGGGCCTTGTTGATTTCTGTCTGGCCGTCTATCTGGGTGAGGAACACGTGGTCCGCACCGGTGATTGCGCAGGCGTTCTTGACCTCCTCGCTTCTGATTTTGGCTGCTTCATCTCCCTTTACTCCTTCTATACCGGCCTCTCCTCTTGTAAGATAGACACACTTGACGTCATAGCCGGCACGTTTCATAAGGATCATCGTTCCGCCGCAGCCTGTCTCGGGATCATCCGGATGAGCCCCTATCACAAGCACTTTCTTAGGCAGGGTTCCGTCCACGATTTTCTGTGCCAGGACAGGATAATTGGTGGTTATCTGGTCCACTCCAAGAGCGGCCATGCGCTTGATGTCGCGTTTCTTGTCCACGGTCCAGACATTTACCTCCATACCCAGGTCATGAGCCCTCTTCACCCACTCAGGATGCTTGTCAAATACCGTGTAGTGGTAGTCCAGACCCTTGATGCCCAGAGAGTTGAGTTCATCTGGCGATTTCTCTCCGCCCAGATACTGCACCATAGTCTTCGGATATTTCTTTGCGGCTGCCTTGCACACTTCCAGGCTGAAGGAGATTATGGTCAGGTTGTCCATATCGATACGGTGCTTCTTGAGAGCCTGCGCAACTTTGTCAAAACAAGGGACATAACCTTCCTTATCGCGATAATCTTCCTTGATTTCCAGAACAGGACGGATCTTTGATTTCTTGATAAGCACGAGCAGTTCGTCCAGTGAAGGCACCGCCTCGCCGTTAGAAAGACGCTCTCCCCTTACAGTGTTAAATGTCTCTTTCTGGACATCTGCAAGTGACACGATCTTAGGGCCGTGGCATACGACCAGCTGCCCGTCAGAGGTCATGTTTACATCGAATTCCGAGCCCCAGGCCCCTATCTGGTCTGCAGCCCTGTAGGAAGCCAGCGAGTTCTGAGGGGTTTCGACATTGCCTTTACCGGTTTCGTTGACATTCCAGTGCCCGCGATGGGCAATGATCTTGGCCTGGGCAGACAAAAAGGCGGTCTGCGCCAGTATGGCGGCCAAAACAAGAATTATTCTGCGCATATTTTAGATTATTGTATAAACCCGGCAAAATAGCCTGAAAATACGGTTGTAGTCAGCAGGTATCCGATTATCGTCGAGACCGCTACGGAAATAAGGCCTGGTATCATGAAACTGTGGTTGAGAAGATACTTGCCTATCACCGTGGTGCCGCTACGGTCGAAGTTCACGGTCGCGATGTCTGAAGGATAGTTAGGAATAAAGAAGTATCCGTAAACGCTCGGGAGTATACCCAAAAGCACCGGACCGGCTATGCCCAGCTCGTAGGCCAGAGGCAGCATTGCCACAACCACCGCTCCCTGGGAGTTTATAAGCACGGACACCAGGAAGAACACGAAGGCGATTGACCAAGGATAGCTCTGCACCATGTGGGCCAGCATAACCTTCATCTGATCCAGGTAATTGCTAAAGTATGTATCTGCCAGCCAGGCGATTCCGTAGATAGCAACCACTGCCACCATACCGCTCTGCCATACTGCTCCGCCGACAGCCTTCTTTGGCTCGGCCTTGCAGAACATAATGTTTGCGGCGGCGGCCGTGAGCATAATGATCTGGATGATTATGTTCATCTTAGGGATGCCCATATGCTGGGCCAGAGTGATGCTCTCCCCGTTCTTGTCCACGTGAATCATCTGGCAGAAAGCGAAGAACACGATCACCAGCAGCGCTCCCAGGAACACATAGACAGAAGCCTTTGCGCTCTTGCTGATCTCCTTGTCAAGGGTGGTGGCGCTGTTGCCGTACATATACTTGAATGTCTCGGGATCAGACTTTCTCCTCAAGAAATCAGGATCCTTGTCCAGGTCTTTTCCTCTGCGATATGAGTATAGGGACGCGCAGATAAGACCGCACAGGCAGGCCGGGATGGTGATCATCAGAACCTGCGGTATCGAAACCATGAAGCCGTTGGCGTTGGAAATGGTCACGAAAGCCACAACCGCAGCCGCAATCGGCGAACAGGTGATTCCCACCTGGGAGGCAATTGAAGCCACTCCGCAAGGCCTTTCAGGACGGATGTTCTTCTTGAGGGCTATATCGCAGATGATAGGCATCAGCGTATAGACCACATGGCCGGTTCCCACCAGAACGGTGAGGAAGAAAGTGGTTATCGGAGCCAGGAAGGTGATGTTTCCGGGGTGCTTTCGGAGCATCTTCTCAGCGATCTGGATCATCCAGTCCATACCGCCCGAAGCCTGAAGAGTTCCGGCGCAGGTAACCGCAGCGATAATAATATAGATAACATCTGTAGGAGGTGTTCCGGGCTTCATCCCGAAGCCGAACACAAGAATGGCCAGACCAATACCTGATATTGCACCAAGGGCAAGACTGCCGTAACGTGAACCCACATACAATGCTGCCAGCACTATAAGGAGTTCTATAATCATAAGTGTACTCATAGGTTATTGTTTGATTACCCAAAGATAACCATTTTGCTCGCCATTTCACAGCATTCAGTCAGGCAACTTTGCATTTTTTGCCAAATAAGTTTCTTTGCACACTCTTGTCAGTTGAGCAAGTTGTATTATATTTGCCTTAATCGCGATAGAATAAAGTATGAATAACAGCAAGATTAATAAAATCGGTGTTCTGACATCCGGTGGAGATGCTCCGGGAATGAATGCCGCCATAAGATCGGTTGTAAGGAGCTGCATCTACAACAACGTCATCCCAGTGGGAATTCACAAAGGATACAAAGGGCTTGTCAGGAAGGATTTCGAGACAATGCAGAGCCATTCTGTCTCAAAGATCATACAGTTGGGAGGCACAATCCTCAAATCCAGCAGACTGCCGGAATTTGCAACAGACAAGATGCTCAGGAAGATGGCTATAGACAACCTCAAGGAAGACATGATAGACGCCCTTGTCGTCATTGGAGGAGACGGGTCTTTCCGAGGTGCTGATCTCCTGTCAGACGAATTTGGCTTCCCTATTGTAGGCATACCAGGCACAATAGACAACGACATATTCGGAACAGACTTCACCATAGGCTTCGACACGGCTACAAACACTGCAGTAGAAGCCATTGACAAGATCAGGGACACGGCAGATTCCCACAACCACCTCTTCTTTGTGGAGGTTATGGGACGTGACGCCGGTTTTATAGCTACCTATACTGCAATAGCAACAGGCGCTGAGGCGACAGTCATCCCCGAAGTTCCGGCCACAATAGAAAGTATCTGCTCATATATGCAGACAGAACGCAGGAAGGACAAGACAAGCGGAATCGTCATCGTCTCCGAAGGATCCCAACTGGGCAGCGCTCAGGAAATCGCAGAAAAGGTCAAAGAAAAGCTTCCTGAGTACAAAACCAGGGTCACTACTCTTGGCCATATCCAGAGAGGCGGCTCTCCTTCGACAAGGGACAGGGTATTGGCCAGCATGCTCGGCAATTATGCCGTAAATGCCCTGATTGAAGGGAAGAGCGGCGTAATGGTTGGAATCACGGGAGGAAAAGTCTCTTACACCCCTTTCAAGGAAGCCTGTTCCAAACACAACCCCATAGACTTGGACATGCTCACAATAGCAAAAATCCTCTCGATCTGAGAGGATTTTTGATTTGTAACTCTTATTTTACCCAAAGACTCAGAAAGTGAAGTCCACTCCAATTCCGAACACGTTGTTGGTACGGCTATATTTTGAATAGCCAATCGTCTGAGGCTTAGTGTGGTCCTTGTAATTGGAAGTAAAATATGAAGCGTTAAGAGTAATGTTCTCGTTAACCTTGTACCCTACTCCGAATCCGAAGGAAGTGCAGCTGAGGTTGAAGTTCATGTCTGAATAGTTGTCCTCCTTCTGGTTGTAGAAAGTGTGCTGGAGACCTGCGCTGACCTCGAATTTCTTTGTAACGTCGAACTCCACGCCAAAGGTAATCTCATCGGTATCCTTGAGCAAGGAGGTGTTCCACTGCTTGGTGTCAAGGTCGAAGTAATGATTGTATCCGGCGTCTATCCTCAGGTAAGGAAGCGGAGAAACCTCTGCGCCGAAAGCCAGTAACGAAGGCATGTCTGCATTGTGCTTTGCACCGTCGAGATATTTGGCGAAAGCAGGCTGGCCGGCCGCCAGGGCGTTGAAGGCATCGTTGTTCTTAGCCTTGCTCTTGACTTCCAGGCTAGTCCTGAACTCATATCTGAGAGCCAGGTTAAGGTACTCGTTAGGACGATAGTCCACTCCAATTATAGGCGAAATGCCGAATCCGGTCTGCTTGCAGTCCAGAATATAAGAATTGTCGGACTTTATGATGTCGCCGCCAATGGTCCTGAATGTAATGTCCTCAACGGCTCCCTTGAAATGGTTGGAAGCGATGATTCCCCTAAGGCCCAGGCTGACACTCAGCTTGTCGCCGATTTTTCTGGCTGCAGCCATGGTGACACCGTAGTAGAAAGACTTTCCGTCCACGTGCTGGTTTAGGCTGTAGCCTCCGAACAGGGCGCCCATCTTAGCCATACCCATCTGGCCTACAAGGGCTTCAAAGGCTCCGATTCCGTCCTTGAACTTGCACTCTCCACCGCCTCCAAGGACTCCGAAACCTAACTGGAAAGACCAGTCACCCATATTATATGCGGCAAAAAGCGAAGGCTGCATAAGCACATCCACCTTGCCCCTGAACTTGCGGCTGAAAGACCCGTCTGCCTCAGCGATGCCAGGATTCAGATAGTTGGCACCGAAAAGAGGACCGTAATTGGAATACACGTCCCTGGTCTGGTGAGGGCTCTGCCAATTGAACTGGATATGCCATCCGTCACTCAAGAAAGCCGTTCCGGCAGGATTGAAGTACACTCCGTCAATCCCTATCGCTCCGACTCTCGCCGGATTTCTGAGAAAACGTATGCTCTGGTTTGTATTTGTCAGGTAGTCTCCGGCATATACCGCCGCCGCAACGACGAGAGCCGCAGCCGTCAAAAGAAGTTTTTTCATAGGAATCAATGGTTTAATGTCTTGAAATAATCAAAAGAGGAATATTGTTGTCCAGGCATTTCTTGATGTCTTTTCCGCCGCTGACCACCTTGCAGTAGCTTACATCCGGACCCTGGATTTCCTTAACCCTTATCCTGCCAAGATAATGCTTGGAAGTCCTGTTGCCTATCTCGGTAAGCTGATAGACACCGAAAGTCAGGTCTGTGTACACGCCGTGGGCAGAGCCAAGGTCGATGTATACTTCCTTCTGCTTGTTGTTGCGGTCTGAGCCAACTTCTATGATATCTGCAGTCAGAGGGTAAACCTCGTCGTAATATCTTGCCACATAGCCGCAAACATATCCCAATGCCTTCTTGATGGCATTCTGGCGGGATGAGTACCATGAAGAGGATGAATACTCGTTACTTTCCACGCTGAATGTATTGCTGTTGATTATTGTGCCGTTCAGGTCCTTGAGAGTCAAGGTAAAGAGAATCACGGCCCTGTAATCTTCGTGAGTAGTCTTTTTCACCTTTCCGTTCTTGTCCTTGTGCTCTTCCGTGAAGACCTTGGCCGTAGAGGTGATACTTGCTATGTTACCGTCTATTGTGAGTGCATATTCAGGATTGTCTGACTCCGGCACAAAAAGCCTGTCGCGTACATTGAAACGGAATGCAAGGCTCAAGCCCCTTACAATCTCGGACCTGACAGCATCTGCATAGCCGTCGTGCTCCTGCTGGAACTCTCCTGAAACAACAGAAGCTATCACGTCCAGAACCTTGGAGCCGGTCTTTTTGTCCTGGGCTTTAGGAGTGTAGTAAATGTCGCCGACATAAAGGTCAAAACAATGGTTTCTGTCAAAACCATCTGCCTTTTCCTGAGCCTTGGACTGACTAGGAACCATCAGAAAACTTGCAGCCAAAACTGTAAAAAATACAGCAAAATTCAACTTTCTCATAAAAAAGATCTTATTTGTTATTTGCCTGCAAAGATAGATTAAAATCCATTATAAACCTTTTTTTTATTAATTTTGGGAAATAATGCACCAGCACTATAAAAATGAATTCTATGAAAAAGACATCATCCTCGGTTTTGGTTCCGCTCTTGATGTGCCTTCTTGTGTCGTGTTCTGTTGACAAGGATTATGACCTTAAAGACAAGAACATAGACTACAAGATAAATGCCGGGTCCCAGGTGGCTGTCCCTATCGGCAGCTTCACCACACTCAGGATTAACGGCCTGCTTACCCAGGAAGCAAGGGAGTATTTCCAGAAAGACGAAAACGACGACTTCATCTACGACCCGCAAGGAAAGGTCCTGACAGACTTCAACCTCGGGCATTACGAGCTTCACGGTCTGGAATTCATCGATCTGGGTAGTTTCGGAATTCCTGAAATCAAGTTCTACATAACATTCCAGAACACCCTGCCTTTCGAGTTTGACCTGAGCAGCCACGTGCTGGATACCTTGGGAAACCCGGTGCCGGATATCCCTGCAATCCTTGATAATGTAACCTTGAAGCCAGGATCAGCCGAGAACCCTTCAAACACAGACGGCATACTTGTCATTTCTCCTAAACAGACTCAGTCCGGGCTTGGATTCGACGGTTTCGACATTTTATTGAAAGTACGGACAATGCCAACCTCTTCCATGTTCATTGACAAGCACCTTGGTCTTGCCCTTAAAAATGTGAGGATACAGCTCCCGCAGGGAATCAACTTCAGGATCAAGAAAAAACACCAAGAAGAATAATACTGATCGCGATGAAAAACTCTATAAGAATCATATTGGCATCTTTTGCATTCCTGACCTCCGTTTATTCCGAATGCCAGGCCCAGGATCTTCAGAGTGCATATTTCATAGACAACTATACCTATTCATACCGTCTCAACCCGGCCTTCACCACCAAGAAGAGTTTCATTGGCGGACCGATTAGCAACGTCAACGCAGGAACCAACAGCAATGTAGGTCTTTCTACATTTTTCTATCCTCGCGACGGAAAGCTGGCCACTTTCATGCACCCATCCGTCGACAGGGAGGAATTTCTGGGCAAACTGCACCAGACCAATAAGATAGGAGTTAATTTAAGCTACAACATAGCATCTGTAGGTTTTTGGACAAAAATCAAGAACAGGGATGTTTTCCAGACATTTGACATCAGTTTGCGCAACAACACTTCCCAAAAGATTCCATACGGCCTGTTCGATTTCTTGAAAGGAGGCGGAGAGGAATTTGTATACGACCTGTCACATGTCTATGGATACACCAGGACCTTCATGGAATTTGCCGGTGGCGCCGCTGTAAAGTTTGACAAGCTGACTCTTGGAGCAAGGGCAAAGCTCCTTTGGGGAACCAACATGATCAATATGAAGGTCGATCATATGATTGCCGAGCTTGATGGCTTCAGCTGGAGTGTGCAGTCTTTTGGAAGCATCACAGGAGCAGGTGGCGGAATCCGCAACAAAACAAAGAAAGGAGCCCTTGGAGAAGATTACGATGTTCTGGACTGGGACGGAATTAAATGGAGGCCATTGGGCTTCGGAGGCGTTGGCGGAGCTATTGACTTGGGTGTCAAGTACGAAATCAACGATTACATAAATGTATCGGCATCTGTCAATGACCTCGGTTTCATTGTCTGGAAAAATAAGGTGAACGCCATAAATGCCGGAAAAACCTACATTATCCAGATTGACGACATAGATTCCGAGGAAGGCAGCATCCTGGATGTTGTCAACGATGTAATCGACAAGTTCAAAAGCGTTTACGAATTCTATCCTGAAAAGAACAACTACTCTACGCAACTCCTTAGCATAAATGCCAACCTTGGAGCTGAATTCAAGATGCCGTTCTACAGGAAAATGTCGGTAGGTATTCTGGCCACTACAAGAAACAGCCATGTCAACCGCTACAACGAGGTAAGGATGTCATTGAACGCGGCTCCGCTGAAGTGGCTGAGTTTCTCCCTCAGCTCTGCGTACACCACTTTCGGATGGGAAGTTGGCGGCATGGTCAACGTTTATGCCAAGAAGTTCAGCGCATATCTGGGTACAGACAGCTATTACTTCAACATGAACAGCCAGTTCCTGCCTATCCATGAAGCTAACGCTCACGTAGTGTTTGGAGTCAACTATCTGCTTACCAGAAATCCTTTCAAGCGTCACCGCCGCTAGAATCTTACCGCGACAAAGAACCTGAGGCTCCAGTCTTCCGTACTCACGTAGTAGGAAGAGTGCTTTCCTACCCTGAAGTAATTGTAGAACAGCGTGGTTCCGGCACTGAACCTGTCGCTGAACGTATAGATTGCAGAGGTCCTGAACATGTGAGAGAAAGAGATGTGAGTCTTTCCTCCGAAAAGGTCCTTGTACCCCTGTTTCTGCATAGAATCCCACCCGTCGTCTGAATCGTGGGCCTTCATTTTGGCGACCGTATTCATAGTTACCAGAAGCATAGGTATTTCAGAAAAGTGCAGCGTCAGCCTTGGAACCGGAACCCAGTTATATGCATAGCCCGCCCCTACGGCAAACTGCTGGATCTTTATCCTGTTAACCCTTCCGAAAGTGTAGGAGAGCCACGGCTCGTAAGAACGGATGCGGGTCTGGTTAAGTGTAAGTCCGGCCAGAAAGCTTCCCGCGCTTTTCTTCTGTACCATAAATCCTCTCATAGCGGCAGAATAGGAGAATTTGGACGGATTGAACAGATAGTAGGCGTTCAGTATGAAGTTTTCCATAGTAGCCTCTCCCCCTACCAGTTTCATTTCTTCTCCGGACGGAGTGATATAATCGCCTTTGATGTTCCTGGTAGTGTGATACCTGAACTCGCCTCCGGCAGGAGAAGAGTACAGCTGGAACGACAGGTCTTTCTTGAAGCCCTTTCCGAGGCTCAGCGAATAGCTAAGGCCGTATCCCATATAGTAAAGGCCGAGGGAGACCTGCTTGTCGGTGTTGGAACGCATGTTTATCACCGAGCGGCCATTGTAGATCTCCTCTTCCGCTATGTCCACCAGACGGCTCCTCATGTCAAAGTCCATCACAGAGAAGTAAGAGTTGGCATAAACCGACCACTTCCTGTCGTGGGCACATACATAGTTTGTATCCAGGCCCTTCAGTTCAGCTTTATCGATGTAATGCTTTAACTTGCTGAAAATGTTCTGTGAAAAAGAAAGTCCGCTAAAGGCAAGCAGGAAAACAAATGATAGAATAACCTTACGCATAACTGTTAAAATCTGTAGGCCACAAAGAAGCGCATATTCCAGTCTTCCGTGCTGGCGTAGTATGTGGAATGCTTGCCTACCCTGAAGAAGTTGTAGTAAGCGGAATATCCGGCCAGGAACCTGTCGCTGAAGGCATAGCTGACAGATGCCCTGCCCATGTGGCTATATGAGACGTGAGTCTTCTTCCCGAAGAGTTTTTTCTGGGTCTCCTTCTGGCTGTCGCTCCAGTCGTCACCGGTATTCTTGGTTGCGGACTTGGTGGTAATCAACAGCATAGGTATTCCGGAAACGTGGAATGTAAGCCCCCTTGCCGGAACCCAGTTGTAGGCATAGCCTACGCCAAACGAGAACTGCCTGAGGAAAATCCTGTTTATTCCCCCCATCATTCCCCGTAAGACCGGATCGTATGCAGTCAACCTTGTCTGGTTATAGGTAACACCGCCCAAAAAGCTGCCTGCACTCTTTTTCTGGATTTTGGAGTAGCTCATCGCCGATGAATAGGAAAACTTCTTGTGGTTGAACACATAATATGCATTTACTATGAAGTTCTGCATCTTGGCCTCTCCATCGAGGATGCTGAAATCGTATCCGAGCCTCTTTGCTGTCAGTCTGCCGTGAATCCTGTCCGTTGTATGGTAAATGAGTTCTCCTCCCACCGGAGAAGAGTACAGGGTAAAGGAGAAATTCTTCTTGTAACCCTTGCTAAGGTCCTGGGAATAACTCAGGCCGTAGCCCATAAAGTATAGGCCGAGGGAAACCTGGGTCTGCACTTTGGAGTAAATGTCCACGGTAACCCTGCCGATACCCTCGATATAGCTTTCCTTCTGGGCATCGCTGTTGCTCCTAAGGTCAAAGTCCAGCTGGGAAAGATAAGTGTTGGCAAACACTGTCCACTTGCGCTTCGGGGCACCTATATAGTTTGTGTCCACCCCGCTGAGCTCTCTGTCTTCCAGAAATTTTACAAGCTTATTCTTCAGCGACACGATTTTCCTCACGCCGGTTTCTTCACCGCTTTGGGAGAAAACGGGAGCAGCAAGGAAAAAGCCCAGGATAATTGTCAAAATGAATTTCTTCACGATGTCAAAGTTAATATTTTTTAATTTTGCGTCAGCAACAGGAGTTATGCGTTCTGTCTTTTCAGGATACCGGATACTGATTCTGGCAGCCATGATGGCCGCCACTGCTTCCGTCTGTCAGGCCCAGAAAGTTGACAGCCTTGCCCAAAAAGGCAAATGGAGCGGCAACGCAATTGTTTCAGCCGGATACAACTATGACAAATCTCCCTGGAAAGAAATGATTCCGGACCTTAAGCACCAGAGCGCGGATGTAAAGCTGAACCTGAAATACATAAAGAACAACTTCACCTCCACCGTCAATTTCAGTTCATCCTGGGATAATCACTGGAAAGCGGCCGAGGGGAGTTCTATCAAAAATAGCGAAGACTTATCTACCAGCTGGTCAGAGATAAAGCATATGGGCAGCAACTACAATCTCAGGACAACCTTCCAGTGGAGAAAGCCCAATACGATATACAATTCGTTTGCAAACCTGAGTTACAACTACACTCACAACAGAAGAAGCAACAATACGCTGGATATAACTGCTCTTGAGCTCAATTTGCAGGGAGAGGACAACAATTCATACACTTTTTCATCCGGTGGAGGCTTCAACCTGACAAGAACACTCTCCAGGGGCAAAAAACTGTTTGCCGAGGCTAATTTCGGCTATACAAACATAGACCGTTACATCGAGTATTCAACCCTCACAACAACAGAAGGCAAAGTAAACAGGATATACCGCAAGACTCCTTTTACCATTGGTCTCAGATCAAATTCAAGAGTTTTTCTGAGCACCCCTAACACCTTAAATGTCAAAGACCTCAACACAGAGGCCGGAGGATATTTTTCCATAACCTACGACAACGAGAAAAACAGGGGCGCATATATTTCCGATCTGGGCAACAAGGATTCGTGGGTGGACAGCCTTAAGCTTCGGGAAACATTCAGATACGGAGTTATAAGCCTGAGCCCCTACCTAAAAGCGGATTATTCTTACAAGTATCTGAAACTAAAGCTGGATGCCACTCTCCAGTTTTATGCGGACAAACTGACCAACAAGGACGAACACCAGTCATACGACTTCAAGAACCCTGCACTCTACGGAACCGGCGAGGTGGAATTGAGAATGGCGGAAAACCACTTTTTTGCCATCGGATACCTGACTTCTATCCGGCGCCCGACATACCTGCAGCTTTGCTGGTACACAAGAGAGGGAGCCTTCCCGGACCAGTACATAGTGGGAAATCCTAAACTCAAAGTCACCCGCTCCTACAGGAACATCTTTTCTTACAGAATACGTTTCAGAAAGTTCTCGAGTGAACTCTCATCATCCTTTACCCGCAATCTCAGAGAGGTGGAGCAGACTTTTTATGAAGATTATATCGGAGCGAGGAAAGTCAAGTTCTTCACCTGGGTGAACACATCCTACAGCAAGATTTGGAATACCTCCTACTACCTCAGGTATGACACCCAAAGATACTACCTGAGGGCAGACTTCAGTTATTACGATTACAAAGGCAAGGCAAAAACTGCCGGCACCGTCAAGAAAGACCATTACTGGACAGCCAAGGCATCCGGCGGATTCAACTTCAAAAGAGGATGGAGCCTGTCTTCAGACATTTCCTACCGCAGCAAGATATCCAGAGCGTTCTACTCCTACGACAAGTATTACACACTTAACTGCCGCATAGAGAAGAAGTTCAACCGCCACACAATATTTCTGGAAGGAAGAGACCTTCTGGAGCAGAAGATGACCACCAGATATGTTTCAGAAGATGAAAGCAATATCTGGTCGGAAACCGCCTACAACAACCGCAGGTTCTTCCTGGTTGGATATATTTTCAGTTTCTAGCGGATCAGTCCGCAAACACCATCTCGTTAAACAGATAACCGGCGTGCCCTATCTGCTCGATGTTGAACAGCAGGTATCTTATATCAATAGAGATGTTTCTGCATACCGAAGGGTCATATACGATGTCAGACATAGTTCCCTCCCATACTCTGTCGAAATTGATTCCGATCAGGTTACCGTCTGCATTAATGACAGGGCTGCCTGAGTTTCCGCCGGTAGTATGGTTGGTGGCCAGGAAGCAGACAGGCTGGTTATCGTGCCCGCCTTCCGCGTATATATCCCTGAGTTTCTGAGGAATATTGTAATCGAAGATGTTCGGGTTATCCTTTTCTATGATTCCCTTTAGGGTGGAGACCGGGGAATAGTAGACTCCGTCAGCAGGACTGTATCCCTTTACGTTTCCGTAGGCAATCCTCAGAGTCAGGTTGGCGTCCGGATAGAACTGCTTCTTAGGCTCAAAATCCATCTGTCCCTGCATGTAGTCGCGGTATGCAAGCCTTATCTCGCTGTTTACTTCGTTGATTACAGGCCTGAGGGTATTGAAATACCATTTGTAGAACGCGTCGTACATCTGATATGCGGGATCGTCCTTCACGGCCTGGGTATCGTCCTTTGTCAGGGCGAGCACTTTCTCCTTGTCGGTGAACATGGATTTGGAGAACAGGTCTTTCTGCCAGGCCTCCACGCTGCCGTACTTGCTAAGCATCCGCTTGAAATACTCCGGCTTGAAATCGTCTGGCATCTCGGCGTCAAAGGCCTTCATCATTGCCACAAATATCTCCTGGTCTATCGGCTGATAATAGTCCTTGAAAAACGCCTCCACGGCCGCATCCTTTGCGTTCTTGTTCTTTATCACGTTCAATACGCCCGATGCAATCTGGAGAAGCTCTATGCTCCTTACGGTCTCGTTATAGTACTCGTATGCAAGGAAATAAGGGTTTCTTTTGGCGTACAGGGCCTCCAGCTTCTCCACAAGACCCTCGTAGCGGGTTCCTTTCGCCCACTGTTTGAACCTTTCCTGATACTCTTTCTTCTTGTCCACGGTCTTCATCCTGCGGATTCCCTTTTCCTCACCCTGCCATTTCTTCCAGGCGTTGGAAACGTTGGCGGCCTTGGAGGAATACTGGATCCTTACGGCCTGGCTCTGGCTCATATATTTCTTCATTATGTCCAGACGCTTGGTCCTTAGGGCAATCTTCTTAGGGTCAGACACATTGCCGGTATATTCCACCTCGTCGGAAGTCACGTACTCCTTGGTGGAGCCAGGGCATCCGTAAACGAAGGTGAAATCCCCCTCTTTTACACCCTTGGTGGAAATCTTGAAGAATTTCTTAGGATGGTAAGGCACGTTGTCCGGAGAATAGTCTGCCGGATTGTTGTCCTTGTCTGCGTAAATGCGGAAAATGGAGAAGTCTCCGGTATGCCTCGGCCACATCCAGTTGTCGGTATCACCTCCGAACTTTCCGATTGAGGAAGGCGGGGCACCCACCAGGCGGACATCGCGGAATGTCCTGAAAACGAACAGGAAATACTGGTTGCCGTAGAAAAGCGCCTCCACATTTGCCCTGAGGCCTTTTCCTTCCTTTACCGCCTCAGCGACAAGCCCCTGTGAATTAACCTTTATCACGGAATCTCTCTGCCGCTCGGTCATTCCCTCGGAATAGCCTTTAAGAACGGCATCGGTGACATCCTGCATATATTCCAGGAAACTTACCGTCAATCCCCTGTTCGGCAGCTCCTGGTCTCGGCTCATAGCCCAGAAACCGTCTTTAAGATAGTCGTGCTCCACGCTGGAGTGCCTCTGGATCTGGCTGTAGCCGCAATGGTGGTTGGTGAAAAGCAGGCCCTCTCCGGAAACCAGTTCTCCGGTACAACCTGAGCCGAAGAGTACTACGGCATCCTTCAGGCAGGCCTTGTTCACGCTGTACACATCCTCGGCCTTGAGCTTGAAACCCTTGGCTCTCATATCCTTTATTCTCTGCCCGATCAGAACAGGCAGCCACATTCCTTCGTCGGCCCAAGCCGGAGCCATCATCAGGACTGCCAGCAGGGCAATAAGTATTCTTTTCATATTCAATTAATTATCGCGATAATACTAGTCTCCGCTTCCTCTCAGTTCAATAGGCTCTCCCTTGAAAAGACCTTTGACGGTATTACCCCCGTCGTAGAAATAACCCTTGAACACCACGCGCCCCAGGCTGTCCTTAGCCACGATCTTTCCTGTGTTTTCATCGGCAGTAGCCTCATACTCACCGCCTTTGTAGCAGAGCTTTATGCATCCACCCTCTTGAGGCAGAGGGAAATCAACTGTCAGCTGCTCTCCGTCTCCCCAGAAGAAATAGGTTCCGCCAAAAGATTTCCAAACCTCCTGGCCTTCCTCTACGGCAATCTCCTCGTCAAAGGCCGGATCAACAGCCTGAGCCACGGTTACCGTATCCTTGGTTTCAGCCTCTCCTCCGTTGTTTCCGCTGCTTTTGCAACTGGCTGAAACTGCTGCAATTGCCATTGCTCCAAGAGCAATTGTCAAAATCTTTTTCATAAGCGTCTATTAATGTTGTGTTGTGACTATCGTCTTTGATGAATCCATATACATGAAACTGCAATTGAAAGCATTGCTGAGAACCACAAAGGAATTCATTTTGTAAATATCCCTTCCGTAAAGCAGGAAATTGCAGATATCTGTTGGTGTGATGAACGGATTATCCTCAAGGTGAGAATGCATTGGAATCCCCTCTTTTCCGGCCTCGATCTGTACCGGAATGAACGACCTGTGATATTTCCAAAAGCGGACAATGTTTTCGTCTTTGTCAATGTCTATTCCATAGTCATTTCCCCAGGGCAGGATTCCCTCCAAAGTAATTCCCTGAAGGATATATACTCTGGTTATGTTCTCGTTTACAGGCAAGAAGTCAAAATTCAGCTGCCCGTACTCAGGTTGAATAGAAGCTATGCTGTCGCTATAAAACTCGAAAATCTTCAGAACCAGCCTGTTTTTGCGTTCAATCTCATCTTTTTCCTTTTGGGTGAGAGCTCTCGGAGAATCTATCTTCATTTCTTGAATGCCGTCATTTGTCACCATCCAGCGAAGTTCTAAAATACAGTTCTCCATTTTTTTGTCGCAGAAAATACAGGAAAACAGGCTGTCTTGAAATGAAGTCAAACTGCCCCCCACATCCTCTTCAGTATATTTCTCAAACAAATAATCTGTGGCCACCCAGTTTATCTTCTCTGAAAAATAGAGATTGTGCCCCTCAGCGATTATGCTGTCGTTGATTCTTGCCAGCTGGTCCAGCGGCGGCAGATTCTTCTGCGCCCAAAGAGAGGAAACACAAGCCATCAGAACAATAGCAGCAAAAAATAACCGTTTCATACTATATTGAAAATTAGTGGATTGACGAGTTGTAGCCATGCTTGAGCTCCAGAGAGAACCCTACCCTGAAGTGAGACTCGTACTTGTTGAAATTCAGCAGAGTTTCGCAGTAACCGCTCCTGAACTGGGCAAAAACGGCAGGCAGGAAGGTTCCCTTGTCGCTGAGCCTGTAGGAAAGGTTGAACTCCAGGTTGTAGTTCTTGAACTTGTTGGAAGGATTTACCAGGGCCGTAAAGTTCAGACGGTTGCCAAATGCCTTGTATGTAGCCCAGGCCGCCATATACCCCCTTCTGATAAAATAGTGGGTAAGGCCCGGAATATGCTCATAATAGCCATACCAGACCTTTCCGCCCAGAGACAGATGTTCATCCGGGGAGTAGATGGCCCCCACGAAAGCCTTGTTTACAGACCTGGACCTTTCGTTGATATAGCCGTTGGACATGTGGTCCCCGCCGAACATCATGTCCAGCTTCGGATTCACGTACCAGTAAACGCACAGTCCGGGGTTGAAGGCGTTTTCCACCAGCGGGCTGGAAGTGTCATACACGTGCCACACACCAGTCTCCGTATAGGTTCCAAGGATGTCCACGTTGTCTATCCTGGCAACCCTGAGAGCCAGACTCACCTGGAAACGCACATCCGCGTTATGCTTGTCTATAGAGGATGTGTTGGCGGGTATTCCGGTAACGAAATATGTTTCCTTGAACATCCCGAACACCGGAAATCTCTGTCTTTGAGTCTGCTCGTAGAAACTGTCGTCAGGAATGGCGGCAGGATCCTGGGCACAGGCATAGCCTGCAGTCAGGAAAACGACAAAAAGAAACGATAAAAACCTCTTCATATAAAATACAATCATAACGATTGTAAATATACGAATTATTATCGGTTCAAGGCGTCTGCCGCGGATATAAACTTCTGAAGTTCCTCATCAGTAACGCTGTAGTCCTGCATCTGGCCGCTGATATACTGGTCGTAGGCCGCCATATCCACAAATGCGTGTCCGGACAAGTTGAAAAGGATGGTCTTCTTCTCCCCTGTTTCCTTGCATTTGAGCGCCTCCGCAATGGTAGCTGCAATGGCGTGGCAGGACTCCGGAGCAGGGATTATGCCTTCCGTGCGGGCAAAAAGGATTCCCGCCTTGAAAGATTCCGTCTGCTCGATGTCCACAGCCTCCATAAAGCCGTCCTTCATAAGCTGGGACAGTATCACTCCGGCCCCGTGGTAGCGCAGGCCGCCGGCGTGTATGCTGGAAGGCTTGAACTTATGGCCCAGGGTGTACATAGGAAGAAGAGGCGTAAGGCCGGCCTCGTCCGCAAAGTCATATTCAAACTTGCCCCTTGTCAGTTTAGGGCAGGAAGCAGGTTCCGCGGCTATGAACCTTGTCTTTTCCCCCTCTTTCATATTGTGTCTCATAAACGGATATGCAATGCCGGAGAAGTTGGAACCGCCTCCAAAACAAGCTATTACAATATCGGGATACTCCCCTGCCATTTCCATCTGCTTTTCCGCTTCAAGACCGATTATGCTCTGGTGCAGGCATACGTGGTTCAGCACTGAACCCAGGGTGTATCGGCAGCCCGGAGTAGTCACGGCCAGTTCTATAGCTTCGGAGATTGCGCAGCCCAGAGAACCGTTGTCTGCCGGATTTGCCGTTATAATATCCTTTCCGGCTCTTGTGGACATGGACGGAGAAGGAGTTATCGCCGCCCCGAAAGTCTGCATTATGCTCTTGCGGTAAGGCTTCTGCTCATAGCTGACCTTCACCATATAGACGGCGCATTCCAGGCCGAATTTGCTGGCCGCGTATGAAAGCGCTCCACCCCACTGCCCCGCTCCGGTTTCTGTCGTGACATTGGTAATACCCTGCTTCTTGGCATAATAAGCCTGTGCCAGAGCCGAATTGAGCTTATGGGAACCTGCAGGGCTGACGCTCTCGTTCTTGAAGTAGATGTGAGCCGGAGTGCCCAGAGCCTCCTCCAGGTCGTATGCCCTTACAAGAGGCGTGCATCTGTAGGAAGCGTACATCTGCCTGAGCTCTTCCGGAATCGGAATCCACTCGTCGGTAGTGTTGAATTCCTGGTTGGCGCATTCCTCGCAGAAAATTGGATAAAGGTCCTCCGCCTTCAGGGGCTCCCTGGTTGCCGGATTGAGGATTGGAAGAGGCTTGTTAGGCATTACGGCCTGCATGTTGAAGAAATGGGTCGGAATCTCGGATTCGCCTAACAGATACTTTTTTTGTCTCATGGTGAAATGGATTTTGAGAGTTAATAAAAAAATTTGAGGCACGCTGTAAGCCAGCATGCCTCATATCATAATAAACTACAAGTTACCGACTTACAGAGAAATTCCGCAAGTGCGCCACCAGAAGTTTATAGATGCAAATCGTATCATTGTCATTGCAAATTTAAACATTTACTCAATAACCCGCAATATTTGCTAAATTTGTTGTAGATAAAATTCAATCGCGATGAAACTCGTCTCCTGGAACGTAAACGGCCTGAGGGCCTGTGAAGGAAAAGGCTTTTCCGAATCATTCAAAAGCCTGGATGCGGACATTTTCTGCCTCCAGGAAACCAAAATGCAGAGCGGCCAGCTGGATCTGGAATTTCCGGGCTACAAGTCCTACTGGAACTATGCTGAAAAGAAAGGCTACAGCGGAACGGCCGTCTTCACAAAGGTGGAGCCGCTGAATGTGACATACGGAATCGGCATAGACGAGCATGACCGGGAAGGCAGGGTCATTACCCTGGAATTCAACGCCTTTTACCTGGTTTGCGTCTATACCCCTAACTCCCAGGAAGAACTCAAGAGACTGGATTACAGAATGAAGTGGGAAGACGATTTCAGGGCATATCTGGTAGGCCTGGACAAGAAAAAGCCTGTTATCGTCTGCGGCGACATGAACGTGGCGCACAAGGAGATAGACCTTAAGAACCCGAAGACCAACCGCCGGAACGCCGGATTCACGGACGAAGAAAGGGATAAATTCACCATCCTTCTGGAATCCGGATTCACCGATACCTGGAGGCACTTTTATCCCGACCTGGAAGGCGTTTATTCATGGTGGAGCTACCGTTTCCAGTCCCGCCAAAGGAACACGGGCTGGAGAATAGACTATTTCCTTTCTTCCAAACGCCTGGATAACAAGCTCAAAGACGCCAAGATACATACGGAGATATTCGGCAGCGACCACTGCCCTGTAGAGCTTGACATTGAGATTTGAATCGACAATCAATTAAAATAACACTTATGAAGCGCACCATTACCATCCTAATTGCAATTTTAGCCCTGGCATCCTGCACTTCCAAGACGGAAGACGTTTTGATGGACAAGAACCAGGTAGAGTTCCTCGGAACTGCCTTTTCAGACTTCAGCCTCACCGATGACGTCACCCTCTTCCTTACGCAAAACCCTGAGGACAGGTCAAAATGGAACATTCAGGCCACTGTGCCAGTCAAGAAGGAGAAACCAGAAGCCATTGATTCGGCATCTCTGGAAATCATTCCGATGGACGACAAAGGCATCAGGCTGATAGATGGCCTTAGCCTCGAAGCCCAGGATCTGGGAAACATTATCCCCGTGCTGAATTCCAGCCCGCAGACTGAAAAAACTATAGTTTTCAAGTCAAACAAAGACTTCAGCCGCAAGGAAGCCCAAGAGCTTCTGGACAAGACCCAGAACATTTATATGGTCATCAACGCTCTGAAATCCAAGCAGACAGAAGTAGCTGAGGAAATCGCAGAGAAAGAAGTTGAAGCCAAGAAAAAGAAAGAGCAGGAAAAGCCAACCCTGAACTCCCTGTGCGAGAAATACGGCATTTACGGCATGCTTTCCAAGTATGAAAAGCTCCGCAAGGAGAAAAAGAAGAAAGAAGCCAAGAAAGTGGAGGACCAGATGTGGGAGATCGAGAAGAAGGTAAAGGCCGACAATAGCCTGCCTGAGAGCCTCAGGAAACGCTTCGTGGAGTATATCGAAAACCGTGAAGACGAGATAGAAAAGAAATACTAGTGCAGAGGATTGGCATAGATGTGCAGGAAGATGTCTTCGAGCTCTTTCTGCACATTTTCTTTACCCGCTGTCTTAAATTCTTCGGTTTCAACCAGTTCTGACACAACCGGATTCAGCTGCTCTTCCATGTGGGCCAGGAAGGTTTCCATGGCGGCTCTGCTGTAACGGCCCTTGCGCAAAGGCTCCCGGCCTTCTCTTTCGGCAAGAATGGCCTCGGCGATGTAGTTGTTCGGCCACAGATAGAAGGCTGAATGGATTTGCCGGTCTATGATCTTGCCCAGCTCCAGGAACCTTTCATTTTTCTCGAATTTGGCGCAGTGTTCAACTTCTGACGGGAGAATCGGCTCTGTAAAGCAGATCTTGATACGCCCTTTCCAGCCGCCCATACCGGTGAGGATGCTGTTCAGGTCCTCGCCCTCCTTCTTTACGTAAGCGTGTCTTCTGGAAATAAACAATTCCCTGGCTTTCAGGCCATCACAAGGCTCAAACTCGTAGGAGATAGCAGCCGGGAGTATGTCAAGCTCGCACATGTCGGCATAGAAGTCTCCCGTGCCGCTCATCTGGACCATCTTCAAAAGCCCCTGCTCGGTCACATCATGACCGTCTTTGGTACGGCCGTTTCTCTGGGCAATCCAGATAGAACTGGTCTGAGATGCCACCTGAGTGCGTATATACTTGGACAGCAACAAAGAAGACATATAAACCTCCCTTGGAGAAGTACTGCGGGTGACCTTTATCATCTTGTTGCTCCTGCATACGTCTTCAATGAACTGGGAGGTTATAAGGTTGTCACCGACCGCTATTTCTGTGGTAGTCACATGATTGCGGTGAAGAATGAGCTGAATTATCGCAGGATCCAGCACGATGTCCCTGTGATTGGCCAGAATCAGATGCTTCTTGCCCCCCGTAAAGTACTCCAGACCGGTAAATTCCACGCCAGCGCTCGTGTTTGAAAGCACGTGCTCCACCACCATAGCCATTATTTTGTCCTGGAAATCGTCGACACAATGGCACTCGTCCAATGATTTGCGCAAAGTATCGCCACCGCCGTCTAATTTCAGGAACTGCGCAATATCGTCGATATGCTCAAAAGTGCGCATACGGGCTATTGAGGCAGGGATTTCACTGTCATTATAAGGCCTTATGCCATCGAATATGCTGTCCAGAGCGGCCATAATCATTGAGTTGGACGCAAATTTACAAAAAGTTTCTCTCCTTTCTCTTAAGAAGGGAACTGTCTCCATAACTAAGGAAACGATAGCCGCTTTCAAGAGCGTGAGAGTATATTTTGCGCCAGTCCTCTCCGATAAAGGCGGAAATAAGAAGCAGAAGGGTGCTCTGAGGCTGATGGAAATTGGTCACCAGCATATCCACTACCCTATACCTGAAACCCGGAACTATGATTATGGAAGTGGCCGCGAACAATGTGGAAAGCCCATTTTTGTCCATATAGGCTATAATTGCCCCTATCGATTCCTGTACAGTGTAATCGTAATCCCTCTCGTAAGGCTCCCACTGCATTGTCGGCCTCAGAGTTTCATCAAGATGTTCTATACACTGCACTCCTATATAATATAAGCTCTCCAGACAGCGTGTGGAGGTGGTGCCGACAGCAACCACACGGTGCTGGTCGACGGCTTCAAGAAGATTCTCAAGAAACGCGCGGGAGACTGAAAAAGGCTCGCTGTGCATCTTGTGGGCCGAGATATACTCGCTCTTTACGGGGACAAAGGTGCCCGCTCCAACATGAAGACATACCGTAGTACGCTTTATATTCCTGTCGTCCAGAGACTTGAGCACACGGTCAGTAAAGTGCAGACCAGCCGTAGGCGCAGCCACCGACCCCTCATAATGCGCATAGATAGTCTGGTAACGGGTCTTGTCTATATCTTCTGTATCGCGATTAAGGTAAGGCGGGATCGGAACTTTGCCGCACATTTCCAGAACCTCCGAAAAAGTGAGGTCCGAATCCCACAAAAAACGGACTTTTGATGCCTTTCCCTCTCCTTTTTCCACCAGTTCGGCCCTAAAATTAAGCCCATTTGAGGCAGAATCGGAGAAAAAATAGACAAATCCGCCCTTCCATTTCTTGGCATTTCCGATAACTACGCTCCAAATACAGCTCTTTTTACTGGCAAAAGACTGGGCATAGTCAGCCGGAAAATCCGGATTTAGGCACAAAATTTCTATCAAGGCTCCGGTCTCTTTTTTGAAAAAAAGTCGGGCAGGAACCACCTTTGTGTCGTTGAAAACCATAAAGGAATTTTCAGGAATATGGCGGCTTATATTATAAAAGGTGTCGTCACAAAAACTGCCATTTTCATATACCAGAAGCTTGGAACAGTCCCTCTGCTCAAGTGGATATTTGGCTATCCGCTCCTGGGGGAGGGGATAGGTGTAATCAGATATTTTAATAATTGGCTTCAAATTCGTGTTATTTTCAGCAAAGATACATAATTGTCCACGAAAGAAGAAATCTCTTAAAATACAGCTTTTCCAATTTTCCGAATTTCACAAGTTTGAACGACAAGAATTCACAATTCACAACATTGAAAATTCAAATTGCGCAACAGGATACTGCTTATGCGGTGCATAGTATCAACTTTCTTTATAGAATATTTTAAAATTTTATAATTAACTGATATTCCATATATTATAGTGTGCTATCAAAGTTATGCTTTAATAAAAATACGCACTCAGGCCAGACATAATGCGCAACTTGAGCTATATTCATATTTAAAATTTTAATTATATTGTTGATTATATGATATTTAGAGGTTATCATCTAAATTGCATCTTTAAATTAATAGTATATTGCGTAACCCTTTTATAGCACTATATAAAGGGGATTATTTAAGACTACGCAATTTTGCTATTTTTGTGAACAAAAGGGCTCGTAGAATTTAATTTTGCAAATTCAATATATTTTGTTTACTTTTGTAAAAACAAATGTTGACAATTATGAAAGAGCGTTTACAGACCATTCTCAACCTGGAAAATCTATCGGCCGCCCAACTGTCCGCTTTGCTGGACATCCAGAGATCAACTCTGTCAAACCTGATGAGCGGAAGGAATAACCCGAGTTACGACTTCATTGTAGCAATTATGACAAAATTGCCGAATTTGAATGTGGAGTGGTTGCTTAAGGGAATAGGGCAACCCTACAAAAATCCGGAGAAGAATTTTCGCGGTATGAGTCTAAATGACGCAATCAACACAGATAAAGACCATACTTCTATTTTATGTCAGTCTAACACAAATACGAATCAGAACGAGAAAAAGTCAGATATGGGTATATTTGACGCAAGCGAGGAACCTCAATACGAAAACGGCAATCTTTTCGGTTTCCCTCCGGAGAACTCCCCTTCTTCCGATACCGAATTGCCTTCCGGGATCGATGATTTCCCCGCAGAGGACGAAAATACCGCGTATCACCCGTTTCCGCCTCTGGAGCAGGGCGAACTGGCCAAGCGGCTTAAACTGATGCAAGAAGCTGATTCTAAGAAAATTAAAGAAGAAATTAAGCCAGCTGAACCTTCTGAGAATCCAAAATTTGAGGAAAACTTGCCCCCTACCGGGCAAATTTCCCCTTCAGAAAAGGGAAAAAGGATAGAGAAAGTGATACTTCTGTACTCTGACGGAACCTTCGAGTCTTTTTCGTAAATTTGCCTTATTAATATAAGGTATATATGTACAAGTTCATAAGAAGCATCTTGTTTCTCTGGCAGCCTGAAACTATTCACGACTTTGTTTCTGCTGTGCTGAAACTCGTGGACAAGATTCCTCTCTTGCCTTCTTTGGTCAGACTTATCTACTGTTACCGCAAACCTTGTCTGGAACGTGAGGTGTTTGGAGTCAAGTTCAAGAATCCCGTAGGACTTGCAGCCGGTTTTGACAAAGACGGTGACGCCTATAACGCGCTGTCTAACTTTGGTTTCGGATTTGTGGAGATAGGAAGCCTTACCCCCTATCCGCAGGAAGGAAATCCTAAGCCAAGGTGCTTCAGGCTGACTAAAGACCAGGCTCTGATTAACAGAATGGGCATCAACAATAAAGGCATAAAGCACGCAGTTGCCCATCTTAATAAGGACAAGAGCAGGTGCCCTATCGGATGCAGCATAACCAAGGGCAGAGACACTTCTATGGCCGATGCCTACAAAGACTATGAGTTCTCGTTCGAGTTCATGTACGATTTCGTGGACTACTTTGTGCTTAACGTATCTTGCCCGAACGTAAAAGACGCCACCAGGAACCAGAGTCTGGAGAACATTACCCCGGTCATAGACAAGTTGCTGGAACTTAGGATAATGTACGATGATTACCGCCCTATTTTGCTGAAGATTTCTCCAGATGTCACAAAGGAGTATCTTGACGATATCATCAACCTGGTGCTCATCTCCGGCCTGGACGGCATAATTGCAGCCAACACAACCAGCAAGAGAGAAGGCCTTGCTTCCGGCAAGAATGTGGTTTCCAAGATCGGACAGGGAGGACTGAGCGGAAAGCCACTGTATGAAAGAAGCCTGGAACTGGTAAAGTATATCTACGAGAAGACCAACGGCCACCTTCCTATTATTGCAAGCGGCGGTATCATGACTCCCGCTCAGGCTATGGAAATGCTTGACAGCGGTGCCTCCCTTATCCAGGTCTACACCGGATTCATCTACAACGGACCTAAGTATACCAAGAAAATAAACAAGTTCATAGCCAGAACGTTACAGGAGAGACAGAGGCAGAAGGAGGATTCTAAAAAAGCAAGCAAACGATGACCACAGCATCTATATGCACAATCGGAGACGAGATACTTATAGGACAAATCACAGACACTAACTCAGCCTTCATCTCGCGGGCCTTAAACAAGACAGGAATCAAGGTTGTCTATATGGTATCCTGCTCCGATTCCAGAAAAGACATCCTGGACACCATAAAGCGGTGCCTGAGAAAATCCGACATAGTAATTACAACGGGCGGCCTCGGCCCTACCAAGGATGATATCACCAAAAACGCTCTTATGGCCCTTAGTGGCAGCAAGAAGATGCGCCGCAGCAGAAAGCAAATGGAGATCATCAAGAACATTCTGAGCGCCAGGAAGATAGAAATGCTGGACATAAACCGGATGCAGGCAGATGTTCCTGAAAACTGCACCGTGATTCCCAACAAGATCGGAACCGCCCCTATTATGCAGTTCCACTTCCAGAAAGAACAATTCGGAAGAGACAACCTGCTTTTCTCAATGCCAGGCGTCCCGTTTGAAACCGAAAGAGCTGTTCCAGATGTAATTGCCGCGATTCAGGCACATTACAAGCTCGACAAGATATTCCACAGGACAATCTGCACATTTGGAATAGCCGAGAGCGTTTTAAGCAAGATGATAGAGAACTGGGAGGATTCCCTGCCTGAAAACCTGCATCTTGCCTATCTGCCAAACCCGATCCTGGGAGTCAGGCTCAGGCTTTCCATCTACGGCACAACCCAGAAAGAAGGAGAAGAGGAGCTGGACAGGTACTCCGCATCGCTGAAGCAGATTCTCGGCGATGCCGTTTACGGAGAAGGGGAAACCAATCCGCAGACAGTGGCAGGAGAGCTTCTGCTTGAAAGAAATGCCACAATCAGCACAGCAGAATCCTGCACAGGCGGTTATCTGGCACACCTGCTGACAGAGATACCAGGCTCCAGCAGATACTTCTGGGGCAGTGTTGTCAGCTATGACAACTCTGTAAAGATCAACACGTTGGGAGTATCTCCCGAAACAATCAGAAAATATGGTGCGGTTAGCAGCCAGTGCGTCAGGCTGATGGCTGAAGGAGTTAGAAAGAAGCTGGGGACAACCTACTCCATTTCCACTTCAGGCATTGCTGGCCCGAGTGGCGGAACCCCTGCCAAACCTGTCGGAACACTATGGATGGCCGTCAGCGGTCCAAAGGGAACCGTTACCGCCACACTGGTTTCAAAGAGCACCAGAAAAATCAACATAGAACGGTTTGCGGCTTCCGCCCTGGATCTTTTCAGAAGGAGCCTGATCGCGGGAAAAATCTGACACACCCAGATATAGAGAACTCAAAAATCCAGTAATATGAAAAGGTATTTTATAAAGAGCTTGCTCTTGACTTTAACAATCGCAGCCATGACAGCCTGTACAGAAAAGAAAACGGCCGATCCAATCGCCGATGCAATGCAGAAAGTTGATTCACTGATGGTTGACAGGTACACCCCTATCGACACAATGTTCGCTGAGCCGGGTGGAGCCGTGCTTATCATGAAGGGAGACTCCATACTCTTCGACAAGGGTTACGGATGCTCCGACATTGCCCGCCGCTACAAGATAGACGGCAACACTTTCTTCAACATAGCCTCCTGCTCAAAGCAGTTTACGGCTGTTGCCATACTCAAGCTTGCTGAAGAAGGAAAACTGGACATCCACAAGAGCATCTACGATGTATCTCCGCTTGTAACTCCTTATTTGCCAAAGAAGAAAGCTCCTTTCACCGATATAACTCCGGCCCATCTGATGAGCCATGCTTCAGGTATTCCTGACACCCGTCCGAGAACCGACCGCCACTTTATGCTCACCTGCACCGACATGCAGTCAATCGAGTACATAAAGGGCCTTAAGGAGCTGAATTTCGCTCCGGGAACCCAGTACCAGTACATCAACCCTACTTTCCAGCTGCTGTACCTGTTCATAGAAAAGCTGAGCGGAATGAAGTTCGACGATTATATGAAAGCGAACATCTTCGAACCTTCCAAGATGTATACAACTCTCTATTTCTCAGAGGAAAACGAGAGCAAGATTCCTAACATGGCCCACGGTTACATCCTTGAGGACGGAAACGAAACCGCAAGCGTAGACTCAGACAAGCCAGCAGGAGCCGTTGCAGCCCAGCCTGAAAAGAAGGCAGACGACGGCGCCCCTCACAGCAAGTTCTCCGAGTGCGACTATGGAGAAGAAACTTTCTTCGCCACCAAGGCCGACGGCGGAATCTACACTTCCACCCACGAGTTTGCAAACTGGATCAAGGCGATGAGAGACAACAAGATACTCCCTGTAAGGGCAAAGGAAGAAGCCTGGTCTCTGGTTAACAATGTATCAGGAAGCAAGTTCTCCACCTACCAGAACCGTGACAACACTTTCTACGGATACGGATGGTTTGTCGAGCAGCAGCCTGGCTTCCCTAAGAAAGTCTATCATACCGGTGACAACGGCGGATTCCAGATATATGAAGGTTTCTTCCCTGAGGCAGACCTGACCGTTCTGGTGTTCGAGAACCGCAACGACAAGGACCGCTGGGATCTGGTACGCAAGATTGACCAGATACTCAAAGACGCCGGTCTTACAGAACCTGTTGAAAAACAGCAGCAGAGCGCAGCTTCTGAAACGACAAAGGCCGAATAGAGCCCAGAGTTCCAGACAAAAAAAGAGAGTGGCTGAAAACAGTCACTCTCTTTTTTTGTCAGGGTGGCAGAGACTAGAAAGTCAGCGCCATATCCTCAACCTGGGTGAAGGCTCTGAGGAAGTTCTCGCCGAGAACTTTCTTGATGTCTTCATCGGAGTATCCGCGGTGGCGGAGCTCACGGGTGATTACCTCGAACTTGCTTACGTCCTCCAGGCCGATTGGCGGCATCTCGATTCCGTCATAGTCTGATCCAAGACCTACGTAATCAATTCCTACAAGGTCTATTACGTGCTCGATATGGTCAACCAGAAGCTTGTATGAAGGAGAAGGGAAATTCTTCTTTATGAAGGCTGTCTGCCTCTTGAACTCGGCGATTTCCTTCTTGCCCTTCTTGCCGCTTCTCCAGTATGCCTTCATCGATGCGTCATAGGCATCAGCAGCGTCAAAGTACTCGTCTGTGCCGTAGGCGTCACTCAGGAATGCCGGATAGAAGTTGATCTGGATTACACCGCCGGCCTTTGCAAGGTCTTTGATCATCTGGTCGGTCATATTCCTTGGATGCTTGCAAAGCGCTCTGCAGCAAGAGTGTGTAGCCACGATTGGAGCCTTGGAATACTTGAGGCAGTCATAGAAAGACTCGTCTGAAAGGTGGCTCACGTCCACTATCATTCCAAGACGGTTCATCTCGGCGACAACCTTCTTTCCGAACGGTGAAAGCCCGTGCCACTGAGCCTCTTTAGGAGCGCAGCTGTCACAGAGCTGGTTATGGGCGCAGTGACAGAGAGTTATGTAACGCACTCCCATACGGTAGAACTCGTGAAGCAGAGCCAGGTCGTTCTGTATAGGAGAACCGTTCTCCATTCCGAGCATTATGGCACCCCTTCCGCTCTTCTTGATCTGGCGGGCATGGCGGACGGAATATGCCAGGGCAACCTTGTCGCGGTTGGCGGCAATCATATCCTTAGTTTCACCTATCAGCCTGACTGCCTGAACGGTAGACTGGTCCGGAGTGAGTCTTACACGGGTGAAGATTGCGTAGAACATAAGGTCCAGTCCGCCTTCTTTCATCCTGATAAAATCGTTGTGTCCCTCGTTGCTCCTTACGCCGAGGTCTGCGTGCTCCTCATCTATTCTGAGCGGAGTGTCGCAATGGGTATCCACTACCATTGCCTCCTGATGGAGCTGATGTACTGATTTAGCCATTATTGAGCAATTTATTTAGTTTCTTTTTTCATATAGGAATACTTCCAGGCAGTTGGCGGAACCAGAGTCTCCTTGATAGCCCTGGAGGTAACCCATCTCATAAGGTTGAACGAGCTGCCTGCCTTGTCGTTGGTTCCGGAAGCGCGGCTTCCTCCGAACGGCTGAAGGCCAACGACTGCTCCTGTAGGCTTGTCGTTGATGTAGAAGTTTCCGGCGCAGTAGCGCAGCTTGTCGCAGATGTATTCGCAGGCAAGCCTGTCCTGTCCGAACACTGAACCTGTAAGGCCGTATGGAGAAGTGGTGTCGCAGAGTTCCAGAGTCTTTTCAAGATCCTTGTCCTCATATACATACACGGTCAGAACCGGTCCGAACAGTTCCTCTTCCATAGTCTTGAAATGAGGATTCTTGGCAAGGATTACAGTAGGCTGGATAAAGTATCCGACACTCTTGTCGCACTGGCCGCCGATGACAACCTCGGCGTCCTTGCTTCTCTTTGCGTAGTTGATGGCCTTGGCTATGTTGTCGAATGAAGGCTCATCGATCACGGCGTTGACGAAGTTCTCAGGATCGGTGACATCCCCTACCTTAACCTGTTCGCACCTTTCCTTCATTCCCTTGAGCACCTTTGCCCAAAGGCTCTTAGGGCAGTACATTCGGCTGGCGGCTGAACACTTCTGTCCAGCAAACTCAAACGCGCCGCAGAAAGCCGCGTTGGCTACTACCTCAGGGTCTGCGCTCTTGTGCACGAATATGAAGTCTTTTCCGCCGGTTTCTCCAACCAGGCGAGGATAAGTCTTGTACTTGTCTATATTCATCCCGACAGTCTTCCACAGTCCCTGGAATGTGCCGGTAGAACCGGTGAAATGGATTCCGCCAAGGTCAGGACTTGCGCATGCAACCTTTCCTATCACTGAACCAGGTCCCGGAACAAAATTCACGACTCCGGCTGGAAGACCTGCTTCCATAAACACCTTCATCACGTAGTAGTTGGAAAGAAGAGCCGTTGTAGAAGGCTTCCATACGGTGGTGTTGCCCATCAGTACAGGAGTCATGTTCAGGTTGGATGCAATGGATGTGAAGTTGAATGGAGTAACGGCCAGGATAAAGCCCTCCAGAGGCCTGTATTCCATTGAATTAATCTGACCGGCAGCGCACTTTGGCTGCATCGCGTAAATCTCTGACGCGTATGCTGCATTATAGCGGAGGAAGTCTATAAGCTCGCAGGCGGAGTCTATCTCTGCCTGGAACATGTTCTTGCTCTGGCCGAGCATGCAGGCGGCATTGATCAGCGCCCTGTATTTTCCTGCAATCAGGTCAGCAGCCTTCAGAAGTATGGCGGCTCTGGTTGTCCAAGGGGTCTCGGCCCAAGTCTTGTGTGCCTTCATGGCAGCATCGACTGCCATCTGTACTTCCTTCTCGGATGCCTTGTGATACCTGGCCAGAACGTGCTTGTGGTTATGAGGTTCAACTACCTGGCCAATGTTGCCGGTCTTCACCTCCTTACCTCCGATGATAAGGGGAATCTCGATTATGGTCTTGCTCTGTCTCTTAAGTTCCGCATCAATTGCAATGCGTTCCGGGCTTCCTGCAAGATAAGTCTTTACAGGCTCGTTTGCCGGAATAGGAAAACTGAAAATAGAATTGTTCATATAAAGCCTTTTATAAAGATTCAACAAGATTGAACACAAATTTAACTTTTTAATGCCTAAATTGCAACAACGGCAAAATTGTTGCGTCATTATTGTGGAATGAAGACAGACCGACAGGAAATTGAACAAATCTACGGCGAGTATTCGCGCAGTCTGTATCTTGCCTCGCTTCGCATCCTGGGCAACAGTCAGGAAGCTGAAGACGTGATGCAGGACACAATACTGAAAGTATGTTCAGACCTGTCTTCAAGGATAGAGAATATCGGCGCCTACCTTATGCGCAGCTGCATAAACAAGTCGCTGGATGTGGTCAGAAAAAGAAAGAGATACCAGACATACCAGTCTGAAATCAAGGCGGATGAAGACGTGTCTTTCTCCCCTGACTACAGCGAGGGCAGCCAGACTGACATAACCTCAAAGGTAATCGCGATGATATCGCGCCTGCCTAAAAGCTGCCGCCAGATAGTGTCCCTAAAGCTGATAGAAGGCTACGATTACGAGGAAATCGCCGAGATCACGTCCATGAAGGAAAATTCAATAAGAAGCAATTATATGAGAGGACGGCAGAGACTTGCCTCAATGCTGAAAAAGGAGGGTTTATATGAAAGATTTTGACAACAGACTGGAGAACCTGTTCTCGCAAAGGAGAATGCAGACAGAAAACTCAGAAATGCCGCTGGGCCACCAGGAAAGATTCCTGGAGAAACTTGAGGGCAGGAATACCGGCCTCTGGCACAGGATTGCCGCCTGGTTCAACGACCAGAGCGCCGGGAAAAAAGCTGCCTGGGTTCTATCCCCTGCCATCTGCGCTATCGCGATTGTGCTGCTGATGGCCAAGACCAGTCCGGAAGACTCTCTCGCCCGTATGGAGCAGAGATATCGCCTGAGCCTTATGGAAATGGGAAAAGAACTGACCGAAGACAGCCACAGCCTTTCTGAAGGCTTCAAGGAAGACGCCCTTTACTCCATATCCTCCATAACTGAAGACGATGAGTTCCTGGCTCTGCAGCTTCCCGCAAACCTTTCCAAAAAGGAAAAGCAGAAGATCATCAAAGAGTACTACAACCAGAAGATGGAAGGCCTGAAAAAAATCAAGACTTTTATCGCGATGAACGACGGAATCGAAGAATAAAGCATCAATCAACCATATAACAAAAAGATTATTAAAACATTACAGATATGAAAAAGATATTTGCATCATTGCTGCTTGCGTCAGCCATCTTGTTCGCGGCCACTTCTAATGCCCAGAACAGCAAGAGCTCGAAGGTGATAGTTGTCAATTCTTCTGACGAAAGCCTCGCAGGCAAAACCTACAAGTTTTCATCCCTGACCGGAGTGAGAGCCGGTGGAGTGTTTGAAATTGAAGTCACCCGCGGAAGAAGCGGCAAGGTTACAGTTTACGCTCCTTCAAAGACACTGGAACACATTATAGTAAGCGAAAGCGGCGGAGTTCTAACCCTCAGGGTGGAAAACGGCTACAATATCAGCGACAGAAGCAGTGGCTGGTTTTCACGCACGAAAAACCTTAAAGGCCCGGTAAAGGTCACCGCAGACCTTCCTTCATTGACCGTAATTGACCTCTCGGGTGCCGCCAAGCTGGTTTCAAAGGAATCCTTCTCGGAAAAGGACAGCAAGATAGAACTCAGCGGAGCCGCAAAGGCAAGTCTTTCAAAACTCAGTGCAGACTTTTTGAACCTGGAACTTAGCGGAGCGGCAGAACTCGTGATTGCAGGCTCTTGGGAGCAGGTTAAATGTGACCAGAGCGGGGCTGCCAAACTCGTCATCAACGGAAATATCTCAAATAAACTCGCAGCAGACCTCAGCGGAGCCTCGATCATAAAAGCTACCGGAAAGACAGACCATACCAGCCTGGAAATTAGCGGAGCGGCCGCTTTCAAGGGAACGGACTTTATGACAAAGGAACTCTCTATAGAACTGAGCGGAGCCTCCAAGGCGGCTATCACCGTGGCAAAGAGAATCTCGGGAGAGGTAAGCGGCGCATCCAGCCTGGTTTACCACGGAGATCCTGATAAGGTGCTTCTGGAAAAGAGCCGTGGCGCATCAGTCACACACAAGTAAACCAAAACAAATCAATTTATAGAGTGACAAATTGTCACATATCTCCCGATGGTATAGAGATTGAAATACCATCGGGAGGTTTTTTATGCCCCAGACAAAGGCATATCACAGAGCAAAAAACAAAAAAGAGATATTATGACACAGACAAGAGGACAAATCGGGGTAACGACTGAAAACATATTCCCCGTAATCAAAAAATTCCTGTATTCTGACCACGAGATTTTCCTCAGGGAACTTGTAGCCAACGCAGTGGACGCAACCCAGAAACTGAATGCAATAGCCGGGAAGGGAGAGTTCAAGGGAGATTTGGGAGACACTACGATCCACATTGAGGCTGATGACAAGAACAACACTCTCACCATCACTGACCGCGGCATAGGAATGACCGCCGAAGAAATCGACAAGTACATCAACCAGATAGCTTTCTCCTCGGCTGGAGAATTCCTGGAGAAATACAAAGACCAGATAGACAGCATTATAGGTCATTTCGGACTGGGATTCTACTCAGCCTTTATGGTATCCAAAAAAGTAGAAATCGAATCGCTGAGCTACAAGGAAGGCAGCAAGGGTGTAAAGTGGAGCTGCGACGGAAGCCCTGAGTTCACGATGGAAGAGTGCAAGAAAGATGACCGCGGAACAAAGATCACCCTCTATCTGGACGATGACAGCAAGGAATTTGCCTCAAAGAGCAAAGTTGAAGAACTGCTGAACAAGTACTGCAAGTTCATGCCGGTAAAGATTGCGTTCGGCAAGGAGACCGAATGGAAAGACGGCAAGTATGTTGATACGGACAAAGACAAGATAGTCAATGACTCAGAGCCTCTCTGGGCAAAGACTCCAAGCGAAATCAAAGACGAGCAGTACCTGGAGTTCTACCGCAAGCTCTATCCTATGAAGGAAGACCCTCTGTTCTGGATACATCTTAACGTGGACTATCCTTTCAACCTTACAGGAATCCTTTATTTCCCTAAGATAAAGGACCGTATGGATGTGTCCAAGAACAGGATACAGCTATACTGCAACCAGATGTTCGTCACCGATCAGGTTGAGAACATAGTGCCTGAGTTCCTTACCCTGCTCTACGGCGTTATAGACTCTCCGGACATTCCTCTGAACGTTTCCAGAAGCTACCTCCAGGCAGACGCCAACGTGAAGAAGATTTCCACCTACATCACAAAGAAAGTGGCAGACCGCCTGGAAGAAATCTCCAAAGACAAAAAAGAGGAATTCGAGAGCAAGTGGGATAACCTGAAGCTTTTCATCGAGTACGGTATGCTCACCGATGAGAAATTCTGCGAAAGGGCCATGAAGTTCGCCCTCTTCAAGACAACCGAGGGCAAATACCTTAACTACGAAGATTTTGGCAAACTCATAGAGAAAGAACAGAAAGACAAAGACAAGAAGGTAGTATATCTATACGCTACAGACGCAGTGGCCCAGTACCAGTTCATTGAGGCCGCCAAGAGCAAGGGATACCAGGTTCTGCTGTTCGACAGCCAGCTGGACTCTCACTTTGTAAACCTGCTGGAAACCAAGATAAAGGACAGCACCTTCGCCCGTGTGGACTCAGACAGCATAGACAACCTCATCAAGAAAGAAGACAGCAAGAAACCGGAACTCAAGGAAGGCGAGGAACTGGATCTCGAGTACGCTTTCGCGGCCGTTCTTCCGGAGGAAGGCAGATACACCCTCCAGGCCGAGAATATGGGAGAAAACGCCTCTCCTGTGCTTCTCACCCAGAACGAGTTCATGAGGCGTTACAAGGAGATGAGCGCCCTTGGCGGAGGCCTTAACTTCTACGGCGAAATGCCTGATTCCTACACCATCAAGCTCAATGTAGAAAATCCTCTGGTAAAGAAGATTATCGCTGAGAAAGACGAGCAGACGGAAGAAAAGGCCAAAGACATCAGAGCCCAGATAGCCAACGTTAAAGACGCCCTTGACCTTATAGACAAAGACACCAAGGACAAGAAGGACGAGGACATCCCTCAGGAAATGAAGGACAAGCGCACCAAACTCAACTCCACCCTCACGGATCTCCAGAACCAGAAGAAAGACCTGATGAAGGATTTCGGCAGAAACTGCACCCTTCTCAAGCAAGTTGCAGACCTTGCCCTGCTTGCAAACGGAATGCTCAAAGGCAAGCAGCTCTCCGAGTTTGTTTCCCGCAGCCTCAGCCTCCTGAAGTAGCCCGAGCGTAAAATAGACCTGCGATTGTGCAAGGCATACTCGGAGATGGTATACCGCAACACCCTGAAAATCAACTCTCCCCAGAATAAGGCATCAAAATACGAATCTCTTATTTTGGGGAGTATTGTATATCAGCAACTTACAAGACACCATCGCCGACTCCGAACTATTTTAACCGGAATGTTAGTTTACCACGCTAACTGCATGCAATTCCTGAGTATCAGAGTCCTCTATGTAAGCCCAGACCATAGCAAGTCCCGCAGAAAGACCTCTGACCCTTCCGTCTGAATATACCCGGACTATAGATGTATCCTTGGAACTCCACTGGGCTGTTTTACCGGACAAAGTTCTAAGCCTTACTACATCCCCTATCTTAATCAGCACATCGCGAGAGGAAGTTTCTTTCTCCTTTCCAGACGCGGGGCGTATCTTACTTTCCGCACCAGGACCCACGGGCCTGACTCCCCTTATCCTTGGCCCCATCTCCAGCTGCTCCAAAACAGCAATTCGCTGAGGCATAGTATAATGATCATCTAGCTTGGAATAGTATTCAAAGGGATCTGCCAGTAATCTCAGAGCTTCTTTCATTCGCTCTCCTCCTATCCCAATCCAGTCCAGTAGCCTAAATGCCACAATATCGGCCTGAAGTTCAATCTCCCGGCTATACTTGAACTGATACATAAAAGAATCATGTTGTGCCGAGTTGAATATACTAGTATAATAGGCTGTATTATTTACAGTTTTACCGGTATATGCGGAATTCATCCCATCTGCAAATGCCTGCAATCCGACAGCCACCGATGCCATTATCATATTATTACGCTCTTTCTTTCTCTGCATATATTCCTGAATAAGACTATGCCTTAGCAAAACGTGGGCAACCTCATGAGCGATGACCGCAGTCATCAAGTCTTCCTTATATCGGCCAAAATAATCCTGCAAACCTTTGTATATTACAACATTGCCGTTTGGTGCGGCAAAAGCGTTGGTTGTCAGCTTGTCAAATCCTAAAACATGGACTTTCCCGCTGCGTCCAACAAGTATATTCTCAGCGATTGAATCTAGGACTGGATCATACTTTATGCTGTCTGCATAATGGTGTACATGAAGAAGTATCGCTTCATCAATCTTTTCCCTGGCCTTTGCACCAATTCCCCTGTCTCGCTTGTAGATTTTATCTATTGTTTCTGTAATCGGATTCTCAGTTTCCAGCAAAGCCTTCCAGAATGTCTCAGGATTACCGTCACTTGTATCCGGCAGATATTGAAGAACATCCATCCGTCTGATGATTTTCTTCTTGACATCCTGACCGAATACAGTCATAGATACAGCCACACACAATAACAAGAACATTAATAATCTTTTCATAGCACCTAAAAAAACGCTATCTGTTTTTGTAAGACAAAGGTAATGAAAGAATTACTTAAAACCTCCGACTCCTCTTGGTTGGACGAGGTAAGCTTAAAACAAACCTAGGTTTACACATACATTTATCAGCTATAACCTCAATATTTACATTGTTTATAATGAGATTCTTTATCATCATTTGACTCAAATCAAATCCATTGGATTTCAATATTTCCCAATCGCTATTAGAAATTCTTGGATACCAAATATGGCCTAGCAGTGAATAGCACTCTGCCACATAAGCATATCCTTTAGAATTGCATTGGCGGCAGACGACAGGATATTTCCTTAATACTCGTCTAAAAAATGAAATATTACATACAGGACATTTCGAATCTAAACATAATGACACATTATCCGGATTTTGCAATCTTCCTTCAATGTTGAGCAAATCATCTTCCGTAACATTATACTGAACAAGCACGATTCCGTTATCCCTATAGTATTTAAGCACCCCTTCTTCCGGGTAATGAGTATTCACTATCTCAATAGCAATTATAACCTTACCATTACCATCCAGCAAAGCAATATCCGGCTGACATATTCCCAAATCATACTCAATCTTCACATCCTTTGCCAGATACAACAGATTCCCTTTGTAGGACTTTTGACACTCATCACATTTCCAGTTGATTATAAATTCCTTACATCCGGATGCTATCTTCCCTTGCAGGATTTCAGCTGTCTTCAGTTTGAAAGCTGAATGTAACATAGACTCCGGAGTACAGTTCAATCCTCCACCTCCTTTATGAGCAAAATGTGGCCTTCGGGATCCTGGTCCGGTTTTCCCACTGCTCTTAAAAACCAGTTCCTCTCCACATTCAGGACACTTGTATTGAATTCCTTTAATGGCATCCTTTGCAAAAACAATGTTATTATTAGAATCAAATGCAAAATTGATCAACAAATCATTCATAACAGCTACTCAAATCGTTAATGTTTTAGAGACCACCTATAATAGCTTAAGCTAAACGCCTGGGGGATGCATTCTTCCTTTACAAAGCTCATTGTCTCCATCCATTCTTCCTCCGTCTTGAAATCAAGCTTAATATCTATCGATATCCAACCAGAAATCGGGTTCCTCCAGAAATCAACTCTTATGCCTTTTGAAGAAAACTTTGATTGATACCCCATGAACTCCTTGTATTTAGGAATCCTATCTGCTAACCACTCACCTTCAGTGAAAGTAACATTGAAATCAGAAAGACCAAAATCAGGTAAATCTTTTTCCTGAAATTCACTGGAAATAATCTTTACTATGCAAGTATTGAAACCCAGTTTATCAAGAACTCTAGGCATTACTTCCATGAATTGCGATAAAGCTCGCTTCTTCTCGAATTCTCCTGCTATCACTGGATTGCTAAAATCAACAAGTTCAGGATTATTCACCAAATCTTCAAAGAAATTATGTCTAAGGACCTCCGAAATTTTAGCTAAGTGCAGTATGTCGATACTGCTTCTTTTAAAGATGTCATAAACATTCTTTCTTCCGCAACAAATAGCCTCGGCAAATTTACCTATAGACCATTGTTGTTTACGGACTTCTTTCTCAATAAGATTACCTATTGTTGTTTTCATAACCGTTATCTTTTATGCAAAGATATGGCTATGATAACTATCTACAATAGGAAGTGTGTACCTTTTTATTGGACAAAAGATTATTCCTCAGTTTCCATATCTAGACCAAGTTGGGCAGCAGATTCCTTGACGGCTCTATAAATAGGTGAATTTTCGTCAAGCGGAGCAAGATGGGTGGATTTGGCTTTAAAGGAAACTTCCAATTTTAGATTGTTGTTCTTTAGGGGCATAATGAAACTGCTGAAGAGCTGAGTCCAACTGGCCATATCTATGCTACCGGATATAGTTAGGGACTTAAATGCCTTGACCGTCTGCTCCGGAGGTATAGGAGTCTCTCCGCCTTCTGGAGTACCAGGCTCCGGCATATCAGGCTTTTCGGTCGCATCTGAAGTACCCTCAGGTTTGAACTGGACGCTCGGATCAACCAGCCAGTACTCTTCGCTTTGGGCATTGAGGAATGGGATGGTATCTGTATTCTGGTAAATCTTGTCCCAGTTTTCCCCAGTACCTACCGCCACATTGAACAGTCCCACTTCGCAATATTTACGGACAGAGCGCTCAATGGCCTCAGGACCGGAAATCATAGGCTTGTCATCATATTTTAGGAAGGCCTCGTAGACAATTTTGACAGGTATCGGTGTTTCAACTGATGGTAGCAGGTTATTGTCTGCCAGAGTCTTACGGCCAACGGTGTCCAGTAGCCATTCTTCTTCCTTCAGTTTGGAAGGCAGATTGATGGATATGAGTGTGGAAAGGTCGCGGGAAGGTTCCTGAATGTTATAACGGTGAATCCCTTCCTTAGCGGAATGCTTCAGAACAACGCTGTAGGCCTGAACCAAGAAATCTTCCAGTTCGTGGTCGTAAGTACGTTTACGGGCTTCTATGTCAGACTTCTGGTCTCTTTCCAAGGCCGTGGCATATTCGCTAAGAATCTTGTTACAGGCAATGTAGTCACCTAACTTAACATTGAGGCCGGCACGGCCAGTTTCGGAACATGCCAAATAAAGAATGGTATTACGATATACTCGCTCTGAAAGACCACGCTTAGTCGACGTCTGATTGATAAAACGCTCCATAGTGCTGTCAATGTGATCAATAGCAGCTGAATACTTTGGGTGCATCAGTATGAGCGTAAGGCTTTTCTGTTCCGGAATATCGCCAGAGGGATCTACTAAAACTTTAAAAGGACTTCCCAGCGGATTTATTGATTTGAGACGCTTGAGGATTTCCACATTCTTTTCATCCATTGTCACTTCAGCTTTAGCCTGATTGAGAAGAATGTTGATATTGGCTTTGGACTGGAACCAATAACGCTTACCACCTGTACTGGAGGAATAAAGATAATGTGCCACATCCTCAAGTTTGTTGAGAGAGCCGTTTATATCGTTGTGGTTGAATGTCCCAGGCCTCAACATACAAAGTTTCAATTCAGGTATGGAAAGGCCGTGCTGGTGAGCACCACCTACAGACGCAAGAAGAAGTGTGGTAGCTACGCCTTGTGTTATGCGATAGGTAAAAGTAGCACCGGAGGCTTCCATATTGTCAATCTTATAAGCGTTACTGGACATTCCATATACGTCGGCATGCATGACTGTCTCCCAGTTGGAGCCCATCAGGTTGTTGATGGTACCGGTTAGTGTGCTAAGATTCTCCAAATAGAGGTCTGATGTGTGTATCAGAGCCTGAACGCCAGTCAATGAATTACGTCGCTGCCAGAGGTCTTGAACAATAGAGGCCAGCAGACGCAGAACTCCGCGGGTACGCTGAAACTTAGGATCGTTGCCCCAACGGAGGCGGAACATATCAATTAGTTCAGGATGGAAAGGATATGACTTGCGGATACGATTGGCATACGCAACGTTATCACACTGCGGAGGAAGATCTCTGCGGCGACTGTGGTACATATCCTGATATTTCCTAACCACTTTGTCAATGAGAGTGGAATCCGGCATACGCTCAAACAAACGACGGCGAACTACCTCAAATATTTCTTCATCATCCACTGGTTTTACGGATGTACCTACGCGCACTACACGTGTTTCAAGAGAGGAAAGAACTTCCTGGCCTATGACGTTAGCGGCAACTTCCGTTGCGCTAGCCGGTAGCGTTACAATAAGCACGCAGCGAGGAATACTTGAGATAACCTCAGTGAGGGTTTGGATGAAGCTATTGGTCTGATTGAACAAGGACCCCTGTCCAACTTTCTTTGCAGAAGCCTTGACGCAGTAATCTGCCAATTCATCAATAAGAATCAGGCAGGGTGTGCAACTCTCAATGATAGGCTTGAACAGCAAAGCGGAAGGAGCTGTGCGTTCGATATCATTCTGACGAATTCTATCATAAGCAGCCTTACCTCCCAACTGATATGCAATTTCTCCCCAAAGGGTGTAGATGATAAAACCATCCTCAGACTCGCGTCCCTGCGTCACGTCGGTGGTATTGTTGGTGAACACAGCCAACTTGGCGTCATCAAACTTCGGAGTCACATTGTCGGAGAAGATATTCATATCTTTTCCCAAAGAAGCGATGCTACGGCCACTCTTGGCAATGTGATAGAGAGAAATCAGGGAATGGGTTTTACCGCCACCGAAACCTGTCTGAAGGGAGATAACACGGTTTTCTGATTCTTCGCCGTTAAGAGCTTGAACAACACGGGTGGAGATATCCCTAAGACCGTCGGTCACATAGGTCTTGGCAAAGAAAAGATTGGGATTCGTATATACATCAGGGCCAGTACCCAGGGCAACCTCGCTGAGGTTGGCAGCAAAGATGGACTCATCCAGTTGTCCATTGCGGATGTCATAGTGTGGCATCGCAAAGTTGAACCAGGAAGGTAAACCTTCACCAGACCAGACAACCGATGTTGCTGGAGCAGACGAAGCCAGTGCCTGGGGTTGTACAGGCTGCGGAGCAGGAACTGGATCGGTCTCAACTTTATCGCCGTTTTGTATGCGCTGAATCTCATCATAGACATCCTGCATTTCCAGCAGTTTGGCTGCGCCCTTCATATTCAGATATGCACGTGTAATTTCATCTTCCTCCAGTTCCTGGAAGTGCTGGCACTTGTTTCTTACCTCCTTCAGTTCCTTGAAGAAATTGATGAGTTTGTTCACGTCACTATAGTTACCTACTTCTTGCTTCAAGGCATCTTTAAAGGACACACCGAAGGTAAAAAGAATGCCGTAGTCAATGATATTGGCCGTGTTACCGCCAGATTCGGTAAGGTTGCGCATAGCCATATTCCAGGTGCGCTGCTGTTCGTAGTTTAGTTTGGTGAATAGTTCACCTTCCCATGGCTTGCCGGGAGCCGTTTTTTCGATTACAGCAATTACATAAGGCCTCATCTTCTCCAAGAAGAAACCCAAGGCATTGAACAGGCTGGTATTGGTACTTGTGCTCATATTGAATACTATTTGAAATCGTTGTTAAAGTCACTTCCAAAATCGAAGGTCATCTGCTCTGGCTTATGCTGGGCCACATCGCGGGATTCCTGACGCAGATTGTCTGAATTACCAAGAAGTCCCTCTACAGATTTCAGATCCTTACCGTCTGGTAGCAGTTCTTTCAAAGATGCCGCAAGCCTCCAGAAAGGAGCATTCTGATCATCGGCCCCCACATTGTGAAGGATGGTTAGCAAAATAGAGCGATCTCCCTTCTCATAGGCTATCATAGCTCTATGGACCTGATCAATTAATGAATCCTCGGGCCTTGTACCCAAAGATGTCGAATTGCCTATATGCTCCTCCGCTGAAGCAAGATGCTGCTTTTTCCCATCCCGTATTAATAGCCTCTTTGCAAAAATCTCTGAAACATCAACTGACATACCCACCCTCGTAAACTTAGTTGCATCATCAAAATCAGTTTCACCCATCCCATTCATTTGAAGCCAACCAATATAGAATCGGGTTAATTCGTCTCCCTGGACCCCCTTTAGGAGGGCATTAAATGCTGATGTACGGGCCATGTCCAGAAGCTCCGCAACAGTTACTTCGCTTCCATCCGCTTTTTCGACTAACTTATACTTTCCAAATTCGCTGACTGCTTGACCAAAGCATGCAGTTAACAAATCTGCCCCTCTGAAACCAAGAGCATACAGCGAATTCACATTATTTTCAACCTTTGTGAGAATCGCTTTTTTAACATCTTTATAATCTCCGAAACCTTTGCGCTCAGAAGGCCGGCAGGCAACCGTTACAGAAGACTCTAAGGCACCTCCGCTAAGAGCTACAGTACGACTCGCCATCTCAGTATCTATAGGCCAACTTCCTGTAATATTCATTCGCGCATCAAGTATAGAATTGCATAGAGTTGTCCATGCTTTTGTGCTCTGATGAGCAAACATAATACTTACAATATCTGTTGTCTGGTACTCTATCGCGTCAAATATCTGTGTTAGTTTATTCTCAAAGTGATGATTTGCGGCATTCTCATCTCCGTTATGATGATGTTTAAGAGCTGTACATTCTTCTGCTTTGGGAGTTAGAGGAGTAGAGAAGTTTAAAGGGTACAATGGGCCTAACATTCTCTTAAGCCAAACATAAAAAAAGTCAGAAATATCCGCGTATGCTATTGCATCATAATAAGGAGGATCTGTTATACTTGCCGAAATAGTTTTTTCTGGGAATTGCGTCCGCTCTCCACTTGAAGCATTATTAAAAAAAGCAGGGAATGGATTATTCTGCTCATTATTTACATAGTCTAACAACCAGGAGAGTTGATTTAAAGCACTACCAGCACATCCACTAAAAGGGTTACATTCAGGATAGTCTGATGTCATAGCTATAGCTTGACGGCTGTACATGTGTTCCAGTGTTTCACGACGTACATTATAGCGGCTAAAGGATGTGTTGATTAAAATAATCCTATCCATCCACAAAGCCAAATATGTCATTAGAGCCTTATAGTAGTCATTATCGGGAAAACTCTCCCTCAACTCTTCATATTTCTCAACAAACTTATTCAAAGTGAAGAGTTGTCTATTTGAGAACAATTGCCCCCATTCCGTAAATCCCCAGGGGAAAGTATCACCACCATTAGAGTTACGTGTCATCTTTCCACTGGGAACAAAAGAGATTTCCAATTCCTTCTCCAGAACTCTCCTGACTGAATGATTAGGAATACTATATGTTTTCCCCTTATTACCATCAGCTATCATAGCAACCAATCGTGCCTTAAGGCCTGTAGTTGTAGATTCGCGTTTGACGGTTTCTATATCAGTTACACTTCCGCAACAAGGACATGTAATAGTTCCCCTATTATTCCATCCAGGATTTCGTTTCTCATCATAGTGCCCATTTCTTACCTCAAACTCTATTTGTTCTCCATTAATGACGGGGTGCAAATAGACACTTTTTTTAGACGTATTAACCAGATAAAATGTTTTTAGCATTGGAACTTTAGCCCTACATGATGGATTAGAACACGTTGCAGTACGAACCCAATAATAAGCTACGGCCTTATTACCGACAGCATCACTTGGATATAAATTACCAACATCTGCTTCTGTCTTATCAATTATAAATTTTGCGTAGAACTCAATATCGAAAGCAAGACGGTTGGCTATTTCCACAACTGAATCCGAAAAAACGCCCTGTCCAGAGTGTATTATTTCTAATCCTTTCTTTCCGTAGATATGTTTGAATTCCTCCACGCTGTACCGTATAGGTTTTGCATACTTCTGAGGGAATTCAGCAGAAGCCCGCTCAATAATATGAGCAACTGGATTGATATCATTGCCATAACTTCTACATCCTAAACGAGCAGCCTCAATAGGGATGGCTCCTCCACCTGCAAATGGATCAAAAACTGTTGGCATTTGACTTTGGAAATACTCAATCGCTCTTCTCAGCTCATTCTCAGCTGAATTAATACTGTCATTAACTAGATGCCTGTCCTTTATTGAATATAGTTTTTTCTGCGCCGCGTCAATAGCATCAGAAGCAAAATCAAAAGAGGATTTCAGACTATCAAATGAACTCTCGGGACTCTGCTCAGAGTTAAAGGAAACCCAAATTAGGAGTCTTGCAATTCGGAGTAATTCTTGATTGTTCTTATTTTCCCACTTTACTAAAGAACCATTTGAAAGAAGATTAGCCGGAGCGGTATTCTTACCAGATCTCATATTGTTTTGACATTCATCTGAAAACTTTCCTATGAACATCATTAACCTATTACGAGGATTATCTTCCATTGGGTCAAAAGCTGCCGTATATGGGATATCAGCATAAGGCTTGTACATGCTACCCCTATAAAGCACTTCTTTTATAGCTGTTTTAAATGCGGAAGTACACTTCTCGTCAAGTGGGTCCTGAACTAAACTAGCAAACACAACGCCTCTACAAGCAGGTAGTGGCCGGCGTGCCCACCACAAATGCAGGGTGGAAATATGTCCCTGGCGAATGGATTTATCTCTTACACTTTCTGCAGAGATTTCCTTTATAGGCATCGCCACTTCTATGAGTCGTTTTGCTTTCATCGATTTCTTTTGATTCTTCTATTTCAATTGTGATTTCCATTCTTCCTCGGTTAGGTAGTACTGGACACCTTTAACGAGTTTTTGGAAAGACATTTTATTGATTGGATTCTGGAAACGGTAAAGGATTGGTTTTGTTTTGCAATTCATTACAATGTATAGCCATGCCTTTTCTCCAAGTTGTTGGAGACGATTAACTTCGTTTTCAGATAGCATCACGCCATCGGAGCCGGCACGGCCTTTAACCTCAACATAGCGTTTGTTGCCATCTTTGTCAGTGGTGCGGATATCGTAACCCACATTGTCCTTTGAAACATCCACAGGAGTGCCGCCACAGGAGAACTCATAATCCATAGCAACCTTCATAGCGATGGCCTCAACGTCATCGTCACGGTGCATGTTGAAGTGATGCTCATATTCCATCTCGCTGAGTGGAACCACATAAGCACAGCCAAGGACTTCCGGCTTTTTGGGAGAAAGCTCTACCATCTGGTCCAGCTCGCTCAAGCGTTTTTCCTTGCGATCTTTTAGCTCCACCATCCTTGCACTCTTGTTGGCCAGCTGATTCTGAACCTTTTCACTATCAGCAAGGAATACTTTGCCTTGAAGCTCGTTGATTTGCTGGCTAAGATCCAAGATGACCTGCTCAAAGGCAGTCTCCAGATACTCGCGCCGTTTTTGGTTGTCTTCCTGAACACGGCTTTCTGTTTCCTGAAGAAGAGGCTCTGTAATATGCTCAAAAGCCCAATGAATGACTTCTTCCTCATCTTTAACGGCTGGGGTATCTACCTGCTTGGCAAATTCGCTTGGCGGAACCAAATCCAGGAATTTAGCAGGAGAAGTTATGTGGAATTCCCCGTCTGGAGTCTGGTAAACTAGGGAAAGAAGTTCATTGACCACATTGTCTTCCGCCTTTGATGGACTGTTATCGGTTATCTGGTTCTTGATGAAGAAGGCCAGGTAACTCTGGCTGTCTTCTGGAGATATCAGGACGGTGCCTTTCAACATCTCCTCACGGAAAGCCTCACGGACCACATCCACTAGGGCATCAAATAACGGGTTGCCAGGGTTGATATAGTGTGCCTTGCCAGAAAGTGAATTGGCATTTTGGTAATCGAGAAATTTGTGCTTGTCAAAGCACAGGAGTAACTTGGCTACGTTGCTCAGGTTAATCTTGTAGCGGTCCTTGAGCTTTTTGGCAATTACGCCGGGAATGGTGGTTATCTGGAAGATGCCATCACCCATTTCCTTGTATATGCCACCTATATGCTTGAAAGCACGCTCGAAAAACATACGCACATATATAGGCTGCAGACGTTTTTCATCGGAATCTTCCTTGAGCCGGTGAGCATCCTCAAAGTTTACGGTACTGTGGGCGATTGCATTCTTTTGGTCTTTAATCTTCTCACGAAAGAGATTCCTCATAGTCTCATCGTCCTGGCTAATGAACTTGTCCAGCTCAGAAGCACGGCCGTCAAAGACTGAAGAGATAATGTCATCCAAGGAAACATCCTTCAGAACATCCTGAATAACATCGTACACACGATCATCCCCAAGGCTTTGGCGTATGATATCCATCTTCTCCAGCAGTTTGGAAAGAACCTTACCTTCTCTGGTGTTACTGGCAACCATATTGAAGACAATAACATCAGACTTCTGACCGTAGCGGTGGATACGTCCCATACGCTGTTCCAAACGATTCGGATTCCAAGGAATATCCCAGTTGATAAGGAGGCGGCAGAACTGAAGGTTGATACCCTCACCGGCAGCATCTGTGGCTATAAGAATCTGGGCTTCATCGCACATAAAAGCATTCTGGGCTTCACGTCGCTCATCTACATTCTTGCCACCATGAATAGTGGCAACCTTATAGCCACTATTGCTCAGTCGCTCGTTGAGGTAGATTAAGGTGTCCTTATGCTCTGTGAAGATGACCAACTTTTCGCCGTTGATAACGCCTTCTGATTTGAGAAGCTGGTTAAGTTCCTGAAATTTCTTTTCTTCTTGATTATGAGCATAGAGAGCATCTGCCATATTGTAGAGAGCCTTCACCTGTTTTGCTTCCTGTTGAATCTCTACTGCAGTCTTGGCCGTGGTAAAGAGTTTCAATTTCTTCGGGTCGGCCATGATGTTGTCCAGAGCTTCGCGCTCATCGTCTTCCAGTTCGTCGTAATCGTCCATGCTATCAAGCTCAAAGTCTTCCAGTTTCTGACGCTGTTTCCACAGGTTTGGATTCTGGTTAACGAGGTCGGCTAGGCCTTGTAGAGCGGTGTATCTCTTGAAGAGCGTATTTCTGATAGCGTAAATGGAGCTCACCAAGCGGCGTTGCATCACCTGCAATGCCAAGGAGACGTGAATATTTTTGCTCTCGGTGGCTTCAGCCTTTTGCTTGGTAAGATAATTCGTGACCTCATCATAGAGTTTCTTTTCCTCCGGTGTGAGTTGGTAAGCAACAGTCTTGGTGTAACGTTCCTTATAAAGTGGCTGGCTATTCCAGTCCTTCATGTCCTCTTTAAGGCGGCGTATAAAGTATTTGTTGATACCGTTTTGGCTAATTTCCTGGATTCGGGAGGCTGCAAGGTCAGGAGTTGCGAATATATCTTCATCTAAAAGCTGCATCAGACACTTGAAGGTATCTGCACGGCCACGGTGAGGGGTAGCTGTCAATAGCAGTATGTGTTCGCACTGCTTGGATAGCGTGAGAGCTGATTCATAGCGGCGAGACAGATATCGTTTGGAGCCATATTCGTAGGCAGAGAGTTTGTGCGCCTCATCGAAGATTATCATATCCCAGCTGGTGCTAGCAAGAACCCTCATAATATCTTCCTTGCAGATGAAATCAATGGATGTGACAATGCGGTTATGGTCCTGAAAGATTGTAGGCTCTGAATTGAAAGCAGCCCGGTTGGCAAGGATGAAGGGAATATTGAATTTAATACCCATTTCATCCTCCTGCCACTGTTTTGTTAGGCCACCTGGTGTGACAATCAAAACACGCTCAACACGCTTTCTCATTAAAAGTTCCTTGAGAAGGAGGCCCGTCATAATTGTCTTTCCAGCGCCAGTATCGTCTGCTAAAAGGAATCTGATGGATGGTTGGGGAAGTAAGTATTTGTAAACTGCCTCAACCTGATGTGGCAGAGGATCTACCACACTGCAGTTGATAGCAAAAAGTGGATCGAATTGATATGCTGAATTGATTCTCTCGGCTTCTGCAAATAGGACAAACTTCTCCGGGTCTCCCCTAAAATTGAACTTACCTTCCTCGGTTAGTATCTCCAGTTTGTCCATTTGGTCTGATTTAATGACCTTAGAGCTAGACTTTCGAGTATTAACCCCTGTGTATGAAATAGAATAACTGGTACCTAGCTGTTGAATTTTATTGACGACAACAGATTCTCCGGGTATTAGATTCTTTATTATGCTTCCTATTTGGAACAAAAGTGAAAAGTATCTTGCTCCGCATAGCTCGAAAGCGGACAAACAACAAAAAAGAAAGTGCGAGCCTATTAACTCATTCAGATGGTAGGCACCAGGCGAACCTGGTTCTGGACTGCCGCAAAGTGAATGAGAAATAGCTCGCACTTCCACTATAGCGCAGGCCGAAGCCCAGGTTATAGCCAGTGCGAGCGTCTCGCTCTATTCTACCTTTGCTTGAATTGTCCAGATTCACCATCGTAGAATAGCGTTAAACGCTTTCTTATCAATATGTCCTGGTTCTTTTTCAAGAACCGGTTGGGAAACCCGGAGAGGCCTGTGGAACCAATGGCATCGCCGAGAATTGCCCAACAAACAAATATACAAAAAATTGGGTTTGTTTGTTAATAATCCAAGATTCGCCAATACAATCCTGGAATTGCTGGTGTTTTTCCGGAATCGTAAAAACTTTTGTCCGAGGTGGGTAAATTTTACCGGATGGTTTGGAAATGATGGGGATGGGGCTGTAGATTTGCGGGAGTTGAAAGAATTGTATTATGGAAGAAGCGAAGACCATCAAAGAAGGTTTTGTTGGAGAGATAAGGGGGATTATCGACAAAGCAAGAGAAGGGGCTGTAAGGAGCGTGGACTTCTGCCGTGTGCAGATGTACTGGAATATCGGTCGCAGGATATTTGAGGAGGAGCAGCAAGGAAAGGCCAGGGCCGAGTATGGTAGTTATCTGATAAAGAGGCTTGCGGAGCGGCTGGAACCGGAGTATGGGAGCGGATTTGGAAGTAGACAACTTCATAAGAGTAGACAATTCTATAAGGTCTATCCAATTGTGTCCGCATTGCGGACACAATTGAATTGGACTCAGTATAAGTTACTTATAGCTATTTCAGATGAATTTAAACGGGAGTATTATGAACTTGAGTCGGTGAATAATGGGTGGAATAGCCGTGAACTCGAGCGGCAGATTAACTCAGGGCTATATGAGAGGCTTTTGAAGAGTAATGACAAGGAGGCTGTATTGGCGGTAGCAAGGCGCGAAAGGATTCCGGAGAGTCCTCAGGAAGTTATTAAAGACCCTATGATGCTTGAGTTTCTGGGGTTGGAGAGAAAGCCATCATACTATGAGAAAGATATCGAGAGTGCGATAATAGACCACCTTGCAGAGTTCTTGCTGGAAATGGGAAAGGGTTTCTCTTTTGTGGCCCGTCAAAGAAGAATCTTGCTGGAGGATGACGAGTTCTTTGTTGATCTTGTGCTGTATAACAGATTGTTAAGATGCTTTGTTATAGTTGAGTTGAAGACGGGAAAGCTTACTCATCAAGATCTTGGGCAGTTGCAGATGTATGTAAACTATTACGACAGGTGCGAAAAGCTGAAGGAGGAGAATCCAACAATAGGAATTTTACTGTGTTCCAGCAAGAACGATACGGTTGTAAAGATGGCTTTACCTGAAGATAACCGAACTATAATGGCGAGCCGTTACGAGCTCTATATGCCGTCTTCTGCCCAGTTGGCGGAGGAAGTGGGACAAGTCAGGAAGAAACTTAATAAGAATGAAAGAAAATGAGAAAGCAAAGGTGGTCGAAAATTTCGACCACCTTGGTGCTACAGGGCCATTGTCAGCCGGATGTAGTCAAACCATATCTTGGAGAGTTTCTCCGGGGTGTTTACCTTGTTGTGGAGGATCTGGCCGTACTGGTTGAGTTCTGTCCAGATGCCGTCCTTTTCAGTTACGCTGCCTTCAAAGACAATGGCATCCTGGGAAGGATCAGTTCCTCTGCGATAACTGTACATATAGAAGTAGTGGGCCTGGGTAGAATTGTCGTAATGAGTGGTAAAATACCTCTGGAGCTCCGGCTTGTAAGTCAGATAGCCTTTATACTTGACAAAGTCATATGAAGGCACATTGTAGAACTTGCCGTCCTTAGGACTCCAGACATATAGCTTGCCGTCGTCGCAGAGCTGTATAATCTCTTTATACCCGTCCTCGTTGAAATCCCAATATTCCGGAGTTTCAGATACTTTGAGACTCAATGTCTGGATGAGGGCACCTTGGGCCTGCCCGTTCTTCTTGTAAACGTTAATGACAGGTTTTGGAGCCTTTTTATAGACAAGTACTGGAGCTTTTTTGTCCCACCATTTGGACTGCTCTCTGAAGTTGGCATTAACCTGAACTTCCTCGTTTTGGCTGAAGATGGCGTTGAAGTAATCAGCCCAGCCTTTGGAGCGGTATTTCTCGTCAGGGACGAACTCTCCTACCCCCTGGTCCAGGTCGCCGCTGCCGGGAATGCGGCAGGATCCCCAGTTGGCAATCTTCTTGACCTTGGTCTTGTCTGAAGTCCAGAAGCCCTCATACTGGCTGTTGCAATAGCCGTCTGCCCCGAACATTCCGTCCTCGATCATAGGCTTGTTGTCGCTGATCCAGAAATCAAATCCGGCCTTGCCGGAGAATGTTCCGGTGCCTGTTCCGCCGGTTTCCTTGAAACTATAAGACGCCTCGAGAAAATAAACATTGTGGTCTGCATCAAAATCCTCAGGGTTCTGGACTGAGGTGGATACAATCTTGAGCGTTCCCTCAAAAGGGCAAACGTTGCCAGCGGCGTTGGAATATCCTTTGACTGTGTAAGCGGTTGGTGTCTGCCTGGTTACAGACTCGTAATAAATCTGCAGCCTCTTGTATTCCTTGCCGAGGATTCCTAGGCGGAATGGAGAATCTGCCATGAACACCCCGGTAAAGTCATACTTTTCAGGATTTACCACAAATTTGCCCTGCGATATAGCCAGCAGCGGCAGAACCAGCAATATGGCCAGGGTGGAAAAAAGCTTTTTCATAGTCTTGAAGGTTATCAGTTTGCAAAGCAGACGCCCCAGATTCTGGAAAGGTCTGTCGGATATTCTCCCTGATGGATAAGCTTGCCGTCCTTGTCGTATTCATAAAAGATGTTGTCTTTTTCCATCACGGTTCCGTCCTGGACAAACTTGCCGTTCTCGAATCTATAGAGATAGTAGAAGAACTCTCCCTTTTCAGTGAAGTTAAAGCTGGTCATAAGGACTTTTTCCTGAGGGAAAACCACAAGATTGTCCACGTGAAGAATGTCGTGGAAGGACGGGCAGTTTTCAAATTCCTTTGTCTGAGGGTTATAGAGATAGCAAGCCCCTTCATCGTGCCGCTCCTCGTCTCCGGTCTGGTAGAGATCCATATAACCATCAAAGTTTATATCCTTGTACTCAGGAGGATACATTGAAGGGAACTGATATGTATGCTTTCCGGCAGGGGTTGTCACCGCCACTTCAAAATGATTGTCCACAACCTCAAGATCGAGTTTTGGAGCCTCAGGATCCCACCACTGCCTGCTTTCTTCAAAGATGGAATTAACTCTGATAAGCTGATTCAATTCACCTTCTTCGTAATTGAAGAACGCATTGTAGTATGTTCCCCAGCCGTTGTCACGGTATTTTTCACTCGGGACAAATTCCCCTACTCCCTGGTCTAAGTCGTCTGACTCAGGAATGCGCCAAGCGCCCCAGTTGGCAACGGTCTCCTTGCCGTTGGTGTAGGTGAAAGTACCGATATGCTGGTTGTTGTCATATCCGTCTGCACCTTCGTAACAGTCATCAGTGAGAGCTTTATTGCCTTTGAAATAGATTTCGTTCAGGCTCTTTCCGTTGAACTCCCCGTCGGCCTGAGGGAAACTGTAACTGCACTCAAGAAAATATGCATCGTGATTGTCTACATGGTCTGTCACATACTCCCCGTTCTCATCTGGTTCAGGGACTATTTTCGAGATGGACTTCAGTTCAATGACACCATCGAAAGACTGGACATTGTCCCAGACCTTGGAGAATCCCTTTACCGCGTAATGCGTGGCATCTGTCTTGGTTACACTAGCGTAATAAACCTGAAGCCTGGTGAAATCTTCACCGATTATACCCAGCTTGAAAGGACTGCCGTAAGCAAGGACTTCGGAGAAATCGTAACCGGCCGGATCTACGGCAAAGTTTTTCTTTTCCTGGCAGGAGGCAAGCAGCAACACGGCTGCAAAAATCATAAGGATCTTTTTCATGACTGTATTTGTTTGTCTTTAACTATCTGGACTATAATGACTCCCATAATTGTCAGGACGATGCCCACAATCTTCAGGAGAGTGAAAGTTTCCTGGCCTGGATAGAGGAAATAGGATGCTGTTGCGCTTACAAGAGGAATCAGAGCCGAGAATATGTTCACTCTTGTAACGCCAAGTTTTCCCGTGCAGAACGCCCAAAGCCCAAAGCATACGCAAGAGCAAAGCACTGCAAGAGCCATTATCTTTGACTGGACCGGCATAGAAAAGAACTCAGGAGTAAGACCCTTCAGGCCGAAGATCAGGAAGAAAGGTAAAAACAGCAAAGCACCAAACGAGAACTGGTACGTCACAATTGTCATAGGATTGTAACGGCTTATCATCTTGTTTGTTACATAGCCGTATATCAAAGCTCCGCCAACTGCGAAGAAAAGCAGCAGCAATATGCCCTTTAGCTGTGAAGAACCCGCACCGGCCTTTTCCATCATGAAAAGCGCAATGCCAAGAAGGGAAAGAAGACATCCCAGAACCTTGGTAAGAGAGAGCCTGAACTTGTAGAGTATCCTGTCTACAACCGTGCAGAAAAGCGGTATGGTGGCGATGATTATGGCCGCCATCACTCCCGATGTGTATTTGATTCCAAAGTTTTCGCCGAGGAAATATATGAAAGGCTCACCGAAGCCCAGAAGGAACATCCACTTCATGTCGCCCTTCTGGATCTTCTGTATTTTCCCGAGAATTCCTCCTGCTATCCACATTATGACAGCGGCAAGGATCATCCTCTCGAAGATAAAGGTGAAAATCTCGACATTGTTCTTGATAAGGAAATCTTCCCACACAAAGGAAAATCCCCATGCGGTTATTGAAACAATTGCCAGTATGTATGCTTTCCACAAGCCTTTGCTTTGTGTCATATATTTGCTAAAGTATTATCTGTTAAAGCTCAGTCTCCTGCCGCAACGGATACCGGTAAATTCCCCGTCCTTTACTGCAAAACTGCCGTTGATTATCGTGTGCATCACTGAGCAAGGAAAAGAAGGGATTATCTCGTCCTTCCCCTCTTCAGGATGGAATACAATGCCTTCCTCGGCGAACGGGCTCCAGCGGCACTTTGTCTGCGGATTATCAGCGGATGGCGACGGCCTTTGAAGATCCACTACGGTCAAATCGGCGTAATAGCCTTCTCTGATAAATCCCCTGTCCTTGACACTAAAGCAATTCGCCGGGCCGTGCGCCATCCTGTCAGCTACTTCTTCGAGAGTGAACACACCAGCCTTGGCGAGAGTGAGCATCATCTGGAAGATGTACTGGCCGAGCGGAATTCCTGAAGGACAATGCGTATAAGGCCTTAATTTGTCCTGGAATATATGAGGGGCATGGTCGCTTCCGACAGTCTTCAGGACACCGTCTTTCAGGGCTGAGCGAAGCGCAAGCATATCTTCTTCGTCTTTTATGGCAGGATTGCACTTGATCAGGTTGCCGTAATGCTTGTAGTCCTGGCTGCAGAACCAGAGGTAGGTCGGGCAGGCTTCCGCTGTGATCATCGCCCGGCGATGAGGGTCGTTAATGTCCCAGGAGTCGGGATTAATGATATTTTCCAGCATTTTGACCTCTTCCCTGGTCGTTATATGCAGGATATGAAGCCTCGAGTTGTATTTCTGGGCAAGAGCAATGGCCTTTTCCGAACTGATGAGGCAGGCCTCCCGGCTTCTTATGACGGGATGCATCTCAGGCGGGATCTGGTCTCCGTACTTTTCAGTTGCAGACTTGAGGTTGGCGGCAATTATGGCGTTGTCTTCACAGTGAACGGCTATTGGCACCGGACAGATACGGAAAATGTCCTCCAGAGCCTTGCCGCTATCCACAAGCAGATTCCCCGTGGAAGAGCCCATAAACACCTTCACTCCGCAAACGTCCTGCCTTGCTATACCGCGTATCTCTTCCAGATTGGCATTGCTGGCGCCCAGATAGAAGGAGTAGTTGGCGAAGGAAGTCTTCTCAGCCTTAGAGAACTTGTCTTCCAGCGCCTGGCGTGTCACGGCTGAGGGAGAGTTGTTCGGCATATCCATAAAAGAGGTCACTCCTCCCAATACCGCCGCACGGCTTTCGCTTTCAATAGTCCCTTTCAGACCATCTCCCGGCTCACGGAAATGAACGTGGCTGTCTATCACTCCGGGGAAAATGTGCAAACCGGCAACATCCACAACCTCAGCATTCTCTGAAAGCGAATCGACACAAGACAGATAATCTTCTCCGGTGGGAAAAGCTGACCTTCTGACTATGCGGGAAATGCGCTCGCCGCTGACCAAAACGCTGCCTATGAAGACCTCGCCTTCATTTACAATGGTACCATTTTTAAGAACAAGGTTCTTCATCGCGATTTGTACTGTTTATTGGGCCTTAGGCCGTATCTTCCTGAATCTCATTGCGATAACGCCCCAGAAAGCTTCACCGAAAATACCTGAACTCATCTTGGATGAACCTTCTTTGCGGTCCACGAAGATAATCGGCACTTCCTTTATCTTGAAGCCCAGTTTGTGGGTGGTGTACTTCATCTCTATCTGGAAGCCATAACCCTTCATCTTCACCTTGTCAAGGTCTATGGTCTGGAGTACCTTACGGCTATAGCAGACAAAGCCGGCTGTGCAGTCGTATACTTTCATCCTCAGTACTTTGCGTACATAATATGAAGCATAGTAAGACATCACGACGCGGCCTATAGGCCAGTTGATTACACTGACTCCGTTGCAGTAGCGGGAACCTATAGACATATCGGCTCCGTCCTTTGCGCAGGCATAGTACAGTCGGATCAAGTCGTCAGGATTGTGGGAAAAGTCCGCATCCATCTCAAACACATACTCATAGCCGTTCTCCAGCGCCCACTTGAAAGCCGTGATATACGCTGTCCCAAGCCCCTGCTTTCCGCTTCTGCAGATAAGATGCAGCCTTTCCGGAAACTCGGTCTGGAGAGTCTTCACAATGTCTGCTGTGCCGTCCGGCGAACCGTCGTCAACTACCAGAATATGGAAATCTCCTTCGAGAGAAAAGACTTTACGGGTTATTTTCTCGATGTTTTCCTTCTCGTTATATGTTGGTATCACTACCAGCTTTTCTGCCATAATTCAAATCGTTTAAGTCGTAAATATAGTAAGAATAGGCCTACATCCCTACTCTACCAGTTTCAATTGTATTCTCTGACGCTTCAGGTCCACTCCCATAACCTGGACTTTTATCTGCTGGTGGAGCCTGAGCACATCAGATGCGCTGCGGACGAATTTCCTTCCCATATTGGATATGTGAATCAGTCCGTTCTGCTTTATTCCTATATCGACAAAGGCTCCGAAAGCAGTCAGGTTAGTGACTATTCCGGGGAGTTCCATTCCTTCTCTAAGATCCTCAATAACAGAAATATCGGAAGAGAACTCGAAGTCTTTTGCGCTTTCCCTTGGGTCCCTTCCGGGCTTTTTCAGCTCCTGGGCAATGTCTTTAAGGGTAGGAAGCCCCACATTGTCGGAGACGTAATCCTCGAGATTCATCGAGTCTATCTTCTGTGTGTTGCCGATAAGGTCTGATACCTTGCATCCTGCATCCTTCGCCATTTTCTCAACCAGGGCATAACGCTCGGGATGGACAGCGGAATTGTCCAGAGGATTCTCCGCTCCCGGAATCCTGAGGAAACCGGCTGCCATCTGATAGGCCTTCTGTCCGAGACGAGGCACTTCCATAAGCTGCCCCCTTGAAGAGAACGCTCCGTTGGAAGCCCTGTAACTCACTATGTTGGAAGCAAGTGCAGGACCTATTCCAGAAACGTACGAGAGAAGGTGCCGGCTGGCCGTGTTCAGGTTAACGCCCACCGTGTTCACGCAATATTCCACCACATCGTCCAGTTTCTGCTTCAGCAGAGTCTGGTCCACATCGTGCTGGTACTGCCCCACTCCCAGAGATTTAGGGTCTATTTTCACCAGCTCGGCAAGCGGATCCATAAGACGCCTTCCTATTGACACAGCTCCCCTTACCGTAACATCCTCGTCCGGAAATTCCTGACGGGCGGTTTCGGAAGCCGAATAGATGGAAGCCCCGTCTTCGCTTACAGAGTATATCTTCACAGGATGGTCAAAGCCCAGACGGCGGATGAAACCGTCGGTTTCTCTGGATGCCGTTCCGTTCCCTATCGCGATAACCTCAATACCGTACTTCTCAACCATAGAGGTAATCTTTGTCATCGCCTCCATCTTCTGGTTTACAGGGGGATGCGGATAGATGACATCGTGATGCAGAAGGTCTCCTTCGTTGCTCAGGCACACCACCTTGCATCCAGTACGGAAGCCCGGGTCTATCGCCATAGTGCGCTTCTGCCCTACCGGAGCGGCCAGCAGAAGTTGCTTGAGATTCTCGCCGAAAATTTTGACGGCTTCAAGGTCTGCCTTTTCCTTGGCGGCCTTGAGAGTCTCGTTCTCCACAGACGGGTCAAGAAGCCTTGTAAGGCTATCTTCCTGAGCCAGTTTCAGCTGGTCGAAAAGTTCTTTCTGCGGATATCTTTTCCCCTTGTAGAATATCCGGTTGATTATCTTCAGCGATACCTGAGGATCGGTCTCCACGCCTACAGAGAGGATTTTCTCGTTCTCGGCCCTCAGCACTGCCAGAACCCTGTGGGACGGCATCCTGGAAAGCGGAGCGGAGTAGCCGAAGTAATCGCGATACTTCTCGCCTTCCTCCTCTTTCCCCTTGACCACTTTGGTCTTGAGTATACCGCTTCTGGAGTAATAGCTCCTCAGCTCTTCCCTTGTCTCGATGTTCTCTGATATCTGCTCGGCGATTATGTCTCTTGCTCCCTGAAGGGCATCTTCAGCGGTGGCGACATCCTTCCCAACAAACTTTTCCGCTTCCTTCACAGGATCTCTCAGCTCCAGGGAAAGCATCTTCTTGGCAAGCGGTTCCAGACCTTTTTCCTTGGCCACGGACGCCCTGGTCTTTCTCTTTGGACGGTAAGGCAGATAGATGACTTCCAGCCTTTGCGCTTCCACGCAACTGTCAATCAGGCTCTTCAGTTCTTCCGTCATCTTGCCCTGCTCCTCAATGCTCTTGGCCACTGCCTCTTTCCTCTTGTCCAGTTCCAGAAACTTCTGGTAATGGAAATTGGTCTCGGCCACCTCAACGTCTGTCATCGTTCCGGTAGCCTCTTTCCTGTATCGCGAAATGAATGGGACTGTCGCCCCTTCTTCCAGGAGCTGGATGCAATTCTCAACCCGCCAAGGCTTCACGCCCAGCTTGTCTGCTATGAAATTGATGTAAAGTGTATTCATGTTACACGTCGGTTAACGTGTAAAGATACGAAAAAATCAGTCGTGGCTAACTTCATGGAGCCTTTCCCTGTAGGCAAAGAATATATGGGACTTTGACACAAAGCCTTTCCATTTGCCTTCTTTGTCTATAACAGGAAGATTCCAGCCGCCGGTCTGCTCGAATTTACTGATCACATCCTCCATCCTGTCATCGGAATAGGCACAGATTTCCTCCTTTTCCATATAGTCCGAAACCGGTCTGGAGTAATTCGAGCTGTCAAACATGTCTTTCTTCACATCGTTGAGCCAAACTGTGCCAAGCAGCCGGCCCTCTTTGTCAAGAACCGGGTAAATATCTCTGCTTGAATTAGATATTACAGGAAGAATATCTCCCAATGTAGCACCTTCACTTATCGGAGAGAAATTGGTTTCCAGCACATCGTCTATCTTCAGAAGGGTGAGCACTGCTTTGTCCGAATCGTGGGTGAGAAGGTATCCTCTCTTGGCAATTCGCTTGGTATAGATGGAATAAGGCTCGAATATGCGGATTGTAGCATAAGATATTGCCGAGGTAATGATAAGCGGCATAAGAAGGGTGTAACCTCCTGTTATCTCGGCGATAAGGAAGATTGCGGTCAGAGGGGCCTGCATGACTCCTGCCATAAGGCCTGCCATTCCCACCAGCACAAAGTTGGTCTCAGGAAGATCCAGGCCAACCAGATTCGAGCTGCGGGCTATCACGAAGCCAAAGATTCCGCCCATGAACAGTGTAGGACCGAAGGTTCCTCCCACTCCGCCGCCGGCATTAATTACAACAGTGAGGCGCTTGCCTGCAAGACGTTCCATCATGTCCAGCTGACTGTCTGGCAGGGCGAAAGGACGATCGAAGCCTTCACCCTCGATATCACTGTGGAAACCAGCGCAGTACACCACGTCGGTGCATGCAGCAAGGCATTTCTTCAGCAGGGCCTCATCCAGCATGCCAGCCTCGAAGCCCACCGTGGCCTCGCCGGCGTGCTCGTAGAACTCGAAGCAAATCTCGTAGTCCCTGCCCGCCTCAACGTTCAGGAAAACGGTGCGGGTGCTGAGGGCGTGGTTGCCCCAGTCGCCGCCCAGGCGCTTGCCGTTCACGAAGAGACGATAGCCGTCATCTCCCGAAAGAACAAAGCGAAGGAGGCCGTCAGTTGCAGGGCAGTAGGCGCCTTCCCAGCGCACGGAGAAACCGTCGTTGGGGAGTTCCTTCATGGGAGAGCCGAAGCGCCAGCGATGGCTGGGATCGGGCTCGACGGTGTCCAGGAGGGCATCTCCCTCAAGTTTCTCGCCGAGGTAGTATCTTGCCCTGAAGCCGGTTTGCGTACCTGTGCGGATGTCGGAAAGGATGGAGGCGAACAGGGTGTCGTCCGAAAGAACGGTCACCCGCTTCTCGCCAAGGACAGCCTTGAGACCGTCAGCGATGGATACCGACGAGAACGGAGTTACGAATCCGCTGCCGCCTCCCGTGGGGATGCGCCCGGCGTTGGGGCCCATCACGAGCACCTTTGCCTTGCGTGCGAAAGGCAGCGCACCCTCGTTCTTGAGTAGCACCACACCCTCGCGGGCGATGTCGAGTGCAGTCTGGCGGGACTCGGGGTTATCTTCCGGAATGGATGCGTCCTTGCGGGGGCTGTCGAAGAAGCCGAAGGCGATGAAGGTCTGCAGTATGTGCTGCACTTTTTCATCTATCTGCGATTCGCTGATGACACCGTTTTCAAGCAGGGGTTTGATGCTGGCCCTGGTGAAGAAAACGCCCTTGGGGCACTCCATGTCGAGGCCGCCGTTCACCGCACCCAGGGTGCTGTAGACAGAGGTCCAGTCCGACATCACAATGCCCTCGAAACCCCACTGGTTGCGAAGGACCTCGATGTTCATCCAGGCGTTTTCGGTGGAGTGCACGCTGTTAACCAGGTTGTAGCTGTCCATCACGGCACCGACCTTCGCCTCCTGAACGGCCTTGCGGAAGGCCGGGAAGTAGATTTCCTGGAGGGTACGCTCGTCCACGTCCGAACTCATGCGGTGGCGGGAGCGCTCCTGATTGTTGGCGGCGAAGTGCTTGACCGTGGCCATCACTCCTTCCTCCTGCACTCCCAGGATGTACTGCACCGCGGTCTCGCCTGCGAGGTAGGGATCCTCCCCAAAGTACTCGAAGTTACGCCCGCAGAGGGGTGCACGGTAGATGTTGACGCCGGGGCCGAGGAGTATGCTCACTCCCCTCGCCTTTGCATCCTGCCCCAGGGAATGACCGAGCCTGCGGCCTAAATCCCGGTTCCAGGTGGATGCGGTGAGGATTCCGCAGGGGAAGAGGGTGCTGACGGTATTGTTCCTGATGCCCTGGGGGCCGTCCGCCATCCGGATTTCGGGAATGCCGAGACGCGGTATGGCGTGGGTGAAGAAGGATCTTGCACCAGCGATATAATCTATTTTTTCGTCAAGCGTCATCTGCTTCACGAGCTCCGCGGCCCGTGCCTTGTCGGAGTCGGAAATGACGACCTGTGCCCGGGCGCAGACGGCAGCCAGGCACAGAACGGACATGATGATGGCGGTCTTTTTCATATTATTCGATCGTTACGGGGATGAGCTTCACCCATCCGTCATCGGTTTTTTCGCGGGTTGTTGCAATCTGGATTCCGGGCTTTTTCTTCGTCACGTCCAGGATAGCTACACCCCAGACATAGGAGCCCTTTTCAACTCCCGAAAGGGAGGTGCTGAAAGTATAGGACTTGGGCGTGCCGTAGGTCCAGTCGCAGGGCTTGGCATCCTCATCGTAGAAGATGTGCACGGGTTCCCCGTTGGCGGGATTCAGGAGTGCGAATGCCGTCTTGAACCTGTCTTTATAGGGTTTGATGTTGGTGGGGCAATAGGCCCAGCCGAGATTGTTCCAACGGTGTACGATGCTCACGGGGCCGCCGGAGTATGCCTTTTCAGGAACGGAGATGCGGTCCGGATAAAGCCTGTAGAACTGGGTCTGGATGGCTTCCTGCACCAGGTCGTAGGCCTCGTTGAACCACGACCAGGTCTCACCCATGGTGTAGTTGGAGTTGTAGCGGAAGTCCATGGTGTTCACACAGCCGTCACGGGCATCATCGAACTCTCCGCGGCGCACTTCCGCCCAGTCTGCGTAACCGTCGTTGTTGATGGCTGCCAGCGTGTGGGAGGCCCTCACCCATCCGCCTTCGGCGTGGATGGGGACCTTCCATTTCTGGCTGTGGATGAAGTTCTTCTCCCAGGTGCCGTAGTAGCCGTGCATGCCGAAGGCTCCGCTGGTGAGACAGAGGCCCTTGTCGATGCCTTTCTGCACCAGGCGCTGGCTGTCGGGATCGGTCTTGTCGCCGCTGCCCGTACCTATGGACTTATGGAAGTTTATGCAGATGGGAACCTTGTCGAAGATCTCCAGGAAGAGGTCCGTAAAGTAATCGAACACGGGTTCGCGGGGTTTCTCGTCACCGGTCGAATAGATGCAGGTGTGGTATTCTCCCCACTTGCCAATGCCCCAGGAGCCCATCCAGTCCAGTTCGTCCGGATTGTTGAACTCCTTGGCGAAGGCACGCAGGAACTTCTCGTAGCACTGCTGGAAGATGGGGTCGTCGGGGTACGGGGTCCATACTTTGGTGGATCCCGTGGTAGACTCGAAGCCCTTGGCACCCTTTGTCTTCACGTAGTCCGGGCAGGCGTTCACGTGGAGATCCCGGCTGTCGGCACGAAGCTGGAATATTAGCTTCAGGCCGCGCTGGCGGGCGCCTTCGCGAAGCATGCGGAAACGCTGTGCAGGCTTTGTGTTGCAGGCGGTATCCCAGAAGTAAAGACCCTCCTCGGGCTCAGCCTGGCTCCAATACGAACGGATCAGCAGGGTGTTCGCATAATCGGACACCTTGATGTTGCCGACCTTGGACGGGAAGTTGTCGTAGATTTCCCAGAAGTTGTCGGCAAGACCGTCTCCAAGGCCAGAGTAGATTACCCAGCCGTTGAAAGGATTGCGGTACATTGTGGTGCGGTCCGGCGCAATGCTGACCGCAGTGTTCTCGGGCGTCTTGGGTTTGTCCCCGCCGCCACCGCCTTTCTCGCCGCAGGCTGCCAGTGTGATGGCAGCCAGGGCGATCGAGGCTATTGTTCTGAAAAATCTCATAAGATAGTTTTCGAAATATACGAATTACTAGAGAACTTTAGCTATACGGAATCCATTGATGTGGGCATCAGCACGGGTGCCGGCACATATTCCCTGGACTTTGATGTAAACCTTGCCTTCCGCGTCGGGAGCGACACCATCGAAATCAAGTTTCTGGGATGCCATGAAGTTGAAGGCAAGCAGAGAATTCGTGTTCTCGGGAGAAACCTTCCAGCCCTGATTGATATCGTGGCTGACACTTGACGCTCCGACAAGCGTGAATCTGGTTATACGGGCCGAAGGGGTTCCGTTGTAACGGGAAGAGACGATGCGGAAGTCGTAGCGGGAAGAAGGCTTGAGACCGCTGATTACAAGTTGCTTCTCTTCGGAATTAGCCGAAGTGGATGCCAATAGGATGCAATATCCATCGTAAAGTACGCCCTTTTCCCACTCTTCGTCGTCGGCATAATAAGAAGGCATATTCCTGTCGTTTCCTCCTGTTCCAGCATTCTTATAATCCGTATTTGCAGGGAAATCGGACACGTTGCAACGTACTCCGGAATCATTGCCATCATAATCAGTCAGGATATAATTCGGATAGCTGTCATCGACGGTGTCTGGATTGTTGTTACGGAGCATCTTCCAGGGAGCGGAGGATGCACCGTGCTCGTTCCCGCGGTTCAGGTCCACATACATCTCCTGGGTGTAGATCTTGAAACGTCCGGTAGTCTTGTTGTACATAACGTGATACGTTCCAGTCGCGGGAATGTCGATATCGCTCACCACCGCAGTGCTCTTATACTTTTCGCGGACGGAGAGTTTGCCGGCATTCAGTGTGCCGCGGAAGGAGTAGACTTCGTCGAACTGAACCTTTTTCGGGGTTCCGGTGAGGTCGCTCTCAACCTTGGTCATTTCGGTAGTGGCGGCAAGTGCGGACCCTTCCAT
>CACXPG010000003.1 GCA_902769525.1 uncultured Bacteroidia bacterium
TGACCGTACTGCCGTAATTATCGAATGGCTGCCACTCGTCTTTGTAAACAGCAGCATTGAGGAATATATCATAAGGCTTGATGACCGTACCCTTAAGGTCCTCCAATATGGCACTCACCACATAGCTGCTCCCACTGATGTCAAGGGCATCACCCATCGAAAGACTGTATTTTTTAGCAAAAGAGGCTGAAAGAATGACGTTGGTCGGATCTGAAAGCACATCTGCGGAGCCTTCCGCAAAGCGGAGCTGAGGACATATCTCAAAGAACGCAGGTTCTACGCCGACGCTTTCTGCATCCGTATTCTCTCCCCGAATGACAGGATGTACTACTACATTGCACATCCTGGAAACGGACTCGATTTCCGGAATGCCCCCAATGGCATCAGGGAAACCGTATGTAAGTGCCGGGAAGTCAGGCGTTCCGGGCACATAGACTCTTACCCTGTCCGGATTCTCCCACGTCACGGCATATTGCTGCCATACATAGGAACCTATGATGATCACAAACGCCAGGCTCACAGCCAGCCCCACCGCCTCAATTGATGCATATAACTTGTTTCTGCTGAGGAATTTGAAAAAGCTTTTCATTTTTATTCTTTTTTATTCTTTTTTCAGCACTCCGGCCGGGTTGAGGCGGGTGACCCGTAGGGTCTGGATGGAAACAGCGGCAAAGGAGAAGGCAACGATAATCAGCAAAGCAGCAATGAAGAACCAGGCGCTTAGATTTACTCTATGGACATAGACTGAAAGGAGGTCTTTACAGATATACCAGGCCAGAGGAATTGCAACAAGGCAGGCTATCACTACCAGAATCATATAACCCCTGACATTTTTCCATGTCTCTGAGGAAACTGTACCGCCAAAGACTTTCCTGACTGCAATGTCGTGTTCCTTCAGGAAACGGAGATATGTTCTCATAATATTCTTTAAAGCAGATTCTTAACGTCGTTTACTATACGTCCGTCAAACAGATCAATCACCCTCTGGGCAAATGTGGAGTCTTTCTGGGAGTGGGTCACCATCACGATTGTGGTTCCCTCCTTGTTCAATTCACTCAACAGGTCCATAACCTCCTTGCCGTTCTTTGAGTCCAGGTTTCCAGTAGGCTCATCGGCCAGAATCAGTTTCGGGTTGGAAACCACGGCTCTGGCAATTGCAACCCTCTGCTGCTGACCTCCTGAAAGCTGCTGAGGAAAATGCTTTGCACGGTGAGAGATATTCATCCTCTTGAGCATCTCGGTAACTCTCTTTTTCCTCTCCGATGCAGATATGTTCAGATACCTTAGAGGAAGTTCAACGTTCTCATACACATTAAGTTCATCGATGAGGTTGAAGCTCTGGAAAACAAATCCGATGTTGCCCTTGCGGAATTTTGTCCTCTCTTTTTCCCTCAACTTGGCCACCTCGGTTCCAAGAAGCTGATAGCTTCCGCCCGTAGGATTGTCCAGAAGGCCGAGGATGTTCAGAAGAGTTGACTTTCCGCATCCGGAAGGCCCCATTATGGCCACAAACTCCCCTTGCTTGATCTCAAATGAAACACCGTCAAGTGCAGTGGTCTCGATTTCTTCCGTACGGAAGACCTTGCTAAGATTAGATACTTTTATCATAATGTGTTGTTTATTAGTTATTTCTATTTGATTTTCAAACTCTTATTCTTTTTTCAATGCCTCGGCGGGATTAGTCCGCGCGGTCTTGATGCTCTGATAAAGCACGCTTACCGCCGCTATGATGGCAACCGCCAGTCCAGCAAGTGCAAATATCCACCAGTGAAGGCTGATTCGATGACCGTAACCGGAGAGCCAGCGGTTCATGATAAACCAGGCAACCGGTACGCCGATGACAAAGGCAATGCCCACAATCTTCATGAACGACAGCACCAGTTCCTTCAACACGCCGGAATAATCAGCCCCGAAAACCTTTTTCACGGATACGCTGCGAATCTCCTGCTGCATATAGTAAGAACTCATTGCAAAAAGGCCGAGAGCACTCACCAAAATGGAGAGCAGCGTAAAAACAAGCACTATTTTGAGCACCCGGCTTTCATCCTTGAAACCGTCTTCAATCAATTCCTCAATATAACTGGCATCGAACAGGTGGTCTGGAAACAAATCATTCGTAATGTTTTCCACCCGCTTTCGTGCTTCTGACTTGTCGCCGATAGTTTTCACGACAAGAACCCAAGGGGAATCATCATCCGGATTTTCTCCGCGATTATAGATAAGTGCCGCACTCTGGTCATTCTCAAGAGGACGGATCTTGAAATCGTGGTAGATACCACCTATCTGAAATGTCCCGAATTTGGCAGTCTGGAACTCAGTGGCTGATTCGTCTATGCCTATCTGTTTAAAGGCATACTCATTAAGCCACCAAGTGTGAGGCTGATGATTGTCGTGTTTGACTTTCAAGCCCAAGATATCAAAGTATTTGTCATCTCCCTGAATCTGCTGGAAAGATACCCAGCGGCCGTCAGGCAATTCAAACGTCCAGTTGTTCGTGCCTCCCAGCGGAATGCCGTCACCCTGGCCCACTTCCTCCACGCAGGGTTCTGCACGAAGACGGTCCAGCAGCGGACGGATATCCCCGGTCTTTCCAAACGCATTGTCCACCACAAGGACATCTTTCGTATTGTAACCCAAGTCTGAGGTAACCAGATGCCGAACCTGAAGCCACATGGTAATTGCGCTGACCAGCATAACAATAGCCACCACATTCTGCACAACGATGATTATCTTGCTGTAAACCGTCTTTGTCTTCAGCCTGAGCGTGCCGCGCACAATCTCAATTGGCTCAACCCTTTGGATTAACAGAGCCGGGACAATACCGGCAAGTATGCCCAGTACTGCAATAAAACCAGCCACCAGTAAAATGTTTATTGATGTAACTGCTTCAAAAATTGACACTTGGTATTCAAGAACACGGGATGCAAGAGGAGAAAGCACCTGGGCAAGCACTATAGCCAGAAGCATAGAAATGCCGCAAACAAGAGTACTTTCTCCAATCATCTTCAAGAAGATACTGCGTTTACCGGCACCTGAAAGCCTACGGGTAGCCATCTCCCGGGCCCGAAAACCAGTCAAGGCAGTAGTAAGATTGATGTAGTTCAAGACGGCAAAGACCAGAAGGAGAATGCACATCGCCAGAAGGAAATTCACGAAATTCCTGTTACCGAACTGAACGGTCCTTGTCCCGTCATAATTTCCGTCTTTAAGGAAATACATATCCTTCAATGGAATGATACGGACCATATCGTACTCCTGCTTATATACCCAGAAATTTTCTTCCAGCCATTCAAGGATTTCGCCCTGCTTTGCCTTGATGTCTGCATTGGGATAAGTCATTACGAAACAGATACCGGCACCCGCATTGCTCATTTCCTCATTGTTGGCGGAATTCATTTTGGTCATCATTTCGCCGCGCAGAAGAATGTCCTGAGCTTTAAGGATGGAATTCCCGAAGTCTTTGTAGATGCCGCAAACAGTCAACGGGACTTCATATGCGTTATTGATAATTACCTGACCTATAGGATCCTTGTCGCCGAAATGTGCATTGGCAAACTCCTGGCTTATCATACAGCGGTCCCAGGAAACCTTCCAGTCGGATTTACTGCCAGCCACCAGATCGTAGCTGAACATCTCGAAGAAAGTGCTGTCGGCTGCCATAACACTTCCATAGACCAGTTTTCCATTTATTGTATAAGCGGAAGCAGAAGAGAGATTGGCTACGCAGCACCCCTTTTCAATTTCCGGGATATTATTCTTCAGGTGTTTGTCTAGCCAATAACCCATTGTAACCCGATTGTCATTGGCTATCACATAAATCCGGTCCGCGTTCTGCTGGAAAGAATCCGTGGACAACTGCCGATGGATATACACCGCCAGCAGCAGCACGAAAGCCATAGACACCGTAAGGCCAACAAGGTTTACCGCCCCGTACAACTTGTTCTTCTTCAAAAAATTCCAGAAACTCTTCATAGCTTAGAATACAAGTACATCGCTGTCACCATAGTTGTCATAACTGGAAGTGATTACCTTCTCTCCTGGATTCAGGCCTTCCAGCACCTCAAAGTACTGAGGGTTCTGCCTGCCGATCTTGATTTTGCGCTTGGTTGCGCCCTTTCCGTCCTTGTCCATTACATAGATCCACTGTCCGCCGGTCTTCTGGTAGAAGGAGCCGCGGCTGATGAGGATGGCTTCCTCGCTCTGTCCGAGCTGGAGGTTCAGGTAATAGGTCTGGCCGGTTCTTATGTTGTCCGGCTGGGCTCCCGTGAAGAGGAAGTCTGCCTTGAACTTTCCTTCCCTGACCTCGGGATAGACTTTACGGATGACTGTGTTGTATGTTTCTCCCTGGCGGTCGAAAGAAGCTGAAAGACCGGCTGTCACTCGATCTATGTAATGCTCGTCGATCTGAGCCTCTATCTTGTAGGTTTCGAGGTTGTTGATCTGGCCAATCTTCATTCCCGCGGCAACATTCTGGCCAAGTACAACATCCAGAAGACCGAGTTCTCCGTCTATAGGAGCGGTAACGGTGAGGTTGTTTTTCCTCTCCCTTATCATATTCATATTCAGACGCATGTTGGAAAGGCTCTCGTTCATCTGCTGGATTTCCACGGAGCGGTAAAGGCTGTCCTGCCTTTCCCTTTCTTTGGTGAGCTGGTAATTTTTCTGGCTCAGGATGAAATCTTCCTCAGCCTTCAGATACTCGTCTCTTGAAACAAGCTTGTCTGCATAAAGAGCCTTGTACTGCTCGTATGTGCGCCTGTTCCTCTGGACTTCCATCTCCAGGGCAAGCCTCTCCTTGCGTACGGAGAGCTTCTGCTGTTCCATGGAAATCATGGTGTTACGCAGGATGTTCTCCTTTTCGGCCAGGTCTGCCTCGGCGTTGAGAATCTGAAGATCCAGATTGTCGTTTCTCAGGCGGAGAATCGGATCGCCCTTCTTTACGGCAGTGCCTTCCTCTATGAGAATCTGCTCCACCACTCCGCCTTCCATCGGGCTGAGCTGTATGGTAACCATTGGCTGAACCTGGGCGTTGATCCTGATGTAATCTTTGAACTCTCCCTTTTTCACTTCGCTCACAGTGATGCTCTTGGCATCTGCCCTGAGAGTCTTCTGGTTACCCTTGGCAAGAAGGTAAACCACAAAGAGCAGCACAAACGCTCCCAGCCAGTATGGGATGGCTTTCATCGTGAAAGCCCGGCTTATTCCCTGTTTCTTTTCAATAACCCTATCCATATCGATTGCTATCCTATTTCTTTATTATTTGTGTAATTATCGCTGAGACAGATAACTCTGCCCCTGATAATATCTGAGAACCTTTTCCTTGATCATATAGGTGAGCTGGGCCTGAAGCCTGTCGGCCTGAGCCTGGAGCCAGGTGTTTACTGCTGTCTGATACTCTATGGAGGAAATCATGCCCTGCTCGTATTTCTTGACATTCAGCTTATATGCTTCTTCCTGGACTTCAGCCCTTTTTACGGCCAGCTTCCAGGATGAGAGGGTATTGTCCCTGTCCTGTACGGCCCTTTTTACCTCAGAAGCCAGCTCTGTCATCTTCTGGTCTCTTTCGGCGACAGCCTTGTCATACGCGTTCTTTCTTTTTCTTACAGACGATTGAGACTGGAGTCTGTTATATATCGGAATGCTTATACTTACCTGAAGGTATTCTCCACTGTTGTTCTTGAACTGCTCCCTGAATGGAGTCGGAGTGTAGCCGGCTCTGCCTGGATATGTGAAATAAGACGTTGACCAGCCACCATTAAGGCTCAGGCTCGGAGCCAGCTGCCATCTGGCTGTGGAAAGCTGTCTTTTGGCATTGCTGACATTTCCCTCGGCGATTATTGCCTGGGGATTGTGGGCCAGAGCGTAATCTACAATCTGACTGATGTCTTCTTTCGTGCCGGCGGACTCATTTGCAAGACGGGACGGCTCGTTCTCATCCAGGACAAGAGGCTCCTCCATCGGCCACATCATCACGCTCTTAAGGGTAAGAAGCGCATCCTCCGCGCGGTTCTTGGCCTGAAGACTCTGATACTGCTTGTCTGAAAGCTCGGCTTCCATCTGAACCACGTCTGCGTAAGCCTTCCTGCCTAGCTGCTCTTCCTTTCTGGCTTTGGAAAGCGACAGTTCGGCAGCCGCTACCTGATCCTGGAGAATCTTTGACAACTCAGTATAATAAAGTACATTGCTCCAGGCTTCCATAGTTGCCAGACAAACCTCATCCTCAGTCTGTTGCTCCCGGCTGATACCCATAAGAAGAGAAGTCTCTGCAATCTTCATATTGTTGACTGCCTGGAATCCGTCAAACAAAGTAAGGCCGGCTGAAAGAGAATATCCGTTGTGGAAAGACTTGATGTTGCTGTAGGTGTTGGTCTCAGGGTCAACGCTTCGGCCCCAGTTGTAATAGCCATAAGAAGATGCACTCACAAATGGAGTGAAAGTTTTCAGAATCGCATCTCTACGCTCCACTCTGGCATCGGAAAGATCCGCCTGGGCCATCTTCATCTTTGATGAGTGCTCCACGGCATATTCCATACACTGAAGGAGAGTCATCGGCATTGGGGACTCTGCGCTTTCCCCGGTGTCAGCCATATCTTGGGCTAAGGACCTACCTGCTGAAAAAAACATCAGGAAAAGCGCAGCAGACCACGCAAACAAACATCTAACTGAATTAACTTTAACCATAACCTGAAATCAATCGCAACATATAGTAGCACCACCCGTGCCACAAAAGTCAAATCGCTGAGAAACAGGAGGTTTAAGGAAAAACAAAAAGAAAAGGGCTCTTCTTTTTCCTGAGGGCCTTGATGCCGAAGATGATTGCAAGCAGGACTGCAAGGCAGATGGCTCCGAAGATAAAGTAAGGAGCGTTGCTCTTGATGTCCTTGCCAGCTGGTACAGGATAGCTGTCGCTAAGGACAACCTTGTCTCTAAGGTATACAGCATAGGCATACCATTCAGAAACGTCTGCATTGTCGAGGAACCAGCCCTCGGCATTACCCCTGATTGAGCACTGCCTTTCAATGTTCACGAGAGACTTGCCGTTCTGGTCCTTAGGGTCCAGAGTGAGGAGTCCGTGGGACTTCTCTCCGGCATAGGCAATGTTGTTGGCTGTGTAAAGGTCAGTTACAACAGGATAGAGAGCAGAGCTTTCCACCTTCTTGCCGTGAACGTATACGTTCTTGATTCTGAACAGACCAGGCATAGCGGAATTGTACTCGTAGTTCATTCCGTAGAAAGACATGTAGGTGTCAGGGTTGCCCTTGGCGGCCATAGTGTTGAACTCGCAGATCTTCTTCAGCTCGCTTCCGTTCAAGAAGCACAGAACAAGCGGACTGCCAGGGTTCTTGTTGATGTCACGGCCAAGAGAAAGGCTGTTGAAAACATCGCTGTAGGTAATCTTGCCCTGAGGCAGAGGCTGGCGGAGAACTCCGGTTGGAACTATTGCCACAAGCTTTGAAGTATCCACAGGAACGCCCTTGAGGAAGTATGCACAGTTGAAGATAGCCTTGGCGACATCATATCCCATAGGGTTGAAGCCGTTCTCGTCTGTAACCATTGACAGAGGGGTTGCTACGGAGTCAATCACGTCAAAAGGAGAGGAGTGGTACCTCTTTCCGAACTGGTCTGCAACTTTGTTTCTGATGAAGTTGAAAAGAACCAGGGCGCCAGGATCCGGAGCTATGTCACCAGGAACGCTCTTGAGAGCATAATTATCGACTTTAGGACCCTGAGCAGTCTTCATCAGGTCCACTTCGCCGAGGAACTGGCCGTTTGCGCCGGCAGACACAATTGTGACATTGCCAACCATATAAGGCTCTGTAAGTGCCTCGTGGTCGTGAGCGCTTATGATGAGATTGATTTCAGGGCACTCTCTCGCAAGACGGGCGTCTTCGCTGTTTTCCCTGGCCATGGCTCCGCTGTGAGAAAGAGCCACGATGAAGTCGGCACCCTTTGCCTTAATCATCGGGATAACCTTCTTTGCAGTCTCCACAGGATCCATATACTGGATTTTGCCGTTAACCATGCTGGTCGAATAAGCCTCTTTGCCCAGAAGACCGAAAACTCCGACTTTCACGCCGCCTCTTTCCAGGATGATATAAGGCTGGTGGTTGATGAACTTGAGAGCGTTTGCAAAATTCTTGTTGTCGTCTGTCTCTTCAAGTTTTGCATCAACGTTTGCGGTCACGTTCAAAGGGAAGAACAGCTGCTCCTTGGTAGCAGGGTTCTCGAAGTTGCCCTTTACAGCTCTGTTGTAGAACATGTAGGCAAGAGAAGTGATTCCCAGGTCAAAGTCGTGGTTTCCGAAAGTGAAAGCGTCATAGCCTGCTATGGCAAGCTGGCGGTATTCAGGAGCGTCAATTTCCGTGAACGCTGAATAGATAGACCCGAAAGCCATATCGCCGGCATCCAGAGTCACTACTCCCATGCCCTGGTCCTGAGCGGCCTTTCTCTCCTGATTGATAAAAGCGGTCAGATAAGGATATTTGTCCGCGCAGGAATGAAGGTCTCCGGTAAACAGAACCCTTACGCTGTTAGACTGGGAAAAAACAGATGTGCAAGCTGCCAGGACAACAGCCAGCATCAGAGTAAACTTCATAAAACGTCTCATATTCTTGAACTTTTGTTATTTCAACTATTTATTCTCAGCGAGGAAAGGGGCCATTTCGGCTACCATCTCCCTTGCCTTTTCTGCTGCAGCCCGGGCAAAATCATCTCCTGAGCTTGCATAGAGTATTCCTCTCGATGAATTTACGATCAGGCCGCAGGAAGAGTTCATTCCGGCAGCGGCCACGTCTTCCACCTTACCGCCCTGCACTCCAACACCTGGAACCAGGAAGAAACTCTCCGGGCAAAGCAGGCGGATGCGGTTCAGCTGGTCCGGACGGGTCGCTCCCACGACAAACATTATATTGTCCTTGGTGCCCCATTTCTCGGCTTTCTGCAGAACTCTTTCATACAGAGGCACGTGAGTCTGGGCCTCGTCGTCCACATCCATCCTGTGCGGACGGGTTTCCAGAGTCTCGAAGTCCTCGGCGGTAACATTTGAAGTGAGAGCCAGAATGATAACCCATTTGCCCTCATATTTGAGGAAAGGAGTTATCGCGTCTCCACCCATATAAGGGGAAAGTGTGACGGCATCAAAATCCATCGCCTCGAAGAAGGCCTTGGCATACTGCTTTGCAGTGTTTCCGATATCTCCCCTCTTAGCGTCGGCGATGACAAACAGATCTGGATATTCGGCCTTGAGATAGGCAGCCGTCTTTTCCATCTGGCGGATGCCTTCCACTCCCATTGCCTCATAAAAGGCCGTATTGACCTTGAATGCAATGGCGTATGGAGCCGTAGCGTCTATTATCTGCTTGTTAAAAAGGAAAACGGCATCCTCTTCAGGAAGGGAAGCCGCTTTAGCCTGCTCTTTCACGCAGGCAGGGATTTTCTCGATGTCGGTGTCCAGACCCACACAGAGAAAACTGCCTTTTTTCTTAATCTGTCCGTATAGCTGGTCGTAAGTCATTAATTTGGAATCAGCATGCTGCCTGTAAAGGAAGAAAGCTTTTCTTCCGCATAAGGCTTGGTTACTGTAAACTGTTTCTTGTGAGAAGATGGAGCCTCGTACATGGCATCTACCATAATAGCCTCGCAGATAGACCTCAAACCCCTTGCGCCAAGATTGTACTTGACTGCCGTATCTACAATCAGGTCAAGCACTTCGTCCTCAAATTCAAGCTCTATGCCATCCATCTTGAACATCATCTTGTACTGCTTTATCAGGGCGTTTTTGGGACTAGTGAGAATGTCTCTTAGAGCCGTCTTGTCCAGAGGGTGCAGATAAGTGACCACAGGCAGTCTTCCGATAAGTTCCGGAATCAGGCCGTAGGAACGCAGATCCTGCGGAGCGATGTATTTCAAAAGCTCTTTCTTGTCTATGTCCTTGGTGCGCTCCTGAACTCCATAGCCCACTACCTTGGTGTTCAGCCTCTGGGCTATCTTCTTGTCTATTCCCTCGAAGGCTCCGCCGCAGATAAACAGGATATTGGTGGTGTCCACCGCTATCATCTTCTGCTCCGGATGCTTGCGTCCACCCTGAGGCGGAACGTTCACAATGTTGCCTTCCAGTATCTTGAGCATCGCCTGCTGAACTCCCTCTCCGCTCACGTCGCGGGTAATAGAAGGATTGTCGCTCTTTCTTGCAATCTTGTCTATCTCGTCGATGAATACAATTCCCATCTGGGCCTTTGCCACATCGTAGTCGGCATCCTGAAGAAGGCGGGTGAGAATGCTCTCCACGTCTTCTCCCACATAGCCGGCCTCGGTGAGTACCGTAGCGTCAACGATGGCAAACGGAAGGTGCAGCATCTTGGCTATGGTGCGGGCCAGAAGAGTCTTGCCCGTTCCGGTAGGCCCCACCATCAGCACATTGGACTTCTCCAGTTCGAGTTCCTTTGTTCCCTCATCCTGGTGAAGGAGTCTCTTGTAGTGGTTGTAGACGGCAACGCTAAGGAACTTCTTGGCTTCCTCCTGACCTATTACATACTGGTCCAGATACTTGTGTATCTCTTTAGGAGACAGTAGCTTGAAATCTTCCTTTACCTGAGCGGCGAACTGCTTTGAGCCTTTGGCGGGCTGCATCTCGTGGAGATAGTTGTGGATATTCTCCACACAATCCGTGCAGATGCATCCGTTGTCCCTGCCGATAAGCATGGCGCCTTCCTTCTCTCCCCTGCCGCAGATGATGCAGCGGGGAATCTTCCTCATAGTACCGCTCCCTTTCTTAGTCTCAACCATTACTTGCTCTTCTTGGCCTTGCAAAGAATCTCGTCAATCATTCCGTATTCCTTAGCCTCGGCTGATGTCATCCAGTAGTCTCTGTCGGCATCTTTCATTATCTGCTCCAGAGTCTTGCCGGTGTTTTCAGCAAGAGACTCGCAGAGCTCCTTCTTTGCCTTGATGATTTCCCTTGCCTGAATCTCTATGTCGGAAGCCTGTCCTTCAAATCCTCCAAGAGGCTGATGAATCATTATCCTTGAATGAGGCAGGGCTGAACGGCGTCCTTTCTCGCCTGCGGCAAGCAGGACGGCGGCCATCGAAGCGGCCATACCTGTACATATAGTGCAAACCTTAGGGTTCACCAGATTCATCGTGTCGTAGATGCCCCATCCGGAAGAAACGCTGCCGCCAGGAGAGTTGATGTAAAGCTGGATATCTGCCTCAGGGTCTGCAGACTCGAGGTACAGCAGCTGGGCCTGGATAATGTTGGCCACATCGTCGTTGATAGGCACGCCCAGGAAAATGATTCTGTCCATCATCAGACGGGAGAACACATCCATAGTCGCTACATTGAGGTGTCTCTCCTCAATTATCGTAGGGTTAATGTAAGCGGCGCTCAGACCGGCATAGCCGTCAAGCTTAAGGGAACTGACGCCTTTTCTGTCCTGCGCGAATTTCTTAAAGTCTTTTGTCATGTCCTTTTGATTTTTGTTTACAACTATATGTACCCGTCAGACGGCAAAATCTTGCACTTCAAAGTCAAACTATTCTTCTTTCTTTGCCTTTGGAGCTCTCTTCTTTGCTGGCTTTTCTGCCTTAGGCTCCTCTGCAGCGTCCTGCTTTTCAGCCTTTTTGGCTGTCTTCTTTGCAGGGGCTTTCTTTGCCGGCTTCTCGGCTGCCACTCCATTGAGGCTTGCAAACTGGTCGCGGGTCACTTCCTTGACATCTGCAGAAATAACACCCTTTACATACTCGAGAACCTTGTCTTCCTCGCACTTTTCATAGAGGCGGCCTATCTCTTTCTGGTCGTTGAGCATCTTCTCTGCATACTGGTTGAGCATGTCTTCCGGAACATTAGGAATACCGTACATCGCAAACTGTCTTGCGGTTGTCTCCTTGGCCATCTTCATAAGGTCTTCCCTTTCTATCTTCATCTTCTGGTCTTCGAAAACCTTGCGGGAAATCATCTGCCAGCGGTAATCCTGGAGGAAGAGAGGGAACTCCTTCTCTATCTGCTCCATAGTGAACTTGCCCTCGTTGACTCTGAAAAGCCACTTCTTGAGGAATTCTTCAGGAAGGGTGATGTCTGCCTTCTTCACAACGTAATCAATGACATCGCGACGGAAGCGCCAGTCACTCTCCTGAGTGTACTCGCTCTTGAGCCTCTCTTCCAGAGCCTTGTCAAACTCCTTCTCGCTCTTTACGGCGTCCTTGCCGAAAGCGCGGTCAAACAGAATCTGGTCTACCTTTGCCGGGACAAATGTCTCTACCTTGTTAATGGTGAGCTTGTAAACAGGATTTGAAGCGTCAAACTCCTCCTTCTTGATTCTCAGAAGGGAAGCCCTGTCGGTCTCGTTAGGGAAGCACTTTACCACATCGATATCGAAGCTGTCGCCAGCCTTCTTTCCGATGAACTGCTTCTTGTTCTTGTCGTCGATGCTCTTGAGGGTGATGAATGTCTTCTCGACTTTCTTGTCGCCTTGCTCCAGGTTTACTTCCAGGAAGTCCTCCTCAGCGGCCTTATCGGTTTCCTCGAGGGAACCGAACTGGCGGAGCATATCATCCTTGTACTTTGCAAGAGCGTCTTTCTCGACTTTGAGGTCATAGTAGGCAACCTTGTCGCTCTTGTCCAGAGAAACCTTGACTTCCGGACGTACGGCCATATCGTACAGGAACTCGAACTTCTCGTCCTTCTCGATGTCTATCTGCTTCTGGAGCTCCTCGTTAGGAATCGGCTCGCCTATCAGATCCAGGTTGTTCTCCTTGATATGGTTGTTGATTCCTTCAGTGATCAGATCGTTAACAGCCTCGTTCATCGCTGATGGTCCATAGAGCTTCTCGATAAGTCCCATAGGAGCCATTCCCTTACGGAATCCTCTGATTTCAGCCTTCTTGCGATACTCTTTCAGCTGCTTTTCCTTCTTCTCGTTTGCTTCTTTCTTTTCAATTTCCACCGTTACCAGGTAGGTCAGCGGTTGGGTTTCTTTCTTTGTTACTTTCATATTCTCTATTAATTATTTCTAATTCAGCCAATAAATATGCGCCGAAAATGCCCCCTGCCAGACAGGAGACAAAACGTCACCGCATATAGGGCGGCAAATTTAATCAAAATCCTCTTGAAAATCAATAAAAATGCGTTTTCAGTTTTTCCTGAAAAGTATCGCGATAATGACAGGAATGCCCAGAAGAGCCGCCACCGTGTTTATCGGGATGACCGAGCCTGTGCCCGGAAGTTCGGCCACCATATCGGCGAAAACCGTCAGCACCGCTCCCATAAGAGCGGAGGCAGGCATCAGAACCCTGTGGTCCGCATTCCTGAAAACGAACCTCGCGATATGAGGCACAGCTATCCCCAGAAAGCCGATTGGCCCGCAGAAAGCCGTAACCGCACCAGACAGCAGGGTTGTGGAAATCAGGATTCTTGTCCTGATGCGCTTAACGTTCAGCCCTATGGATGAAGCATAGTCTTCTCCCGGGAGCAAGGCGTTCAGATCCTTGATGTTCCACACTGCCAGAGCCAGGCCCAGAAAAGCCAGTACGCACAGCACCGTTATCTGGATGCCGTCCAAAGCAGCAAAACTGCCCATTGTCCACAGCACGTATGCCTTCAGCGAATGGGCGTTGGAAGCATATTGCAGCAGATTTACCAGGGCGCTGGCTATGAAGCCTATCATAACTCCGAATATCAGAAGCGTGAGGCTTCCCTTCACCCTACCCGACACATAAAGCAGAAGCAGAGTTACCAGCAATGCTCCGGCCAAAGCCGCACCGGCACTTCCGAGCGAGTTTACAATCAGACTCCTAGAAGCCCCGAACAGAGATGTCCCCATCACATACAGCGCAACTCCAAGCCCCGCGCCGCTGCTGACTCCAAGTATGTAAGGGTCCGCCAGAGGATTGCGGAAAAGTGTCTGCATCTGCAGGCCGCACACCGCAAGGCAGGCTCCGCATACAAGAGCCACGAAAGCCTTCGGCAGGCGGAAAGACAGCAGTATGTCCCGCCCAAGCTCTGTGCGGAAGAGGTCTTTTGCGCCGATCCCGGACGAGCCTAAAAGCAAATCCCCCGCAAACACGATAGAGAGCAGTATCGCACAGACAATGAAATATGTTGTATTCTTTTTCAAAATTCAGCAGCTCACAAAAACAAAAATAAGCACTATTTGCTACTTTTGCAACGCAGATTCCGTATGAATCCCGCCCAAGTCATCCAGACCGAAGCAACCATACGGAGCAGAGGCTTAAGATCAGCCAGATATTGGAATAATCAATTAATACAGTAGATATGAGACAGAAAATCGTAGCCGGAAACTGGAAGATGAACACCACAGTTGCCGAAGGAATTGAACTTGTAAACCAGATTGTTGGAAAGATTGAGGAAGTGCCTCAGGACGTGAAACTCATCGTGAACACTCCTTTCACCCATCTCTTCCCGGTAAGCAAGATCATCGGCGATATCAAGTGCCCGTTCTGCCGCGCAAAGATCGCCCTCGGAGCACAGAACTGCGCAGACAAGGAAAAAGGCGCCTACACCGGAGAAGTATCCGCCAAGATGCTCGCATCCGTAGGCAAGGCCGTCGGAACCGTAGCCGGCGCCCCTGAGGGAGCTGTCGGAGCACCTGTTGAGTATGTAATCCTCGGCCATTCAGAAAGAAGAGGCTACTACGGAGAAACCAACGCCATCCTCCTGGAGAAAATCAAGCTCGCCCTTGCAGAAGGCCTGAAGGTCATCTATTGCGTAGGAGAAGCCCTGGAAGAAAGAAAGGCCGGCAAGCACTTTGAAGTTGTCGGAAACGAAATCAAGGAAGTCCTGTTCAACCTCAGCGATGAACAGATGAAGAATGTGGTTGTAGCCTACGAGCCTATCTGGGCCATCGGAACCGGCGAAACTGCCACCAAGGAGCAGGCTCAGGAAATCCACGAGTTCATCCGCAAGACCCTCAGCGAGAAGTTCGGCGCCCTTGCAGAAGAAACTTCCATCCTCTACGGCGGAAGCTGCAAGCCATCCAACGCCAAGGAGCTTTTCAGCCAGAAAGACATTGACGGCGGCCTGATCGGCGGAGCATCCCTCAAGGCAGACGATTTCATCGCCATCGCCAAGAGCTACTAACCGTGCCCAGCACATCGCTGAACTTCAATAGTTTACAAAATTACCTGTATGCAAAAACGCATACAGGTAATTTTATATTCAACTATCTTTCAAGCAAATAGCGGTCACGCTATTAATTTGACGATTCCTTCTTAAGTTTCAGGGTGCCGTCAACTTGGTATGTGCCTTCCACGAAAATGCTTTTCTCTGCCGGTTCCACTTCCACAGGAGCGATTTTCACGGAATCATTGACAAACTGAGGACTCTGCTCCGGGTTGTCAGACGAGCGGTAAACCACATACACCTCGTCTTTTTCAAAACTGTAGTACATTTCCTTATCCACCGTCAGCACTCCGTTCGTATCTGTCTTTTCAGCAATCATTTCCGTATTGTCAGAGTCTGTCGATTCGTGCGTCCTGATTCTCAAAGTGGCATTCTTGACAGGATTGCCCTCACTGTCCTGAACATTGACTCTTAGCTTGAACACCGTGTGCGGCGCCCCGTACTCGCATATTACTTCTCCATTATCACCGCCTCTGTTGCAGGTGCAGGACGACAGCCCGAGGACTGAGATGACACTGGCCAGCAGATACTTCCAAAATGCCTTGATTCTCTTTGCCATAACTAATAAGATTTGCGTCAGCGATTGAACATTCCATCACTGACGCAAATTTATAAAAATCCCTTTTTAAAACAATAATAACAGTTATTCAGAATTCTTTGGTTTTTTCTTGAGTTTAAGAGTTCCTTCCAGCTTATACTTTCCCCAGTACCAGCCTTCAGCATCTTCAAGTTTTACAGGAGTGATTCTAATTGAATCATCTGAATACTTGCCTTCCTGGGAAGGATTATCTTTCGCATAATAAACAAAAAATGTTTCTGTTAATAATGGCCCCCTCGGGGCTCTAGTCATAATAGTGTCAATGTTTCCCGAAACATCAGAATTCTTTTTCAACAGAAAGCTGTAACCGGGTGAGCCATAATTGTAAGCATAGTGCCAACCTTCTGTTTCCAGCCTGACTCTGATTCTTATGTCATTCAGTGGAGACCCATTATTGTCAACTATTTTGGCCTTTATATCAAGACTGCCATATGGAGTCCCATACATAGCCTTAATAGATTCCTCTTCTTTTGAACAAGATGAAAAACCAATCAAGGTAATCAAGCCTGCTAAAAAAATCTTGAGAAAATGCCTTGCTTTTGTTGCCATAACAATACTCTCTTTGTCTTCAAAGGCAAAGATATAAATTCCCCCCCCCAAAAAAAAAATTATTTCAGGCGGTCGAGGTGGCAGAACTGGAGACTGCCGTCGGAGTTTCTCAGATGCATTCCGCCGCCTTCGCAGTAGCGGAAGAACTTGCAGGAGCCGCACTGGCCGGTTTTCATCCAGGATCTGTCACGATAAACCTGGAAGCGGTTGTTCCACACTTCCATAAAGTCGTCCTTGTATATGTTGCCCTGGTTGTAGTCCGCCCTGATGCTCACGCAGGCGGAGATGGAGCCGTCATTGAGCACTGAGCCCACATTCACTCCGGCGTGGCAGCGGAACAGATGGCCCCTCACCTTTCCCTCCAGAGGCCCCAAGAAGCCCTCGCAGGCATAGTCGCACTTTATACGGCCTTCCTTACGGGTATCTTCTATGAATTTCATCACGCCCCGGAAACGCTCGTTATCCAGCTGCATCATAGGATCGTACTTGCCCCTTCCGGACGGGAACACGGTGAACACTCTCCACCGCTTCAGCCCCATCGAGATAAGCATCTCCTTTATCTGGTTGAGCTCGTTGTAGTTTCTCTGATTTACGCAGGTTACTACGTCAAAGGCCAGGTCATCTCCGGCCGCTATAGCCAGCTTTATGGCTCCTATGGCTTTCTCGTAGCTGCCTTCACGGCCTCTCATCCAGTCGTGAGACTCCTTCAGCCCGTCCAGGCTCACGGTCATTGAATGCAGTCCGGATGCCATCAGCCTTCGAAACCTCTCAGGTGTCATAGCAAAGCCGTTGGTCACCATCCCCCACGGGAAACCTTTCTGGATTATCTTCCTTCCGCATTCCTCCAGGTCTTTGCGCATCAGCGGCTCTCCTCCGGTCAGTATCACCAGGATATGCCCCGGGTCATCCCCTACCTTCTGGCAATAAGCCTTTACGGAATCCAGCGCCTTGAGAAAGTCTTCCACCTTCATCGACATTGCAGACGGCAAGACCTTGCAGTCGCTCCCGCAGTGCCTGCACGCAAGGTTGCAGGAAAGCGTACACTCCCAGAAGAGCTGCTTGAGCTTATGTTCCTTGATGTCTATGTGCCTGATTTTCCGCTCGGCCTCGCAGGCCAGCCAGGTCTTGAATGGCAGTCCTTTCATTTCTTTCCGCTATCCCTTAGTTTCAGACTGATGTCGATTCCCAACTCTCCGTGAAACCATTTGCCGTCGCCTTCTCTTAAAGTATCGGCTTTTACCTTAATGGAATCGTCCAGGAACTTCCCTTCATGTTGCGGGTTATCCTTTTTGTAATAAACCACATTGGCACCGGAAAAATCCTCCAGTTCATAAGATAAGTACAGAAAAGTTGAAACTGTACCGTCAGCCTCAGTTTCCAGATCGCTAAGGACATAGTTATCCTTCAAGTTCTTGATGACCAGTCTTGTGTCTCCGACAGGATTGCCTGCCTGGTCCACAACCTTTGCATTCACCTTAAGACTGGCATGCGGAACGCCATACTCCACCTTAGGGGCACATCCGGAAAAACCCATAAGCGCAAGCACTCCCACCAGTATTTTCCTGAAAATGGATTTCATACTCATTTTTTTATCATTGACAAATATAACAAATATATATCCAAGCAACTTGCAACTACCTTGCAAATTGTCAGAAAAATAATACCTTTGCAGTCCAATGCGGGTATGGCGTAATTGGCAGCCGCGCCAGACTTAGGATCTGGTGGAGTAATCCGTGGGGGTTCGAGTCCCTTTACCCGCACAAGGGGACTGCTTCAAATGGGGCAGTCCCTTCTGCGTTTCTATAACTCGTTGATATTTTATGGAATATTGAGAACACAGAATTCTCTTTAATGGTTAGATATTCATTTTGAGATTTGTTCCACAAAATACCGTCTGGAAACACCAAATTCTGCACTCTTCTGCAGATTTCCAAGTCTCCTTCAGCCCATAAAGTGCTTAAATCAGAACATATTGCGATAACATCTAAAACCTTCTGCTGAAGGTTAGATAAATTCGAGCCAAGTTTTTCAAGATTTTCTTTCAGTTTAGCCCTTTCTTCGCTCAGTTCTGAAATAGCCACATTATACTCGCCATCACTAATCTTACCTATTGCATGCCTAATCTGAGTATTCTTTATATCGCCTTCTATTTCGGTAAGTCTCTTCTTCAGCAATGTATTTTCCTTCTCATTATCGCTTTCCATCACTCCGAGTTGAGCCATCACTACCTTCTTGAATAAATCATGTATTTCCGAGATGGTATAATACCCCTCCAACAATTCCTTATACTTTCGATGTAATACCTTCGCTGAGGTATTCTGAGAGCACCCTTTGACATTGCACTTATAGTAATCAATGTGCTTTTTCTTATTCGTATATGCAGTAAGTGGGTTTCCATCATGACTACACAGGACATGGTGCCTTAATGGGAACCTTGGATTTTCTTTCTTGTGCTTATATCGCCCTGTCTTTCCTGACAATATTTCCTGCACTCTTAAGAACTGGCTATATGATATCAGTGCTGGGTGCTTTCCATCTACGATTTCATTCCCTATCAGATGGTTCTTTATCTTTCCTGCATAAAACGGATTGGTAAGAATCTTATGCAACGTCTGCTTAGACATTTTCACCCCCAACACTTCCAACCTTGAAACTATCTCCTTATTGGATATTCCTTGCAATTTCCAATAGAACGCTTTCCTCAGCAATTCTCCTGTATCATTGATTGTGTAAACAGTGTAGATACTCTTTCCTGACTTGAAATAGCCCATTGGAGCCCTACTGCACCATACTCCTGATTTCATACAATTCCTTCTTCCTGACAAGAACTTATCCACTCTGTTCGCATTGTCCCATTCTGCGGTACACAACAATATGCCAAGCATCATCTTACCGTGAGAAGTTGATGAGTCTATTCCTTGTTTAATTGAAAGAATATATACCCCTAATGCCTTCAAGTTATCTATTATCGACAATGCTTGGGCCGCGTTTCTTGAGAACCTATCCACCTCCGACACCAATATATGGGTTATTGTCTTGTCCTTCTTGATTGCACTAATCATCTCCTTGACTAACTTTCCTGGTGTCTTTGCAGATTCGTGCTTTCCACCATACTCTCCCTTTATTACATAGCCATTCCGAGAAGCATACTCCCTGCAGAGTTGCTTCTGATTATCCAAACTTCCGCCATTATCTTCCTGATACTTGGTGCTTACTCTTGTCCAAATGAAACAATTCTTAATCATACTCTAAACCATTTAACTCTTTATTCATAAGGTAGGAAATCCCTATTTCCGCCAACTTGCTAAGGTAATTGAGGACAATCTCTCCGTTCTCCATGCTAATACCTAATTTCTTAAAATCTTCTTCATAATCCTTAACTTTTAACATAATTTAACTTCAGATTACTCTCCTTACATCCCAAAAATCAGGACTAAGGTTATTCATATCTCCCCCCTTGAGAGAGAATAGGATAAGGCACCTTCACCCGCCTACATCAAAAGAATAAGGGCAACCCAAAGAAAAGTCAAGCATATTTCTGGCTAAAGTAGCAGCTTTTTCCCAACCTCAGCGATGTATCCAAATAATTCTTATATTTGTTACGCCTTCGGGCAACATATTTAGCGAAAGTGTTTTCGTCACCTCATTGGGAAATGTGGCAATTTCTTTAAGGATGAAGGAAAGCGAAGATACAATCGCTCGTGCATGACTATGCAGTGACCCCTATTCTTGGGATGACACTTCATATACTGCCGAGTGTGAAGTATCAGTAGTTTATCTCATCCACGGTTGCCACAACCGCCCAATGGATAATCGAAATTGGCTTCACACTTTTTTATTAACCAATTATTCCATAGGAGTCAATGGATAATGAAAGCTTTATGAATAATAATGATTTTATGAAAAAGGTTCACCAATGGCTTCCCTCCGATAGCCTTGTTAAAGAATCTATTTGGAGCATTACGCCTTTAGAGAATTTAGAGTCAGTCCGAGTTTCAGTAGTTTGCAGAAAGAAAATAACTTCAGAGAATGAAGAATGGCATTGCTCTATTGAAGGAGTGTCTGTGACGGCTAATAATGAAGGTTCTATACAAAGTGCTGTAGAAGCTTTAAATGAAGGCCTTGAGGAACGCATCAATGATGACGGGCCTTTTTCTTTATAGTCTTGAAATAAGTGTATTAATTATAAACTATCTGTTATGAAAGCATTAGTCGCAATTTTATCAGTTATTGGTGTGCTTTTACTATTTTTTGGCTTATTTAGTGAAAGTGGCATTTTAGATACTATCGGTGTAGTATGTTTTGTTATCGCTTTTCTATTATTTGTGGTAATTAAAGTGTTCGGGGACGGTAATCAAGAACAAAAATGATATTGTTTAAGGCATTTAATATAGCCCTTAATGCGTAGGTTATTATTTATAATGCAAAATGCTTTTTCAACCCCTGAACTGTACTAATACATACATTACATTGGTTGGCGGTTTCTCTGATTGAGCAGCCTTTCTTAAATTAGCGGGGAACATCGGCATATTTTGGCACGGTGTTCTCTGCTTTCTTTTGAGCCTGAGTGATTGCAGTGGTAAGGTATATTGTTATTCTATCCCCTGTCACTGCAAGTTGAGCAAGTCTTTCCATTGAATTTTCTTCCGTCCATCGCTGAATCTTATTACCGAAGATAAGTGATATAGGAACATATCGGCAAGTGTTTCCTGTGTCAAAATCGTTGCTGGTGCTGGTACGATTTGTCTATTACTGAAATAATCTTTGATTTCCTGATAAGGAAGCCGAACCTCAATCCGATAAAGCCGTTTCGGATAGCCATGATAGTTAAGGATATACCACTTTTCTGAATTGTTTTCTATTTCTGCTTTCTTATCGTATGCCTGTATGGTTATCCCCTTATTTTTGTAGTCTAACGCCTTTTTCTGACAGATGGTTATTGTAGGATACTTAAGCCTGTCAAGGGATGTGGAATACTCAAAGAAAATCTCTTTTAGAACGGACTTCCTTTCCCTTACCGCCTTGCCGTTGAGAATAGTTGTAATGTCTTTGTTTCGCATAAGTTTCTTGATAAGCGAAGGGATGTTTTTCGTTGAATCAAAGGCAATGTCTATTGCGGTGAAATTATTGAAAACAAATCTCATTTCCTCTGGAAACCTCAGCAACTCCCTTAACATATCCGCTGAGTAGAGTATGTGGTTGAGAACCTTGTAGTAAACGTGTACAAGCCAATCATCCGTATCCGTATGATGCCCATACTTCAGTATAGCCACCTGTTGCCCATTGGCACACATTTCAAAGCAATAGCCGAATCTATCGTTGATTATTCTGTATAGGGTGTAATTTCCGATGGTCATCGAGCCACCTACCTCCACTTCGTTTAGTTGTCTCAAATCCTTTTCCTCAGCGATGTAACAAATCCGTAGTTCATCTATTACAAATCCTCCATTGGCTAACATTGTTCATCGGTATTGTCTGCATTATTTTCAGGACGATGTGGAACGGTTTGCCAGTAATCCAACATCGCTTGGCGGATGTGCTCTTTATGCCATTCGCTTTTCTTTTTGCCTTTACTTGCTTGGCTGATTTTCTGTTTTGTTTCATCGGGTATTTCCCGATACTGTCTCTTGTATGTCATAATCTTTGTTATTTAATAAATAGTAGGTAAAGTGAAAAAAGTAGGAGTAGTAGAATAAAAAATTTTCAGTCCAGAGGAAAAACCAACGGAAGTAACTGATGTATGCCTACTATGGGTACTTTTCCACCAATAATTAGAGGGAGATTACATCTTCAAATAATAGGATTTAGGGGTTCTGTGGGGGATTCTGAGCTCTTTTTAGATGTGTTATTTCTTAAAAATCACTGAGGAAAACAACTATGGTCAAATATTTGTTGGAAAGTATTTGGAAAGAAAAAAAATAATTGGATTTGCAACTGATTCAAAAATAATTTTTATATTTGCAAAACAAAATTAAGCCTTTGGCCAAGTTTGAACCTTTCTTTATAACGTTCAAGCCTCACCCAAAGGCCATTTTTATATTATTAGTATGAACCGCAATAAAAAATACACCTCTACACCTATTCGCGTTGCCATTATGATTGATGGTGGTTATTTCATGAAACGCTACAACACTCTCTACAATAGAGATAGGAGTAAAACGCCTAAAACTATCGTTAAGGATTTGTACACAATCGCTCATGCTCATGTAGGTGACAATAACTATTTGTATCGAATATTCTATTATGATTGTTTCCCATTCGAAAAGAAAGTACACAATCCTATTTCTAAAAAATGTATCGATTTTTCAAAGACTCCTGAAGCAGTTACAATGAAAGCAATCTTTGAGGAATTAAAGCGACAAAGGAAGGTTGCTCTTCGTCTTGGAACAATTAAAGATGGAAGGCGTTGGATTTTATATAACAGGGCTTCAAGCAGTCTTCTTCGCCATGAAATAACGGCTAACGATTTAAAAGAAGATGATGTGTATTACGATATGCACCAAAAGGGCATAGATATGAAAATTGGCGTAGACATTGCATCTCTTGCTCTTAAAAGATTCGTTGATAAAATTGTCCTTATCTCAGGAGATTCTGATTTTGTTCCTGCCGCTAAACTAGCTAGACGAGAAGGGATAGATTTTGTTCTTGACCCTATGCACTCGTCCCACGTAGAAAATAATCTTTTTGAACATATTGATGGACTGACAAGTATTCCACTCTATTATCAGAGAAAGAAGAAAAAAGAAACCACCAAAGAAGATTAAAGGAGGCGATTGTTATTATTTCTAAATACATGAAGTTTGTTGATAGGATTTGAGCCATTCAGAAAACTCAAACATTGCCATAAAGTCATTGTAGAAAGTTAGATTATCTGTAAGAAAATTGCACATCGCAGGCATCCGTGGAACCGGATGCCTGTTTTGTTATTATAATCGGAATAAACACTATCTTTATATCGAGATACATAGTTTCTAAAATGAATAAGTTGAATATTGCTTTTTCGGTTTTGCTGGGCATGCTTTTGTCTTGCACCTCGGTGCCTAGTCAAAAACATGAGAGACAGCTTGCCAGGGCTATATCAAAAATGTCGAACAATGTTTATTGCTTAACTGACTATAACGGCTGGGGAGGTAACCATAAAGGTTGGAAAAATCAGGAAAGGATAAAGAGCATTGCAACTGATGACGACTTGGACTCTCTGGCCAGGTATTGCAGTATTCCTGCAGTCAGGGCATTGGCTTTTAGCACATTAGCTCAAAAACAAAGTGAAAGATGTTTTGATATTCTAATCTCCTCTCTGTCAGACTCATCCACTTTTGAAATATGCGCATATGATATTTGGGGAGCTACCACTATTGCTTCTTATTTTCAAGATGTGGCCTGCTATGACGAAGACGGAAAAGAAAGGATATTTTTCACCGATATACAGAAGCATCTTTTGGACAGTCTGGTTAATAGCTTTAATCTCAATGATGTTGACGTCAAACCATCTTTTCAGAATGACACAACAATGGCCAACTTCCAAAAGTGGGTAAAAGCCAACATGTGGTACCCTGAAGACCAACCAGACGCATTCGGCAGAGTGATTGTTGATTTTGACATATTGCCTGACGGGCATGTCTCAAATGTGATAATTACAAGAGGTCTATGCGAATCTATAGACAATGTGATCCATACGGTTATTATTAGCTCTCCTCAATGGACTCCTGGCGAAAAATACGGGCAAAAATGCACTACGAGAATTAGAGGTCTGGGTATTTACTGGAGAGGTCCTGAGTAAGTACATGCCGTTCTATAAGATTTTTCTATATTTGCAGTGTCATAAAAGCAAGTGAGTAGAACAAAGTAGACATTCAGCCCATAATGAGTGTCTACTTTTTTTGCTTTACGAGACTGATTTTTGCCGTAAGTACTTGTCGTTTATAAAGATTTCTTTATATTTGCATCGAGTTATTGAAAAAAGACAGCAAGAAAAAAGACAGACATCTATTCTCTCAGTGGATGTCTGTTTTTTGTTTTCTTGGAGATAATTAACCGATGGGAGGTACTGAAGCAAGGGAGCCTTTTGTTTCACACTGTCTTTAATAATTTCAATAACTTATATGGAAACAAAGCAACGCTTGACTCAAATCACCATTAGGGTGTGTGTTGAGAGGAAAGTCAAAGTAAGAGCGCATATACGTCTCCGAAATGGCAGACTCGAAAAGGTTAAGTGCCATTATCGCAGATTGAGAGTTATCTGAGATAAAAGAGGCCATTGTGAGAAGTCGTACATCTCCATAAAGTCATCGTAGAAGGTTAGAGAGTCTGTAAGAAAATTGCACATCGCAGGCATCCGATTCTCTCGGGTGCCTGCTTTTTATTACATTTGCGCTGATAAGAAGATCACCGGAATAAAAAAGATCACCTATGGAAGACATACTCCTGAGAGAAATAGACCGCATCGGTGAAATGATACAGATGATTGCCCACAGGTTAGGACTGTTTGGCAAGAAAAAGCCGGATTACTCCATTTCAAATGTAAGGGAGGAAATCGGCAAGGCCAGTCTTGACATTGACCTGGATGCTTTGCTTGAGAAGGAGAATCCGGTATGCTATCTGGTGGAGGAGAAGAAGTTCTCCGACAGGGCGCTGGAAACGTTTATCGAGATTCTGTTCTATTCTGACCTCGACGATTCGAAAAAAGCCGGCATCCTCAAAGAAGCCCTCTCGTATCTTGACAGCAAGGGGTATATCTCATTCAAGCTTCATTCTTTGATTACGGACTGACGGCCTTTCAGGGCTATCTGAACTCAATCTGCCCGTTGTCGAGAGAATCGATTACGGCAAGAGACTCGATGCGCTTGACGCCTGCTTCTTCAAGCAGCTGGCGTCCTTTCTGGAACGCTTTCTCGATAATGAACCCCATTCCTTCAATGCTTGCCCCGGCCTGGCGGCAGAGTTCTATGGCTCCCAACCCGGTACTCCCGTACGCAAGGAAATCGTCGATGAACAGAACCCTGTCTTCCTTTGTCAGGAATTCCTTGCTTATAACCATCTTATAGTCACACTTTTTGGTAAAGGAAGTTGCTTCGGCGACATACATGTCACTCATCGTGGAAGGCTGCTGCTTCTTGGCAAAAACCACAGGAAGCTCCATCTGGTAGCCTAGCATCACGGCGGGAGCAATGCCAGAAGCCTCCACCGTTACGATCTTGTTCACCTTCAGGTCTGCAAAGCGCCGGATGAACTCAATGGAAATCTGCTTCATCAGATAAGGGTCCATCTGATGGTTTATGAAGCGGTCAACTTTAAGCACTCCGCCGTCAAAGCACTTTCCGTCTTTGAGGATGCGGTCTTTCAAAATCTCAAATACCATGGCTGTTGGGTTTTCTGTATCAATACCAGCGGAGCGGGGCGGGAGCGTTGGCGACGGCGATGCCCATGCTGAACATCAGGTTTACGTTGGCAATCGTGCCTTCGAGGTCCCAGTCTTCGTGGTATTCGTCTATAGGTTTGTGATATATGCTCAGGTAAGGATACTTGTTGGGGCGGTCAGGGTGTACCAGATCCCTGCCGTTTTCTATGACCAGGGCAGGCACGCCTTTCTTGACAAAGTTGTAGTGGTCGGAGCGGAAGAACCATCCGTCAGAGTTGTCATCGTCGAAGAAGACATATCTGCCTTGGGCCAGGGCAGCGGCAGTCACGTAGTTGTCCAGCTCGCAGGCACCTCCTCCCATAACATTCACGTCATGAGTAAGTTCAGCCGGGCCAACACTCTCGTAGTTGATGCAGGCGACGGTTTTGTCCATAGCGATTGCGGGATGTTCGCAGTAGTACTGTGACCCGAAAAGGCCGCTCTCTTCAGAAGACACGCTTAGGAACACCAGGGAACGGCGGGTGGCGGGAAGTTCGCGGGCCTTCTTGACTGAAAGCAGAAGAGCCGCCATAGCCGACGCGTTGTCGGAAGCGCCGTTGTAGATGGAGTCTCCTCTGGCGTCGGGAGTACCTATGCCCAGATGGTCCCAGTGGGCGTTGAACACTACACATTCGTCTTTCAGGTCTGTTCCTTCAAGTATGCCGCCCACGTTGTTGGTCTGCTTGACATTGTATGCGACATCCATATCAACATCGCACTTGAGGTTGAGGTTGAACGCCTTGAAACCAGGCTTCTTGGCCGCTTCAAAAGCCGCGTCGAAGTCCATACCGGCGGCGGCGAAAAGCTTGCGGCAGCCTTCCTCTTTAATCCATCCTTTTATGGCAAGAGCATCGGCGTTGCCCGTTTGTTCGTTATATATAGCTATGTTGTCCACAAGATGACCGTTCACGCACACGTGCCATCCATAGCCGGCTGCTTCAGAATGGTGGAGGACCAGGCATCCTGCCGCCCCTAATCTCTTGGCCTGCTCGAACTTGTAGAGCCAGCGGCCGTAGTATGTCATATTCCTGCCGCGGAAAAGGGACGGGTTGTAGTATCCCGGCTCGTTCACCATCGCGATAATGATCTTGCCCTTGACATCAATACCGTCAAAGTCGTTCCAGTTGTATTCAGGTGCATCTATGCCAAAGCCGCAGAAAACGATTTCGGCGGCTGGAATCTTCACCTTGTCTGTTGCCCTGGCCGTCCAGACCATCATATCTTTCTCGTACAGGAGTTCTGTCTTCTTTTTGCCCTTTACCCGGAACTTGCCCCCTACCGGACGGCAGGTTGTGGCTATCATCTTGAACGGCTGGAAATAGCTGTCGCCAAAGAGCGGCTTCAGGCCGAGCGCCCTGAACTGGTCCGCCATATAGTTGATGGTCTTCTCCTCATAAGGCGTCATTGGCTTGCGGCCGCCAAACTCGTCCGAAGAGATGGTCCTTATCCAGTCGCGGAGCAAAGCCTCCTCCTGCTGAAGGGTTGTATGGCCCCTCTGACCGAAGCAAAGGGCGGACATTGAGATAAAAAAGACAAGGATAAACAGTTTTCTCATGATCGGGAGATGATTTGTTTCAGTAAAGATACACAATTCTCCCGTGTTTTTCCTTATATTTATATCGCGATTAAAATCCGGCAACAAAAACAAACGATACTTTTATGAAACGGCTGTTTACCATTCTTCTGGGCGCAATGCTCATTTTCCAGTCCACTCCGACTGACGCCTGCACAAACCTTATTGTTGGAAAGAAAGCTTCCACGGACGGAAGCGTGATTTGCACATACAACTGCGACGGCTTCGGCTTTGCCGCATCACTGTCATTCTATATGCCTGGAATGCATCCAGCAGACGAGGTGCTCAACATCCGTGGCTGGGGACCTCAGGCAGGGCAGAGACTGGTCAAGCAAGTGCCTTATACCTTTGGAGTTGTAGGTCTTATGAACGACCACCAGGTATCTATCGTGGAAACTACTTGGAACGGAAGAGAAGAACTCCACAACCCTGAAGGATACTTCGACTACTTCTCCCTGATGCACATCACCCTTCAGAGAGCATCCACGGCCAGAGAGGCAATTCAGATAATGCACGAACTTGTTACTGAATACGGCTACAACTCCACCGGAGAATCCTTTGCCGTATGCGACAAGAACGAGGCCTGGATAATGGAGATGATCGGAAAAGGCAAGGGCCGCAAGGGAGCAATCTGGATCGCGATGAGAGTTCCGGACGACTGCATCACCGCTTACGCCAACTCCAGCCGCATAATGCAGTTCCCTCAAGCCAAGAAAGTTGACAAGAAGCTGGGATTCTGCGTAGTGGAAGGAGAGTGCATGTACTCCTCAGACATCATTTCCTTTGCCCGCGAGATGGGATACTACAGCGGAGAGGACAAGGACTTCAGCTTCAGGGACGCCTACCAGCCTATGGATTTCAGCAAGATCCGCTACTGCGAGGCCAGGGTATGGAGCTTCTTCCGCCACCATTACGACAAGGCTGAAATGGATGCCTACCTGCCGTTCATCAACGGAAAACTTGAAGTCTGCGACCATCTTCCGCTGTGGATCAAGCCAGACAAGCCAGTCAGCGTAAGAGAGATAATGGACGACATGAGAGATCATTACGAGGGAACCGCCCTGGACATGACCGCAGACGTGAGCGCCGGCCCTTGGGCTTCTCCTTACCGCAACCAGCCGGTTAACTTCTATTCTTCAGACTCCACCAAGATGTTCCGCGAAAGGCCTATCGGCTGCCAGCAGAGCGGAATGACAATGGTCTGCCAGATGAGAGACTGGCTGCCAGACGCAGTTGGAGGAGTAACTTACTTCAACCTCGACGATGCAACTATGGTTGCCTACGTTCCGGTTTACTGCGGCATCAACCGTATCCCGGAGCCGTTCCGCAGAGAGAACAACAACATCCGCGAGTTCTCCACCGAGAGCGCCTTCTGGATGAACAACTGGGTAGCCAATATGGTATATCCTAGATGGAGCGCCCTCTATCCTGACCTGCGGGAAGCCCAGAAAGAGCTTGAAGACTACTACGCCGAGGACCAGAAGAAAGTTGAGGAGGCCGCCGCCAAGATGACTCCAAGCGAGCTCAGCGATTTCCTCACTTTCAAGACCGAGCAGTACACCGACAAGATGATGAAGCGCTGGGACAAGCTTGCCAAACTGATCATTGTCAAGCACAACGACCAGATTATGCTTCCTTCAAAAGACGGAGAGCTTACTCGCGGAAGGCACACCTCCCCTGCCTACGCCCCAGCTTTCATAGAGGCAGTAAAAGCCCAAACCGGAGACCGCTACGTAAATCCGCAGAAATAATATGGAAGACAATTACATGCAAGACAATCAGGACCAGCAGAATCTGCATAACATGGCCCAGCAGATGGAGCAGCAGAGAATCTGGTACGAGTATCAGTTCGAGCCCAAGAAGCCGCGCGGCAACAAGGGCTGGATAGTTTTGCTCATAGCCGCTGTTATCTTCATAATAGTGATTTTATCACTGGTACATTATTTATAACTGATCATTATGAAACGTTTCCTTATCCTCATAATAACCATGGGATTTGCCGCAAGCGTATCTTACGCCCAGATTCCCCAAGTCCCAGAAGCCGCCTGCGCATATTGCGGAGTACAAATGACCAAAAACGGCAAGCTGATTCCGAACGTAAAGCACAAAAGCACGTGCAGGTACTATGTGAATGAAGAAGAATCATCTTCTTCCAATACCTCTTCTACTTCAACTTCTTCCAGATCATCCAGGGGAGACGAGCCTTATACGGACAGCAACTTCTTTAAGGAGATAGACGGCAAACCACTGACCAACAGGGAGTATTGGGAAATCCTCCTGGGCTCTTGCCCATATTGCGGAGCCAGGAATAACCATTCACACAAATCCGATTGCACCATAGGCAATGCCTATAAGTATTATAAGAATTATTCTGAACAAGGCAAAACGAAGGATGCTATCCGAATGAGAGACAATGTAGTTGTAATGAAGCTCAACACTCAGGAAGGAAAAGCCTTGCTCGCATCAATCCGCAATCCGGGCGGAGCAAAGCCAGCTTCCTCAACTAACCTAGCATCCAAACCAACTAATACATCAACCAACACCAGCACTAGCCTGAAGGACTATACCCCTGCGCCGGAGAAGCCGAAACCAACCGTGGGAAAACCTATAATGGACCGTCCGGTTATGACTCGCGTTGCCGAGTATTCAGGCATAAACGAGCACAAAATCGTCTATGACAAGCTCCAGAGCATAGAAGGAGAGCATCCGTGGGGAACGGTAGATATGAATGACTTCCGCAGAGCGCAGAAAGGCGGCTGGGGAGTCTTTGCAGAGTATGACCTTGAGCGTTACACCAACACTCCCAAGGGCGTTGTTGTACTGGGCAAACGCCAAAAAGATGGACACATCCTGTGGATGACACTGATGTACGACAAGGATTCCGGGAAATATCGTGCATATGAGGCAGAAAACGAAGATAAGGATCTTAAGGGCAACACCGTGTATCTCAAGGATATCCGTTTTGAAGGCGAAGGAGAAATCATCGTGAGAGAGTATTCGGAAGGATATAAGAAAGTTGGAAATGTCTTCGGAAAATACATCGACGCCGGTTACAACATAAAAGTTCTTCCGATGAAAGTGGATGGGCATCGTATCATCGCTCACTCTCAGGACCCTACCAGAAAACTGGACAAAGAAATCTTCATTTACGACGATACCGGAAAAAAAATCGCCAACGGAGAAGAGCTTGAATACTTCGACGATGCCATAATTGCCCGCTCCAAAGACTTCTCCACTTTGTACAACTGGAAAGGCCAGAGCATATACTTTGACAAGGGAGGATGGAATTCAAACTATATGGATGAAATACAAGCTTTCACCAGCGACCGCGGACGCTACTATGTAATCAAAGTAAAAGACGGGAAATATGCCCTTATAGCTCAGGATTTCCGTCAGATAGGCGGCTACTACTCATCTGCCCAGGAGGCTCACGACGCCTGGAACAGATGGTAAAGGCGGCATAAAGATATTTTTGCTATATTTGCAGTCCCGATGGGGCATTAGCTCAGTTGGCAGAGCGTTTGAATGGCATTCAAAAGGTCAGGGGTCCGACTCCCCTATGCTCCACAAAAGCAGGCAAAACAGCCTGCTTTTTGTTGTTCAATCTCAAGGCATCTTGCTATTGTTGAAATAATAACTACCTTTGCATCGAGAAAGTAAATCACGGTAAGGATGGGTTAAGGGTAGTGCAAAGATCCCCGCCAGCTGTCCCTCGCTTTTTGAAGTAATTCCTCCGTGTATTCTCGGGGCAGTATAAAGGGAGTTTTCGGACTCCCTTTTATTTTTCTGACCTAATGGCAGTTATGCAATACTGGACCTTGCTTTTGTCGCTTCTCTTTACACCAACCAGCATTTTGATCCTTCCGATAGCTACGCATTCATACTCCATTTTTAGAATGCTCTCAAACTTTCTTTGATTGTTTTTCTTTTGATTAGCCGGAACTGTTTCTTTTAATACGGCATTTGTCAAAATAGCATCAAGCTGAAGAACCGCTATCGTTGAATAATATGTTAAGGAGGCTTGTCCTGCTGTTTCTTCAATAGAGACATATCTTATGTTGATATCATCTTTTAAATTGATGTTATATCGCTTTGACTCAGGATTATCTTTCTTCCAGTGCTGGTAAAATGCAATGATGAGTTTCTGTCTCTTTCTTCTGTCTTCAACAGTATCTCCCCGCGGAACGTCTTCTTCTTTAATAATATTATCGCTATCAAGATCTTCTGGGATATAATCATCATCGATAGAAGGCTCTTCTGTAAAGCCTATTAACAGTTCAAATCTAACACCCAAAACTTTAGCGGCTCTGCGGATTGTTTCAATATTCTTTGTTCTGAACAAAGCATTTACATTTTGCTTCTTTATGCCCATTCTCTTAGCAAACTCTGTTTTGCTTAAGCCAATTATTTTTAGCAATTCAGCTCCTTTCTCCTCAAAATAAACACCTGCCATAATAAAAGTTATTTATCGACACAAAAGTAATAATAAAATATTACAATATTCGATTAACTATAAGTTATTATAGCGGATTTCTTAACTTTAGGTGATTTCTGCGTCTATATAAGTGGATATGGAGAAAACCTTTGAAATTGAGCTCAGCGAAGTAAGGCCCAAGGTTGTTGCCCTTGCCAGGAAATTCTGCAGGGCTTCTGCCCTGGCGGCAGATCCTGAAGACATTGCTCAGGATGTCCTGCTCCGCCTGTGGACTTCTCTCAAAGGCGGCTCCCCTATCCAAAACATAGAAGCCTGGGCTGTTACGGCAACAAAGAATGCCTGCATATCGGAATGGAGAAAGTCCAGAAAGGTTATTGCGACAAAGGCTTTCAAGGCAAAAAATCCTGATTCAGACAAACTTCCAGAAAAAGCCTTTAACGCAGCAGACAACGCATCCGCAAAGATTGAAGAAAGCGAATATCAAAAGAGGGCTGTAAAGATACTGGAAGGTTTTTCCGCCGGAACCCGCAAACTTTTGAAGATGAAGGCAGACGGGATGAACCTGGATGAGATTGCAGCCGCCACGGGCCGTAGCAAGGGCAGCGTCAAGACCTCCATTTCCGCAGCCCGAAAGCAGATGCTTGAAGCCCTTGGTCAACGATAATGCAAACACCAAAATAAATGAACCGCAAAGAACTCATACAACGCTATCTGGATGCTGAGACATCAGCAGAAGAGGAGCTTCTGCTGGCAGAATCGTTCCGCCAGTCTCCACCACAGAGTGAGGAGGAAGAAAAGATTGAGGCGATGTTGCTCTGCATTAAAGACTCCGCAGATCCAGACTCACCTGAGGAAGAACACATCTCCGAGGAAGAGTTTGACAGTCTTATCCGCAAATCTGGCAGAAGGAAAAGTATCATCTGGGCTGTTTCCTCAGCGATGGCAGCGGCGGCGGTAATCCTGCTGTTTCTGCTTCTTAAGCCTGCCACGCCTCAACCAGAGGACAATACGGATCTGATTCAGCAGATACAACATATCCAGCTTCTTTCCCAGATAAGCCTTGAGGAAGCTGACAAATGCGAATTCCAACCGATTGAGGGAGGATATGTAATGACCGCCTACTTCCCTGACGGGGAATCAGCTTCCTATTTGCTTATCGCTGAGGAAGATGGAAACACCTATTCCCTTCTCAGCCTGAACCAGTGATATGTCAGGCTAAAACAATAAAACCAAAGATTATGAAAACAAGACTCTATACAATGAATAAAAAGACTTGGAATGCAGGAAAGACTCTGCTTATGATAATCTTCTTCTGCTTAATAGGCTTTAACGCATACGCACAGGAGAATGTATATATCATAGACGCTGAATATGTTCCTGCATTCGATGGAAGTCAGCTAATAGGAAAGACCATCAGGAAATACAAAGTAGAAAACAGAAGGTATGAAAAGAAAAGTATGACTCTTCATATCATAATTACTGATGCCTTTAAAGAAAGAATTGTAACGGCGGAGTTTATGGGCAACGCAAAAATAAACGCCAAAGATTACAAATTGTCCATGAACCCTCGAGACTCTGCCAATTTAATCTCAATGAGCGTTGTAGAACCGGATAATCCAGACAAGGCTGTTTTGCTGATTAAACACTCCGGATTCAATGATACATCAAAAACAGCTGTATTCAGCATCATAAGCAATGTGCCTGACCAAAAAATAAAGTATGTTGTTGACGGAAAGTTCTATAACGATGGCAGTGCGCTCAAAGGCTTGAAGCCAGGCGAGATAAGAAGAATTGCAATTTATAAGGAAGGCTCGCCTGAACAGATCAAGTACGGAAAGGGATTTTCAGTTGTCGTTATAGACACAAAGGAACGGAAAGTTCGAGGTGAAGTTCAACTACGATCCAAGTAAACTCATATTATACGCAATATCATTATCTTTGTTTACTGAAGGAAAGAATCTTTATGAAAAAATATATCTGGAGCATATTATTGATTTTATGTTTTGCCGTAACTGCCAAGGCACAGGTTTTCGTTGTCAACGACAATATGTTCGCCGGCAGGATGAGCAGCATAAAGGTGAAAATCGTTGATTCTCTGACTAACGAACCTATCTCATTTGCATCAGTTTATGTTGTGCCGGCCAAGGACACCACCATCACAAACTTCATAGTGTCTGACACTGCCGGAGTTGCCACGCTGAAAGACGTGCCGTACGGGAATTATGTGTTTCATATAGAGATGATGGGCTACAAGCATTACTCCAAGGAGAAGTATTTCAGGGAAGAGAGGGTGGACCTGGGGACAGTCAAACTCAAGCTGGATGAGAATTATCTTTCTGCCATCACCGTTTCCGATGTGGGCAACCCTATCGTGATGAAGCAGGATACCATAGAGTTCAACGCATCTTCTTTCAGGGTGGGAGCCAATGGAATGCTCAGGGATCTGATCAAGAGAATGCCGGGAATGGAAATTACAGACGACGGAAAGGTTAAGTTCAACGGGGAAGCCATAGACAAGCTGACTGTGGGAGGCCGCACTTTCTTCTTCGACGACCAGAGCACGGCCCTGAACAACCTGCCTGCGGCAATAGTTGACAAGATCCGCGTAATAGACAGAGAATCCCAGACTACAAGAACCACTGGCATACAGGACGGTACCAGAGAGAAAGTCTTGGATGTAGGTCTGAAGAAAGAATATGAGGAAGGATGGTTCGGCAATATATCCGTAAAAGGCGGAACTACTATAGAGGGCAAGAAAAAAGACGAGCCTCTGAGAGAAAATCGCGGAGCATTGTACAATAGCAGCGCCCTGGTTGCTGCATACAACAAGAAAGACCAGGTTACCTTCCTTGCCAACGGAATGAATGTGGCAGATGGTGGGGTCGCTATGGTTGTAAGGGGAGGAGAAGACGTGGTCAGCAGTTTTGAACCCGGGCTTACTTCAGCTGCACAGCTGGGCCTGAACGTCAACACCTCCAGGATAAAAGACGTGGAGACCACTCTTTCCGCCAACTACAAGTATACCGACAACGAGACCGGCTCTCAAAGCTACAGGACAACATTCCAGGAAAACGGCAACTTGTTTACGGAATCCAGAAAATCCGGAAGGTCTTTTGACAACGGAGTGAATGCAAATTATGAAATGAAGAAGGAGAAAGGCAAGATTCAGTTCTCCTTTTTTCCACGCTTCACTTATAAAAAGAGTCTTTCTCGCAGCGAAGGCTCCTCGGAAACTTCCAGAGAAGAACTACTTGTCAACAAATCGGAAAACCACTCACAAAACAATTCCGACAGTAGATCCGGAAACATCCACGGAGACATTACCTTCACAGACCTGGGAGGCAAGAAAGGCAGGCTCATACACTTCAGCTTCAACGGAAGTTACTCCAATTCAGACGGAGTGAGCAACGAGCAGTCCACACTCAAGACTGCTGCCGGTGAAGAAGAGCGTACTATGCGTTACGACTCAAAGTCTTCTTCTTATGGTACAAGCGGTTTAATCAGATATACGGAACCGGTTTCCGCAAAACTTATCATGGCGGCAACCGCAAACCTCAGCCTGTCGGAATCAGAAAGTACCAGAGATGCATTTGATGCAGGCGGACTGAACAGCTACTATTCATCGGAGAGCAAGACACACCACGTCAACCAGAAATATGATGTTACGGCCCAGTACAAATTCGCCAAGCAGAGTTGGATTACGCTGGGAGCCACTGCAAACGGAACTCTCAACGAGCTGGTTTCCAGATCTTACAACGTGAACGACACCACCGGTAAAGGAGAGTGGAACTGGTATGTGGCCCCTACCCTGAGGCTCCAGCTTTCAAAGGGATCCAACCGTTTTGGCATCAATATTTCAGGCTCCAGCCAGAAACCTAACGGCAGCCGTATGCTTCCTGTCCTGAACATAAGCAATCTGTCCCGGCTGAGCCTTGGCAACATCTATCTGAGACAATATTCATACACCAACTTCGGCATAAACTGGAACAGGAACGACCGCCAGAAGTTTACCAATCTCAGTCTTTTCTTCAACGGCAGCTTAACCAACAGACCTATCAGCAATGCGCTATGGTATGATTCAGAAGGAGTGATGTATTCCATCCCGGTCAATTCCAAGAAGCCTTCCGTTTCAGGATTCATAATGGCTGGCTACACCACTCCGCTGGACTCCAAGAAGATATGGACCCTCTCTTTAGGCTTGAACCTCAAATACTCATCTTATACCAGTTATCAGTCGACCGGAACACTGCCGGCAATAGACAAAGATAACTTTGACTATGATGCGTTCATGGCAGATTTCTGGGGCAACAGCAAAGGCAACCGCTTCTATGACGGACTGAGCGGATTCAAAGAAAGCACTACCAGAGAGTTTTCTCCTTATATCAACTCCAGCCTCAAATACAACCAAAAGAACTATTTCTTCATCTTGAGTGCTGGTGTAAACAAAGTTATATCGCGATACTCATTGAACAAGAGCACGAACAGGAATACCACCAGCACCGACATCAGCCTTGAAGGTTCATACACCACACCGCACCAATTTGAAATATCATCATTCTTTGGGTACCAATTTTACGACGGTTACGCAAAAGGCTATGACAAACCTCAATGGAATTGGCGCGTAGAAATCTCCAAAAATATTGGAGCCTTCAACCTGAGTGTAAAGGTCAACGACATATTCAATCAGAGACGCAACCTATTCCACACAGTAACAGCCAATTACGAGGAAGATACCTACAGGATAAACTTGAGCCGCTACATACTCTTCGGCGTAAAGTGGAACTTCGGCAAGATGAATGCCATCAACAGCCAGAGAGCACAGAAAGCTGCCTGGAATTCAGTATTCTAGGAATTCTTATATCTGCGGATGATCCGCCATCATCCTGTCTGCCCAGGCGCGGAAGTCGCTCCAGCGGTAGTAGTTGCCCTGCACAGGGGTTAGGTCTGGCAGCGTGGCCTCGTTTTCGTTGAACACAACCTTGAAGAGAATGTCGTTCTTCTTGTTCTTGTAGAATACGAACAAGACTGTGGCAGCCATTGGAATGTTGTAATTCTGGAACCAGTACTTGGCTTCTTCAGGCTTGGATGGGATGGTGCCCATATCGTTTATATTCAGAAGAGTAGCCAAGGCTTCAACGATGTAGTCGTGCCCAAATCTCAAATGCGCGGCCTGGTTTGGATCGCTGAAAGAAGCCTCAGCCTTGGCGATTATGTCTTCAAGAAGAGGAATCACGCCATAGCGGGCTTTTATATCGGTGAAGAAAGAGAAGTAGTTGTCTGTTTCCCATAATTTCAGGACCTGCTCTTCAGAAAGAAGGTCATCAAAAAGCGGCTCGCTCTCATAGTTGTGGTATCCGCAGATCAGCTGCCACAGTTCGCTCACAAAACCAGTAGGGCCATCCTCAAAACCATCGAGGAACTTACTGTCTGTGAACAGCTTGTCCAGAACATCCTGATAGCCGGAAACCCTCTTGAAGAAATCTGTATAGCCCTCCAGTTCCGCTTTCCTGTCATCTGTCTTGAAACGGCGGATCAGGCTTTTAGGAGCGCTTGGCGGAGCTATGATGCACATTCCGGTATGGTCTGACCTTAAGCGCATTGTAAGCTTGGGATTGCAGGTCTTAAGCCCAAGGGTAAAGGCTCCCATACTCACGATGCATCTCTGGCTGGTGGAGGAAATGGCGTCCACTTTCTTTCTTCCCTTGAATACCTTAGGGAACTGCTCGTACACGAACGTGCCTATGGCCTGGTGCTGGTCGAATCCAAGCGAAACCAGATCTCCCGTGTTTATGTACGGATTCATATAGAAAGCCTCGTACTTCCGGACAAACTCCTTTCCGTATGGTGTAAGCACATCTTCCTCTTTAGCCTTGGAGAATACATCGCGGAGAAGAGTGTAAGTCTTCGGGTTCCAGGCATAGCGGGAGCCGTGCCTTCCATAGTGGCTTATATAGAAAGGCCTGTAGCCGGCAGGAGCCTTGCTAAGGGTTCCGAATTCATCCAGACGGTGCGGGCCTTCCATACCCCGAACCTTGCGGGCATCGGCCTTTAGTTGTTCCAACACGTTGTACTGCTGAGCGTTCAGCAAAAAAGACGAGGAAAGGAATATTCCCCAAAAAAGTATCAGTATCTTCTTCATAACAATCAAAGATACTATATTCGCCGCAAATGGCATTATAATCCACAAATAGCCGTATCTTTACAAAAGCATAGAAGAACTTTTGGATTATGTATTTTTCAAACCATAACGAGGCTGTAACGTTCAGCTACACTTACGGCGGTCCGCTTGAAGTTGAAATAGATAAAGAAGGGCCTGTCTGCAAAGAAGACACGGATGTTTATCCGCTGGCAGACAAAGACTGGACAAAGGAACACAGCTACATAGGCCTTACCAAAGGCATTACAGAGGTAAAAGCAGGATTTCTGGAATCATTCAAGAATCTGAATGCTCTAATCATAAGCCGTTCGGTCACAAAGATAGAAATGACACCTCAGCTGAAAAAGCTTCTTTCAAAGAACAATGTTCTGATCCGCGGAGAATATAACACCTACGCCGAGTCTTTTGCCAAGGAGAACGGCTTGAAATTCCTTCAGGCAGACATTCTCCTAGCCATAGACTGCAATGAAGAACATTGCGAAAACACTTTCATAACGCTCCAATTCTTCCCGGACGGAAAGGCCAATATCAAATATGATGTATTCAGTGTGGGTATTTCAGCCGGCAACAATGGCGGCGGAACATATGAAAGAGAGCTTCCAAATGATTTCTGGAAAGGCTGCACTGTAGAAAAATTTGCAGACAATTTTCCAGAGAGGCTCAGGGAAGCCTTGCTGAAAAATAAGGAACTGGAGCATTTCCTTACCGCTGTTAACAAAAAAGTGTAGTTTTCCGTTAGAGTCTGCGTCTAATGGGCAAACAAACAAGACAGACAATGACAGAAAAAGAATTCGAAAAGATGGTCAGAGAGCACAAGGGGACGATTTACACCGTCTGCTATATGTTCTCGCAGGACAATGAAGAGGTAGCCGACCTCTTCCAGGAGATCCTGATCAACCTGTGGAAAGGATCCGGAACTTTCCGAGGCGAAAGCAGCCTGAACTCCTGGATTTGGAAAGTGAGCCTGAACACCTGCATTTCTTCAGACCGCAAGAAAAAACGCCTCCCGAGAAAGGAGCCGCTGAGCATGAACATCAACCTGTTCGAAGACGTGGATGAAGGCAGCCGCCAGTCCAACCTTCTCAGGGAGAGAATCTCCAAGCTCGGTCCGTTCGACAGGGCAATCGTCCTGCTGTGGCTGGAAAACCTCAGCTATGAAGAAATCGGCCAGATAGTCGGAATCAGCACCTCAAACGTCTCTGTCCGCCTTGTCAGAATCAAAGAACAACTCAAAAAGATGCAGTAAAATGGAAAACACAGATAACATCCTCAGCCAAATGCAGCAGCAGCTGCGCCAGATGAAAGAAAAACTGGAAGGAGAAACCATCGTCAACGAAAAGATTCTTCGCAACGCATACCGCAAGACTCTGGGCAGCCTTCAGAGAAAGGCTCTCCGCCAGACGATTATCGGGATTGTTGCAATGCTTCTCAGCCTGAACCTCCTGAATGTCGGATTCTCCATTCCTTTCGTAATCGCGACAGAAGTGATGCTGGCTTTCTGCCTGGCGGCAACCATCATAATCAACAACAGGCTTCCAAAAATGGATACAGACCTTGTAACTGCAGCCAAGGGAATCGTACGCTTCAGAAAAGGCTACGCCAACTGGCTCTGGATCGGAATTCCTATGCTTATCCTCTGGCTGGGCGGAATGGTCTATGAAATCATGAAAAACGAGGCATTCCCTTCAGAAGCAAAGTATGCGATGTTCATCGGTCTCGGAGTGGGAATCGTAATCGGCGGAGCGATTGGACTCATATTGCGCCACAACATCCTCTCAAAATCCGATGAAACCCTCGCCCAAATCAAGGATCTGACAAGTGGGGAGTAGACACTAGCTTTTAGATAAATAGATTCTGCGCACCGATTCAGGAAACTTCTCAATGGCGTACCTGAGCATTGTACGAGGCATTTTTGAGGCTCTTTTGTCAAGGAACATCCTCAGAGATGCCTCGTCTTTTTTGCCGGCTTCCCTGAGCAGCCACCCTACCGCTTTCTGCAGAAGGTCATGAAGAGGAACCTTGTCACAGTCCTCAAGAAAAATGTCGGCGATGGAATATGTATCGCTGAGCTGATTCTTTCGGACAAAGGCCATTGTTGAAACTATGCCGATTCTCCGCTCCCAGATGTTTTTGCCGTTTCTTGCCAGTTCATAAAGCAGAGTGCGGTCCTTGTCCAGAAGCCACTCGCCCAGAAGGCTGTAGCAGGAAAGGTCCACCAGATCCCAGTTGTTGATGCGGTCTGTGTTGGCAAGATAGAAGTCCACGCACCGCTTCTGCAGGTCTTCCTGCTTTTTCTTCCCCGCTCTGGAAAAGATTTCAACCAGACAAAGCAGTGAAGCCAGACGGACCTCGTGCCAAGGGCTGAGAATGCACTCCTGAAGATTCTCAAATGAGACCTCCTTCCAGCATTCCTTTACAACGGCTCTTGTAACAGGCACCTTGATTCCCAGGAACTTGTCCCCTTCGCCGTACTGTCCGGGCCCGGTCTTGAAAAAACGCATCAGTCCAGCCACCTGGCTTTCGTCGCGGCGGCTCAGCATATTCTGAAGAAGAATATTACTCTTTGACATCGTTGACCAGATCTTTAATCTTGGATGCCGGCACTCCTCCCACAAGACAGTTGTCAGGAACGTCTTCGTGAACCACCGCCCCGGCTGCTATGACCACATTGTTGCCTATGGTAACTCCAGGCAGGATGGTTACATTTCCGCCAATCCACACGTCGTTGCCGATTCTGACAGGCTTTGCCTCAGCGATATAATCTCGCCTGCCCTGTGGAGAAAGCGGATGTCCGACGGTTGTAATCAGAGTGTTCGGCCCTATCATCACGTGATTGCCAATGTAAACCTCACGGATATCCAGGATTGTGAGGTTGAAATTTCCTGTAAAGTCATCACCGATGAAGATGTTCTTGCCGCAGTCACAGCCAAAGGTCTTGGAAATCCATACCCTCTGGCCCACTGCCCCGAGCATCTTCTGAAGGCACTTGTACTGAGCCTCATAGTCTGTTCCGTCAATGGCGTTGTACTCCTCGCACCACTTGATTGCGCGGCTCTTTCTTGCAATCATTTCTGCATCTGCATAGCAGTACGGCAGACCGGCTTTCAGTTTTTCAAGTTCAGTCATAAGGCAAAAATACAATTTCTATTGAGTACATTTGCAAAAAATAAAACCAAATGAGACATTCTAGAACCCTTCTGGCAATACTTGCCGCATACCTTGTTCTTGCAGCAGGTGCCTGCTCACACAAGCACCTGACTCCTGAAACGCCTGACACCCCTGAAAACTACAGGCCGGTCATGGGCAATTATTCTGAAATCAACACCACTTGCAGCGAACCTTCAGGCCTTTGCCTTGCCCCTAATGGAGACGGTTTTCTTGTAGCTTCCGACGCAAACGGCATCCATCACGTAACCTGGACAGGAGCCACCACAAGCTTCTACAACAGCAAGATCGACTGCGAAGGCGTTACAATTGACCCTAAGACCAAAGATGTCTATTATGTGTTTGAAAACAAGCAGGAAGTGCACCGCCTGGTGGCTCCTGACTACAAGAAAGACGAACTGCTGTATGTGGTCAAAGATGTCGGTTTGGGAACCAACGACGGACTTGAAGGCATCACCTGGTACAAGGACAACACCCTGCTGATAGGCAACCAGAAAAAGCCTGTGGTCCTGATAACATATTCCCTTGAAAAGGGAGAAACCGGCCGCAAGGACCTCACTGGAAGCAGCCTTATGGAAATCGCCGACCTTTGCTATGATCCTGTAAGGGATGTGCTCTGGATAGCGGACAGCAAGAGCCGTACGATCAACCTCTGCACCACAGAGGGCAAGGTGATGGCAACCTACAGCGTTTCCTTCATAGATAACGGAGAAGGAATTTACGTGGACCATGCCCACAGCTGCATCTGGGTCTGCGACGACACCACCGGCAAGATCTACAAGATAAACTTCACCAACCTATAGACAAGTGATAAAAATCAACTTCTGATATTCTCAGCCCTTCGGGATCTGAAGGTACTGCTTGAGAGTCTCAACGTATTCGGCAAAGGCGTCCCGGCCCTTGCCGGTGATTCTGCAGAGAGTGCAGGTCTTCTTTCCCTTGAAAGTCTTCTCCACCTCGATGTATCCCGCAGCGGAAAGCTTGTCGAGCTGCACGCTCAGGTTTCCGGCCGTGGCTCCGGTCTGGGACTTGATGTACACAAAGTCCGCCTCCACCACGCCAATCAGTATGCTCATCACCGCAAGTCTCAGCTCCGAATGGAGCAGCGGATCCAGCGGCTTGAACGTTATCTGTTTCTCTTCCATAACACTTTGTTTTATAGCGTTATTCCCCTATTGTCCGTTAGGCTGCCAACTGGCTGTTTCTGGCCTTTCCCTGAAGAATAAGTCCTGGAACTACAAGTCCTAAGACACCCAATACAGCGAATACCAGAATCTTAGTTGGACCTGCAACTACGAGTGCAACCACCACGGAAACGGCTGTAGCAACAATCAGACTGACAATCACTGACTTCATCCTCATTACAGCCCCTGTAATCACACCGCAAAGCCCCATCGCAAGAGCTATAATAAGTGTAAGGTCTGCGCTTACTGACGTTCCCAGGTCAAAGTACCTTATTATCAGATACGCCAACCAGATAAGAGCATAGAATCCAGCGACAAATATTCCGAACCACATCCAGATCTTGCCGATAATCCTGCTGACTTCCGTATCAGGGGCCTTCTCCTTGTTACGGTCCATGAGCATAGTGCATACAAAACCGATAATGCTCATGAAAAACCACAGAAGATTCCAGCCTGGGTTTCCGGTCTTTGACCACAAAAAGTAAACAACCACAGATGTCAACGCCACCAAGCTTCCCCAAAGAATAAGAGGCTTGCCCATATTTTTGGCGATTGTCATTCTGCTGCGCTCCATTGTCTCTGCGATAATTTTCAGAGAGCTTTCGGTTGTAAGGTTCTTACTTTCCATTGTAAAATCTTTTAACATTGTTTAACACTTTTTGTTTTTCTGCTCCCCGATTGCGCACTCGGTCAGCATCAATCACACTGCAAATGTAAAGCGATTTATTTTATAAACCAAATTATTTTATAAAATGTATGGAAATTTATGGTAGAAACTATTGTTTTTAGGGAATAAATTGTATTTTTGTAGGGTAATAAAATTATAGACTTAGGGGATAAAAATTATGGACAAGATTAAGAAAGTGCTGCTTTTTACAGAAAACAACGAGTCTTTCGAGCTGGATTACCAGCAATTCAGGGAAAAGCTCGTATCCGATATTCTGAACTCTATCGATTCCTCTATAGATCAGATTATTCAGACTGAGGAGAAAACACCGGAACCTGAAGAATGCGCACCAAAGAAGAACCTTAAGACAAGAGACAAGATATTGCTTCTTATCGCTGAGAACAAGCATATTACAGCGAAGGCTCTTGCACAGAGAGTCTGCGTTACGGAAAAGGCCATTGAAAAACAGCTTGCCAACCTCAAGGCAGAAGGTATCATCAAGCGCCAGGGCTGCAACAAAGGCGGGCACTGGCTTATTATAAAAGGAGAATAACTATGGCACACGATCACGAACATATACACGAACATCACCATCATCATGAGGAAGGAGGGCTGAAAGGAAAACTTATTATTATAATCGCGACAGTCATACTGCTGGTTGCAACGGTAATAATTGAAAAGAAGTGTAATCTTTCAACCTGGCAACTGCTTCTGGTTTATTTGGTTCCGTATCTTCTGGTAGGATGGGAAACGCTGAAAGAAGCGGTGGAAGGGCTGGTTCTCGGAGATGCTTTCAACGAGCATTTTCTGATGTCTATCGCGACCATTGGTGCGCTTTGCATAGGATTTCTGCCGGGAGCTGAAACCCAGTTTCCGGAGGCGGTCTTCGTGATGCTGTTCTTCCAGGTGGGAGAGCTGTTTGAGGGCTATGCGGAAGGCAAGAGCAAGGAAAGCATTGCTCACCTTATGGATATCCGCCCGGACAAAGCTAATGTGGAAAGAGACGGCAAACTGCTAGAAGTGAGCCCGGAAGAAGTTGCAGTTGGAGAAGTTATCGTTATCCGCCCGGGAGAGAAAGTTCCTCTGGACGGGCAGATCATAGAAGGAGCCACATCGCTGAATACAGTGGCTCTTACCGGAGAGAGCGTACCAAGGGAAGCAGGTGCGGGAGACGAGGTTATTTCCGGATGCGTGAACCTGTCCGGGGCGATAAAGGTCCGAACCACAAAGAATTTCGAGGAAAGCACCGCATCCAAGATAATAGACCTGGTGGAGAATGCCGCTGAAAAGAAGTCCAGAAGCGAGACTTTCATCACCCGCTTTGCCAAGATATACACCCCTATCGTGGTTTGCGCGGCTGTATTGCTGGCTTTCCTGCCGCCGATCCTATCCAGCAGTTTCTCAGAGAGTTTCCCTACCTGGCTGTACAGAGCTCTGATGTTTCTGGTGGTCAGCTGCCCGTGCGCCCTTGTCATAAGCGTTCCGCTGACTTTCTTCGGCGGAATTGGCGGAGCTTCAAGAAAGGGAATCCTCATCAAGGGAGCCAGCTATATGGACATCCTCTCGAAGGTCAAGACCGTGGTATTTGACAAGACCGGAACCCTCACACAGGGAAAGTTTGCTGTAGAAGCCGTGCATCCTGATACCTGCAAAGACGGATCTCATTCGCAGGAATGCCACCAGGGCCACGGTTCAGACTCGAAGCGCCTGCTGCACCTGGCCGCCCACGTGGAGCATTTCTCCACCCACCCTATCGCAGGAGCGCTAAGAGACGCATTTCCGCAGGAAGCCACAGACGGATGTCAAGTGTCGGAGATTGAGGAGATTGCCGGAAAAGGTGCAAAAGCCAGAATAGGAAACGACACTGTCTATGCCGGAAACGAAAAGCTGATGGAATCCATCGGAGTGAAATGGCATCCTTGCCATCACGCCGGCACTATAATCCACATTGCAATCAACGGAGAGTATTCCGGCCACATAGTCATCAACGACCAGATGAAGGAAGACAGCACCCAGGCGATCTCGGAACTTCGGTCTATGGGCATAGCAGATACCGTTATGCTTACCGGAGACCGGGAGGAGGTTGCAAGGCAAATCGCCGGGAAGCTGAATCTATCTGAATACCACTCGGAACTGATGCCTTCAGACAAGGTGAGAATCGTTGAACAGCTTCTGGAAAAAGGAACTCTGGCATTTGTGGGGGACGGCATCAACGACGCCCCTGTCCTTGCAAGGGCGGATGTCGGCATCGCGATGGGAGCTCTTGGAAGCGATGCCGCCATTGAAGCCGCAGACGTGGTGCTGATGGATGACAAGCCTTCCAAGATCGCCACTGCCATAAAGATTGCAAGACGCACACTTTCAATAGCCAGGCAGAACATCTGGTTTGCAATTGGAGTAAAGGTTGCAGTGCTTATCCTCGCCACTTTGGGTATCGCTACAATGTGGATGGCCGTGTTCGCCGATGTTGGAGTGACCGTCCTGGCCGTTCTCAACGCGATGCGCGCCCTGAAAGGATAAATTCATTATATTTGTTAGGTTATGAAAAAGATAATTCTCACAATCGCGGCTATGGCAATGGTTATTGCTTCCTGCGGACAGAACAAGAAAACAGAACAGACTCAGAACAATCAGGAGGAAAAACAAATGAAAACACTCGTGGCATTTTTCTCAGCGACAGGTACTACCAAGGCCCTGGCAGAGAAGGTTGCCGCTGTAACTGGCGGAGACCTTTATGAAATCAAGCCTGAAGTACCTTATACATCAGCCGACCTCGACTGGACTGTCAAGACTTCCCGCAGCAGCGTGGAGATGGCAGACAAGAATTCAAGGCCTGCAATCGTGAAAGACCTTGAGAATGCCGGTGACTACGGAACCATTTACATCGGATTCCCTGTATGGTGGTACACCGCACCTACCATAATCAACACGTTCCTTGAGACTTACGACTTCTCCGGAAAGAACGTAGTGTTCTTCGCCACTTCAGGCGGAAGCACAGTTGACAAGGCCAACGCCCAGTTCAAGGAGCAGTATCCAGCCATCAAGTGGACTGCCGGAAAGGTTCTCAACAGAGCAACAGACGAGGATGTCAAGGCCTGGGTAGAATCGCTGAAATTCTAAAGGAAAAACAAGAATGAGTATGATCAACGATTTCATATACGACATCCCTTGCAGGGTGTATTTCGGAAAGGACCAGATGAAGAACCTCGGTCCTGAACTCAAGAAGTGGGGCAAAAGAGTGCTGCTGACCTACGGCGGCGGTTCCATCAAGCGCATAGGGCTGTATGACAAAGTGATGAAAGAACTGAAAGAAGCTCAGCTAGAGGTCTATGAACTCTCAGGCATAGAGCCGAATCCGAGAATTGCATCGGTGAGGAAAGGTGCCCAGATGTGCAAGGACCTCAAGATAGACGTGCTTCTGGCAGTTGGCGGAGGCTCAACCATAGACGCCACAAAGTTTATGGCAGCCGGAGCGCTGGTGGACTTTGACCCGTGGGATTTCTTCGACATGAAAAAGAGGGTTCCGGTAGAGAAGGCTCTTCCGATAGTAAGCATACTGACACTCTCGGCTACGGGAAGCGAGATGGACTGCGGCGGAGTGATCAGCAATCCCGAGACCAACGACAAGATAGGATGCATGTGCCCTCCTATGCTCCCGAAGGCCTCTTTCCTGAATCCTGAAAACACCTTTACAGTAAGCCCTTACCAGACAGCCTGCGGAGCGGCAGATATGCTCAGCCATATCTTTGAGGTTTACTTCAATGTCAACACAGACCTCTATATGCTGGACTGCTTTATGGAAGGCCTGATGAAGACCATCATAAAATTTGCCCCGGTTGCGATGAAAGAACCGGAGAACTACGAGGCCAGAGCCAACCTGATGTGGACATCATCCTGGGCAATTAACGGCTTCATAGACGGCGGAAAGCGCCAGGCCTGGAGCTGCCATCCTATGGAGCACCAGCTCTCGGCGGTCTATGACATCACCCACGGCCTCGGCCTTGCCATACTGACCCCGAGATGGATGGAATACTGCCTGAATGAAAACACAATGGGCAAGTTCGTGCAGTTCGGCGTAAACGTGTTTGGCATAGACGCTTCTCTTCCTCCTATGGATATCGCCCGCAAGGCAATAGATATGCTCAGCGAATTCCTGTTCAAGACCCTTGGTCTCAAGAGTACACTCACAGATCTTGGAATAGACCAGACTCATTTCGAGGAAATGGCCCGGAAAGCCGTCAACGGCGGAACTCTGCCAGGTTTTATTCCTCTCCAGCAGAAAGATGTCGAGAACATCTACAAGATGTGCCTATAAGAGACATTTTTCTTAATTTTGCATATTATGATAACTCTCATTCTGCTCATCGGTGCACTTGTACTGTTTATAAGCATCGGGCTTAACAACATTTCCACACGCCTGGGAATTCCAGCTCTGCTGGCTTTTCTTCTGCTGGGTGCTATCTTCGGTGTCACCGACGTGATTCCGTTCCAGATGGATGACTTCAGGTTTGCCCATAACTTCTGTACTTGTGCCTTGATATTCATCATGTTCTACGGCGGCTTCGGAACCCGTTGGAGCGCCGTCAGGCACATAGCTACCGAAGCGGGTCTGTTGGCTTCTGTGGGAGTTGTCATAACGGCAGCCGTTACCAGCCTTTTGTGCTACTTTATTCTGGGTTGGGGCCTGATAGAAAGCCTGATCCTCGGAGCGATAGTGAGCTCTACGGACGCCGCATCTGTATTCTCCATCCTCAGGACAAAGAAACTCGGTCTGAAGAACAACACCTCCCCTATGCTTCAGGTCGAAAGCGGAAGCAACGACCCTATGGCATATATGCTGACCATCGGCATGCTTTCGATTGCAGACGGAAGTGCCTCGGGGGGAAAACTGGCGCTGATGCTGCTGATGCAGATTGGCATTGGAACCGCCTGTGGTCTGGTCATAGCCAAAATCGCCAGCCTTACGCTTCAGAAAGTAACCATCAAAGGCAGCGGTTACATCTCTCTGTTTATCCTGGCCCTTGCGGTTGCCAGCTACTCGATTCCGGACATTCTGGGAGGCAACGGCTACCTGAGCGTATACCTGGTGGGAATGATCGTAGGTAACCAGGATTTCAAGGACAAGAAGACCATCGTGAACTTCTTCGACGGAATTAACGAGCTTATGCAGGTGCTGACCTTCTTCCTGATAGGCTTGCTGGTAGAACCGTCCAAGATGCCAAATGACATCATTCCGGCTATACTCATTTTCCTGTTCCTGCTTCTGCTTGCCAGACCGGCGGCTGTCTTCAGCGTGCTGGCCCCATTCCGCAAATACAGTTTCAAGCAGATGGCCTTCGTGTCATTCGTTGGCCTGAGAGGAGCATCCGCCATCGTTTTTGCCATAATGTGCATAAACGGAGACGAGCCTATCCAGCAGGATCTGTTCAACATAGTCTTCTGCCTGGTTGTCATATCAATAGCCTTCCAGGGCTCTATGATTCCGTGGGTTGCCAAGAAACTGGATATGATAGACAAGCACAGCAATGTACTCAAGTCCTTCAACGACTATACAGAAGACCACCTTCATTTCAGCTGGGTTGAAATCACTCCGGAGAGCAATATGTGCGGAAAGCAGGTTCACGAGATAAACTTCCCTAAGAATGTGCTGATTGCCCTCATACTTAGAGGAAAAGAACAGATAATCGCAAGAGGAGACACTGTCCTTCAGCCTGGTGACAAGGCAATTATCGTCACCAAAGCGTTTGAAGGCTCTGACGCCATCTTCCTGGAAAAGACCATCAAGCCTACAAGCCGCAGAATCGGCAAGAAGATCAAGGAAGTTCCTGGAAGCGGCATTATCATCCTTATCCGCAGAGGAGACAAAAACATCATTCCTAACGGCAACACCGTCCTTTACGAAGGAGACCATCTGGTGCTGCTCAGATAAAGTGTTATGATAGACCAGATATTAGAGTTCAACAGAAAATTCGTGGAAGAAAAATCCTACGAAAAGTATCTTACAGACAAATATCCTAAGAAGAAACTGGCCGTGCTCTCCTGCATGGACACCAGGCTGTCCGTCCTTCTGACATCCGCCCTGGGCCTGAAAAACGGAGACGCCAAGATCATCAAGAATGCCGGAGGAGTCATCCTATCTCCTTTTGACTCCGCGATGAGAAGCCTCATAGTGGCAATCTACGAACTGGGAGTAGAAGAAGTTATGGTCATCCACCATTCATCTTGCGGAGCCTGCCACATGAGCTATGCACATTTCAGGGAACAGATGATAGAAAAAGGCATCGCCGAGGAAACCCTGGATACAGTAAACCGCTGCGGCATAGACCTGAACCAATGGCTGGAAGGCTTCCACGACACTGAAAAATCGGTGAAGAAAACCGTAGAGACAATAAAGAATCATCCTCTGATACCTAAAGACATAACCGTAAGAGGATTCATCATCGACTCCGCCACGGGAAAACTGACAGAAGTATGAAAAAGTTTATAGCCATATCCATTCTTGCCCTGCTCCTTGCTGCAGGGCCTGCCACGGCGCAAACCAGTTCCGGCATTGACTCCATTCTCCAAAACAAGCCTTTGACTGAAGAGGACCTTCTAAAGATGTACGGAGCGGACACCAACCAGCTTTTCCAGAAGATGCAGGCAGAGATGGACAAGGTTTTACAGCAAAGCGCCGAGACTGAAGCTCAGGACAAGCTGAGAAGACAGATTGCTTTCATCTTTTCTCTGCTGATAGCCCTCTTCCCTGCCATTTCCCTCTTCCGTCTTGTCAGGAAGAAGAAGGTCCAAATCCAGAACAAGAAGAACATCCCGTCCGCAGTTCTGGTGCTTCTGCTTGGCGGGGCCATCTTGTTTTTTTTCAACTACTTCATGATATGGATGAGCCTAAAGCACGGCACTTCCTTCCATGCCGCCATTGCCATAATCGCGATGGCAGTTCTGACGGCCTGGGCTATCTGGGAGTATTTCAGAAAACCTAAAGATAAAGACAAGAGCCAGAAGTAGGCTACTGCATCTGGCGAAGCAAAACCTTTATATCCGGCAGCTGCTCCGGAATGGAGCTTATGTCCGTCTTGCTGAAGTGATATGGTATCAGAACCTTCGGCTTGAACATATTGGCCGCCTTCACGCACTGCTCAACTGTCATTGTATAAGGCTGGTTGACAGGCAGGAATGCAATATCGATATCTTTCAGGTCTGCCATCTCGGGAACATCTTCCGTGTCTCCGGCAATGTAGATCCTGAGCCCGTCTATCGTGAGAACATAACCGTTGCCGTTGCCTTTTGGATGGAACTTCTCTCTTCCTGGAGTCGTGTTGTATGCGGGAACGGCATCCAGAGTTATTCCCTTAGGAAGTTCACGGCTCTGTCCGTTGGCTATAATCTCTCCCCTTCCGATACGGTCCGCGCTGGTCTTGTTGAGAATCAGAATGGTATTCTCCCCCTCAAGAGTCTTTAGGGCGGCATCGTCCAGATGGTCTGGATGCTCGTGAGTTACAAGTATCACGTCGGCCTTCGGGAATTCGGCTGCATAGTCTGTATGTTTTCCGTATTCTCCTACCGGATCCACGTGGATAGTAAGGCCGTCATACTCTATCTCCAGAGTCCCGTGCTTGATCAGGCAGATCGCAACCGGAGAGCCGTTCTTTGTCTTGAAGACCTCCACTTCATACTTTGTCACACGGTTTCCGGCCTCTGTCCAGGCCAGATAACCGCCCTTCAGGTTATAGACAGTGTAGCCAGCCTTGGCAAGCAGCTTTGCGGCACCTGCACTCCGTTTTCCGCTACGGCAGTAAACAGCCAGCGGCCTGTCTTTCGGATAAGCCTCTTCCACCATACTAAGGAAAGACTTGCTGAAGAAATCATAGTTTGCGGCTCCTGCGATATGCCCATCGGCATACTCCTTGTCAGTCCTCACGTCGATCAAAGCCGCTTCCTGCTCCTTTAGAAGCAGGCCGAACTCCGTCACGTCCATATCGATGTACTTCGCCCCTGAGCAAGAGAAAATGCTAATCAGCATCGGGATAATTGAAAAACTCATAATCATTTTCATATCATTCTATGTAACTATACCATCTACACAAAAATAAGAATATTTTGCATTATCTTTGAACATAGAACAAATTATTGCAGCTATGTTGAAAATCGGAGACAAAATGCCATCATTCGAAGTTCTGGACCAGGACGGCAACACGGTAAAGTCTGATAGCTTTATCGGAAACGGAAAGAAAACCATCATATACTTCTACCCGAAGGACAACACATCCGGCTGCACGGCAGAGGCCTGCAGTTTCAGAGACAACTACGCCGCCCTCTCCAAGGCCGGCTACAACGTTGTGGGAGTGAGCAAGGACAGCCCAAAGTCCCATTCCGGTTTCAGGTCAAAGTATGACCTTCCGTTCACCCTCCTGGCAGACACCACCACCAAGATGCTTCAGGACTTTGGAGCCTGGGGAGAGAAGAAAATGTATGGCAAAACCACTATGGGCACCCTCAGAAGAACTTTCATCTTCAGCGACAAAGGCATCCTTGAGCGCATCATAGAAAAAGTGGACACCAAAAACGCCGCCGACCAGATTCTCAACCAATAGTCATCTCTGAAGAAAAAGTCAATGAAAAAGCTCTTCAAGATATTCCTTCTTCTCTGCTTAATCGGCATCGCGATTGTTGTCTGGTGCAGTTACATCGTTGAAAAAAGCTCCAGAGGAAAGCTGTTCAACAATGTCAACGACATTCCCTGCAACGACGTTGGCCTGCTTCTTGGCACCAACCCTATCGGCCGTACTGGAAGACCTAACATCTATTATGTTCACCGCATCCAGGCCGTTGTAGACCTATACAAGGCAGGCAAGATCAAGGTTGTGCTGATCAGCGGAGACAACAGCCACCGCTCCTACAACGAGCCTGAGTATATGAAGAAGGACCTCGTCTCCAAAGGCATACCGGCTGACCGCATTTTCCTGGACTATGCCGGTTTCCGCACCTTTGACTCCATGATCCGCGCCCAGAAGGTCTTTGGCCAGAACTCCTTCACCATCATCTCCCAGGAATTCCACAACCAGAGGGCTCTCTACATCTGCCAGCACCTTGGCATTGACGCCGTTGCCTTCAACGCCAAAAACACTATCTCCAGATACTGGCGCATCCGCATGTACTTCCGCGAAAAGCTTGCCCGCACCAAAGCTGTCCTGGACATCCTGTTTGGCAAGAAACCCCACTTCCTCGGCGATCCCATTCCTATCACCATCCCGAATGACACAATCATCTTGAAAGACACGACTACCACAAAAGACACCACAAACAATATGGGACTAAAAGACTTATTTCATCGCAAAAGAGACAAAAACGAAGCCGTACAAATCACTATCCCTGAAGAGAGTTTTGATCTTATTGAATCTACCGATCCTAAAGGTGCTAAAGCCCTCATAATGAGAAACGCATCTCTCAAGCAACACCAGAAAGACACCCTTCTGAAACAGGTTTTCGGTTTCTATTGTTCTATCAACCTAGACTATGTAATTGTTGATGAGAATAACTGGCCTACTTCAGAAGAGTTCTCAATTATGCAAGACTATACCGAGTCTATTGACCAGGCTCTTAAAGTTCAACCAGATCATCCAAACGCCCTATTTGTGGCAAGGGTTACATATAACGGAGTTTGCCAGGTAGTATGGATGCTCAACAACCCGGAAATTGCTATAGAGTACCTTGATGGCATCATTGCCAAGGGTAATCAGATAAGAGAATTCGATTACAGCATCGAAAAGGATCCTGAGTGGAAATTGATAGATTTCTTCTTGCAAGATTTTCCAAAGAGCAACACATAATCTAAGGATTTAATCCACCTATTCTGCCAGACTTTTGCATAGATATATTAGAACTTTGACCTTCAAGAACCATCAACCGCCGTTAAAAATGTATCGACAAATGAATTATTCAGAAACCCTAAATCTGGCTGCGAAAGTTCGCGAACTCAAAGATAGCATAAGCCAGGCCAATATACTTGATGCTGTTTATGTAAACGAAAATGTCCACTCTCGTATTCTTCGTTTGATTATGGATTACAAGAGAGATGGACATTATCCTTTCTATGAACTATTTCTAGAGTTAAATAAGGTGTCAACTATCATTCCAGATGATATTTCCTGTTCAGAACCACATTTCTTTAATGAAAGAGATAGAATCGACCTTCTCATCGAGGGTAATGATTACGCTATTATCATTGAGAACAAAATATATAATGCAATTGATCAAGACCACCAGATGGAGCGTTACCTGTTGAGTTGTATTGGAAGGGGCTTCAAGAAAGAGAGAATATTTGCCCTCTACTTAACCTCTGATGGGACAAAAAACATATCTAAAAATAGCTTAACAGATAAGGCTCTGGAAGTCCTTGGTTTTTCAGACCAAACAACAGGTAGATTTGCAGAAATCAGTTTCAGATACGATATTCTTCCATGGCTTCGTAAAGCGATTAACATTTGCAGAACAAACGATGATGAGCAGATCAAGTCAGCCTTAATCCAATATGCCGATTATCTTGCCGGAATGTTTGGAGAACGTGAAAAAGAGTCCAAAAAGGATTTGGCAATAACTCAACTTCTTGCTGAATATGAGGTTAATTCTGTTTCTGCTTTCTGTGACTGTATTTCGGTGATCTACAATCTATCAGAAGAGTTGAACCAAAGAAGAGACAGTCTCTGCCGTGACATTGCCATTAGGTTTATAATTAACCCAATAAGAGAATATTGTACAGATCAAGGCATTGAATTTACATTTGAAGGATATTCATTTGGTTTTCTGAGAATTAGAATGTCACTTCCGGAAATTTCCAAAGCATCGTTCTGCTTTAATACGGAGGGAGACGGCCGAAACATCTATGGTATTTGTAACCGCGATGCTCAAGACGGAGAAGTATTACAGGATAGAGTCCAGAAGCATCTGGCAGAAGCTGGATTTCGGAAAAGTCTTTGGTGGCCAGCCTATCGCTACCCAAATATTGAAAATCGCAAGTTCTCTCGTACAGGGTCAGCAGACTTTTGGGAAGTTTGTGTGCCGGACGATTTTACCCAATACGTAATTGCCACCTATGAAGAAGTAAAAGGAATACTGCGACAGGACTCTATACCGGGAAACGATTCATCAGCCTTAATCCAATATGTCGATTCTCTTGACGGAATGTCTGGTGAACGAGAAAAAGAAACAGAAAAAGAGTTGGCAATAACTCAACTTCTTGCTGAACATGAAATTAATTCTGTATCTGCTTTCTGCGACTGTATTTCGGCAATCGACAATCTATCAGAAGAGTTGAACCAAAGAAGAGACATATACTGCCAATCCCTTGCCATGACGTATGTAAGCAAACCATTAAGAGAATACTGTACAGACCAAGGCATTGAACTTACGTATGAATTTTATTCGTTTAGCTTTCTGAGTATTAGAATGTCACTTCCTGGAATCTCCAAAGCATCGTTTCGTTTCAATACAGAGGGAGACGGTCGAAATATCTATGGTATATGTAACTACGATGCTCAGGATGGAGAAGTTTTACAGGATAGAGTCCAAAAGCATCTGGCAGAAGCTAGATTTCGGAAAAGTCTTTGGTGGCCTGCCTATCGTTACCCAAAAGATAATCCCAAGTTCTTGCGTACAGGGTCGTTAGACTTTTGGGAAGTTTGTGTGCCGGACGATTTTACCCAATACGTAATTGCCACCTACAAGGAAGTAAGCGGTTTCCTAGACTATTCAAAGTTTTAGCAAAGTATAGTGTGCTTATTCGTAACTTAAATATCATATAAGCCCGACAAAAGTAAAGAACCGAAATAATTCTTACTTTTGTTGCTAGAAACTAGGAGCGTATGGAAGAGAGAAAAGACATTGTGATTTACCAGTCTGAGGACGGGTTGGTGAAGATGGAAGCGATGGTTGATCCTTCGGGAGAAACCATTTGGGCAACCCAGAAGGCTATTGCTTCATTATTTGAAGTAACGATACCTAATATTTCTTATCACTTTAGACGCATTTTTCAAAGTGGGGAATTAGACCCCAATACGGTAATTAAAGAATTTTTAATTACCGCACAGAGTGGCATTAGAGGCCTCTCTGAAGAGAAAATAAGGTATTACAACCTTGATGCCATCATATCTCTAGGTTACCGTGTAAACTCAATCCGAGCTACCAAGTTCAGGATTTGGGCTACAGGAATAATCAAGCATTATATGCTTAAAGGGTATGCTGTAAACCGCAGTGCAGTTTCAGAGCAGAAATATGAAGAACTCAAAAAAGCTGTAGGGTTGCTTGAGAATGTATTCAGCAAGGAATTAATGCTAACTTCTGATCAGGCTGTAGGGCTGTTTGATGTTATTCGAGATTACACTTATGCTCTTGACACTCTTGATTCTTACGACTATCAGAATCTGAAGATTACAGACACAACAGCTCCGGAGAGGTTTCACGCCACTTACGAGAATGCAATGGAAGCCATAAAGAGCCTTAGGGAGAAATTTGGAGGAAGCAGTCTATTCGGGGTAGAGAAAGATGCGTCTTTCCACAGCAGCATTGGGCAGATATACCAAACTTGGGAAGGAAAAGATCTGTATCCTAGTATTGAGGAAAAGGCCGCTATGCTGCTTTATCTGGTGGTTAAGAACCATTCTTTCGTTGATGGCAACAAACGCATAGCCGCTACCCTATTCCTCTGGTTTATGCAGAAAAACGGCATCCTCTATCGCCCAGACGGGTCTAAGCGCATCGCTGATGCATCTCTTGTGGCTCTTACCCTGATGATTGCAGAGAGTCGGACCGATGAGATGGACACTATGGTAAAGGTTGTTGTGAACCTGATTAACAGGAGAAACTGAAATTCTCTTTGGAGTTAGTCGAGATTGTTCCACTTATCATTCTAGGCTTATGTTTATTTCTGCCCTGAAATCACGGCAGTAAGCAAAGTCTGTAATGGCGAAGCAGGAATTCTTGATCAGGACTTCAACGGGGCGGATGACTTCCAGTTCGTTCAAATTAGGAGAGGTCCATCTTTTGCAGTTCCAATTGGCAAACGGGCGGGAGAGTTCCATTTCCTCCTCAAAAGACTTATTGTCAACATCCTGGTAACCAATAGACGTCATATTGAAGAGTTTGTTCTGAATAAGCGGTGTAGCGCAAAAGTCATCATCGCTGAATAATTTGTTGTTGAAGATATCCCATAGACAGCAACCATATTCGTTACGTTGCTTCATGCTTTCCGGACAGTTAGCCATATAGACACTTAGCTGGAATAAATGCTGATCGCCAAATTCCATTTCTTCTATAATGTTGCGGAAAGTATCGTAGACGCCTACAATGAACTGTTTCAGGCTATTGTTGAATTGCAATAATTCATATGCAAGGCCCAAATCCATTATGCTGTAAGATTCTCTTAAGCCTGTATCAATCAAGTATTTTCTTTTTTCAAGAAGAGACTTGAGCCCAGTGGCTATAAAATCCTGGTGGTTATTAAAAGGGTTGCCATCTCCATAAATGCTGAGGATGTCCTGCTCAAGTTTGAGGAGTTCTTTGTTGTCAATCATTGTTATCGCGAATATTATGTTTTGACTGGGTTTTGGTTGGGGTTTGCGTGGAGGTTACTTTGTTTCTTGTTTATTCCATAATGGCGGCTGGAGGTAACCCCATCGGCGAGATTTCCCAAAGTAAGCTGATACGGTTTCGTCAGGGTTAGCCAGCCAATGCCTCCTTTCAATGTTATAGAGATGCATGTCTTCAGGCCTGCTCAAGTTTTCATAATCGATTTCATAATTGTCGCAGGAGTCAAGAGTAACACAACGATCCAATTCTAATTCAAGCAGTTCTAGGAGTTCCTCCTTGTCCAGACACCTTATACGCTCTGCCAAAGTACCTCCTTCATGAGTTGCCAGAGGTACTCCTCCGTTCATCATATAAGTTAGATAGCGGAAAATCATCCACTGAATAGCTCTCAGCTGATCATAATTGTCTCTGCCTATAAGGTAAATATCCAGTACATCAGAGATTATCCCTCCTTCTTTGACAAAGACTCCCAGACGGAGTATTTTCTGCTGCAAGGTCATGGATTCTTGCTCATATCCGAAATTGTCCCAGTATTCCCGGAATGCCAGATCGGATGGGTTGGGTGCTATTCGTTTCATAACTGTTCTGTTTTTGATGGTTGTTCTGTTCTTTGTTCTGTTCTTTGTTCTGTTCTTTGATATTTCTCTTTGTCTGAGACAAAGGAAGAGCATTACTCTGCAGGATTCCGGCAGAGTGAAAGATTTTTCAACATTTTTCGGGAAAACTTTGTAACCATAGGCGAAAAGTCTCGTAATTATTAGTGCCGTAACGATTTTTTTAGGGAAGGATTTGAGCGTTGGAGCGGAGTTTTTAGGTTCATTGACTCATAATCATGTAAAACTATGAGCAATAACCTATTGATTCACACCAACGACACATTCACCGCCAAAAGCGGAGCGGCAGTCCGCTTTGAAGACATCTTTGAGGGTATCAGCAAAGAGATAAGCAGATACCGGTTCAAGGGCGGGAGATACCTTTCAGACCAGGAGATTGAAGACCTGCGTCAGGAAGCCTTCAAGAAGGCGATAATCTCGGTTGGGTCATATGATCCGCAGAGAAGTTTCGGATGTCCCCAGGCGTATGGATACGCTATCGCGCTCAGCTGCGAGAAGAATGTCTTTAGGAAAACTGCCAGACGCAACTCTGTCCTGTCTTCCCAACCGGCAGAGTGTGAAGGCGGTGAAGAATTCGGTTCCGACCGCGAGTTTGAAAGCAAGGAGGCCTTGTCCTACATCAAGAGCAAGATTGCCAAATTGCCGAAGAACCAGCGCAAGGTCCTCGAATTGAGCATTCAAGGAGTTGAGCCTGAGAAGATTTCACTTCTTCTCGGCTGTTCCCAGAATGCAGTCTACTCCAGACTCTGCAGAGCAAGACTTGCAATTGCAGAAGCACTTGGCAAGACGTTCCTGTCCGAGTACGGATTCGGGACTAAAACAAAAACCTGCAATATCAGCCGCACTGGAAACAGTACGGCTGTTATTTTTTTGAAAGAATTGTCGTCGCGATGGGTATATAGAGTAGAAAGGATTTTGATTATATGGGAACAACAAAGATTGGAGGACATTTTTGCAAAGACTGCAAGATTTTCACAGACAAGGTGGAAGACTCGGCCATGGAGCAGATCCGGGAGCTTCTGGACAATCCTTTGTTCAGGGGTGCCAAGATGAGGATAATGCCGGATGTGCACGCGGGGAAAGGTATTGTAATAGGCTATACCTGCCGGGTGGAAGATTTTGTGAACCCTGAGCACGTAGGACTAGACATCGGCTGCGGAATAGACACAGAAATCTTCGACAGGCCACTGCCCGAGAAAGACTACGCCCTGTTTGAGCATCGCCTGAGGAAAGAGGTGCCGATGGGGTTTGACATACACAAAGACAGGCAGTTTGAGATGAAGCCGTTTCTGAAGTTCATACGCCAAGAACTCAACCGCGCTTACCAGTCGTCAGGAGGAAGAATAGACATCATTGAGTGGAACAGCGAGCAGGAAGCCTTTGACTGGATGAAGACAGTTGGCATTCAGCCGGCGGTTTTCCTCAAGTCTCTTGGAACCCTGGGCGGCGGAAACCATTTCATGGAGTACGAAGAGGGCGAAGACCGCTGGGCCTTTACCGTGCATACCGGTTCCAGAGGCCTGGGCAGCAAGGTTTTCGGCAAGTGGAACAGGATAGCCTCAGCCAAGGGCGGATATCTATTCGGAAATGAGCTCAGGGCATACCTTACGGATATGGTAATTACCCAGGCCTACGCAAAATACAACCGCAAGTTGATACTGGACAAGGCAGCGGAAATAATGCACAAGATCTGCGGAGGCAAGGTGGACGGCATAATCAACACCGTCCACAACTACGTGGATTTCAGAGATATGGTACTTAGGAAAGGAGCCATACGCTCATACGAGGGAGAGCTGATGGTGATGCCGTTCAACATGAGAGACGGAATAGCGATATGCCAGGGCCTGTCCAACGAAGACTGGAACTGGTCCGCCCCGCACGGATCCGGAAGGCTTATGTCCAGAACCCAGGCCCACAGGCAGCTACAGATGAAAGGCTACAAAGAGGAAATGCAGGGCGTGTACTCCACAAGCATCTGCCCGGAAACAATAGACGAGTCACCCTCTGCCTACAAGCCTACGGAAGACATTCTTCAAGCCATCACCCCTACCTGCAAGGTTCTTTACCGCCTGCGCTCGAAAATAAACTTGAAAGGAAAATAAATCATCCTTTGCCAGTATTTGGCAAACTGGAGGTTTACTTTTGCAGCAACAAACAAATCAAGTATATTTGAAACAGATATGAGAGATTTTGCGGCAATAGACTTTGAAACGGCTAATTTTCAGTTCTCTAGCGTTTGCAGCGTGGGCGTGGTAATAGTCAGGAATGGAGAGATTTCGAATTCGTTTTATTCGCTTATCCAGCCAGAGCCCAACTACTACAACCGTCTGCATACCCGCATTCATGGGCTGCGGCGCCAAGACACGGAGGAGGCTCCGGTATTCCCCAAGGTCTGGAAAGAGGTGGAGAAGCTGCTCTTGCTCAACGAGGAGGATGCCAAGTGGCTGGGACGCCCCTATTTGCCGCTTGTAGCCCACAACAAGGCATTTGACGAAACCTGCCTGAGGGCAGTGTTCCGGTGCTACCAGATGGATTATCCTGATTATGATTTCTACGATACACTCTGGGCTTCAAGACGAGTGATGCCGGATCTGGAAAACCATCAGCTGCAGACCGTTGCACGGGCTTGCGGCTATTGCCTGGAGCATCATCACCACGCTCTGGCAGATGCAGAAGCCTGCGCCGCAATCGCAATGAAAATACTGTAATCTATCGCTGAAGAATGCTGTCTAAGACAGGATAGATTTCCTCCTCGGACTTATAAGGATGAATCTTGAAGTATTTGTCGCCCGTCAGCATGGCGGAAAGAGTAGTTCTTGTGCTGTCATAAAAGATGTGCACAGGCTTTCCGAGCTTCTCGGCAAAGGCCAGCTCGTACCCTACTCCCAAAGACGGCGTGGTACACTCGGCAATCACCAGATCTGAATCGCTGAGCCAGCCGGTATCCTGAAGGTAGATGGCAACATCCTTTTCTCCCTTGGAAAAACCTTTGGGAGTTGAGCCTTCCTTTTTGCTCAGCGAGAGATCCCCCACATGTTCCGTTAAAACAGTGTCTGTCTTTTGAATATACTCGATAATCCGCTTGTAAAGAGCCGCATCCGCCCTACCTCCGCGGATTGATCCTGCAAAATATACCTTCAGTCCTGCCATAAGAATCTTTTTGCAAAAATACTGAGTTTTGTTGCAATAAAACGAAAGTTTGCGAGTAAATATTTCCGAGTTGCCACTATTTGGCAGAGGTGGCGCTTTCCTTTGTACAGTGAAAAAATCTTCATCGCCGATGAAATAATCTCGAGTGAAGATGGTATATAGATACGGATGGATAAATAAACAAGGGAGATTGCTTATATATGAGTATGAAGGAAAAAACGATTATCGAGTGCATTCGCTCCATTGACAAGGCCTTGAACGGAAATCAATGGCGCAAGAAAGACGAAAGAAAAGACGCAGCAGAAGTTATCGCAGACATAAAGAAGTCTGCTGGAGAAGAGCTGCTGCATATTTGCAGCCTGATGAATGTTACCGAGATGCAAGCAGTCATTCTTACAGCTCTGGTCAGAGCATCTGGCTCCTACAGAATCAGCGACGATGATCTTGCCGGCATCATCGGCATTGATTATCTGGAGTATATCTCTTTTACATCTGACTTTGAAGGGCTGAAGAAAGCCGGATTCATAAAGTATTCAGACCGCGGCATATCCATTTCACCAGCCGCCATGGATGCAGTCAAGCAAAACAAGCCGCTTGAACCTGAACCGCTTACCGGCCTGGATGCACGGGAAGTTCTCTCTCGCATCAAGAACAAACTGAAAGATTTGTCTGATGAGAGGGAGATAAATCAGGACGAGTTTCTTGAGTATATGGACTTTCTGATTCACAACAACAAGAACAGCGTGTGCGAATGCTGCGGAAAGTATCTCAAGAATTCAGGCGATTTGGAGATAATCCTTCTTTATGCATTGATCTGCCGTTTCTGGTTCAACAGTGATGACTGCGTCACCTGGGATGATGTTGAAGATTATTATCAGGACGGAGATTTGTCTATCATACGTAATATGTTCAAAAACGAACATTTGACGCTGCAGAAGAACAAGGTAATTGAACCTGTGGCAGACGGGGGAATTTTCAGCAGAGACGCCTTTCACATCAGAGATGAGGTGAAAGAGGAGATTTACAAGGACCTGGGATATAACGCAGAAAAGAAAGACGCAAAGAACAAGATTAGTGCATCTGCCATGCTCAATGCCAGCGACATAGATGCAAAGGAACTGTTTTTCAGCAAAGAGCAGCAGAAGCAGATCCAGACTCTGGAAGATTTGTTTGAGGAGACGCGCCTGAACAATGTTATGGAATCGCTGAAGAAAAAGGGGATGAGAACCGGTTTCACCTGCATTTTCTACGGCGCTCCAGGAACGGGCAAGACCGAATCCGTTTATCAGATTGCCAGAAAGAGCGGCAGAGACATCTTCCGCATAGACGTTTCCAAAATCAAGAGCTGCTGGGTGGGAGAGAGCGAAAAGAACATCCACAGAGTGTTTGAGCAGTACCGCGAGTGCGTAAAGTCCGGCGGCAAAACCCCTATCCTGTTTTTCAACGAGGCTGACGCCATCTTCGGCATCCGCCAGAGCGGGGCAGAGAGAGCAGTGGACAAAATGGAGAACAGCATCCAGAACATTATCCTTCAGGAGATGGAGGAGCTGGAAGGCATCCTGATTGCAACCACCAATCTGACAGACAATTTCGACAAGGCTTTCGAAAGGCGCTTCCTCTACAAGCTGCGCTTCACAAAGCCAGACGCCAAGGTAAAGAGCAAGATATGGAAATCCATGATTCCTGAACTCAAGCCTTCCCAGGCAAAGAAACTGGCGGCGGAGTTTGACTTCTCAGGCGGACAGATTGAGAACATCGCCCGCAAGAAGACCGTAGCGGCGCTGATCAGCGGCAAGGAACCCACATACGCCCAGCTGAGGGAAATGTGCCTGACCGAATCAATCAGCGGCAAGCCGGAATCCAAGAAAAAAATCGGATACTAGGAAAATACTCTGCCTGATTTTGGCAGAGTGATTTCTTATATTTGCAGCAGAAAAGAAAAAACACCGTTATGGCACAGCATTACTTCAACCGGTACATTTGGCTTATAAGCACCATCAAGACAAACGGCCCTATAACGCTCAAAGAGCTTGACCGAAAGTGGAAGGAAAGCCCTTTGAATGAAACTCGCGACAACCTTTACGAACGTACTTTCCACAACCACAGGATAGCCATTGAAGAAACCTTCGGCATAAAGATAAGCTACACTCGTCCAGATGGTTACTACATAGATACCGACAGCCTGGAAGACGGCAGCTTCAGGGAATGGATGCTGGACTGCCTTCAGGTGAACAATCTTCTGGAAGAAAGTTCCGGCATTCACGACAAGATACTTCTGGAAAGCATTCCTTCCGGCGGCAAATGGCTGAACATCATAATTGACGCCATCAAAGGCAAAAGGGCCATGGAGATGACATATATGAGTTTCTTTAAAGACTCCCCTTCTTCATTTATCGTTCACCCCTGGTGTCTGAAACTCTTCAAGCAACGGTGGTATATGCTGGCAAAAAGCGAATACTTCTCAACCCCGAGAATCTACTCTCTTGACAGAATCCAAGAGCTGAGCTTAAGCAAAACCAAACTCCAGGTTCCCGAAAGGTTTAAGGCAGAGGAGTATTTCTCCCAATACTTCGGTATCATCGCCGATAAAGACATAAAGCCTTGCTTCATAGAAATATGGGCGGACTCAACTCAGGCCAAATATTTCAAGAGTCTGCCACTTCACAACTCGCAAACAATCAAGGAAGAAGATGAGAACGGAACCGTTTTCCAGTACTATCTTGCCCCTACCTACGATTTCAAGCAAGAGATTCTACGTTACGGCTCAGGAGTGAAAGTTCTCTCGCCAAAGGAATTCTTGGAAGAAATCAAGACGGAGATAGAAAACATGGCCCAGCTTTACAAGTAAATTGCTGATTTCTCGGCAACTTTTCGTAACTTTGGGAAAATGGCATAAAAGGCCATGCCTGAAGTTATGCTTAAAGTCAAGATTTACGAATACGATTCCCCGTGCGGAAAACTCTATCTGGCCGCAAGAAAAGGGAGCCTTTGTCTGTGCGACTGGGCTAATAGCAAGAACCTTTCTGACACTCTTTCAAGACTTTCCAAAGCTCTGGAGGTTGAGTTCATTCTGCCCGAAACAGAAACAGTTAAACCTCGCGCGGAGAAACCTTCCAAAGTAATTGTCTCGGCGATGAAACAGCTCGGCCAGTTCTTCAACGGAAGACGCAAGACTTTCAACATTCCTTATCAGATGGCCGGCACTCCTTTCCAGAATGCCGTGTGGAAGAGTCTTCTGGATATTCCTTACGGAAAGAGCGTTTCGTATGCGGAGATCGCCGCAATGGCAGGCTATCCTAAAGCCGTCAGGGCAGCGGCCAACGCCTGCGGAAACAATGCCCTGTCTGTCATTATCCCTTGCCACAGAGTCATAGGCAGCGACGACGGCCTTACCGGCTATGGCGGAGGACTGGGAGCGAAACGCTATCTGCTTGACCTTGAAAGCCCTCAGCAGCGGCTTCCGTTCAAGACTGTCACCAAGAAACCAGTAAAGAAGACAACAACGGCAAAAAAGCCCGCCAGAAAAACTGCCGGCAAAACGGTAAAGAAAACCCCTGCCAAGAAACCAGCTGCTAAAAAACAATAATTTACAACACAACGTCCCCGATGAAAAAGTTCCTGATCATTTTAGCCGCCGTCCTGGTCTGCACCAGCCTCCAAGCCCAGAACAACAAAAAGCAGCAGAGCAAAAAAGACATAGAGTACGAGCAGAAGAAGGCTGACCTTTACAAGGAGTTTTCCGAGAACATGAAATGGCATAACGCCAATATTCCTCCCGACAGGAGAAGGGCGATGAGAATCAAGAAGCAAATTGATTCGCTCACTAAAGTCAGGGACTCTTTGATGCACTATACCGACTCTCTGATAGCTGTCTCAGATAACAGACGGAACAGGATAGACAACGATATAAATTCGCTGAGAAAAGATTACTACGCTGTTTCAGAAAGCGCTCTAGAAGATGTCTACAGAATCAAAAAAGGCCATACGAAAGATTCCCTGGAAAAGATTATGGCCAACCTCAGCCCAAAGGTCAGAAAAAGCAAAGCTGCCCAAAGGCTGAAAGAATACCTGACATCGAAACCGCTGAAGGCCGGAGACAAGATATGGGAATTCACCTGCTACACCCTGGACGGAAAGAAGTTCAACTGGAAAAGTGTACGAGGAAAAAGGATTTTCATAATACTTGACGGCTACGACTGTATGGGCGGCCACATGAATCCGCTTGCCTTCAAGAACTATTACAAAAACAATATAGAACTGAAGGTCAAAGGGCGCCGCGATTTTGCTTTCATTCCTTTTTTCACCGAAGACAACTATGAGAAGTTCAAAAAGGACGCTGACTTCTACGGGATGACTGAATACAACCCGGTTTCCGATATGGAAGGCCAGCTTTCCAGGACAGATATAGTCTTTGATATTACCGCTACTCCTATGTGCGTGTACGTGGATGCAGACGGCACCATCAAAGCCATTACCGAAGGATTCGATCCGAAAGACCTTGAAAGGTTTGTTGAAGGGCTATGGTAGCTCATAACTATCTGTTTTTCAACAGCCCCCAAAATGCACCCTAGGAAAAGCGGAAAGTGCTTTTACAAAACAACTGATTACTAACCACTTATGAAATACCATAGCCACAATGAAACACATATCGATTATATTTGCACTGTTGATTCTATCAACCGCAGCCTTATTCGCTCAACAAACTGAGAATAACAGCAAGATTATGGATAACACTGTTCTTAAAGCCCTCAAAGAAAGAAGGAGCGTACGTTCCTACAAGCCACAACAGATTACAGATGAAGAACTGAAGGCTGTGCTGGAAGCCGGAACCTTTGCCCCCAACGGTATGGGAAAGCAGGATTCCTGGATTGTGGCGGTGCAGAACCCCCAGATACTGGACCAGCTGAGAAGAATGAACGCCGAGATACTGGGCTCTACTTCAGACCCTTACTACGGAGCTCCGACAATCGTGCTGGTGTTCGGGTCAGACCCTAAGAAATGGGGAAACTCCATCCAGGACGGAAGTCTTGTGCTGGGCAACATGATGAACGCCGCCTATGCCATAGGACTTGGATCCTGCTGGATTAACCGCGAGATGCAGATGTTCTCTACAGAAGAAGGCAAAGCCCTGATGCGCAAGCTGGGCATTCCGGAAGAACTAATCCAGGCTGGTCTCACCGGCATAGGAGCGCTGGCTCTCGGATATCCGGAAGGAGAACCCCGCCCGGCAAAGCCGCGCAAGGAAAATTATTACCGCATTGTCAAATAGATTGGCGTTCCCGAGAAGTCGCTGACATTCAAATAAATACGAAAAAGACTGTATGCGATTTTACATATAGACAAACAAGCAACTAATTAAATATCAACAAAATAAACGCCACGCAATCCTATGAAGAGATTACACCTTATGGAAGAGGCGGAGAGATGTCTGCTCTGCGAAAACGCTCCATGTACAAAAGCCTGCAAGACTGCTGATCCTGCAAGGGCCGTAAGGGCTATAAGGTTTGACAATGCCGCCAATTCCTGGAAGTGGCTCAAGGACGCTTCAGAAGAAGAACTTACGGCAGCAGAGAATGCCTGCATCCATTACGACAGGCCGATAAGACTCAGGGAAATATCCAAGATCATCGCTGAGAAATATGCTGACGCCAACAAGCAGGAAGTTAAAGACAAAAATACAAAAGAGCCGTCTCTGGAGATCGAGTTCTGTGGCCTGAAGTGCGAGAATCCGTTCTTTCTGGCTTCTTCCGCCATCTGCACCAACTACGAGATGGTAGCTGCGGCGTTCGAGGCCGGATGGGCAGGCGTGTTCTACAAGACCATCTGCCTGGAAGAGATCAAGGAAGTTTCTCCGCGATTCGATGTAGTCAAGAACCCTGACGGGTCATTTGCCGGTTTCCGCAATATGGAGCAGCTTTCTGAGAATCCGCCTGACGTTGATTTCCAGATACTTGCCAGCCTGAAACGCAATTATCCTTCGAAGATTGTGGTGGCTTCCATCATGGGCAGCACAGAGCAGCAGTGGATAGACTTGGCCATTATGGCCGAAGATGCCGGCGTGGATGCCATTGAGCTCAACTTCTCCTGTCCGCAGATGAAGCTCTCCGGAATGGGAAGCGACGTGGGACAGAATTTAGAGCTTGTTGCAATCTACACATCATACGTGAAGAAAGCAGTAAGCATTCCTGTCATTCCAAAGATGACTCCTAACGTGGATTCTATGGGCAAATTTGCTGTCAGCGCCCATTTTGGCGGGGCGGACGGAATCTCTGCCATAAACACAATAAAGTCCGTGACAATGTCTACCGGCTCAGAGGTAGACGGCAAGAAGATTGTTTCCGGCTATTCCGGCAAGGCAGTAAAGCCTATCGCCCTGAGGTTCATACTTGAGATGGCGCAAAGCCAACTGATCAAGGACGCCCAGCTTTCCGGTATCGGCGGAATCAACACCTGGAGAGACGCTCTGGAATTCATCCAGTTAGGATGCCGCAACACCCAGATTTGCACGGCCGTTATGGAATATGGCTACAGGATCATCGATGACCTTAAGGAAGGCCTTCAGACTTATATGGCACAAAGGGGTATTACCCGTCTGGATGAGATTGTGGGAGAGGAAATCAAGTCATTTGCAACCACCGCTCAGGTTGACCGTGACACCAAGGTGTTCCCGACCGTAGACCGCAGTGTGTGCATCGGTTGCGGAAGGTGCTACATATCCTGCCGCGACGGCGGACACCAGGCAATCTCATTCGGGGAAGACCGCCAGCCTAGGATAATCGGCCAGAAATGTGTGGGATGCCACCTGTGCCGTATGGTTTGCCCTACAGGTGCCATCGGCCAGGCCAAGCGTATACCAAAAAGATGATGAGCAGAAATCAGTCGTAGATTTCAAACAGGCTCTTGAAGGTTTTAAGGTTCTTCCAGTAATTGCGGACTGTATTGTCAGTGCACATCTGGAGGCTTTTCTCCACAATCATCTGAGGTGCTCCCATACCGAAACGCTCTCCAAGCTTTTCAAAGCCTGGCTTAAGGGCTGTTATAAGAACACTTTCTTTCTTGTTGGCTGTTGTCCAAGCCATGAACTCCTGCTGACGGCTTGCATACAGACGAAGAATGTCCAGAGCAATTCTCGGCTGAAGAGAAGCGTTGTTCTTGGCTTTCTTGACAAATGTGTTCCACTTCCTGAATACGTCCTTATCGCTGAGCGGAAGGGTTTCCAGGGAATAAAGCTCCTCGGCAAGCTGGTTGACTTCAGGCTTTCCTTTCTGTATGCGTGAAGCCTCCGAGATGATTCCCTTGTCCGAGATATTGAAAACTGTTGTGTCATACCACTTGTCGCTCTTGTCGTCCGCAGTCTTGAAGTAGTAATAATCTGTTTTCGTGAGTGTTTTGTTGTCTTCTGAGAACTTCATGCTTCCGCCTCCGAAATTATCCCTTGGCGAGTAGTTTCCGTGTGGCTCTGTCTTGAGTATCTCGTTCATCCACTCGCCATGTCCGGCATAGAACGCATCTATCAGATTGCCTTTATGGTCAAAAGTAGCATAGTAATGATTTATCTGCTGATAGCCGTCTACTCCCCATCCCCAGACACGATATGCTACAATGCAGCCGAAATCTGTCGGAATAACTCCATACTTCAGAATCTGGTCTGCAGTCTGCACTCTAAAGCTGCCATCCTCTATAGTAAACTCTCCGGTAATTTTCTGGAAAACAGCCTCTTCTTCTTTGCACAGGCTCAGTTTAGGTTCATAGTGCCAGTCACTTCCAAAATTATAGTAACGGCGGTTGTAAGCCAAGCCGTCGTTCATGCAGATGCCAGCTCCCTGTACCCGGCTCTCGTCCCTCTCGTGCATAGGACGGGTGAACACCGGATTATCGTTCATCGGATCTATTTTGTAACGCTTCAGCCAGGTACGGCCCTCATCCTGAGCCTTCATCATCCCGAAGAAAGCCAAAGAAAACAAAATGCTCATAAGAATCCTTTTCATAACAAAACGTTTTTTTCAATGCTTAAAGTTAAGAAAAAAAATCTGAAAACACTCTGCCCGTTTTTGGCAGACACGGCCTTTTTCTTTGCATCATGAAACAACCAACGATTACAAAATATGAACGCACTTGACAAAATCACAAACGAACTACCTGCCCCTGTTGGCCAGATTGTAAACATGGCTGCCAACGTCGGAATGAAGGCCGGAACAGCAATCGGCCAAGAAATATCTAATTGGATAGATGAACTCTTCGGCGATGATAAAAACTGAAAGACTTGATCAAGAAAGTCTCAACAAACACATCAAATTCTTATGCGAAAACATGAAAATAAATTATCATGAAAGACATCCTTAAAATTTCAGTAAAGGTTTTTCTTGGCATAGCTGCTCTTGCTGCAGGAGGAACACTCATCAAGAATGCCGCTAAAGATGCCAACCGTCTTAAGGGGAAAGCCAGCTAAATAACATCGTTATGAATCTTACAACAAACAACTTAAAACATTTCTAACATGTTTAGAGGATTCGTAAATGCTACCTGTCAGAACTGCGGTCACAAGTTCACTGCGCCTGACATAGAGAAGAACGCCACAGTCTTCTCGGAACCCGTCAGATGCCCACGTTGCGGCAAAATGGTACAGGTCGGAGTAGGCTCTGGCAAAAGTTTCTTCGACTACATGCTCGGAAAGCTATTCAAATCTTTATAGCCCTATGAAAACAAAACAGAATTCCATTTCTACGGTCATCTGGATCCTAGGGATATCCATCGCGATATCTATTGTCTTCCTGATTATAGCAAAAGTCTTTGCAGATAATTGGGACGCAGCCATAACAGTCCAGAATTCAGCCGTTTACAGTTATGCTCACTCCAGGACTCTCTATCCGTTTCTGACCTGGAGCATTGCCGGAGCGCTGATGCTTGCCTCAGCCATTGCCGTCATCTACAGCCACCGCAAGGCTTCCCGCACGGCAATCATTGCTGTCTTGTACCTGGCATCAGCTATCCTGGTTACTAAATCCGCCGCTCTTTGCTACTGCGCAACACAACTGAACCTGTAGCATCAACGCCCCAATCCTCAACAAATGCCTCAAAGGTCCGCAGCATATGCAAAACCTGCGGGCCTTTTCTTTTTCTGAAAACAACAATAAAATTCAGTACGATTTTTGCGGGGGAAACACAGAAAGCAAACCCTTCAACTCAGTTATTATGAAAGCACTTCAACTTCTGACAATAGTCATCGCGATAATGAGTTACACTTACTCGTTCAACTCATCATATACATCAACATCAAAACCTAACTTACCTCAAAAAGAAATGAAAATCATCTCCAATGTAGAAACCAACGGCAGCTGGGTATATCTCTACGACGAGCAAGGCCACCGCTACAAAACCCTATCCGCATCCAACGTAGGAGAAGTCAAAGGCTTCAGCTCCACCTTCTTTGTTTCCGAGCACGGCAGCTGGGTATATCTCTGGAACTCCAAGGGCGACAGGTACAAGTTCCTGCCAAAGAGCAACGTAGGAGACGTCATAGGTGTTGCCGGCAACACCTTCACTTCCAGAAACGGACATTGGATTTACACATGGAATAGCGACGGCAACCGCATCAACTACCGCCCTGCCCGCTAGTTTTGTGCTAGCCACTGGCCAAAGAAACGGTCGTAGACTATATAGCCGTCTTCTTCCTGATAAATAATCTCATCGTCCAGCAAACGCTCCAATGCGCTCTTGACACTGCTGGCTGCAGTCAAATCATATTTTGCTATGAATGCTCCCGAAGTAATCTCCTTGACCTTCTTCTCCTGAGCTATAGCCTTTAATAGCTTGCCTCGCCCGCTGCTGTACATTTTAAGAAGCATCTGATAGTAATACTCGTTTTCCTTAAGTATTTCAGCTATTGCCTCATAAACAAGATTGGAATTGACTTCCCGTCCTGCCTTGCCGTACATTTGGTTAAGCACCTTCTGCACATACCAGGTATAACCCTCGTATGTTTCATAAATCAAGTGAAACACATCTTCTGGAAGCTCCCTACCCTGCTCTTTGAAGAAAGAAGCCGCAAAATTCCAGTATTCTTTCTCAGCGATAACCCCTATAGACATTGAAGAAGCGCTCTGGTAAAAAGGGCGCTTTGGCGACAGGAACATTTCGCTGAGCATATGTTTCCTGCTTCCAGAAAATATAAAATGCACATTGTGAATATTCTGGATATAAGTCCTCAGAAGAGCCTCCACATTCTTTTCCGGATACTGGGCCACCTGCTGAAACTCGTCAAAAGCGATATAACATTCCTTGCCGGATTCTTTCAGATACTTGAAAACCTCCTCTATGGTACGGTCTTCCGTTCCCTGTACAATATCCAGCCCCAGCTTAGGCTGCCCTGTAATCTCATCCACAGTCATATTCGGGCGTATCCATTTGAATGCGGAGACCACTTTTTTGAACAACTTAACAGGATTTGAGTCCAGCTGCCCCAGAACTGAATCTGCAAACATCTTTGCAAAGTCGGAGAGGCTACTGGTAGGAAACAGGTCTATGTATATTGTCATTGTGCCCTTCTTCTGCTTTTTCAGAAGATGGAACAAATGCAGAATCAGCCCCGTTTTTCCTATTCTTCTCGGCGATGTAAGGGTGACATTCCTGCCGTTGCGCAATGCTTCCAGGAGGCCTTCAGTCTCCTTTTTCCTGTCACAAAAATACTCCGGAGCCTCATACCCAGCAATGATAAATGGGTTGTTGATATATCCTGCCATAACACAAACTATTAAATAACCTACTGATTATCTATCAAATATACATTACGAAAAACGCGTTACGAAAAGTTCGTAACGGAATTCTCGTAACGCAAATATCGTAAAATTTTTCTCAACCAGCACTCTACACCATCATTTTTTCTCACTGATTTGCTCCCAAAGCGCCTTACAGCCAACTATCAGATCCTGGTAAGTCTTCTCAAAATCCTCAGTGTACCACGGATCTGCCACATCTCTACTCTGTCCTGCGAAAGACATCATCAGCCTTATCTTCCCCATCGGGTCTGAAGGAATGATTCTCTTCAGCAGCCTTACATTCCACTCATCCATACACACGATCAGGTCAAACCTGTCATAATCCGCAGCCACCACCTGCCGTGCAGTCTTCCCGGAATCATACGGCACCCCATGCCCCGAAAGGCACCTCTTTGCCGGCGGATATATCGGATTCCCAATCTCCTCCCTGGACACCGCTGCGCTCTCTACATACACCGACAAAGATATCCCCCCTCCATTCTCACTCTCAGTCTCAGCCTTCCTGACCATATCCTTCAGAATAAACTCAGCCATCGGGCTCCTGCATATATTCCCGTGGCACACGAACAGCACATTGAATCTATTATCTTTTCCTTGACTATTCATCTTTACACATCTTTCACACATCTATTATAACCATTTTCCGTCAAACCGCCCATCTTTCTATTTCCTCAGCGATGAAACTCCTATGATTTGAGCTGATTTTGAGTTCGTAAAAACCAAACTAATTGCCGAATTTTGTGTAAATGCAATAAAAAGCAAGCCCCCTGAAAATATTATTAACTAAAACTCAGCGATTTATGGCACTATTTATTATAACAACCAAACGCAGGAAAATCTGCAACGGAGTTGTCATTGAACCCGGAATGACAGTTCAGGTAGCCTCCATCTACAACAACCCCGTTATAGCAAACCGAGGCCAAGAAGTAGAAGACGCCTTTATGCGAATGTTCGGCATCTCCCTCCGCAAAGCCAATGCCCTGAATATGTCTGACTTGGAAGTAAAAAAGAAATAGACAAATGGTGACTTTATTATAATGAATACGATTCTCACTTTCACAGAATTTTGGTGTACAACACTGAAACCTATTTGTGCCTGGGCTCTTGTAGTTTGGGCTGCCATTAAAATCTTTGACATTATTTTGGAAATGATTATTGAACGAGTAGATCCTTCAGATATTTCCTGGTGGATATGCAGACCTATAAGTTTTAGGAGTTTTGAAGGAATTCGATTCCCTATGCCAGTAGGTGCTATCGTTTGGATAGGTCTTATTGTCGGAGCGGTATGGAGCGTCAGGTTTCTTTTCATGTCGTAATTTTAATGCATTAAATGCTGTAAGTTAATAGCTCAACAATACCCTGTTAAAACAAATCACAATTATGTCTAATAGCATCAAGTACAATAGTTTAGATATAGATTCCTTAAGAAAGCAAATAGGGCAATTCTTTGAGGAAGAAAAGTGTTCGGAAGGTATCAACTTCATAGAAGAATTGTTGTCTGACAACCAGACTGAAATGAGTCTAGATCATAAATTGTTATGCTACATAGGATTGATTGGTTTAAAAATGCATATTTATGAGTCAGATGGAGAAAAAGGAGATTTCGATTCATTGGCAGCTCACTATTGCGATTACCTTGATAGTTTGCTTGAAACGATAGATCTTTACAATTATATGAACGATAATACTGATGAAGACTTATCAGATTTCGCAGATGATATAGACATACATAAAACTATATTAAAAAAGCGTGCAATTAATTTAATTGAGGCATTTAATAATTATAAAAAGTGGCCAATTAGGCCAATTAGTTTAATTGAGGCATTTAAACTTGACGAAGAAGGAGTTCTTAAAATTTTAAAAATATGTAGAAAAGTATCAAGAGCACTTATTAATCTAAAAGAATATGAAGATGCTATGAGTTTCTTAGATTATGGTAGAGGTATTATCGTTGAATTTGAAAATGAGAAAGAAAGTATATCTGATTATCTAAGTGATTTCTTGGACGAATCCTTTGCCCGTATAACAAAGATGCAAGGTGAGATATTTTTGTATTGGAAAGACTATGGTGAGGCTTTGGCTTCTATTGCCAATTCAATTCGATGGGAAAAGAACAAGGAAGCACTTAAAGAATGCAGGGAATTATATGATACTTGTTTGAATGAAAATAGTTACGTAATTCTAAACAAACCTTATCAAGATAGAAAAGCAATCCTCATTACTGACGAATATGAGGTTTGTGATTCAAAATCAATCACAGTTCTCAATCCAAGATTCTTGCCTGAAAATATGACATTTCCAGTAGGACATCCTATCGTCAATCATATGTACATAGGACATCCTTTGGAGCCTAGTATTTACTATCCCCTTGATTCTTATCAATTGGAATTAGTTAGAGATCGTCTATTTGAGTTTTGCCACTTAGTTCAATCGTTAGGCGCTACAGATATTAACATTGAGTTCTTAGACACAAACAGTTCTGATAATTCTAACAAGAGAGCTAGTAATGTAATAGGAAATGTCGACACTATAATAGCAGATGTTAATGCATCTTACTCTGAACATAAAAGCGATCATCTTATTAATTCCTTAAAGCAGTCAATACGTTTGTCACAGCATTTTACACCAACTGTAGAGCCATCTATTCCAGATGATTTAAAGTGGTATTATCATGAACCGTCATGGAAAAGACTATGTGAACAAAGACTTAAAGGGAATCTTCTGTCTCATGAAGAGTATCTCGAAACCAGCAAATCTCAAATGCTGGACAATCAAGAACTCACAAAACTAGAAGCTGGGGTTAAGGCTTTTTTTGGAAAAGCTGGTATTGCCTTTGATGAAAACTCAGAAAAAAAATTCCAAGAGCAAAAAAATGCTATAGTTTCTATAAAAGTCAAGTTTGCTCCAATTGGAACAATAAAGCAGATGATTAATAGTTCACCTACAAAACAAGCAAATACTGAAGACGAACTTGAATACATTGAAGTTTTCAAAGAGTGTTCTTCTGAAGGAATAATTTCTGAGAAAGATCGTAAAATGCTAGACAGATTCCGCATAAAATGTGGAATTTCAGTTGAAAGAGCAACCGAATTGGAAGCAGACTGCTGTATTTCAAGCCTCTGCGACAAAGAAAAAGAGTATCTAGAAATCTTCAAAGAAATCGCGGCAGATGGTGAGATTACCCCTAGAAAAAGGAAGATTCTTATGAGGGAAGCCGAAAGTCTGGACATAACGGAAGAAAGAGCAAAAGAGCTGGAAAACTTATAACAACTTAATAATCCTATGAAAAGTATTTACAAGTATTTATTAGCAATCTCCATTATGGTTATTTGCCTAACAGGATGTACTTCAAAAGAAAGAAAAGACAAAGCTATAGAAATCGCTAAAAATGGTAGTGTATTAACAAAACTCAGTGCTCTCTATCACGTTGGAGATGATCCGGAATCTTTAGCAAGAATGCTTAATGTAAAAGAGATTAATGAGTCTAATCTAAACAGTATAGCCAATAGTCATCCGAAACAAATCAACACTTTGTTTAACTATTTCGCTTATAATTACCGTTATAGTGACCAAGCTTCATATATAAGAATGAGATCAGAATTTGATCCTGAGTGGGGCTTTTTCAAATCAATCCGTTATTGGAGATATTTAAGCCCAATCTCTTTTTGGATTTTTCTTAATGTTATTGGTTGGATTATTCTAATACTAAGATTTAAAGACTAATTAAACTGAAGGAGAATCTATTCTATTATTGGCTTATCTATGTCTACAATTGCAATTATTACTATTAGCGGACTATTTCTATTCTTTGTTTTCTGGTTAATAGACGGCTTTGATTTTGAGGAAACTACAGAAAAATGGTATGCCGACATATTTGGAGGTATAGGCTTGCTGGGGGTGCTTTATTATCTAATCAAATACCTTATCAAGGGGATTATTTGGTTAGCAAAAGCAATTTGGGCAATAATCTCTTCAAAAGTATTTTTGATTGTCGTAGGTTCCATTGTTTTCATTGCAGCCTTAACGTTCTTAATTATTTATCTTAGAAAAAGATATCTATACAAGATATTCAGGTCTGCTGAAAACAGAATAAGAGAGGTTGCACATATTCCTATCTCTCTAGGAGCTGTAAATTCAAAAAATGTAAAGTATGCAAATCAAGCAACTTCGGAATTATCGCTTTTGATGGATAGATTGGATCATGCAACGGACAAAAAGGATAAGAGCATGCTCAAAAATAAAATATTCAACAAAAGGTTGCTCTTATTTTACAATGTTTCACTTCCATTTGAAGCCCATAACGATAAGGTCTATTCAACGTTTGCTAAAAAAGCTTTTTCTGCAGAAAATAATGGTGATTATTATGCTCTTAGAAAAGACGAGAATGAAACTAAGATCCTGGCAAATGATGAATTAATGTATTCAAAAGAATTACAGACATTTAAAGAGCAACTTGACACAAACAAGATAGAAGAAATCATTAAAGGATTCAATGATGTGAAAGACTATGATCCCTCCTACCTGTTCGGTCTTATTACATCCGCTAGCGGCATGAAAAGAAAAACAAAAATTATGAAGGAACTATATGATGCCTCTATCTTTGAATTCAATGAATTAGAAGACATAAGGGAAAAGGTGAACTATATTCTTTCCTATACTAGAGTTTGTGCATATAGAAACATCTATCTTGGTGTTGAATTATTAAACTTTATAAGAGATAATGCTGGAGGCAAGAACCTTGTTTCACAAGATGATCTTATTACGTTAGATCTCAATTTTAACAACGTAGAGTATTCTAAGGGTGATTTATCTGTTAACTTATCTGACATAGTTTTTTCTAATGCGGCATCTTATATAGATGAAGTTTTCTCTAGCGAATCAAATATTAAATATGTCGTCGATAATCCTAAGGCAGCCTTAGCAGAAGTTGCTCTTAACATTATTGGCGACTACTTGCAAAAAAGAGCAGAAGTTATTGAGAAAAATAGAGAAATACAGAAATCAATCCTAGAAAATTTTGAGAAACTAATCGATGCTTATAATGTAGGACAAGCTGTTATGTACAGGGGACTTGAGATTATCAAGGCACTCGTCAAGGCAAATAAAGGATTCTTAACCATTTATGCCCCTCTAAGAGATAAGGTCTTCAAAACCAGTGAATTCTCAACGATTTGTTTAAAAGACATACAACTTTTGGCTCAAGCTGTAAAAGAATACAACAATATATCAAAAGCAAACCTTAAGAACTAATTATGAGTAAAGAATTAGAAATAATAGATCCTAATTTACCAAGTAACGACTCTGAGAACATTGTACAAGGAAATGACAATGACAGAACCATTCAGTTATTTAATGAAACCGCTGGCTCCGCTCAAGCATTATTATCTTTATATGCTCAATGTAAAGAAGTTGAAGCTAAAACAGAACAGCTGAAAATTTGGAGCAATGTTAAAATCGCAGAGATAACAGCTAAGTATAAAAGTTGCCAAGATTTTCTAGAAAAAACATTTGGAGAAAGAGATAAGGCTCTTAGCAAACATTATGAATTACTTGACAATGCGATTGCATCTGGAGACAGGGAATTAATTATTCATTCTCTTCATGGAATTAGCAATATAGTAACATCTTCACCATTAGATGATTTCGAAGAATTTGTCAAATTATACGAAGATACGTCCAGACCGCTATTAGATTTCTGATATGACAAAAGAAGATTGCATTTATATCAAAGTTCGGACTGGGTGGTCGGATGCGGTGGTGGGGTGCTTGAGGAGCAAGGAAGAGGCGGAGATTTATATCAAGGCGGGGCTTAAAGAAGCTGTGGTTGGAGGAAAGGTGGCGCTGATAAGAACGGATATAGACTGGGCAGACTACAGCATCCGGAGGAATACCTGGCTAAGGGATTCTTCGCAGCAGGCGCTCAAGGACTATGATTCCTGGGCTCAGTACAACAATGCAGACCTGATTGGAGAAGGATTTCCGCCAAGAGACAGGAATGGAGATCCGTATGAGCTGCATCATATAGGGCAGATGCAGGACTCTCCGTTTGCTGAACTTACTTGGGCGGAGCATATGGGAGGCGGGAACAACACCATACTCCATCAGGCGGGAAAAGAGTCTGAGATAGACAGAGCGGAGTTTACAAAGGAGAAAGCAGAATACTGGATGGCTAGGTTCAAGGCCTTTACAAAGGCTGAATTGGAGAGAATATATTTATGAAAATCGGACATGCATTTCCGATTTTCATAGGAAAATCAGGAATCTGTTCCCTATTTTTTTAGAAGCTGACGCCAACGCCTAGTGTGAGGCCAATGGTTTTGAAGCTGATGGTACTTAGGCCTGCTGAGAGGCTTATGCCAAGTTTCTCCGGATCACGACGTTTATCTACAATTGGAGAATAAATAATGCCGGCCTCAAGGGCTATGCCTTTGGAAGAGCGGTCAGTTACTTCTGCCCATTGATTCGATGTGGTTTGCCAGTAAACATTTCTGTAGCCATAGCCAACACCAGCGTAAAATGCTGTGGAAAGGTTGAATATAGAGCTGAAATTATCGGCAAAAATCAAAGGAGTAAGCAAGACGCCGGCTGCAATAAACTGATGAGAGACCTTGTTTGAGCCAGTAAGGGAAGATGCGGGCTCAGAAGACAGAATCTTGCTAGAGGAAGACACTGAGGTGAAATTGCCGCGGAAAGAGGCATATATGCCTGCGCCTGAATCCCTGAATTTCAAGCCTATCAAAGCCCCTGTATTCCATTCAGGAGCAAAACAGATTTGAGGAAGAATGTAAACTCTTGAACGAATTAATCTGTTAAAATCTACGCTAAAACAGTTATAAAGCCTGCTGCTTGGCCTATAAAAAGTGTCATTCGCTATTGTGAGACAACGAAGTTCTCCGGCAAGGTTCTCGCAAACAAACTTATACAGAGATTCTTCATCCATCTCGTATTCAAATAATGGAGCGGTATAGGTGTTTGGAACCGAGAGTAATTGTTTTCTTTCAGTTGCATTTCTTTTTTCTTCAGCGACGGATGTGGAAGAAGTGGATTTGGATGTTGTGACTGCTTGAGATGGAAGTGAAGGTGAAGTAGTGGCGACTGCAGGACTGACGGTTGACGAAATGCCAAGGATGGATTCTATTTGGCTGGCCTGGCGGGCGATGTGACCCATCTGGGATTTGATGGTAGAGGATGAGGCATTGAGGGTTGGTGATGATTTGGCGGCTGATTTCCTTAGAAAATTAATCTGCTGCTGGATGGAGGCGACCTCCCGGGAGTTGTTGCCAGGAAGGCTGCTCAGGTAAGCAACGGCCCACCGGTAAAGCGTGGCGGCGTCTTCTGCGTCAGAAAGAGAGCCGGTTAGGGTAAATCTCTTGTGGGACTGGCTGGCGGAAGACTTTAACTCGGCGATTTTCTGCCTCCTGGCCTGGAAGAGTTTAGGAAGGTCAGAGGCGGAGATATAACGAAGGTACTTGCCGTTGTAGGCAATCTGATGAGTGGCCTTGCGGATATCCTGGGAGTAGGTTTTCATCAGAGGAAGGAACTTTGACTGAGGACAGGTGAACCCAACGGCATAGGCAAGCTTGGAAGTTATGCCGTCAAGAGCCTCTTTCTGGGATGAGCCTTCCGCCCAGATCATCTTGGAGTTGCTCTTGATCTGCTCAGGGTTCTGGGCAAAGAGGAAAGACGAGGCCAAAAGCATCGCAATCATAACAACAATCCGCCTGGTTATATAACTGCCCATTGTATCCTGATATAATGAATTCAAATGCTAATAGAAATCCTTTAATAAGGAAAACTGGATATCTGACAGGGTTTTCAAACGTAACAGCTGGTCTTCAGTCATACGTCCGCGCTTCATCTTCAGAAGGTCTTCAATCTTCTGGCGATAAGGAAGAAGAAAACTATCAGGATTGAGAAGTTTCTTGGCTTTACAGCACTTGTCAGCAAATGTTTCAAACTCCCGAATAACATCCTCCCAATAACTGTAATCATCAGAAAGTACCTGGTCATAAAGTTCCTGGAAGTTACTTTCAAGTTCCTTTCTGGAAGAACTCTCGGCAAAGATCCTCCCCCATTTGTCGCTGAGCATGAAGCTGCCGAAACGGGAAAGAAGGGCGATGTCATCCGTTAGGAAAGAAATGTCGTCATAAACCATTGGGAAAATCTCTTTTTTCTGCTGGTCTGTCATGCCGTATTTGCCGCCTTCAGACACTATGTACCGCTGGTTGAAGCAATAAACTTCCTGCCGGCTCTGAGAATGGAGCAAGACGCAGGATAATACAAAAGACAATATAACAGCAGACAAGCGTTTCAAATCCCGGATTGTATCTTTTACAAGATGTAAAAATACAAAGAATCTCCCTTAAAAAGAACATTTTACACTGTTAAAATCTTTGAAACTGGATTATTATGATTATCTTTGAGTTATGGAATCACAATCTGGCTTTTTCATAAACCCGCAAGAAGCAGACGAGGGCATTTCTTTCCTGGAACGGGTCCACTCTGAAGGAGCCGGATTCACCGAATTGTACAGAAGCCGCCAGGGCGGAAAAAACAGGCTTTACAAATGCCTCAAACAAGAACTCCGCGGCAATCTGCTTTATGAGAATCTGCTCAGAAAAGAATTTGAAATAGGATTTGTAATGTCACATCCGGGCATCTGCGAGTACTATGCCTTCTTGCAGAAGCCTCAGCTTGGGCACTGCATAGAAATGGAATGGATAGACGGCAAAACTCTCTCGGAGCGGATCAGAGAAAAGAGTCTCTCCAAAAAGATATCCGTCAAGATTCTGCTGGATTTGTGCGACGCCCTTTCCTATATGCACCGCAAGCAGATAATTCATCGCGATCTGAAGCCAGAAAACATAATGGTCACCGACAATGGAGACAATGTAAAGATAATTGATTTCGGCTTCTCCGATTCGGATTCCCATTTTCTTGGAAAAACTCCTGCGGGCACAAGAGAATTTGCTTCTCCAGAGCTTTTGGAAGGCAAGGAAATAGACTGCCGTTCAGACATTTACTCGCTTGGGAAGATTATGTGCCTGCTTCCTGCCAATCTGTCTTCTATCGCGAAAAAATGCACACAAAAAGACAAGCATAACCGCTACGGCTCAGCAGAAGAAGTAAAGCAGGCTATACTGAAATCGCAGAGCAAGAGAAGATGGCCCATTATTCTGGGCATTTTGCTGTGCGTGGTTGGAATACTTTTATACCTGGCCAAAAAGAGGGCGGAGAACAAGGTTTACAAGATGTTTGAAGAAACTCGCGATTTGATTATCGAGGCTGGTTCTCCTGAACCTTCTGAACAAGAATGAGACCATCTTTCACTCCTGCGGCATATATGCTGGTCTTTTCCCCACCCCTTTCTATGTGAGAGATATACAGCGGATATCCAACTATGAAAGAAGCCATCTCAAACACATCGTTTTCCCTAAGCTTGGAATTCTGGTTGGAAACTACCCTGTAACGGTTTTCGCCCAGATATTCAAGTTCAACAACACGGTTAGGATTCCAGCCAAGAAGAATATGCTCTCCTGCATTGAGCTCTCCGGATTCTATGAATTCAGTGGTAAAAAAGCCTGAAGTGGCAGCATCTTTCTTCAAAAAATTCTGGAAAGAGCGGAAACTCTGGAAACCTGCATACTGGGCCAAAACATCGAGCAGCCTGACACTAGGAGAAGAATTGTAAGTGTCATAACCCCAGATTCTTTTCAGAGTGCTGGCTGAAATGCCGTCTTTGGACTTGGAAGAAATCTCCTCCGACAAAAGTTCAAAATCCTTTGGAGTAGAAACGCGATGATTCCATTTTGCCTCAACTTTGGCCTTGAGAAATTCTATTTCCGGAAATTTGTTCTTGTTCATAATCTGTCTGTTACTTGTAACGTATTTCGGTCCAGCTGTCTTTTGACATATTTGGAATGGTCTGCCCCTGCTTGAGGTAAACAATCTTGAGGTTAGGGTTCTGATGGCAATGCAACTCGGTTAAAGACAAGTTGTTCGAGAGGTCTAGTTCTGTCAGGTCGTTTGCCGATATGTAGAAACTAGCAAGGACCACAAGTTTCGATACATCTATAGACTTGATATTGTTCACCTGAAGATGAAGTTCTTTGAGAGCTGTATTCTTGGAAACATCCAGGCCAGTCAGGCCACATCCGCCAGCCGAAACGTGCATAAGCTTGGCATTCTTTGAAATGTCCAGACCTTTCAGCGGGTTTTCGTTGAGTTCTATCCAGGTAAGATTCTGGTTCTTGGACAAATCTATCTCAGATATGGAGTTTACGCCAAAATTGATAGACTTCAGATTCTGAAAAAACTCCATACCGTAAACCGACGTAAAACCTTCTGCCGAAGCCAATATCTCAGTTACCGCAGCGGCTTCTTTGCGGCTAAGTTTCCCGTCTTTGTCCGTATCGTAATTGCTAATGGCAAAACTCCAGAACATCTCGTTAAACGGATGCTTGGCCGTTTTGAACGCCACTGAAGAAGAGACCATTTCTTTGCCACCCTTTTTGGCTACGGCTTTTGCGGTATATGTTGTCTCGTAATCAAGATTATCAATGGTTGCGGACAATGCAAGGCCGTCTTTGACAGCCGGATGCTCTCCCACTCCTTCTATGACTATCTTGCAGTCTGTCAAAACGGTATCCTTGCTTAGCGTAGCTGTTACGGTTGCGGAAAAGCTAGATGGAGTTGCCTCTATTTTTGTGAATGAAACAAAAGGGCCTGCCGGTTCGGTCTTTTGGCCTTCAGGATCAAGATTTGGCTTAGCTTCTGGTCCGCAGGCAAACAAAGCAACCGCCAAGGCTAATCCTGCCAAGACTGAACTCACAACTGCTATTGTTCTAGAAAAGTTCATTCTACTAAACCTGAGACGATTCGTTTCTTTATACAAAAATAGCAATTATTAGCGTGATACACAAGGTTTAGCAGGACAAGTTTGCGGGTTTGCAATCAGTTGCAAATTATGGCTTTGTAAGATTTGTTAGTATATTTGCCGTATGAAGATTCAGAAGACAAATGCAGCCAGGCTGCTGGACAGGGAGAAAATAGCCTACACGCTGGTTCCTTACCAGGTGGACGAGGAGCATCTGGACGCCATCCACGTGGCCGGGCAGCTTGGAGAAGATATATCTATGGTGTTCAAGACGCTTGTGCTCAAGGGAGACAGGACCGGACACTTCGTGTGCGTGATTCCCGGAGACAAGGAAGTGGACCTGAAGATGGCGGCGAAGGCATCGGGGAACAAGAGCTGCAATCTGATTCACATGAAAGAGCTGCTGCCCACAACCGGCTATATAAGAGGCGGATGCTCGCCCATCGGGATGAAAAAGCAGTTTCCGACATATATACACGAGTCTTGTCTTGAATTGGAGAAAATGTATGTGAGTGCAGGTCTTAGAGGCCTTCAGATCTGCATAGCCCCGGCCGACCTGATCAGGATGGTTAAAGCTACAACCTGCCCCTTGTTCTGAAACTCTGAGAACAATGTGAGGTACTTTTTTCTATATTTGTCCCATTATTTATAGTAAAACCTTTTACTTTTTATTATGGAACCTAAAACAAAACCTGTGGTTATCCGTAACAGGACAACCGTTTCCGATTTGTGGAAAAAAGAAGACTGGCTGGCTGTGTGGATTGGCGCTGTGCTCATTGTTATTGCAGCTATTGCAGTCATTTCCAAAGCATTTGATTTTACGGCACTGAACTTTTCAAAATGGCATCTGTGGGAAGATGTTCCGGAGAAGACTTCTCTTCTGGGGCAGTTTGCCGGAGCGTTCTGGGGCAAGCTCTTGAGGACATTCCTGATCCTTGCCATCTTGTTCGGCATTGGCATCAAGCTGCAGGGCGAGAAGATTTCCAAGTTCATTCCAGCGTTTATCGGACTGTTCATACTGGCAATCATAGTCAGAATTGTGAGTGCCGAGTTCACTTTCAACCGCTATCTTGAATGGGCTTTCTGGGCTCTTATCATAGGACTTCTGATTTCCAATACCGTAGGCATTCCAAACTGGCTCAAGCCGGCTATCAGGACCGAGTTCTACATCAAGACCGGTCTGGTGATAATGGGATTCTCGGTGCTGTTCTCCAACATAGCCAAGTTCGGCCTCTACGGCCTGGGAATCGCCTGGGTCGTGACCCCAATCGTGATAATCTTCATGTGGTGGCTGGGAACCAAGATCTTCAAGATGGACAACAAGCCACTTGTAATCACCCTTGCCTCAGCGACAAGCGTCTGCGGAACTTCAGCAGCCATAGCTACAGGAGCCGCAGCCAAGGCAAAGAAGGAGGATCTTTCTCTGGCAATCTCCATTTCCATCATCTTCACCATACTGATGATGGTCTTTGAGCCGATGATTATCCGCTGGACTGGAATGAGCCAGATCATGGGAGGTTCCCTGATCGGCGGAACAGTTGACTCGACCGGAGCAGTAGTCCTGGCCGGAAGCGCGCTGGGAGCAGAAGCCGAACAGGCCGCAGTTCTCGTAAAGAGCATCCAGAACATACTGATCGGTTTCATCGCATTCTTCGTGGCTCTGTTCTTTGCAACCAGGGTTGACCGCCAGATGGGCCAGAGAGTTGGCGCAAACGAAATCTGGTACCGCTTCCCTAAGTTCATAATCGGTTTTTTTGCAGCTTCGCTTGTGGCATCGTTCATCATCCTTCCGGTTTATGGAAGCGAGAACGTGGGAGCTATAAACAAGGTGCTTGACCAGTACAAGAACTGGGCGTTTGTCCTGGCTTTCACAAGCATTGGACTTGACACCAACTTCCGCCAGATTATCAAGAAGATGCAGGGTGGAAAGGTTCTGTGGCTGTATGTCATCGGACAGTTATTCAACATTGCCCTCACTTTCTTTGCAGTATGGATGCTTCTTAGCGGAAAGTTCTTCCCGGTTCCTGAACTTGACAACTATAACGGAAAGAAGGCAGAACCTAAGGTTGTCGAGGCTCCGGCTCCTGCCAAGACCACTTTCAACATGACACCTTCTTCAGACACATTTTTGATTACCAAAGCATATTAATGAAAAAAACGCACAAGAAAATAATTTTCAGGACAGTGACCATCGTTATGGTGGCCATTGTCTTGCTATGTGCGTTATGGATAATGAAGAACAGGATGGGGCTCAGCGATGCTCACGATTTCGGGGCGGGAGCGTACTATTACGCTGACATTCCGGATTTTGAAAAGGTGATTAAAGACGACGGCTATCAGACATCCATACCTAAATGGATTTACTTTGTGCTGTTCTTTGCCTGGGGTTGGCTGATGTGGAGACTCTGGTGCTGGATCGATTCCAGAAAGAGCAGAAAAGACTCATCTGATATTAAGGGAACAGATTCATAGTTTTACGACTGCCTTGAACTATTGGACGGCAAGAAGGGCATCAGGCTTATTCTTGCCGTTTTTTGTGTATATTTGAAAGTTGTAGCAATTTGTACTGCACCCAAGGGTGGTGCTGATGCGAATTGCCGCTTGACTGATTAGAAAATATATTGAATATGGGAAAGACTATACTCACCGGAGACCGCCCTACCGGCAGGCTCCATATCGGACACTATGTAGGCTCTCTGAAAGGAAGAGTCGAACTCCAGAACGCTATGGACTATGACAAGATGTTTGTGTTCATAGCAGATGCACAGGCTCTTACAGATAATTTTGACAATCCTGAAAAAGTGCGCCAGAACATCATAGAGGTGGCTCTGGACTACCTCAGCGTAGGGCTGGATCCGTCAAAGATAACTCTGTTTGTTCAGAGCATGATTCCTGAACTTACGGAACTGGCGTTCTACTATATGAACCTTGTGACCGTGGCCAGGCTTCAGAGAAATCCTACCGTCAAGACCGAGATTGCAATGAGGGGTTTTACCAGCGAGGACCAGCAGGCCGTGTTCGGAAGCGGACTTCCGGTTGGATTCTTCACCTACCCTATCTCACAGGCTGCTGATATCACGGCATTTAAAGCCACGACCGTTCCGGCCGGAGAAGACCAGAAGCCGATGATAGAGCAGACAGTGGAAATCGTGAGAAAATTCAACAGCATCTATGGGGAGACTCTCGTGGAGCCTCAGATTCTGCTGCCTGCAAACAACGCCTGCCACCGTCTTCCTGGAATCGACGGCAAGGCCAAGATGAGCAAGAGCCTTGGAAACTGCATCTACCTCAGCGAGCCGGCAGACATTCTGGCTAAGAAAGTGATGAGCATGTACACAGACCCTCAGCACATCAGCATCAACGATCCGGGCCATATAGAAGGCAACACCGTATTCACTTATCTGGACGCTTTCTGCCGCCAGGAGCATTTCGGCAAGTATTTGCCAGAGTACCCTAACCTTGACGAGCTGAAGGCTCACTACCAGAGGGGAGGACTCGGAGACGTGAAGATAAAGAAGTTCCTGGGCAAGATTCTGGAAGAAGAGCTCCAGCCGATAAGAGAAAGGCGCAAGGAGTTCGAGAAAGACATTCCTGAAATCTACAATATGCTCAAAAAAGGAAGCGAAAAAGCCCGCGAAGCCGCCGCCCAGACTATGGACGATGTGCGCAGGGCAATGAAGATCAACTACTTTGAGGACAAAGAACTGATTGCCGAACAGGCCAAGAGGTTCAGCGCCAAGTAACAGACTTCTCTTCAAGACAAGAAACATTCAAGACAAAACACTTCAGAATATGAAAAAGATATTTACACTCGCGGCTATCTGCCTGGCGCTGCTCTCGGCTTCTTCCGTTTTCGGGCAAATGAAGAACAATCCAAAGGTGGGCGACATGTTCATCAACTTCACCGTTCAGCAGGACCCTCAGAATCCAAACAGCAAGGTATCGCTGAGCAACTATGTCGGAAGAGGAAAATGGGTTGTGGCAGATTTCTGGGCTTCCTGGTGCGGATGGTGCATAAAGGAAATTCCGACCCTGAAGAAGATCTTCAACGATCTGCCTAAAGAAAAGGTTACCGTCCTGAGCATTGCTGTATGGGACAAACTTGCTGACACAAAGGCTTCTGCAAGGGAAAACGGAATCGTATGGTCACAAATTGTAAACGCGCAGGACATACCGTCAGACGCTTACGGTTTTGGCGGCATTCCTTACATCGTGGTGTTTGACCCACAGGGCAAGATTGCCGCTATCGGACTGAGAGGAAACAATCTGTACCAGTTCGTGAAGAAATCAGTCGAAGGCTCCAGATAAAGATTGCCGGGATGCCTCTTCTTTCTGTCAGCAAACTGAGTCTCGGGTATGGAGACAAGCAGATCTTCGCCGGCATAAACGCTTGTGAAGATGATGGTTGCCTTATTGCCTTACTAGGCTCCAACGGAAGAGGAAAGTCCACGCTTTTGCGCACGATAGCCGGGCTGGAAAACATCTGGGGCTCTGGAAGTATCCTGTACAATGGCAAAACTCTGGACAGCTATTCCAGAAAAGAAGCCAGTTCTCTGGTCTCCTTTGTAAGTCCGCTGGCAGACAGGACAAAATTCCTGAGCGTAAAGGATTTGGCCGCCATCAACAGCTATTTCCGGACCAACTGGATCGGGGCCTCGGACCCCGCAGAGGAAAAAAGAGTGCAGGAAGCCCTGAAGATGGTCGGGCTGGAAGGTTTTCAGGACAGGGACTGCACCAGTCTCAGCGATGGCGAATTCCAGAGAGCGACAATAGCCGGAGCCATAGTCCAGGACAGCCGCATCATCCTGCTGGACGAGCCTACGGCTTTTCTGGATGTGGCAAACAAGTTTCTGGTAACCAGGCTTCTGAAGCAGATTGCCCACAAGGACGGCAACCGCAAGCTGATAGTCTTCTCCACCCATGACCTGCAGCTGGCCCTTCAGATTTGTGACCGGCTGTGGATAATGACCGAAGAAGAGTTCTTCTCCGGAAGTGTGGACCAGATGACAGAAAGCGGAGCCATAGACAAGATGTTCGACGTGGAAGGCCTGGCTTTTGACAGAGAAAAGATGATGTTCGTGTGCAGGGATATTTAAGAAAATTAATTAAAGATGAGCAAGATACGGATTACAAGAGAGTTCAGTTTCGAAGGGGCCCATGCCCTTGAAGGATATGACGGAAAGTGCAGCCACATCCACGGCCATTCCTACCGGCTGGCGGTGACTGTTGCCGGAGAACCCGTCGCCGAGGAGAACTCTCCAAAGAAAGGGATGGTCATAGACTTTACTGACCTGAAAAGAATTGTAGGAGAGAATATTATTGACAAGTTCGACCATGCGCTGGTAATGAGCCGCGGAGCAGCTTTGGCGGATGAAATCCAGAAGGCTTACGGCAATGTCGTTGTCGTGGACTTCCAGCCTACAAGCGAGATGCTTGCCATCCATTTTGCTCAGATAATCTCCGGCAAGCTGCCTGAAGGCATAAGTCTTTTCAGCGTAAAACTCTGGGAAACAGAAAAGAGCTGCGCCGAGTGGTACGCTTCAGACAATAACTGCAGATAGTTTTGGTTGTTTTATGGCTAACAAGATTTTCCTAATAGACGGGCACGCGCAGATATTCAGGATGTATTATGCGTTTATGCGCCACCCTTTGATAAATTCCAAGGGTATAGACACTTCCATCCTCTACGGGTTCACCAAGATGGTGCTTGAACTTATGGGCAGAGAGCATCCGACACATCTTGCGGTGGCATTCGACCTGCATGCTGAAACATTCCGTCATAAGGTCTACAAGGAATACAAGGCAAACCGTCCGCCGGCTCCTGAACTGGTGGTGGACGCTCTGGAACCGCTCAAGGAAATCCTCAAGGCTCTTAACATCCCGGCTATCGGAATGGAGGGATATGAGGCAGATGACGTTATAGGCTCAATGGCAAAGCAGTGGGCGTCAGACAATTCCCAGGTGTTTATGGTTACCCCGGACAAGGACTACGGCCAGCTTATAGACGACAACATCTTCCAGTACAAGTTTCCGAAAGGCTCGGCCACCGAGGTGGACATTGTGGACAAGGAAAAGATCTGCGCCTACTACGGAATCAAGGACCCGAAATCTGTAATAGACATTCTCACCATCTGGGGCGACGCTTCTGACAACATCCCGGGAGTTAAAGGCATCGGAGAAGTGGGGGCTAAAAAGCTTATCGGCACCTACGATAATCTGGAAAACCTGCTCTCTCACCTGGAGGAGCTTCCAGCCAAGCAGCAGGAAAAAATCAGGGAGGCTATTCCGCACCTTGACCAGAGCAAGTTCCTTGTAACCATAAAGACAGACATAGATCTTCCGGTTTCTCTGGGCGATATAGCTGTCTGTGCCGCTGACCAGAAGGCGGTTGACAGCATTTTCTCAAAGTTTGAATTCACGTCGCTCAAGAAAATGATCCCGGCGTTTTCAACCTCCCCTGCTGAAAGCGGAGATCTTCCTGCTGAAGATTTTCCGGAAGACGATTTCCCTGCTGACGACAACTCTTCATCCGGCAACTACTTCAACAGCTATGTGCCGGAAAAAGAGAGTGTTGCAACAAAGATTGCAGTTCCTTCCGTTACTATGGTTTCTGCCTCAAGGCTAAAGGAAGCCGCATCCAGGAACGGGGAAATTTCTTTGAAGACAATCAGTTCTGAAAGCGGAGCAAGAGTCATTCTCACCGCCAGGGACGAGTCCTGCCCGGACGAAGCCCCGTCAGGAGTGGCTTATTGCGGACAGGTTACGCAAGAAATACTAGGAATACTTAAAGACACCAGCATAGCCAAAACCGGCTGCGGCCTGAAGGAATCCATAAGAAACCTGGCATACGGGGCTGACAGTCCGGAAGAGCTGGTAAAGGCATTTGCACATTCCAGACTGTACGACATAGAAATCCTCCACTACCTGATCAATCCTGAAGTCAGCCACGCGGCCTCTTTTGTAATCAAGCAGCAGCTGGGGCTGGATGTTTCTGATTTCAAAGGCAGTGAAAAAGAAACCCCGGAAGCCGACCTGTTCTCCCAGATTCCTCAAGATGACCCTGAGGCAGACGAGGCTGCCGCAAAGGAGTGTCTGCTCTACATCTTCTTGAAGGACAAGATGATGAAAGAAGTGTCCGGCCTCTATGAAAACATAGAGATGCCGCTGGTGGGAACTCTGGCTCTGATGGAATTCTACGGGGTAAAGATAGACACGGCCCAGCTGAAGGAGTACAGCAAGATTCTCACCTCGCAAATGAACCAGATCGAGGCCAAGGCAAAAGAGCTTGCAAACGATTCCACCGTCAACCTGTCTTCTCCAAAGCAGGTTGGAGAGCTTCTGTTTGAAAAGCTCAGGGTCTCCTCGGACATCAAGAAGAGCGTAAGGGGAAACTACCCTACCGACGAACAGACTCTAAGGTCAATAGAGGGCAGCCACCCAATCATCGGCGACATTCTGGAATACCGAAACCTCAAGAAGCTTCTCTCCACCTACATAGACGCTCTTCCGCAGATGATCGACAGGCGCGACGGGAAGATACACACCACTTTCAACCAGGCACTTACCGCCACGGGAAGGCTGTCTTCCAACAACCCTAACCTGCAGAACATCCCTATCCGCACGGAAAGAGGAAGGGAAATCCGCAAGGCCTTTGTCCCGTCAGAGGCGGACGGGTTTATCGTGAGCGCTGACTACTCCCAGATCGAGCTAAGGCTTATGGCCCATTTCAGCGGCGACGAGCATCTTCTGGCTGCCTTCAATAGCGGACTGGATGTGCACAGGGCAACAGCCGCAAGACTGTTCGGGGTTGATGTGGAAAGCGTGACAGACGAGCAGAGGCGCAAGGCAAAAACAGTCAACTTCGGCATCATCTACGGTATATCGTCATTCGGTCTGGCAGAGAGGATGGGAATTGGCGTCAAAGAAGCCAAGGAGTTCATAGACAACTACTTCAAGATGTATCCGGGAGTCGGAAGGTACATCGAGCAGACCATAGACAGGGCTCACAGGACAGGTTTTGTGGAAACCCTATACGGCAGGCGGAGATACCTGAAAGACATCAACTCCCGCAACGCCAACGTGCGCAAATTCAACGAAAGGAATGCCGTGAACGCCCCTCTTCAGGGCAGCGCGGCCGACATTATAAAAATCGCGATGGCAAACGTGGCCAGAAGGCTCGAGAAGGAGAATCTCAAAAGCAGGATGATCCTCCAGGTACACGACGAGCTTGTGTTTGACGCCACTGCACAAGAAAAAGACATCGTGATGCAGATTGCCAGGGAAGAGATGGAATCTGCAGCCAAACTGAAAGTTGAACTGACAGCAGAATGCGGATATGGAAAAAACTGGCTTGAAGCACATTAAGAGCAAAGAGTACATCATGATGGATGTAGACCAGCTCGTAACCTACGCCAAGCAGGGAAATGAGCTGGCATTCACCATTCTCTTCGACAAGTACTACATCCCGCTGAAAAGCTTCATCCAGAGGAGCTTTATAACCATCAAAAAGGAGCTCAGCGAAGAAGTGGACGACATCTGCATGGACACTTTCAACAAGGCGTTCATGAACATCAGCTCGTACGATTCCAAGTACAAGTTCTCCACCTGGCTCTACAAGATCGGCATAAACTGCCTCACCGACTTTTTAAGGCGCAGCCGCAATTCTATCAACGATTCAGCCTCAAGTGAAGACAACTCCGAAATCCGCAACGCCCTGTCTTCCGACACCCCTGAAGACAACCTTATAATAAGCCAGCAGATAGAAGAGACAATGAAGGCTATAGACAGCCTTCCGGACATATACAAAGAAGTTATGCTCCTGTACATAGAAGGTTACGTTCTGGACGACATCGCCGATGAACTTGGCATCTCCCTGTCCAACACCAAGGTAAGGGTGAAGAGGGGAAAAGACATCCTCGCCGAGAAACTCCAGGACAGCCCTCTGGCGCAGAAGAGAGTGAGCAAAACAAAGAAAACCTCCGCAAAGAAGAAAGCCGTAAAGAAGCAAGGATGATGGATTCCAATATCATATATAAATACTTCCCAGACCTTACCGGGGAGCAGAAACAGCAGATTGACGCTCTTGAAGGCCTGTACTCAGACTGGAACTCCAAGATTAACGTAATCAGCCGCAAGGATATGGACTGCTTCTATGTCCACCACGTGCTCCACAGCCTGGCCATTGCAAAATTCATGAAGGAGTTCCTTCCCGCTATTCCAAAGGACATCTGCATAATGGACGTTGGCTGCGGAGGCGGGTTCCCGGGAATCCCTATGGCCATCCTTTATCCAAAGGCCAAGTTCCTGCTGGTTGATTCTATCGGCAAGAAGGTCAAGGTCGCCCAGGCTGTCGCCGACGCCGTTGGCCTGAAAAATGTCACCACTCTCCACGCAAGGGCAGAGGAAGTGAAACTTAAAGAGCATATCCATAAAGACAAGGCAGATTTGATAATATCCAGAGCCGTAACTTCCCTGGCAAACTTCATCCCTTGGGTAAAGGGCAGATACACAGAGGGCATACTGTACCTGAAGGGCGGAAACCTGGAGGAAGAAATCGCCGAGGCTATAAAGAAGTGCAGAATGAGGCCTTCACAAATCTTCCAGAAAGACATATCAGACTGGTTTTCCGAGGAATACTTCCAGGAAAAGAAAGTCCTTCTGATCAAGTAAGCCAAGAATTTTTTGGTATTTGGAGAATAAATCTTATATTTGCAGCCCAATTGACGAAAATAATAAAGATTAAAAGATATGAAACGTACATTCCAGCCTTCCATCCGCAAGAGACGCAACAAGCACGGATTCAGAGAGAGAATGAGCACTCCTAACGGCAGAAGAGTTCTCGCTGCACGCCGTCGCAGAGGAAGAAAAAAACTGACAGTTTCATCTGAGGACAGATTCTAGTCTGTTTTTCGGAGATGAGATTAGCGCGGCTGGCCTTTTAAGGTCGGCCGATTTTGTTTTCTGCTGAGTTCTATTTCAGTTTTTTGTATATTTGTGTGTTATGGCAAAGAAGAACACAAAAGACAGCACCGGCAAATACTGGTGGCTCAAACATCTTATTCTGGCAGTTGCGGCCGCATTTGTGACTGTGCTGCTGCTTTTCTGGATGCTTAAAGGCATAACAAGGCACGGCAAGACACTGGAGGTTCCGGACTTCTCAAATATGACAATCAACGACGCCAGCAAGCTGGCCAGAAAGAGCAACCTGAGACTGAAAATCACAGACTCAGTTTACATTCCGCAGCTTCATGCGGGCCAGGTTCTCAAGCAGACCCCGAGCGCCGGTTCCAAGGTGAAGAAAAACCGAAACATCCTGATTACCATCAATTCTCTTGTGCCTATGATGGTTAAGGCTCCGGATGTGGTAGGATACTCCCTCAGGCAGGCTGAGAGCAACCTGACTGCCGCAAACCTCAAGGTTGGAAAGCTGAACTATGTTCCGGATATTGCCACAAACAGCGTGATGGGACAGTCCTACAAGGGAAAGCCGCTGGTTCCGGGGACCGACATCCCGGCCCAGAGCGAGATCGACCTGTCTCTCGGCCTGAGTTCAGACAATTGCTGGACCAGAATACCTAACCTGATTGCCGTACCTTACCACAGGGTAAAAAGCGAACTCACATACAATTCTCTCAACCTGAACAAGATTCTGTTTGACGCTACGGTAAAGACTTACGCGGACACTCTCAACTCAGTGGTTTACAAGCAGGATCCTCAGCCTACAATCGGCAAGTCCGCAAGAATGGGAACAGGAGTGACCCTTTTCCTGACACTGAACAAGGAACTTGCTGAAGCCAACAGGAAGAACGTGGTTGCAAAGGATCAGGCAAGAGACACGACAGCCATGGCGCTGCCTAAGGACACTCAGGTTGAAGAGCTTCCGGAAGAGACTCCGGAAAACGCTGAAAACATTGATACAAGTGAAGACGAACTTGTATTGTAGCCACTATGGGGTCTTCCAAGAAAAAAAATACCGTAAAGAAACTTGCAGACAAGCTCAGCAGCTTGCCTTCCGCCGACGTGCAGGAGGAGGTTTTTGAGGATAGCCAGGATACTGAGTTCTCCGATGACGAAAACGTGGAGGAACTCTTCGAGCACTACAAGTTCATAGTGGACAAGGGCCAGTCTATGATGAGACTGGACAAGTACATCACATCCAAGATGTTCGAGACCTCCCGCAGCCGTGTCCAGATGGCCATCGAGGCCGGTTACGTGAGGGTGGACGGGAAGATCGCCAAGTCCAACTACAAGATTAAGCCGCTGGAAGAGATCACCCTGGTGTTCCCGTATGAAAAACGTGTCAGGGACATAGGCCCTGAGAATATCCCGCTGAACATAGTCTATGAAGACGATGACGTGCTGGTAATAAACAAGGAAGCCGGTATGGTGGTGCATCCCGGGCACGGGCATTTCTCAGGTACTCTGGTAAATGCTGTAGCCTATCACCTTGGCGGGAAGAACGGCATACTCGTGCACAGGATAGACAAGGACACTTCCGGAATACTTGTCATCGCGAAGAACGAAGAAGCCCAGATGAAACTGGCAAAACAGTTCTTCGACCACACCACAAAACGCAAATACGTGGCCATTGTCTGGGGCAACGTGGAACAGGATGAAGGCACGATAGAAGGCAATATAACCCGTGACGAGTCTGACAGGATGAGGTTTACCGTAACCAAAGACCCTAACAAGGGGAAACATGCCGTTACCCATTACAGGGTTCTGGAAAGGTTTGGATACGTGACAGTTGTGGAATGCATACTGGAAACCGGAAGAACCCACCAGATAAGGGTCCACATGAAATATCTGGGCCATCCCCTTTTCAACGATGACCGTTACGGCGGCAACAAGATCCTTCAGGGAACAATCTTCACAAAATACAGGCAGTTCATAGAAAACTGCTTCAAGATACTTCCAAGGCAGGGACTTCACGCCAAGACTCTGGGCTTTGTCCACCCGACTACCGGAAAGCAGATGGACTTTGACTCCCCGCTTCCTGAAGACATGAAAGCCCTTATCGAGAAGATGAGGAATTACGTCAAATCCCGAAACGATATAGAAGAGTAAACATCAGATAGCGCCCGAGGGTGTTGTTCCTGGTGTCCTGCCAGTAGTTCTCGGCATTGGTCCTGGAAATGGCCTTGTTGGATTTCAGAATGTCATAGACCTTTACCTTTGCAGTCATCCTTTTCCTGAAAAAAGTCTTTGAAACCGAGGTGTTCCATATAGTCTGGCTCTTGCCGTAACCCTCTGAATAGCCAGCGAAAAAGCGGTAGTTCAGGTCTGATGATATATTCCAGGTCCTATTAATTGTCCAGTTTACAGAAGCTGAAAGCCGGTTTGTCCATACAGACAGATTGTCCAGAGAATTAGACGAATACCAGGTTCTCCTGTAAGAAAGCGCCAGCTGTGCCGTGGCCTCGAAATCATCCAGCCGGTAGCTCAGGCGGTTGTTCAGCCCGAGATTGAGACTGGTGGTGATATTTTCCTCAAACTGCGAGTTCACGTTCAAGTAACTGATTCCGTTGTTCAGGGCGGACCTCGTCCAGAGGTTCCAGTACAAGTCTGTATCCGGGATGCGGTAATTGTACATCAGCCTCAGGTCCAGGCTGTAGATGCCCTTGTCCGAATTCACGTACTGGCGCATCTGCACTCCGTCTGGAGTATAAGTTTTCTTGTTTATGATGCTGTTGGTGGTGTATCTTCCCCTGAAAGTCACGCTGAACCAGCGGTAACGGTTACGTTTTCCGGTGCGGTATTCCGTATCCAGATTGTGGGTGAAAGACGGGTTCAGATGATCGTTTCCCTCCTGCACTACAAGCGGGTTGCTGTTGTCCTTTATTGGAAGAAGCTGGTTAAGGGAAGGCTGGGAAGTGGTTCCGCGATAAGTGACTCTCAGATATTTGCTGCCGTCGAAACGGTGGACAAACCTCGCCGTCGGGGCAAAGTTGCAGACAGTGTAGGAAGTGTCTTTCCCTCTTCCCGTGCTTTTTGTCCTCGAAGGCTGAAGCGATGCCCCCAGCATGAAATTGTAGCGCTTTTCCTGCTTGCGGAAACTGACTTCGTAGCGCCTGGTGGTAAAGTCTCCCTTGTAGTCCCTGGTCTGGTCCTCGTCCGGAATGTCGTAGGCTCCGGTTTCAGGATTATAGTCAAAAGTGTTTCTCAGCGTAGTGGAACGGCTCTTTGCGCTCCGGTGGGCGAACTGCAGGAAGTAATTTCTGCCAAGCGGCTCTGTATAGGTAAGATACACGGCATAGCCGTTGCTTGTGTTACGGCGATGATAGGACTGGTCTATGTCTTTTGTGCGGCTGATGTCCCCGTTCTTGAAATAGTATGTGCTGGACAGGTTATTTCCGTCAGCTGTGTTTCGGGAGAAGTTATAGTTCAAGACAAGAGCCATTGTTCTGCCCGGCTTTCCAAGCCTCTGGCGCCAGACAAACGCAACTCCACCCTTTGAAGAGTTGTTGTCCCCGAAGGAAGAGCTTGTTCCCCTGTTGGTGGAATCTGCATTTCTGAGAGTGGAGAAGTTGCGTCCCCTGAAAAAATCCCCGCTGCCAATCTGGATGTTAGGCTTGAGAGTAAAGGAAGTGTTCTCGCTCGGAGAGTAGACAGTCTCGCTGTTAAAGCGATGTCCCTGTGTCTTGTTGCGGCTGGAGTTTTGGGAATGGCTGTACTGGGTGACTTCATCGCTGAGGCTTGAGACCCTGTCCACGGTCTGCTCGATTACCTGGTCCGATGAGGAATAGAGATAACTGTTTTGAGTCTTGAGCTTTTTATTTTTGCTCTCGTAGTTGTAGTTAGCTCCTCCCATCTTGCTGGTTGTCACTCCATTGCCGGTGGCGGTATTGCCCACCAGAGATGTTAGCATATCCATTGCCATATCCCTGAAGCCCGCGTTGTTGGTGTTGTTGGCATTGCCGAGTATGCTCAGCTGAGCGGTATTGGTGAACCTTCCGGCAAGAAGCGCTCCCTCATAGCGCCTGTCGGAGCCGTAGCCGCCACCCAGATTCCCGAACCAGTTGTCAAAAATGCCGTTTTTAAAGCTCAAATCGAGCACGGTTTCTTCCTCTCCGTCATCTATTCCGGTGAACCTGGCCTCATCGCTCTGACGGTCCAGAAGGCGGATTTTCTCCACAATCTTGGCGGGAATGTTCTTGGAAGCCAGTGCCGGATCGTCCATGAAGAAGGTCTTGCCGTCAATCATTATCTTCTTGACCTCCTTGCCGTCCGCTATTATCTTTCCGTCCTCGATCTCCACTCCCGGGAGTTTCTTGATGAGTTCTTCCAGCATATCTGCCTCCTCCACCTTGAACGAGGATGCGTTGAACTCTATCGTGTCTTGCTTTACCAGCATCTGGTTGCCTGTCGCTGAGACAGTTATGGATGAGAGGGTATTTGATGTGGAAAGATAAACGGTGCCCATGTCATTCTCCCCTCGTTTGACATCAAATGTTCTCACTACCGGATTGTAGCCAACATAATCCACCCTCACTTCACCCCTTCCAGTCGGAAGTTTTGTAACGACTGCCCTTCCGGCAGAGTCTGTGAGAGCATAATGTCTGGGGTTTCTCTCGCCGATGTATTTTATACTCAGCGACGCGGCTTCTATCGGGGCACGAGTGGCGCTGTCCAGAACAATGGCTCTTAAAGTGTTCTGGGCAAATATATAATCGGAAAATCGAAAAGTGCACATTTGTAAATCCAAATGTACACTTTTTTCTTAATGCTACTACCGTTTCAACGGTGTTGAAATACTCTTTATTCAGTCTTGAACATAGGCTCCAGGGCAACGAAAGATGCCATTGGCATAGCCATATCGGCTGTTGCCGCATCCAAGGCAGATATTGAGACCTTGGCCAACTTCACAGAGATTTCTTCCTGCTCATGCTCCCTAACAATCTTCTGCCACTCCTCCTGGAATGGAGCGAAGTATTCGTCAAGCCTCTGCTGCTCTATGTCAATCTTGGCCTTGAGAATTGCCTTATCCTCTGCCGTTGTTGCAGTAGAGTGCTTCTGTATGGTCTCAGCGATGATCTTGGAAATCTTCTCTGACTCTTCTGTCTTGTACTGTTCCCTGAGATTCTTCATATACTCATCATTCTCCTCTGCAATCTTCTTGGTTGCAAGAAGGTTCTGGATGAGTGCTACTCGAATCTTAGATTCTTTGATCTTGTTCTTGTCCTGGAGCTGTACCAAGACATTGTACATGGTAACTGCATCTATGCGCTTCATAGACTAGGCCTCCTCCAGTTCAACATTGTTACCGGCCATCTCTGATTCAATAGCCTCCACTATCTCATCTATGATAGCATACGCCTGAGCGGAGTATTCGTCCTTCTCCGGAGCGACATTTACTGTCCTGGACTTCCTGCCGGAATAGTCCACTGACATGGAGATGTTTCCGATATTCTCGTCGGTCTCTTTCAGGTTCACCTGAGCGGTGTTGAGTTCTGTTACCTTGCCTTCTGAGTTAAGCGTAGCTGAGAAGTTGTTGGTCTTGAGCACCTCTCCTTCATAGGAGGCATTGACTCTTGTTTCTTTTGAATTGATTTTAAGCATAATTGTAAATATTTTGGGTTAATTAATTGGCGTGCGGTATTGTTGTAGAGTTAACATGAATGTTTCCTTCTGTTACATAGTTGTCTGTAGTGGAAACAGGGCTTCCGTAAGTGCCATAGCTCTGGAAGAAAGCACCGTCTTCGCATTCAATGGATTCGCTGTTGAGCTTCACAGGTGATGTGCCGGTGATTCTTGCCGAAATCGGTCCTCCGAACTGTATCCCGACTGGTTCGTTCTGTCGGCTGATTCCAGTGCAGACAATGGTAGTGATAAGCACTCCACCGTTAGGTATCGTGCCGCTGATCTGTGCATTGACATCCACATAGTATTTCTGGAGCGTTGTATCATAGGTTCCGGAGAAGGTGATAATTACCGTGTATGCTGTAGGCACGACAGGAGCATAACGGTTGGCATACCATTTAAGGTGATTGCTGTCCACTACCTGCACATAGGCAAATCCTTCCGACCCCTCGAAGTCATCATATGGCACGCCATAGTAGAAGCCATCTGGCAGATTTGAGAGAGCCTTGTCATAAGCGTCTTCCACTGTCTCTCCGGACATCAATGCTGCACCCTGTAACCTTTCTGAATTTGCGATTGCACCTGCCATTGGGTCACCGGCATCGGTTTCCACGAAAAGACGATGCAATACACCTCCTGAACCGACTCCCTGAGAACTGCCCTGAGCGTACATATCTCTGGATATGAGCATGACATAAGGCGTTCCAGTCGTTGGGTCTGTGTTCACAAAGTCCGGTTGGCTCTGGAAGTAATAGACCTGTATGAAAGACATGGCTGCCTGCAGGGTAGCCTCTTTAGGTGTGGGGTTTATGTATGTTCCCTCCGAGTTGGTTGCTGATATCTTTAACCGAATGGCAGTTCCTGCAGACACACCGCCTAGGTCTCTTATCTTGGCAACGAACTGGGAGAGATGAGACTGTGCCGGAAGATATCTACGGTCCGTGGCGTCGCTGACAGCGAGATCTACACTATGAATCCAGGTCTCAACATCGTTGGCTACAGTATATATGTCTATGGTAAACTTGTCTGTAGCTACATAATAAGCGGAATCCAGGTTGCACAGAACCTTGATGAAATTCGTGTATGCGGCTATTATATTGCCGGAGAACTCTGCGTGAGGCTTGGTATTCAGGCCCGCATCATTGAGCAGGTTGAAGAGCCTTCCAGCGTCATCCTTCTGCCATTTCTTGCCTATGCGCCCAGTGCCATGGTGGTTATAGTTATCGGAATCTTTTATTACACGCCCGACAAATACGGCATTGCCGTCTCCGTCGGTGTTGGTAATCAGGTCATCAAGATAGAACCTGTCGGCTACAATACCGGATTTCTGGGCCTCTGTGAGTCCCGAGGTATTGTAACCTTGAAGATAAGCCGCCAGCTGGAGTGCGAACTTGTGCAAGACTCCTTTGGTGCCGTCGCTCAGCTTGAGCATCTTGACCATTCTGCTGTATCTGTCTGCTGTTGCTCCCATAATCTGTTAATTTGCAAATGACCCACCGGTTAAATCAATATACTCAGCGACTTTACCTGCCGGCACAGATGACGGTTCTGAGGTTGGCACCAGAAACATATTGGTACAATCTATCTTCGGTGCGGTTACATGCTCTGTGACTGTGACAGACCGGAAGTGAGCGTCAGCATTAACACATTCGGTGATCTTTGTGAACATGCTCTCACTGTCAAGGTCAAGTAACTCGTAGCCGAAATTCATGATAGTGTCAGCATTGGCTATACTATTAGCATGTATAATAGAGTCTATGGCAATCATTCCACCTTGGTAAAGAGCATCGGTGTCATTACAACTGCCTAACAGAATGTACATGTTGGCTGAACTTGTGTTACCATCTCTGGCAAATGCCACCCTCCCGGCAAAAGAACCTTCAATGGCACAGGACGGATATAGAGCGCAATAAGCTGTGGCTGTCAGGTTAAAGGCTCCTGCGCTTACCGTTATCGTACTGCTAGGAGACAGATTAAATGGACTGTATAGCACAATTTTGAATGTTACATAGGCTCCCATACTGGATGGTATCTTGATGGCGAAAGTTCTAGCTTTCTTGGTATTCTGGATGGCGAAGCGAGCCACACCATAAAGCATAGTTCCTCCCATTGTGCCGGCACATTTGGTAGATACATTGATGGTGCTATACACATTTTTGAACGGATAGATAGTATTGCCGCTGCGGTATCCTATGGAAAGCAGGTTGGTGCCTGTGGAAGAGCGGATAGTGCCGTCTGACCACAAGGTCATGGAGTAGTTCTTGGAACTGCCAAAGCGCAAATATGTCTGATAGCCGTCAAGGTAGAGATACTTGCTGTTTCCGGGCAAGTCGTAACCTATTGAGAGATTACCGCTGTTGCTCATAAGCATCATCCTCTGGTTGAGCGTGCCGTTGTTGGCATATATGCTCTTATCAGACGAAGTGTCAAAGGTCACATAGCCTGTCAATGTACCTCCTGCAAGTGGAAGATAATTTGCAAGGCTCCTGTTCGTTCCGTTGGCTATGTCGTCCAGAGTCAGCGTGATATTGCCGGAGAGGGCCTTGCTGTTGATTGTACGGGTCGTTGGAACATAGTTGCTAAGTTTTCTTGTGCTGCCGTCAGTGACTTCATCAAGTGTGTATGATGGCTTGCTAGCTGTCTTAGCCCACGCTGGCACAGTCGGATCTGTCTCGGTGAAACTTGTAAGAGGAGTGATGGTGTTTTCGCCCAGGGTGATAGTTCCGTTCTGAATCTTTGCATCAGTTATGCCGTAACCGGAAAGTGTTGTTGGACGGGAGCCTATCTCACTCCAAGAATAAGACGGCTTGGTAGCCCCAAGGGCCCAAGAAGAGATGAGGTCGTTGCTGAAATCTGATAACTTGGTAGGTCTTCCTACGACATCTGACCATGAAGTAGTCAAGGCCGTGAGTTCCAATGGTATCAGCTTGCCATTCTTGAATACATACAGAGGGTTGTCATTTTTAAGCTGGACATAGTTAGCAGAACTATAACTTGGACCAATGTAAATGTAATAAGAACCATCTGTAAAGACTGAATTATAGTCTTGGCCATCTGTTTTCAATGCAAATACATACCATGATGTATGAGTGGAGGTATCAAGGGTGAATAGACCACTATTCTCATCATAGCTTCCTTTAAGAAAAATATCGGCATATGCAGGAACATTCGTGTTAAATGTGTATTGTCCTGTTGATAGAGGACATTCATTATATAAAAATGCTATAGCTGTTGTTGTTGCCGTAATGTTGGTCGTTGTATTATAGTACACGATACCCTTCTTCGGGTTGATCGGAACTGTTGTCGGTGTTTTATCCACAATTGTTCCGCTGGTCTGGTTGGTGACAGTCAGCGGTACAATTTTTCCCTCTGCACTGTACCCACATAACTTATATCGGTACAAAGGGGTAGCTGTACTGTGTATATAAGTACGTTCATACGTTGAATATAACCTATCATATACGGTGCTGTCATAATATGCATCAGGCCATGCTCCTGTGTATAAGGTAGTAGAGCCTGCTATTGAGATGTTCTCAAAGTACACGAAATCTATCTTGGTGCCAGCCGGATAATGGGTTGTAAGACGACTTGTACCTCTAATATAAAGGTTGATAGTCTTGGTGGTCCCATCAGCAAAGGTCAATGTGAGGGAGGCGTTTCCGCTGCCTGCATAAGGGAGCCAGTAAGAAAACCTGTATCCAGATGTCATGTCTGAAGCTGTGGCTAGGTGACTGACTCCTGTCCAGGATCCGGTTACTGCCGTCTGGGTACCCATTATTAGTTCGCCATAAGCTCTGTTCCAGCCGGAAATCTGCTCATCAGAGACAAGCCTATGTGTAGCATCTTCGGTAAAAGCGGAGAGGGCCGTGGGCCTTGATGTAATCTCGGTCCAGGAATAGCTCGGTTTTGTCGCAGCTAAAGCCCAGGAGGAGATGATGTCATTTGTGAACTGAGATAGCTTTGTGGGCCTGCCGGTAATGGCAGACCAAGCCATTGAGGTCGGAATCTCGCTCTTCAGGGCATAATCAGCCAGGCTCTGGTGTTCTGTCAGGAACTTGGCATCTGCCTGAGCCTTCGTGTAATAGTTACTCAGGCTTTGGTGTGAAGTAAGATACCCTTGCTGCTGCACCCAAACCTCCGTAGCATATCCGGCTAAACTCTGATGAGAGGTAAGGTACTGGCTGTGTGTATGGCTAGTGATGTTTCCTGTCAGGACATTCTCCACCATTGTCTTGGTGATGCCTTGCAGATAGTTCTTGGCTTCCACCCAGGACTTCAACGCATAGTTGGTCAGATCCACATTGAACTGGGCTGCAGAAGCTGGGTTGTAGGTAGTCTGAGTAACCCCGTTGATTTTCAAGGTCAGGTCTTTCAGATCTGCCGGAGTGACAGATCCGGACGGTTTAGCAAAAGAGCCATCATGAGAAATGAACTCAGCGACTTCTCCGGAAGCCAGGCTGAATCCGGCATCCGAAGGATCTATCTGTGGCACCACCAACACAGCCGGTCTGATGAGCTGTGAGTTGTGATCATGTATGGTGTTTGCCTTCTGATCCAAGAGAGTCTTGACCATCAGGGATGACATTGCATTGGTGTCAAGAAACTCTGAAACCGAAGCGTCTGAGGTGGTTTTGATAAGGTCAGCGATGCGGATATATCCGGAAAGATCCACATCAGCACCAGCACCTCCTCCAGGGGAGAAAGCACCGCTGCCAGCAGCTATGTTAGCTTCTCTTCTTTTCTTGGATCTCGGCTGAGCTGGCCAGCCCAGCACCTGATAATTATAACTTCCCATAACTAATCCTCCTCTTCATCATATTCTATGGCATCATAGACATCCTTGGATATCTGGCATAGTTCTATCTCTGAGCATCCCTGCTTTACGTCCTGCCTTTCAGCCATGAGGGCAAACAGGTCAAGAGTGGCTCTGTCAGTGTAAGTGTTGAAGCCTGTTGTTGCCAGTACCGTTCCGGAGAGTTTCGTGTGCCTGGATGCGTAGTGAGAGTACATTGTTCCTATCAGAAGCTGCTCAAGCGTTCCGGAATGGTTGTTTCTTGTGTATTCTTCCATTATGGCCCCAGAGGTATTGTCCATAATAAACCCCTTGGCCATCGTGATATTCTTTTTGGTTGTGCCGATAATGGTATCTATGGAGAGTTCTTCTTTGGCAGAGCGGTTTAGCCAAGCTTTAATCTCGATATCCTCTTTATCAATGCTCTCACCATACTGATCTATAAGTTCAATTTTTGGGTCTTTGTATAATACCCAATGGCAATTATCGTAGTTTACAGATTTGACTTCACGGTTATTGTCATAGATGACCACGCCTGTCCCAAAGACCAGCTCCAGCCATCCGTCAGCTTGAGGGAAATCAATTCTTTGGCCCTCGTTATTGTGAGTAAACGATTTTGGGAGCTCCCTAGTTGTTATGCCGATGCATCTTTTGTTAGAAACATATCCGTTTAGACCTGTCTGTTTTTTCCGGTCTTGTTCGTCGTACCAGCAGAGCCAGGCATCGCCCCAATTCGCTTCACCGGCAACCCAAGTTCCGTTATCACTTCTGCTTGAGGAGTCTTTTATACCCTTATTGTAATAATGATACAGAGCATTCCCTTCAGCATCTCTTAGAGTAAGTTTTATTGGGATGTATGCAAAGTTTGCTCTGAGAATCTGAGAGTCCATCTTCTTTTCCTCGTTGAACTCGGATGCCTGTTCAAAAGGATTGTATCTCGGATCAAAGAGAAGGTCAACAGTCAGCTTCAGCTTGTTTTTGGTCAAGGCTCCTCCCCTGTATGTTATCCATGGCTTTTCCGGACAGGCAAAGAGAGCTCCTGCAGAGATGTTAGCTGTTGGCGCATTTAGTTTTCGTTCATATCCGTCCAGCCAGGAGCCGTTGTGATAGCTTGAACCCATATGTCCAATGTCTATCGTCCAGGCTATGCCATACGACTCATCTCCCGACGCTTTGGGGATGACATGGTAAAACTTGGCGTTGCTGTTTTTCAGCTCCAGACCGGTAGCCACTGAGCCAAAGTTGATGTCAAAGCCTGGCAGACTGTCCGATCCGTCATAATCATAATTAACGTGAAAGTCCGGAGAGCTCGGCACATAAGACTTCTCTTTTATCTTTGAGGCAATAAGGTCTGTTACCTGGTAAGGGGAGAAATTAATCTTGATTTTGTTGTACACCGAATCAACTCCAAGGGTTGCGTCGTCACTATCCCACACGACTTCCTCTGAGGCCACATCGCAGAGAGCGTTCCAGTCCCATAGATATATCTTTCCGGCTTTCTGCCTTAAATGCAGGTCGTATGGTTTCAGAACTCCCTCCAGCACTTCCATCAGGCTCAATGGCTCTCCATCTTCATCATAGAAGTTGTCGCAGATAATCTTTTCATTGGCCAGGAGATTCTCTGGAGTCACTCCAGATCTGCTGGTGGATATATGCTGAACCAGTTCACCATACTGAATGCCTGTTGCCTCAAGGCAGGCATCAAGCACCTGTCTTATGGTCATGAAGCCTGCAAGAGAACAGTCTTTGCGTTCCAGAACGGCAAAGTCAGAGAAAGTCAGTTCTACATCGTAGTTCTTCTCGTATGAGTATGGCTCTTCGTATAGCTCGGTGTCAAGGGTCCCGCTCCAGTACAGTGCCCCGTTGCGATAGACGTCCAGCCTTACTGCACCAACCTCTATTTGGTACATATCTATGAACTGACGGTCTCTGTCGCTGTTGAGGACAAGAGTTGCCGCAGAACCCATAACCGTATCTGTCTTCTCAATGGAATGCCAGTCAATGACAACTGGGCTCTCTCCCTGAAGGGTTATCTCCTCAGGGGTGAAGGCAGCCGCTGCTTCCTGGAGGATTTCCACCCTCCAGAGCACCTGTGTGGTGTCATAGAACTCAGAATAATACCTCAGATACTTCATACTATGTTCTGCTGCGGTAATGTGATTCTTTGCCGAGGACTCCAACAAGGTTTCTTCCCTCGATGCGGAAAGTCACTCTGCCACCGAATCCAGCTGGTTCATTCAGCATTCCCTTTAGTTTGTCCAATGGTGCAACCACCTCTGGATTGTGGGAAGCTCCGGAATATTCACCGAATAATCCCAAGGTAGGACCATAGGCAATACCTCCGTCTGCAAACTTCGGAAGACTGAACATAAGGGCCAGCATGGCTGCTACCAGTGCTGCGCCGATAGCAAAACCAACAAAAGGAATGCTTGAATGCGCTGCCATAAGCCCAGAAGCGGTTGCTCCAACATTAGCGGTAGTCTCCGCACTTTTAGCAGCAGCCGCTGACTGAGACGCCGCTACCTCCATACCTGCTCCTGTGACAGCTTGAGTTCCCGTAGTAATATCTTGGGCTCCCTCTATCTGCTTAGCTGTTGTTTGGGCTTTCGTTACGCCAGTCAACATCTTCACTATCTCAATTATTTGGCTGATGCTCTGATAAAGACTGATGGTGCTGTCTATGATACCGGATATCTTCTTCCATGCATTACCCTGTCCCTTGATAGCCTCTGTCATTCCTTCAATGCTGTTGCCCAATCCTTTGACGGTACCCCAGCTCTGGATCATTCCCTTGTCAGTCTTGAGCAAGTCCTTGTAATAACCCACATACTGATTCCGCAGATCCTTCAGGGCTTTTTTCTGGTCTTCTGTGGCAGAAGGATCATTCATCATCTGTTGAATCTCCCTGATCTTTTGAGCCACACCATCCAAGCCAATAAGCTCTAGCTTCATCTTCAGCGATTTGCCCTCAAGACCGTTTAGCTGACTTGTTTCCGCCTGCATATCAACAATAGTCTCTTGAGTTGTTACATAAGTTTTACCTAATGCCTTGTCTCTTTCTCTCTCAAGCGCTTTCTTTTGCCACTCATTTTCTGCTTGATCTATGAGCTTGTTGTATTTATCGTTGATGGCTGCTTTTCGGGCCTGATAATCCCCATATTGAGACAGATACTCTACTCTGTCTTTTTCGGCCTGTTCATTACTCTTTTTGTCAAGTATGGCCTGTTTCTCATTATATTTCTGACTAATTGCAAGAGCCTTTGCGGTAGCTTCCTCTTCAATCTTTAATAAATTGGAATTGGTTTTAGGATCTGCATCATACTTAAACCCCTTAAGACTGCCCTTGTTTTTCTCTTTATACAGAGCTTTCTGATAATCTTCATCTTTCTTAATCATTTGATTATACCATGCAGCAAGATCTGCCTCTTCCTGCTTTCTTTGTTGCTCCAGTGTGGCATTCTCCTTATCCTTCCCTTCTTCCATAGCTTCAATGCGCACAGCAGAAAGATCTTCTTCTCTTTTCCTCTGAGAGGTTTTGAGGGATTCATCAAGCGAGTATTCATAACTCTCTTTGATATGGGCCTGTTTTTCAGCCGATGTCAGTTTCTTGCCAGTACTTGGATTATATCCATAGTCCTTGAGCTGCTTTGCATAATTATCTACTTCTTTCTGTGCAGTGTCGACATCAGCCCTTGTTCCGTTCTTTTTGGCATTGTTAAGTTTCTTAAGTGCATCCTGATAAGCTTTTTTTGTATCAGATAACCATTTCTTGAAGGTTTCTTTATTACCTTCTGAATTGTCGGTTACTGCAGATTTCTTAAGTTCGTCCAGATAACCTTTCATGAAGGCATCATACTCATCTTCTTGTTTGAGCGTTTTTTCCTGTTTCTCCTGAAGAATGTGCACTGCTTTCCCCAAGTCGTCAAGATCAACATCATTCTTTCCCAGAACACCACCCATAAAAGACTCCTCTCCTAGACTACCATTCTTTATACCATTCATCACAGCCTGAGAATCCCATCCGCGATTACCTTTCATACGCTGCATTATATACTGATATAGTTTTCCCTGCGTATCTGATGTCAAGGTATTTCCATTATTGTCTCGAACATTGCCGATGGCTTTTACAAGTTCTTCTGTGGCCTTGGTTTCTTTCTTTTTCGCTTTTGAGACATATTCAGACTTCATTTCAGCGGCCACCTTATCTACTATGGCAACCTTAGCCTTTCTATATGCCTCTGCAACCTCATTGACTTTGCTTTTTTCGTCAAGCAACTTGCCAGCGTATTCTCCATACTTTTCGTTGAAGGTATTAATAGCTTGTTGCCTTTCAGCCTGACTGGCTGTAGTGGAATTGATCTTGTTTATAAGTTCGTCAAGCTCACTGGTTTCTTCTTTGACTCTTGATGTGAGTTCTGTTTGGGTTCTGGCAAGTTCCTCATTTTTATGTCCCCAAAAGCCGAGAGCATAGGCCATTCCTCCGATTATTGCGGCCGCAACTGCAGCGATGATTAAATAGAGCGCACCAATAGCTACTTTTAAAGCTATTGTGGCGGCAGTCAAGGATTTTGTTCCAAATACTCCAGCCCAAATAGACGTATTGGAAAGTTTTTGTGCAGCGGATTGAACGTTGAGAGCCGCCGCCAAACCAGATGTATGCGTCTTGGCGGTCACAGTAGCCTGCGTGAAGGCTGATATTGCCGCTTTGAGTCTGCTCCATCCTGTCACGACATTCGTAACGTTAGAAAGTAAAGTCATGACGGGCATAATGGACTGGACAACTCCGCCAAGTTTTTCTTTCAGGTCTCCGAGGGAATTATTCAGCTGTTTAATGCGACCAGCTGGAGTCTTGGCCAGCTCTTCATTCATTCCTCCTACAGCTTCAGTAACTACTTGAGCCAACACTGCCGCTCTTTCACTTTCGGTGCCATAGAGAAGTATGCGTTTCTGAGCCTCATCAAACTTATAGCCGTATCTAGACAGGGCCTCAGTCTGACCGTTCATGACCTTGCCGAGCATTGAGGCAATCTGCGTAGCACTCTCAGCACTGGCACCAAGACCATACTGCTGCGCAACCATATCGTTCATTACTGGAATCAATGTCTTCAGATTGTCAGACATTGTAAGATATGTAGCCAGCTCTTGTGAGGCAGCTAATTGCACCTCATCACCAATGACTCCAAGCTTCTGCTGCTCTGAACAAAGCTGTTTGATTGACTCAATCTCAGCATCGGAAGCTCCCATAGTATTGCGCATGGCCTGAGCTAGTTTGGTTTCTGCTACCTGTTGCTCAGCGTAAGCAGCACTCAAATCCTGGAAGGCTCCAGATAGTTGTTGTACAACAGAACCAAGACTCTCCATAATTTGAGTCTTGGAGGCCAGATTCACCATTTTAGAGTCAAGAGTTCTAGCATTTTCTAGAACGTTTTTCAATGCCGCACTAGCACTTTTTAGGTCCAATTCTAGAATATTGAACTTTTCTGCTCCATCCAGTCTGAATTTTATTGCAACCGTTCCGCTTGTCATTGGTATAAATTTTGTTATATTTGCATAAACGATAGGACTATGACAACTATTTTATCTTTCATCGGCCTACTGATTGAATTCTTCAATAAGCTTTGGGAATTTTCTCCTATTGGCTTTGTGTTGTTTGTTATTTGTATTCCTATTGCTTTGGTATGGGTTTATGGGGTTGTCCGTGAATCTTTTGTAAATCCTTATTGCTATCCAAAAGAATATCTTGAGTCAATGAAATCAAGATCCAAAAAGTCTTAGGATTTCTTGTTTAACCTCTTTTCCAACTCCGTCATTCGTTCATAACTGCTGGTACCTTTGCGTACCTCAGTCTTCTTGTCCCAAGGGAACTGCATAATGTCCGTAGGCTTGAGAGCTTTCTTGCTGTATGGTGAGAGGTTGGTCACTGCCAGGAATCGTGTCTGCTCCCAGCTGAGCTTCATTCTCTCTTCCTCCCTCTTCTGCCACTGTTCAACTATCCTGGAGAACTCCAGAGGGGTGCATCGTTCAAAGTCCTGAAGGCTCATCCCCACACACCCCACTGCAATTCCCAAAAGGGTCTCTACTTCTGTGATGGCTTCGCCTTCACTTTTTTTTTGCTTTCGGCTTCCTTGGCCATCTGCTCGGTAAAGCTGTTCAGGGTCTCAATCTCGCAGCAGTCCGCAAACTCCTCCAGAGAAAGATTGAACTCCACGCCGTCTGCCTTGGAAGCGCTGGCCACGCAGCACCACAGGAAGATCACCATGCCGCTTGCATCGGAAGACTCCAGCTTGCTTATGTCCTGGCCGGTCTCCCTCTTGTAGCGGAGGAGTGCCCCCATAGTCTGCCTACAGGGGTATTCCTTGTCTCTTATCTTGATCTTTGCTCCCATAGTTTAAGCTGATGGAGTTGCAAGAAGATCAAGCTTGGTTTCATCGATAGTTACTGCACCGTCGTTGTCCAGGGTGATGGAATAAGTTGCATCCTCACCAGCAGGAGCTGTGTTCTCCAGAGAGGAGATGATGAAGTTTCCGGACAGATAAGGTGTCTCGTCGTTCTCTCTCTCGAAGCACTTCACTTCTACCGACTGACCCAGCTTCCACTTGTTGAGAGAAGCCTTCAGGCCGTTTTCAGCCTCGTTGTAGAAGCAGAGGCCGTCTGCCTTCACCTGGACGCTCAGACCGGTTACCCTCTTGCTCTTGAAGAAAGAAGCGGCTGCTGCTGCCTGAGAAGCGGCTGGCTTGACGGCCACTTCCTTGGTCTCGGTGTTGAAGGTAGTGGTATGGGAGGTGCAGTGTCCTGCAGCCTTGCCTGCTATGGAAACAAGCAGGTCGCTACCATTTACATAGTTGTTCATATTTTAATCTTGTTTAAAAGGTTTCTAAACAGTGTTGAAATACCGCTTAACTGCGGCTTGAAATAGACGGATGCCAGCTTTACGGCTATAAGGACCAAGGCTCCGGAACCAACCCAGATAAGACCTTTCTGATACCATTTCAGACCTTTTTCCCGAGAAGTTTCCGTTTTGGTTTGCAGGTCAGACTGCTCCAGGCCCTGAACTCTTGTGTTCTGCCAGGCAGAAGCGGTGTCTGCACAGGTGGAGGCAACGTTCATCTTCGTTTCAGATGAGGTGTTCACTCCATATTTCTTTCTAGCAGTGCTCTTCTCAAGAGTCCTGGTCAGGATCTGCGGCTCTTGCCCCAGAATCCTTGTCGAGTCAAACACCTCAGTGACTTTCTCTGTCTCAATGACAAGAGTGGAAGTGTCTGAGATGTTCAACATGGAGCTCAGATCAAGCAGCTGCGTCCTGATGGAGCTTATGGACTGCCTGATATCCTCCATCGTGTCATACCGGCTGTGGCTGCTCTCCTTCAGAGACTGCCTCGAAGACAGTCTCTGCGGAGCGCAACTGCTCATAAGAGCCGCAGTTATCAACAAAAGGGAGGTTTTTCTAAGCATCTTTCCTGATTCTGGTGATGGTCTTGACACCGTCGAGCTGGGATTTGAGTTCACCGATCTCATCTCTGAGGGCAGCGTTCTCCTTTCGGAGAGCTCCCACCTCCTCCTTCAACTCGGCATTCTCTTTCCGGAGGGCTATGACCTCCTGGTTGAGGTCAATCGTCTTCCTTATGAGCTTTGCATTGTCTTCGGAAAGGGCGTTTATGGAACGCTGCAGGTCAGAAAGGAAGTCATTGTCTCTCTTCCGCTTTCCAGCAAAGAATCCGGCCAGTCCCGTAAGAACCGGCAAGAGAATCTCCGCTACCCACTTTATGATGTCAAATGTTTCCATCCTGGTTGATTCCTATTGTTTTTAGCCATTTCTGGACATCAAAGCAAGGGCAGTCTTTGGCTGACACCTGATTGTGTCCAATAATCTTGACATCCGGATGCCTTTTGTGGAAGTCCTTCACATAAGTTTCCATAGCTTCCAGCTGAGCAGCCGTACGGGTGTCCTTAGAAGTTTTTGCATCCGACGCAAGCCCTCCTACATACACCACGTGACGGCTGACGCTGTTGTATCCCTTGGCACCGTTGGTAATCTCCCACGGATCTACCCAGGCATCTTCGTTGTTGTCTACCAGCCTCTCTACCTTGCCGTCCAGGTGGATCATATCCGTATACCCCACCTGATGCCATCCACGTCCGCCTTTGGATACAGGCAGGGTGTGCCAGGCTCGGATCTCATCCGAGGTGACTTCACGTCCCTCTTTCGTGGCCGTGCAGTGCAGTACAAGGTATAAAAGCCGTTTGCGCATAATTACTTGCTGGTTTTCTTGGTCTTCTTCGGACTTGCCTTCTTCTCCTCTACGGGAGTGGCCAGGCCTCTCTCCACGAGGTTGGCGCAGCGCTCCTCATCGTCGAATGAGACGGTCTGCCCAACCTCATAGATTACAGAGGGCTTGTTCTTGTCCTTGAACCGTTTGGTTACTTTCAGTTTCATTGCCCGAGTGTTTAGCCCGCAGGAACTTCTGCCGGAGCGGTGTATCCGCTCATAAGCACGGCACCGGCATCTGCCTTCTTCGGCATTGCGATGAAGTAATGGCGGAAGTTGATGGTGCTGCGCTGCTTCTCAGGATCAGTCTCTGCAAGACGGTGGTACATCTTGGTGGAACCGGTAGCCTTGAAGATGCGGTTGGTATAGAATGCAAACGAGCACTGGAACTCACCGGCTGAAGCGGTGGCACCGTAAGCCTTCTTCGCACCTGCAGTGGTGTAGAGAGGATTGGCCGCAAACTCATAGATGTCGAATCCGTAGAGTCTGGCAATCTTGCCGTTGGCATTGTCAAGAGCATACTGATGCTCGAAAGCCTCACTCCATCCGAGCATGTCATTCACGTGATCAGGGCAGAGAACGAGCCTTCTTCCTTCTGCAGGAACTTTGAGCTTGTCCAGAGCGGCCTTCAGGTCTATGAGATCCTGGCGAGTCATCCTCTTTCTTCCGGTCTCGGCGACTACAGCTCCGCTGGTGCTGAGCACTGGAGTGGTGGCGGTGTTTGCCGCAGCGCAGATGGAATGGGCTGCCTTGGCAAACTTGGTGTCGTTGATGGCGTTGCCGTGGCTTTCAATAACCCTAGCCATCTTGTCATAGCTGAGAGCGTGGAGCTCATCATCTGTGATAGGAGTAACCTTGGTCTGGAACTTGTCCAGTCCAACAGGAATGTCGTCATCGTTAAGAGCCTGCTCCGGAATAGGATAAGTGGTGTTGTTCACAAGCACATCCGGATCCACTCCCACATCCACAAGATGGATTACGTCATTGTCAACGAGAGAAGACATATCTGGAATTCCGTCCAGCCAGGTGGCTGCAAGCCCTCCACGGAGCTTCTTGACCATCTCTCCGGTCCAGATTTCACGATACACTCCTGCACGGAGGATAGAATAATCTGCTGGCATGAAACCGGCAGCTACAGCCACAAGGTTCATCCCGACGGCACCTACAATCGGCTCAAGGCCTACTGTGGCACCCAGAAAGGCTCCTGAAACGCAGTTGAGCATCAGAGCCATAGCGATAACAATAAACTTTTTCATAGCGGTTGTTTTTTAGATTTCACATTCGAATCCGTACTCGGCCTTGAAGAGTCTGCAGTACTGTGCAGGGTCGTTCTCTTTCATAGCTTCCAGCTGGTCAGCCGGAACATCGCTGAGCTTCTTCCATGCTCCGTCAGACACTCCACCGAGCATCTGGCTTGGTTTTACTGCAGGGTTCATAGCCTGAAGCACTTTCTTCAGTTCTGCCACGCCGATCTTCTTGCCGAGTTCAATGAACTGGCCCTTTCTGTCTGCAGAGAGTCTGCGGTCCTTAACCGCATCTTCTACAGAAGAAGTGATGGCTGACAATGTCAGTTCCTCTTTCTCTTTCTTCAAGGTATTGAGTTCCTCGGCAAGAGAAAGCAGGCTCTGGATCTTAGCCAGGATCTGCTTCTCCGAAGCATCTTCCGGCAGCCCTAACAACAGGGCTAATTTCTTTTGTTCCATACTTTTTTCTTTGGTTTTATTGGTTAATAATGGTAAAGGGTTCTTGCTGTCTTTCCCCAGGGTAAGATGATTGCCGTCCCTGGAAAGCCTCAACGCATCATCGTTGGCTCCAATATCTACGCAGGAGACTTCGTAGAGCTTGCTCTTGGTCACCGTAGGAGAGGTCTGGCCCAGCACAAGCATTTTAGGATCATCGCTGAGTTCAAGGATATCAATGCCCACAGACACCATCCTCATGCTGCCCTCCTCATACTGCTTCTTCAGCTGCTTGCTCAGGTCAGTGGCTTCGTCAAAGACAAGGGTTCCATAAACTCCGTCTTTCTCCTTCTTTATATCTTTTACCTGGCCGACCACGAAGCCTCTCTGGTGCATATACAGCAGCACCGGATTTCTCTGGTACTGCTCTATGTCCAGTCCTTCCGTAAGGATTCTGGTTCCGTAACTGTTTAGGCTGTCGTTGCTAAGCCTTGCTCTTATTTCATTCATGTCCGTTTGATTTTTGAGCAAGTTTAGTCTTAGGCGTGCAACCGTCAAAAAAAGTGTGCAATGGTTGCATACAAGTGTGCAATGGTTGCACACTTTTTTGCCTGACATCTGATTTTCAGACAAATTCGCTGCAAAATCAAACCGTATGAAGAAAGCTGATATCGAAAACAAGAAATCTCTGGCCAAGACATTATATCTCTCCGGCATGGAACAGCAGGAGATAGCGCAGAAAACAGGCATCTCCAAGGTTACCATCTCCCGTTGGTGCAACACCGAGGGATGGAAAGAGTCCAGGGCTGCCAGGAACATCACCAGGCCGGAACTGGTAAACAAGCTGCTGCTCACGATAGACAACCTCATCGAGCAGGTGAACGCATCCCAGGATCCTGCACTTATGGCCAGCCTGGGAGACAAACTCTCCAAACTCTCCTCAGTCATAGAGAAACTGGACAAGAAAGCCAATATCGTGGATGTCATAGAGGTATTTATGGCATTCAACAAATGGCTGGAGTTCAGAGCGCAGACAGACCCGCATCTGACACCGGAACTCAGGAAGGCCATCAACAAGTATCAGGACATGTTCGTGGTGGAGAAGATGGGAGAAAGGCTTGGACGCTAAACATCACTGACAATGGCATCACCCTCAGACATAAAGCTGCGGTATCTTGAATGGAAGGAGCATTGCAAGCAGGTGCAGACCCTTACGGAGACGGCATCGCTGGCACATGAGACTCCATCGGAGAAAGACTTGCGCATTGCACGTCTGAGGAAAGACTATGCCGCCTTCTGCGAGTACTACTTTCCACATTACCTCACGCTCAGAGACAAGACCACCGGAAAGCCTGTCCGGATTATCCACAACGCCCCGTTCCACAATGCTGCAGCCAAGCAGATAAAGGAAAACCCAAATCTCAAAGCCGTATTCAAATGGCCAAGAGGCCATGCCAAAAGCACACACTGCGACATCTTCACGCCGCTGTGGCTGATGTTCCAGACTCTGCCGCTGATCAAGTTCATGGTCATCGTGGGCAAAAGCGAGGATGCCGCCAAGAGGCTTCTCGGCGATATCCAGGCAGAACTGGAGTTCAACCAGAGACTGATTGCCGATTTCGGTGAACAGAAGAACCTGGGCAACTGGGAAGAGGGAGAGTTCACCACCCAGAGCGGAATCCACTTCCTGGCTTGCGGCAGAGGGCAGAGCCCCCGTGGACTCCGAAACCGTGAAGACCGTCCGGACTACATAGTCATAGATGACTTGGACGATGACGAGCTCTGCCGGAATGAAGACCGTGTCCGGAAGATGACGGAGTGGGTTGTAGAAGCCCTCTTCGGAGCTCTGGACGTAGGACGTGGCCGCTTCATCATGGTGGGCAACCTCATTGCAAAGAAGTCCGTTCTTGCAAACATAGCAGCCAAGAAAGGAGTCCTGGTCTCAGAGATCAAGGCAGTGGATGCAGACGGCAATCCGACCTGGAAAGAGAAATGGACCAAGGAGGAGGCCCAACAGTACGCAGACTTTGTGGGATACGCTGCCTGGAACAAAGAGATGATGAATAACCCTATTACAGAAGGCACCATCTTCAAGCATACCTGGATCAAGTACAAGAAGATCCTTCCTCTCCACAAATATGACCAGATAGTCTGCTATACAGACCCTTCCTTCAAAGCTTCCAAGACAAACGACTACAAGGCTTCCCGTGTCTGGGGAAAGACAGGAAATGAGCTGCACCTGATAGACTGCTATGTGAGACAGGACACTGTCTCCGGAATGGTGCGCTGGCTGTATAACTTCTATGAAAGCCTTCCAGAGAATGTTGCAGTACTGTTTTATATGGAGGCCAACTTCATGCAGGATACCATCCTGGATGAGTTCACCAGAGAGGGAGAGATACGAGGCTACCAGCTGCCGCTGATGCCGGACAAAAGAAAGAAGCCGGAAAAGATAGCCAGGATAGAGGCTGTTTCTCCGCTCTGGGAGAGAGGCTTTGTGTTCTACAACGAAGACCTGAGAAACACCACCGACATGCAGACCGGAATAGAGCAGACGCTTGCTCTGGAGAGAGGCAGCAACGCACACGATGATGCACCGGATGCTGATGAAGGGGCAATATTCATACTGCAGAAATTCACAAGACATACAAGCTTCACGCCGATATTCGGCAAGAGGCCGTCACCTAAAAACAGATGGTAATATGAAACTGTTCAAGAAAATAAGGCACCTGATATTTGCCGTCAGGTACAAAAGAGCCGTAAGACAGGCAAAAGCTCTGGCAAAGACATTCAACGTAAGATACTATGTCCTCTACTTCGGAGGAAAGCCTATAGTGATTCCAAAGAAAACAATTAAAGAACTTATCCGGAGGAAGAGGTTCAAGAAAGGCACCACCGTAGAAGACATAGAAAAGATAGCTCTATTCATAACAGACTGACAACTATGGCAAGATTGATTATTGAATTGGATAATGATGTCCTGGAGGGAACAGCCGCAATTCTCAAAATGCAGGCCAAGGCACCAGAAAAAGAAATGCTTGAGAGGATAGTTTCCGAAATCAAAAACAGCCCAGGGGTTGAGGTGCCGTCATCTGCTCTAAAAGACAGCGAGGCTGTTATGGCTCTTTGCTTGGTTGCCCTTGGAGCAAAGCTGGAGGAAGCAGAAAAAGAGAACGACAAATGAAACGTAAGTATATGTTCATCACAGAAGAAGACTATAAAGTTGTTATCGGCGAAGCTGCTCTGAGAGTGGTGAGCCAGACAGATGTAACCAACCGGCAGAACGCAGAAGCTGAAGCCATAGAAGAGATATCCGGATACCTCAGGCCAAAGTACGACTGTGCGGCCATCTTTGGCGCTGAAGGAGAGAACCGCAACAAGCAGATTGTGATGTATACCTGCGACATTGCCTTGTATCACATGGTATCCTCCAACTCTGCCCGTATGGGTGCTGAAACCAGGAAGGAACGCTATGACCAGGCTATCAAATGGCTGGAGAAAGTCCAGGCCGGTACCGTTACTCCGGATCTTCCTCTGGCAGAAGACGAAGATGGACAGCAGACAGGACAGAAGCTCCATTGGGGCAGCGCAAAACGCCTGAAGAACATATGGTAATCCGGATAGGATTGACCCCTAGAAAACAAACATATGGAAAAGAAAAAGAACATACTCAAAAGCGAAAAACACGGCACGTTTGACCTCACTAAGGCTTCAGACCGCAAGAGGCTCAAGAAGGTTGTAGTGGATCTTCAGCGATACACGGATATGCTTACAGAGCATGACATCTCCCACTGGAGATATGCTTGCCAGCTGGCCGTGAACGTGGAAAATCCGCAGAGGCTGCAGCTGTACGACATATACAACGATGTGGATCTTGACGCACATCTTACCGGAGCCATCGGCCAGGTGAACGGCTTTGTAAAGTGCCGCAGCTTCAAGCTCACAAACCCGAAAGGAGATACTGTCAAGGATGCGGAAGTCTATTTCAACACTGAGTGGTTCAAGGATCTTCTCGACTATATCCTGGAATCCATCTACTGGGGTCATTCGCTCGTTGAGCTCGGCAATGTCATCACCGATGAGAACGGCAACATCAACTTTGACGGAGTGAAACTCATTCCCAGAAAGCATGTCATTCCGGAATATGGCCGCATCGTAAAGACACTGGGAGAGGGGTGGCAGTCCGGAATAGACTACCGCAGCGCACCGTATGTGGACTGGCTTATTGAAGCCGGAAAGAAAGATGATCTTGGCCTATACAAGAAAGCAGCACTGCATACCATCCCAAAGAAATATGCCGGAGCTTTCTGGGATACCTTCGCTGAGATGTTCGGCATCCCTGTCAGGATTGCCAAGACTACGGCCAGGGATGAAAACGAGAGGAAGAAAGTGGCCTCTATGATGGAGAATATGGGAGCCAAAGCCTGGGGAGTATTTGATGACACCACAGACATAGAACTCGTGGAAAGTTCTAAAGGCGATGCCTTCAATGTCTATGACAAAAGGATAGACCGCTGCAACTCCGAGCTCTCCAAACTGGTCCTGAAGCAGACTATGACCATAGAAGACGGCAGCTCCCTGAGTCAGAGCCAGACGCACATGAAGGTCTTCAAGAACCTCATAGAGGCATACTGCGATATGGTCAGAGATGTGGTCAACAACCAGCTGCTGCCAAAGATGGTCAGACACGGCTTCCCTGTGAAGGATCTTACATTCAACTGGGATGATCCGGTGGACTATACTCCGGAGCAGCAGGTAGCCATTGAGCAGATGGTGCTCAATAACTATGAGGTGGACGGATCTTACTTCCAGGACAAATACGGAATCCCTGCCGGAGAGAGAAGAAACAACGGACTCCCTGGCTTGACTGGAAGCAAGAAGACTCCAAACCGTTTTTTCGACTGAGCCCCTCCGACTATGAGGGGCTGCACCTGAGATATGAGCAGATCCTGTCCAAATGGAACGCTCAAGGCCTGACTTTGGCCAAGCAGGCGGAAGTCCCGTCAGAACTCCAGAAGAAACTCCACAAGAAGTTCGAGAAGATGATGTCTGCACTCTTCAGGGAGAAAGGTACAGCTCTCCGGATAGACATACTTCGTGAGCCGGAAGTAGAGAGCTTCATAGAAACTCATTCCGATATCCTGGACTCCACCTTTGCCCAGGAGGAAATGTCCGATGAGATGAGGGCAAACCTCCAGCGTTCAGACTACATTTTCAGCGGTTTTAAGACTTTCCATGAAGTCGGAGAAGCATTTTATTCTCTCCTGGATGAAGACGGCAAGAAAAAGCCGTTTAACCAGTTTTTAAACGACGTTAAAAAGATAGACCAGACCTACAACGAAAGGTATCTCAGGGCAGAGTACAACTTTGTTTCCGCATCGGCTGATATGGCTGCCAGATGGGAGCAGTTCTCCAAGGATGAGGATGAATACTATCTCCAGTACCGCACGGCCAATGATGGAGCAGTAAGGCCGGAACACGCAGCCCTGCATGATGTCACTCTTCCAGCATCAGACTCCTTCTGGGATTCCTACTATCCTCCAAACGGCTGGAACTGCCGCTGCACGGTAGTCCAGGTCCTCCGGTATATGCACGAACCCACTCCTCACAACGAAGCCATGCAACGTGGCGCAAAAGCTCTTGCCAACGACAAGAAGGGAATGTTCAACTTCAATCCGGGCAAGCAGCAGAAGACCTTCCCGGACTATAACCCATACACCATCAGCAAGTGCAAAGGCTGCACCAAAGCCAACCTGAAGCTTTTTGCCGGAGACCCTGACAATCCGCTTTGCCAAGAATGTGGCTTAATTAGAATATGTGCCGATGAAAATGCTTTTTATGCTGATATTGAGCTAGGAAAAAGGCTTTTGATAAGTTCAAGGGCTGACTTGAAAGATTTAGAGCAAAACATTCAGACAGCCAGAAAACTCCTTACGGCTTTCCCTAATAGCTCAATGGAAATTCGTAGACACTATAAGGATGGACGCAAGAACCCGGAATATACTATTGACGGGATTGTTGCTGACCGTAAGGGCATTGAGGGGTATAAAGGTATAACAACGGGGTTCCGCAGCAGTCTTGGGCAAGGTTGTAAGGCTGTCATCTTCGATTTGGACCAACACATGGGGGAAAAGCCGCTGCCGACCAGGAAACTTGCCCGGAAACTATACGGGCGCAAGGATGACTTTATTACCGGCAGAATGGAGAGATGCTACATTGTTCATCGCGGTAAAGCCATTCTGATAACGAAGGATGACTATGCTCATGGGGGTAAAGATGATTCCCTTGAGTGGCTGGAGGGCCTCCTGGGGTAAAAAAATAAGGGATGCGAACACCCCTTAAATGAGTGCCCAAGCTTGGATATACCGCGCTACCCGGGCCGAAACTCGTTACAAATATATGCAATTCTTTTGATTTTGCAAAATCCATGAAACAGATAGTTTGCCAAAAGTCAGATTGAAGGAGTTGGTGGATAAATCAGCAGTTTCTGTCCGGTTTAGTTTAGCCCTAAGCGAAGAACTACACGATCCCTGATTTCGCTCTTGACGGCATTGTCTTCGTCCCCAAACACAAAGGCCGGATTATCTCCGACCTTGTATGAAAAAACTATACAGCAAACTGTGTCGAATCAAGATACTTATCTGGATAAACTATAGTAAAAGGCAGAGATTTAAATGAGTCATTTGAGAAATAGCAAATCTGAACTCTTGGACTCATATTCAAATATTCTGATCTCCCATCATAGAAAAACAATTTATTGTTGCTATTCATTTGAATCTTAGCATCACTTGCTCGTATTGCGACAAAACGTTTCAAAAAAATACGGTCTTCTTTAAGCCAATCAATAATAAATCTTACACATATTCGTTTCTTAAATTTGTATGCTTCTCTCAACCTTTCTTCTGCATCTTTAAGATCCTGGAGGTAATAAGGATCAGTTAAATCAAAGACCTTTGAAGTGTCATATGGCACTTCTATTTTCCCTATAATATAGGATCCATTATAACTTGACTTACCCCAAGAATGTGCATGATTAATATTGGTATCCCAAAAATAATAACCGTCCCCAAGAAATGCACTTCTCCTAGAACATTTAAAAGGACCATACTTTCGGACAAAGTCAATATTATGTCTGTCTTCTAATGTCTGATAAAGAATTCTATTCACTAGTCCTCTACTTTAACATTTGACTCCAATTCTTGCTGTAAAGATGATAAATTGAGAGTTGGGAGAATAATCGGTGGAATCATTCCTGCCTGAAGTGTAAGAGTGCTCACAAAGGCTCTGACATAAGGAAAAACTATCGCAATACTATTTGCATAGAAATAGTCTGGTAATTTGTCCTTTGTAATGGAGCCATTAAAGATAAATCTTGAGGAGCTCTTTACATAAACTACAGGTTTTGAATTTGATTTCTTTTCTATTGCAGCAGAGAACTCAAAGGTCAAATCAAATATACCTTCTTTTGTATGCAGCACTCCGCTCGGAATGAAGTTTAGTTTGAGAATATCTTCTCTCTTAATATGACCTAATTTAAGAGAAATCTCCTCAAAGAGGAAACCTCCAAGTTGAAAAACAGCTTTTTCCATAATTTAAATAAAACAAAAAAATCCAGATGAGTATCTGGATTCAACATTCTTGTTAAGAAAACACAAAGTGTAACCGACAAGATATTCATCAAGTGTAGGGCCAATATTCGAAGACTCTTCCATCTCAAGAAATTTCTTCTCCAGTTGCTCGTCGGTCATTTTTTCAAGACGCTTTTTCAGTCTATTTGCAAAATATCCCATAATGAATAATCGTTATTTGTTATCTAAGCATCTTTAAAGTGGTGCAAATATATAAATAATTTTCTTTTCAATAAAACAAATTAATGTCAGAGTCCAGAATAATTACATTTTGCGAGCTCTTGATTTTAACAATTTCCTTGCAAAAATAATGCAAGTATTCTGAAATCTGACAGCTAGAAGAGTTTTTATTCTGATATCCGAATGGCAATAAAAAGAGACCGCCAGCTTCGGATTTGAGGCTGGCGGCGGCATTGACATCACTATTTAATACTACTTGCTGTCCTTATGTTTAAATTATCTTACATTGCCATTGCCAGGCTTTGGCAGAGAGCTGCTGCCTGGTGTGTCTCTACGGCATTGCCTATGTACTTCTTTCTCTCTGCAGTTGTGCCCACCAGCTTGTAGTTGTCACCGAATCCCTGGATTCTCAGCAATTCCTTCTCGTTAAGCATCCGCATGTAGATGTCACAAATTCCATACATAGCCATGAACTCCTTAATCTGGACTTCCATTGGACTGTCATCCTCGTACACCGCTATGGATGCCCCGTACTCTGCCGTCACAATATATGGAGGCTTTTTGTCCATCCTCGCAATGAGCGTAAAACAAGGTCGGTCAATGGAGGAACCCTCTGAACCAAACTGAGGATTCAATAGGAAATTGTCTCTTTGGACAGAAACCAGGTTGAGTTTCGGTGTGGTTGTGACGGTCCCAGCTGGCCTTTCAATGGACGAGGGCTTTCCTGCACCATACTGCTGATCCAGAAACTGAATCGTATTGAGAGCAATTTTGTCCCTAGTGGGGATGGTCGGTGCTGGATCTTCCAAAGACACGGCCTGTCCGTTTCCATAGTAAGTGGTAATGAAGGCGTGATGGTCTATGCAAGTAATGGTGCTGGCTGGGCCATCAATGGAAATGTTCTTATCGTTTGGGGAACCGGAATACTGCTTTGACAGCCACTGAACCCTTGCAAGTGCAAGCCTGTTCTGCGTAGCTACAACAGGGCACGGCTCATCTAGAGACGGTGGGACATACTTGCCTCGCTGATTCATTGAATTGTACTTTACCAGGAAAGAATCTTTGCCTCCGGCCACAAACTTTATCAGTCCGGCATAAATGCGTTCAAGTGTCTTTTCTGCCAGCTTCTTTTGACGGAAGATGGATTTTCCTATATCGTCAAGGTCAAGTACCTCCCTTACAGGTTTCCATGGCTTCAAGGTGCCGAATAGGCTTGGCAGAGGGTTGCGCTGGTGAGTCGGTTCTGGAAAGGCTATCTTCATCCCTTTCTTGGCGAAAAGGCCATAGTACCGTTCCCGTGAGGTGTATGCACCGTAATCTGCAGCATTGAGAATGCGCCAGTCAAAGTTGAACCCGTACCGCCTTACTTTGTTAACCCATCGGAGATAGAGTCTGCCCTTATCCTTGCTCACAGGCTTGCCGTTTGTGTCCAGCTCTCCCCAAGACATAAACTCCCTCACATTCTCAATCTGAATGTAATCCGGCTTCAAAGCCTCAATATACCGGAAAAGATGCTCTGCCAGCGTCCGGCTGTCAGCGTCTCTGGGCATGCCGCCCTTTGCCTTGCTGAAATTGGTGCACTCCAGACTGGCCCAGAGTACAAGCATGGCACCTGGGTTCTCTTGTCTCTGCTTTGCAGCGATTTCCACCAGCCCCGACAGTTCCAGCGTCCGGATGTCCTCTGTGAAGTGGACGACTCCAGGATGGTTTGCCAAGTGCGATTCAATTGCGTGCGGATCGTGATTGACGCAGGCAATGACCTTTGCGACCTTGGTCCCCATCACACGGGCACGCTCAACGCCTGTAGTAGTGCCACCTGCCCCACAAAACAAGTCAATGTAAAGAAGCTTGATATCGCCCGTTTCCATGGCTTATAATGTTCTCTGAAGGTTTACCTTGTAGATTTCAATGTTTTCTACGATGTCTTCGTGGTTATGGTTGGTGAGGGTCTGCTGCAGGGAAATATTCCGGTAGGAGTTTCCACAACCACCTTCAACCTTCTGCTGGATCTCTTCTGCTAGGCTCCAGCATTCCAGGTTGCCGTCCATCTCAGAGCTGCCATCAGCGGCAGAGCCTTGCCACTCTGTGACAATGTGCAGCATGACAGTGCCGGTGCCTGTCCAGGACTTCTGAGGTCCGTTGAGTGGTTTCCAGTCTATCTGCCCAAACTCGATGAACACTGCCGGCATTGGCCAGGATTCATCCTCAGAGATAAAGGCCACATTCTGATTCCAGAGGTCAATGTGCTTGATTTTCGGCTGATCGTTCTCATCTTTGATGAGCTTGAGGGCTGCGATCAGGTCTTGGTATAGTTCTTTTCTCATGACTAAAACTGTATTGTAACTTTCGTATATGTACTTTCAAACCCTCCTACAGGTATAGACTCTTTGCCAATGGATATGCTCTTGTATCCACCATGTTCTTTCTCCAATTGCTCGGCAAGCTCTTGAAACTTGTCTTTATACTCCTGAATTGTCATTATCGTTGTCAGTTTTTTTGTTTGATTGTCTTTTCTAAATCATTTAGAGCATCCTCATATCCTTCATGGTATCCATCGTGATAACCGTCTTCATAACCCTCTTTGTATCCCTTGATATAGGCAAAGTGGTACACAAAAGCGAAGGCAATGCAGAGAATTGTGGCGAATATGAAGGCTGCTAACATCATAGATCCTCCTCTTTTAATGGCATAGCCTTATCCCAGATATCCTCATATAGGATGATTGGCTGCACTGTATCGGTCTGTTCTGCCGGTACTGCCTGCTTGTTTCTGGACTTGTATTTCATAACTCTTTCAAGGCCGTAGATTACCACTCCCAAAGCTACTCCAAGTAGAAGTACAAATAGAAGCAATGCCGTTTTGTCTGATTTGTTCATTGTTCAAGTGCTTTAACAGTGTTTAAATGTTCTTTTTTAGGTTGTCTATGATTGTCCTGGAATAGAGTTCCAGATTGTGTTCTATGATGCGCTTTACCATCTGCTCCAGTTCCGGAGAAGTTCCCAGGAAACGTCTCCTTGGAATCCGGATTGTCTTTCCCTCCTTCATCAGGGCGAGGTGCTTCCAGAACTCGGCTTCCGTGGAGAGCTGCACCTGGGCTTTGCTTTTGCTCAGCGATCCGTCTTTCTTCCTCTTGAACCCTCCTGTTGCCTCGTAGTATTTGTGCCAGAAGAAGGCTTTCATCCGGGCGGTCACTTTGATTTCTCCGCCCTCATTATGGATGGCTGCGTATGGTAGGGAGGTAAAGAAAGTAATGCTGGTATCGTCGCTCTTGCTGGTAATGCTGCGCCTTAGTGCCCCTGAGCTGATGAGTGTCCCTCTCTGGGATCTGGACGGACTCTTGCGTCTCTGCCAGGCTTCAGAGAAGAAAGCCTGTCTCTCAAAGTTCCTGTCAAACTCCGAGGCTGCTTCCACCCTGATGTCTGCGAGTATCTTCTTTATTATGTTGCGTTCGTCCATCAGTTCTTTTGTTCAGTAAAGTCAAATAAGGTCAGCTGGTCATCCGGGATAATGTTCTGAGGCTCCATGGAAGCTCCCAGGATGTTGTAAAGGGTTCTTTCGCTGATGGCATAGACAGGATAGATGTATCTGCGCCATATCTCCCTGTTGGAGAGACCGTCCTTGGCGTGGGCATCATATATCCTGTTGATGTCTGCCACCTTCTTCTTGTAGCTCAATCCCCGTCTTTTCTTTGCCATTTTTATCCCGAAAATTCATATATTTGCCTTGCTTCTTGATTTATCCGGCTGATTCCTTCGGGATGAGGCCGGTTTCTTATTTGTGCTTCAGTTCTTTTACATTAAAGGTTATCTCAAATTCTCTGGTCTTCTCATCAACGCCCCCAAAGAGTGAGGGGAAGATGTTGTGGAGGTAGTGAATGTCCAGATCTTTCTCTCCGGACGGGGATTCACATATAAGCTCCCCGAACTTCCCCCGACTCATAGTCCTCCTCAGGACAAGCGTCACCGGATAGGATGTCATGACTCTGTCATTCCAAGAGGTATCGGCTTCCAGGCGTTGGTCTTTTCGTCCTTCTCCCAGGCTCTGACAAAGGTCTTGGACGGTATCGGACAGTAAGCCTCCTCGATGATCTTCACTCCCTGGATGAACTTCTCGTCTCCGGTCTCATCGGCGATTTTGCGGAGCTGGATGATGCGCTGCGCCTTGAGTGTACCCTTGGCATCCTTTGCCAGAAGCTTCATTACCATACCCACCAAAGCCTGGCTCTTGGCATCAGTGGCCAGAGACTGGATATACTCCGTAATCATCTGGATTCCGTTCTCTGCGGTGTCCAGGTAATTGTCGTTCATATACTGGCCGATGGTGATCTTCTTGGTTCCCTCGGAGTTGGTGAACGTGTGGGAGTAGAAGTTCATGTCCTTGCCGTGGCGCTGGTTGAACATCTCGCCTTTGATTGCCAGGATGGCCTTGAAGTTCTCCAGCACGGAGTCCTTGGCCACCTTGATGTCGTCGCTGAGCCCCTTGAGTTCCGGAATGGCCGCAGCAATCTCATCATCCACCATCTGGCGGTAGGTCTGACGCTGCTCCTGGGCTTTCTGTTCCGCAGCTTTCTTCTCTTTTTCGGCCTTGAAAGCTGCAAATTCGGCCTGCTCTTCTGCTGTCATTACAACAGATTTCGTCTGATTTTCCATATTCCTAGTTCTTTGTGATTCCGTTCTTGAGTTGTCTAAGTTCAGCCTCCGCAACCATCAGTTCTCTGCGGATCTGGTTGGTGGATTCAATGAGTTTCTGGGTTGCCTGAGACAGTTCTGCGCTCTCCTTGTTGCGCTTCTCGATGATGAGCTCTCTGCGCTTGAGGATGGCCTTGAAAGACCTTACTTCAATTTCCTTGATCCCGATCTGAGCAGCAGGAGATAGCTTGCTGGTGTCGGTGATAACGATAATGCTTGCCATTGTATCAGTTTTTTAATTGTTGATTGATTCAGTTTTTATGTTGTTGGATTCTAAGGCCCTTTGAACAGCCTGGTTCCATTCCTTTGCAGTTGCGTCCATATAGCCCTTGCTGTCCAGGGCTGCCTCGTCTTTCTTCAGGAAGCCGAAAGTGTTGTACACCCTGCGCAAAGCCGTTACGGAAATCTTGTTGAAGCTCTTGCAGTTGGCACTCCTGCACGCCATGGTGATGGCATAGGAGATTTTCTTGCCCTTGGAGTCAAAACGTCTTCCTGTTGCGTCCAGGTAGCTGCAGATGGCGGCTATGACACGTCTTCTCCAGGTCTCTCCCTCGTTGGTGTAGGCCGCTCTCGTCTGCTGGCCCTTGAGCCACTCCATCATCCGGAAGTATTCCTGAGGATAATCTTCGTAGATGGTCTTCAGAGAAGTGGTCCTTCCACCGCTGAACTCGGAGATAATGCTGCACTTGAGGTCGTCAGCATAATCCTTGCTGTAGTTCTCAAGCCCCTGGAGGTACCGGTAGAACGCTCCGAAGGCTGATTTGCCGCTTCTTTTCCTGATTGTTCTGCTCTTTTCCATACTATTGTTCATTTTCACCCCAATACCTTCTGGCACCCTCATCCCAGACTGTGATGTAGTTCTGTCCTTGATAATCAGCCTTGAAACGGCTGTTGACGTATGCCCTGTAGCCTTCCACTCGGATCTTGACCATAGCGTCATACCTGACACGGTTGGCTAGACGGCCTTCAGGAAGCCTGCCTTCCGCCTGGCTGATCCAGATCCAGAGGATATCGTTGAACTTCCGCTTGATTTCTTTGTATTGAGCATAGTTGATTCCGCTGTACTGGATGCTGTCCATGATCACAATCTTGGGGTGCTTCTTGGCGGAGAGCCTCTGGACAAGGTCTTCTATGTTCTCGCAGTCCAGAAGGTTGAACCTCCTTGCCACAGAAGACATGTCTGTCCTCTCGATGGCAACCTGGATACTGCGTCCTATGCCTTCCTCCATGCTGTTGTAAAGCACCTTGCCGAACCGGCACAGGTACTTGGCCAGCTGCATGGCAAAGGCTGTCTTGCCGTTGAAACTCTGACCCCAAATGATCCAGCTGCCGCAAGCTGCCGGATTTCCTATGGCATCTTTCCAGATGCCGTCAAAGGAAAGGGTGTCGTTTCTGGAAGAAAGCACCTGGTATATGCTCAAAGCCTTGTTCATACCGCCTCCTTCAGCTGCTGCTCATGCTTTATCTTCAGGGAATGGATTCTTCGACGAACCCTTCTGAGGTCTCCTTCGCTGTCTTCTATCACATCCCTGATATCATCCGTGTCTTCCAGTCCGTTGGCCTGGCATACCATAGTGATGTCTCTGTTGGAGACCCCATTCAGAGGGATGAACCTCCGGCAGATACGGCTGTAGATCTCGTTGTAACCTTTCTTGTTGAGCTTCACGCCTCGGTTGATCCTCTTCTCCAGGAACGAGGTGGCCTGAAGGATGAGGCCGCAGCGCAGAGTACCCAGGTGATCTTCAAGTGAGTTGTAAATCGTGATGAAGAAGTAGAGCAGGTTGTCGTTCAGCTTGTCAGCTTCATCCAGGATAAGCAGAGGATGGTCAATGCTCTTGATCTTCTTTACGATGGCATACATCATGTCTGCTGTCGTATAACCGCTCCAGTCACTTCCCATGACAGCCAGCAGCTCCTGCAGGAACATCTTCTTGTTCCAGTATTCGTTGCAGCAGAGGATAAACGCTGTTTTATTGCCCCTGCAATACTGTTTTCCGGCCAGAGTCTTGCCGGTTCCGGCCTTGCCTGTGATGGCCATGGCCGTTCCGTTGTTCTGGGCATCTTCATAGAGGTAATGCAGCGTCTGAAGATCCCTGGTCTCAACGATGTTCCAGGTGGCGGAAGAGTAACCGCATCCGGAGGCCACTTTCCTCCACATCTCATCCTTGATAAGGTTCCAGTCCCCTTTGAGCATCCTGCTTACGAGGGCAGGAGACACCCCCAGGGCTACGGCAGCCTTGTTCTGGCTGCCCATCTTGGCACAGAACTCCGAGAGAGCTCCTACCACGTTCTGCTTTTCTGTCTGGTTCATAATAAGTCGGATTTATAATGAGTCATTTGTTTACATCTTGGCTATCACCTCCAGAGGGTCAAAGTCTTCATCCTCCACGGCATTGCTTTCTGCCTTGGAGACTGCGCCGATGCTGACAGGCACAAGCTCCTTGGCCTTGGCAGCACCTTTTTTCTTGGCCGTCCTGTTGCTTTCAATGCCTGCAAGTGCAGGGGAGACCATACCATAATCTTCGTTGGAGGTGCCGAACTCTTTCTGCAGAGCCTCCATCCTCTCCTTCCTCTCAATCCTCTTGGCCTTGTTGGCAAGCTCAACCTTCTTGATGAACGCAGCCTCCCACTCATCCTGCTCCTGCTTGCCTCGGTGGATCACGGTCTTGGTCTTGGCTATAGCGGCCAGACGGAGAGATCCGTCACTGGCGTGGTCATACAGGAACACCTGCTCCATATCGTCCGGATCAAACTTCACAACGAAGCTCTTGCCTATATTTTCCTCCAACCAGTCCAGATCCGGCATCCCTTCCCCGTCAACAACCATATAGTCATAGCGGATGTTCTGCTCCCTGAAGCTGATTCCAGCAGCCGTGCAGCTTACCTCTCTTGGTCTGGTGACGGCAAACAGCTCTACCATATCCATTATGCTCAGCTTGACTGTCTGAGGGTTGGAACTGGAAAGGTAGTTTTCCATCCTGGTCTTTCCGGTAGAGGTCATGGCGTTGTTCCACTCGGTCCTGCGTTCTGTATATCTCTTGATTATTTCGTCTTTGGTCGGAAGATTTTCCTTGTTGGCCAGTATATATTCCATATTGGCCTTGCTTTCCGCTTTCCTGGCTGTGATGTTCTGCCCCGTGAAGTACCAGTCTTTCTTCAGATACTGGCTCTGGAAGCGGTTGAAAGCGCTCTCTATGGTCTTGGATTTACCGTTGTAAGGCTGCGTGTGAATGGCCAGATGGGCCAGTTTGTTGAGAAAATCACTGCTTTCAAGCTTCTTGTGGCCGCCCTGGTTGTCGAATGTAATCTGATATGGCTTGTAGCCGGAGGTCTGGAGGGCCATCTTGTATGCCTGGTACTGCGCTTTGAAGTCTTCTTTGTCGCTGATGCAGAATCCCAGCAGCACCTCAGAGTAAGCGTCCATAACCTCATATACCTGAAGGGTTCCAACCTGACGCTTGCCAGCCTTGTCCAGATACTGATAATAGTAGTTGAGCTTGGTTCCGTCGCTGTACCAGAGGCTGTCTCTCATGCCAGGGAGCTTGGTCTTGTGCTGGTAGCTGAACTTCTCCTTGCTCTTGAGCTCTCCATATCTGTAAGCCCACCAGTCTGCCACAATCTTCTCATCATATATGAAGTTGTATATGGTCTTCGGAGAGGAGATGAGCTTCCATCCGTTCATCGTCATGGCCTTGGTCAGGTATTCGTCATAGAGCTGCTCTATAGACGCAACCTTGTTCACCTGGTCTGTCCAGCGGCTCAGAAGCCATTCCTTGGCTCTCTCGGTGAGAAGAGCCTTGTTGCTGTTGCTGATCTTACCGCTTACAAGAGCCGCATAACCTTTCGTCTCAAACTCTTCTAACTTCTGCTTCAACCTCCTTGGATTCTCCGGAAGAGAATGTTGAACTTTATTTCTTAAACAACTAACAATGGCAGATACGTTCTTCCAGAGTCCACTTGTGCTGCCTCCACGGCTCTTGATGTATGTAAAGCGGTAATTATAGTATTTGCGCAACGCAATGAGTACACTCGCATTGACGGTATATTCTTCAATGAGTTTGTCACTCAGGCGCAGATCTTCTGTAGTCTTCCAGTTCCTGTAGAACTCCAGGGCTTCCTGAGAAAGTTTATAGAAACCCTCCAGGCTGTCCGTCTCAGCTGCTTTGTCGAAGTTATCTCCATACTTTTCACGCAGCTTGCTCAGGATCTTCTCCGGAAGAGAAGCCACCTCAATCAAAGCCGGTGACTCAAAGCTGGCTCTGCGAACACGGTTGATCTTGCCACGCTCATAACTATGTCTATACATAGATTGAGTCATTAAAGCTGGCACCAGCTCCTGATAACCAATGCACAATATGTTGTTATACACTTGCATTACTTGTTCTGGATTTCAACGCCACCTCTCTTTATGGCCATCTTCCTTATCTTGACGGCCAAGTCTGTCTTGGTCTTCCCCTGCAAAGCATGTATAACCGTAGGTTCCGATACTCCCATCAGGTGCCGGAGAGCCTTTACTTCACCTCTTTTAGTCAGAATTTCGCCTGCCATAATCAAAAAGTCTTAACTTTGCTTTAGTTTTCTAAATCGAATACAAAGTAAGGTCAAAATTTAGACATTTACAAGAGTTATGGACAAAATTTTAGCCCCAATTAAACAAAGGATATTAGATTATATTGAAAACGAGGGTTTTGTGAAGAAGGAATTTTTTGCAAAGACAGATTTATCCCCCTCGAATTTTAAGGGAGAAGGTAGAAAAAGCGAACTTGGAGGAGATAAAATAGCTAAAATTTTGACCTTATGCCCAAATATTAATTCGGATTGGCTTCTGACAGGTAGAGGAGAAATGCTGGTATCAGAGAAACCCGATGCTCAGCCTGTCAAAAATTACCAAAAACTGGGTTGTCCTTATTTCAATGTGGATTTTCAGGGAGGATTTGACCTGTTTTACAACAATCAGACGGCTATACCTGAGTATTTTATAGATTTCAGCCCATATAATAAGGATGGAGCTCTATGGTGCAACGTTTCCGGAAAGTCAATGGAGCCGGAAATCAGCAATGGAGATATGGTTCTTATCAAAGAAGTACCTGCCTGGCAAGATTATATCGACTTCGATGATATATACGGTATAGTTACCAGCAATGGTTTCAGAACCATTAAAAGAGTCAAGAAAGGCTCTTCAAATGCCACTTTTACACTTGTTCCGGCTAATCCGGACTATGAATCTCAGGAGATTTTGAAGACAATGATAATGCACATATTCAAGGTTCTTTGTGCCGTCAAAAAATTCTAAACATATGGCAGACAATAACAAACAGCCGGCACCTCAGAAGCCTAATACTTTGCCGCCGAGCAAAGGCAAGATTGGAACTTTATCAAGCCAAACACCAAAAGTTAAGGCTGTTAAAAGATAGCACTTATAGCCGTAAGTATCAAGATTAGTGAGAGCAAAACTAATAGGCTGATTTTTACAGCCTCAAGCCTGTTTGCTATTCGCTCATTGAGAGATGCTTCATACCTTATGTCTCTATTGCAGTTCTCCAGCTCAAACAGCTTATAGCTTTGCTTGGAATCGGGATATTCGCCTTGAATCCAATCGAATATATCTTTCCTAAGGGCATCTTCCGGAGCATAGCCTTTATAGAAAATCTTGTTGGATCTTAAAAGGAAGAAAGATAGTACGCACACTATCAGAAAGCATACAAGAATTGCCGCCAACACAATCTTTGCTAACCCTGAAGCAGTATTGATGCCGATAGCAGATAAAATAGTAGCAATGAGCAGCATAAACTCTATAAACTTATATCCTCTCTCCGTTAGCTTTGCAGTCCTGTCAATCACATCATCCCTCATTTTCTCTGCATTTGTAAGGTAAAGGTCTAGCATTTGAGGATTGTCTATGAGTTTCTGCTTCCATTCATCAGAAATGATGAAGCCCGGAGTTGTTTCTTTTGTCTTCATAAAATCACTGTTTTGGACAAAAATAAACCATTCTCCGCACTTTTCCAACCTGAAATCCTCATAAATCCTTATTATAATGCTTGTTATATTGCCGTTTAGGTGGTCTTAATGGGGTGCGAATCCGTCAAAAATGCCGTTTTTCAACCCATTTTTGGCTCTTAATGGGTAGCAAAAGCACCCATTTTTAACGCTGAGATGGGCATCCATCTGGGCACCCATCTGGGCACCCATCTCCAATTTTTGAGATGGTGGAGTATAACAAAAGGCCCAGGTGCAAGTGTTGCTACTTGGCACCTGTTTGCACCTATTTAAACTTAGAGAGGATAGGTGAAATAAGCCTGAAAAGGCCTTGAAAAGCCGCTAAAATGGCTATATTTGCTACTGGTTAAAGAAGTATGCCTCAAAAATAAAGCACGGATAAAGAAAGGATATGTGATGTGGACGGAAAGTTAAAGATGAATTAAAGCAAATTAAACTTTTTGCACATTTGGATTTTCTCAAGAATCAAGGCAACAATGAAGGCAACTCACTGAAAAACTGAAGATTATTCAAGTTTAACCCATTTTATCAAATTGTACATCTCTATATTCCGCCCTTAAATAGAAAATTCCCCCCACCATACAGCATTAGTACGATGAGGGGGATGATTCTTAATATCCCGATGGAAGCTTTCATTCTATCTTCTTCTTCCGCCGCCAGGAGGAGGGCCCCATCCGCCAGGACCGCCACCGCGCCTTACATCACGCATATTCACTCCGCCAAATGAACCGAAGCGGTAAGTGAGCGTGAACATCACGTAACGGCCGAGAGTGTTGTTGGTAACATCCTCAAAGTAGTTCTCGGATGTTGTCCTGTAGGTGTTTCTGGACTTGTTGAGTATATCGTAAACCCTAACCTTGAAGGTGAATGCGTTTCTGAAGAATGTCTTGGAAACCTCGCCGTTCCAGATGGTCTGGCTCTGGCCGAAGCCTGAAGAGTAACCGTTGTAGAACCTGCGGGTAATGTCGGTTGTGATGTTGAAGGTCTTCAGGAATGTCCAGTTGACGCTTGCGGAAACTCTGTTGGACCAGGTCTGCACGTCATCCAGGCTCTTTACGCTGTACCAGGCATTGCGGAAATTGGTTCCGCCGCCAATCCTTGCCTCAAAGTTGTCAATCCTGTAGGTCAGGCCGAGATTCAGCATGACATTCAGGTTCTTGGTCTCGTTCTCGGCAAAGTCTCCTGCGGTTGCAACATAGCTGATTCCGTTTCCAAAACTGAACCTTGAGAACACGTTGATGGAAAAGTCGCTCTTTGCAATCTTGGAGTTGTAGAAAATTCCGCCGGAGAAATTATAGATTCCCTTGTCAGCATTAATATACTTGCTGTGCTGGACTCCATCTTCGTCGTATCTCTTCTGGTTGATGATGCTCTTTGTGGTGTAAGAGGTCTCGAAGTTGAATCCAAGGAAGCTGAAGTTCTTGCGGTTGTTGGTCCTGTACTCTCCGCCTATACGGTGTGAGAATGAAGGGTTCAGCTTGTCGTTTCCTTCCTGAACGTACAACGGGTTGGAGTTATCAGGAATAGGAAGCAACTGGTTCAGACTCGGCTGGTTGGTTCTTCCCCAGTAGTAGAGCCTGAGGAACCTGTCCTGGGAAATCCTGTAGTCGAACCTTGCGCTTGGGGCAAAGTTGGTTACAGAATAGGAAGTGTCCCTGCCTCGGCCAATGGTAGTAGTCTTTGCCGGAGACGCGCTGAAACCGAACATGAAGTTGTACTTCTCCTCCTGCTTCCTCAAGGCGATTTCCGCTCTCTGAGTCTGGAAGTTGCTTGAATAGCGGCTGGAATACTCGTCGTTGTGGATGGAATATGTGTCGGTTACAGGATCGTAGTCATTGGTCTCCTTAACAGCGTTGGAGTGGTTGAGGCTGTAGCGGTAAGAACCCTGGATGAAGTAGTTCTTTCCCAGTGGCTCTGTATAGGTGGCTGCAAGACCGAACTGGTTTGACCTCTGGTTCTGGTGATAGTTCTGGTTGATTCCGTCTATCCTGGAAATCTCGCCACCGGTAAAGTAATTGGTCTCGGAGATGTTGTATCCGTCGGAAGAGTTGTTGGAGAACGCATAGTTAACTCTGAAAGTCAGCGTTCTGCCCGGTTTCCACAGTCTCTGCCTCCACATCAGTCTTCCGCCTACCTGCAGGGAGTTGTTGTCTCCGAAGGATGAATTGAAACCACGGTTGGTGGAGTCTGCGCCCCTGAGGGTGTAGAAACGGTTCCTCTGGTCAAAGTCTCCGTTTCCTATTCTCAGATAAGGACGGAAAACGAAAGAAGTGGCGTCTGACGGGTTGTACTCGACTTCGCTGTCGAACCTGTGGCCGTGAGCCACCGTGTTCTGCTTTCCGTCAGACCAGTTGTTCTGGTTGAGAGTCTCGGACAGAATGGTTGTACGGTCCTTGGTCTCTACAACATCCTTGTCTGAAGTGGAATACAGGTAGCTGGCGTTAACTTTGAGTTTCTTGTCGGTAGACTGGTAGTTGACGTTGCTTCCCAGCATCTTGGAGGCTGTGATTCCGTTTCCGGTCCATCCGAATCCGCCGCCACGGCCCATTCCACCTCCCATTCCCATTCCGCCACCGGACATCATCACGCTCATCATGGAGCCTGCCATATCGTTGAAGCCGCGGTTGTTGGTGTTGTTGGCGTTGCCGATGAAGCTGACCTGGAGCTTTGGAGTGAACCTTCCAACCATAAACGAACCTTCATATCTCTTCTTGGTTCCGTAGCCGCCGCCAACGTTTCCGATCCATCCGTCTGCCATACCTCTCTTGAGGCTGAGGTCGAGAACGGTTTCCTCTTCTCCGTCGTCGATGCCAGTGAAACGGGCCTCGTCAGATTTGCGCTCCACTACCCTCACCTTATCTATGATCTTCGCAGGAAGGTTCTTGGATGCCAGCTGAGGGTCATCCATAAAGAACACCTTGCCGTCTATCATTATCTTGGTGATCTCCTTGCCGTTCTGGGTGATCTTGCCGTTCTCGTCAATCTCCACGCCAGGAAGCTTCTTCAGCAGCTCCTCCAGCATATCGGTCTCGTTGGTCTTGAAAGAAGATGCATTGTATTCTATGGTATCCTTCTTGACCACAATCTGGTTTCCGGCTGCGGTAACCACAATACCCTTAAGGGTGTTCTGGCCGTTCAGGTAAACGACTCCTATATCATTCGCGCCCTTGTGGACATCAAAAACCTGGGTATGCTGCCTGTAGCCCACGCACTCGATGAGCACGTTGGCCCTTCCCACAGGAACCGGCTTTATTATCGCGACACCGGTAGAGTCGGTCAAGGCGTAACGCTTGGCCTGGGCCTCGCCGATATACTTGATTGACATCGTTGCAAACTCGACTGGCGCCTTGGAAGCGCTGTCCAGAACCATCACTTTCAACGTGTTCTGGGAATAACCTTCAGTCAGGCCCATCAGAAGGGCTATTATGACCAAAGTAAGGATTGTATATATCTTCTTCATAAAATCAAATTACGCTTTTTTAGACGCTCTGACATCCTCAAAGTAAAATTCCGGCATCTATTTTTTAGTGCTTTTTATGCTATGTATGGTCCTGGACGGATTAGACTTCACATAATCGTTCCAGCTGGCCTTGTGGCCGGAACTTTTTATGTTTTCAAGCCCGCCTTTTCCTACTCTCATGCTGGTTGCAGAACCCTTTCTCACCGATGCGGGAGAAAGGCTCAGCAGAACATCCACACTGGCACTCTTCCCTGCAATGCTCCCCTGGGTGTAATGGTGGCACAAGGCAATGGCGACTGCATCTGTGGCATCGAGATACTTGACATCGCAGTTGAAGCTGAGGATACTCTGCACCATCGCCGAAACCTGCTCCTTGGAGGCGGAACCCTTGCCCGTGACTGCCAGCTTTACGCTGGTTGGGGCATACTCATATATAGGTATGTCTTTCAGCAGGCCTGCGGCAATAGCCGCTCCCTGGGCCCTTCCGAGCTTGAGCATCGTCTGGGGATTCTTTCCGTAGAAAGGAGCCTCAATGGCCATCACGTCCGGCTTATACTTGCGCACAAGCTTGGACACCTCCAGCAAAATTCTCTGAAGAACAAGAAAATGGCTCTCTTCTTTCTTGAGGTTGATTACCCCCAGTTCCTTGAGCTTAGGCTTCTTGCCAATTATGGAAACAACCCCAAAACCAAGAATTCTGGTTCCGGGGTCTATTCCTAATATTGTCTTGTGTTCTGTCATCTGGCCAAAGATAGTGCAAATTATCTTATCCGACGGCAGGAAATCAGTCTATGTAGTCAAATCCGGTGAACTCCCTCAGGCATTCAGGCACTCTGATTCGGCCGTCTTCCATCTGGTTGTCCTCCAAAATGGATGCCAGGATTCTCGGAAGAGCAAGCGAGCTGCCGTTCAGAGTGTGGGCGAGCTTCATCTTGCCGTCATCATCCTTATATCTGAGCTTGAGCCTGTTAGCCTGGTAGGTCTCGAAGTTGGAAACGGAGCTTACTTCCAGCCAGCGGCCCTGGGCCTGGCTGTAAACCTCAAAGTCGTAGGTAATCGCAGAGGTAAAGCTCATGTCTCCACCGCAAAGGCGGAGAATCCTGTAAGGAAGACCGAGCTCCTGAACCAGACTCTCCACGTGAGCCACCATTCCGTCCAGAGCCTTGTAGGACTCTTCCGGAAGAGCGAGCTGGACGATTTCCACCTTGTCGAACTGGTGAAGGCGGTTAAGGCCCCTTACGTCCTTGCCGTAAGACCCGGCCTCGCGCCTGAAGCACTGGGTATAGGCGGTCATCTTTATCGGGAAGTTCTTCTTGGGAACTATGCAGTCTCTGTAAATATTGGTAACAGGAACCTCAGCGGTAGGAATCATGTAGAACTTGTCCAGCCCTACATAGTACATCTGCTCTCCCTTGTCAGGAAGCTGGCCGGTTGCAAAGGCGGAATCCTCGTTTACCACCAGCGGCGGCTGGACTTCAAGGTATCCGGCCTTGGTGTTGCGGGCCAGGAAATAGGAAATCAGTGCCCTCTGTATCTTGGCACCCTTGCCTATATATACAGGGAATCCTGCACCGGTAAGCTTTACTCCAAGGTCAAAGTCGATTATGCCCAAATCCTTTGCCAGTTCCCAGTGAGGCTTTGCGTTAGCCGGAAGAACGGCCTTGTGCCCGCCCTCTTTCACTACTACGTTGTCCTCGGCGGTCTTTCCCTGTGGAACGATGCTGCAAGGCAGGTTAGGGAGAAGAACCAGGTTATCCAGCTGTTCTTTCTGAAGGCTGTCCAGCTTCTGCTGAAGTTCGGCTGAAGAGTTCTTGAGACTGGCGACCTCTTTCTTGGCAGCCTCGGCCTCCTCTTTCTTTCCTTCCTTCATCAGCATTCCGATACTCTTGGCGGCCTTGTTCTGCTGAGAAAGGTTAGCGTCAAGCTGGGTCTGGATGCTGCGCCTCTGGGCGTCGATTTCCAGGATTCTGGAGACGATCTCCCTGGCGTCGAAATTCTTTACTGCAAGCCTCTCGATAACAAATTCAGGCTTTTCGCGCAATATTTTCAGTTCAAGCATGTCAAATATGATGTTATACTGTGATTTCAAAATAAAAGGCGCCCTGTGGCAAGCAAAGGACGCCTCTCAGATTCAAACTATTCGGTAAACCCGGGATTAGCTCTTTGCCTCTTCCTTAGGAAGTACCGATACATAGGACTTGCCTTCAGCCTTCACTTTGAAGGTGACAATTCCGTCTGTCAAAGCAAAAAGAGTATGGTCTTTACCCATTCCCACGTTCTTGCCCGGATAGTGAACTGTACCTCTCTGGCGAACCAGAATGTTACCGGCTTTGCACTCCTGGCCTCCGAATATCTTCAGGCCAAGTCTTTTGCTCTGTGATTCACGGCCGTTCTTGGAACTACCTACACCTTTTTTGTGTGCCATAACTTTTTACTTTAAGCTATTGATTCAATTTCCAGTCTGGTAAGATACTGACGGTGACCGTTCTTCTTGTCGAAGCCTTTGTGGGCGATCTTCTTGAAAACGATAACCTTGTTACCTTTCAGGTGCTCAAGTACCTTTGCCTTTACGGCTGCACCCTCTACATACGGAGTTCCGACTGTAACCGCTCCGTCGTTGTCTGTCAGCAGAACTTTGTCAAAAGTAACGGTAGAACCTACCTCGTCTGCAAGACGATGAACGTAGATTTTCTTGCCTGCCTCTACTTTAAACTGCTGACCAGCAATGTCTACAATTGCGTACATAAATAAAAACACATTTTGGTTTTGACAGCAAGCGGCCTGACTTGCAGGCTCTTATAACGAGCTCCACTGCCTTCTTTCATTTGGGGATGCAAAAGTAGTGTATTTGGAAGGAAAAAACAAAATTTTTGATTAAATTTGTGCGCTTATGCGTTAATATTTTGACATGAACTACCTGTCGCCATTTGAGTACAACGGAATTGTAACCGGCATGAGGTTTGTCGGCCGAGAAAAAGAGGTCGCCAAGCTCCAGAAGCTCATTTCGGCTCACAAGAACGCCCTTTTGTACGGCCCTCCTAAAATCGGGAAGAGGTCTATAGTCCACAATGCCCTAAAGGGAATGGACCTGGAGGCAGAAGGGATTGCGGTATGCATGCTCGACCTATTCAACATCCGCCATCTGGACAAGCTTCTCAGAAAAATAGCCAGGGAGGTTGCCAAAGTTCTGCTCCAGAGTGGAGAAGAGCAGAAGACATTCTCGACCTGCCTCAAGGGCATTGTGATCGAGCCTTCCTCCAAACAGCCCCTGACCGACAAGCAGGTCAAGGCACTTCTGAGATTCCCCCAGTCCCTGGCCCACGTCAAGAAGAAGCATCTCGTGCTGTATTTCCAGCAGTTTCAGGACATATTGCTGTTCGACAAGCCAATGAAGGTTCTGGGAATGCTCGAGAGTGCATTCGCCGAGTCAAAGGACGTATCGCTGATAATTACCGGAGACAAGAGGAACGCGATGTTCTCCATATTTGAAGAAATGCATTTCTTCCGCAACATCGTCACAGAGATTCCGGTAAAGCCGATAAACAGGAAAGTATTTGCCGAGTTCATAATAAAGTGCTTTGACCAGGGCGGCAAGCAGGCATCTATGAAAGACGCGTTGCTCATCTATGACACCCTGGAGGGAGACCCTTGGTATGCCCAGCACCTGGCCGAAATATGCTACCTGCTCACAGACAAGGTTCTGGACCAGGACGTTATCCAGAGGAGTGTAAAGCATCTTCTGAACATGTACGACTATGAACTCCACAACACCATATATGGGCTAAGCACACACCAGCTGCAGCTTATCAGAGCCATCCTCGACGGGGAAAGGCGTTTTTCCAAGACCGAGGTGCTGGAAAAGTACGGCCTCAACTCGTCTGCCAACGTCAACAGGCTGAAAGAGGCCCTCACGAAGAAGGAAGTCGTGACCTTCGTTTCCAAGAACACCATCGAGTTCAACGACTCCCTGCTAAAGCTGTGGTTCAGGAATTATTTCTTCAACGACCAATAAACCGAGTTTATGAAAAAGATAGTTGTTCTGAGCGGAGCGGGAATAAGTGCTGAAAGCGGTATCAAGACTTTCAGGGACAGCGACGGGCTGTGGGAGAATTATCCCGTAGAGGAAGTTGCCACGTACGACAGCTGGTACGCCTACGGCCGCAAGGCTCTTATGCTTAAATTCTACAACGAGAGGCGCACAGACCTTCAGACCAGAGAGCCTAACCTGGCTCACAAGATTGTCGCGGAGCTGGAAAAGGATTTTGAAGTTACCGTTGTAACCCAGAACATAGACGATCTCCATGAGAGGGCCGGGTCATCCCGCATCATACACCTTCACGGGGAACTGACCAAGGCCAGGGGAGAGTATGCAGACTACTATACAGCCACATCCATTGGCTACAACGATATTAAACTGGGCGACAAGACTCCGGAAGGAGATCAGCTCAGACCGCACATAGTCTGGTTCGGGGAAGCCGTTCCGGAACTCGAAAAGGCGGCTGCCGCAGTCCAGAAAGCAGACATACTTATTATTATAGGAACATCTCTTGTAGTATATCCTGCAGCGGGACTTGTACACTATGCCAAGGCAGGGGCCGACATTTACCTTGTAGACCCTAAAGACGTGGCATCTTCCGCAAGATTCACCCATATCAAGGAAAAGGCCACTGTCGGGATGCAGAAACTGAAAGACATCCTCAAGCCCTGATGCTGAAATTACCGGAACAAATAGATAATAAAATATAACACACACACTTATGAGACTAAAAGCATTAATTCTGACGATCATGGCCGGTGCCTTCATGTTTGCCGGCTGTGCTCAGGAAGACCATCAGGACATGCCGTACATCGACCTTGACGGCATTTCTTCTGATGCTGTCCTGTCTTTTGAAGCCGGGGCGTCTTCCCAGACTTTCACCATTACCTGCAACAGGTTCTGGCACATCGAATACGACGCTGAATGGCTGCACATTGAGCCTACCGTCGGTACTGCCACTGAAACGCCTCAGGTAATAACCGTCACTGTCCTCAACAATGACTCATTTGACAGGAGCATTCCTGTAAAGGTTTCCATGGATTATGATTACAAGACCGTTACCGTCAAGCAGAAAGGAGAGTGGGGAGATCCTGAAGACCTGGTCATCTACAAGAACAACTTTGACAAGGAAGCTGCCACCCAGACCTACGGAACCGGAACAAGCTGGCCTTACACAGACCAGAGCGACTGCTGGAAGAACGAGACCGGAAGCGGAATCGAAAACGTGGAGTACACAGCCTCCGGAATCAGTATCAGGAACAACTCCAATTCCAACGGCAACTATTCCGATTACGAGGGATCCGGAACCAACAATCTCTTCTTCGGTTCAAAGGGAGCCTTCAAGATCGCGAACATAGACATTACAGGAAAGGGTGTAAATTACGAGCTGAGCTTCGGTTCCGAGAAGTATCTCAACCAGGGTTCTTCCGTATTTGCCCCTTCTGAATTCCACGTATGGATCGGCTCGGATCCTGACCATATGGTAGAAGTTGAATATGCCTTCCCTAACGGCTATAAGGACGGAAGATGGGACAAGGCCAATACCGTGTTCACCGTTCCTGACGGCACAGCAAGCCTTTGCGTTTACTACAAGGTGGACGTTGCAAGCGCATACCGTCTGGATGACGTCAACCTTAGCGTATCCACAACCGCCGGCACTCCTCTCAACTTTGAGGAAGGAGTCAATCCGGACAGGGATCCTAGCGTTGGAACTGTTATCTACTATAACAACTTCGACAAGGAAAAGGCAACCCAGACCTACGGAAGCGGCAACAGCTGGCCATTCACAGACCAGAGCGACTGCTGGATCAACCACGAGGGTGAGGGTTCAGCCAACGTCACATATTTCAACAAGGGTATAACCGTAAGGGCCAACAGCGCTTCAGACGGCACATACTCAGACTATTCAGGCTCCGGCGTGAACAACCTGTTCTTCGGAAACGAAGGAATGTTCAAAATCAAGGGCATCCAGACCAAGGCTGAGTACGCAAACTACAAGATTACCTTCGGCAGCGAGAAATACCTCAACCAGGGAGACTCCAACTTCAACCCTCAGGAATTCCACGTTTATGTCGGAAAGGATACCATCAAGTGGGTGGAACTCACCTACAACTTCCCTAACGGCCTGAAGAGCGGAAGATGGGACGAGGCTTCTACAGTCATCACGATACCTCAGGGAACAAGTGAACTGTTCTTCCGCATCCAGGCAGACGTTGCAAGCGCATACCGTCTGGATGACTTCAAGGTTGTAGTTTCCGAAGAGGCCGGAACAAGCATTGACTTCAACCAGGGTGTTATCCTCGACGATGACACTCCTCCGGTTCCTGGAGAGGAATACAAGTACAAGAAGGTTCAAAGGATAACCAGCGGCAAGGCTTATCTGATCGTCACCACCGACGGAAAGGTTGCAGCCGGTCCGGTTCCGGCAAACAAGACCTTCGGCTATCTGCCTAAGGTTGTCGTGAATGCCGTCAATGACGAAATCACTTTAACCACAGACGCCAACGAGTTTGTATTTGAGGAGGCATCTGTTGCAGGATCAACCGCTCCTGTTTACAAGATCAAGCAGAAAGACGGAAGATATCTCTACATGTCCGGAACATACACCAGTCCTAATGTGGATGCAAATCCGTCATCTGGCCAGTACTGGAATGTAAGCGAGTGGAACCTGGGTATGGGTATTGTCAACACCTCCAACAACAAGTATATGCAGTACAGCACAACCCACTCTTCCTGGGGAGTTTACGACTCAGCCCAGGACGGAGCCCTGATGCCTGAATTGTACGAAAGAGTTGACGGAGATGATCCTGATCCAGGTGGAGACGACGACCCTACAGGCGATGAAATCGTATGGAACGTAGGTTCCAATTTCCAGACCTGGTATGCCGAAACCGACGGCACATACGGAGCCGGCTTCTACGCAACAGACACAACCAGCATAAAGGTAGCTTACTACAAGCACACCAGCAGTTCTACACCTGTAACTGCCAGTCAAGACCATATAAGGGTTTACAAGTACTCGGTACTTGTGATTACTCCTCTGGACCAGAGCAAGAAGATCAAGAAAGTGATTCTGGAAACTACCGCAGCTGCCAACACTTCGGATATGCCTATCCTCGCACCTGGTTCTGGAACGGCAACAGCTTCAGGCACAACAATTACCTGGACGGGCACAGCCGTAACTCCGTGGATTGCCTATGCTGCCAACGGACAGGTAAGGGTGAAGAAACTAACTGTAGAACTGGAATAACGTGAAAACTACCAGATACATACTGCTCGCGACGCTACTGGCGGCAACACTGCTGCTGGCGGCAGCCTGCGGCGGTGGTAGCGGCAAAGGCGGGGACAAACCCATTACGCCAGACGCCGTGCTGTCCGTTACATTCCAGTTCCCAGCTGTAGATGCAGCAAAAGGAAGCCAGTTTGTAACGGTTTCAGCAACCGGCGCCTGGAAAGTCAGTTCATCTGCTGCCTGGCTGAAGCCAAGTACCGATGGAGGAAACGGGAGCACGACTATCTCTGTTTCGTACGAGGCGAACACTTCTTCTTCGCCGAGGACGGCAAACATCACGATAAACTGCTCCGGAAGAACCGCCACCGCGACCCTGACCCAGAAAGGAAAGGAAGACACACCGGTAGTTGTCGTGTCTGAATGGCTGGAACTTCCTGCAATTCAGACAGGAACCGGACACAAGTTCGTGTCCCACAACTTTACCGGCAAGAGTCTCCGAAGCTTCTCATACGACTGGAACTCCACAGACCAGGTCGCAAACTGGGTGGCCTACCCGCTGAACAGAGGCCTGATGGGATCCGGCAGCAGGACTGACAACTGGGGCTATGACCCTAAACTGACCTCAGCCGAGCAGCCTACCCTTTTCTCCGGATATAAGGGGACTTACGACAGAGGCCATCAGCTTCCAAGCGCGGACCGTCTCACCTACGCTGAAAACGTGAAGACCTTCTACTTTACCAACATGACTCCCCAGATGAATGCCTTCAACAGCAAGATCTGGGCAACAGCCGAGAGTATGGTAAGGGGTTGGTCCACCAGCTGTGACACTCTCTATGTTGTGACAGGATGCATTGTCAGGGGCAGTTCCAAGAAAGCCTATGACAACAACGGAAGGTCGGTTACGGTTCCTGTGGCTTATTACAAGGCCGTTCTCCGCTATATGAAAGGAAGCACCATCGGCTACAGCGGATATATGGGCCTGGCCATGTACTTTGAGCACAAGGCTTACAGCTACTCAAACATCAGCAAGACCAACACTGAAATCGTGATGAGCATAGACGCGCTGGAGGCCAAGATTGGACTTGACCTTTTCCCTAACCTGGAGAAGGTTGCGGGAAAGAGTGTTTCTGACAAGGTTGAAGCCGAAGACCCTACTAAAGTATCTTACTGGTGGTAAAAAATTGCTTTATGAAGAAACTACTTGCATACACTTTTCTGGCCCTGTTGCTGTCTGTAGGCGGCAACTGCCTGGCCCAGAACAAGGTAAAGACATACGTCATCGGATTCTACAATCTGGAGAACCTGTTTGACACCTATCACGACGACGGCAAGAACGATTTTGAATACCTGCCTGACGGAGCGAACGAGTGGACAGAAGTAAAGTACCAGAAAAAACTGCACAACATGGCTAAGGTCATAAAGGCCATGAAAGAGGAAAACCATGTTTACCACGCAGTTCTGGGAGTGAGCGAGATTGAGAACAGGCACGTTCTGGAAGATTTGGTCAACGATCCTCAGATCGCTGATGCAGGCTATATGATAGCTCATTTCGACGGCCCGGATTTCCGTGGAGTGGACGTGGCCCTTCTGTATCAGCCGACAAAATTCGAGGTGCTGGACGAGGAGAGCCTTCCGTTCAACTTCAATTCCCCAACCATCGTATTTGATATGGATTCCACTCAACAGGCCAACTTCCACACCAGAGACATACTGATGGTCAGAGGCTTGCTGGGCGGAGAGATGTTCGCCTTCTTTGTGGCTCACCTTCCTTCCAGAATCGGAGGCAAGGGCGGAGACCTCAGAAGCCGCGGAGCGGAAATCATCTACAAGAGGGCCGACGAACTGATGAAAGAGTTCCCGGGAATCAAGATTGTGGTGATGGGAGACATGAATGACAATCCTACAGACGAGAGCATGACCGTATTTATGCACGGAAAGGAAAACATCGACGATGTTCAGGAAGGAGACTTTTTCTCTCCTTTCATCTCGATGCTCAAGGCCGGATACGGTTCTCTTGCCTACCAGGGAGCCTGGAACATATATGACCTTCTTCTGGTTAACCATAGCCTGGCTAAAGCAGAAAAAGGAACATTGAGGATTGTACCTATCGTCCGCAAAAAATTCTACGGGAGGATATTCCACAAACCTTTCATGACAACCCAAGAGGGGCAGTACAAAGACGTGCCTTACAGAACTTTTTCCAATGGTTCGTTCGTGGGAGGTTTCAGCGACCACTACCCTACCTATATAGTTGTAACAAATAAAGATTAAAGATATGCTAAAGAAAATTTCCCTGATTTTAGCCGTTACGCTGTGCTCGGTTCTGGCCTGGGCCCAGACACCTACCGGCGGCGTTAAGGGAACGGTAATCAACCGTACGGACCGTTCAGCGGTCTACAACGCGAGGCTGACACTCCTCAGTGGCTCGACTCAGGTTGCCACCGCAAACACTGACTCGGACGGAAACTTTATGATTCCCGGCCTCAAAGACGGAGTTTACACTTTGGTCATAGCCTCTGACAACTATGTCACCACAAGAGTAAACGTCACCGTCGTCAAAGGATATGTCAAGGACATGTTCACGATTTCCGTTTATCCGGTTATCCGCCAGAGCGAGGTCACGTCCGACGAAGAAACAGTAGACTTCGACCTGGAAGATTCCGGCTACCAGGACAGCCCTACAATCTTGTATGGCCAGAACGACGTGTTCAACAACCAGGCCGGATACAAATTCTCGGCCATCAGGTTCAAGACCAGAGGTTTCAACAGCGAGGCCCAGGACGTTTACCTTGCCGGCATCAAGATGAACGACGCCATCACAGGCTATTCTCCTTTCTCGCTCTGGAGCGGACTTAACGAGGCCACCAGAACCAAGTACACCGTAAACGGCGGAGAAATCTCCGATTACGGGTTCGGCGGCTACAACGGCCTGACCAACATTCCGGCAAACGCCTCCAACGTGCGCAAGGGCTGGAGAGCAAGCGTTATGACCAACAGCAGCCTCTACAGGCTCAGGCTAATGCTCACCTACGCTTCCGGAGTTCTGGACAACGGATGGAGCTACGCTTTCAACGTGTCTGCAAGAATGGGCGGAAACGACTGGATTAACGGAGTGTTCTACCGCTCTTTCGGCTATTACTTCAGTGTGGAGAAGAGCTTCGGGAAGCATCACAAGATCGGAGCCACCTTTATGGGAACTCCTGGCACGAGAGGAGCCCAGAACGCGTCCACCCAGGAAGTGTATGACCTCAGAAAAGACAACATGTACAACTCCAACTGGGGATGGCAGCGCGGAAAAAGGCGCAACGCCAGGGAGAGAAGGGTTCACGAGCCAATCGCGATACTCAAATATGACTTCACTCCTTCAGACCGCTTCAAGGCTTCCCTGACAACTCTGTACAGGTTCGGAAAGAACGGATACACAGCCCTGGACTGGTACGATGCGGCAGACCCTAGGCCTGACTACTACCGTAATCTCCCGTCCTACTTCCTGATGGACAACCAGGACTACAACCGTATCAACCTCCAGAAGTACCTGTGGGCCCAGGACATGTGGAAGCAGAACGAAAAGACCATCACCCAGATCAACTGGGACAGGCTCTACGATGTGAACAGGAACAGCAGGACCGCAGACGGCCTCCGTTCCAAGTATGTCCAGGAGGAAAGAAGAGTTGACCAGAAAGACCTCAACGTAGGCCTGAATTTCAAATGGAACGTGTTCAAGTGGTGGGATATCTCCGCAGGCGCAAACGCCAAGTGGAACAGGACCGAGAACTACAAGAAGATCGCGGACCTTCTCGGCGGAGAATACTTTGTGAACATAGACAACTTCGCGGAAAGAGACTATGCCACAAACGAGGCCAAGATCCAGAACGACCTCAACTACTTCTTCAAGAACGGCCACGCCCAGATCCTGCACAAGGGAGACAAATACGGATACGACTATTATGCCCACATCCAGAATTACACGGGATGGATGAACTGGACTTTCAGGTTCGGCGGATTCAGGGCTGACTTTGCAGGACAGGTGAAAAAAAGCAAATTCTGGAGAGAAGGTCTCTACAGAAAAGGAATGTTCGCAGGACAGGATGAAAACGGCAACGACATCTACTACAACGGGGAAAACCTGACTATCTACAGTCACGGAGATGTAGTGTCATCCTACGGCAACAGTGAAAAGTGCGATTTCACCACTTATTCCGGCAAGGCAGTTTTGAGCTACAGCCTGCTCGGAGGCCACAGGTTCTCCGCAAGCGCAGGCTACTTCAGGGAAGCCCCTATGTTCAACAAGGCTTTCATATCGCCGAGAACAAGAAACACCATCATCCCTTATCTGGACAAGACAAAAATTTTTGCGGCAGATGTTACTTACTCCCTGAACAACAACCACGTGAACTTCAGGGTCACCGGTTTCTACGCTACCATCAAGGACCAGACGGATGTGATGAGCCTTTACGACGACAGCCAGAACACCTTCACCAACTTCGCGATGAGCGGAATCGACGAAAGGCATATCGGAGTTGAAATGGGATTTAAGGCTCCTCTGTTCCTCAGAGGACTTTTCCTGGTTGGAGCGGCAAGCTACGGCGAGTATATATATACTTCCAACCCGTACATGACCCAGACCTTTGACAACACCACCGAGATTATCTACGACAATGTAAAGATACCTTACTGGATGAGCCACCCTACATTCAAGATGGGTACCGACGGAGAGTATATCAAGGACGATAAAGGACATTATGTTGTGGACAAGTACAAGCAGCACTATGTTCCTTCCACTCCTCAGCTGGCTTCCACTCTGGGCCTTTCCTACAACAGGAACTACTGGTTCCTGGATGCCAACGTGAATTTCTTCGACAAGTCCTACCTTGCAATGAACCCTCTCTACAGGACCGATATGGCTACAGCCGGTCCTGACAAGACCATCACTCCGTGGGAAGTCGAGTATATGACCACACAGGAGAAGTTCAAGAGAGCGTTTATTGTCAACCTGAGCATCGGCAAGAGCTGGTACATCCAGCGCAAATATCAGCTGGGATTCAACCTCAACGTCAACAACGTCCTCAACAACAAGAACGTGAAGACCGGAGGATTTGAGCAGAGCCGTATGGTGGACAACACCAGAAGCAAGGAGTGCTACTACAAGTTTGACCCTAAGTACTACTATATGCCGGGTCTGAACTACATGATTAATATTTATGTCAGATTCTAACAAATACAGGCTATGAAAAAGATATTGAACATTGCATATATTCTGGTTGCGGCATCTGTTCTGGCAGCTTCCTGCTCAGAATGGGACCCTGTAGTGAATCTTGGCTATGACCAGCCGGAAGAATACGAAGTGCCGGATATAAGGGCCAACATCTCTATCGCTGCTTTAAAGGCCATGTACAAGGACAAGCCTGTACACATCGAGAAAGACCTGATCATCGGAGGCCAGGTTACCACTTCTGACCAAAGCGGCAACATCTATCTGTACATGTACCTTCAGGATGCGACCGGAGCCATTGAAGTTAGAATCGGAAAAACTTCTCTTTACAACGATTACCGCCCTGGGCAGTGGGTGTTTGTCAAGCTTAACGGCCTTACTCTCGGAGCCTACGAGGGCATGCTCCAGATTGGTCTGGAAGACCCTTCCGGAGAATATGAGACAGCCACCATCGATGTGCAGAGAATGATCAACCTTCACATTATTAAGGGAATGATGGACTCTCCTGTAGCCCCTGCTGTTCTTTCGGAAAACGAACTGACCCTGACTCAGAACATGGGAAGGCTCGTCACCCTGAACGGGCTCAGCTACGCCAACGAGGCCTTCGCTCTTTTATATCCTGACCCTTACGGAGACAAGAAGAGCACCGCCAACAGAGTATTCCTCAGCGACAAGACCTGGGGCATCACCACCTGGGCTATGAGCAAGAACAAGATGCAGGCATATCTGGATTCCGGCATTTGGGATTCAGCCGTCACTGCAGACGGATCAAAGACAGTAGAGCAGCTCCGGAAGGAAAATGCCATCGAACCGTCCGCTACCTATGTCAGCCAGTACTTCAGGATGGGGCAGACCGAAATCCAGATCAGAACCAGCGGCTACGCCAAGTTTGCAGACGTTGACCTGGACGAAGAAGTGCTCAACGGCTCCAAGATGATCAACGTTACAGGCATTTTGACAAACTACCGCGGCGCTCCTCAGTTCACCATCATAGACCTTGACGGGGTCCAGGTAGTCGATCCGCAGAATCAGCCATAAAAAACTCTAGTCACTTATGAAAAAAGCACTGACATTAACTATACTGCTTATGGCACTGGCCTGCTGCACAGAACAGAATCCTTTCCTCAAATCCTGGGACACTCCTTACGGAATACCTCCGTTCGACCAGATAAAGACCGAGGACTATCTGCCGGCCATAAAGGAAGGCATCGCCGAGCATCAAAAGGAACTTTCAGCCATTATAGACAACGCGGAAGCTCCTACATTCGAGAATACGATTGCCGCTTACGATCTTTCAGGACAGCTTCTTGCAAAGGTCAGCGGTGTACTGTTCAACCTGGCAGAAACCGATGCCGACTCCACTATGAACAAAGTCGAGGAGGAGGCAAACAAGCTTCTCACGGCCCATTCTGACGAGGTTTTCATGAACAAGAAATTCTTCGAGAGAGTGAAAGCCGTTTATCAAGCCGACCAGTCTAAGCTCACCCGCGAGCAGCAGATGGTGCTCAAGAGACTCTACCAGAGATTCACCCGCAACGGGGTTGACCTGGAAGAGGCCGCCCAGGAAGAGCTCAAGAAAATAAACCAGGAGCTTTCCGAGGCCCAGCACAAGTTCGGTGACCATCTGCTTGCAGAAAACAACGCCTTCAAGGAGAAATTCGGTATTCCGGTATCGGCTTATTCTGAAGAGATGGGAAGCTGCCCGGACAGAGAAAGGCGCAAGGCCATGTTCGAGGCATATTCCAACAGGGCCAACCACAACGATTCTCTTGACAACAAGGCTATCTGTCTGCAGATACTCAAACTGAAGGCGAAAAAGGCGAAGCTTCTCGGTTTCGAGAACTTTGCAGCCTACCAGCTGGACGACAAGATGGCTCACGACCCTCAGACAGTTGATGTTTTCCTGGACGAAATAATGCAGGCTGCTAACAAGAAGAGCAAGGAAGAAGTTTACGATATGCAGAAGGTTATGGACCAGGACATCAAGGCCGGTCTTCTGCCTAAGGGCAGCAAGATAGAGCCATGGGACTGGTTCTACTATGCAGAGAGAGTCAGAAAGGCAAAATACGACCTCGACGAGGAGCAGACCAAGCCTTACTTCAAGATGGAAAACGTCAGGAAGGGAATCTTCTACGCAGCCAATCTCATCTATGGAATCAACGTGGAGCCTCTGGAAAACGCGCCTAAGTACAACCCTGAGGTAGAAGTGTTCAAGGTCACCGACGCAGACGGCTCTCTTCTGGGAATATTCCTCACCGACTATTTCCCGAGAAGCACCAAGAGAGGCGGAGCCTGGATGAACAACTTCAGAGACCAGTTCATAGACAAGGACGGCAAGGAAGTCCGCCCTGTCATCGTGAACGTGGCTAACTTCAACGCCCCTACCGACTCTCTCCCTGGTCTTCTGACCATCGACCAGGTGGAGACTATGTTCCACGAGTTCGGACACGCCCTGCACGGCCTTCTTACCAAGTGCACCTATCCTTCTGTCAGCGGAACAAGCGTTACCAGAGACTTTGTGGAGACATTCTCGCAGTTCAACGAGAACTGGGCTTTCCAGCCTGAGATTCTTGCCCAGTACGCAAAGCATTACCAGAGTGGAGAGGTAATCCCTGATTCTCTTGTTTCAAAGATTATAGATGCCCGCAAGTTCAACCAGGGCTTTATGACAGCCGAGCTCTGCGCAGCTTCGATACTGGACATGAAGTGGCACGAACTCTCAGAGGAGCAACTCGACGGAATCGAGATAGACAAGTTCGAGCAGAAAGTCTGCCAGGACATGGGCCTGATCAAGGAAATCATCCCGAGATACCGCACTACCTATTTCAACCACATCTTCAACTCTGGCTACAACGCCGGATACTACGGCTATCTGTGGAGCGAAGTTCTGGACAAGGATGCTTTCAGCTACTTTGAGCAGCAAGGCATCTACAGCAAGGAAGTTGCAGAAAAGTTCCGCAAGACCTTCCTGGAGAAAGGCGGAAGCGAGGAGCCAATGGTCCTGTACGAGATGTTCAAGGGCGGCCAGCCTGATCCTAAGGCGATGCTCAGGGCAAGAGGCCTGGCTGAATAGACTCATCACTTTTACATAATTGTTTCAAATCGCAAGGGGTTGATTAGTCAATCCCTTGTATTTTTTCATAATATCGTTGAAAATAATTACGGAATTAAATAAATTTCTCTTATCTTTACGGCCTGTTAAAAACCATTGAAAAGTATTACCAATAATAATCTATGAAAGTATCGTCTATTGAGGATTTGAAGAAAATCCGAGAAAAAGCGAGTGTTCATCTCAAGCCCAGAGAGCAGAGCGACCACCAGGACTCCTCTAAGAGCTGCGGACTGAAGAAAGGAACACCTCAGATGCAGATCCTGACCTGCGGGGGAACAGGATGCAAGGCTTCACAGAGCCATCTTATAGCCGAAAATTTCAAGAAACTGATAGCCCAGAACAATCTTGAAGGCAAGGTTGAAGTCATCACCACAGGATGCTTCGGTTTCTGCGAAAAAGGCCCTATCGTTAAAATCATTCCTGACAACACCTTCTACACAAAGGTAAAGCCTGAGGATGCGGAGGAGATTTTCAACACGCATATCGTAGAGGGAAAAAGAGTTGAAAGGCTGCTCTATGTAGACCCGAAGAAAAAAGCCACGGTTTCCGACTCCAAGCACATGGACTTCTACCGCAAGCAGGTCAGAATAGCCCTGAGAAACTGCGGACTGATCGATCCTGAGGATATTGAGGAATATATAGCTCGCGACGGATACTTTGCTCTTGCAGACTGCCTTCTGAACCGCAGCCCTAAAGCTGTAGTGGACGAAATAAAGAAATCCGGCCTCAGAGGACGCGGCGGAGGAGGATTCCCTACCGGACTGAAGTGGGAGATTGCCGCAAAGAACGTGGACAAGGAAAAGTATGTTGTCTGCAACGCAGACGAGGGAGACCCTGGAGCATTTATGGACCGCTCCATCATGGAAGGCGACCCTAACTCTATCGTTGAGGCAATGGCTATCTGCGGATACGCTACCGGAGCCTCCAACGGTCTGGTTTACATCAGGGCCGAATATCCTCTCGCAGTCGAGAGACTGAAGATCGCCATCAAGCAGGCGAGGGAACTCGGCCTTCTTGGAAAGAAAATCCTGGGAACCAAATTCTCTTTCGACATCAATATCAGATACGGTGCGGGAGCATTCGTGTGCGGAGAGGAGACCGCTCTGATCCACTCTATGGAAGGAAGGAGAGGAGAGCCTACCCTCAAGCCACCGTTCCCTGCTGAAAGCGGCTACAACGGAAAACCGACCAACGTAAACAATGTCGAGACCTTTGCAAACGTTCCTATCATAATCAACAAGGGAGCTGACTGGTTCGCATCTTTCGGAAGCGACAAGTCAAAGGGAACCAAGGTGTTCGCCCTTGCAGGAAAGATCAACAACGTCGGCCTTATCGAAGTTCCTATGGGAACCACCCTCAGGGAGGTTATCTTCGATATCGGAGGCGGCATCAAGGGAGGAAAGCAGTTCAAGGCTGTCCAGACCGGAGGACCTTCCGGTGGCTGCCTGACTGAAAAGCACCTTGACACCCCTATCGACTTCGACACACTGACAGCCGCCGGCAGCATGATGGGTTCCGGAGGCATGATTGTAATGGACGAGGACAACTGTATGGTTTCAGTGGCCCGCTTCTATCTCGACTTCATCGTGGGCGAGTCTTGCGGAAAATGCACTCCTTGCCGTATCGGAAACAAGAGGATGCTGGAAATCCTGGACAAGATTATCGCCGGAAACGGAACCATGGAAGACCTGGAGAAACTCAAGACTCTTGCCGGAGTGATCAAGGATACAGCTCTTTGCGGACTCGGCCAGACTTCCCCTAACCCTGTGCTTTCCACTCTGAACAACTTCTGGGACGAATTTGTAGAGCACGTCAAGGACAAGAAGTGCCGCGCTAAGCAGTGCAAGGCCCTGCTCACTTACATGATCAATCCTGAGAAGTGCGTAGGCTGCCACGCCTGTGCGGTCAACTGCCCGGCAGAAGCCATCGAGGGAATGCCGAGAAAGCCTCACGCTATCATATTCTCCAAGTGCATCAAGTGCGGAATGTGCATGTCACGATGCAGGTTCAAAGCAGTAACAGTCAGATAACACAGAACCGATATGGAACACAATATTTCTTTGATTATAGATAACCACAAAGTTGTTGTACCGGAAGGCACAACTATACTTGATGCGGCAAAGAGCATTGGAATCATCATCCCGACACTTTGCCACATGAACCTCAAGGGAACCTGCGCCGACAACCATCCGGCTTCATGCCGAGTATGCGTTGTGGAAGTTAAGGGCAGAAGGAACCTGGCTCCGGCCTGCAGCACCAAGTGCACAGAAGGCATGGAGGTCAAGACCAGCTCCATTAGGGTAATCAGAGCCCGCAAGACAGTCATTGAGCTTATGCTCAGCGACCATCCTAACGAGTGCCTGACCTGCCCTAAGAGCGGAAAATGCGAGCTTCAGGCAGTTACCCAGCACCTTTCCATCAACGAGACTCCTTATGCAGGAGAACTGTCGCTCAGGAAGAAGGAGATGACAGCCTCTATCGTGAGAAACATGGACAAGTGCATCTATTGCCGCAGATGCGAGACAATGTGCAACGTCTATCAGTCTGTAGGAGCTCTGGGAGCGGTAGGCAGAGGTTTCAACACAACCATCGCCCCTACTTTCAACAGGATGCTCAAGGACACCGACTGCACATATTGCGGCCAGTGCGTTGCAGTATGCCCGGTAGGAGCCCTCACTGAAAGGACTTACACAGACCAGCTCATAGACGACCTGGAGAACCCGGACAAGACCGTAATCGTTCAGGTTGCCCCTGCAGTCAGAGTTGCCCTCGGCGAAGAGTTCGGCAACGCCCCAGGCAGCATTGTGACCGGCAAGATGGTTGCAGCCCTGAAAGACCTCGGCTTCGACTATGTTTTCGATACCGACTTCTCGGCTGACGCCACCATCATGGAGGAAGGCAGCGAGCTTCTTGAAAGACTGACCAAGTTCCTGGGCGGAGACAAGAGCGTTCCTATTCCTCTGATGACTTCCTGCTGCCCGGCCTGGGTTAACTTCTACGAGCACAACTTCCCTGATCTGCTCCAGTATCCGTCAACAGCCCGCTCTCCTCAGCAGATGTTCGGAGCCATTGCAAAGAACTACTGGGCAGAAAAGATGAACATCCAGAGAGACAAACTCGTAGTGGTTTCAGTTATGCCTTGTCTTGCAAAGAAATTCGAGTGCCAGAGACCGGAATTCGCCACCAACGGAAATCCTGATGTGGACTATTCTATCACGACAAGGGAACTTGCAACTCTCATCCGCAGGGCAAACATCAACTTCGAGGCCCTGCCTCATATGGATTTCGACAATCCTCTTGGAGAAAGCACCGGCGCCGCAGCCATCTTCGGCTCCACCGGAGGAGTTCTCGAGGCAGCGCTCAGGACCGCCTACGAGCTTTACACCAAGAAGCCTCTTCCTAAGATAGACTTCGAGGAAGTCAGGGGAATGGACAGTCTGAGAACCGCAACCATAGACTTCAACGGATTTGCCCTGAACGTGGCTATCGCATACGGCCTTGGCAACGCCCGCAAGCTTATGGAAGAGATCAGAGCCGGAAAGTGCAAGTACCACGTTATCGAGATCATGGCCTGCCCAGGCGGCTGCATCGGCGGCGGCGGACAGCCTCTGCACCACGGAGACTTCGATATCATCAAGGCTCGCCAGAAGGCAATCTACGAAGAGGACAAGAACATGCCGCTTCGCAAGAGCCACGAGAACCACAGTATCATCGAGATGTACGAGAAGTATTTCGGCAAGCCTCTCAGCGAGAAGGCTCACGCCCTGCTCCACACTCATTACTCAGACAAAACAATTAAGTACTAGCCTATAAACACAACAGATATGTCAGAAAAAATATGCAGCTCCGTAATCGGAAAGATTGAGGCTATTTGCGACAAGTTCGGCAACAAGCCTGGTGAGCTTATCAACATACTGCACGAAGCACAGCATACTGTAGGTTACCTTCCTATGGAAGTTCAGGCCGTAATAGCCCGCAAACTCAATATCCCTGTAAACAGGGTATACGGAGTTGTAACCTTCTACGCTTTCTTCACCATGACTCCAAAAGGCAAGCACCCGATTTCAATCTGTCTGGGAACTGCCTGCTATGTTAGAGGTTCCGAGAAGATTCTGGAAGAATTCAAGAGAACCCTGGGCATAGATGTAGGAGAGACAACAGCAGACGGCAAGTTCTCTCTCGACTGCCTCAGATGCGTCGGAGCCTGCGGACTTGCTCCTGTTGCTATGGTTGGCGAAAAGGTTTACGGCCACCTCAATCCTGCAGACATCAGGAAGATTATCCAGGAGTTCTCCGAGAAATAGAAACTCCTTCCTAATACTCCAGCAACGCCACTATGCCGTCCATCGTGCTTACCAGAAGCTGATGATCCCCTATCGGGAGGGCATAGTTGACAAGAGCCTCCGACATATAGTGCTGCCAGGCGACAGAACCGTCTGAGCAGTTGAGCGCAAATATGCTTCCTTTGGAAGTCGAGACGAACAGGAGTCCCTTGCCGTCCTTTCCGGCTTTGTCCTTGACGGTTATAGGTGTAGGCCCTATCTCGTACCTGTATTCGGTGACAGTCTGCCACTTGGTATCAAAACTGTCTGTTGAATAAGCCCTTACGGTATCCTTCATGGATTTTATGTAGTACTCGTTCCTGTCAGGGGAAAGACCGATGGCCTCCCTGCCGCCATAGTTTCTTCCTATCTGCTCTCCTGTCCTGGAATCCAGGATGTAGCTGAAGCGGTCAGCAGTCACTATGAAAATCTTTCCCCTGGACTTGACAGGCCATACCTGAGCCGGAGACATGTTCCTGACAGGATTCGGAGTTTTCCACTCCCACTGAAGCTTTCCGGTTTTAGGATTGAAGGAATACAGGCGGTTGCCCCAGTCGCCAATAACAGCCTGTTCCTTGTCTGCATAAGGGCGGCTGACAACAAAGCTTCTGAGCTTGTCATAGCTCCATTTCAACTTTCCGGTTTTAAGGTCTATGGCACGGAAAACTCCGTCAGAAGCCCCGATATAGACCGTTCCTTTGAAGATATTGGCACTGCCGAGCACAGACTTGGAGCAAGGGAATTTCCACAGCAACTTGCCGTTTTCCGGGTTTAGGCAGTAGATGTTGTTGTCAGAACTGCCGGTTACCACATATTTTCCGCTGACGGCAGGAGTGGAGAAGGTCTTGCCCTCTGTCCTGAACTCCCAGATCTTCTTTCCGCTCAGCGCATCCAGGCCGTAGATCATTCCCGCCTCATCGGCGAAGATTACCACATCTCCCTTTTCAACCTTGTTCTTCAGCGATGGAAGAGCGTTGAACCCCTCGGCCGGATAGACCTGGCCCTTAGGACTGTAAATCGCTGCGGCAGAGCCTATGTCAGCGTTGTTTTCATATCTCCATACTTCTCTGACCTGCGGGAAACGTGAGTTGAAATCATTCTTTGGGTGATTATAGACCATATTGTCCGGATAAGGCTTGCCGTTGCTAAGACGGACGGTGTACCAGATGTCGCCCGGATTCTTTTTCCCCACTACCTTGTCCCTGAAGGTTATTATGGAACCTTTCAGCTCGGCGATTACATAGCCTATCTCCTTCTTGGCGGTGGCAAGCGTGGAGCGGATAATCACTCCCGGAACACCCTCGTACTCCATTGCCTTGTCCACGTGCCAGTGTCCGGAGAACACCAGCTGGATGTTCTTCCTCTTGATCAGTTCCAGCACATTGTCGTATTTTAGAAGCGAGGTGTCCAGCGGATAATGGTTCACAAAGAACAGCGGCTGCTCTTTTGGCATCTTGTCTATCTGCTCCTCGAGCCAGAGCATGCTTTCCCTCGGCACCAGTGCCGGAGCCATCCTTATGTTAGGTCCGCAAGGCGTTCCAAGAAACTTGATTCCTCCAGCCTCAAACTCAAATCTCTCGTATCCGAATATACGGGTAAAGGAATTTGTTCCGCTCTCGCTCCAGGTGGCATCGTGATTGCCGGGAATGATGAACCACGGAACCCTGAGGCGGTCGAAAATGTCTTTTGCAATCTGGATTTCGTCGTCGGAGCCGAAATTGGCTATGTCGCCGGTAATCATCACAAACTGTATATCGGGGTTGCTGTTGATATCCTCAACGCATTTCTCTGTTCCCTTTACAGCCGGAGCCCCGACTGAAATATGCACATCGCTGAGCACGGCAAACTTGAGGCTTCCGTCTTCCTTCAAAGGAATCCTGACACCGGAATAAGTCCCGTCCTTAACCTGCTGAGCACATAAAACGCCGGCAGCCGCCACAAGGACGGCTACTGCAAAAATCCATTTTCTGAAATACATATTTATCTGATATTAAATAACTTCTATATCCGAAGCCTTGATCCATCCCTGTCTTCCGTCTGATATCTCCACACGGCACCAGTCCTGAACCTTTTCCAGAATCTTGACCTTGGTCCCCTCGTGAAGGACAAAGATGCTGTTTCCGCCTGCGGAAGGAGAACTCTTGACGCTTCCGATATTCTCCACAACTATCGCGGTGTCCGTGCTGTTGGCCTGCCTTGCAAGAGAGAAAGAGAACATCCAGCAGAAAAAGGCTGTCAAGAAGCATATCATCGCGATAATGAAAAAGATCCTGCGGGAAGAAGACCTTCTGGAGAAACGGAAAAGCAGAAGAATCGCGACGCCGGCCGCCAGAAGCACCAGGGAAATCACGGCCCAGGTATTTGAAGACAGACTCGCCTTGAGGTTCTTTATCCAGCTGAAGAAGATGAACTCCGGCACATTGTCTATCTTGTCCAGAGTATGGGCCCTGGCCAGTTCGAGGTTATGCCTTGCGTCGGCGTCGGAAGGATCTAGCTTGAGGGCTCTCTCGTAGTTGAGGACAGACTTTCCTATATTTCCTCCGCGATAATAGGCATTGCCCAGATTGTAGAACAGGGAAGGAGAGCTGGCCCCGGAAGAAACCAGAGACTCATAATGCCTTGCAGCACCGGCGAAATCGCCTGTGGCATACGCTTCCTCGGCGCTTTTCCAGATAGAGGCAAGTCCCCTCGGCTCCTGGATATCCTGAGTCAGGCCGTCATCTTGAGCAAATGAAAGGCTGAAGGCAAAAACTGAAACCGCAAATGCAAGCAATATCTTTTTCATGACCATTTCCTCCTACAATTTGTTCTCGAATCTTGAAATCAGTTCCACAGCTTTCCTGTACTGTGCGTCCATAGCCCCGGCCGCTCCTTCAGGAGAATAGCGGACCATCTCGCAGTCGTCCAGAAGTGAAATCAGGCTGGAGATATCCTCGGCAGGAACTTGCTTGGACAGCAGCGTATCCTGAATAATGTCTCTCTGCAGGTCAGACCGCTGGATAGAAAGCTTGTCGGCCGTGTAGCCCAACAGCGCCTTGTGCATCTCCTCGTAAAACTCCTGGACCTTGTTCTGCGACAAGAATGACTGGGCAAGCTTGAGCCTCTGCCGGGCCACCTTGTTGGCCTTGCGGTTTCGGCTGCGGACAATATCTTTTTCTAGGGCTATCTTGTTGGCCATAAGCTTCTTGATTGCAAAGTACGCCGCAACCAGAAGAGCTGCTATCAGGTAGTAGATCCAGCTGACAGAAAGGAAATCCCCGCCTCCGACTGACGGAACAGAAGTCTTCAGATAACGGATATCCTCGCCCAGATTGTTCACCGACCTCTGTGCAGGCGGAACATACATTCCTCCGGTATTGGAAGGAGCAGAGCCCTTTCCCACCTTTACTGTAATGGTATCTGAGGTCAGAGTGTGGTATCTTCTCTGCGACAGGTCGAAATACGAATACTGCACAGGAGGTATCTGGTAAACACCCTCGCCTCTTGGAATGAACGGATACTCGATTGTCTTCTTTCCGGAATAGCCCTCGGCACCCATCGAGAAATTGTTGGTACTCTTGGCATCATATCTCTCAAAATCAGGAGGAAGCACAACTACCGGATTCTCCAGCAAGTTGAGGTTTCCGCTTCCTGAAAGTTCAACGATGATTGAGGCGGCCTCGTTTGCATTCAGGCTGTCTTTGGTAAGGCGGACATTCATCGACAGTTTTCCGATACCGCCGCCGAAACTTGACGGGGCTCCGGAAGGTATGTCGGAAACGTGAACCGTAATCTTGCCGGTAGAAAGACGCTTGCGGACAGTCGTGTATGAATCCATGTCAAAGAAGTCGTCCAGAATGCTGCGGCTTCTCTGAGGATGGTTAAGCACCTCCACAAGGCAAACCATCTCGGAAGGATCTATAGTGAGCGTGCCTGTCTGCTGAGGCATAAGCATATATCTGCGGATGACAGCGCTCTGGTAAATCTGGTTCCCTACTTTTTCCCTGGTGAAGTTAAGGTTCTGCGGAGCCTCTGTCTCCTGGCTCCAGAAACCGTTGAACACAGGCCACTTGATATCTTCAAAAGCCCTTATGTTAGACCTGGTGTAAATCTTGAGGGTGGCCACAATCGGCTCTCCCCTGACAACCTTGGTCTTGTTGAGCGACATTCTCAGGAACAGGTCTGCCTTGCCGTAAGAGACGGCAGCCTCGTCGCTGGAAGAAAAGGCGGAGCCTTGCTGCTGGCTCTGCTGAGAGTTCTGCTGGGAAGCCTGGCCGGTCTGCTGAGCCTGCTGGCTCTGGGTGGTCTGTCCGGACGCATTCTCCACAATCTCGATAGACAGAGGCCTGGTGGAGTAAGTGTTCCCCTCTATCTCCGCGCTGGCCTCGGAAATATTCACAGATCCGCTTGCGGCAGCTTCCAGAACATAGGTGAAAGTGACGGTATAAGAACTGGTCCGCTTGCCGTTTATGATGGTGGTGGATGAGGATATTCCCTTGGAAGGTCCGGCAATTATATCAGCACCCGAAAAAGACGGACGGTTGAAAACATCAACATCACCGTTGGCGATGAACTTTACAAGAAAACGTTCTCCTTGCCCCACAACATTTGGGGCTTCCACTTTGAAACTGTTCTGCGCCCAGCCGAAAGCCGAAGCCGCAAGCAAGGCAAACAACAGTGCTATTTTCATTAATCCGCTTTTCATATCCTGTATCGAATACGCAAATTTACCAATTCTTGTCCTTTTTCTTGTTCTTTGCCGCAGCCGCCTTTGCTTTCTTCACCTTCTCCTGGGTCTGCTTTTCCTTGTCCTGGATAGCCTGAAGCATCTGGGCTGCAGCCTGAGAGCTTATCTTCTGCTCTGAACCTCCGCCCTGAGGCTGCTGGTTTTGATTCTGGTCCTGGTTCTGATCTTTGTTCTGGTCTTTATTCTGGTCCTGGTTCTGGTCTTTGTTCTGGTCCTGATTCTGATCTTTATTCTGATCCTGGTTCTGGTCTTTGTTCTGGTCCTGATTCTGATCTTTATTCTGATCCTGATTCTGGTCTTTGTTCTGATCCTGATTCTGATCTTTGTTCTGATCCTGATTCTGGTCTTTGTTCTGATCCTGATTTTGGTCTTTGTTCTGATCCTGATTTTGGTTCTGATTCTGCTGGTTCTGGTTTTGCTGTTGCTGCTGGTTCTGGAGCATCTTCTGCGCGTATGCCAGATTTGCCTTTGCCGTCAGATCGGCAGGATTCCTGACCAGAGACTGCTTGTAAGCCTCTATCGCCTTGTCATACTGCTTCATGGAAAGGAAGGAGTTGCCCAGGTTGAAGAAGTACTTAGAAGCGGCTGTGCCCTTGCCCTGATGCTTGAGCATAGGGTCCTCCTTTTTGATCTTCTCCTTTGTGGTCTGCTCTGGAAGCGTGCTTGCAGTCCCCCTCCAGTCAGGAGCAAAAGGTATCCTGGCAACTGTGTCTGCTATCCCGGCATAAACCTTCATCGAGCCCTCAATGTCCTGCTGGCGGTAGAGGGTGTTTCCGAGATTGTAGTTGCCTTTGACCGAAAGCGAGTCCTTCAGAAGACCCTTGCGGTACTCCACCTCGGATTTCTTGAAGTCATTGTCCTTGAAGTAGCGGTTTCCTTTCCTGACCTCTTTCTTGTCTGCCTGGGCAAAAACCTGGGCTGAAGAAACAATCAGAATGAAGCAAACCGCAAACAGTTTCTTTTTCATTTTCTTGTCGCCGATCAAAAATTCCAGGAACAGGAAAAAGAGCGCTATTCCCAGAAAGTACATGAACTGCTCATTGTATTCTTCAAACGCAACTTCCTGATATGAAGTCTTTTTAAGCTCTCTTATCTTCTCAACGATGTCTCCCAGGCCAAAGTTTGTGTCTGAAGCCCTGACATAGATTCCGCCTCCGGCCTCAGCAATGTTCTTGAGGGTTTCCTCGTCAAGCTTGGTAACCACTATCTGGCCGTCCTTGTCTTTCATAAGTCCGCCTCCGTCGTCCGGAATCGGTTCTCCGGCCGGAGTGCCAACTCCAATGGTATACACGTTAATGCCGGCATCCTTGGCGGCTGCGGCTGCCTGGACTGCATCGTCTTCGTGGTTTTCACCGTCGCTGATGACAATGATGGCCTTGTTGCCCTTCTCCTGCATTCCTTCCATAGAGAAGCTCTGGGCGCAGGTGATTATAGCCTCACCGATGGCTGTTCCCTGAACCGGTATAGAAGATGTGTTTATTCCGGAAAGGAACAGTTTTGCGGAAACATAGTCTGCCGTAATAGGAACCTGGACAAAAGACTCTCCGGCAAATATCACCAGTCCAACCCTGTCGCTGTGGAGCTTGTCCATCAGACGGGAAAGGTCCATCTTGGCCCTTTCCAGGCGGTTAGGAGAATAATCCTTGGCCTTCATGGAGTTTGAAACGTCCAGGGCTATCATAATCTCGGAACCGGTGTTGCTGCTCTCCTTGAGTTTGGCTCCAATCTGAGGGCGGGAAAGGCCTATCATCAGGAACAGCCACGCCAGGCTGAAGCAAGTCAGGCGGAGCCATCCCTTGGACTTGGACCTTTCAGGCATCAGCTCGTCCACAAGCTTAGGATCGCCAAAACGGCGGAGCCTGCGGTTTCTTCCCCTGCGCCAAAGGGCATAGAACAGGTAGAAGAAAGGTATCGCGAATATGAAAAGAAGAAATATAGGTCTTGCAAACTGTATCATAATCTTCCTCCTCCTAATCTGGCAAATGCCTTGTAAACAATCTCATAAGAACCTCCAAAAGAATAGCCGCAAAAGCCAGCAGCGCAAATCGCATGAACAGTTCCTTGTACTGCGGGTAAGAATCCACAATGGTTCTGGTCTTTTCCATCTTGTTGATTTCGGCATAGATTTCAGCCAGCTTTGTGTTGTCTGTAGCGCGGAAATACTTGCCTCCGGTATCGGCTGCAATCTGCTTCATAAGCGGCTCGTCGATATCGACTTTCACCATCTGGACTCCGTATTCGGTAGGATAAGGAGCCTCGCCCATAGCGCCTATTCCGATAGTGTAAATCCTCACGCCGTAGGTCTTGGCTATCTCTGTTGCCATTTGAGGCGAAATCTCTCCGGTGTTGTTCACTCCGTCTGTAAGAAGTATCACAACGCGGCTCTTGGCGTCAGACTCCTTGAGCCTGGCAACAGCAGTGGCTATTCCGTTGCCGATGGCCGTTCCGTCGTCGATGATGCCGCAGTTGATGTCTTTCATCATATTGATAAGCGTCTGGCGGTCAGTGGTAAGAGGGCACTGGGTGTAACTCTCTCCCGCAAACACTACAACTCCCATCCTGTCGGCCGGCCTCTGGGCCACGAACTCAATCGCTATCTGCTTGGCGGCATTGATTCTGTCGGGCTTGAAGTCCATTGCCAGCATACTGGTGGAAACATCTATTCCCAGGACAATGTCTATACCCTCGGTAGAAACTTTTTCCAGTTCTGAAGCCGAACGTGGACGAGCGATGGCAAGAATCAGAGCCGCAAGAGCTATACATCTGAGAACGAATGGAATATGGCGGGCAATACGCTTGAACCACCCGTCCTTCCCCTCTTGCCACGGAGTTATAGTTGATACCGTAATATATGGATGCCTGCCCTTGATCTCCCTCCAGACATAGATAAGAATTGCCAGGGGAACCAAAAGCAGGAGCCAGAGCAGTTTCGGATATTCGAAGAACATTTACTTACCCTCCTTTTCTTTAGCTGCCTGTGATGCGGTCTCGCTCTGCTGGAGCTGCTGCATATAGGCAAAGTTCACAAAGTTTACGGCTACAGGAATGGCCTTCTCGTTCTCTTCGGGAGCCGGATTGTGCTTGGCAAACTTCACAAGGTCTGCGGTTGAGAACATCTGCCCCAAGTCGCCTAGCACTTTCTCGTCTATCTGCTTGTCTTTCAGCTCATCCATAATCTCGGAAGAAGTCTTTTCCATTGCGCCGAAACTATATCTTGTCTCGATGTACTCCCTTATGGCATCCGTGATTCCGGTATAGTAAGCCTTCTGCTTTCCGCTCTGCCAAAGCTTCTCGGAGCGTATCTTCTCCAGCTTCTTCAGGGCTGCGATGTGAGGAGGGTCCACCGGAATCTTCTTCCCGAAGAAGTTGCGGTTCTTCTTTTTCATCGCGATGTACCTGAAAATGCCCCAGATTATCAGCAGTGCCAGAATTCCGAGAAGAATCCACGGCAGCACTTCGCTGAAAGTCACTGGATAGGTCTCCTGCCCCTTGATGTCGTATGGTTGGAATGATGCTGTATCTATAGGAATTGTATTGACATACAGAGACGGGCGGTCTATCTTCAAGGTATCTGTCTTCCCGTTTGCGGAATAAACTATAATCGGAGAAGGAAGCACATACGAGCCGCTGTCAAACGAAGTCAGAAGCACCTTTGCCCTAAGGTTGGCCAGGCCGTTCTTAACGCTCAGCGAATCGAGCTGGATTTCACTCACTGCCTCAACTGATCCGCGGACAGAAGTGTCTCTGGCCAGTATTTCGGAATACTGTCCGATGCCAATCGGGCTGTTTTCCGGAACCGTGAAATCGAATGACCATACAACCTGGTCGCCGATGAGCACGGAATCTGCAGAAAGCTTTGAATTTGTCACCTTCTGCCCCCATGCAGCGGACCCGAACGCCAATGCCAATATCAATAATGTCTTTCTCAACATATCTCTCTTTACTTGTTTTTGAAAAAGCCAATAAGGCTCTTTACGTAATCGTCCTCGGTAGAGATGCTTACAGTATCCACCTTGTAGCGGTTGAAAAGCCGCTGGGCGGACGCAAGCACCTTTTGCCCCCACTGACGGTAGCTGTCCCTAACGCTGCGGCTGGAAGTGTCGATCCAAGCATCCGCACCGCTCTCGGCATCTCTCACCCTTACAAGACCAAGATCAGGAATCTCCCTCTCTCGCGGGTCATAGATGTTGATGGCGGATATCTCGTGGCGGTTGGCGGCCAGCTTCAGGGCTTCCTCATAACGAGGGTTGCCGCTGGAGTCCACGTCTAAAAGGTCGCTGAGCAAAAAGGCGGTGCACCTTTTCTTGATAGCCCTCGAGAGGAACCTCAGTGCCTCGGAAATGTCTGTCCCGGGCTCGGAAGGCTTGAATTCCAGTAGCTCGGAGATTATCCTCAGCAGATGGCTTCTGCCCTTTTTCGGCGGAATGAACTTCTCCACCTTGGAAGAGAAGAACAAGGCTCCTACCTTGTCGTTGTTGATGGACGCCGAGAAAGAAAGCACGGCGGCTATCTCGGCCACCAGATCTCTCTTGGTCTTGGATGATGTTCCGAAAACGCTGGAAGAAGACACGTCCACCAGCAGGACAACCGTAAGCTCTCTCTCCTCTTCATAGACCTTTATGTACGGAGAACGCAGCCTGGCGGTAACGTTCCAGTCCATGTTGCGCACGTCGTCTCCGAACTGGTACTCTCTCACCTCGGAGAAAGCCATTCCCCTGCCCTTGAAGGCGGAGTGGTATTCTCCGGCAAAAATCTGGTGCGACAGACTACGGGTCCGGATCTCAATCTTTCGTACTTTCTTTAGAAGACTGTTGTCCATAATGCCTCCGGTTAAGGAACTGCAACTACGTTTACGATTTCGGTGATGAGGTTTTCGGTGGTTATATCCTCAGCCTCAGCCTCGTATGTCAGGCCGATACGGTGTCTGAGAACCTCGTAGCATACGGCTCTCACGTCCTCAGGAATCACATATCCCCTTCTCTTTATGAAAGCGAAAGCCTTGGCGGCCTTTGCAAGGGAGATGCTGGCTCTTGGTGATGCTCCGTACTGGATCATTCCCTTGATCTTGTTCAGGCCGTATTCTTCAGGAGTACGGGTAGCATATACAATGTCAACTATGTACCTCTCGATCTTCTCGTCCATATACACGTCCTTGACCACGCTTCTTGCCCTGATGATGTCTTCCGGCTTGAGAACGGTGCTGGCCTTAGGGAATTCCTGGGCGTTGTGCATCTTGATGATCTGCTTCTCCTCGTCCTTCTTAGGATAGTTCACGATAACCTTGAGCATGAAACGGTCCATCTGCGCTTCAGGCAGCGGATAGGTTCCTTCCTGCTCGATCGGGTTCTGGGTTGCCATTACCAGGAACGGCTTAGGAAGCTCGTAAGTCTGGTCGCCAATTGTAACGGCTCTTTCCTGCATCGCCTCCAGAAGGGCGCTCTGCACCTTTGCCGGAGAACGGTTGATTTCATCCGCCAGAACGAAGTTGGCGAAAACCGGGCCCTTCTTCACCTGGAACTGCTCGTTCTTCTGGCTGTAGATCATAGTTCCCACAATATCGGAAGGGAGCAGGTCAGGAGTAAACTGAATCCTCTGGAACTTGGCATCTATAATATCGCTGAGAGTACTGATAGCCAAAGTCTTTGCCAGACCTGGCATACCTTCCAGCAGAAGATGTCCGTCTGCCAGCAGGCCAATCAGAAGATCCTCGATCAGATGCTTCTGTCCAACAATCACCTTGTTCATCTCCATCTGGATGATGTCCACAAAGGCACTCTCTTTCTGAATCCTGTCGTTCAGTTCTTTAATGTTGATGTTCTCCATAACTGAAATTAACTTTTATATCTTTTGTTTTTCTTTTGCTCAACGCCTTTATCTTCGTACTTTTGCAATATGAAATACTTCATCAAGCTTTCATACGACGGTGCCCCTTTCAGCGGCTGGCAGATCCAGAAGAACGCCCCGAGCGTCCAGGAGGAACTCCAGAAGGCTTTTTCACTTTTGCTCAAGGAAGATATCGAGATTACCGGATGCGGCAGGACAGACAGTGGAGTGAATGCCGTCAACTATTTCGCCCACACTGAAATCACTTCCAAGACAGCTTTGAGTGGAAAATCCAGGCAGCAATTCTTATACAAAATAAATGCCATTCTGCCCAAATCCATAAAGGTTTTTGGGGTATATAAAATGCACCCCGAAGCCCACGCGAGATTTGACGCCGTCAGCCGTACCTACAAGTATTTTCTGACCACCGTTCCATCCCCTTTTGACGGCCCTTACGTATGGTATCTGAAGTGCCGCAGCCTTGATATCGAGGCGATGAACAGGGCCGCTCAAAGTTTTCTTGGGACCAAGGATTTCACAAGCCTGCAGAAACTTGGGAGCGACGCTACCTCCCCCATCTGCACCGTGAGTGAAGCCATCTGGAAAAAAGCCCCGATGCCCGCTCCCCTCTCAAAGGAAAACAAGGGCTGCCGGTATGTGTTCACCGTAACCGCCAACCGGTTCCTCAGGAATATGGTAAGGGCTATGGTAGGCTCTCTGCTGGAAGTCGGCCTTCACAAGAGGGAGCCGGAGTGGATCGCCGAGATGCTTAAGGCCAAAGACCGGTGCGCAGCCGGAGCCAGCGTTCCGGGAGAGGCCCTTTTCCTCTGCGATGTAAAATACCCTTATCCGATAAAGCAGTAAGCAACACTTGCACAGTTTTTGCTTACAGATAAACCGTCGCTGAATAAAGAAATTATATAAAAACCAACAATATGACACTGCTCACATTTCTTCTCCAGGCAGACACTTCTGAGGCCATCAGCCAGGCCGCAGCTGCCGTAGCAACACAGGAAAAGGTTTCTATGTCAATGATTGACATGGCCGTAAAGGGAGGCTGGCTTATGATCCCTCTGATTATACTCTCGATTCTGACACTTTACATCTTCGGAATGAAGTGGTGGACAATCAGCCGCGCCTCCAAAATCGACCCTAATTTCATGAAAGACATCCGCGACTATATCCACGACGGAAAGATTGCCGCCGCCCAGAACCTGTGCAAGCAGCACGACACTCCTGTCTCTCACCTGATCGAGAAAGGCATCGAGAGAATGGGAAGACCGCTGACAGACATCCAGGCAGCTGTGGAGAACATGGGAAACATAGAGGTTGCAAGGCTTGAGAAAGGACTTCCTACCCTGGCTTCCATCGCCGGCGGCGCGCCTATGATTGGATTCCTGGGTACGGTGCTCGGTATGGTGCAGGCATTCTTCAACATGAGCCAGGCCGGAAACAACATAGACATCACCCTTCTTTCCGAAGGTATCTACACAGCAATGATCACCACCGTAGCCGGTCTCATCGTGGGTATCCTTGCCTACTTCGGATACAACTACCTCACATCCAAGGTATCAGACCTAGTATTCTCACTTCAGAGCAACACTATCGAGTTTATGGACCTTCTCCACGAACCTGCAAAAAAGTAAGTTATGGCAATTAAACAGAGGAACAAGATAAATGCAGCATTCAGCATGTCCTCGATGACGGACGTGGTGTTCCTGTTGCTGATATTCTTTCTTGTTACATCCACACTCATAAACCCTAACGCCCTGAAGCTTCTTTTGCCCAAGAGCACCAACCAGATTTCGGCCAAGCCTCAGGTGAGCGTCTCCATAAAGCACTACCAGGAAACAAACACCTTCTCCTACCACATCAACGGAATGAAGCAGGAGACTCCTTTCGAGCAGGTGGAAGTTTCCATCCAGGCCCTCCTCCAGAACACGGACGAGCCCACCTTCACCATTCTCGCGGACCAGACCGTCCCTATCGAGAAAGTGGTTGAACTTATGAACATTGCAAAGCGCAACCAATACAAGGTTATTCTTGCCACATCGCCTGAATAACAGAAAAGCCAAACAGCATGTACTCCCTTACCAAGCAGCAGCGGCAAGCCAAGGAAGGCAAGAAGATAGGCGTGGTACTTACCATAGCCTTCCACGTCGTGCTGCTGTTTGTGCTAGGAGTCACCGGTTTCAAGCTAATCTATCCACCTCCTGCTGAAAAGGGCATATTGCTTGAAATCCCGATTGAGGAAGTGCCTCAGAAAGCCGTCCAGAGAAAGTCTCCCGAGCCAAGAGCTCCGGAGGCTGACCCTACCAAGGAAGTTAACATCGTCCAGAAGGCCAAAGCCCCTTTGCAGAGCGACAAGTCCAACGCAGGGAAGCCGCAGACCACCCAGGGCAAGGGAGATGTCGAAATCCCTGAGCCTAAGCGGGAAATAGACAAGAGGGCCCTCTTCCCAAGCGCAGACAACAAGAAAGATAGCGGCAAACCTCAAACCGCCGATGAAGCCTCAAATGACCTCAAGGCCGGCCACTCAAAAGGCAACACAGAACACGGAAAACTCAACGGCATACCATCCGTAAGGCTTGAAGGAAGATCCACTCTGGGCTCCCTTCCTCTACCAGCCTATACCGTTAACGAAAGCGGTACAGTAGTAGTCAAAATCGTGGTAAACGAACAAGGCGTCGTAACCAACGCCATCCCTGGCCAGAAAGGCACAACCACAAACAACTCAACTCTTTGGAATGCAGCAAAGCAGGCCGCTCTCAAGGCCCGCTTCTCCCCTTCCAACGCCCCTACCCAGGTAGGCTACATCACCTACGTTTTCACCCTCCAGTAGAATGAACGAGAAAACACGCAAGGAGATAACGGTTTTCATAACTGTACTGGAACTGCTCATAATATTCGACCTGTGTATTCTGCTTCGCGAGGTCTATAGAACTTCCTCGCCATGTGGAATGCCCTTCTCTTCTTTGGTTGTCTTTGTCCTCGGGATAAGTGTTGGTGCCGGAGCTGTCTTATTGGCCAACAAGCAAAAAGGTGCAGGATTTGCTGTTTTCCTGAACGCAGTTCTTTTTATAGCAGGAATATTTCTAGTTGCTTCAGCAAATAACGTCTAGCAAGAACCGCAGATACTATCAAAGGTCTCAGGGAAGAGCCTCTTGTAATGGAAAGGATGATTTGATTATTTGTTGGGAAAGCTTACTAGACCATCATCACGGAACTTTTCCGGAATGTTGTAATTATACATTTCAAGAGGAAAAGCTTTTCGTTCAACGCTAAATAATTGAATTACATCTTTGCGATAATACAGAGAAGTATCGTGCTCGCTAATGTATATGCCTGAAACAAAAGGCTCTCCATTCACAATCACAACACCGGTACGATACATAAACTTATACCCTTGTCCACCATAGAAAAAGAGGACAAAATCACTTCTTCTTAGGATAACAGAATCTGGAGATGTGGATATGACATCGTGGTTGCGTTCGTCGGAATAATCATTTTCCCCTTTTTCAAGCCATACAGACGATATTGGAGGAAAAGAAACCGCCACACTATCATAAACCTTTGTTCTTCCGCGATAATCGATTAGAAGAGAATAATAAATATTCAAAAAATCGTGAATTTCAGGATTCTGCCTAATCAGCGCTATTTTGCATGAAGAATCAATAGCCAAACTGTCAGTTATTTCATATCCAGAAGGTATAGCATATCCGTGCCAAGTATTCTGGTTTTGAGCCAGAACCAAAACCGGAAACAAAATAAATATTAATGCAGCAGCCTTTTTCATATCAATCACTAAAACATCAGAATAAGCAAAGTATACAATTACATTGTTGAACGTAATAGCTCTTTGATATCTACCTCCAAACATTTTGCTATCTGGACAAGAGTTTCCAGATTAGGCTGAGCTTTGTTTGTACACCATTTTGAGACCGTGGCAGGGTCTTTACCTAGTTGCTCGGCGAGCCACTTGTTGGTACGCTTTTTATCGGCAAGGACAACCTTAAGCCGATTAATGTCTTGACTCATTTAGGATATTTATTTGCTGCAAACGCAAATTTAATGAATATAGTTTCATTTTACAAATTAATCCGTATCTTAGTACCGCAATTATTGAAAACAAATAAAAGTGACTTATGGACAAGCAAAGTATCATACAGTATAAGTCTGCATTCGATGCCATAGCAACCTACATAGAAAGTGATAACGGACAAGAAAAGGTTGAGGTGTGGTTTGCCAGGGAGCTTCAGACAGTTCTTGGGTATGCTCGATGGGATAATTTCCTATCTGCAATCAATAGAGCTGTAGATTCCTGTAATACGCAGGGTATCAATGTGGATGATCATTTTCGCGAGGTCACGAAAATGATCAGTATAGCCAAAGGAGCCATGCGAGAAGTCAAAGACTATATGCTTACCCGTTATGCCTGCTACTTGATTGCTCAAAACGGAGATCCTAAGAAAGAGCCTGTCGCTTTTGCCCAAAGTTATTTCGCTGTTCAGACACGAAAGATTGAACTGATAGAAGAAAGAATCAATTACCTTGCCCGCCTGGAATCAAGAGACCGTCTTCGCATTTCTGAGAAGCAATTGTCGCAGAACATTTATGAACGTGGCGTTGATGATAAAGGTTTTGGACGAATCCGTTCAAAGGGTGACACCGTTTTATTTGGCGGGCACACAACGGAAGATATGAAAAAGCGTTTGGGAGTGAAAGACAACAGACCTCTGGCTGATTTTCTTCCAACGCTTACTATTGCCGCAAAGAATCTTGCTACTGAAATGACAAATTACAATGTTGAGGGCAAGAATCTATATGGAGAACCGGTAATTACACGTGAGCATATGCAAAATAACCAAAGTGTGCGAGATATGCTTGGCAAAAGGGGAATTCGCCCTGAGGAATTACCTCCGGCAGAAGATATCAAGAAATTGGAAAGAAAAGTCGCCTCAGAAGAAAAGAAACTCGTAAAAACAACATCCAAATTACCTAAAAAGAAGTAAAAGATGGCCTTGTATAAGATGTAGTGGAAAGGAGGATCTGATTATTTGTTGGGGTAAACTATCCCTAACGAATCAGGATATTCTGTGGATAGAGTTCTTTAACTTCTTTCTGGTGAGAATGATCCAGTCTGCCAAATGGTTTACCATAAGTTTTCAGGCAGTAGTCATTCCGATGCTTATGCACTATCTTAATGTATTCGTAAACTACTGATACATAGTCTTCAAATGTCATCCCTTCAATATTTACAACCACAACATAGGAATTAGGGTTAGGGTAGGAAAAAAGTGTATCAAAGAAATTTTCAAGGTTTTCTACAAGACTCCCAGCATCTACTTCAAATACCTCAAAAGTGTTAGAGCGATACTTTGAAATCTGAATTCGTTTGTAGTAAGGAAAAGAATTGTAGGCTTCCACTGTGGAGCTGGAATCGTCTATCCGGTAATAACAATAAATGTAATCAGATGTACCTCTGTCGCGGAGGACAAAAGCGACTTTAGGACGATAAGGACGGATTTTGTACAAGACATTTAAAACATCCTTCATAGGCATATCCTTGTCTACAAAAGTCCTCAAAGGATACATAATCAATTCATCAGAACCAGCCATCCAGCCCGCGGCCTTGTCCAGTTTGTCACCGATTTCAGATAAGTTTATCAGTTCGTACTTGTATCCTTTTCTCAGGTTGTCATCCTCTTTGAATGTCGCGAAAAACGTTGAATCTTTCTTCAGAAAAACAGAGCCGTAATCATCATCATATTGTCCTGTCAACCACTTTTGAGCATTGTCATAACAATTGACAGACGGAATCTCAATCCTTGTCTTGCTCAAAAAATTGTTAAAAGACATCTTGGACAGAACTCCCGAATTGCTGAAAAGGACTAACAAATAGCAACAAATAGGAATAACGATAATAGCTATTCCTATAGTAATCAAAATGTTGCTATTGCCAATTCTTCTCATTTTCCTGTTCTTGTTTACACCTCAATTATTCTGGGAGCTGAATTGTCTGGTAGTCAATCATGCGGGAGATGGCACGTTGGCAGACAGGGCAGAAGAGAGGGTATGTGTTGTCTCTCATCCTGCAGGTAGGGAACGGGCGGTAGATGCCCTCGGAGAGGTAGCCGCCGCCTTCATAAATGCCTACCTTATAGTCAGATTCTACAAGGGTAGTGTAGGCCGGAAATTTCTGGTCTGACTTTGTTACAATTTCTTTCTTTTCGATCATATCCTCCCACTTGGATTTAAAGCCTATCAAGGTGGTGATGTTTGGTTCCCACGGCTCGGTGTTCAGGTCATACTGGTCTGTGCCGTCATCGTAGAAGTACTCGTCTGCCAATCCGGCGAAGCTGTGGCCGAACTCGTGCACTACCACCGGCATCGCCCAGCGGTTATGGGCGGCTGTCAGAACGTATGAATTGAGTATGCCGCCACCGCCGTAGTTATCTGTGTTGGCGAGAATTATGATATGCTCGTAAGGCACGCTGGCCAAAGCGTCGTGAAGGTCGAAAAGATGCAGAGTAGTAAGGTAACGGTCAGAGTAGAAGGTGCTGAAATGAGAAGAGAAGGCCGTCTGCTTCCACTCCCCTTTCAGAGGAATGCTCACCCCGCTTTCCTTACTCTCGACAGGCACGGCGATGAAGTTCAGTTTATCTGCCTTGCCCTTGAAAGGCTCGTAACTCAGAATCTGGTCTGCAGTTTCCTTTGCATCGCGATAGAAAACCTCCATCTCTTCTTTTGTGTAGCCTTCTCCCACAATCGCGATGTCTATGGCATCCTTACTGTCCCCGCCCTTGTGAACATACCGGCATTTGTCTAAGGTATAAGGAGATGCGGCTGGGCGGATGAGAATGTCATCAGGATGGACAATATGAGTCATGGAAGCCGTTATGCTGTCTCTCTTGTCCAGGATATTCACGGTTACATAAGCGGTAGCCTGAGGCATCGGCACCAGATAGACGTTCTCGAAAGCCTTGCGGGTATGAAGGGCTTCCGGAGTGCACTGCCACTCGGAGAAAAGCGTGGAGAAAGATGTGCAGTAGAGAACCTGGCTGGTAGCAGAATCCCTGAGGATTATCTGCCCGTTCCCCCTGAGCAGCAGATTGTCCATATTGACAGTCCTGCCCCACCAGCCCTCCAGCCTACCCATCTTGGCAAGGGAAATCTCCGTATGAGTTGCATCGCCGGAAAATATGTAGTCCAGCCTCAGCGTATAGTCTGCAGAAAATACATAACTAATGGAAAGGACCAATGCCGCTAAAAAAGAAAAAAGTGTTTTCATAAGGCCTACTGGATGTAGCCGAAGCGCTTCAGCTCCTTCTTGTTCTCTCTCCAGGAAGGGTCTACCTTGACGAAGATCTTGAGGAATACCTTCTTCTGGAAGAAATTCTCCATCTCCTTTCGGGCCTGAGTGCCTACCCTCTTCAGGGCGGCGCCTTTCTTTCCGATGATGATGCCCTTCTGGGACTCCCTGACAACGTTTATTATGGCTTCAATGGAATACATCTCTTCTTCCTCGATGAACTGCTCAATCACCACCTCTGCGCAGTATGGAATCTCCTTGCTGTAGTTCTCGAGAATCTTCTCCCTGAGGATTTCGGAGGCGAAGAAGCGGAGATTCTTGTCGGTGAACACATCCCTGTCGTACCAGGCCGGCTGCTTTGGAAGAAGGGATACGATTTTCTTCAGCAGTATATCAGTGTTGATCTTGTTCAGGGCGCTCATCGGGAGGATGTCAGCCTTTGGAACAAGACCGTGCCACTTCTCGACAAGAGCCTCAATAGTCTGAGACCCGGCATCGCTGACGAGCTTGTCTATCTTGTTCACCACGACAATTACCGGAACGGAGAGAAGATTGAGCTTGTCCACGTACTCCTTGTTCTTTTCGGAGGACTCGTAGACATCGGTGACATAGATGATTATGTCGGCATCGCCGATGGCGGTGTCCACAAAGTTCATCATTGCCTCCTGAAGCTCGTAGGAAGGCTTGAGTATGCCGGGGGTGTCGGAGAACACTATCTGGTAGTCATCTCCGTTGACAATGCCCATAATCCTGTGTCGGGTGGTCTGGGCCTTGGCGGTCACTATGGAAAGTTTCTCCCCCACAAGGGCGTTCATCAGAGTGGACTTGCCCACGTTAGGGTTACCGATGATGTTAACGAAGCCGGAGCGGATTATCTTGTCTTCCATACGGTCAGAGGATTGTTATTCGTAAGATCCCATCTTGAGGATGGCCAGTTCCTTGTCTGTGAGGAAACGCCACTGTCCCCTTCTGAGATTTTTCTTAGTAAGGCCGGCGAAGTAAACCCTGTCGAGCTTAACAACCTTGTAGCCAAGGCTCTCGAAGATTCTCCTCACGATACGGTTTCTTCCGCTGTGAATCTCGATGCCGAGCTGACTCTGGTCCCCGTCTATGTATGACAGAGCGTCAGCGTTAATCAGCCCGTCATCCAGATAAATGCCCTTGAGTATCTTGTCAAAGTCTTTCTGGTTCAGATTTGAATCCAGGAACACGTGATAGATCTTCTTCTTGTTGTATGAAGGATGAGTCAGTTTCTCGGTAAGTTCGCCGTCGTTGGTAAGAAGCAGCACTCCTGTAGTGTCACGGTCCAGTCGGCCAACCGGATAAACCCTCTGAGGGCACTTTCCGGCTACAAGGTCCAGAACCGTCTTGCGGTCGTGCTCGTCATCTGTTGTGGTAACGCAGTTCTTAGGCTTGTTCATCAGGATGTAAACTTTCTCCTCGCCCTTAAGGATCTTGTCGTCGAAACGCACTTCGTCGTTGCTGAAGACTTTGGTTCCCAGTTCGGTGACAACCTGACCGTTGACTGTAACCACGCCCTGGAGGATGTACTGGTCAGCCTCTCTGCGGGAGCATATTCCTGAATTTGCTATGAAACGGTTGAGGCGGATGCCCTCCTCTCCGCTTGCCTTAGGCTTGCGAGGCTTCGGGGAGTAGGCCTCTGCACGAGGTTTCCTGCCCGTGGAAACGGCCTCGCGGCCTTCCAGCTGGCTTCTGACATTCTCAAAATCTCCTCTCGTACGCTTGATTCTGGTTTCTTTTGCCGGAGTTTCCTGACGGCGGGAGAATGATCTTTTTGGAGCATCAGAATCTGAGCGTCTTGCGTATGACCTCTTAGGAGCATCAGAATCTGAACGCCTTGAGTATGACCTCTTAGGAGCGTCGGAATCTGAGCGCCTTGAGTATGACCTCTTAGGAGCGTCGGAATCTGAGCGCCTTGAGTATGACCTCTTAGGAGCTGAGTATGTCCTCTTTGGAGCGTCAGAATCTGAGCGCCTTGAGTATGACCTCTTAGGAGCGTCGGAATCAGAATTCCTTGAGAATCCTCTTTTTGGAGCGGCAGACCTTCTGCCCTCAGATTTTGATCTTGATGAACGGCCGGCGGATGCAGCCATTGATGCAGGCTTGCGGCCCGTCTTTTTAGTATTTGTATTGCGTATCATATCTGTTTACTTTCAATGGCAAATATACCCCATTTGAACTATTTTTCCTACATTTACCCGTCTAAAGTTTAGGGCTATGGATAGAACGAGAAAAGCGAAGTGGTCGCCAGTGACGAGAGAGAATGTGAAGGTTGCCCTCAGGTCAATAAAGAGCAACAAGCTGAGAAGTGTGCTTACGATACTTATGATAGCCGTAGGTATCACTTCCCTTTTGGGAATACTTACCGCAACTGAAGCCCTGAAGCATCAGGTCAATGAGAGTTTCGCCTCCATTGGCAGCCAGTCGTTCTACATAATGCCCGAGTTCAGGTCTACCGGTGAAAGATCGGGAAGAATAAGGAACAACCCTGGTATAAGTTACTTTCAGGCAACTTCCTTCAAGGATATTTTCAAACCTGAGGTCCCGTGCGTGGTGACCGTGTTCGCCAGAAACAACGGAACTTCCATAAAAAGAGGCGAGAAGACAACAAATCCGAATTCCTCGGTTATTATGGTGGACGAAGACTATTCGCTGTTCAACAATCTCACCGTATCAAAAGGCCGGGACCTCAGCGGCAAGGATATCAAAGACGCGTCGTTCGTGTGTCTTCTTGGAAGCGGAGTCTCTTCCACCCTGTTTGACCCGAAAGAGAATCCTGTAGGCAGCAGCATAACCGCAAACGGCAATTCCTACAGGGTCATAGGTGTTTTGGACAAGACTTCCGCCGGCGGAATGTACCAGAGCGTGGACCAGGGAATCCTGATCCCGATAACAAACGGAAGGCTAAGGTTCTCACCTGGTTCTTTCTCCATAGGCATCAGGCCGCGTTCCGCACAGTCAAAAACGGAAGACCTCTACGCCCAGGCCGAAAGCTCTTTCCGCTCCATCCGGAGGCTCGCCCCTTCTGACCAGTCGGACTTCTACATCAGCTTCAACGAGACAATGGTCAAAGAGGCCGACAAGACACTGGGAACCATAACCCTGATTGCCGGAATAATCGGACTGATAACCTTGCTGGGGGCGGCTGTAGGACTGATGAACATAATGCTGGTGAGCGTTAAGGAAAGAACGGCGGAAATCGGCATCAGAAAAGCAATTGGAGCTTCCTCAAGCATCATAAGGCAGCAGTTTCTGGTGGAGTCCGTTTCCATTGCCCAGATAGGATGCATCATAGGAATCATTTTGGGAATTATAGCCGGAAACCTTGTGGCAAAACTGATGAACGCTCCTTTGTTCATCCCTTGGATGTGGATGCTGGTGGCAGTGATAACCTGCGTGATAGTAGGAGTTGCAAGTGGTTATCTGCCAGCCAAGAAAGCGGCGGCTTTAGATCCTATCGAGGCTCTGCGATACGAATAGAGATCATTTAGAAAACACATAAAAGCATCATAATGTCCCACAGACTGCACCTCGGAAAAGCAATAACTTGCTTTTCGCTCGGTTTTCATTATCTTTGCCTGGTTAGTTTAAAACAAGGAAAATGTCAGATATCGAGAGGGAAGACAATTACACAGAAGATCCGCAGGAAGAGATGAATGAGGGGAGTCAGGGGCAGAATACGGTTGCTGCTCCTGAAGGCAAATTCACAAGACTCATAAAAGACGGAGACAACAAGTACAGGCTGTCCGGAATGTACAAGAACTGGTTCCTGGACTATGCCTCCTATGTCATACTGGACCGTGCCGTGCCGCACATTGAAGACGGTCTGAAACCGGTGCAGAGAAGGATTCTGCACGCTATGCGCACAATCCACGACGGTTCGCTGATCAAAGTGGCCACCATTGTGGGAGAGGCCATGAAATACCATCCTCACAGCGACGCCTCAATCAAGGACGCTCTGGTTCAGATGGGCCAGAAGAACCTGCTTATAGACTGCCAGGGAAACTGGGGAAACACTATCACCGGAGATGACGCTGCAGCCGGAAGGTACATAGAGGGAAGGCTTTCCACGTTTTCTATGGAAGTTGTCTTCAACCCTAAGACTACCGAGTGGATGAACTCCTATGACGGGAGGAAGAAAGAGCCTGTAACCCTTCCTGTCAAGTTCCCGCTCGTGCTTCAGCAGGGAGCGGACGGTATCGCCGTAGGTCTGAACTGCAAGATTCTTCCGCACAATTTCAACGAACTTCTGGACGCCTCAATCTCCTACCTGAGGGGCGAATCCTACCGTCTTTATCCTGATTTCCCTTCTGGAGGAATAATCGACGTGAGCCGATACGCTGACGGAAAGCGAGGCGGACAGGTAACTGTCAGGGCAAGAATCGTCAAGACAGACAAAAAGACACTCAAAATCGTGGAGCTTCCTTTCGGAAAGACTTCAGAAGATATAAGAAAGAGCATCGTAGCCGCCAACGAAAAGGGCAAGATAAAGGTCAGAAAAGTGGAGGAGCTTTCAGGAAAGAAAGTTGAAATTGTAGTGACTCTGGCCGCAGGAGAATCTCCAGACAAGACCATCGACGCTCTCTACGCCTTTACCGACTGCCAGGTTTCCATAAACCCGAACACCTGTGTCATCAAGGATAACAAGCCGCACTTTCTGACTGTATCCGAGGTTCTGGAATACAGTACACTCAGGACAAGAGACCTTATCAGAAGGGAACTGGAAATCAGGCTCGAAGAGCTTGAAACCACCTGGCATTCTCTCTCTCTTGAAAAGATATTCTTTGAAGAAGGCAAGTACAAGCTTCTGGAAGACAAGAAAACCAGAAGCTGGGACAGCCAGGTCAACGAAATCCACAAGGCATTGAAGGCTTACGAGCCGCTTCTTCACCAGAAGGTGACCAAGGATGATGTTCTCAAGCTCGTGGAAAAGCCTGTAAGGAAAATCTCCCGCTTCGACATAAAAGAGTGCAACGCCAAGATAGACAATGTTGAGAAAGAGATTGCCAAAGTCCACAAAGATCTGGAGAACCTGACCGAAGTCACCATCGAATACTTCCAGCACCTTAAGGAAAAATACGGAGAGGCCTTCCCTCGCCTGACTGAGATTTCAAACCTGGAAACCATCCAGGTATCCAGGGTGGCAGTGGCAAACGCCAAGCTGTACGCCAACTTTGAGGAGGGTTTCATTGGAATGGACCTCAAGAAAGACGACAACGCGGAATTTGTCTGCAACTGTTCAGACATAGACGACATTATTGTCTTCCTGCAGAACGGCAAGTATCTGGTGACCAAGATTTCCGAAAAGGCCTTCGTGGGCAAGGGCATCATCTACGCAGGAGTGTTCATAAAGAACAATCTCAGAACAATTTACAATGTCATCTACAGAGACGGAAAGGGCGGCAACAGCTATGTGAAGAGATTTGCCGTGACCTCCGTTACCAGAGACAAGGAGTACGACGTTACCAGCGGAACTCCTGACAGCAAGATTCTCTGGTTCACAGCCAACCCTAACGGCGAGGCAGAAACCGTGAGAGTACAGCTCCGCCCGAAGCTCAAGCTCAAGAAGCTGATGTTCGACTACGATTTTGCCTCACTGGCGATTAAGGGCAGGACATCCAGAGGCAACCTGATCAGCAAGAACCCTATCAGCAAGATAACCCTCAAGTCCAAGGGCGGCTCAACCATCGGCGACAAGCCTCTGTGGTTCGACAACGACGTGAACCGCCTCAACGAAGACAAGAGAGGCACATACCTTGGCAAGTTCAAAGACGAGGACAAGATACTGGCAGTCTACAAGAACGGAACTTACGCTACCACAACCCAGGATTTGAACAACCACTATGAGGGAGAGCTTCTCAAGATAGAGAAATTCGATCCTGCAAAGGTCTTTGCTGCAGTCTATTATGATGCCGAATCGCAGAAATTCTACCTGAAGAGGTTCAAGTTTGAGGCAAACAACAATCCTACCAACATTTTCATCAGCGAAGCTGAAGGCTCATACCTTGTGGACATTACCGGCAAGAGCGAAAGCCAGGTTGTAATCCAGTTCGGAGGCAAGCACGAAGGAAGGCAGAACGAGGCTATAAGCGTAGACAGTTTCATCGCCGAGAAAGGATGGAAGGCCAAGGGAAAGAGACTTACCCAGTTCGAGGTGGAAAAGGTCGTGCTGATAGAGCCGCCGGTACTTGAGGAAGACGAGGAATTTGAGGAAAACGAGTCTCCGGAGACCGAGACTGCCAAGGCAAACGAGCCTTCGCCATCAGGCGGCAGCACAAGTTCTGACATCGACTTCCCGGACATCGACTTCCCTGAAGAAGGAGACGAAGACACCCCTACCGACGAAGACGGAGAACCAACTCTCTTCTAGATATGATAATTGCTCTATGCGGTTTCATGACAAGCGGCAAGACTCTTGCCGGAGAAGCCCTGTCCAAAAAGACAGGCAAGAGGCTCATTGACCTTGACCAGTACATAGAGCAGAAAGAAGGCCTGAAGATGGAGGACATCTTCAAGGAAAAAGGCGAGCCATACTTCAGAAAAAAAGAGGAAGAATGCCTTAAGCAAATCGTTGAAAAAGAAGATGATATCATCCTCTCCCTAGGCGGTGGAACTCCAATGAATCCTAATTGCTCCGCCGTTCTGAAAGAAAAGACAAGGTGCATATTTCTTACCTGCAGCCCAAAGGTTCTTGCCGCAAGGATGTTGCTTCTTCAGGACGGCAGACCGCTTGTCAAAAACCTTCTGGCAAACCACAAATCATCCACCCCTGAAGAAAAACTCCAGATCCTTGAACAGTGGGCAAAAGAAAAGCTTCAGGAACGGGAACCAATCTACAAAGCCTGCTCGGTAAAGACAGTCGACACCTCCGACTGGAACATTGAAAAAATACTGAAACAAATACTTAGAGGGTAGTGTCCTTGCCCTCGCGGATATCCTTGATCCTGAGCTGAATGTTGGCAATGCTGGAACGGTAGAAGTTCTCGGCGATGCTGTAGCAGATATCCACAGGCTCGCCTGCAGCCAGATGGTCGAAGTATTCGCTCATGTTGAAGGCGATGGCGCTCAAAGGACGGAATGAATCAGCCTCCTGGATAAGCTCAAGCTTGAGGTGACCGCCTCTTCCGCCTACAGGATTCCCGACTATCCTTCCGTTGCCGTTGTCATATACGCTTGTAGTCATGAATACCGGAGACTGGTTGCCCGGCCCGAACGGCTGGAACAAATTCAGAAGACGGAAAAATCTCGGAGTGATCTGCTTGAATTCCAGGAAGGCGTCTATGTTGATGATAGGAGTCAGAATCTCCTTTGTAATGTTCTTTGTTACAATCTCTTCAAACCGCCTGCGGAAAGAGTCCAGGTTTTCTTCCTTGAGAGTAAGGCCGGCGGCATAAGTATGTCCGCCGAAGTTTTCAAGCAAGTCTGAACAGCTCTCGATTGCATCATAAAGGTCGAATCCGGCGATGCTTCTTGCGGAACCTGAAATAAACCCGTTGGAAGATTTCGTAAGGACGATGGTAGGCCTGTAGAATGCCTCCACCAGACGGCTGGCAACGATTCCCACAACTCCCTTGTGCCACTCCGGATTGTAGACCACGGTGGAGTTCAAGGTGCTGAACTGCGGATGGTTTCTGACAATCTCTATAGCCTGCTGGGTGATGGCCCTGTCTATGCTCTTTCTTTCGTTGTTGTGGTCGTTGATCTGCTTGGCTATATGGTTAGCCTCCTGAATGTCGTTGGAAATGAGAAGGTCTACCGCCATTCTTCCGCTCTCCATTCTTCCGGCGGCGTTGATTCTAGGGCCGATCTTGAAGACCACATCGTCTATGGTAATCTTGTGCTTCTCCAGTCCGGAGAGCTTTATCATGGAAAGAAGGCCCTTCCTCGGCGATTCGTTAAGCCGCTTCAGCCCATAGTAGGCCAGCACTCTGTTCTCTCCCGTAACCCCCACAAGGTCAGCCGCAATGCTTACTGCCACAAGGTCCAGAAGAGGCTCAATCTCCTCAAACGGAATACCGTATTTCTGAGCGTATGCCTGAACCAGCTTGAAGCCCACTCCGCAGCCGGAAAGATCGTCGTACGGGTAGTAGCAGTCTTCCCTCTTAGGGTCCAGAGTGGCCACAGCAGGCGGCAGCTCCTCGCCCGGAAGATGATGGTCGCAGATGATGAATTCAATGCCTTTTGTCTTGGCATACCTTACGGCTTCCGCTTCCTTGATTCCGCAGTCCAGAGCAATTACCAGAGAGCATTTTCTCTGGGCAGCCCAGTCCACGCCGTAGAAAGATATGCCGTAGCCCTCGTCATATCTGTCTGGAATATAGTAGTCTATATTGCCAGTAAGCCTCCTCAGGAAAGAGAAAACCAAAGAGACGGCAGAGGTGCCGTCTACATCATAGTCTCCATAAACCAGAATCTTCTCCTTGCTCAGGACTGCCTTGTGGACTCTCTCCACAGCCACGTCCATATCCTTCATCAAGAAAGGATCGTGAAGAGCGTCCAGGGACGGATGGAAGAAGCGGCGGACTTCGTCTGAATTCTTGATACCCCTCTGGACCAAAAGGTTAGCCAGAACCTCGTCAATTCCGAGGTCCTGAACCAGCTGCCGGGTGTAAATCGGGTTGCCAGGTTCGCGGACTATCCACTGTTTCTCTCTGCTTTTAACAACCATAAATGATCCACTTGTTCGGGGGATTGCAAATTTAGTTAATATTTATGTTATAAAAAAATGTTAACTTTGCCCAGTAATAGAAAAACCTATGGAACTCAATCTTAACGAACAAGAACAGAATAGAAGGAACAGCCTTCAACAGATACGCAATCTGGGCATCAATCCTTACCCTGCCCCGGAGTATGAAATAACTGCAACATCCAGGCAGGTTCTCGAAGGTTTCAATCCGGATGCGCCAGAAAATGACCCGTCTCAGCAAGTGTTCAAGGCCGTTTCCATGGCCGGCAGGCTTATGAGCCGAAGGATTATGGGCGCAGCTTCATTCATAGAACTGCAGGACAGCGAAGGCAGAATCCAGGCATACGTAAAAAGAGACGAAATCTGCCCGGGCGAGGACAAGACTCTGTACAACACGGTTTTCAAGAAACTCCTCGATATCGGAGATATCATCGGAATCAAGGGTTTTGCATTCGTGACACAGACCGGTCAGAAGAGTATTCACGTGAAGGAACTGGTTGTACTGAGCAAGTCACTCAGGGTGCTTCCTATCGTCAAGGAAAAGGACGGAGAGGTGTTTGACGCCTTTGCAGATCCTGAGATGCGCTACCGCCAGAGGTATGTGGACCTTATCGTGAATCCGGAAGTGAGAAAGGTGTTCGAGAAGAGGACCAAGATATACAACACTATGAGGGAGTTCTTCAACTCCCACGGTTATCTGGAAGTTGAAACCCCTATCCTCCAGCCTATTCCGGGAGGAGCAAACGCACGTCCGTTTGTCACCCACCACAATGTGCTGGATATGGACCTGTATCTGAGGATTGCAGACGAGCTTTACCTGAAGAGGCTCATCGTGGGCGGTTTCCCTGGCGTTTACGAGTTCTCGAAGAACTTCCGCAACGAGGGTATGGACCGCACACACAACCCTGAGTTCACCTGCATGGAAATCTACGTGGCCTACAAAGACTACTACTGGATGATGAACTTCACGGAGAAGATGCTGGAAAAGATAGCCGTAGCCGTGAACGGAACCACCAAGGCCACCATCGGCGACAAGGAAGTTGACTTTGCAGGCCCTTACAAGAGACTCCCTATGCTGGAAGCCATCAAGCAGTATGCAGGAGTGGACGTTACCGGAATGAACGTTGAACAGCTCAGGGAAACCTGCAAGAAGCTCAACGTTCCAATCCAGCCTAGCTTTGGAGAAGGCAAGCTTATAGACGCCATCTTCGGAGAGTATGTGGAGGGCAACCTCATCCAGCCTACTTTCATCATAGATTATCCGGTTTCTCTCTCTCCTCTTACCAAGCGCAAGAGAGACAATCCTGACCTGGTGGAAAGATTCGAGCTTTTCGTTTGCGGAAAGGAACTTGCCAACGCATACTCCGAGCTCAACGACCCTATCGACCAGCTCGGAAGGTTCCAGGACCAGCTGATGCTCAAGAATGGCGGAGACGACGAGGCGATGTACATCGACTACGACTTTGTCCGCGCCCTTGAGTACGGAATGCCGCCTACCAGCGGAATGGGCATCGGAATGGACCGTCTGGCAATGTTCATGACCAACCAGGTCTCAATCCAGGACGTGCTCTTCTTCCCGCAGATGAAAAGAGAGCAGTAGAATATGAGCAACAATCTGTCGCAGAATAGAATAACCTCCTTGCAGAACCCTAAGGTCAAGGAGGTTGTCCTTTTACAGGAGAAGGCCCGTGAAAGGGAAAGGACCGGCCTGTTCCCTGTGGAGGGGACAAGGGAGGTTTCCGCCTGCATCGCAAACGGCTTCGGAATCGATTCGGTTTTCCTCTGCGACGAGATACTTCAAACCTATCCTGACCTTGAAGGCATAAGTCCTGAAAGAATCTTCAGCGTGACTCCACAGGTATACGAAAAGATTGCCTACCGCTCTTCCACAGAAGGCATACTGGCATTGGCCAAAGCCAGGCACACAACTCTTGAGGATTTGGGCAAAATGCTCAAAGACAATCCGCAAAACCCTCTGATACTAGTTGCCGAAGCCGTGGAAAAACCCGGCAACCTTGGAGCCATCCTCAGAACTGCGGATGCTGTGGGCGCCACGGCGGTAATATTCGCCAACCCGAGAACGGACCTTTACAATCCCAACCTCATACGCGCCAGCCTGGGCGGAGTCTTCACCCAGACCATCGTCTGCTGCAAGAGCGAGGATGCCATCGCTTTCCTTAAAGCCCACGATATCAAGATCTACACCGCACAGCTCCAGGACAGCGTTCCATATTACGGTACAAATATGGCCGAGGCTTGCGCCATAGCCCTGGGCAGCGAAGCTGACGGCATCTCCGATATCTGGAGAAAGGCTTCCGACCGCAAGATAATGATCCCGATGCTCGGCCGCCTGGATTCTCTCAACGTTTCCGTTTCCGCCGCCATACTCTGCTACGAGGCACTTCGCCAAAGAACCGCAAAATGAAAAAGTTCGCTCTCATAGGGAAACCCATTTCACACTCCCAAAGCCCAAAGCTTTTCAAGGAGGCTTTTCCAGATGGCGACATGACATACGACCTGCTGGAAAGAGATACCGTGGAAGAATCCGTGGCGGAACTTAAAGCCAATGGCTACTGCGGAGCAAATGTCACCTCCCCTTTCAAGGAGAGCGTAATGCAGTTTGTCACCAATCCGGACGAAACAACCAAAACCCTGAACGCCGCCAACCTCATCCTGTTCAAAAGCGATAAAGTCTTCAGCTACAACACTGATTATCTGGCCGTAAGAAGAATCGTCAGAGAGTGTGAAGGCATCCGTTCTGCCATTGTAACCGGTTGCGGGGGAGCCGCCAAGGCCGCAGCCCTGGCCTGCAGGGATGAAGGACTGGAAACCATCATTACCAACCGCACCCAGAAGAAAGCTGAAATCTTTGCAGAACGTATCGGGATCAAGGCAGTCAGCATCGCCGAGGCAGACATCCTCCTGAAAAAAACAGACAGAGACACTCTTGTAATCTACGCCATCCCTTCGCCTGACGGAATTCTCAGCGAAACTCTCGAAAACACAAAAAAGGACGGCAAAACCACTATCATAGAAGCCAACTACAAAAACCCGTGCCTTAACCCGGAAAGCGGACTGAAATGGCTTAAATACCAGGCGGAAGAGAGTTTCCGGCTATTTGTAAATAACATATAATTAGTTAAATTTGTAAGCAGACAATTTTTCCTCTTTAGTTTTAGAGGAAGCAACGCCCTGGCAATAAACTGTTTATAAACTCTACAATATGAAAAACAAGGCTTTTTACATCGCACCTGCGTGCGAACAGGAAGCACTGGAGCCGGAAAAATCCGTCCTCTCAGTAAGTAAAACCGAAGGGATAGACCTTCCTGATATCCCTGAAGAAGATTTCTAACCTTTAAATGCGCACAATTATGAAGATTACAAGATTTTTACTCGGAATTTGCTGCGCAGCCGCAGTTATTTCCTCTTGCAGCAAGGCAGAAAGAGTCACCAAGGAATCCCAGACTCATCCGATGACTATTACTCTCAATTTAGATGAGGCTCTGACCAAAGTCGATATTACACATAGTGGCTCAAAGTATACCCCTGTTTGGAAAGAAGGGGATGCAATCTCTGTTATCAGTGTCATAACTTACGGTTCGGAAGGATACAATGACAAATTTGAGTTGGTATCAGGTGCTGGAACAAAAACTGGTGTGTTCGAGTGCGGCGAGAGCCATATACCTTCAACAGGAGAAGTTGATGCAAGAGTTCTTTATCCTTATTCTGATGTTATACAGCCTACTGATTGGCTGGAACGGTCAATTGCAAACCAGGGAACCGGATCTTTGGAGAATCTGGGCAATTATGCCTTGCTATTTGCACGCATGCGTTTTAAAGATGGTGTCTTTGATGGTTATTTCATCACAGAAAAACCACAATACTTAATGTACTTCCTGAAAATGCCGGCCGACCTCCAGCTGGTAGGCAATTCCACCGGTAATGCCAGTGTTGACATTGTATTAAGCGCATCAGGTGAGACAAAGGTATATTCAAGGAGATGGGACAGTATCACCCTTAAATCCGCTACATCCAAGGAAGGTAGCATTTCTCTTTCCGGTGTACCTCTTATAGACGGAAGACTTGTTCGTGACACCTATATTGCTTTTTGGACTAATTCTGGATCGGATAGAACCTTTGACATTAGTGTTAAACAAGGAGCCTCCAGCGTAACTTATAACCTCACTCATTCAGGTTATTTTTCTAACGGAACGCTTTATAACCTCTCCCAGACCCAGTTTACTCCGGTTCAGAACTTCTAGTCGCTGAGTACATAAACTGTTCAAATATTCCGGCAGGGCTTTCCCTGCCGGTTTTTTTGTTTCCGTTTGCAGGTTATCTTTTTTTGGAGTAACTTTACTCGGTTAAATTTGATTTATTATGTCTTTCAACAAAGTATTGATTTTAGGGAACACCGCCGCAGCGCCTGAAGTTAGGCATCTTGACGGCGGAAGTGTGGTGGCAAATTTCAGGGTTGCTACATCAGAGGTTTTTACAGACAGAAGCGGCAACCGCACTGAGAGAACAGAGTGGCACAACATTGTGTGCTGGAGAAGATTGGCTGAGTTCGCCGAGAAGTACATTCAGAAGGGAACCCAGGTATTCGTGGAAGGAAGGATTACTACCCGTGAATATACAGACCAGACCGGTCAGAAAAGATACAGGACTGAGATTGTGGCTGACAACATCCAGCTGACCGGAAGAAGACCGGAAGGCCAGCAGGGCCAGCCTCAGCAGGGCGGCTTCCAGAGCCAGGGAGGATATTCGCAGCCGGCCAAGAATCCTGTTCAGCCCGCAGCTTCTCCATCTGTCCTGCCGGCTCCTCAGGATTTTCCTCCTGAAATGGATGAATTCAACAATGCCGAAGCCAACGACCTGCCGTTCTAAAAACTTGATATTTATCGCGATTAAAACAGACACTATATGAAAGTTGATGTTGTATTGGGCCTTCAGTGGGGAGACGAAGGCAAGGGTAAAATTGTGGATGTACTTGCCAGAAACTACCCTGTTATATGCAGATTCCAGGGAGGCCCCAACGCAGGACATTCCCTGCAGTTCTCAGGCAAAAGTTTTGTGCTTCATTCCGTTCCGGCGGGAGTTTTCCGCAAGAACACCGTGAACATTATCGGCAACGGCGTGGTGCTGGACCCGATTATCTTCCAGGAAGAGTGTCAGGCCATCGCCAAGATGGGTGTTGACCCGACAAAGAACATTATCATTTCCAAGAGAGCCCATCTGATACTCCCTACCCACAGGATCATGGATGCCGCTTCCGAGGCAAGTCTGGGAAAGACCAAGATCGGTTCCACCCTCAAGGGCATAGGACCGACCTATATGGACAAGACCGGAAGAAACGGCCTCAGAGTGGGAGACGTTCTGTCAAAGGATTTCAAGAAGAAGTTCAACACCCTCAAGCAGAGGCACGCTTCCTATCTGAAACAGTTTGACTTTGAATACGATATCAACAAGAACGAGAAAGAGTGGTTCAAGGCTGTAGAGTATCTTAAAAAATTCAAGATCGTGGACAGCGAATATGAACTCAACAGTCTGCTCAAGACAAAGAAAGCTCTGGCGGAAGGAGCCCAGGGAACAATGCTTGACGTGGACTTCGGAGCTTATCCGTTTGTGACCAGTTCTTCAACGATCTGCGCCGGAGCCTGCACCGGACTGGGAGTGGCCCCTACCAAGATCGGCAAGGTGTTCGGAGTATTCAAGGCCTACTGCACCAGAGTCGGCAGCGGACCTTTCCCTACTGAGCTCAACGATGCTGTCGGAGAAGAACTCCGCCAGAAAGGACACGAGTTCGGGGCTACAACCGGAAGACCGAGAAGAACCGGATGGCTGGACCTTCCTGCCCTCAAGTTCGCGATTATGGTGGACGGCGTTACAGACCTGATTATGATGAAGGCAGATGTACTCGACAGCTTTGACACCATAAAGGTTGCAGTAGCCTACAAGGTGGACGGCAAGAAGACAGACCGCTATCCTTACGAAGCCAGTGCCAAGATAGAGCCGGTTTACAAAGAATTCAAAGGCTGGAAGAAAGACCTGACCAAGTGCAAGACAGCCAAGGAGCTTCCGTCAGCCTTCAAACGCTACATAGCCTTCATTGAGAAAGAGTTGGGAGTAAAGGTCTCCTACGCTTCGGTAGGACCTGACCGCTCACAGACGATTAGGATGGATTAGGGCTATGGCGCATTGCAATGCACTCATTTTTAATCAGATGAAAAAAGCACCCCTCGGTTTTTGAGGGGTGCTTTTTTGAATGCCTTATCTATCAGTTAGATACGGAACACCATAGCCCTATTTCCTCTTATTCGGCAGGTCGAGCTCCAGCTGAGGGTTCTTCCTGGATGAAGCCTTGAGCAGGAGAGATACGATGACAGCAACTATTCCAAGGCCGATGAAGATATATTCTGCCCTTACGGCAGCGGTAATCTCCTGGGCGTGGTTGCCGGCGTCAATCACATACTTCTTGAGCACTCCGCCAACGAAGATAGGAACCAGCAGCATACCCATGTTCTGGATCCAGTAGATCAGGGAGTAAGCCGTACCGAGGTTCTTCTCAGGAATAATCTTAGGAACGCTTGGCCACATTGCTGCCGGAACAAGGCTGTAGCCGATTCCGAGGATACCGATTGCGGCATAGCCGGAGAACTGGCTTCCCTCAGGTGCAAACGCGATGATAAGATGAGCGGCAAGTACCATGCAGCTTCCCAGAATCATCCAGGTAGTGGCCTTTCCGATCTTGTCAACCAGGATACCGAACAGAGGAGTTCCGATAACCGTGCAGAACGGAATCATTGAAACCATCCAGGCTGCGGTCTCCACATCCAGGCCGAAGCGAGGGATGATGATGGATGTTGCAAATTTCTTGAAGGAAATGATGCAGCAGTAGAAGAATACGCAAAGCAGGGAAATCAGGATGTAGTGCTTGTTGGTCAGAATCTTGAAGATGTCCGAGAACTTGAACTTGTCGTCCTCGCTGGTTTCCTTGGTGTCGGTCTCTCCGGTCTGCTTGTCGAACTTGGCGTCCATCGTGATGAATACGCTCCAGAGTATGATGCCCACAATCATTATTGCAAGGCCTACAAGAGCAGGACGGTTAGTCTCGGCGAATGTGTACAGAGCGTCCTTTGCGTGCTCGCCCACAAGAACAGGAGAAAGCACGAAGGCCATTGCAGTACCCAGTCTGGCGATAGCAAGCTGCGCTCCCATTGCAAAGGCCATTTCCTTGCCCTTGAACCATTTGGCAATGGAACGCGTAACTGCAACTCCGGCAATTTCACTTCCCAGTCCGAACAGCATACAGCCCACATAGGCCAGCCATAGAGAAGGTTTGGCTATTCCAACTGAATTATGCATCCAGTTTGCCAGGCCGCTGCCGTTGAAACTTGATGAAATGGCGTATGCCACAATTGCGGCGCCGCCCACCATCATTCCAACGAAGATGGAACCTGTTACTCTAACGCCCCACTTGTCGAGGAGCATACCGCAGATGATAAGACCGCCCCATACGCAGAGGAATGAATAACCTCCGGCGTAGAAGCCGTAGTTCTGTGAATCCCAACCCAGCTGCAGCATTTCCGGAGTCTTGAAGATATGGCTCAGGGTGGAGAACATATCGTCAAAGAAATACGATGCAAACATCGGGACAACGAGACAGGCGAGCACAATCCACCTTGCGCTCTTTGAGTCTCTGAGTAGTTTGACTGCTTTATTCATATTGTTGTGATGTTAATTGTTTCAGGCAAGTTCTTCTCCGTCCATGGTATCCTCGATAACCTTGTCGCTTTCTTTCTTGATGTTAGGAAGCTCCAGGCCATAGCCTTTCTTCCTGTCCACTCTCTTGAGGATGAAGCCCAGAATAAGGGCGGCAACTCCGAGGAAGGCGAGCATCAGAAGAGGTGCCGTGTAATCGAGCTGGGTAGGATCCTCAACTCCAGGGTTTGTCTTGTCCAGAATCTTGCCGATAAGCAGCGGGAAGAGCCACAGGCCAATGTTCTGGATCCAGAAAATGAGGGCGTATGCACTTCCGATAATCTTCTGGTCCACCAGTTTAGGAACGCTTGGCCAGAGTGATGCCGGAACCAGTGAGAAGGATGAACCAAGAACCAGGATGGTTATGTAGGCTATGATCACGCCGCCTACCTGGCTGCCCTTGAACAAAGGAAGTATGAAGGCGAATGTCAGGTGGCAGAAGATAAGAAGCAGAGAGCCAAGGACGAGCATGCTTGCCGCCTTGCCCTTGTGGTCAACATAGCTTCCAAGGATTGGAGTGATACCCACTGCCAGCAGAGGGAACACTGCAAAGATGGTTTCCGCGCTCTGTCTCATATAACCCATGTAGCAGAACACTACAAGTGCAATTATCGCGATGAAAAGAAGAGTGTACTTCCTGGCCTTGCCCTTTGAGAAGTTGCTCATAAACGCGGCGACTGCAACTACCAGCATAATAAGGTACTGGACTATTGTGACGGTGTTGCTTGCCCAGAATGAATCCTTAGGAACCTCGGTGAAAGTGAGGTTGCACTGGAGCATGTTTACGGCATATTTCTGGAACGGGAATATCGCTGAGTAATAGAGAACGCAAAGCAGGGCTACCAGCCAGAATCCGCTTGAGCGAAGGATTGCTCCGATATCGCTGACCTTGAAAGGATCGTCCTTTTCCTCAGCCTCTCCGGTCTGGGCATCCAGTTTCTTGTCCATGAAGAAGTAGACGATGAACATTATCAGGGCAATCATCAGAAGGACTACTCCGAAAGCCACGCTGCGGGATACATCTATATGCTCGCCCATCTTGGCGAACATCGGCGAGAAGATCATGCAGGTTGCAACGCCCAGTCTGGCAAGAGCCATCTCTGAACCCATTGCAAGAGCCATCTCGCGGCCTTTAAACCATTTGACGATTCCTCTGGAAACCGTGATTCCGGCCATCTCCACTCCGCAGCCGAAGATCATGAAGCCCACGGCGGCGAACTTTGCCGAAGCAGGCATTCCCCTGTAGAACGGAGATATGCCAAGTTCATCAAATACAGGTATGTAGTTAAGATTGTTGTTGAACCATTCTGCAATGGAAGTTCCAGCGAAGCTTTCGGTTACGGCATACCATTTAATAACGGCGCCAACCAGCATCACGAATCCTGAAAGCACTGCCGTGAACCTCACTCCCATCTTGTCCAGGATAATTCCGGCAAAGATGAGGAAGAAGACAAACACGTTCAGGAAGGTTTCGGAACCCTGCATTGTGCCGAATGCAGTTGAATCCCAGCCACGGGTCTCCTGCATCAGGTCTTTAATCGGCGACAATATGTCCATAAAGATGTATGAACAGAACATTGCCAGCGCCAGCAGCAAAAGTGCCAGCCAACGCATTGCAGCCGAATCTCTAAGTGTCTTTTTCAATTCAGTAGTCATTGTTTATGTGATTTTTAAAGATATAATCTCTAATCTATTGCCAAAAATGACTACGCAATTTACAAAATATTGAGTAAATTGCGAATTGTTTTAGAGAAACAGTTCATCTATTATGGAACAAGTCAAGAGACTTCTCAGAGATTCATCGCGCGCAAGGTGGACGGCACTTCTGATCGTGTCGTTCGTGATGTTTGCAGCATATCTGGCTTCCGACGTATACTCCCCGCTAAAGACCATTCTTGAAGAGGAAAACGGCTGGACCAGTACGGAATACGGCTATTTCGGAGCCGCCCAGAGTGTATTTAACGTTTTCCTCGGGATGCTTATCTTCAGCGGACTGCTGCTGGACAAGAAAGGCATCAGGCTGACGGGAAACCTGGGATGCTTCCTTATGGCGGCGGGTTTCGCCCTCAAATACTATGCGGTTACCTGCATCCCGTCCGATGACCCTCAGATGATTTCTGTCTTCTCCTGGAGCATGAAGCGGCAGGTATTCTGGGCAAGCCTGGGATTTGCCATCTTCGGAACCGGCTGCGAAATGGCCGGCATCTCCATCAGCAAGGCCATAGTCAAGTGGTTCAGCGGCAAGGAACTGGCCCTGGCAATGGCCATCCAGCTCTCTATCGCCAGGCTGGGTAGCGGAGTTGCCCTGATTTTCTCGCCGATGATTTCAGAGAGACTCCACAACGTGACCACCACAGTTCTGATAGGCCTCGTATTCCTTATTATAGGTATGCTGGGATTCTTCGTCTACTGCCTGCAGGACAAGAAACTGGACAGGCAGATGAAAGCCCTGGACAAAGAGCAGGGAAAGCAGGAAGAATCTTCCTTCTCCATCCGCGACGTAAAAATGATTATATCCAATCCGGGATTCTGGCTCATATCCATACTGTGCCTTATCTTCTATGCGGCAGTCAGCCCGTTCTTCAAGTTCACCTCTGACCTTATGGTGAACAAATTCAACGATGTAACTCCTTTCTATTCAGGAATATTCCCGTCCCTCATACCTTTCGGATGCATATTGTTCTCCCCTCTTTTCGGAGCGATTTACGACAAATTCGGCAAAGGCACCAGGCTGATGATCATAGGCGCTCTTGCCATCACGATAGTGCACGTGGTGTTCGGTCTGCCGGGAGTTCACCAGATATGGGTTGCAGTTGTGCTGCTGCTTCTGCTGGGGCTCGGATATGCAATGCTGCCTGCGGCTCTATGGCCTTCACTCGCCAAGATTATGCCTCAGAAACAGTACGGAACCGCTATCGCCCTGGCCTTTTTCATCCAGAACATAGGACTTATGCTGGTGCCGATGGTTATCGGATGGGTGCTTGACAAGTTCTGTGTCATGTCCACATACACTTCCGGAACCGTTAGCTATCCAGACAACATTAAATACGACTATACTCTGCCACAGATCATTTTCGCCGCGATGGGAGTCTGCGCCATTATACTCGCTTTCGCCCTAAGAAAGCTCGACCGAAAGAAAGGCTATGGTCTGGACAAGGGAAAACAATAAGAAACAATTTCAGAAATGGAATTCAGGCTTTTAGACAAGATAAACTCTCCAGCCGACATAAAAAGCCTAAATGTCAGGCAACTGGAGACTTTATGCGAAGAGATAAGAGAATATATGATCGAGTGCTGCGCCAGCAATCCCGGGCATCTGGGAGCTTCGCTGGGCAGCGTGGAGATTGCCGTGGCGCTACACTATGTGTTCAACACTCCTGAAGACAAGATTGTCTGGGACGTCGGGCATCAGGCCTACGCCCACAAGATCATTACCGGCAGAAGAGAACTGTTCAAGCTCAACAGGAAAAAGGACGGTCTTTCAGGTTTCCCCAAGATGAGCGAAAGTCCGTACGACTCCTTCGGGGCCGGTCACGCCTCCACCTCCGTCTCGGCCGCCCTGGGCCTTGCCACAGCCGCCAGACTTCAGGGCAAGGACACTAAAGTCGTGGCAGTGCTCGGCGACGGAGCTTTTTCCGGAGGCCTGGCGTACGAGGGAATCAACAATGCCGGCGCATCTGGCACAGACATTCTGGTCATCCTCAACGACAACCAGATAGCAATAGACGAAAATGTGGGCGCGATGCACAACTATCTGCTGAAGATGAGTACATCCAAGACCTACAACAGCATGAAGAACAAGATCTGGGGCTTCCTGGGCAACGGCTGGCTGAGGCGAAGCCTGCAGAAGGCGGTCATCAGCACCAAGAACTACTTCTTCAAGCATTCCACCATTTTCTCCGGAATGGGCTTCAGGTACTTCGGAATCATAGACGGAAACAACATAAAAGACCTGGTCAACACCATAAACAGGATAAAGAACCTCAATGGTCCCAAGCTTCTCCACGTGCGCACTGTAAAAGGCAAAGGCTACAAGCCGGCCGAGGAGAACCAGAGCATCTGGCACGCCCCTGGCAAGTTCGACATAGAAACCGGCGAAAGGATCCGCACCGAGGGAGCTCCGCTCAAATACCAGAACATTTTCGGACGCACCATAGTCAAACTGGCGGAAAAGGACAGCCGGATTGTGGGAATAACCCCAGCCATGCTCTCAGGTGGCCAGCTAAGCGATATGATGAAAGCTTTTCCGGAAAGAACTTTCGATGTAGGCATCGCCGAGGAACACGCAGTCACATTCTCGGCAGGACTTGCTGCAAACGGAATGATTCCTTTCTGCAACATCTACTCTTCGTTCCTTCAGAGGGGTTTTGACCAGATCATCCACGATGTGGCCCTGCAGGACCTGAAAGTCATCTTCACGATAGACAGGGCAGGACTTGTGGGTGAAGATGGAGCCACCCATCAGGGAGCATTCGACCTGGCCTACCTTCGAATCATCCCTAACCTGACGGAAATGGCCCCTATCGACGAAATCGAGATGCAGGACATGATCTACTCCGCAACCCTGGACGAATACACAGGCCCTATATCTATAAGGTATCCGAGAGGCAACTGCCAGGGACTGGAACTGCCGGAAGAATTCAGCAAGATCGAGAAAGGAAAGGCCGTAAGGCTTACTCAGGGATCAGAAATAGCCGTTCTTTCAATAGGAACTATAGGCAACCAGGTCAAAAAGGCACTTGAAATGCTCGGAGACGACTCTTCCAGGGTTTCACACTACAATATGAGGTTCCTCAGGCCACTGGACACAACTGCCGTTGAACAGGCCGCTTCAAGCCACAAAGTCATAATCACGGTTGAGGACGGAAGCGTGGTTGGAGGGCTATACAGTGCTGTATGCGAGACTCTTGCCGACAAGAACACCATGTGCTCTGTCATTGGGCTGGGCATACCGGACAGGTTCATAGAGCAGGGCACGGTAGCCCAGCAGCTAAGCGAGTGCGGCATAGACGCAGAGGGTATCTGCAAGGCAATTAGATACTTTTTTTAATCTTTTTTGAAAAAAGTTTTGCTTATTAATTTTAATCTTATACCTTTGCAGTCCATTTTGAGAAACGCAGATTTATCTGCCGATGTAGCTCAGTTGGCCAGAGCAGCTGATTTGTAATCAGCTGGTCGGGGGTTCGAATCCCTCCATCGGCTCAAAAAGACATAATTATTGGACGGAGGGGTACCAAAGTGGCCAACTGGGGCAGACTGTAAATCTGCTGGCTCATGCCTTCGGAGGTTCGAATCCTTCCCCCTCCACAAATAGTTGCGGAAGTAGCTCAGTTGGTAGAGCATCAGCCTTCCAAGCTGAGGGTCGCGGGTTCGAACCTCGTCTTCCGCTCTAAAAGCCGACGTAGCTCAGTGGTAGAGCACTTCCTTGGTAAGGAAGAGGCCACGGGTTCAATTCCCGTTGTCGGCTCTGCGCAAAGAATTCAAAATCATTAAATTAATATATTAATTTTATCATTATGGCAAAAGAGAAATTTGAAAGATCAAAACCGCATGTTAACATTGGTACGATCGGCCATGTTGACCACGGAAAGACCACTCTGACCGCTGCTATCACTCTCGTGCTTTCAAAGAGAGTATCTGGAAATGAGGGTAAAGTAAAGTCCTTTGACCAGATCGACAACGCACCAGAAGAGAAGGAGCGTGGTATCACCATCAACTCCGCTCACGTTGAGTACGAGACTGAGAAGCGTCACTACGCACACGTTGACTGCCCAGGTCACGCTGACTACGTAAAGAACATGGTAACTGGTGCTGCCCAGATGGACGGTGCTATCCTTGTTGTAGCCGCTACTGACGGTCCTATGCCTCAGACAAGAGAGCACATCCTCCTCGCACGTCAGGTAAACGTTCCAAAGATCCTCGTTTTCTTGAACAAGGTTGACTTGGTTGACGATCCTGAGATGCTGGATCTCGTTGAAATGGAAGTTAGAGAGCTCCTCGGCTTCTACAATTTCGATGAGAACTGCCCTGTCATCAGGGGTTCAGCTCTTGGAGCATTGAACGGTGACCCTCAGTGGGAAGATAAGGTTATGGAACTCATGAACGCAGTTGACGATTACATCCCTACTCCTGTTCGTGACAACGAGAAACCATTCCTTATGCCTATCGAGGACATCTTCTCAATCACCGGCCGTGGTACAGTTGCCACTGGTAGAATCGAGACTGGTGTTATTCACGTAGGTGATGAGGTTCAGCTTATCGGTCTTGGCGACGAGCCTAAGAAGACTGTTGTTACAGGTGTCGAGATGTTCCGTAAACTCCTCGACGAAGGTGAGGCCGGCGACAACGTTGGACTTCTCCTCAGAGGTATCGACAAGAAAGAGCTCAAGAGAGGTATGGTTGTAGCTAAGCCAAACAGCGTAACTCCTCACAAGCAGTTCCAGGCTGAGATCTACGTTCTTAAGAAAGAAGAGGGTGGACGTCACACTCCTTTCAAGAACAACTATCGTCCTCAGTTCTTCATCCGTACACTGGATGTTACTGGAGAAATCAAGCTTCCAGAGGGACACGACATGGTTATGCCAGGTGACAACGTAACAATCACCGTTGACCTCATCTATCCGGTAGCAATATCAGAAGGTCTGCAGTTCGCTATCCGCGAAGGTGGCAGAACCGTAGGTGCTGGTCAGGTAACCAAGATTCTCGACTAATCGAGATAATCAGTACATCTGATTAAAAACCTCGAAATTCCCTGACGGCCAGAAGAAATTCAGGTCTAGGGGAATTTTTTAGGGACATAGTTCAAGGGTAGAATAGCGGTCTCCAAAACCGTTGATGGGCGTTCGAATCGCTCTGTCCCTGCCACCCGGAAAGAAATGTTACGATTTCTCTCCGGAAAACGGGAAGCCGAAAGCTTCCATTCGGCTTCCGTAATTTTTAGATTAAATGAGCAGAATAGGTAACTACATCAAGGAGTCGTACAAAGAGTTGACCAAGAAAGTTTCTTGGCCTACTTGGGCGCAGCTTCAGAGCAGTGCAGCTGTTGTGATGGTGGCAACATTCATCGTGGCAGTTCTCGTGTTCGTTATGGACTTTGCGTTCAAGAATCTTATGACCGGAATTTATAGGTTGCTCCAATAATCCCCTATCAATTATGAACGAGCAGAATCTCAAGTGGTACATCGTAAGGGTGCAGGGCGGCAAGGAGAAGAAAGTACAGGAATATATCCAGAATGAAGTCCGCAGAGCGGGCAAAGAGGATATGGTTCCGCAGGTTCTTATCCCTACCGAGAAAGTTTACCAGGTCAAGAACGGCAAAAGAGTGCTTGTCGAGAAGATATGCTACTCCCAGTACGTTTTCGTACAGGCCAAGCTGACCGGTGAAATTCAGCATCTGATATGCGATATTCCTTTTGTTTCTGGCTTCCTTACAAAGGAATCTCCAAGATCAAAGGAAACCAAGAGAAATCCTTATCCGCTTCCAGAAGCCGAAATCAACCAGATTCTTGGCAAAGTCGACGAAATGATCGACGTTGAGGATGAGACTGCTCCTTCATTTGTAGTGGGAGAGCCTGTAAAGGTCATTGACGGTCCTTTCAACGGTTTTAACGGAAACGTGCTCGAAATCCTTGAGGACAAGAAAAAACTCAAGGTCGAGGTCAAGATTTTCGGAAGACCTACCACTATGGAACTGAATTTTGTTCAAGTAATTAAAGAGTAAAAATTTTCAATTATGGCTAAAGAAATTGCCGCTTTGATCAAGTTACAAATTAAAGGCGGTGCAGCTAATCCCTCACCTCCAGTAGGACCTGCATTAGGTTCTAAGGGAGTGAACATCATGGACTTCTGCAAGCAATTCAATGCCCTGACCCAGAATAGAGCAGGCAAGACTCTTCCTGTTATCATAACCGTTTATACAGACAAATCCTTCACATTCGTTGTAAAGGAGCCGCCTGTAGCCGTTATGATCAAGGAGGCAGCCAAGATCCAGTCCGGATCCGCTGAATCCAACAGAAAGAAGGTTGGCAAGCTCACTTGGGATCAGGTAAGGAAAATCGCAGAGGACAAGATGCCTGACCTGAATTGCTTTACCCTGAAATCTGCCATGAGCATGGTTGCAGGTACAGCAAGAAGCATGGGTGTCAAGATTGAGGGAGAATTCCCTGCCGACGTTAAATAAGAAGTGCAATGAGTAAGCTAACTAAAAATCAGAAAGCAGCCCAGGCCAAGGTTGAGCCTGGAAGACAGTACAAGTTGGCAGAGGCTTGCAGCTTAATCAAGGAAGCCGCCTTCACGAAGTTCGACTCTTCCGTCGATATCGCCATGCGTCTGGGTGTTGACCCTCGCAAGGCCAATCAGATGGTAAGAGGTGTCGTTACCCTTCCTAACGGAACGGGCAAGACTGTCAGGGTTCTCGTACTTTGTACACCTGACAAGGAAAATGAAGCAAAGGAAGCCGGAGCCGACTATGTAGGTCTCGACGAGTACATAGAGAAGATCAAGGGCGGATGGACTGACGTTGACGTCATCGTCTGCACCCCTTCTGTTATGGGCAAGGTTGGTGTTATCGGTAGGATACTCGGCCCGAGAGGTCTGATGCCTAACCCTAAGACCGGAACAGTTACCATGGATATCGCAGGTGCTGTAAAGGAAATTAAGGCAGGTAAGATAGACTTCAAGGTTGACAAGCAGGGTATCGTATCCTCTAGCATCGGAAAGTGCTCATTTACCGCCGAGCAACTGGCTCAGAACGCCAACGAATTCATCAATACTGTTTTGAAGCTGAAGCCTCAGGCACTTAAGGGAACTTACGTAAAGAGCGTGTTCCTGTCTTCAACAATGGGTCCTGGCGTAGAACTGGATATGAAATCCATTGGTGTTGAATAATCCTAAAGATGAGGAGGTAAAGAAATGAGGAAAGAATTGAAAGCACAGATCATTGAGGATCTGACCGCCCGCATCAAGGAGAACCCTAATTTCTATATCACTGATATAGAAGGGCTCAACGCAGAGGCTACCGCAAAACTGAGACGCAACTGCTTCAAGCAGAATATCAAGATGCTGGTTGTCAAGAACACCCTGTTCGCAAAGGCTTTGGAGAACAGCGGAGTTCAGGACTGCCAGGCTTTTGACGGAGTACTGAAAGGTTCTTCTGCAATTATGTTCACAGAAACTCCTAACGGCCCTGCAAAGCTTATCAAGTCTTTCAGCGCCGCTGACGGTAAAGGCAAGCCTGAGCTTAAGGCTGCTTATGTTCAGGAGTGTCCTTACATAGGTGCTGAAAACCTGGATGCACTTTGCAACATCAAGTCTAGAGAGGAACTCATCGCAGACATCGTTGCATTGCTGCAGTCACCTGTAAAGAACGTCATCTCAGCTCTTCAGAGCCAGGGTGGCGGAAAGATCGCAGGCATCGTAAAAACATTATCGGAGAAATAATTATTAACACATAAAAATCAAAAACTATGGCAGATATTAAGAAATTTGCAGAAGAGCTGGTTAACCTGACAGTAAAGGACGTTCAGGAATTAGCTAAGGTTCTCAAGGAAGAGTATGGTATCGAGCCAGCTGCCGCTGCTGTTGCAGTTGCTGCTGCCGGTCCTGCCGCCGCTGCTGCTGAGGAAAAGACTGAATTCGACGTTATCCTCAAGTCAGCCGGTGCTCAGAAACTTCAGGTTGTAAAGGCTGTGAAGGAGTTCACAGGTCTTGGACTGAAGGAAGCTAAGGATCTCGTTGACGGCGCTCCTAAGGCTGTTAAGGAGAAGGTTTCCAAGGCTGACGCTGAGACTTTAAAGGCAAAACTTGAAGAGGTTGGAGCAGAGGTTGAGATTAAATAAGTTTGGTCTCTACTTCTCCCTGCCTGTCAGGACGTAGTCAGGTTTAGGGCTAAAATGCCCTAAACCTTTTTGTCGTTTTTTTAAGTTTATATTAAACTATTTTTGTCCAAATGCCTCAAAACACTAATAATCAGCGAATTTCGTTCGCAACGTCTAAGACGCTACTAGACTATCCTGATTTTCTCGAGGTACAGCTGAAGTCGTTCAGGGAGTTCTTCCAGTTGGGCACTACAGCAGAAAACAGAAAGAATGAAGGCCTTTACAAGGTTTTCCAGGAAGCGTTTTCACAAAATTCGGAACCTTCAGGTATCAGGGACGCCCGCAACAACTTCGTGCTGGAGTTCATCGACTACTCAATCGACCCTCCTATCTACACGGAAGACGAGTGCATGGAGATGGGCCTGACTTACTGCGTTCCTATGAAGGCAAAGCTCAAACTCTCTTGCACAGATCCTGAGCACGAGGATTTTGAGCAGGTTATCCAGGACGTGTTCCTGGGCAACATCCCTTACATGACACCTAGAGGTACCTTCATCATAAACGGTTCTGAGAGAATAGTGGTTTCACAGCTGCACCGCTCCCCTGGCGTATTCTTCGGCCAGAGCATGCACCAGAACGGAACCAAGCTCTATTCCGCCAGAATCATTCCTTTCAAGGGATCTTGGATAGAATTCACCACCGATATCAACAAAGTGATGTACGCTTACATCGACAGAAAGAAGAAACTGCCTGTAACTACATTGCTCAGGGCTATCGGATTTGAATCAGACAAGGACATTCTCAACATCTTCGGACTGGCCCAGGAGGTAAGGGCTGAAAGAAGCGAGCTTGAGAAACACATAGGCCAGAAACTTGCGGCCAGAGTGCTTAAGAAGTGGTACCAGGACTGGATCGACGAGGATACCGGAGAGGTTATCTACATGGAAAGAAACATCGTTGGAATCGAGAGAGGTACCGTTCTTACAGAAGAAGTTATAGACAAGATTCTCGACTCGGGCGTAGACTACATCCAGCTTCATAACGAGGATGCGGTATCTACAGAGTTCGACATCATCTACAACACACTCCAGAAAGATACCTGCAACACGCAGAAAGATGCAATCACCTATACCTACAGGCAGCTCCGTAATTCGGAACCACCTGATGAGGCAACGGCAAAAGACGTTATCGAGAAGCTTTTCTTCTCAGACAAGAGATACGACCTTGGAACCGTTGGAAGATACAGACTTAACAAGAAGCTGAATCTCAACACTTCAGAGGATGTAAGAGTTCTTACAAAGCAGGATTTGATTGAGATTATCCGCTACCTGATCCAGCTGATCAACTCCAAGGCCACCGTAGATGACATCGACCATCTGAGCAACAGAAGAATTCGCACTGTAGGCGAGCAGCTCGCCAACCAGTTCAGCGTAGGACTTGCCAGAATGGCCAGAACCATCAGGGAGAAGATGAACGTAAGGGACAACGAAGTGTTCACCCCTTCCGACCTGATCAACTCCAAGACTCTGTCTTCAGTGATCAACTCGTTCTTCGGAACCAGCCAGCTGTCACAGTTCATGGACCAGACCAACCCTCTTGCCGAGATGACTCACAAGAGAAGGCTGTCTGCCCTCGGACCTGGCGGTCTTAGCCGCGACAGGGCCGGATTCGAGGTTCGTGACGTGCACTACACTCACTATGGCCGTCTCTGCCCTATCGAGACACCTGAAGGACCTAACATCGGTCTGATTTCCTCCCTCTGCGTTTACGCAAGGATCAACAACCTCGGATTCATCGAGACTCCTTACCGCAAGGTTAACAACGGCGTTGTGGACCTTTCAAACGAAGGATTCGTTTATCTGAGTGCCGAAGAGGAAGAAAACCAGATGGTTGCACAGGCAAACGTGAACCTCGACGACAAGGGCAACATCCTCGACGAAAGAATCAAGTGCCGCTGGCAGGCCGACTATCCTGTAGTTGGCAAGGATGAGGTTCACCTGATAGACGTGGCTCCTAACCAGATCGCCTCTATCGCCGCATCCCTGATTCCGTTCCTCGAGCACGACGACGCAAACCGTGCTTTGATGGGATCCAACATGATGAGACAGGCTATTCCTATCATCAATCCTGAGGCACCTATCGTCGGAACCGGACTGGAAGGCCCTGTAATGAGAGACTCCAGGACACAGATTTCTGCAGAAGGAGACGGCGAGGTTGTATTTGTAGACGCCAACCAGATTCAGATCAAGTACGACAAGACTGAGGAAGAGAAATTCATCAGCTTCACTCCTGAAATCACCACTTACAAGCTTCCTATGTACAGGAAGACCAACCAGAGCACTTCAGTTCGCCTGAAGCCTGTTGTAAGAAAGGGTGACAGAGTGACTAAGGGCCAGATACTTACAGAGGGTTACGCTTCCCAGAACGGAGAGCTCGCCCTTGGAAGAAACCTCAAGGTTGCATTCATGCCTTGGAAGGGTTACAACTACGAGGACGCTGTCGTTCTGAGCGAGAGAATAGTAAGAGAGGACATCCTCACTTCAGTTCACGTAGACGAGTACCTTCTCGAAGTCAGGGAAACCAAGAGAGGACCTGAGGAACTGACAAAGGATATTCCTAACGTCAGCGATGACGCCACCAAGAACCTGGATGAAAACGGTATAATCCGCATTGGAGCGACCGTTCAGCCTGGCGATATCCTCATCGGAAAGATCACTCCTAAGGGAGAGACCGATCCGTCACCTGAGGAGAAACTGCTCAGGGCCATCTTCGGCGACAAGGCCGGCGACGTAAAGGACGCTTCTCTGAAGGCTTCCGCCTCCCTTACCGGAACAGTTATCGGAAAGAAACTGTACGTCAAGGCAGGCCAGGGCAAGATGACAGACAAGGAAAGAAAGAGCTACAAGGCAAAGGCCAAGGAAGAGCTTGAAAAGGCAAAACAGGAATTCGCCAAGAAGTGCTCCGACCTCAAGGCTCTGTTCATCGACAAGATGATGACCTTGCTGGGCAAGAAGACTTCACAGGGCGTGACCGATATCTTCGGAACTGCTATCATTGCAAAGGGAAGCACCTTCAAGAAGGAGATTCTCGAGAGCATAGACTCTTTCGAGCATATCAATCCGTCCAAGTGGACTTCTGACAAGCACACCAACGAGCTTGTAAGAATGCTCATCCACAACTATCTGACTGAGCTCAAGGAGATTACAGCCAAGTTTAAGAGAAAGGAATTCGACATCCAGCAAGGCTCTGATCTCCCTAACGGCGTAATGCAGTTGGCTAAGGTTTACATTGCAAAGAAGAGAAAGATAATGGTCGGCGACAAGGTTGCCGGACGCCACGGAAACAAGGGTATCGTTGCCAAGATCGTGAGCGACGAGGATATGCCTTTCATGGAAGACGGAACCATTATGGACATCGTGCTCAACCCTCTGGGTGTGCCTTCACGTATGAACCTCGGACAGATTTACGAGACAGTTCTCGGATGGGCAGGAAAGGAGCTCGGCGTCAAGTTCGCCACCCCTATCTTCGACGGCGCTTCGCTTGAGAATATCTGCGAGTACACAGACAAGGCAGGCCTGCCTCGCTACGGTGAAACCAGACTCCGCGACGGAGGAACCGGCGAGCTGTTCGACCAGCCGGCTACCGTGGGCGTTATCTACATGATCAAGCTCGACCACATGGTTGAAGACAAGATGCATGCACGTTCTACCGGTCCTTACTCGCTGATTACCCAGCAGCCTCTGGGAGGAAAGGCTCAGCTCGGAGGACAGAGGTTTGGAGAAATGGAGGTTTGGGCACTGGAAGCATTCGGTGCAGCAAACATCCTCCAGGAAATCCTGACCATCAAGTCCGACGACATCACCGGCAGAAGCCGCGCTTACGAGGCTATCGTAAAGGGCGAGCCTATGCCAGCACCTAACATCCCTGAATCTCTGAACGTGCTCCTGCACGAGCTCAGAGGCCTTGGATTGAGCGTTCACTTGGATTAATCGGTAACTTAGAAATCTATCATTATGAATATAAAGAAAGATACAAAGGTTAAGAGCAATTTCAGCAAGATAACCATTGGCCTTGCCTCGCCAGAAGAGATTCTGGAGAGGTCACACGGCGAGGTTCTGAAGCCGGAAACTGTTAACTACCGTACATACAAGCCCGAAAGAGATGGTCTGTTCTGCGAGAGAATCTTTGGTCCTACAAAGGATTACGAGTGCTCCTGCGGAAAGTACAAGAGGATCCGCTACCGCGGCATCGTCTGCGACCGTTGCGGCGTGGAAGTTACCGAGAAGAAGGTAAGAAGGGAAAGAATGGGACATATCTCCCTGACAGTTCCTGTAGCCCATATCTGGTATTTCCGCTCCACCCCTAACAAGATTGGCTCGCTTCTGGGAATAAAGAGCAAGCAGCTTGACTCTATCATCTATTATGAAAGGTATGTGGTAATCCAGCCTGGTGCAGCCGCTGAAAGCGGTGTGAAGGAACTGGATCTGCTCAGCGAAGACGAGTATCTGGCTCTTCTGGATACCCTTCCAAAAGACAACGCCTCTCTTCCTGACGAGGACCCTGCCAAGTTCATCGCCGAGATGGGCGCAGGTGCCATCTACAAGCTCCTTTCAAAGATAGACCTTGACGGTCTGGCCTTTGGTCTGCGCCACTCTCTGGAAACAGAGACCAGCCAGCAGAGAAAGGCAGAGGCCCTCAAGAGACTGAGCATTATTGAGGCTTTCAGGGATTCCAAGGACATCAACCGTCCTGAATGGATGATCCTGAAGGTTATTCCTGTCATTCCGCCGGATCTGAGGCCACTCGTTCCGTTGGATGGAGGAAGATTCGCAACATCAGACCTGAACGACCTTTACAGAAGAGTTATCATCAGAAACAACCGTCTGAAGAAACTCATCGAGATAAAGGCTCCGGAAGTGATTCTGAGAAACGAGAAGAGAATGCTCCAGGAGGCAGTTGACTCCCTGTTCGACAACTCAAAGAAGACGAACACCATCAAGAGCGAGTCTAACAGAGCCCTCAAGTCTTTGTCAGACTCCCTGAAGGGAAAGCAGGGAAGGTTCCGCCAGAACCTCCTCGGAAAGAGAGTAGACTACTCTGCACGTTCAGTTATCGTCGTGGGACCTGAACTGAAGATGCACGAGTGCGGACTTCCAAAATTCATCGCCGCCGAGCTTTACAAGCCTTTCATCATCCGCAAACTGCTGGAAAGAGGCGTTGTAAAGACCGTAAAGAGCGCAAAGAAGATGGTAGACCGCAAGGATTCCGTAATCTGGGACATTCTGGAGAACGTGATGAAGGGCCATCCGGTACTTCTGAACCGTGCTCCTACCCTCCACAGACTCGGTATCCAGGCTTTCCAGCCTAAACTCATCGAGGGCAAGGCTATTCAGCTGCACCCTCTGGCTTGTACGGCATTCAACGCAGACTTCGACGGAGACCAGATGGCAGTCCACCTTCCACTTGGAAACGCCGCAGTGCTCGAGGCCCAGATACTTATGCTCGGCAGCCACAACATCCTCAACCCGGCCAACGGAGCCCCTATCACCGTGCCTTCACAGGATATGGTGCTCGGTCTTTACTACATCACCAAGGAAAGAGCCGGAATGAAGGGAGAAGGCGGAAGATTCTACTCCCCTGAGGAAGTTATCATTGCCTACAACGAGCAGAGACTTGACATCCACTCCAAGATTCAGGTCCGCCTGCCGATAGACATGACAGACCCTTCAAAGGGATACCACCTTGTAGACACAACTACAGGACGAATCCTGTTCAACCAGGTGGTTCCTAAGGAAGTAGGATACCTCAACACCCTGATCAACAAGAAGGCCCTCAGAGACATCATCTCTCTGGTGATCAAGTCTTGCGGAGTAATGAGGACAACCCAGTTCCTCGATGATATCAAGAATATGGGTTACCTTATGGCGTTCCGCGGAGGCCTTTCCTTCAACCTGGGCAACGTCATCGTTCCTGCCGGAAAGCAGAAACTTATCGAAGATGGTTACAAGAAGGCCGACGAGGTTAAGTTCAACTTTGACAACGGTCTTATTACCAACAACGAGCGCTACAACCAGATTATCGATATCTGGACCAATGTCAACAACGAGCTCAGTAAAGTTGTGGTAAACGAGATTTCAGCAGACAACGAGGGCTTCAACCCTGTATGGATGATGCTGGATTCCGGAGCCCGTGGATCCAAGGAGCAGATCCGTCAGCTCTGCGGTATGAGAGGTCTGATGGCCAAGCCTCAGAAATCAGGTGCAACCGGAGGAAACGAAATCATCGAGAACCCTATTCTGGCCAACTTCAAGGAAGGACTGTCAGTTCTGGAGTACTTCATCTCCACTCACGGTGCCCGTAAGGGTCTGGCTGATACCGCTTTGAAGACAGCGGACGCTGGTTACCTGACCAGAAGGCTCGTGGACGTTTCTCACGATGTTATCGTAACTGAGGAAGACTGCGGAACCCTCAGAGGTCTTGTGGCTACAGAAATCAAGAACAAGGACGAAGTTGTAGAAACCCTCTACGACAGAATCCTCGGAAGAACAACCGTACACGAGATTTATGACCCTACCAACGGTGAACTGATCATCGGAGCCGGTGAGGAAATCACAGAAGAGATTGCAGCCAAGATCGAGAGCCTCCCTATCGAGGCCGTTGAGATCCGAAGCGTGCTCACCTGCGAAAGCAAGAAGGGAGTCTGCGCCAAGTGCTACGGACGTAACCTTGCCCGCAACAAGATGGTCGAGACCGGAGAGGTTGTAGGAGTAATCGCTGCACAGAGTATCGGTGAGCCTGGTACTCAGCTTACTCTGAGAACCTTCCACGTCGGAGGTACTGCAAGCGCATCTGTCGCCGAAAACGAAATCGTGTCCAAGTATGACGGAAGACTCGAGTTCGAGGAACTCCGCACCCTTGACAAGGTTAACGAGAACGGCGAGAAGCAGACAATCGTCATCGGTAGAGGTACCGAGCTCAGAATCGTGAACGCAGACAGCGGAATATCCATGTCCGAATACCGTATCCCTTACGGCTCAATTCTTTACAAGAAGAACGGCGAGCTCGTAAAGAAGGGAGACAGAATCTGCGAGTGGGATGCTTACAACGCCCTCACCCTTGCAGATGTTGACGGTAGGATTGCCTACGACCAGCTGGTAGAGAACGAAACCTTCAAGAACGAGATGCAGGACGAATTCTCCAACCACGTAGACAGAATCGTTATCGATTCCAAGGACAGGAACCAGAACCCTGTCATCAAGATCGTGGATGCTGCAGGCAACGACCTCAAGAGCTACAACCTTCCGCTCGGTGCACATATTATGGTCAACGACGGTCAGGAAGTCAAGGCCGGAGACACTCTGGTCAAGATTCCAAGGGCAGCTTCTTCAAAGGCCGGTGACATTACAGGAGGTCTTCCTCGTGTAACTGAGCTGTTCGAGGCCAGAAATCCTTCCAATCCTGCCATCGTCGCAGAAATCAACGGTGACGTCCAGATGGGCAAGATCAAGAGAGGTAACCGCGAGATTATCATCAAGTCCAGAAAGGGCGACAAGGAGATGCATTACCTGGTTCCGCTGACCAAGCAGATTCTCGTTCAGGAGAACGACTATGTAAAGGCCGGCGACCCGCTTTCAGACGGAAGCGTCGCTCCTGCCGATATCCTCAGAATCCTCGGTCCTACCAAGGTTCAGGAGTACATCGTGAATGAAGTTCAGGCCGTGTACAGAATGCAGGGCGTGAAGATCAACGACAAGCACTTCGAGGTTATCGTAAGGCAGATGATGCGCAAGGTTCAGGTTGTGGATCCGGGAGACACCCGCTTCCTGCCAGAGCAGCTTGTCGACCGTCAGGAATTCTTCAAGCAGAACGACGACCTCTGGGACAAGATGGTTGTTACAGACGCCGGAGATTCCAAGAACCTCCGCGCTGGCCAGATTGTTACAGTCAGGACTCTCAAGGACGAGAACTCTTCTCTCAAGAGACAGGCTCTCAAGCTGGTAGAAGCCCGCAATCCGGTTCCTGCAACAGCAGACCAGATACTGCAGGGTATCACCAGGGCAGCCTTGAAGACAAGCAGCTTCATGAGTGCCGCATCATTCCAGGAGACTACCAAGGTTCTTTCCGAGGCAGCTATCTATGGAAAGACAGATACTCTGGAAGGCTTGAAGGAGAACGTTATCTGCGGACATCCGATTCCTGCAGGTACAGGACTCAGAGACTACGACAAGATCGTGGTTACAAGCGAGGAAGAGTACCAGAAGATGATGAAGGCCCAGGCAGCTTTGGCCGCACAGGCAACAGCTGTAGAGGAGTAGTCATCAGACAAAATCTTGCTTAAGGCAAGAGATTGTTAAGTTTATCCCGGCAGACGGCAAATAATAACGCTTCTGTCGGGATATTTTTTTACTTTTGCCCGACAATAAATAACACATTACACTAAAACCAATGAAAAAGATCCTTATTCTGGCCGTAGCCGCAGTTGCAGCTTTTTCCTGCACCGAGAAAAAACCGGGCTACACAGTTACAGTAAACGTGGATGACGAGAGCTTCAAGAGCTTCATACTCACTAACCGCGACAAAGAGAACCCTGTAGCAGACACAGTCGCTGTCGTTGAAAAGAAAGCTGTATTCAAGGGAAGCGTGGAAGGATTCGACATCCGCACCATTCAGGGTGTTAAAGAAGGTGAAGAGCCTGTAAACATCACAAGATTCTTCCTCGAGAACGCAGACTACACAATCAGCTTCAAGGCTGACGGAAACCACTACCATGCAGACATTCAGTCCAATGGACCTATCCAGATGGAGAAAGACTCTCTGAACAATCTGATAGAGGCATCCTATGGTGGAGTTGACATGGAAGCTCTTGAAAAAGAGTATGTGGCTGGTGACAAGAACGTAAAGGATTCCATCTGGGCCATCGTTCAGCCGCTTCTGCAGAAGGGCGAGGAAGTTGAGGCAGACTACTATAAGAACAACCCTCTCTCCGTCCTGACTATGGAGAATGCGCTTTCTGCTATCAGATACGCTCAGATAGATCTCGATTCTGCAAAGAAGGTTGTTGAGAGATTTGCCGCAGTTCCTGCATTTGCAGGCAACAGGCTCCTGGAGAGCATGAAGAAGGAAGTCGAGAAGAAAGAGGCCCTGACTCCTGGCAAGCAGGCTCCTGATTTCACACTCAACGATCCTGACGGAAATCCTGTAAAGTTCTCTGAGGTTTATCCTAACAACAAGGTGACTATGATTGACTTCTGGGCTTCATGGTGCGGACCTTGCCGCAAGTTCAACCCTACCCTTACCAAGATATACGCCAAGTACAGCAAGAAGGGCTTCGGTATCCTCGGAGTTTCTCTTGACAGCGAGAAGGACAAGTGGGTAGAGGCTATCCAGGCAGACAAGCTCGTATGGAAGCACGTTTCAGACCTCAAGTATTGGGACAGCGAAGCCGGCAGACTCTACAACATTATGTCAATCCCTCAGAGCTACTTCGTGGACAGCGAGGGCAAGATTCTGCTTGCATCTCCATCCCAGGACCAGATCGAAAGCTTCCTTGAGGAGTACCTGAAATAGGCAACGTGACTCTTAAACAGTTGATAAACAACTGATTGATAAAAAGACTGTATGCAAAAACGCATACAGTCTTTTTATTATATCGCTGATTCTAAACTACTTATCCGCCACGCTAGTTTAATGCTCAATGTGGGCTTCAACCATCTGAAGGCCTCCAAGTGAACGGATCTCCACCGCCCCGAGTTCGGCCGGTATCAGATAGAGGTCTCCGTCAGATACCGTTACTTTGTCTTTGACGCAGGTCTGGGGTATCTGGCTGAAATACAACACGCCGCGGCCGCCTGTGCAGACCAGCACGGTGAAGCTGCCAAAGCGGGAGTTGTCTATGCGGAAAAAATTTTCAACCTCGCCCCTGCTTTTTCCAAAACCGATAAAGCTGCTTGTAAAATGCTCGCAGCTTGCCAAAGGGACAACAAGGGTTTCGTCTTCACTTTTGAGGGAAGCCGCATCGTCAAAGACATTACGCTGACGTTCAACATAGTCTTCCTGACTTTCGTCAAAGTCTATGGCCTGCATAGCATCCTCGACATCTAGATGACGGCGGTTGCCCTCGATGTCCACGCGGTTGAAGTCGTAAAGCCTGTATGTGGTGTCGCTCGGCTGCTGGATTTCCAGTATCCTGGTTCCGGCGCCTATGCTGTGGACAGTGCCGGCCGGTATGAAATACCAGTCTCCCCTCTTCGGTGTAAAGCGGTTTAGGACATCTTCCAGAGTCTTTTCGCCTTTTCTTACATCCGTTTCCTTTATAGAATTCCGGACGATGGCAGCAAAATCTTCTCTGGAAAACTTCTTGGAAAAGCCCAGGAGAAGCTCTGAATCTTCCTCAGCGTTAAGGACATACCACATCTCTGTCTTTCCGTTTGGAAGACCTTTCTCCTTAGCCATCTGGTCGCCGGGATGAACCTGGACGGAAAGCTGACGGCTGGAATTGATGTACTTCACCAGCATCGGGAACCTCTCGCCGAATCTCTTCCAGACTCTCTCCCCCACAAGCCTGTCCTTGTACTTTGCCACAAGCTCAGAAAGTGTCAGGCCGCAGTCTTCGCCTTCAGAAAGGCAAACGGTCTGCCTTCCCTCCATCGCGGAGAGAATCCAGTCCTCGCTTCCCCAAATGGTTCCGATGGCAACAGGCTTGAACTTGAGAGGGCGCATGCTAAAAGCCTATGGTTAAAGAATATTCAGTGCAACTGTAACACCGGCCATCACGATAGAAACCATACTCATCAGCTTGATGAGAATGTTCAGGCTCGGGCCGCTGGTATCTTTGAACGGGTCTCCTACAGTGTCTCCGACAACGGTTGCCTTGTGAGCGTAAGAACCCTTTCCTCCAAAGTTGCCTTCCTCAACATATTTCTTTGCATTGTCCCAGGCTCCGCCCGAATTGGCCATGAACACAGCCAGAACAAATCCGCTGCTAAGGCCACCGATAAGAAGTCCGAGAACTCCGGAAACCCCGAGCAGTATGCCCACAGCAACAGGAGCGGCTATGGCAAGAAGTGAGGAACCGATCATCTCCCTCTGCGCGCTGCGGGTTGAAATCTCAACGCAACGGGCATAGTCTGGAGTAGATGTCCCGTCGAGGATTCCCTTGTCGGAATTGAACTGGCGCCTTACTTCCTCCACCATCTTCTGGGCTGCTCTTCCTACAGAACCCATTGTCAGTCCGCAGAACAGGAATGCCAGCATAGCGCCGATAAACACACCTACCAGAACTTTAGGGTTCATCAGATTCACGTCAAACCAGGTCATGAAGTCAGCAAAGCCGGCGTTGTGCAGAGCTTCCTTGCTGTCAACGGCAAGAGCCTGCGTGTTGAGATTCCGTATTGCGGCTTCAAGACCGGAGGTGTCAGCCACTCTGAGAAGGGCTATCTTGATTTCTTCTATGTAGGATGCCAGCAGAGCCAGAGCTGTCAGAGCTGCTGAACCAATGGCAAAACCTTTTCCGGTAGCGGCGGTGGTGTTTCCAAGAGCGTCGAGGATATCGGTGCGGTCTCTAACCTCAGGTTCCAGGCCACTCATCTGGGCGTTTCCGCCGGCATTGTCGGCAATCGGTCCATAGGCGTCAGTTGCCAGGGTGATACCCAAGGTTGAAAGCATTCCGACTGCGGCTATTCCGATTCCGTAAAGTCCGAACGAAAGGTTCTCCTTGGAAAGCAGGTTTGTGGAGAACTCAGTGGCGCACAGATATGCAAGTATAATTGCCACACCAATCGTGACAACAGGAATGGCGGTGGATATCATTCCGGTTCCCACACCAGAAATGATCACGGTTGCAGGACCGGTCTGGGCACTCTCGGCAATCTTCTTGGTTGGCTTGTATGAATGAGAAGTATAGTACTCAGTTGTCTTTCCTATGATGATTCCTGCAAGAAGGCCTGTCAGCACGGAGAAAGAAATGCCAAGCCAGTGAGTCAGCCCCAATACATATAATATAATAAAGGAGAATATCGCGATGAAAACTGAAGAGAAGTTCACTCCCAGACTCAGCGATTTCAGCAGCTGGCTCATTCCGGCATTCTCCTTGGTCTTGACCAGGAAGATACCGATCACGGACAGGAACACGCCTACAGCCGCAATCAGCATCGGCGCGAAGACTGCCTTTAGTTGCATTCCGCCCTGGCCGATGAATGCGCTCGCTCCAAGAGCCGCGGTTGCCAGAACACTGCCGCAGTATGACTCGTAGAGGTCTGCTCCCATTCCTGCCACGTCACCTACATTGTCTCCCACGTTATCTGCTATGGTTGCAGGGTTTCTCGGGTCGTCCTCAGGGATACCGGCTTCTGTCTTTCCGACAAGGTCCGCTCCCACGTCAGCTGCCTTGGTGTAGATGCCGCCGCCCACTCTGGCGAACAGAGCCTGTGTAGATGCGCCCATCCCGAAGGTCAGCATTGTGGTGGTAATGATGGTCAGTTTCTGCGTCATGTCTTCAGGCCTGATGAAATAGTCCAGCACCAGATACCATATAGATATGTCCAGCAGTCCAAGACCCACAACCGTAAGACCCATCACGGCACCGCTGCGGAAGGCAACCTTCAGCCCCTTGTTCAATGACGAACGGGCCGCATTGGCTGTGCGGGCAGAAGCGTAGGTTGCTGTCTTCATCCCGATAAAGCCGGCAAGTCCGCTGAAGAAACCTCCTGTCAGGAAAGCAAACGGAACCCAACCGTTCTGGATTCCCAGCCCGTAGGCCAGAAAAGCGAACACGGCAGCCAGGATCAGAAACACGATTATCACAACCTTATACTGCTGCTTCAGATAAGCCATAGCACCCTGCCTTACATAAGAGGCGATCTCCCTCATCTTTGGCGTGCCCTCATCCTGACGGAGCATCTGCCTGTAGAAAATGTATGCGAACAGCAAGGCCATCAAAGATGCCGCAGGAACCAGATAGAACAAATAACCAGTAATATCCATATCCAAAAAATTACTTTTTTAAATTATATTTCCAAAGATACAAAAAATATTTGACTGCGTGTATCTGATTGCCTTTCATTCATTAAGCACTCAGGTTTCAACTCATCGACTATGCCCTCTGTGAGTTTACGCAAAACGTCTGTCTTTGAGCCAGTTGTAGCAATCGTAATATTAGGTGGCGTTGTAAGCGGCTCGGTGGCAAAAGTGCCGCAAACCGCTGATTTACGCACTTTTTCAAGCAAGTTTCTAGCCCTTCTTGCCACAGCTGGTGCCGGATTGATAATATGCAATTTGTCAGAACAGGCCCGCCGTATAACCTTCTCAAGGAAAGGATAATGGGTACACCCAAGCACCACACAGTCTGCCCCTGCCTCTACCATAGGATCTATATATTTCTTTACAAGAGCCTCAGCCTCAGGTGTATCCGTATTTCCTGACTCCACCAGTTCTACCAGCCCATCGCCTACCTGCTCGATTATTTTCACCTGCTTTCTGCGAGCATACTTTTCCGAAGTCGTCAGATAAAGCTGCCCCCGGAAAGTACCCTGGGTAGCAAGAACTCCTATAACTCCAGTCTTTGTCAGCGATGCTGCAGGTTTAACCGCCGGCTCCATTCCAACAAACGGTATATCAAATAGTTGCCTCAAATCCGAGATAGCCGCTGCCGTGGCCGTGTTGCAGGCGACAACGATAATTTCAGCTCCTCTTTCAATAAGAAATTTTGAAATTGCGGTGGCCCTTTTCAATATCATTTCTTTACTTTTAGGACCATAAGGACAATAGGCCGCATCTGATATGTAGAAGTAATCCTCTGATGGCATTATCTTTACAAGCTCCTTCCAAACTGAAAGGCCACCCGCCCCGGAATCAAATAATCCTATCATAAAAACAGCGTTTAAGGGGGAATAGACTTAACCCCTACCACAAATATAACACAAATGTTGCTTTTTTCTTTAAAAAATTAAAGCGACCCGAAAATTATTCTCAAAAAGTTTGGTCAGTATTATATTTATATGTATCTTGCACTCCTAAACTAAAGCCAACCGACAAAAATTATTTATTAACAAATAAACAACACTACTTAAAATTAACTAAAAATCAACCAAATGAAACGAATTACATTTGTTTTGGCGTTACTGTTGTTGTGTGTTGGGCAACTTGCCTATGCACAGACAATAAAAGTAACAGGAACCGTTTCTGATGCGGCTGACAACGAGCCTTTAATCGGAGCGGGAGTTATGGTAAAGGGTACTACCAATGGTGTTGCTACTGATGCAAACGGACAGTATGTCATCAACGTAAGGAGAGACGCTGTTCTCGTTTTCACTTATCAGGGATATGCAACCCAGGAGATTGCCGTTAACGGCAGGTCCGTTATCAACGTATCTCTCCAGAATGAGACCACTCAGCTGGAAGATGTTATCGTTGTTGGTTACGGTACTGGTAGAAAGATCTCCACAGTGGTAGGTTCAGCCCAGACCGTTAAGGCCAAGGCCCTCAAGGACAAGCCAGTTATCAACGCTGCCGATGCTCTTCAGGGACAGGTTGCAGGTCTGCAGGTTTACACATCTTCCGGTGACCCTTCAGCAACTGTTTCTATGCGAATCAGAGGTGTGAACTCTCTCGAGGCTTCCACTACTCCTCTGTTCGTACTCGACGGTACTCCAGTTCTGAGCGACATTTTCAACACTCTGAACCCTAACGACATTGAGAGCGTTACCATTCTGAAGGACGCTTCTTCAACCGCTATCTACGGTTCACGTGCTGCCAACGGAGTTGTTTACATCACAACCAAGAAGGGTACCACCGAGAAGCCAGTAGTAAAGCTTTCTGCTAACTACGGTATTTCCAACCTTGCAAGGAACCCTATCAAACGCGTGAATTCAGAAGAGTGGTTCAGACTGGCTGAGATGGTTAACCCTGATTACCTGACTGATCCGGACTTCCAGGCTAACAAGAAGTTCAGACTCGAGAACAAGATCGAGACCAACTGGATGAAGTGGGCTTTGAACGAGAACGTTCCTACTATGGGAGCTGACCTCTCCGTTTCTGGAAGAACAAAGGTTATTGACTACTACATCTCAATGACTGCCAACAGAATGGAAGGTGTTGAGCCTTTGACTGCACACAACCGTTATGCAGCCCGTATCAACATGAACGTTACTCCAACCGACTGGTTCAAGTTCGGTATCTCTCTGGGTGTAGGTTATCAGCAGTCAAGGGAGAACCCTTACAACTCTGACTTCTCATCCGGTAACAGAAACAACTGGAACAACCCTGTAAACTTCGCTTTGTGGGCACCAACATGGTGGACTCCTTATGAGATTCTGACCGACAGCGCCGGTAACTTCATCGGCTACGGCGACGAGACTCCTTATATGGACGACTTCGGCGCATACAACCCTCACTATCGTATGAAATATCTGAAGGTAAAGGACAACACCGTTAGACTGAACGGTAACATCTACGAGCAGATCTCCCCTGTCAAGGGTCTGACTATCAGATTTGCACAGGGTCTCGAGGGTTATGACTACAGATTTATCAGAAGAGACCTTCAGGATCCTGAAGATTGGATTCACACTTACCATAATGGTAATAACGGTAATCCTTACGGCTCCATGGCTCAACATAGTTTTACAAGGTATTATCGCCTGACATCTACCAATACAGCTGAGTACAAGTTCCAGCTTGGCGAGAACCACAATTTCACCGCTCTTGTAGGTCAGGAAGCTATTATAAACAATTCAACCGGATTCAGTGCTTGGGGTAGCGGTATTCCTGACATCCGTCTCTGCACTCTTGACAATATCGACCCTGAAAGAGCTTGGGAAGTGGGCGAAAGCTGGTCCCAGTACAAGTTCAACTCCATCTTCTCAAGACTTTCTTATGATTATGCCGGCAAGTATTACATCGACGCTTCATTCCGTCGTGACGGTTCTTCCCTGTTCGGTGCAAACAAGAGGTATGCAAACTTCTGGTCTGCCGGTGCAATGTGGAACATCAAGGCTGAGAACTTCCTCAAGGACGTTCAGTGGATTGACAAACTCCAGCTTTCTGCAAACTACGGTACTGTAGGTAACTCTGGTATCAGCAACTATCTGTCACACGCTACTGTTGCTACCGGAACAAATTATCATGGAACTACTTATTACATCAACAACTCAGGTAACGAGAACCTGACTTGGGAAACTCTGGAAAGCTTGAACGTAGCTCTCGACTTCAGACTCTGGAACAGACTGGAGGCTAAGGTTGAGTGGTACAGAAAGATGACAAAGGACATGCTCCTTGAAATTCCTTGGTCATATGCAACCGGTTTCAGCGGTGGTTACGGCAACATCGGTAACATGAAGAACCAGGGTGTTGAGGCTACCATCACTTACGACTGGATCCGCAACGAGAACATGTTCCTGCAGACAAGCCTGAACGTTTCTTACAACAAGGACAAGATCACCAGCCTGTTCGACGGACGTGATGAGTTCCAGCTTCCTGACTATGGTCTGAACTACAAGGTAGGCCATTCAGCTGGTGAGCTCTGGTATGTAAAGAGCGCTGGTATCGACCCTGCAACTGGTCGTCCACTCTGGTATGACAAGGATGGCAACATCACTGACGTTTATTCAGACGACAACCGTATTCTCCTTGGCAAGTCAAGGTATGCTCCTTGGTCAGCAGGTCTGCAGATCGACTTCACCTACAAGAATTTCGCTCTCCAGGCACAGTTCTCCGGAATCTTCGGAAAATACCTGATCAACAACGACCGTTACTTCTACACCAACTCCAACTTCGCAGACAACCGTCTTGCAAGCGAGCTCCTTACCGAAATGTGGCAGTATCCTGGTCAGAAGGCCAAGTATCCTAACCCTCTGTACGTAGTTAACGATGAGTGCTTCGACTCAAGACTCGTTGAAAACGCTTCATTCGTCAGACTTAAGGGTGTTACCCTTTCTTACTCTCTCGGCAAGAACGCTCTCAACAAGCTCGGTGGCGTGCTTACAGGTGTAAGATTCTTCGTAACAGGTCGTAACCTCCTTACTTGGACCAAGTACTCCGGTTGGGATCCTGAGCAGAATATCAACCTCCAGCTCGCTGTTTATCCTAACAGTAAGCAGTATGCAGCAGGTGTTGAGTTAACTTTCTAAAATCGCTGAGAATATGAAAAAAATTATATTATCACTTGCAGTTTTGGCTCTCTTCTTTACAAGTTGCAACTTGGATGAGCAGCCTCAGGGAGTTATTCCAAAAGACAACTCCATTGCTACAGTAGAAGATGCAGAAGGTTGGATGAACTATGAGTATGTTTATTTGAGAGCTTATACAGCCGGAGCATACATTTACACTACCGAAATTGCATCAGACTTCTTCAACCCGTCTCTTGATTACGGTAACCGCGAAGGTTCCGAGTACAGATGGGATTGGAACTCCGGAGCTCCTTTTGTTGACATCTGGGGCGGTGCTTACAGTGCTATTAACCACGCATGCTATGTTATAGAGTCTGTAGATCTGATGGACAAGTCCGGGTTGGACGCTGACCAGATGAAACGACTCAACAAAGTTCTTGGTGTAGCCCACTTCACAAAGGCTTTCTTCGGACTTAAGCTTCTTGAGTATTATGCACCTGTTTACAATGCAGCAAACAAGGATAAATTTGGTATCATGCTTGTTGACCTTCACCGTCCTAGTGGTGACATAACCTCTTATCCTGGAAGAAGCACCGTTGAGCAGTCTTACAACTGGGTTCTCAACGAGGCCAACCAGGCAGAGAGTCTCCTTGGCCCTTTCCCTGGAGTAGTTGGTTCAGAAGAGCTTACCATTGACGCTATTCGCGCATTCAAGGCAAGACTCGCTCTATATATGGGCAACTGGGATGAGGCTATTACTCTCTCAACTTCTTTGGTAGATGCAGGAAAGTATCCTCTTTGCGAAACTCAGGAAGAAATGACTGCCCTATGGCAAAATGACTCTGGACAGGAATGCATCGTTCAGCTTTGGGCAGATGGATCTACTTCAACTCCTTCTTCACTTGATCCTGGTTACCTTGGATACAATCCTAGCTCCGATCAATATAGACCTGACTGGATTGTCAACAGATGGGTTGCAAGTGGCTTGTACTCTTCTGGTGACCTCAGGTTCTCTACTTGGTTCAAGACAGGTCGTAAAGTTACAGTATCTATTGGAACAGCTTCGGGTATGACTCTTATGGACAAGTTCCCTGGCAATTCTACACTTGGCTCTGCAACTGCTCACGTTCAGAAGATTAAGCCTTTCCGTATTGCTGAGCAGTATCTTATCGCCGCTGAAGCTTTTGCAAAGAAGGGTGGTGCTGACGCTGCAGCTTGCTCATATTTGAACAAGCTGGGAGCAAAGAGAATCCCTTCTTTCCACGATGTTGATCTTACTGGCACAGCCCTTATGGATTACATCAAGGAAGAAAGAGCAAAAGAATTCATAGGTGAAGGGTTCAGATGGTTCGACCTCAAGAGATGGGGCGAGGGTATGGCTACCAGACCAGATCCTCAGCTTGCAGCAATCATCCACACTGGTGGTTCCAACGGTCCTGCCCTCAAACTCTCAATTGCTCCAACTGACCATCGTTGGGTAGCTCCTATCCCAGTTGACGAGCTTGCTGCCAACCCTCAGATCAGAGATCAGCAGAACCCAGGTTATTAATAGATTGTTAAATTTTAAACAAAGATGAATATGAAACTCATTAAATACGGATTCGGATTATTGCTTTCTGTATTGCTCGTAACATCTTGCGCATCAAAATGGCCTGAGTATAAGGTAACGAACGAGGATGTTTCATGGTACACGGATGCTGTAGGCTTCGGTATGGACGAGGATGAGACTCCGATAGTCGTTAAAATACAGAGAGGTGTTGCTAATGAGGCTTTGGAAGTTCCAATCACCCTCACAGATGAATATGGTGTTTACAGTGTTTCTCCTTCAAAGGTTAGCTTTGCTGCCGGTGAATATGAAAAGACTGTGACTTTGACCTATGATTATTCTTCCCTTGTGCCTGGTACTGAATATATCTTCAAGCTTAGCTTCAACGAGAATCTTGCCGGACACGGAAGTTACAGCGTAATTGAAGGTAACGGAAAGATGCTCCTCGAGTATGAAGACTATGCTGCAGGCTGGTATTCAGGACGTTATGAAGTTAATACTGCCGTTATGGCTTTCGAATGGATCGATGGACCTTATGTATCAGACCTGGATAGCGACGAGTGGATTCTTCAGAGAGCAAAAGGTACAACTGCTTACTACAAGATGATTCTTTATGACGAGAATGCTTATGTAGAAATCAAGAATCCTGGAGACGGTTCAATTGTTTGCGACAAGTACCCTGGATACAATGATTTTGCTACCAAGTGGGCTAGCCTTAAGCTTGAATGGGATTTCACCCACAAAGGCAATGCTTACCATCAGGAAACTAGAATGAACAATAGTGAGATTTCCTGCTCAGGAGAAGAACTCGTAAGCGGTGACTACATCGAGCTCGAAGGCTGGAACTCAAAGAACGGTTCCTATTTCAGTGGCGGCTACAACATGTATGTAGACTACGACGTTCTCTAGTAGAATATCACTAACTAAAGGTAAGGCTGGCCTTCTGGTCAGCCTTTCTTTTTGCCGCTTGTTTCGGGGTTTTTGCTTTAGGCATTATTATTGCTATATTTGTATTTATATAATTGCGATTGTAACATACAAAACGATATGACAATGAGAACAACACTCAGAAGAACAAGACTGGCAGCCTTTATGGCAACAGTCGGCATTATTTCCCTGATAGCTGTATCCTGCGGAGGCGGAGGCAAGGGAGGTGATAAACCAGGGCCAGCTCCAACTACAGAAAATCTAAGTGTAAGCCCGACAACTCTCACTTTGGCTGGAGGTGCTTCAGCACAGATAAGCATAAGCTCTAATGTAGCCTGGACAGTAACTGCTCCAAGCGGATATACTGCAACACCTGCCAGCGGAAGCAACAACGGCACAGTGACAGTAAAAGCATCTGCAACAGCAGCAGGCGGAACTCTTACCGTAAAGGGAAAGAGCAAGTCTGTAAGCGTTACCATTTCAGCTCCTTCAGCTGCTGCAATAACCCTTGAGCCTGAAGCTGTCACCATACCTTCAACTGCAGGAAACGCCACTTTCAAGGTAAACTGCACAGGAAGCTGGACTATTACATTGCCTAACCCTAAACCAGCCTGGCTTACAAGTGTAACTCCTTCCAGTGGAAATGGAAACGGCACCGTTACCATCAACACCGCCAACTATACAGATAAGGTAAAGGGACAGACTTTCCTTACCGTCAAGAGCGGTGCCAACACAAAGTATCTGACTATCATCAAGGAAGCTGCTCCTAACATTGCTCCTACAAAGCCTACAGGCCTCAAGCCTTCAGGCTCAAATGTAGAGACTATCACAACCTTCTCCTGGACCGCTTCTACAGACGGCAACAACGACAAGATCAAGTACACTGTTATGCTCTCGGAGGATAATGTAAACTGGAGATCTTTCGACCCGATCGAAGCTACATCTGTGATGAACGAGGAAGAGCTTCAGAAGAACACCACTTATTATTACAAGGTTGTCGCCGACGACGGATTTGAAGGCGGAAAGACAGAAAGCGACGTGGTTACTTTCACCACCGGATCCACCAAGTCCTACTGGGCAGACGGTGAGGTGAAGCTCTATGAGGTCAATTCAGACGGCTCTATAACTGAAGTAACAGAGACTTCAAGACCATTCAAGCTCATATATACCGGAGACGGCTACACCCAGGATCTGTTTAAATATGGCGGACAGTTTGACCAGGAAATAGACAAGGGTATCAAGGCCCTGTTCCAGGTTGAGCCATACAAGTACTATTACTACTACTTTGCCGTCTATAAGGTTGCCGCATATTCCAAAGAAGCAGGCATGAGTTCAGGAGCCACTGAATGGGAAAACGCTTCCACAAAGATAAACACCAAGTTCAAGTGTTCCTGGGCGGGAGGAAACTCCACCGGCATCGGATGCGACACCAGAACAGTTGAATTATACGCAGCAAAATGCTTTGGCGTCGAATATGACGGAGGCGTTGCTATCAGAACCAAGCTTAGCTGGTCCCCTATCAGCGTCATCATCAATGCAGACCAGTATGCCGGAACAAACATCTGGTCTTCAGGAATGGACGGAATGAAAATGGTTTCCATTGCCCAAACCCCTGCAAGACATCCATCTTCCGGTTCATACGGAGGATTTGAATATACCCTTCGCCATGAGTATGGCGGACATGGAATCGGTCTGCTCGGTGACGAGTATGTATATTACAACACTACTGCTTATCCTTACGACAATCAGTCTACATTCCGTTACTGGCAGGGTATCGGAGCTTATGCAAATACCTATCTTCCTCAGTGGGATGCCACTAACAGTGCATGGTACTCAGATTACGATCATTGCAACCTCGGTCTTACACCAACCGTTGAAGGTGCTAACTGGAAGACTTTTGCCGATATGACTGAAACCTACGGAGCCTGCAACATTAACCTCCATGCCGGAAGTGCAACTTATGGAGTAGGTATCTACCGTTCGGAGAACGGCAGCTGTATGATAAACAACATTCCTCACTTCAACACATTCAGCCGTTGGAAGATTTATTGCAGAATCAAGATTACTGCGGGAGAAACCCCTACCGTTGAGGATTTCGTCGCTCACGATTTTGACAAGACAAACAGCTACAGTTCTGCTGCTCCTAGCACGAAGGGCGCAACCCCTAACCAGAAGAGATGTGAGGGTCCTATCCTGATCGACCCATACCACAAGAAACCTTACAAGATGAGATAATTCTTGTGCACTTAAGTTATTAAGGAGAGGCTCAGCGATGGACCTCTCCTTTTTCTTTATAATAAGTCACGAAGTTGCCCCCTTGAAGAGTGCTTTCAGAGGGGCGGGTAAAAAAAAAAGGGATGGCAGACGCCATCCCTTTTAAGATAATCAATTCGTTGAGAATTAGATTATACCCTGCTCCAGCATTGCGGTAGCAACCTTCATGAAGCCGGCGATGTTGGCACCCTTTACATAGTCTACGTGACCGTCTGGCTGAGTACCATACTTAACGCACTGCTCGTGGATGCTCTCCATGATGAAGTGAAGCTTATCGTCAACTTCCTTTGCAGACCAGCTGATATGGCTTGCGTTCTGGGTCATTTCCAGACCTGAAGTAGCAACACCACCAGCGTTTACAGCCTTACCAGGAGCGAAGAGGATACCGTTGTTCTGGAAATAGTGGATAGCGCCTGGCTGGCATCCCATGTTGGATACCTCGCAGCAGCACCAGCAACCATTCTTCTGAAGTTCCTTGGCGTCGTCCTCAGAAAGCTCGTTCTGGAATGCGCAAGGGAGAGCGATGTCGCAAGGAACGCTCCAAGCCTTCTTGCCTGCAGTGAACTTAGCCTTCTCAGGGAACTTGGTAGCCATATCCTCAACCTTGTTGCGGTTAGAAGCACGCATATCAAGCATATAAGCAATCATCTCGTCGGTAATGCCGTCTGGAATCTCGCAAACTCCGTCAGGACCAGAGATAGCAACAACCTTAGCGCCAAGCTGCTTTGCCTTTGTAGCGGCACCCCAAGCTACGTTACCGAAACCTGAGAGAGCAACTCTCTTGCCTGCGATGTCCTTTCCAGCCTTGTGGAGAAGGTGCTGAGTGAAATACAGAGCGCCGAAACCGGTAGCCTCAGGACGAAGGATAGAACCTCCCCAAGTAGCTCCCTTTCCGGTGAGAACTCCTGTGTTGTACTCTCTAGCAAGCTTCTTGTACATTCCGTAGAGGAAACCGATCTCGCGGCCGCCTACTCCTACGTCACCTGCAGGAATATCCTGATCAGGACCGATGCACTGCCAAAGCTCAGTCATAAATGCCTGGCAGAAACGCATGATTTCGTCGTTTGACTTTCCTACTGGATCGAAGTCAGAACCACCCTTTGCACCACCCATAGGGAGAGTAGTCAGAGCGTTTTTGAAAGTCTGCTCGAAACCGAGGAACTTCAACATTGAAGGAACCACTGCCTTGTGGAAACGGAGACCTCCCTTGTAAGGGCCGATAGCGCTGTTGAACTGGATACGATAACCGAGGTTAGTCTGAACTTCTCCCTTGTCGTCTACCCAAGTTACACGGAAAGTGAAGATACGGTCTGGCTCGACCATTCTCTCAACGATTTTTGCCTTTTCAAATTCAGGATGCTGGTTATAAACCTCCTCGATAGACTCGAGAACTTCCTGAACGGCCTGAAGGTACTCATTTTCACCAGGATGCTTTGCAGCCAGGTTAGCCATTATTTCAGCTGTTTTCATATAAGTATGAATGTTTTAAAAAATTGGTTTGTTATAGTGTGAATGTTAATTTCTTATTCTACTGTCCAGGTGGCTCCGCTGTGCAGAAGCTCGTCCATATTGTGGATCTTTGCCTTTGCCTTAACTTCGTCCAGCTGGAAATAAATGCTGTCGTCATAGGTCTTGTCAGCCACATCGCGGATGACACCCAGAGCTACAGGGAAGTCAGGACCCTTCATGTCCACCAGCATTGAGTGGATTCCGAAGTTGTCCTCCTTTGAGTTGTGCACCAGAAGGTCTTTCTCGGTGATGCCGTTTTCTCCAATCTTTACAACCTTGAGCTTCAGGCCGTCCAGGATAATACCCTTGTCGCGGTCCTTGCCGAAGATCATTGGCTCTCCGTCGCGGAGAACTATGGTGCGGTCGGCTCTTACGGCGCGGTCTGAAATGTCTGCATGGGTTCCGTTGTTGTAGATCATGCAGTTGACCAGCATCTCCATCACAGAGGTTCCGTCATGCATGGCGGCTCTTACCATAATCTCCTGGTTGAGGGCAAGCTCACTGTCAAGGCTTCTGGCAAAGAAAGTTCCTCTTGCTCCGAGCACAAGCTCTCCAGGAGTGAAAGGATATTCTATTGTTCCGTAAGGAGAAGTCTTGGTAACCATTCCGAACCTTGAAGTAGGAGAATACTGGCCCTTTGTAAGACCGTAAATCCTGTTGTTGAACAGAATGATGTTAACGTCTATGTTCCTTCTGATCTCGTGGATGAAATGGTTTCCGCCGATAGCCAGGGCGTCTCCGTCACCGGTCATCTGCCATACGGAAAGCTTAGGGTTGGCAACCTTCATTCCGGTAGCCAGGGCGCCTGCCCTTCCGTGGATTCCGTGGAAGCCGTAAGTGTTCATGTAGTAAGGGAAACGGCTGGAGCATCCGATGCCTGATACAAAGACAAACTGCTCTCTGGTATATCCCCTCTTCTCGCAGATCTCAGGCATAGCCCTGAGAACGGCTGCAAGTATTGCGTGGTCTCCGCAACCCGGGCACCACTTCACTATCTGGTCGCTTTTGAAATCTTGCTGTGTGTATTTCATGATAATTCCTCCGCGATTAAAGTGCCTTTACTGCGTCCACAATCTCGTGAACCATAAATGGCTGACCCTGTACTTTATTGAGCTGCAGATACTTGAACTGAGGAAGCTTTGCTCTCAGATAGTCTGCAAACTGCCCGCTGTTAAGCTCGCATACAAGAATCTTCTTGTAGTGGCTGAATACTTCTGCGGTATTCTTTGGCAGCGGGTTGATATAGTCGAACTGGGCAAAGCCCACGCTCTTTCCTTCTTCCAGAAGCTGTGAAGCTGCGGTGTAGAGATGGCCGTAAGTTCCGCCCCATCCTACAAGCAGCACGTCTGCCTCCTTCTGTCCGTAAACCTCGAGTTCAGGAATGCAGTCTGCAACCTTTGCAAGTTTGGTCGCACGGTTTCTTACCATCATCTCGTGAACCTCAGGATCAGAAGATACGGCTCCGGCCGGACTCTTCTCCAGACCGCCTACCCTATGCTCCAGACCAGGTGTTCCAGGAATCGCCCACTTTCTGACGAAGGTCTCGGCGTCTCTCTCGAACGGCTTGAACTTACCCTCGCACTCGGTAATGATCGGAGGGTTGATTGCAGGATAGTCCGCCATTGAAGGAATCTTCCAAGGCTCGCTTCCGTTTCCAAGATAACCCTCAGACAGGAAGACTACAGGCATCATGTGCTCCATTGCAAATTTTGCAGCGTAGAATGCTGCCCTGAAGCAGTCTGACGGAGTTCTTGCAGCCATTACCATAACCGGGCACTCGCCGTTTCTTCCGTAAAGTGCCTGGGCAAGGTCTGTCTGCTCTGTCTTGGTAGGGATACCGGTGGAAGGGCCGCTGCGCTGAACATCCACAACAACCAGCGGGAGCTCGGCGATTACTGCAAGACCCAAAGCCTCGCTCTTGAGGGAAAGGCCAGGGCCGGAAGTAGTGGTAACTGCCATGTTGCCAGCATAGGCGGCACCGATGGAAGTGCAGATTCCGGATATCTCGTCCTCGCACTGCATTGTCTTCACGCCCAGATTCTTGTGGATTGCAAGCTCTTCCAGGATAGCAGTTGCTGGAGTGATAGGATAAGATCCCACGAACATAGGTCTTCCGCTCTTTTCAGAAGCGGCGATAAGACCCCAAGCCGTTGCCTGGTTTCCGTTGATGCTGCGGTAAACACCCTTGTCGAGCTTTGCCGGCTCTACAGTGTAGGTGTTTCCTATTGCGTGAGTATTGTGAGCGTAGTTGTAACCATCGTTGAGAACCTTGATGTTAGGCTCGATAAGATCCGGTTTCTTGGCAAACTTCTTTCTCAGGTACTGCTCCGTGAAATGAAGCGGACGGTTGAACATGAAATAGCACATTCCAAGAGTGAAGATGTTCTTGCATCTTACTATGGACTTGAGATCCATTCCGCTGTCTTTCAGGCTCTCCTTGGTTAAGGAAGTAATAGGAGCCCAGATAATGTTATAGTCCTGAAGATTAAGTTCTTCAACAGGATCCATTGTCTTGAAGCCGGCCTTCTGCAGACCCTGCTCGTCAAAGGAATCCTGGTCCAGAATAATGCTTCCGCCAGGTTTAGCGAACTTGGCGTTTGCCATAAGTGCGGCAGGGTTCATAGATACGAGAACGTCCGCAAGATCACCAGGAGTCTTGACATCGCTCTGACCTATATGCACTTGAAAACCGGATACACCTGATACGGTGCCCTGTGGAGCTCTGATTTCAGCTGGATAATCCGGGAATGTAGATATCTCATTACCGTACAGTGCAGAAGCGTCTGCGAACAAAGTACCTGTGAGCTGCATTCCATCGCCGGAGTCACCGGTAAAACGGATTACCACATCTTTTACGTCAACCACTTTACGTTCCATAATAAACGATTCGCGAATAGAAATACTTTCAATTAATCACTAAAATATTTTCAAATATAGACAATCTTTCAACCCTAAACAATAAAATCAAGATAATTTTTAAACAAACCCGTCAACAGCCACATAAAAAAGGTACGGCCTGATTTTTCAAGCCGTACCTTTAAATATTTTTGAGTTGTTTTTTACTGGAACTGAGTAGGCTGAGTCTTGCTTGCAGGAATGCCGAGCTCTGCCTTTACCAGAGGAAGCAGATTTACTGTATTTGCCTCGTCGATGTAGATAATGGCGCCGGTAGCAAGGTCAAAAACATAAGCAAGACCCTGTGCCTTTGCAACCTTGTCAATAGCGTCCTGAGCTTTCTTCATCACAGGAGAAAGGAGAGTTTCCTGGCGTGAGCTGAAATCCTGCTCGGCCTGCTGCTGGAACTGGCGGATACGCTGAATCAGACTGTTGAGTTCGTCTTCCTTGGTCTTCTTTATAGACTCGTTCCAGGTAGAAACCTTCTCGTTGTATTCCTTTACCTTTGCTTCATAATCTGTATTCATAGAGTTCAGAGTCTCGTTGAGTTCCTTTCCGAAAGCCTGAAGCTTTGTGAAAGCCTCGTCCCTCTCAGGCATGAGAGCAACTATTTCCTGTGAATTGATGTGGCCGAATTTCTGGGCGCTGGCCTTGGTTGGCATAAAGGCTGCAACTGCAATTACAGAAGCAACCAGCAACTTGATTGTCTTTTTCATATTATTAACTTTTACAAATTTGAATTATCTATTTTACTGTAGGATAGACACTTATCACCTGGCTTGAAAGATCTGCCGCAGAAGCTGCGTAAACTACTCCGCCTGATGTCGCAATGTCAATTATAAGCATATATCCGCCCTTCTCGGCCACAATGTCTATAGCCTTCTGGACCTTTTCCTTTATAGGGTCAACAAGTTCCTGGCTCTTCTTCTGCATCAGTCCGTCCTGTCCGAAGTACTGCTGCTGCTTCTGCTTGGCGGCCTTTTCCTTGCTGATTATCTCTTCTTCTTTTGCCTGCCTCTGCGATGCGCTCAGAGAGGCTTTCTGCTTCTGGTAGGTATTGTAAAGTTTCTCAATCTCAGCGTAATCCTTCTTGACAGCCTCTTGATACTGGTTGCCCAGAGCCTGAAGCTTGTCTGTAGCCACCTTGTATTCCGGGATGGCGTTAAGGATTGTTTCGGTATTCACGTAACCGCACTTTTGCGGAACATTCTGAGCCGATGCCTGAAGGCATACGATCAACGATGCAACTGCCAAAACAAATAACTTTTTCATAACATTTCCTCCTGTCTTTAGAAACTGTTTTCTAGAATATGCAATGCGTTATTCAAATACCTTGCCGTTTTTTAGAACTGCTGTCCGATCACGAAGTGGAACTGGCTGCCGCCCTTCTTCTTTCCTTCGTTAGGAACAGGGTCGAAACCGTAGCCCCAGTCGATACCCATAAGACCTACCATCGGGAGCATGATTCTCACGCCCACTCCGGCACTTCTCTTGATTTCAAACGGGTTGAATCCGCCGATATCGCTCCAGCAGTTTCCGCCCTCCAGGAACGCCAGCGCAAATATGGTGCTGGATGGCTGGAGAATAAGCGGATATCTGAGCTCCAGGGTGAACTTGTCATATACGTGTCCTACGTATGCTCCGTCCTGGATAGGAGTCAGGGAGTAGTTAGGATATCCTCTGAGGGCGATAATGTCTGATCCGTAAGTGTTGTAGCCGCTCATGCCGTCTCCGCCGACTTCAAATCCCTCGAATGGAGAATAGCCCAGGCTCTTCTTGTAGTATCCGAGGTAGCCCCAGTTGGCCGCAGCCCTGAACACAAGGTTTCCGGCAATTTTCATGTAAACGTCGGACTTGAGCTGCCACTTGTGGTACTCGATCCACTTGTATTTCTCGGTGGCGTCCATGTGCTTGTAGTCGCGATGGCCTCTAAACAGGGAATAAGGTGGAGTGAGCTGGAGGGTGAACGAGAAGTCAGAACCGCCTCTCGGGAAGATCGGCTGGTCCGTGGAGTTTCTCTCGAGTCCTAATGTATAGCTGAAGTTGTGGCTCTTTCCGGTATCGAACATGAAGTTGTAGTACCATTTCTGGAGCTTGTAGGTCTGCCAGCTAAGTGCATGGAACAGAACAAAGTAGTTGTCCGGCCAGTTAAGCCTGCTTCCCAGGCTTGCACTAACTCCGTAAACTTCCATATACTGGTCTGAATGCCTGTAGAAATAAGTGGAGTTTGTCTGCCTTGTGAAATATGTGGAGACACTCAGGCTGACAGGCTTGTTGCCCAGCAGCCAAGGCTCTGCAAAGCTGGCGCTCAGGGCGGTATAATAGGTACCGCTGGTCTGGAACCTGATGGAAAGATTCTGTCCGTCGCCGAGCGGAACCGGTCTCCAGGCCTTCTTCTTGAACACTCTCTTGATTGCAAAGTTGTTGAAGCTCAGTCCAAGCGTTCCGACGAAGGTGTTGCCGCCCCATCCTCCGGAAAGTTCCACGTGGCTGTCCGGCTTCTCCTCCAGGTTGTACGCTATGTCAACTGTGTTCTTGTTTGCATCCGGAATCACGCTGTAGCCTGCTCCTGTCTGGAATACCTCAGGATTGAAGTGGCCGATTGATGAAAGCTCCCTGACAGACCTCTCGAAATCGGTCTGGGAATAAAGGTATCCCGGCTTGGTGAACAGGGCCCTTCTTGCAATCTTTTCAGCAGTGATGTTGTTTCCGTTGATTATGACCTTGTTGAAGGTGGCAGGCTTGCCTTCATACATTCTCATCTCCACATCTACAGAGTCATTCTGGATAACCTTCTCGACCGGCATTACGTTGAAGAACAGGTAGCCGTTGTCGGTGTACATTTTCTTTACGTCCGGCTCCATCTGCTTAGGGTCTCCGTTCAGTCTCTTGTCCATCGTGACAAGGTCATAGATGTCTCCCTTCTTGATTCGGAGAACCTTGTTAAGCTGGTCGGCTGAATAGATGCTGTTGCCGGTCCAGGTTATATCCCTGAAATAATACCTGTCGCCCTCTTCAAGGGTGAAGTCGATGGCCAGGCGGTCATCAGACATATAGTAGATTGAGTCCTTGAGGATTCTGGCATCGCGGAAACCTTGCTCGTTGAATGCGGCAATCAGGTTGTTCTTGTCCTCGGCATATTCTTTCTGCTTGAATTTCTTGGACCTGAAGAAGTTCATCAGCCTGGTGTCGCGAGTGTGCTTCATCGACTTGACAAGCTTGCGCTCGGTCAGGTTATGGTTGCCTGTGAATGACACTCTTCCTATCTTGATTCTTGGGCCACGGTTGATGTCGAAGGTTACTCTTACAGCGTTCTTGACCACAGGATCTTCCTCCTGGATCACTTTCACGTCGCATTTGAGAAATCCTTTCTCAGCAAAGTACTTCTTGATGATGTTGGTGGAATACTCCAGCACGTAATCAGAAAGTTCTGAACCTCTCTTGAGCTTCAGCCTTTCCTGAAGGTCTGACCTCTGTCCGCTTCGGATGCCGCTGAAAGTCCATCTTGAAACTCTAGGCCTCTCTGAAAGATGAAGGCCCAGCCATACGGTATCCTTGCTTTGTGAAAGGGAGTCGATGTAAAAGCCGGCGTCAGAAAAATATCTCTGGGCCCAGACTCTTTTCAGAATGTCTGAAAGCTCCATGCTCGGGATAGTGATTTTTTCTCCCTTGACCAGTCCGGTGACAGAAAGAATCTGCTCTTCGCTAAGGTATTTGATACCGGACACTTTGACTCCGCCGATAACATACGTCTTGGGACTTGTGTAGTCTACTTTCTGTGCGTTTACGGCCAGAGGCAGAACTATCAAGGCGCAGGCGGCCAAAAGTTTAAATATTCTCATCAATCTCAAAATTTCTAATTATAGTTTGCCGAACCTTCTCTCTCTTCTGGAAAAAGCCTCGAGCGCAGACCGGAATTCAGGTTTGCGAAAATCAGGCCAGAGGGTGTCGGTAAAATAAAACTCCGTATAGGCGGTTTGCCACAGCATATAGTTGCTGATTCTCTCCTCCCCGCTGGTGCGGATCAGAAGGTCAGGGTCAGGAATGCCGGAGGTTGCAAGGTAACTGTCCATATCTTCCCAGCTCATCTGCCTTCCGGGATTCTCCTGGGCGAACCTGTTTGCCGCCTGGACTATATCCCACTTTCCGCTATAGTTGAGCATAACTACAAAGACCGTACCCGTACAGGCCGAAGTGGCTTCCATAACATCCTTCATCGCGATGCGAAGATACTCGGGAAGCCTCTCCAGGTCGCCTACCACCCTGAATTTGATGTCGTTCTCCAGCATATAAGGAGTTTCCTTGTTCAGGTACTCAAGAAGCAGGGTCCAAAGTCCCTGGATCTCCTGTTCAGGACGGCCCCAGTTTTCAGTGGAGAAGGCAAACAGGCTCAGGTACTTGATCTTCATCTCGACAGCAAGCTCCAGACATGCCCTGACGCTTTCTGCACCTTCTTTGTGACCTGCGAGTCTCTCTTCCCCGCGGGCCTGAGCCCACCGGCCGTTTCCGTCCATGATTATGGTTACGTGCTGCGGTATTTTAGATATTACTCCCATAAAAAGTCAATAGATGGCAAATATAGCAATTTTTAGGCATTCCTCCAATCTGCACCCCAATAGAGCTTGCGGCTCAGGGCCTGCATAAAATCGTTGTCTGAACTTACCAGTTCCAGACTTGCCTTGGAACTGGTGAAACGGGCGCACGCTCCGTCCGGGAAGGAGAATGTCCTGTTGTCCGCAGAAAGAGCGGCGTCTTTGTATCTTGTAGAGTAACTTACCTCTATAGTTGCCGAGTCGGAAACCACCAGAGGCCTGATATTCAGGTTATGCGGAGCCACCGGCACTATAATCAGAACCTGGCAGCCAGGCATGACTATAGGCCCCCCGGCACTCATGGAATAGGCGGTGGAACCTGTAGCGGAAGCCACCAGCACGCCATCTGCCATATATCGCGGAATAGGAGCTCCGTCAACTTTTATATCAAGTTCAAGCACGGCCGGCCCCTTTCTCTGGATGGAGAACTCGTTCAGGGCATAGGGATAGAAATCCTCCGGCATGCAGTCACACTCCATCCTGAGCAGCGGACGCCTCTCGGTCTTGAATTCTCCCCTTAGAAGAGCTGAAACGCTTTCTATCCTGGAAGTTGTAAGAAAGCCCAGACGGCCGAAATTGATTCCGGCAACCGGTATCTTCTTGTCTCTTACAAGCGGCACGCTGCTCAGGAATGTGCCGTCTCCGCCAAGAGTCAGAAACAGTCCGGTGTCTTCAGGAAGGTCTGACGAGGAACTGAAAAACGAAGCTCCCTTTATGTCCAGCTGAGGACAGGTCTGCTGCAGATAGCTGTAGAAAGGGCCGTAAAAGACAGGCTGTACTGTTGGGTCTCTGCCAATAAGGTCTATCAGTTCACAAAGCCTTGGCCAGCTGCTTTTGTCTATGGTTCTGCCGAATATAGCAACTTTCATATTTTATCAATTTTTCGCAAGTTAGTTATATTTTCATAAATTTGTAATCTATGGAAACAAGACTTAGTGTAAATATAAACAAAATCGCCACTCTCAGGAATGCGAGAGGAGGCAATATGCCAAATGTAGTCAAGTGCGCTCTTGACTGCGAGAAATTCGGGGCGCAGGGCATCACCGTCCACCCCAGACCTGACGAAAGACATATCAGAAGGCAGGATGTGCTGGACCTCAAACCCCTGCTGACAACTGAATTCAACATCGAGGGCAATCCGAAGGATCCTTTCAACCAGCTGGTTCTAAGCGTAATCCCGGCCCAGGTCACTTTAGTCCCCGATGCCGAAAACGCCATCACTTCAAACGCCGGATGGGATACCATAACCCACAAGGACTATCTGAAGAAAGTGTGCCGGATGTTCAAGGATGCCGGAATCAGGGTGTCCATATTCGTCGATCCGGTAGAAGAGATGGTGAAAAACGCCGCTGACTGCGGCTGCGACCGTGTGGAACTTTATACTGAGGCCTATGCCAAGAACTACCACACCAACCGTGAGCAGGCAATCGAGCCTTACTACAAGGCTGCCGTGGCGGCGGGTCAGTGCGGCCTTGGCCTTAACGCCGGCCACGACCTGAACCTGGACAACCTGAAATACTTCGCCCAGACCATACCGGGACTTCTGGAAGTGTCTATCGGACACGCCCTGATTTGCGACGCCCTGTATTTGGGACTGGAGAACACCATCCGCGCCTATCGCAGAGAACTCCGGTAAATTTGCATAATTTATGTATATTTGCAGGTTGTTGTAAAGAATTTTTAAAACGTAACATATTTCAATGATGAAACAGATCAGACTATTCCTTTGCGCTGCATTGGCTTTTGCTTTTGCATCCTGCAGCCAGAACCAGAACACAAACACATCAAACGGCGAGAAGGCAGCTCCTGAAGCAGGCAGCATAGTATATCTCCAGCTGGACTCCGTAGTCAACAACTACGATATGTTCAACGACCTGAAGAGCAAGCTTGAAGAGAAGGTTCAGAAGATCCAGAACGAGCTTCAGGCAAAGACCAGGGATTTCCAGAATGCGGCTAACGATTTCACCAACAAGATAAACAAGGGCCTTCTCACCCAGGCAGAAGCCCAGGAGAGAAACCAGGTGCTGACCAACCGTCAGGCAGAACTCCAGAACCTCAGCGCACAGAAAGAGGCTGAGATCCAGGAGGAGCAGACTGTAATGTTCAACAAGGTGATGGACGCTATCCAGACTTATGTAAAGAAATACAATCAGGAGAAGAAGTTCGCCCTCATCCTCACCACTACAGACGCTACCACCACCGTTCTCGACGGCGACCCTAATCTGGACATCACCGCCGACATCATCGAAGGCCTTAACAACGAGTACGTCAAGGACAAGAAAAACGCTTCTGCAACTGAAGAGAAGCCAGCTGAAACTCCTGCCGAGGCCCCTAAGGCTGAAAAGGCAAAATAGCCGATGAGGATAGCAATACTTTCGTGTTTTTACCCTTACAGGGGCGGGATATCGCAGTTCAACACCTATCTGTTGGAGGAACTTTCCAAAAAGCACACAGTCAAGGCGTTCAACTTTAAAAGGCAGTATCCCGGCATCCTTTTTCCTGGCAAGACACAGAAAGTGGCATCCGACGACGACGCTCTCCCGGTGGAAAGCGTTTCCGTACTGGACACGGCAAATCCGTTTACTTACGGCAAGACGGCAAGAGCCATCGCTGACTTTGAGCCCGATGTACTGCTGACAAGATACTGGATGAGCTATTTCGCCCCTTCTCTGGGCAGTGTAACCTCCAAGGTTGCCAAGATCCTGAAAAAGAAAGGGAAGAAAGACTTCAAAGCCGTAGCCATCGCGGACAACATAATACCTCACGAAAAACATTTCTTCGACATCCCGCTCGCCAGACGCTTTGTAAAGAGGCAGAGCGGGATTGTTACACTCAGCCATGCCGTCGAGCAGCAGCTGCAACAGATCTGCCCGGAGGCAAAGAGCGTAACCATTCCGCATCCTCTATACTCTAATTTCGGGGAGAGAATCGACACCCTTCAGGCCCGAAAACTCATCGGGATGAAAGGAACCGACAGCCAGATAATGGAGCGGAAAGTGCTGCTTTTCTTCGGCCTTATAAGAGAATACAAGGGGCTGGACATTCTGCTGGAAGCCATGCCGCTTCTGGACAGTTCCTATACCCTGGTTGTGGCCGGGGAATGCTACGGCAGCTTTGACAAATACCGCCGCATCATTGATTCAGAGCGGTTTGCCCCTTGCAGGCAGAACCTCATCCTCGCGGACAGCTACATCCCGGACAAGGAAGTCAAGATTTATTTCAGTGCAGCAGACGCCAGCGTTCTGCCATACCGGTCGGCCACCCAGAGCGGAATCAGCTCCATCTCCTGGAACTTTGACGTTCCGCTCATCACAACTCCGGTGGGAGGGCTGGTGGAAAGCGTGGGCAAGGCCGGAACCGGAATGCTCACTAAAGACGTCAGCGCTGAATCAGTTGCAGATGCCGTAAAGAAATACTTTGCAGAAAACAAGAAAGAAGAGTATCTTTACAACATCGCCCAACTGAAGAAACAGCTTGGCTGGGGAGCGTTTGCAGACAAACTTGAAGACTTCATAAAAACCTTATAGATTATGGATTCCATAGTAAAGACCAGTTTTGATTTCAAGAACCTGACCGGAACTTATACCGGCAAAGTCAGAGACGTTTACTTCATTCAGGACAAGTACATGGTTATGGTGGCTACGGACAGAATCTCCGCATTCGATGTCGTGCTGCCACGCGGAATCCCTTATAAGGGACAGGTTCTCAACCAGATAGCGGCAAAGTTCCTGGACAGTACCACAGACATCGTGCGCAACTGGAAAATCGCCTGCCCGGATCCTATGGTCACAGTCGGCTACAAGTGCCAGCCGCTGCCTGTGGAAATGATTGTCAGGGGATATCTGACCGGAAGTTCCTGGAGAAGCTACAAGGCCGGAGCAAGGCAGATTTGCGGAGTGGACATTCCTGAAGGAATGCGCGAGCACCAGAAGTTTGACCACCCTATCGTCACCCCTACCACCAAAGCCGAAATCGGCGGGCACGACCAGGATATTTCAAAAGAAGAAATCATAGCCAAGGGGCTCATTCCTGCTGACATATATGAAAAGGTAGAGCAGGCCGCCCTCAAGCTCTTTGAAAGAGGTACCGAGATAGCTCGCCAGAGAGGCCTGATTCTTGTTGACACAAAGTACGAGTTCGGGCTGCTGGACGGAGATATCTGCCTGATGGACGAAATCCACACCCCTGATTCTTCCAGGTATTTTTATCTCGACGGCTATCAGGAAAGATTCGATGCCGGAGAGCCTCAGAAACAGCTCTCGAAAGAGTTTGTCAGAGAGTGGCTGATGGAAAACGGATTCCAGGGAAGGGCAGGAGAAAAGGTTCCTGAAATGACAGACAGCATAGTGTCCGGCATCTCAGACCGTTACATAGAACTTTACGAGGCCGTAACGGGCGAGAAGTTCACCAAGCTCCCGTATGACGAAAATATCTTCGAGAGAATAGAAGAGAACATAAAGAACATGCTTGCAAGGCTTTAACATGAAAACCAACCTCAGAAACAGCTTACTGCGCTTTTGCGCCAGACTGGTTGCCGTCGCGATAATGGCATCAGCCCCGACCTACGCCCTTTCACAGGTGAAAATCACTGTTTCAGACCAGATAGTGAGCGTCAAGGGGGAAAAGATGTATGTCCACAATGTCAAGAAAGGCGAGACCATCTACTCCATCTGCAAGGCATACAACATTACGGCAGATGAGCTTCAGACGCACAACCCTGTCATCTCCGCCGGACTGAAGGAAGGACAGATCCTGTACATCCCTGTCTCAGGTCTGCAGAAGGTTGTTTCCGAGCCGCAGAACCAGAATCCGGAGGCTTCATCCTACGACCCTGGCAGCTTCATAAACCACAAGGTAAGATGGCTGGAGAATCTCGACGACATCGCTGAGAAATACGGGGTTGACAAGAAAGACATAATGGCTTTCAACAACATGAAGTCTGAAAAGCTGAAAAAGATAAAGGTGCTCAAGATTCCTGTCAAAAAGAGTGAACCTTCTTATAAGGGGCAGCCGGTTGACGGCACGGATACAGACAATGTCACTCAGGTTGTTCCGGACACTCTGGACAATCCAGATGTTCTGCCGGATGACAACGAGTATCCTAAAGTTTACTCTATGCCGGAAATAGACGCGTCCAGGACAAGGACAGTGGCCCTGCTTCTGCCTCTTAACAGCAACGGAAAGGCCAATGCCAACTATATGGACTTCTACAGCGGAGCGCTCATGGCCATCGAGCAGATAAAACGCGACGGCGGCAGCATAAAACTGAACGTGCTGGACTACGGAGACAACATATCTTCTGTTGCCGAAAGCGAAAAGATAGCCCAGGCAGACCTTATTATCGGTCCTATCAGATACCAGTCGATAAAGGAGCTGATCCCGATGGTAAACGCGCTCAGGATTCCTGTGGTTTCTCCTCTGGACGCCGCCGCTGACTCTCTTCTCGGAGAGTGCCCTTACCTTTTCCAGGCCGCACTTTCCACTCAAAGGCAGGTAGAGGCTCTAGCAGACATGATCATCGAAGAGGCGTCAAAGGCTCCTAACCCGAACATCATAATTGTTTACAGCACAGCCTCAAGCGATGCCCCGAAGGCAGAAATGCTAAAGATGGTACTGGAAGAGAAAGGAGCCAGCGTTACCGCTTGCGGAAGTTCCGGAGTGCTCAGCGCTGTCAGGAGAGACATGGATAATATCATTGTTGTCCAGACATATACAGAGGGTCTCACTGCTGAAATTCTCCGCCAGATAGACATCAAGATGATTCCGCCGGAGAAAGTCACTTTGTTTGGCACTCCAAAGTGGAAGAACTTCGAGGCTCTGGACATGTCTCTGTATTTCAAGTACAACACCAGAATCTGCATGCCTCACAACATAGACCTGAACCGTCAGGACGTAAGGCAGTTCATCAGGGCCTACAGGTCTCTTTACAACTGCGAGCCAAAGGCATACGCCTTTAACGGATACGACATTGTGTATTTCTTCTGCAAAGCGGTTTTGGGCGGACTTAGAGAATGCTCTGAAGAACCGGACAACACAATAGCCTCAGACTATATGCAAAAAAATCTGCTGCAACTCGATATGCTGCAGCAGAAATTCAGGTTTGTCCGCAATCCGGAAGGAGGTTACGTGAACACGGCGGCCACCAAGATCTTCTTCAATCCGGATTACTCCATCACCCAAGAGCAGAACTAAAATTCTCCTCTTTCTATATCCTTGAAATAGTTGACGGTTCCAACCTTCAACTCTACGGTTGCGGCGTCGTCGCAGACGATGATGCCCTTCTTGTGCATCTGGAGAATGCTGACAGTCCACATCTGGCTTATGCCCTCTTCAACGGCGTGGCGCAGAGCCCTTGCCTTGTTGTGTCCGTTTACAAGAATCATAACCTCTTCAGCGTCCATAATGGTTCCCACGCCTACGGTGAGGGCAGTCTTTGGAACCAGGTTGATGTCGTGGTTGAAGAATCTGGAATTCGCGATGATGGTATCTGTTGTCAGATATTTCAGACGGGTTCTGGAAGTCAGGCTGGAACCCGGCTCGTTGAACGCGATATGGCCGTCTGGACCTATTCCGCCCATAAACAGGTTGATGCCGCCGTATGACTTGATCTTTTCCTCGTACCTTCTGCATTCAGACAGCAGGTCCTTGGCGTTGCCGTCGAGAATATTGATGTTCTCGGCTGGAATGTCTATGTGGTTGAAAAAATTCTCCCTCATAAACGTATGGTAGCTTTCCGGATGGTTTTCAGGAATGCCAACATACTCGTCCATATTGAACGTAACCACATTCTTGAAGGAAATCTTGCCTTCCTTGTAGAAATTCACCAGCTCCTTGTAAGTGCCGATAGGAGTGGAACCTGTAGGAAGTCCGAGCACAAAAGGACGGTCCGGTGACGGATCGAAGTCTGTAATTCTCTTAAGGATCAGCGATGCAGCCCATTTGGACATATCTGCATACGACTTCTGGATAATCAGTCTCATAATATAATAGTTTTAAAATATCATCTGTTCTCTCCAAGCAGCACCTCTGCATTCGCAACTGCCTGGGCTGTAGTTTTTTCTCCGCTAAGAAGGCGGGCTATCTCCATAACCCTTCCCTTTCCCTGAAGAAACTTCAGGCGCATGGTGTTCCTTCCGTCGCTGGACATGTCTTTGTAAACAAGTATATGCGCCACTCCCTTGCTTGCCACCTGCGGGAGGTGGGTGATGGCAATAACCTGCATATTCTGCCCCATATCGACAATCTGATGGCCCATCTTGTCTGCCACGCTGCCGGAAACTCCTGTGTCAATCTCGTCGAAGAACATCGCAGGCATCTTCAGACAGGAAGCCATCAGACTCTTTATGCAAAGCATAATCCTCGACAGCTCTCCTCCGCTGGCGACCTTGTCCAGCTCCACCATCTTCTCCTTCGGGTTGGCGGAGAACAGGATTCTCGGATTGTCTGACCCGTCGGGACCAAAGCCGTTGACGCTGTCCACCTCCACACAGATGCAGGCGGAAGGCATCTCCAGATTCCTTATGCTCTCCTGAAGCCTTTCCTGTATTCTGGCGGCCGCCGCAACTCTTTTTGAAGTCAGCGTCGAAGCAATCTCCGCCCGCTTTCCCCTATGGGAGGCGAGCTCTTTTTCCAGCTTGCCTTTTTCCCACACAAGATCCTCAACTCCAGTAACGGAAGCCTTCAGTTCATCTCTGAGGGCTATCAGTGATGATATGTCATTCCTGGAAAATCTCCGCATGACAGAGTAGAGCGCAGAGAGCCTTTCCTGTATCTGCTCCAGCCTCCTCGGCGATGCCGATATCTCTTGCGCAAACTGCTGAAGGTCAGAAGCAATATCCTTGCACTCAACCCGGCAGCTCTCCAGCCTTGCGGAAAGGGATTCAATCCGTGGAACTACAGAAGAAAGCTTCTCCACATTCTTTATCGCCTCCTTGAGGTTCCTGACTACGGAAGTGTCTTCCCCATCCAGGAGAGATGCCGCGCCAAAAGCACTTTCCCTCAGCGATTCCGCATTCTCAAGCTGCCTTTGCTCCTGTTCCAGAGCTTCCAGCTCTCCTTCTGTCAAACAGGCTTCTTCAAGTCTTTTCAGGTCTTCGGACCTTGAGGCAGACTCGGCCTGAGCCTTCTGTATCTTCTGCTCCAGGGCCTGGATTCTCTCTTCCAGGTCTTTGACGGCATTGTACTCCGCGCTGTAGCTTTCCAGAATCTTGCCGTTTTTGCTGAAGCCGTCTATCATTTCCAGCTGGAACCGGCGGCTCGAAAGCAGAAGGTTGCTGTGCTGGGAATGAATATCCATCAATGCAGAAGAAACCTCAGCCATCCGGGCGGCAGATACAGGCTCGTCGTCTATGAAAAAGCGGGAGCGCATAGAAGGAGATATCACTCTCCTGAGAATTGTCTGCTTTCCGTCCTGGCTGAAAATGGCCTCAACCACACAGTTTTTGCCCTCGTCGCGGAGGATTGAAGAATCTGCCTTCCCTCCCGACAAAAGAGAAACGGCGCCAAGCAAGACGGACTTGCCGGCACCGGTCTCTCCTGTTATAATCACCAGACCATCAGGAAATTCGATGTCGAGACTCTCTATGAGAGCATAATTCTGTATGGTTAGCCTCTCAAGCACTAAGATTCTATCTTGCGCCAGTAAATCTCTCCGTCCTCGAACTCTTTGATGGCTGTAAGAGTAGGCTTTGGAAGCCTCTCGTAATGGCGGGAAATCTCTATCTGCTCCCTGTTCTCGTACGTCTCTTCCAGAGTGTCGGCAACATTTCCCTGTGAGAATTCCTCAAGCTTCTCGCTCAGTTCCTTCTTCAGGGCAGCTGCTATCTGGTTGGCTCTCTTTGCAATAATAACAACAGACTCGTAAATGTTTCCTGTTGGCTCAGACAGCTTTATAACCTCTCTGGAAATGGTGTTGTCCGGTACTTTTGTAGCTTTCTTCTCTTCCATATATTCTTTGCTTTTATTTCTTGTTGTCTTCCTGGTTCTTTTCCTTTTCTTCCTTGGCCTTGGCTTTAGCCTGCTCGTAAATCTTCAGAGCCTCCTCCCTTTCCTTTCGGGCCTTTCGCCTTTCGTTCTGCTTCTGGGTGCCGGATGTCTCCTCGTTCACCTTCCTTGCCACTGCGCTGCGGCTCTCGGCTTCCTTAACGGCTTTCTTGGCCTCCTTGATTGCCTTTCTGGTATTCTTGCGGTCTGCCCTGATATTCTTGGAAGACCTCGGAGTAACAGCCTCAGCCTTTGCAAGTTCTGCAGCGGCAGCCACCTGGGCTGAATCCAGACCTCCCTTCAGGCCTACATACTTCTGGGCCTTGACAAACATCTGGTCCAGTTCACGGCGCTCGCTCACGTTAGGATATTCTCCGACAAAATTGTAGTAATCGTCGATGAATGTCATATACCTCTCCTTCTGCTTCTCCCTGATACTGTTGAAAGCGTACTTGTAAGAAGAAAGAGCGGTGTAGTACAGGATCTCCTCACGGTAGCGGTTGTCGGAATTGTCCCTGAGAACGGTCTTGAAGGCATAGTGGGAAGACTTGTAGTCTTTCATCGTGTAATACAGCTTGGCCGACTCATAAGACTTGCGGTCCAGCCTTTCCCCGAACTCGTCCATCATGGCCTTGCAGACTTCGTAATACTCGCTGCGAGGGTTGTCATACATGAACTCGGCGATTGTCGCCATTGCTTTCTGAGTAGGAACCTGATCCAGTTCCCACCTGTAGGTTCCCTCATACAGGCACTTGATTCTCAAGAACTTTGCCTCTTCGCTCATAGGGCTTCTCGGGAACACTTCCAGGAACTTGTTGAAGTTCTGCTCCGCTGTGATATAGTCTCCATAGCGGTAGTTGCTCATAGCGTTGTAGAACTGCACGCTGTCTTCCTTGTCTGTACCCTGTGAAAGGAAGACCATACTCTCGAACAAGGATGCCGCCTTGCGGAACTTTCCCTTGTCGTAGAAGTACATCGCTCCCCTGAATCTCTCTTCCAGGTCCTGGGTACGGAACAAAGACTCGTAATAACTCTTGCAGCCTGACAATGAAGCAACTGTCAGCAGCAAAATGGCTATAGCTTTAATGTTTCTCATCTTCTGTCTTTTATTGGCCCTGCAGGAAGCGGTCCGCCTCAATGGCAGCCTTGCAACCTGAAGCCGCGGCTGTAATAGCCTGTTTATAATGTACATCCGCAACATCTCCGGCGGCAAAGACGCCTTCGACGCTGGTCTTCGGAGAATCCGGAAGTGTCTGTATGTAACCTTCCTTGTCTGTCTTTATCCAAGGGGCGAAAACCTCTGAGTTAGGGTGATGGCCGACTGCAAGAAAAACTCCAGACACAGGCACTGTCCTCTCTGCTCCGGTAATCTTGTCTTCAATCTTTATGCCACTTACGCCTTTAAGGTCTCCGACAACCTCTTTTGGAAGGCTGTTCCACAAGACTTCTATGTTCTCTCTGGAAGCCACTTTCTCCTGCATCGCCTTTGAAGCCCTCATCTGGTCGCGGCGGATTATCATATACACCTTTTTGCACATACCTGACAGGTAAACAGCCTCTTCGCAGGCGGTATCCCCGCCGCCGATTACAGCCACATCCTGCTTGCGGTAGAAGAATCCGTCGCAAGTGGCGCAGGCGCTCACGCCGCTTCCCCTGAATTCCTGCTCTCCGGGAATTCCAAGATATTTGGCGCTGGCTCCGGTGGCGATTATCAGCGTATCTGCCTCAACCTCCAGGTTTCCGTCCACAGTCAGCTTGAAAGGGCGGGATGAAAGGTCGCAGGAAGTGATTGTGCCTGTGCGGATTTCGGCCCCCAATCTCTCTGCCTGGCGACGCATGTTGTCAACCAGGACAGTCCCGTCTATACCTTCAGGAAAGCCCGGGAAGTTCTCCACGACAGTGGTGGTGGTAAGCTGTCCTCCCAGCTCCATGCCTGTATAGACCACAGGAGCCAGATTGGCCCTTGCGGCATAGATTGCGGCGGTATATCCTGCAGGACCGCTTCCTGCTATGAGTACTTTTATCCTCTCCATATCTCCAAAAAAGATGTTAGCCCGCAAATTTAGTAAATCTGTCGCGAATATGAAAAACAAGTCTCTGTATCCAGACCAGAAGCAGAGACAGAGCCCACCTTGAAAGGAGTATTACCCACCAGATACCGCCGACCGAAACAAACAGTACAAGATCCTCAATATTGCTGTGGGATATACAGATGTGGGTGTTGAGAAGCTGTATGTCTCTCTGCGATATGCGTCCCCTCTCCTTTTCCTGGAACATTACTGCAGCTCCGTATGCCAGGCCCAGGGTGTTGGCCACAATCCACAGGAAGGAAGTGTCTGAAGGAAGGCCGAAAAGCTTCAGCGGCCAGCGGATGATGTCCGTCAGGACCTTCATTATGCCGAACTCGTTCAGAATCTGCTGCACTATGGAAAGCAGAAGTATCAGCACACTCATCTTCAGGCAGAGCTTCAGAAGCGAGAGAGCCCAGGGCCCGATGCTGGAAGCCAGGGTGATCTGCTCGTTAACCACCGTCCCTATTCTCCCCTGCTCCTCGGCAGGAAGTATCCTGTTAAGCACAAAGGCTAGAAACAGCCCTCCGAAAGTCCTCTCCAGCACTATCCACAGGGCAGAAGACCCGGTTTTCTTCTGAACCGCCGTCTCCACGATCATATTGTGGGAACAAAGAACCAGCACCGCCAGAATGGTAACGCTGCGGGCTGAAAGGTTCAGGGATGCGCTGGCTGCTATCGCCGAGTAGACATTTACGAAATAACCGCTTACATAAGCCAGGGAGGCTTCTCCGGGCAGACCGATGAAACTCATCACCGGCTCAAGGCTCCGTCCCAGAATAGGCAGGACCCCGGTCAGACGGAGAATATATATGATGACAGAGACTATGGCGGTGATTCTTATCACCCACCACATAGTCTTCAGGGCCCCAGGTATGGAGTCTCTAACACAAGAGGAAAGCCGCCTGCCAAAACCGGCAGATGGCTTTCCCTGGGAATCTTCTTTCAAACGGTACTGTTTTTAGTAATTCTCACACTTTACCTCAAAGTATGACTGAGGATGCTTGCATGCAGGGCACTCCTTAGGAGCGGTCTTTCCGCGGAATACATATCCGCAGTTACGGCACTTCCATACAACAGCCTCGTCCTTTTCGAATACCTTTCCGCTCTTGAGATTCTTCAGAAGGGCGCGGTATCTCTTCTCGTGAGCCTTCTCGGCGACGGCTATCTCCTTGAAGCACTTTGCTATCTCAGGGAAGCCCTCTTCCTTTGCGATCCTGGCGAACTCCGGATAGACAATCTTCCACTCCTCGAGTTCTCCGTCAGCGGCTGCCTTCAGGTTGTCGGCTGTAGAGCCAATGACTCCTGCCGGGAAAGATGCAGTGATCTCCACCATTCCGCCCTCAAGGAACTTGAAGAACTTCTTGGCGTGCTCCTTCTCGTTGTCTGCAGTCTCGGTGAAGAATGCGCTTATCTGCTCATAACCCTCTTTCTTAGCGGCACTTGCAAAGAAAGTGTAGCGGTTTCTGGCCTGGCTCTCGCCTGCAAATGCGCAGAGCAGGTTCTTTTCTGTCTTTGTACCTTTCAAACTTTTCATATCGGTGATTATTGTTACAAGATTTCTTTAATAGGACAAATGTAAGAAAAATCATTGTTTACGAGGACGGGAGCAGAGGATAATGATGAAGACGGCAGCAAATACCAGCAGCATTCCGGCAAGGGAATTAGCCGTGAATGTCTCCCCGAAGAAAATCACTCCGCAAATCACCGCCACCAGAGGTTCCATGCAGCCAAGGATTGCGGTAATCGTAGAGCCGGCCATCTGGATGGCGTAGATAAGGGCAAAGTCGCTCACCAGAGTCGGGATGATTGCCAGGGCGATGGCATATTCCCACTGGTAGGAGGTTGACAGAGGAGAAAAATGCGCTCCCTTGACCAGCACGTTCACAAAAAAGATTATCGCCGAGAAAAACAGGACCAGGAAAGTCTGCTTCATCCCGTTCATCCTCATCACCACTGGAGTCTGGTTAACCCCCACCACATACGTAGGATATGTTATGACAGTAACCAAAACCAGGATCAGGCCTGTCAGCGATATCTTCTCTCCTGTTATTCCCCCGCTCAAAAAGAAAACTCCCGCGATTCCTGCAACTATCGCGATTATCTTCCAGACGGAAACCTTCTCCCCGAAAAGCAGGATCATCGCCAGGGCCACCACTACCGGATAGAAGAAATGGATGGTGGTAGCCGTACCGCTGGAGATATACTTGTAAGATGCTGTCAAAAAGAAACTTGTGGCTGCATAGAATATAGACAGCAGCCCCATTGCCAGAATCTCCTTTCCGCTGCATCTTAGGCTCACTCCCTTGACCTTGCAGATTATCCACATGAAGAAAGAGGCAAGGGCAAAACGGTAGAAGCACACGCTGTCCAGCTCCATCCCGCTCTTTAGCAGCGGTATGGAAAACAGCGGTATGAAACCGAACGTAGCGCTGGCAAGCATCGCCAGCAGAAGCCCTCTGAATTTTCTCATGATTTGCGGCTGCAAAGATAAAATAATTGAAAGCTATAACGGATTCTATTTTTAAGTAAATTTGTACGATTGAATCATTAAAAAAATGAAAACAGACAAGACACTTGGAGTATTGGGCGGTATGGGCCCCGCCGCTACAGCTGATTTTCTTATGCTGCTGGCAAAGAAAGACCCTGCAGAATGCGATCAGGAGCATCCGAGAATGATTGTTTACGAATATACCGAAACCCCTGACCGAACCACCTATCTTCTGGGAAAAGGCCCTGACCCGAGGCGCTATCTGAGGGAAGGGCTTGACACCCTGATCAAATGGGGGGCGGACTACCTGTGCGTAACCTGCAACACGGCCCATTATTTCATAGACGAGTTCCGCAGCGAGCTTTCAAAGCCCGTAATACATATCATAGACGAGACCATCCGCAAGGTGAGCAAGGTCTCCCCTTCCGGAGCCTGGCTGACAGCCACCCTGGGAACGATGAAGACCGGCCTGTACCAGAGGCACGCCAAGGACAGCGGCTATAACTTCGACATAGCGGACTACCAGACTCAGGTGGACATCCACGACGTCACGGACCTTGTCAAGGCCGGAAAAATCGAGGAAGCCGGAAAGAAATTCCGCCCTATCATAGAAGGCCTGTGGAAAATCAAGGAGCAGCCGATAGTGGGAGCCTGCACCGAGATCCCTATCGCCTATGCCGCCACCGGGCTGGACCCGAAGATGCACATCAGCAGCCTTGACGCCCTTGCAGACGGCTGCGTAAGAGAACTATATGGTGTTGAATTATATTAATCGCCGATGAAAAAAATAAAGATTGCCCTGCCCTGGCAGATACTGATCGGACTTCTTCTGGGTGCCGTTTTCGGGATACTTCTGCCGCAATATGCAGGATACATAGACTGGGCCGGACAGATATTCCTCAGGGCCCTGAAGATGATCATCATCCCTCTGGTATTCACGTCCCTGGTAGTGGGAGTGGCCAGCATAAACTCTTCCAAGGACCTGGGAAGGATTGCAGGAAAGACCCTGCTCTACTATCTGGGCACCACGGCCATAGCAATTGCAATCGGCCTTGTGCTGGTGAACATCATCAAGCCGGGAGTGGGAGCCAACCTGCCTATGCCTGAGAACGTGGACCTTTCCACGGTGGGCAAAAGCCAGACATCCTTCATGGACCAGATAATCCACATAGTGCCGGACAATATCTTCAAGGAGATGAGTGCGGGGAACATCCTGCCTGTGATTTTCTTCGCGATAATCTTCGGATTCTTCATCACCCGAAGCGGAGAAAAGACCAAGAATACCTTGCTGGACATCTGCAACGCCATCAACGATGTCATAATGAAGATCACGATGTTCGTGATCAAGCTGGCTCCTTACGGAGTGTTTGCCATCGTGAGCAACATGCTTGCAAAGCAGATCAACGCCGGAAACTCCATACTCGACCTTATCAGTTCCCTGGGTATCTACCTTCTGGTCGTTTGGGCCGGAATGCTCATCCAGTTCTTCGGAGTGCTTCCTGCGGGAGTCTTCTTCCTCGGAAGAGAGCATCCTTACCGCCACATGAAGAAGATGAGCACGGCTATCCTTACCGCATTCTCCACCTGCTCTTCCGGAGCGGCTCTTCCTATATCTATGCGTGACAGCGAGACCAAGTGCGGCATCTCCAACAAGATAACCAGCTTCGTGCTGCCTCTGGGAGCCACCATCAACATGAACGGAACGGCCCTGTACGAGGGAGTTACCGTGCTGTTCATTGCACAGGTCTACGGCATAGACATGAGCATCACCCAGCAGCTGATAGTCCTGGGAACCGTTATGCTTTCCGCCATCGGAACGGCCGGCATACCTATGGCCGGATTCGTGATGCTGAGCATCGCCCTGAGCGTTGCCGGACTGCCTCTGGAGGCGATGGGCCTGGTTCTTGCAATAGACCAGCTTTGCGATATGCCTAGAACCGCCACCAACTCTTATGGAGACGCCTGCGGAGCAGTGGTAATCGCCAAGAGCGAAGGCGAAAAACTCACGATTTAAGCCAGATTTATATATGAAAAGATTGTTTGCAGCAGCTGCGCTGGTTTTGGCAGCATCGCTGAGCCTGAAGGCCCAGCCGTACACGGGTCCTCAGACCAGCCCGGTTTATTCAGTGCCTGACTGGGAGCAGGTTCAGGACAACCCGAGCATGGTGCTTTCCGACTATCAGCCATATCCCGTCCAGGACCAGAACCCTGCCTCAATCCCGCATCTGACCAAAGCTCCTAAGGGCTACAGGCCGTTCTATATCAGCCACTACGGCAGACACGGTTCACGCTGGCTTATAAGCACTTCAACTTACAAAGATCCTGTTGCTTTCCTCAAGAAGGCAAAGCAGGCAGGAGCGCTCACCCCACTTGGAGAAGACGTGCTTTCAAGACTGGAGAAGGTAGAAGAAGCGGCCCGCGGACGCTACGGGGAGCTTACACGATTGGGAGCGGAGCAGCACCGCCAGATTGCCGGCAGGATGTTCAGGAACTTCCCTCAGGTTTTCAAGGGAGATGCCAGGGTTGACGCAAAGTCCACAGTCATAATCCGCTGCATCCTCTCTATGGAATCTTTCTGCATGAGGCTCAAGGAACTCAACCCAAAACTCAGGATCACCAACGACGCCTCGGAGCACGACATGTACTATATGAACAACCAGGACCCTGACAAATTCTTCCACAAGATTACCTCAGACCCGAAGAATTCTGAAATCCTGAGAGAGTACCGCAAGAAGGTATTCACCCCGGACCGCCTGGTTAAGTCCCTGGTAAAGGACGAGTCCTGTTTCACAGACAAATACACAGCCTCCAGTTTGTTCTACGATATTACAGAACTGGCCATCAGCCTGCCTAATACAGACCTGGATGTCAGCCTGATGGATGTGGTGACCCTGCAGGACATGCACCAGCTCAACCTCTACCGCAACCTCGGTTCCTACAGGTACGCCGGCTTCTGCGACATGGGACAGAAGGTTACCCCTTTCCGCCAGACCTATCTTCTGAAGAATATCATCCAGACCGCAGACAAGGCCATCGCCGAGGCCGGAACTGACGGAAAGAAGAGCGCCGGCGCAACCCTTCGTTTCGGGCACGACTCCAACCTTATGCCTCTGTGCTCCCTGATGGACATAGACGGCGCGGGAGTCTATGAGCCAAACAACGACAATGTTGCAAACGTCTGGAACATTGAGCATTACATTCCGAAAGCCGGCAACCTCCAGTTCGTGTTCTACGGCAAGAAAGGCTCTCCGGTTCTGGTGAAGGTTCTCCTCAACGAACACGAAGCCACCCTCCCGGTTGAAACCGACAAGTTCCCTTACTATGAATGGAACAAGGTCAGGGAGTTCTACCTGAACATTCTTGACAATTCGCCTATCAAGGAAAGATTTGAATAATCCCTACAAAAACAGACAATATGAAAAAGATTCTTGCCATTATGACATCTGTGCTCCTTCTTGGTTGCCTGAATCAAGCCATCGCACAGGAAACCAGGAAAGACACGCTGGACTTAGAAATATTCTTCAGCCACCTTGACAAGGGCGACAGGCTGCCTTACAAATACATTTACCAGAAGGCGAAGGTGGGTCTGGACACAACAATAACCTGTGCTGTACAAAAGGACTTCGAGCTTGAAGTTGTGGAGAACAACAAGGAGGAATACTATGTAATCTTTGAAATTACCACCTCAAACTTCACCAAGAGCGGAGAAGAGTGCAACCAGTCTGATATGTACCGCACCACTTGCCTTGTGAATGACGGTTTTCCCGTTCAACTGAAGGTATGGTACTCTGGAGATGGACAGATTTTAGACTATCCTGACACTCTGAAAGAAAGGGCCCGCAAAAATATGCTTATGGTTGCAGACACCCTGCACAAGTACAACGAGGAAATGACCAAAGAGCAACTCGTGGAAGAACTGGATTATATGACCAGTGACAGATATGTGATTATTCAGGCCACAAGCGCTCTTGACCTGTCTGATATGTTCAGTTTCAGCAAACTCATATATGAGCCTGATTCTGTTTATTCCGATATTGACAGTATTTACAGCTATATAGACAAACAGTACCACAGCTACGAAAACCTGGTGTTCTGGGATGACGAGTTTTCAAGATCGGTTCCTGACTACAGCAATTTCTATGTTTTGAGATCTATTACCCAAGTCAATGATATAGCTGCTCTTACAGCAATGGATATCCAGCTCGACGAAGAAAGTCCTACGCTTCTTAAAAACGAAGCCAACAGAAAAAGATGTGTGTATGGCAAGGAGATAACTTTACTGGCAGACAAGGCAATGGGAGTCCCTTGCCTTATGGAGGTCACGATGGTAAGCGGTTTCTATGAAACAATAGGAGACCAGCATTTCAAGGTGGAGAAGGTTATAATTTCTCTGGACTTCGATAAAATGAACCAGGAGGAAGATGAAGACGAGGAGAATGAAGACGAGCCGCGCTACGACGACTACGGTTTCATCAAAGTGAAATAGCCTGACAAATCAGGACACAAAAAAAGAGACTCGTTATGAGCCTCTTTTTTTGTGGTGTCACCGGGAATCGAACCAGGGACACAAGGATTTTCAGTCCTTTGCTCTACCAACTGAGCTATGACACCATCGGTTTGGGAGTGCAAATATAGAGATAATTTTTAATTTTGCAACTATGGAAGGGCAATTTGTTTTTTACGTGTCTGTTATACTGCCCATAAAGTGGGATGGAGAGATATTCTACGGGGTCACCTCAGCATGCGCCGGGGCTGATACCGGGAGCTGGGTGAGTGTGGACTTCGGCAAGAGAAGCCTGCAGGGAGTGGTCAGAAGACGCTTAGAGTGGAAAGAACTGCCCTACCAGAGCCGAAGCATAGAGATAAAGTCTCTGGGTGGAGTTGTGGACAGGCCTTCTGTCTCAGCGACGGAAATCCGCTTCTGGGACTTGATAGCAAAGTATTATCTGTGCTCCACGGGAGAGGTTTTCAAGGCAGCCTACCCTATTCTTTCAGTCAGGCAGCAGGAAGTGGCTTCTCACCGTAAACCTGAAGACGTTCTGAAGGCGATTGAAGACAAATCTGAAGACATTGAACTCTCCCCCGCCCAGCAGACCGCATTTGAACAGATCAAGGAGAAACTGCCAGAAAAGACTGTCCTTCTGGAGGGCGTGACAGGCAGCGGGAAGACAGAAATCTACATAAAGCTCATAGACGAATATCTCTCAAAGGGCAAGGACGTGCTGTATCTGGTGCCGGAAATCGCGATGGGAAATTATCTGCACCAGAGGCTCAAGAAACATTACGGAGAAAGGCTGATGTGCTTCCACTCGTCTGTGACACAGGCTACAAAGAAGCTTATAAGGGAAGTGCTGACCTTCAAGGGAACGGACGAGTGCCCGAGAAAGCAGGTGGTGGTGCTGGGCACAAGGTCTTCCGTTTTTCTCCCGTTTGAAAACCTGGGGCTGGTGGTGATTGACGAGGAGCATGACTCCAGTTTCAAGCAAGAAGACCCATCTCCGCGATACAACGGCAGGGATGCGGCCTTGTTCCTGGCCCAGATGCTGGGAGCCAAAGTGCTGATGGGCAGTGCAACCCCGTCTTTTGAAAGCCTGTACAACTGCTATACAAGGAAATTCGCCAAGGTTACCCTGGCCGAGAAGTTTTTCAAGTCTCCTCCTCCGGAAGTCATCGTGATAGACACTATCTGGACAAGAAAGAGCCGCCAGATGAAATGCAGCTTCTCCCAGCAGCTGATAAATCTTATAGCCAAAACCGTAGCCGGGAAAAAGCAGGTTCTCGTGTTCCGGAACATAAGGTCCTACGCTCCTGTGGTGCAGTGTTCAAACTGTGGAGAGCCTGTCAAGTGCCCTCACTGCAATGTGCCGCTAAGCTACCACCGTTACGACAATACTCTACGGTGCCACTGGTGCGAGTACAAGGCTCCATACAATCCCGTATGCCCGTCCTGCAAGGAGCAGGCCCTGGAACTCAGGGGCGCCGGAACGGAAAAGATTGAGGAAGAGCTCAAGGAGCTGTTCCCTGAGGCTGCCGTAGCCCGCTACGACGCGGACATTGCAAAAAGCAAGAAGGAGTCTGAAAAAGTGCTCTCTGACTTTGCTTCAGGCAAGACAGACATCCTTGTGGGAACCCAGATGACAAGCAAGGGATTCGACTTCGAGAACCTGGCTCTTGTTGCTGTAATCCAGGCAGATACTATCCTTGCCCAGCAGGACTTCAGGGCAGACGAGAAGGCTATGCAGCTTTTCATCCAGCTCCTTGGAAGAAGCGGCAGGAGAACAGAAAGAGGCACACTTGTCATCCAGACCAACCAGAAAAATCATCCTGTGATAAAAGAAGTGGTATCCATGTCCGAACGCCTGTCCTGGGAATATGAAACCGGAGCCCAGGATGCCGCCAACTCTTTCGAGAGATCTGACGGAGGAATGATGGCGGAAAGGAGCATGTACTGCTTCCCGCCTTTTGTCAGGCTGGTGAACATCATTCTCCGCGACAAGAATTTCCACAAACTGGAAACCGCAGCCAATTCACTTTCCAGCGTGCTCAAGAGCTCAAGGGCCTTCTCGGCGACAGAAGTGAGCGGCCCGTTCCCTCCGCGTATGGAAAAGCTCAGGGACGAGTACCAGCTGTGCTTCAGCGTCAAGTTCGCAAAAGACGCCAGCCTTGCCAAAAACAAGGATGCTCTCAAGAGAGTTATCGATCTTGTGAAACTGCCCGTCCAGGCAACAATAGATGTAGACCCGAACTAAATCGCTGAGAAATCAGAACTTGTAGGAAGATCCCACAACAACCTTGATGCTCTTTGGAACAAGGGCAAACTTGAAAGGAGATGTGCCCACGGCCTCTCCGTCTATCTCTATCCTGGTCTCGGGTTCTGTGGCGATCTCGATTGTGCGGCACTGGGTATAAACCACCTCAGGAAGAGTGTATATCTTGCCAGAATACAGCATCTTGAAATTACGCATCACCTTCAGTTTGGAGATGTCCTTGATTATGGTCAAATCCAGCAGTCCATCGTCTATGGCAGCGTTAGGAGTCTGCTGCATACCGCCTCCGTTGAACCTTCCGATACCTACCGCTCCGGAGAACACCTGCCCGCTGTAGAACGGCTCCCCGTCCACCTTTATGTCAAAATGATTGTTCTTGTAGCCAAGAAGGGTGTTGAACGTGCTTCTCAGATAAAGCCCCTTGCCGTATCTTCCCTGGTCCTTCAGGTTATTGTACTTGAGGTTCACGGTAGCGTCAAATCCCAGTCCGGCCACGTTTGCCATATATCTTACGTGCGGCACCCTTGTCTCAAAGAACTCCACCTTCCCCACATCCTGCAAAACGGTCCTCTTCTGCACCAGAGCCTCCACTGCCTCAGAATATGTCGCGGATATTCCGTACATCCTTATCCAGTCGTTTCCCGTACCTGTAGGGATCACCGCAAGGAAAATATCTGTCGTGGGAACCGCTTTCTGGATGAAAATCCCGTTCACCACCTCGTGGATCGTGCCGTCTCCACCCACCGCCACTATATGACGGTATCCGTTATTGACCGCACTTACAGTCAGTTCGATTGCGTGGAACTTATGTTCGGTGAACACACAGGTAAACTTCAAACCACTGTTGTACATAAGGTTTGAAATCACGGGCCAGTCTTTCAGTCCTCGCCCGCTACCCGCCTTGGGGTTCACTATCACCATCCAGCTTTCTGTAGCCATAACGAATACAAAAATAATAAAATCGTCAATGCAAAAGAATACCCGATTTTTTTTGCTAATTTTGTTGGGTTATGATGAAATGATATGGGTAAAGTAATTTCTATAGCAAATCAGAAAGGCGGAGTGGGCAAGACCACAACCGCAATAAACCTGGCTGCATCGCTGGCCGTGCTGGAGAAAAAGACGCTGCTGATAGATGCAGATCCTCAGGCCAATGCCACTTCAGGACTGAATTTCAACCCAAACTCCACAGATAAGAAGACCATCTACGAAGTGCTGGTCGGTATAAGGAAAATGGAGGAGATTCTGCTGGATACGGAAATCAAGAACCTCAGCGTGGCTCCGTCACACATCAATCTGGCAGGAGCTGAGATAGAGCTGGTGGAGAACATAGAGTCCATTGAAGAAAGGGCAAGGCAGCTCAAGAAGGCGTTGGTGGATGTAAGAGACAAGTTCGACTACATCATCATAGACTGCGCCCCTTCTCTGGCGACTGTTACAATCAACGCCCTGGTGGCGTCAGATTCGGTAATCATACCAATCCAGAGCGAGTTCTTTGCGCTGGAGGGCTTGGGAAAGCTGCTCAACAACATAAAGCTGATACAGGGAGAGCTGAATCCGGACCTTATGATCGAAGGCTTCCTGCTGACGATGTTCGACTCCAGGCTCAGGCTGGCAAACCAGGTGGCAGACGAGGTCAGAAGACATTTCGGGGCTATGGTGTTCGAGACCATAATCAACAGAAACGTAAGGCTCAGCGAAGCCCCAAGCCACGGAAAGCCTGTCATCCTGTATGACGCTATGAGCAACGGATCAAACAATTACCTGAACCTGGCCAAAGAGGTCATAGCCAAAAACCAGTAGCGATGTCTTCAAAGAACAATAACAAAGGACTGGGAAGAGGACTGGACGCGTTGCTTTCAAACGCCAGCCAGGAAACGGTTGTTAGGCACGAGGCTCCATCCTCTCCGCTGACTTCCATCAGGGAGATAGAGCTTTCCCAGATAGTTCCGAATCCCTATCAGCCACGCAGCGCGTTTGACAGGGAAAAACTTCAGGAACTCGCCGAGTCTATCCGCCAGCTGGGAGTTATCCAGCCTATTACGGTAAAGAAAGTTTCCGTTGGCAGGTACCAGATAATCAGTGGAGAAAGAAGGTTCAGGGCCTGTGAACTGGCAGGGCTGAAGGCTGTTCCTGCATACGTGAAAGACGCCGGAGAAGAGTCTATGCTGGAGATGGCCCTGGTGGAAAACATCCAGAGAGAGGACCTGGACGCCATAGACATAGCCATCAGTTTCCAGAGGCTGATAGACGAGTGCCACCTGACTCAGGAAGGCCTCAGCCCAAGAGTGGGAAAGAACAGGGCCACAATAGCCAACTATCTGCGTCTTCTTAAACTTCCGCCGGAAATCCAGATGGCGATTAAGGAAGGAAAGCTGACAATGGGCCACGCCAAAGCCCTGCTTTCAGTTGAGAATACTGATTTGCAGGCAAAGCTTGCGGAAAAAATCGTTGAAGAAGGGCTGTCTGTTAGAGAAACCGAGGCGCTGGTGCAGAAAGGCGGCGATGCTAGCCCCAAGAAGAAAGAGAAGGATGTTGTTGATGTGCATGTTCCCGATGCCGCAAAAAGCGTGGAACAGATACTGGGCAAGTGGTTCAGCGGAAAGGTATCGGTGAAGCCAAAGAAGAAAGGAGGAGAACTTGTCCTTCATTATCGCGATGAAAAGCAGCTCTCTGAACTTCTGAATGCTTTAAAGGAACATAATTTGCAGTAAAAATTACTGTTTAAAGTGAAAGGAAAGTTACTCTACATATCGGCGATTGTGGTTTTTGTGGCGGCACTGCTGCCTCAGAGGGCCTTTGCCCAGTTCAACAACACCCAGGCTGCAGGAACTCTGAAATCAGCCCTTGACAATGTCGCCGACACAACTGAATACGAGGTAGATACCACATTCCGCAGACTGACCATCGGAAGGTACTTCAAAGGTCTGGCACACAAAGATTCCCTGACGCTTTCCAACGTGTTCTTCCCGGCAATGATACTCCCGGGAACCGGACAGATCTACAACGGAGACTACTGGAAACTGCCTATAGTCTACGGAGCCCTGGGAGGAAGCATCGGCGGAGCGATTATGTTCAACAAGAAGTGGAAAAAAGACGGAAAGACGTCTGACAGGGATATCCGAAACTACTTCGTCTGGGGAGCAGTGGCCACCTACTGGGGGCAGCTGGCAGACCTGACGGTGTCTTTCAAGTCTTACGAGAAACCGCTTCCGGCAAGGGCCAGTTTCTATTCTGCCCTGCTGCCAGGTCTTGGACAGGCTTACAACGGAGACTACTGGCACATCCCTATCTACTACGGCGGCTTTATGATAAGCGGCTACTGCTGGGCCTTCAACCAGAAGCAGTACAAGCGCTACCGCAGAATCTACAGGGAGATAGGAGAAGGAACCTACACCGGCCACGTGACGGCGGAAAACGCCGTGTGGTTCAGAGACTACTACAGGCGAAACAGAGACTACTCTGTTCTTGCCACAACGCTTATCTACATACTCAACGTCATAGACGCCAACGTGTTTGCCCATTTCAAGCACTTTGACATCTCGGACGACATAACATTCAACGTCCAGCCGGCGGTTATAGCCCCGGAAGTCCCTACAACCGGGCTATACACCTACAATCCGGCATACGGCTCGGCCAAGCTCGGGTTCACGATGGACATAACGTTTTAGAAAAAGAATACTTCAGATATGAAAATGAGAAGACTCGCACTCCTGATTTTGACGGCTATCTTCTGCGTTGCCGTTACCACTACACAATCCTACTCACAGACAAGGAAAGAGCTCCTTAAAGAGAACCAGAAACTCAAAAGGGTCATCGACTCCCTCCAGAGAGTTCTGGATGATACCGAGATAGAATTGACAGACACCACAACCGCAGAAGACACCATCAATCCGGGCAACATAGGTTTTCTCAATTCAGAAATGTATGAAAACGTAACTCCGGGCGAGAATCCGGACAGCCTTCTGAGCATCTACTACCTGCAGAGGCAGATGGCGACCGCCAACCTGCCGGCAACGGAAGACGTGGAGAACGCGAACTACACCAGCAACATTCCGGACGAGGTATATATCGAGAACCTGAAGAAGATGAACTCGTTCATCTCGCTGCCTTACAACAGCGTGGTAAAGAACTACATCATCCTCTACACGGAAAGGATGCCTAAGAGAGCCGCAAACATGCTCGGTCTGGCATCCTACTACCTGCCTATCTTCGAGAACATCTTTGACTCATACGGCCTTCCTAAGGAACTGGCGGCGATGGCAATCATCGAGTCCGCCCTGAACCCGTTCGCGGTTTCAAGCGCCAACGCGAAGGGACTGTGGCAGTTCATCTATTCTGCAGCAAAGCAGTATAACCTGCAGGTTGACTCCTATATCGACGAAAGGTTCGACCCTGAAAAGAGCTGCGACGCGGCAGCGAGGTTCCTCAAGGATTCCTACACTATCTTCGGCGACTGGGCCCTGGCTATTTCATCCTACAACTGCGGTCCTGGAAACGTGACCAAGGCCATCAGGAGAGCCGGAACCAAGGATTTCTGGTCTATCTACCCTTACCTTCCAAAAGAGACCAGAGGCTATATGCCGTCCTTCGTGGGAGCGCTCTATATGCTCAAGTACTACCAGAACTACAACATAGTTCCTGACAAGCCTGCAATGCCGGCTCACGTGGACACATTCATGATCCACAAGAACCTGCACTTCGAGCAGATTTCCGAGGTTATCGGCATTCCGGTCCAGGAACTGAGGGAACTGAACCCGCAGTATCTGCGCGATATAATCCCTGGAGACAGCAAGGGAATGCTCCTGCGTCTCCCTTACAACTACACCGCCGCTTTCGTGGACAACGAGAAGACCATCTATAACTACAAAGACAGTATCTTCTTCAACCCTATTGTCTACAGCAACTACAAGAGCGGTCAGGATGGCGGCAGCACCAGGATCTACCATAAGGTCCGCAAGGGCCAGACTTTGGCGTCAATTGCCAAGAGGTATGGCGTGACGGTTTCACAGATAAAAGACTGGAACAACCTCTCGAGAAAGACAAAAGCTGTGAAAGCCGGACGCACGCTCATCATTTACCGCAATGCTGTTTCCAGCGCGCCGCGTTCTTCCTCATCCTCTGCCTCAAGCGGATCTTCATCGAAGTCCAGTGGCAGCACAGCCAAGAGCTCTGGTGGCGGAACCAAGACCTATACGGTCAAGAAAGGCGACACTCTCTACGGCATCGCGAAGAAAAACAACATGAGCCTGAACGATCTGCTGAAGATGAACGGACTCACTGCAAAGTCCACTATCCACGCGGGAAAGAAACTCAAAGTAAAATAATATAACCTATGTTAAGAAAAATCCGCGTAACACTCGCCTCCATTTTCTTCATACTGGTTACGCTTCTGTTTCTCGATTTTTCGGGAACGCTTCATCTGTATCTTGGATGGATTGCCAAGGTGCAGTTCCTGCCGGCGGTCCTGGCACTTAATGTCGTGATTATCGCCGCGCTGGTTGTTCTCACTCTTGTCTTCGGAAGAATCTACTGCTCTGTAATCTGCCCGCTGGGCGTAATGCAGGACATCTTCGGATGGATGGGCAAGAAAGCAAAGAAAAACCGCTACACCTATTCCAAGGCCAAGAACTGGTTAAGGTACACTGTGCTGGGAATTTTCATACTCGCGATTGTATTCGGAATCGCGAGCCTGGTCGCCCTTCTGGCTCCGTACAGTTCTTACGGCAGAATTGCCCAGAACCTCCTTCAGCCGGTATGGATCTGGGGCAACAACGTCCTGGCCTATTTTGCAGAAAGGGCTGACAGCTACACATTCTATCACAAGGATGTTCTGATCAAATCCCTGCCTACGTTTATTGTTGCCGTGGCAACGTTTGTGATTCTGCTGGTTCTTGCCTGGAGAAACGGCAGGACATACTGCAATACCATCTGCCCTGTAGGCACTGTGCTGGGAACCCTGGCAAGATTCTCGATCTTCCGTCCGGCGATAGACAAAACCAAATGCGTTAACTGCAATCTCTGCGTAAAGAACTGCAAGGCTTCCTGCATAGACATCAAAAACCACAAGATAGATTACTCCAGATGCGTTGTCTGCGGAGACTGCATATCCAAATGCAAGAAAGACGCTATCTCCTATACATCAAAGAGATACAAGGAAGAATCCGTTAAGGACACTCCGAAGGAAGGAATGGAAAGGAGGGCTTTCATCGCGACAGCTTCCCTTGTAGCCGTTTCCGCCGCAACCGCAAAGGCTCAGGAGAAACTCACCGACGGAGGCCTTGCCCCAATCGTTGAAAAAGAAGTGCTCAAGAGAGAGACCGAGATCCTGCCTCCTGGGGCTGTGGGAATGACTCATTTTTCCAGCCGCTGCACCGGATGCCAGCTGTGTGTCTCAAAATGCCCGAACAACGTACTAAGGCCTTCTGCAGACCTTATGACGCTTATGCAGCCTAGGTCTTCTTACGAGAAGGGGTTCTGCCGTCCAGAATGTACAGTCTGCTCGGAGGTCTGCCCTACGGGAGCGATCAAGAAGATAACCCGCGAAGAGAAATCTTCTATCCAGATAGGCCATGCAGTATGGGATGCAGGAGCCTGCCTTCCTATGGTTGAGGGCATTACTTGCGGCAACTGCGGAAGGCACTGCCCTACCGGAGCAATCTCGATGGTTGCCGTGGATCCGGATAATGAAAACGGGCCAAAGTTCCCGGTAGTGGACGAGAATATCTGCATAGGCTGCGGAGCGTGCGAATACGTATGCCCTGTCCGCCCTGTCAGCGCAATCTATGTGGAAGGACATCAGCAGCATAAACTAATCTAAGAGCCAACGGTTATGGAAAAGAAAAACATCAGCAGAAGAAGCTTCGTGAAGAAGGCTGGAATTGGCTCGGCGATTTTGGGAGCCGCCGCCCTTTCCGGAGGAATCATTTCCTGCAAGAGCAAGAAAAACGAGACTGTTGAAAGCGGACCTCTCGGCCCGATTCCGACAGACAAGATGACATACCGCACCAATCCCAAGACCGGAGAGAAAGTCTCCCTTCTCGGATACGGATGCATGAGAATACCGAGCATAGACAACACCAGCACCAGAGAATCTGAGAGCGCGATAGACCAGCAGATGTGGAACAAGCTGGTTGACTACGCAATAGAGCACGGCGTAACCTACTTCGACACCTCCCCGGCCTACTGCAAGGGAAAGAGCGAGGAGGCTACCGGAATCGCCCTCTCAAGACACAAGAGGGAAGAATACACCATCGCGACAAAACTCTCCAACTTCGCCCCTTCAACCTGGGCAAGGGAAGAGTCCATCAAGATGTACCGCAACTCGTTCAAGAAACTGCAGGTAGACTACATAGACTATTACCTTCTGCACAGCGTGGGAAACGGAGATTTCGAGACCTTCGAGAACCGCTACATCAAGAACGGAATGCTGGACTTCCTGCTAAAGGAAAGGGAGGCCGGAAGGATCCGCAACCTGGGATTCTCCTACCACGGAGACGTGAAGGTGTTTGACTATCTGCTGGAAAATCACGACAAATACCACTGGGATTTCGTTCAGATCCAGATGAACTACCTGGACTGGAAGCACGCCAACGAGCTCAACAAGAGAAACCAGAATGCAGAGTATCTGTACAACGAGCTTCAGAAAAGAGGCATTCCGGCAGTGATTATGGAACCTCTCCTGGGCGGAAGACTGGCAAACGTGCACGAGCACGTTGCCCAGACACTCAAGCAGCGCAAACCCCAGAACAGCGTGGCTTCCTGGGCTTTCCGCTGGGTGGGCTCATTCCCTGGAGTGCTGACCGTACTTAGCGGAATGACCTATATGGAACACCTTGAAGACAATCTGCGCAGTTACTGCCCGCTGGAACCTGTTACGGAAGAGGATATGGAGTTTCTCGAGCAGACAGCCCAGATGCTTCTCAAGTACCCTACCATCCCTTGCAACGACTGCCAGTACTGCATGCCTTGCCCTTACGGCATAGACATACCAGGAAATCTTCTGCACTACAACAAATGCATCAACGAGGGCAACATGCCGTCCTCAAAGCAAGATCCTAACTACCGCAAGGCAAGAAGGGCCTTCCTTATTGGCTATGCCCGCAAGCTCGCTCCTGAAAGGATGGCCGACCACTGCGTCGGATGCCGCCATTGCGTGCCGCACTGCCCTCAGAACATCGACATTCCGGCACAGCTTCAGAAGATTGACCAGTACTACGAGAAGCTGATGAGAGAAGACGAACTCTAGAATTCTGCGGAAACCGCTCCTTTCAGGATGCTTTTTCCGCGATTGTACTGATATTTCAGATAAAGGCTCAGTCTACGGCTGAGCCTTGTCTTTACAAGAGCGTATGCGTCAACGCCTTTCCCGTAAAGAAGAGTTGAAGAAAAGGAATACGGAAGCTCCGCCTGCGGAAAATAGATGCGCCCGTCCCATCGGGGAACATCAAACCCCGTGGCGCCGGCGCTGAGAGTAAACCTACCTCGTCCGGCCTTCAAGGACAGGGAGAGCGCCTTTCCGTCCAGAGTGTTGTATTCAGCCCGGATTCCGGCGCTCAGGAATTCTGCAATATACAGCGTTCCTCCGCCCTTGAGGCTGAATGAACATGTGCTTTGAAGTGGGGTTGAGTATCTGACATCTTGCCTGTAATATCCCTTGACCCACAACTGGTTACGGGCTGGAGTGCCAAATCCCGAATCGTCCAGAGAGAGTTTCAGGTATACCTTTAAGGAACTCGACGGGTCCTTGACGTGATATCTTGGTGAAGGATAGGCAGTATAGTCAATCCCTGAAGCCAAACTCAGTTTCCTGTACACAGGAACCGTAATCCTCAGCGATGCCCCCTGCTGGTTGGCCGTTTTGCTTATCGATGAATATGCTCCTCCATAAGGTGTCTGAAAATCTTTCTGGTATGACCTTAGAAGAATGTGCAAGGACGCATTTCCCATGTCAGCAGAAAAACCTCCAATCACTGCCGAAGCTCCCCTGAAGGCTTCATCGCCGGCAGGAGGAAGAAAGCAATAGGCGGCTTCCGCAAAGCAGACGACCCTCGCGCCTCCTACCAGAAGGTCGGCCGAGCAGACATTGGCCTCTTGCCTTTTTCCGCAGAACGACAATCCTGCCCTCACACGCTTTCTCAAATAAGAGATTCTGGCCAAGGACACATTTCCCCTGAAAGAATATCCGCCACTGATTTCCAATCCATTCCAGGAAAATGAAACGGCTCCGCCCCTAAGAAGCCTCGAGGTGTCCGAACTGGTATAGAGCGACACGGGATCTGCATTTTTTACAAAGCCCGAACTCTCCGCCGCCATAGAGAACGAGAACCCGTTCCAGCTGGCAAGACCCTGGCCGAACCTGGCATAGAAGTCTCCGGCTACAATCCTTGCCTGGGCTCCTCTTCCCAGCCTCAGAGCGGAATACGAAACACTGAAAGTAGAAAGGCTGGCGGAAGAGGACGCCGTGGAGTTCCCCTTGTACACCACAGACGCTTCCACTTTGTCCAGATAGGAAAACCGCGTCCTTACCAGATGGCTCTCGGCATCCGGGCCAAAGCTCCGCTGATACCGGGCGTAAATGCTTGTGCTCTGGTCCTTGAGAAAACCCCGGCGCTTTCTTTCCGCCGGACCGAGTTCTATGTATGGCCTTAGTTTCTGGACTGTATTTTCGTCAAATCCATATAACAGGGAAAGTTCTGCAAACGAAAGGATTGCACCGCTGGATTCCACTCTGGACAAAATGCTCTCGATCTGGAACGGAGTCAGAATCTGCATAGACTGAAGCTGCGCCCTGGAGGCAGAATTGATGTTTACCGGATGCTTCTGGAGTCTCTGAAGATGAGAGACAAGTTCCTCTCCTTCTTGCCCCGTATCCATTTCTCCGGACAGTCCTTCTGTCAGTTCATCCACCACCTTATCCAACTCCTGGGCAAAACAAACACACTCAAAAGCCAAAAGCAGCACAAACACTGCCGCTACCTTCCTCATCCGTCTCATACAGACAAAAATAGCATCCCGCCTATAAAGCAGGATGCCAAAACGTAAAATGTACTCTGTCCGGAAAACGGACAAAGGCGGACTGCTTAGCCCAGGATTGTGTTATCCGTTTACCTTATACTTGAATTCCAGGCCTTTAAGCTCATTATTGGCCTTTGTGATCTTGTCTGCCAGTTCACTCTTGAAACGGGCGGAACGCTCTCTTATTCCAGGGTCTGACAGTGCCAGAATCTGGACAGCGAAGATGGCGGCGTTCTTTGCCCCGTCCAGAGCCATTGTGGCTACAGGAATGCCTGAAGGCATCTGAAGGATGGAGAGAATGGAATCCAGGCCTTCTATGGAATTGGAAGACTTGATCGGAACACCGATTACCGGAAGATTTGTGGAAGCAGCTATGACTCCCGGCAGATGGGCCGCTCCGCCAGCCCCGGCTATGATAACCTTGATTCCGCGCTCCTGAGCGCTCTTGGCAAATTCTGCAACCATTTCAGGAGTGCGGTGGGCCGAAAGGGCGTTCACCTCAAATGGTATCTGCATTTCGTCCAGAAACTTTGCGGCAGCCTCCATGACCTTCAGGTCTGATGTGCTGCCCATAATAATGCTTACTAGAGGATTCATCGTGTGTTATGCTTTCTTTTCTGCAAAAATATCTAAATTTGGAGCCGATAACAATACCAATGCCATGAAAAACGTTCAACTTTACGACAAGAGCTTCAAACCATATCTCACATACGATGAGATCCAGAAAGCTGTGGATGCTGTAGCCCAGAAGATTAACGAAGATCTGAAAGACGAGGACGCTCCGATTTTCCTGGGGGTTCTGACAGGTTCTTTCATGTTCTTCGGAGACCTGATGAAGCGCATAGAATTCCCTTGCGAGATGTGCTTTATCCGTCTGGCTTCCTACGAGGGCACTTCCACTACCGGAGCGGTAAAGCAGATGCTGGGCCTTACTACAAGCGTCAGGGGACGCAATGTTGTCGTGGTTGAAGACATCGTGGACACTGGCGGCACAATCAAGGAACTGGACCAGATTCTCAAGGACGCCGGCGCCAGAAGCATCCGTTACTCCACCCTGCTTATTAAGCCGGGCAACTACAAAGGCAGCATCAAGATAGACTATCCGGCCCTGAGCATTCCGAACGACTTCATAGTGGGCTACGGCCTGGACTACGACCAGCTCGGGCGTAACCTTAAAGACATCTACGTGCTTGACGTTGAAGAGACTGAAAGAAGAAAAGGCATAAACATCAGATAAAATGAAATATTACATACTGTTCGGCCCTCCAGGAGCCGGAAAAGGAACTCAGGCAAAATTCATCGCCGAGAAATACAATCTCCTGCACATTTCCACAGGAGACCTGCTCAGAAAGGAAATGGCGGCGGGCACTCCGCTGGGACTTCAGGCAAAGAAGCTGATAAACGACGGCAACCTGGTTCCGGACGAGGTGGTAGTGGGAATGATCCGCAACACATTCTCCTCAAACAAAGACGTGGACGGATTCCTTCTGGACGGATTCCCGAGAACTATCGCCCAGGCAGAAAAGCTGGACGAGATGCTCGCCGAGAGTTCAGAGAAAGTGGACAAGGTCCTCTCTCTGGTAATCAAGGACCAGACGATATTCGAGAGAATTGCCAACAGGGCCAAGATCGAAGGCAGGAAAGACGATGCGGACCCCAAGACCATCCAGAATAGGATAGACACCTACCACCTGAAGACAGAGCCGCTTGTAGACTATTACAAAAAAACCGGAAACTACTGCGAGATACCTGGAGAACAGACTATTGAAGAAGTTTTCAAAAGCATCTGCAAAGTTATCGGCTGAAGGAAACCCGCAAAAAGACACAAAGCTATGCCCAACACTGATTTCGTAGATTATGTAAAGCTCCACCTTACCTCCGGCAACGGCGGCAACGGCTCTATGCACCTCCACAGGGAGAAGTTCATAGACAAGGGCGGTCCGGACGGCGGGGACGGCGGAAAGGGCGGCAGCGTCATAATGCAGGGCGACAGCCAGATGTGGACTCTGATAAGCCTCAAATACCGCAAGCACATCTCCGCCGACAACGGAGAGAACGGAGGCGCAAACCTGTGTACCGGAGCCGACGCCAAGGACGTGATCCTGAAAGTTCCGCTGGGCACTGTCGCCAAGAACGCCGAGACAGGAGAAATCATCGGCGAGGTGACCGAACACGGCCAGAGATGCACCCTTCTCAAAGGCGGAAGAGGCGGCAAGGGCAACGCCTTCTTCAAGACTGCCACCCGGCAGACTCCAAAGTTTGCCCAGGAAGGAGAACCCGGAAGCGAAGGCTGGTTTATCCTGGAAATGAAGGTGCTCGCCGATGTAGGCCTCGTAGGTTTCCCGAACGCGGGAAAGTCCACCCTGCTTTCCACTGTTTCCGCCGCTCATCCGAAAATCGCCGACTACGCCTTCACCACCCTGGAGCCGAGCATCGGAATCGTCCGCTACTATGACGACCAGTCCTTTGTGATGGCCGACATACCGGGCATCATAGAAGGCGCCCACGAAGGCCGTGGACTGGGACACCGGTTCCTCCGCCACATAGAGAGAAACTCCATTCTGCTTTTCCTGGTATCTGCTGAAAACCTGGAGATTTCAAAAGAATACAAGATACTCCTCAACGAGCTGAAGATGTATAACCCGGAACTCCTTGACAAGGAGAGGATTCTGGCCGTCACCAAATGCGACCTTCTGGGAGGAGACAAGGACCTGATCTCGTCGCTGAAGAGAAAAGTGCCTAAAAAGATTCCTTGCGTGTTCATTTCTTCGGTGACCGGAGAGGGCATCAAGGAACTGAAAGACCTTATCTGGGAAACCTTGCACAAGTAATTTACCATAACCCGATATCCGATGCTAGAAAACCTCCAGAACATAGACAGGGCTGTAACTGTGGCTATTAACGGCCTGCATTCCGAATTTCTGGACAACGTGATGATTTTCCTGTCCAACAAATACGCCTTGATTCCCGTATATGTGATGATGCTGCTTTACATACTGGGAAGAAAGACCTTCAGAATCCGCAGAAGAGAGTTTTTCAACAGCTGGCTTATGGTTTTTATGATCGTACTGGCCTGCCTGGCCGCTTTCTTTATTGTCGACAAGACAGGTCACGATATTATCAAGCCTTATATCCAGCGCCTTAGGCCTGGATATGACTTCTACATCTGGGATCTGGTGCGCACTCCTGACGGCAAGGGCGGAGCCTACAGCTTTATCTCCAACCACGCCGGAAACCTGGCCGGGCTGGCTATGGTTTCCTCCCTGTTTGTAAAACGCAAGATGTTCACTTTCCTGATGTTCCTGCTCACTGCCGCTGTTTGCTACAGCAGAATCTATCTGGCCCGCCATTTCCTCGGCGATGTACTCGGCGGTGCGGTTTACGGAATAATCATAGGCCTGGTTGTCTACCTGATCTTTTCGTCCCTTATATGCGCTTTGTCCCGCAGGAACCTCATCAGAGAAATCAGACGCTGATGCTCTACATCTCGGACATATCCACTGACCCTTACTTCAACCTGGCGGAAGAAGAGTTTCTTCTCAAGCGCTGCAGTGAAGACATTTTCCGCCTGTGGCAGAACAGCCCAAGCATCATTGTCGGAAGATACCAGAACACCATCGCCGAGATAGACACAGATTACACGTCAAAGCACAGTATTCCGGTTGTCAGAAGGCTAACCGGCGGAGGCGCCGTCTTCCACGACCTGGGCAACCTGAATTTCACCTTTATACAGAATGTACCCGCCAGTGGCCCCGCAAGCCTGGACACTTCCGAAATGTTCCGCCGGTTCACGGCCCCGGTCATTGACGCGCTCAGAAGCATCGGCGTAAACGCTTGTCTTCAGGGAAGAAACGACCTGGCCATTGACGGGCTGAAGTTTTCCGGCAACGCCATCTGCAGATACAGAAACAGGCTGCTTATGCACGGTACGCTTATGTTTGACGTAAGCAAGACAGACCTATCCAAAGCCCTCAGGCCAAGGCCGGAGAAGTTCATCGGAAAAGCCGTAAAAAGCAATGTCAAGAGAGTTACCAATATCAAAGAGCATCTGCCGGACAGAAACGCAGACATAGCCTGGTTCAGGGAGTTCATAGGAAATTATGTTTGCAGCCATCTTGAGGGAATCACTCCATACAGTTTCACAAAAGAGCAGATCTGGCAGATAGAAAACCTGAAAGAGAGCCGCTACACAACCGAAGAATGGAACTACGGCAAGAGTCCCGCCTACTCTTTCAGCACTGCCAGAAGATTCCCCACCGGCATCGTTGAACTGTACCTTAAAACCAAAGACGGCATAATCAAAGACCTGGACATAAAGGGAGACTATTTTTTCACCCGCCCCACTGAAGAGTTCATCCGCCAGATGAAGGGCACGCCTCATACCAGAGAAGACATACAAAAGAAAATAGGCACCCTGGAAACAGGCGCCTATTTTGCGGGTATTGATTCAGAAGATATCGTAAGCTTGTTCTTCTGACAAGCTTACTCTTATCTGCCGAACTTCTTTTCCTTTAGCTTAACCAGCTGACCCTTAAGCACATCTACACAATCTACAACGGCATCCTCAAAACTCTTGGCGTTTCTGGTTACAATAATGTCGTCTGTAGGTACCTGAAGTTTGATTTTGCATTCCTTGTTCAACTGGTCTGGAAGCAGAGACAGAACAACATCAGCCTCCATAAATCCGTCGAAGAACTTTTCCAGTTTCTCAACCTTCTTCTCGACAAATGCAAGAAGTTTCTCATCTGCATCAAACTTAACTGATTGGATTCTAATTTCCATAATCAACCTCCTATTTAATTGGTTAAACTGTAATTCAAATATACAAAAAACAAGCCTGAAATGCAAATCCTCGCGATAATTGCACTTTCTGCTCTTTTTTTCCATAACTTTGTAAAGATGAGCCCTGAACAATAAAAAACAACCGATATGAAACGTCTATTAGTCATCTCAGCCCTGATTCTTTTCTCTTCAGTCTGCTTCTCGCAGAACAACGTACAGACCTTCAAGACCGACAGCGGAGGCAAATATGTGGGAGAAGTCTCCAACAATCTGCCCAACGGCAAGGGAATAATGTACTATGCCAACGGAAACAAGGAATATGAAGGCATGTTCAAAGACGGCCAGTTCCACGGCACCGGCACTTCTTATTTCGAAAACGGGAAGCTGGAATACGCCGGCCAGTGGAAAGAGGGATATATGGACGGCTATGGAGAGGCATATTGGGAAAATGGCTTCAAGTGCTATGAGGGCACTTTCAAGGATGGTTTTTTTGACGGAGTTGGAACCTTTTATCGAGAAAAAGACGGAACAAAAAAATATGCCGGAGAGTTTAAAGATGATTACCCGAACGGTCAAGGAACGTTTTATTACCTAGATGGCAAGGTTGAATATACCGGACAGGTTAAGGACGACCAGCCAAATGGACCGGGAACATCATATTACAAGAGTGGAAGCATCGAATATGCCGGAAACTTCTCCAACGGCTATAAATTGGAGGGCTACGGAACAGAGTATTATGACGGCGGCGGCAAAAGGTATGAAGGAGACTTTGTGAATGGCATTTGGGAAGGCCAGGGCGTATGGTATTACCAAAACGGAAACATCCGCGCCAAAGGAGAATTCTCAAAAGACCTTCCTTGCGGACAGGTAGTCAGATACTATGAAAACGGTGTCAAGAAATATGAAGGCACTGCTGCGCTTTTCACAGACGAAGAAGGCAAGCCTGTGAGCTCTGCTCAAGGCTACGGAGTATGGTATGACGAGAATGGCAAGCTTATCTACAAAGGTAACTTCAAAGCAGGAAAGTTCGACGGCTACGGCACCTCCTACAAGGAAGACGGAGTTACAATAGAACATCAAGGGCAGTGGAAAGATGGCGATTTTATAGGTAAATAGACATAAGAAAAGTAAAAACAGAACCGATATGAAAAGATTCTTGAGAACAACCGGAATGTGCCTTGCGGCAATATTGGGCGCCTTTGTGCTGCTGAGCATGGATAAAGTCTGCGAAAGGTGCAAAGGCACCGGAATGGACCGCAATGAATGCTACTCCTGCAAAGGCCTGGGCTACACGCAGTGCCTTACCTGCAACGGCAACAAGATGATCAGATGCACCTTCTGCGGAGGCGGCCGCACCATTGTCTGCCCTCATTGCCACGGCAGAAACCCTAACTGCGTCAAGTGCGGCGGAAAGGGCTACTTTGACTGTGAAAGATGCAAGGCAACCGGCCAGATCACCTGCACTGTCTGCAACGGTGAAGGCCATAACCGCTGCATGACCTGCGACAAGAAAGGCTACATAGAATTCCGCTGCCCGGACTGCAACGGCACCGGTCAGCTCCCGGACGACGAAACAGACAACTAGCCTAACAAAGCGTTTAAGAAGAGCAGGGTTGCATTCAGCCCTGCTTTTTTGTTTCCTCCGTGATGTTAATTGCCTTTGAAAGAATCTTGCTTCCGAAAATTGATTAAATTTGCTATCAGCAAGTATCATTAACTCTGTAATTGACTTTTATGACTCCAGAGGAAAAAGCTCGCGTGCTTATAGACCAGATGTTTGTTGACGCTGGTTGGAAAGTTGTGTCTCGCGATGAGTATTCTGCAGATTTGTCTGCTGCTGCAATAGAAGAAGGCCTTCTGAAAGGAGGGAAGGAAGCCGATTACCTCTTGTTTATAAACGGCAAAGCTGTTGGAGTACTTGAGGCAAAGAGAGGAGAAATAGACGTATCTTCACTTAAAGTCATTTCACAGGCAGAAGAATACACTCAAAAACTGACAAAGTATTACCGCTTTTACTCAAATCCTCTGCCCATAGTTTATACCTCAAACGGCAAGACTACCTTTTATCGTGATTTGCGCAATGCGGAAGAAGAGTACATTCAAACAAACTGCATACATTCTCCAAAAGAAGTCTGCAAGATTCTTGGTATAAAGGATGAATTTGCCGGTCTTCCCGATTTAAAAAAGAAAGGTCTCAGAGATTGCCAGTTTGAAGCAATAACTGAGCTGGAAAAGAGTTTCCGGAGTGGGCATCGCAGAGCTTATATGGTACTGGCCACTGGTGCCGGAAAAACCTACACGGCTTGTATGGCTGCCTATCGGCTCCTTTCCTACACTCCAATGCGTAGGATTTTGTTCCTTGTAGATAGAAACAATCTCGGAAAGCAGGCAGAAGATGAGTTCGGAAAATTCCGTCTGACAGAAAACGGAGACGCCTTCAACACCATTTTTACCGTTGACAGGCTTAAGTCCAAGACAATACCATCCAACTCAAATGTAGTCATTTCTACTATACAACGGCTTTTCTCGTTATTGAAAGGAGAAGATCTTGAAGAAACAGACGATGACGAAAGCTACGAGGACTACCAAATGCCTTCATCTTCCATCAAACTCCCAGATAACCCTACTCTTCCAAAGGATTATTTTGACTTGATCATTGTTGATGAGTGCCATCGTTCCATTTACGGCTTGTGGCGCAGCGTTTTAGACTATTTTTCCTCTGCCCGCATTATTGGCCTTACCGCTACTCCGGCTCCGGAAACAGAAGCTTTCTTCAATAACAACCGCGTAGCCAATTATACTTTAGAGCGTTCTATCATAGACGGCGTAAATGTTGATTATCGCGTCTTCAGAATAAAGACAAAAGCCACAACGGACGGAGGAGCCATCAGAGAAGGAGAAGACGTAACAAAAGTAACAAGATACACCGGACAAGTCCAGAACGTTAAGAACAGCCAAGATAAAACATATTCAAGCAAAGAACTCAACCGCAGTATTATCAATCCGTCTCAGATTAAGCTGATTCTGGAAACTTATCGCGATTCTGTTTACACTGAACTGTTCAACGATCCGCCTCGAGAGCCAAATATGGATTTTATTCCTAAAACGCTCATTTTTGCGCTCAACGATGCTCATGCAACTAATATAGTGCAGATTGCCAAGGAGGTTTTCGGAAAAGAAAAAGACCCGCAGTTTGTCCAGAAAATCACATATTCTGCAGGAAACAGCAACTATCTTATTCGTCAGTTCAGGAATGACAAGGAGTTCCGCATAGCAGTAACTGTTACTCTCGTTGCCACTGGAACAGACATTAAGCCTCTAGAAGTTGTTATGTTCATGCGCGATGTAGAATCTGATTCTCTCTACACCCAGATGAAAGGCCGCGGAGTCCGCACTATAGGAGACGAGCAATTAAGAATAGTTACTCCTAACGCTCACAGCAAAGATATATTCTATTTGGTTGATGCTGTGGGGGTAACGGAACATGAGATGCCTGTTGCAAGGCCGCGTACAGATCCCCAGCCTCAGACAATTAGCCTGAAAGAACTTTTGGAGCGCATAACACACGGATATGTAGATGACGAGTATCTGAGAATACTTGCCGGAAGGCTTTCCCGCATCTTTAATAAAGCCGACAATAACCAGCGATTGAAATTTGCTCAATTATCCGGAATGGATATGAAGGAAATTGCCTCTAGAATATATTCAGCTTTTGAAAACGGATGTTTGCCTCCTTTTAAAGATATCAATGACCTTAACAACGAAAGGCGAGACCTTGTTGCCCCGTTGGCCAATCATCCGGAAGCCAGAAACTATCTGCTTATCTTGAATGCTGGATTTGTTGACATTCTGATGCCTGGAGAAGACGAACTGATTTCCAAAGGCTTCTCTCTGGAAGAGGCCAGTCAAACTACATCCGCGTTTGAAAAATACGTCGGTGAACATAAAGACGAGATTGAGGCGCTTCGGATTATTTACAACAACCACGGAGAGCCTATCACTTATCAGATGCTCAAAGATTTGGAAAACACTCTACGTCAGCAGAATTCCAAATTCAGCCCGTCTTTCCTTTGGAACACTTACTCCATTTCAAGGCCTAACGATGTTTCCAAATTCAGCACCAAAGAAGAGAAGGAGGCCATTACAAACCTTATACAGCTTGTTAGGTTTGCACTTAAACAAATCCCTCGCCTTGAAAGCTTGAAAAGAAATTCAGCAAGATTCTTTGAGCTTTGGTGCGGACAGGCTCAGCGAGATATTTCTGAAACGCAAAAACGCCTTTTGCAGCAAATCGTGAATTACATTGCAACCAACGGTTCATGCTCTGTTTCAGACTTAAAGGAAGAAGACAAAACTCAAGCAGGGCAGCTTATTTCCGCCTTTGGCAACATACAAGAAGCAAATGCCGCACTTGCTTCATTATCATATTTTTTGATCTACAGAAAATCCGCTTAACTCTATGGCAAAACAGGCTACAGAACAAACTCTTATCAATAAAGTCTGGAAACTCGCAAATGTACTTGCCGGACAAGGCATTGGCTTTACGGATTATATAACTCAGCTTACATATCTCCTCTTCTTGAAAATGGACGATGAGAATGTAAAAACATTCGGCGAAACTTCTGCCATTCCGGAAGGTTACCGCTGGGATAATCTCGTTGAACTAGACGGACTGGATCTGATTGCACAATATGAAAACACCCTTAAGTTTCTCAGCGAACAGGAAAATCTCATTGGCACTATCTATACCAAAGCCCAGAACAAAATAGACAAACCGGTTTATCTTCAAAAGGTCATAACCCTAATCAACGAAGAATCCTGGCTCGTGATGGATGGAGATGTCAAAGGCGCTATCTATGAAAGTATTCTGGAAAAGAACGGAAAAGACAAGAAAAGCGGGGCCGGCCAATACTTCACCCCTCGTTCCCTCATAAAAGCAATGGTTGATGTTACCCGTCCTCAAATAGGAGAAACGGTTGCCGATCCGGCTTGCGGGACCGGAGGCTTCCTTCTTACAGCATACGACTATATGAAGGAACAGTCTGCAGACAAAGGCAAACGGCAGTTCCTGCGAGAAAAAGCTCTCCACGGCATAGACAACACGCCACTTGTTGTTACCCTTGCCTCTATGAACCTTTATCTCCACGGCATAGGAACAGACCGCAGTCCAATTGAATGCAAAGACTCTCTTGAGAGTGAGCCTCAAACACTTGTGGATGTGATTCTTGCTAACCCTCCATTTGGCACCAGACCAGACGGCTCCGTAGACATCAACCGTCCTGATTTCTATGTAGAGACCAAGAACAACCAACTTAATTTCCTCCAGCATATGATGATTATGCTTAAAAACGGAGGCCGTGCAGCTGTTGTTCTTCCAGACAATGTTCTGTTTGAGGGAGGCGCTGGCGAAGTTATTCGCAAAAAGCTGCTTTCTGACTTTAACCTTCACACAATCCTCCGCCTCCCTACCGGCATTTTCTATGCTCAAGGCGTTAAGGCAAATGTTCTCTTCTTCAAAAAAGGAGAAAGAACCAAAGATATCTGGTTCTACGATTACCGTACAGGCATAAAGCATACCCTTGCCAACAACACAATGGAGCGTCATCATCTGGATGACTTTGTAACTTGCTACAACGCAGAAAACATCAGCGCCCGAAAAGAAACTTACAATCTTAAAGACAACCCTAACGGCCGTTGGCGCAAATACCCTGTTAAAGACATCCTTCAAAGAGACAAAACCAGCCTTGACATTACCTGGATAAAGTTCCAGGACGACACCAACTACACCCTCAAAGAACTTGTCTCTTCCATTGAAGAAAAGAGCAACCGAATTGCCGAGGCCGTTACCAAGCTCAAAGAACTCATTTCAAACATTGAGGAATAGCAAACACTATGGATACCAAGAAACTACGGCAGAAAATACTGGATCTTGCCATCCATGGCAAACTCGTTCCTCAGGACCCTAACGACGAGCCGGCTTCTGTTCTTCTTGAACGCATAAAGAAAGAAAAGGAACAGCTCATCAAACAAGGCAAAATCAAAGCCCCAAAGAAGTCCAAAAAACCTTCTGATACATCCCATTATCCGAAGGAAGTTCTATTTGCTCTCCCCAAAGGCTGGGTGTGGTGTAGAGGAAACGATGTTTTTCTTCCAATGGAAAGTACTTCACCTCA
>CACXPG010000004.1:0-211865 GCA_902769525.1 uncultured Bacteroidia bacterium
TGACGGCACTTTCTGGTACGACATATACGACGGTCCTCCAAGTCCCGCACTTACATTCAATTTGCGCAACTCACCTCGTGCAGCCGAAAAACTTCCAGTTATGGTGTTATACTCGCTGCCAGTATGGCTCATTACTTTTGCGGCCAACGAGATAAGCCAATCTACGGTAATAGGCTCATGACGCTGAATCCATTTCATACCATATTCGTATGCGGCCTTGAGATCAAGGTTCATCATCTGCTCCTGCATCGTGCGTTTGCTGCTGGTGATACCTTCATCGAAGAGGAGTTGAGCCTCCACCTCAGTTATGGTGCTGCCTTCGATAGCTGTGGAATGAGCAATAATAGAATAGATATAGAATTTTTGAAAGTCAATCTGTTCCCAAATGCCTAAATCCCTATATTGATTCAGCAATTTAACCAGCGTTTCTTTATCTTGTTGCGTCATAATCCTTCATCCTTTTACTTGATTCCATAACCAATTCCCTTAAACGCCTCTTCAAGCATCCGTTGTGAATCCTTTTCTCGTTGCATCAGTTCTTTCATCTCTTGCTGAATGCGAGCCATTTCCTTGGGATAGTCTATTTCTAAATCGTGGTCGATGAACTCGATGTACTTGCTTGGCACCAGCGTCCAATTGTTCCGCTCAATCTCATCAATGCTGACGCTGCGATACAGTTCCGGCACAGCAAAGTTGCTGCCGTCTGTCCCCTCAGACTGCCACTGATGATAGATGCCTGCCACACGTTGTATCTGCTCCGTAATGAGACGCACCTTTTTCTTCTGCTCGCCCTTGACAGGGTTCTCCGTCCACTGGCGCAAGTCCATAAAGAGAATTTCGTGCTCTCTGTTGCGGAGTTGACGGCCATGATACTTGCCACCCTTCTTGTTCTGATTGAGAATCCAGAAAGTGACACTGATATCTGTGGTGATGAACAACTCCCTTGGCAAGATGATGATGGCTTCTACTTTGTCGTTCTCTATCAGTCTCTTGCGGATGTCAAGAGCATCGGTGTCTCCCAAAGCACCATTCGCCAACAAGAATCCGGCTACCCCCGAAAGAGGTTTCAGGTGAGAAAGCATGTGAAGTATCCATGCATAGTTGGCATTGCTCTCTGGAGGAGTAGTATAGTCTGCCCAACGAGGGTCGTTTTTTAAGTTATCATTATACCATCCTTTTAAGTTGAAAGGAGGGTTTGCCATAATATAGTCGAAATACAGGCCTTTATGCAAATCGTTTGTGAAAGTAGAATCGCTTTCAGAGCCTAAGTTGTGACTGATACCGCGCAGAGCAAGGTTCATCTTCGCCAAACGATAGGTGGCTGCCTCCTTCTCCTGACCATATACATTGATACGGCTGATGTCACCTTGTTTAGCTTTCACTAGGTCGGTGCTCTGAATAAACATACCACCAGAGCCGCAACAAGGGTCATACAATGTGCCGTCGAAAGGCTCTATGACAGTGGCTATCAACTGCACCACATCGTGAGGTGTATAGAACTCGCCTTCCTCTTTAGTGGCATTCACAGCAAACTCCTTCAGGAAATATTCATATACGCGGCCTATCAGGTCTTTCTCCTCACCAAAAGTCTTGTGGCTGATCTTGTTGACCTCGTCCACAATCTTCTTCATGTCGTTTGCTCCAAGATTGCGCTGGGTGAACGTACCTTCAACAAAACAACCCTTCAGCGTAGGATTCGTTTCACCAATACTACGCAACGCAGTATCAAGAGCTACATTCAACTGTGGTGCAGCCGTATTGATTATAGTTGACCAACGAGCCTCCACTGGCAAATCGAAAGTGCCATCAGCAAAAGTGGCATCATCGAAGAAAGCCTTTTGTATGTTTTCATCTTTTGGGTCTAATCCCTGTTCTATGAGCGTATTGCATAGCCTTACTATGCCATCTTCATATTTTTCTCCAATAAAACGGAGAAAAATTAGTGTCAGCATCATATCCCTTTTCTCAAAGAATGAGCCGGAATTTTTCGCCTGCCTAAGTATATCTCGGCATTTAAAGAGAATGGTGTCAAGGTTAAAAGTCTCTTTTATAATCTTTTTTGCCATATTTAGGTTGATAATTCATTCATCAACAAAAATACACAAAAAATCTTTACTAAAAGTGTAACAGAGAGTGTTGTTTTAACTCAGCTTCCATAGAAAACTATTACTGAATAAAGCTGTAAATAACAATACTTCAGAAACAACTTCCAGGCTATTCTTTTACTGCCTTAAGTATGTCTATCGGATTGTTGTCGTCAAGTTCTATGTGGGTTGGCACATCCAGAGTCATTCCCAAGGCGTTGGAAGTATTGATGAAAGCCTCCTTGCTGCCGGCGGCAACCAGGTTGGAAGTAACGCTGTTGAACACTATGCAGCCGCCCGGGGTAAGATAGTCATAAACCTTCCGTATTATTTCTTCCAGATGTCCTCCGTGGCCCCCTATGAATGCCGCATCACATCTCTTATCCGGGCCGATTTCCGCCTGAAGGAAATCCCCTATCCGGTATTCGATGCCCGGAGCGGAGAACTTTCTGGAATTGCTTTCCATAAGTGCCTTCCCTTCTGGGCGGATTTCAAAAGAGAGGATGTCCAGATGCGGAAACTGGAGCCGGGCTTCTATGCTCACGCTGCCGGTGCAGAATCCTATATCCCAGAATGTCTTGCGTTTATAGAGATCCAGTTTCTGGAGTGTAAGAAGGCGGACGGGCATTTTGGTTATCATCTTTGTCCTTCCGTCCAGAAGGTTGAATTCCGCCTCCGGTATGCCCCAACGCCTTTGCGGGGCATTGTCTTCTATAGTAAGAACCAGACAGTTTGGCTGGCTGAATGTAGATTCGGCCGCTTCTTCTATGTTCAGTGACGATATCTTTTCCTCTTCCGGATTTCCAAGATGCTCGCCTATGTGCATACGGTAGAAAGTGAAACCGTATTCCATCATCCTGCGGGCTATCTCATCCGGAGTCTTCTGGCGGTCTGTAAGCACCCCTATCTTGCCGCGGTGCTCGATAAGAGAATTGTCAAATTCCTTCCACGGCCTTCCCGTCAGGGAGACAATGTGCATATCGTGATAAGGAATCTGAGCTTTGTGACACAGCATCTGGAGGGAGTTGAAATATGGATAGACCTTCATGGGAACCTCAGGCATAACCCGTTGCAAAGTTGACGCAAAGCCGAAAAACAGCGGGTCTCCAGAAGCGAAAACCACGATGTGGGAATCTGTATCGCGATACTTCTGGTATACCTCATCCAGCGGAACGGTTATGTCTATCCACTTATGCCCAGACGGAAGGAGTTTTTCCACAATCTGGTGATGGCGCTTGCCACCTGAAAAGAATTCCGAGCGGGAAATCACTTCCATAACCTCCGGCGGGAAAAACGGCCGGGGATTGTCAGACATTCCTATTATGGTAAAACTCAATGCCATAGTCTAAAGGTCTCTTCCCGGATCCAGATTCTTTGCGTCGTCAAATGTGAGAACAGCGTTGCAGAGCGTGGCCGCAAGGTTGCTTCCGCCCTTTCTTCCTTTGACGATTATCTTTGGTATATCCTTGAACGGCAGCAACATGTGTTTGGACTCCTGAACGTGGACAAAGCCTACCGGAGCAGCGATTATGCCTGCCGGATGCGCCTTGCCCTGGCGTATGAGAGAACACAGTTCCATAAGTGCCGTAGGAGCGTTGCCGAATGCAAAGAGGGCGTCTGGATGTTCCTCCACGGCAAGCCTTATGCCTGCCTGAGTCCTTGTAATCCCTTCTTTCTCGGCGATATCGGATACCCTCGGGTCCATCAGGTATGTCTTTGCTTCAATGCCTAGCCTTGCCAGGGCGCCTTTGCGGATTCCGGTGGCGGCCATAGTCACATCGGTGACGATGGTCTTGATAGTGCCGTCTGCAACCTTTTCATACAGACGCTCCACAGCGTTTTCGTCCGTATAGAGGATTTTCTCCATATCAAAGTCAGCCGTGGTATGGATAGCGTGAAGAAGAGCCCATTTGTGACCCAGCGGATAGTCCTTTTGCTGAAGTTCTGATGATATGGTGCGGAAGCTCTCGTGCATTATGTCCTGCCCGACCTTTCTTCCGGAGGCCTTTTCTTCTGAATAATAGCCTCTTGGAGTAATCATCGCCGAGCCGTCCAGATATGTCTGGGAGTTTCCGATTATCAGCACGGTGAACATATCCACATCTTCCGGATTCAACTTGGAAAGGGTTGTCGTCCACACTTTTTCGTCTTCTCTTCCGGCCTGGCGCACGCATCCTACAGGAGTCTGGGGGCTTCTGCCCTCTTCCAAGAAGATTTCCACAAGCCGGTAAAGTTGCCAGTATCTTCCGTGGCTCTTTGGATTGTAAACTGCGGTGATGAAATCTGCCTGGGCTGCCGCGCGTATTCTCTTCTCGATTAGCAGCCACGGAGTCATCAGGTCAGAGAGGGAAATCAGGCAGAGATCGTGACCGATCGGGGCGCCAAGAAGTGACGCGGCTTTCTGGAAAGCGCTTATTCCGGGGAGAGTTTCAATCTCAACATCCTCCTTGTTTTCCGAACGCATCTGCCAGAGCAGCGGGGCCATGCCGTATATGCCTGAATCTCCGCTGGATATGACGCATACAGTCTTGACTTCACGGGCAAGTTCCATCGCCTGGGCCGCCCGGTCCCTTTCCTGCTTCATTCCGGTATCCAGGCACACGGCGCCTTCTTTGAGATACTTTTCTATGAAGCGGAAATAGTACTTGTAGCCCACAACCGCATCTGCTTGAGAAACAGCTTCAATCACAGCCGGTGTGATATCCTTTTCAGAACCCGGGCCAATGCCAGCAACTATAATCTTTCCCATATTCCGCAATTTACAAAAATCTTATTAGTTAAAACTTATTCTCAGGCCGGCGACAATCATTCGGCCGGGATTGTAGAGCGCATATTTCCTCAGCGATGAATCCGGCCTGCGGTCAACCCTGTCAAAGATGTTGTCAATGCCTAAGCTAGGTTCGATCCTCAGCTTGTCTGAAACCCTGAAAGAGTGGGATGTGTTCAAGTTCCACACTCCATAGCCGGGAGCATTTTCATATCCTGGATAGTAGGTCTTGCTCTGAAGCCTTCCGGAAAGGCGCACGTTGAGCGCATATATACCCCACTGGTGGTGGAAGTTGGATGAGAATGTCAAAGTGTTCAGCACGGAACGCTCCATCTTGGACCAGGTGTCATCGCTCTTTGCCTTGGCGTGGTTCCAAGTGTAGTTCAGACCAAAGTCTATGTCTCTGGTAACAAGAGCATTGACATTTAGAGTGAAGCCCTGGATCCTGCCCTTGTCGGAATTGGAATACAGGGCGTATTTCTCCAGCTTGGCGGCCTGCTCTTCGGTCATCTCAGGGAAGAGGGCCATGAGTTCAGCTCTCTTTGCATCGTCGACCTTGATGTTCTTCTTGATGATCATCTTGTCCACATAATTCAGAAAGCCAGTCGCTGAGACAGTCAGGAAATCCGAATTGAATTCCACGTTGGCTGAAAGATAGTCGGAGGTTTCCGGCTTTAGGTCTGTGCTTCCGATGGAAATCTGCGGCTTTCCCTTGTTCACGCTGAAATAGTTGTAGTGGAGCTCATCCAGTCCGGGAGTCCTGAATCCGCGGCTGTAGGTCAGACGGAAATTGAAATCTCCTGGAGAATACATCAGGGCTGCCTTCGGGGAGAAGTTGCTGCCAAAGTCCTTGTGCGTGGTGAGCCTTGCTCCTGCAGTGAAATTCAGGCCTTTGGCTATCTGCATCTCGTGCTGGATATAGCCGGCGAAAGTATAGGCGCTGTTGTCTATGTTTCCGCTGGAAGATTCCAGCTTGTCCAGACGCCAGTCCAGTCCTGCGATGGACGTGCTGCCGGGCATAAGATGCATAATGCCCTGGATGTTGGCAGACAAAGCCCCCTGGTCCTTGGACCTGGTATAATCTCCTTTCTCGTATGTCTTGCCGTCCACCTGGTACTCCCTGCCGTAGCGGTAACGGTCAGCGTCAAAGTTCATCTGCAGGGAATTGTTCTTGTTGAACTTGTATATTCCGCCAAATGAGAGTCTTGCTCCGCGATAGCGCATCTCGTAGTCCGTGCCGCCCTTAACATCCTCGCGGGTTCTCGGACGGGAAGTGATCTTCTCGTAATAGTCTCCCCCGGCATTGAGTGCCAGTTTCTGGGTCGGCTTGAAGGAGAACTTCTGGCCGATGATGTTTGCCCTGTAGCCGGAAAACAGCGGGGCGATGGTCTGCTGGAGTTCGGTCTCGTCCCCTTTCTTTACTTCCTCCCACTGGCTGTTGGAGTAACTGTCAGCCCTGTTGTGGGCAAAAGATGTGGATGAGGTAAAACCTCCCTTTCCGATGTTCAGGCTCACAGCCTGGGAGAAACGTCCCTTGCCGGATGCCGAGGTTATGGAACGTACTGAAATCAGGTCTGATGCCGGCTGGTCGGTGATGATGTTGATCACTCCGCCGATGGCGTCACTACCATAAAGTGAAGAGGCTGCCCCGTCCAGCACCTCGATCCTCCTGACCCTTGACAGGTCTATACGGTCCAGGTCCACATTGCCGGCCATATCGCCGATGAGCCTTCTGCCGTTAACGAGTATCAATGCGTATTTGTTTCCCAACCCGTTAAGGCGCAGAAAGTTACCCATAGACGAAGGCGTTGTCTGCACCTGCGGGAGCATCCTCATAAGGGCATCCTGCAGGTTGGTTATACCCTGTTCTCTAATCTCCAGAGAAGACAGAACCCTCACAGGTGAGGCTGTCTTCTTGAGTCTCTGGTGATGTCCGCTTCCTGTAACCACTATCGGGTTCAGGTTCTGCCTTGCCGACGTGTCAGATGTAGTGTGGATCTGGCCGTAGGATGAAGCCAGAGACAGAAGAACCGCAATCGATGACAAAAATGCCTTGAGTTTCATGAAATGCACTTGCTCTCAGATAAAAAAGTACTGAGATTCACAAAGATAACTGCAAATCCCAGTACTTGCAAAAAAGGTCTAATACTTTTTACTCAGGATCCTTTGAATGGTAGTAGTCAAGAGGCTCGCCGTTGATGGCTGACTTGGTGTGGTTCATCCAGATCTGGCGTACTGTAGGGAGTTCCAGCAGCCCCTTCACAATCTGGGTGTCGTCATTGCAGGTGAAGCCGTTTGCTGCAAAGTAGCACTTCCAGCTGGTATCTTCAACCTCGCCTTCCTCGTTAGGCTCGCCGTTCTCGTCGTCGTCACCGGCCATGTCGTTGTGGGCGTGGTCGCCGGCGATAGACATCAGAGGGTGGCAGTAAACGGTGCCGGAAGTGATGCCGGCTGCCTTCATTCTGGCCAGAACGTTGGTCTTGAAGTTATCCATCATATCTACAGTTCCAACAAAGTAGTTTGGGCTGTAGGTCTGGAGAGCCTCCTCGAGCTGGGTGTAGCGGACATTTGCCTTGTAGGTGTCGTACGAGTCAGGGTTACCGTGGCCCATGAAAGCGACTACTCCGCTGGCTGCCTTGGTCTTGTAAAGATCATCGAGAGCCTTGGCAACAGCGTTTACGTCTGCGTCAGCATCCTGAAGCAACGGAACGCCGAGCTTGAGGACAACCCTTGAAAGATAGCTGTCAGAAAGGTCTCCGTTTGCGTTGTTTGCAAAGTCCTTGATGTAGTTGATTACTCGAGTGTATTCCTCGCCAGGGATAACCTGAAGGCTCTGGACAACAATCTCAGAATACATAACGCCGTCCTGGGCAAAAGCGGTGAGCCAGAATGGCGGAGCATAGAAGTATCTTGGAGCCACGTTCTCGCCGGCAGCTGCACGGTTGATGCAGATGGCTGAAGAGAATGAAAGGAATACGTCATAGCCAGGGAAAGCGCTCTTGTAAGCCGCTACGGTAGCGTCAAATGCGTCGTAAGCCTGCTGCCAGGTACTTCCGAAAGCAACCAGAAGGATAACCTTGTTATTCTTCTTCTGAGACTTTACGGTCTCGTTTACGGACTTCTGATAAGTGTCGTAATTAGACTTTACATCATCGCTCTTGGAGCAAGAAGCCAGTCCGAATACGGCGGCCAAAGCCGCAATCAAAAGAATTTTAGTTCTCATTTTCGTTTTGGTTTAAATTCGTTTTTATCTTATTTATGGTTTTTCTTCCATTGGTGAATTTCAGCACTATTCCCGCATAGAATGTCCTTCCGGCAGAGGTTGTGCCCAGATGCAGGCCGTGCGGAGTCTTGTCTATGTAGTTGAATATATTGTCTATGCCGGCCAGGATGCTGATGGTGAAATTGCGGCTTCGGGCAAAGTCGTGAGTTGTGGAAAGCCTCCACAGCTGATAGCCCTTTCCGTCCCCGTCTGTCTGGTAATAGCGCTTTGAGGACATCCTGCCGTAGATTCCCGCGCTCATGTTGTAGGCAGACGAGAAACTGTGGTTCCAAAGCAGGGAGAAACTTCCCTTGTGGTGGGCCACACCGTCAATCTTTACCCTTCGGATTGTCTCGTGGTCGGAATCATACTGGTCTGCCTTGGTATCCAGCCAGCTGTAGGCGGCATTCACGAGAAATTCGCCGATTTTCCATCGCAGAGAAAAGTCCACCCCGTAGGTCTTGGCCTTGTCCATATTCTGGTACTGGCGGGTCTTGACAGGATCATATCTGGCAATCAGTTCGTCCGGAGCCTCGTAAATAGGGATGGTAACAAGGGTTATCATATTGTCCAGCTTGTTGTAGTAGGTCCCGATGGTTGCCACAAAGTCCTTTACAAAGTATTCTGTGCTGAAAGAGAAGTAGTTGCTGCTCTGGGCCTTGAGGTTTCTGTTTCCAAGGTAGAGATAAGTGCCCGTCATCTGGCGCACATACATATAATATAATTCCTTCGGAACGGGCGTCTTGAAGCCCTGGCTCCAGGAGGCTCTCAGCCTAAGGTCACTGGCTGCAGCCCACATAAGGCTCACCTTCGGGGTTGCCTTGAAGCCGAACTGGTGGTTCTGGTTAAGGCGCAGTCCGGCGGTAATGTTGAAGTTCTTTGCAGGGTTGAACTCGTCCTGGACATAAACGGCTGCCGTCCAGTCGTCCGCCTTTCCTCCCTCGACCCTGGTCGGAGCCCTAAGATAATCATAGCGGAACTCGGCTCCCCCGCTCAACCGGTTTTCGTAAGGCAGAGTAAAGACCCCTTTGGCAGAGATTAGGGTTCGTTGCTGGTCGCTCTGGAGAGCCTCCTGTCCCGCTAGATATGGAAAATAAGGATAATATATGGTGCCCGCGCTCTTGTCATAGTCTTCAACGAGGGTCGTCTCGGTGAACTTGTAATAATAAGCGTGGCGGTTCCAGTCCGCGTCGAATGTTGCATAGTCCTTGCCGCCGAGATTCCACTTTCCGCCAACGGAGGCGCCGGAGTTCTTATAGGCAAGGTCGTATGTATTGACATCATAATGAGGATATTTCCCGCTTGGACGAAATATCCTCTTGCCGTAGATGCTGCCTTCCGCATAATACTCTCCGGCCTTACCTGCATCGTAGGTCAGCCTTTCGGCTACCTGCCAGGAAGTGAAGCGGTTGCGTGTTTTGTTCTTAGAATCCAGTATCGGCTCCTCCAATGGAGAAGTATGCTCAACGGAAGTGTTCTGCCAGCCATCTGTATGCTGCATCTGGAAATTGGTGTAGCTGTTCCAACGGCCGCTTCTTAGGCCGATGCCGTTATGCTGGCGGATATCTCCGTAGCTTCCCACCCTGGTGGAATTCTCCAGCAGAAGGCCGTCGTCGTGCTTTTTGGTTATGATGTTGATTACTCCTGCTATGGCGTCGCTGCCGTAAAGGGCAGAAGACGCACCTTTCACTATCTCTATCTTCTCGATATTCTGCGGATCGATAAGCTGGAGATCGTTGTCTCCGCCAACGTCTCCGTTAAGCCTCTTTCCGTCCACCATGATCAGGATGTAGGAATTTCCAAGGCCGTTCATCGTGATATGGCTTCCCATATCGTCCTCGTTGAAATCGAAAGACGTGGCAAGGCTGGAAAGAATGTCCTGAAGGCTTCTTCCGCCATAATTCTTAAGCTGCTTGGCAGTTATAACCTCGGTCTGCACAGGGGCCTCCTTCAGAAGATGGAGCGTACCCGTTCCTGTGACTACAAGTTCCTGAAGATCGTACTTCTTCAGGGTATCCTGAGCCACCGCACCCTGGCAAACGCATAAAGCCAGAGCCAAAAGGCCTGACACCAACAATTTGTTCATTGCGCTATTAAAAAATCTGATCGCCGAGGCTCTTCTTCCTGAGAGGCGGCCACTCTGAACGAGGCAGGCAGGTCTTCTGACTTTTCCCATCCGTTACACCTTCCCGGAGACTTCCAGTGGCATATCCGTAACGGACACAAATCGGGAAATACAGCTGCAGGTACAGTTCCGGCCTTTCACCGGATTCCCTTTCACCGGTATGAAAATCACACCGATTACCTGAATCGGAAGCAAAAGTAAACAATTCTTCCGACAAAACAAATAAAATGTAACACCATTGTTATATTACCCTGTTTGAATAATTTCAAAATAGCGAGTAACTTTGTGCGCATGAGCGCACACGAGAGAAAAATACCCCAGTTTATGATCGCCGCCCCGGCTTCCGGTTCGGGAAAAACAACCGTGAGCATCGGCCTTATGCAATGCCTTGCGCAAAAGGGCCTGAAAGTGCAGCCTTTCAAGTGCGGGCCTGACTACATAGACACAAAGTTCCACCAGAAGGTCTGCAATGCTCCGTCATACAATCTGGATTCTTTCTTTGCAGCCCCAGATCACATCAGAAATCTCTATGCAGAACACTCGCAAAATGCTGACATCTGCATAGTTGAAGGAATGATGGGCCTGTTCGACGGCTACAGCCGCTCAAGGGGATCTGCCGCAGAAATAGCTTCCATACTCAATCTGCCTGTGGTACTTGTCGTTGATGCCAAAAGTACCGCCTACTCTCTTGCTCCCCTGCTGAAAGGCTTCAAGGAATTCTCCAAGGAAGTGAATATCATCGGCGTGATTTTCAACAAAGTAGGCTCTCCTAAGCACCGCAAGATGCTGGAGGAAGTCTGCCAGGACATCAACCTCGAACCGCTCGGCTTCATTCCTAAAGCAAAGGAAGCTGAAAACAAGTCAAGATATCTGGGCCTGGATTTCTCAGCGATGCAGATGGCAGACTCTGCCGCCAGCCTTGTTGAAGGAAATGTGAACATGGACAGACTGCTCTCCTTGACCGAAAAGCCGGTTGCAGGAATCAGCAGCCCGCTGAAGATCAAAGACAGCCACAAGGTTCTGGTTGCCAGAAACGAAGAGTCATTCTCCTTCATCTACCAGGAACATCTGGACGGCTGGAAAAACATAGAATTCTTCAACCCGGAACAAGATGCGGATATCCCTCAGGACATAGACCTTTTGTATCTTCCTGGCGGATATCCGGAAAAGCATTTGGATCCCCTTTCAAAGTGCAGAAAGACAATGGAATCCATCAGAAAGTATGCCGAATCGGGAGGAAAGATCCTTGCCGAGTGCGGCGGAATGATGTACCTGTGCCGCAGCATTCTCACCGATGAAGGAGAATTCCCTATGTGCGGCGTTCTGCCTTACAGCATAACTGCCAGAACCGAGGACAGGAAACTTTGCCTTGGCTACCGTACATTATCTTTCAACGGCGTTGAAATCAAGGGCCATGAATTCCACTATACAAAGTTCACGGACCCACAGCCGGAATCAAATGTAATAAAGATCAAGAACACCATAGCGAGCTATACCCACCTATACTGGGGAGACAAAGACATTTTTGGAATATTCTGACTATGAAAGACATATACACAAAGACCGGAGACAAGGGAACCACCTCGCTTAAAGGAGGGACGAGAGTTCCGAAGGATGACATCCGCATTGAGGCCAACGGAATGATAGACCTGCTGAACTCCCAGCTCGGACTTGCCAGGGCGGCCAGCGTGGACTTTGAAGAGAGAGAATTAATAATCGCGATTCAAAAAGAACTGATGATTATTATGAGCCATATCGCCACTCCGGAAGGCATTGAAAACACCAAGATCCTCCATTGCAAAGAACTGACAGAGAGGATGGAAGAATACATAGACAGCGTTCCTTCTCCGGAGGGCTTCGTGATTCCTGGAGAGAACCTTCTGTCTTCCCAGATGCACATAGCCAGAAGTACCGCCAGAACTGTTGAAAGAAGGCTCTGGACTCTCAATAAAACCTACAAGGTAAAAGAGGAAATTCTCGTTTTCTTCAACCGCCTCTCCGACTGTCTGTTTGCAATGGCCGTAAAACACTCGAAATGAAACGCAGACTCCATAACATAATGCTTGCCGGGACGGGCAGCGATGTAGGCAAAAGCATCATAGCCACAGGACTTTGCAGGATTTTCCTGCAGGACGGCTACTCCCCTGCTCCGTTCAAGGCCCAGAACATGGCGCTAAACTCTTTTGCCACAAAAGACGGGCTGGAGATCGGACGGGCCCAGGCGGTCCAGGCGGAAGCAGCCGGACTTGAGTGCCATACGGATATGAACCCACTGCTTCTCAAGCCTCAGAGCGACCACACATCCCAGGTGGTTCTCAACGGCAAGCCCATAGGAAGTTCCAGCGCATACGACTATTTCCGCAAGGAAGGAAAGGAAGAACTCCGGACTGCTGTCTGCCAGGCTTTTGACCGCCTTGCATCAAAGTATGACCCTATAGTGATGGAGGGCGCGGGCAGCATATCTGAACTGAACCTCGCTGAGAGCGACATCGTGAATCTCCCTATGGCAAAATATGCCAACGCGGACGTTTTCCTTGTTGCGGACATAGACCGCGGCGGGGTATTCGCTTCAGTCTACGGCAGCATCGCTCTTCAGAAAGAAGAATACAAGAAGCTCATCAAAGGCATAATTATCAACAAGTTCAGAGGAGACCTCCGTCTGTTTGACAGCGGAAAAAAGATTCTGGAAGACATCTGCAAGGTTCCGGTAATAGGAGTTGTCCCCTACTACAAGGACATATACATAGAAGAGGAAGACAGCGTGGACCTCGCAGCCAAGAGTTTCTCAAGGGAAAAGGGCAAGATCAACGTGGCAGTAGTCCTATTAAGGCACATTTCCAACTTCACCGATTTCAACGCCCTGGAAAGGGACCCGAGAGTCCACCTCTATTACACTTCCAACACGGAAGACATAAAAAAGAGCGACATTATAATCATCCCTGGCACAAAGTCCACTATCGACGACCTTTATGAACTAAGAAGAAACGGCTGCGCCCAGGCAATAATCTCCGCCCACCGAAACGGCGCAACGGTCCTGGGAATCTGCGGCGGCTACCAGATGATGGGTACCCAAGTGCTTGATCCTGACCACATAGAAGGAGAAATCGAGATGCTCCCCGGCCTTGGCCTTCTGCCGGTAACCACAAAGATGACAGGAGAAAAGACCACCCGTCAAAGCTGTTTCACCCTTGCCCCAGCAAATAATAACGAACTTCTCCAGGGATATGAGATCCACATGGGAGAGACCACCACAAACGGTGAAGAGATAAAGCCTCTGGCCATTATGGAAAACGGCACTCCGGAAGGCTGCTATGTAAATCAGAAGTGCATGGGCTGCTACCTACACGGCATTCTGGACAATCCAAGTTTCACGGATTTCATCCTGGAACCGTTCAAAGGCAAAGCAGAATCCAGCCAAAAGACCGAAGACTACACCGCATTCAAGCAAAGGCAATACGACCTGCTTTCCGGCCATCTCCGCAAGCACCTTGACATGAACCTTTTATACAACATCATTCGCAATGATTAACGGACACGGAGACGATCTCCACAAATATGAGAACATAAGGCTGAACTTCTCGTCCAACATCTACCCGAGGGCGGACATCAGTCCCCTGCTGGAGCATCTGAAGCAGCACCTGGACAGTATCAGGACTTATCCAGAACCGGATGCGGCATCGCTGGAGAAAGCCATCGCCGAGTATCACGGAATACCGGCAGAGAATGTGCTGGCGACAGCCGGAGCCACGGAAGCCATATATCTGATAGCGCAGACTTTCAGGTCCTGGCAGACATTCAACGTCAAGTATCCGGCATTCAGCGAGTACGAAGATGCCTGCAGGATGTTTATGTACAGGGAAGACGTGCTTGGCAACCTTATGTGGGTGTGCAACCCATGCAACCCTACCGGAGAATTTTTCCCCGAGACTTTTATCAGAGACCTTCTGGACAAGCACCGCTATGTGATCGTTGACCAGTCGTATGAAGGATATACAAAGGAGAAGGTGATGAGCCCGGCTGAAGGGATCAAGATACCGAACCTGATTCAGATTCACTCACTTACAAAAACATACGCAATACCCGGCCTCAGAGTGGGTTACATAACCGCCAACATAGGGATTATAAGACTCCTGAGAGGTTTTATGCACCCGTGGAGTTTAGGTTCCCTCGCGATAGAGGCAGGAAAGTTCCTGCTCAAGAACAACTATACAGCCGTGGGAAATCTGGACGAATACCTAAGATGCGCCCAAAGGCTCAGGTTTTCTCTCTCCGCGATTGAAGGAATCGAGGCCAGGCCGACCAAGACAAACTTCATCCTGTGCAGGCTGAAAAAAGGCAAGGCCTCAGACCTGAAGGAATTCCTGGCAAAGGAAAAAGGAATCCTCATCCGCGACGCTTCCAACTTCAGGGGCCTGTATGAAGGACACTTCAGGGTGGCTTCTTCAAATGATGTAGACAACGCCGAACTTATTGACGGCATAACTGATTTCCTGAAAAGATGACATTGGCGCTGCTGTACATACTGCCGATACTGATAGGATGGAGCCTGGATCTGATACTTGGAGACCCGACCTTCCTCCCCCATCCGGTAGTATGGTTCGGCAAGGCCATAGCCTTCTTCGAGAAACGCTTGAACAAGGGAAACAACAGGGTATTAAAAGGCGCTTTGACAGCTGTTTTCCTTATCGCGATAACTATTTGTATCTTTTTCGCGATAGATTATTTCTCTGTCAAACTGCATATTATTTGCGCAATTATAGTGCGCAGTATATTTGTGTTCTTCTTCCTTGCCGGAACAACTCTGATAAGGGAAGTGAGGGAGGTTTTCAAGGCCGTTGACAGGTCTCTGGAGGAAGGAAGATGCCAGGTTGCAAGGATTGTGGGAAGAGACACTTCCAAACTCTCGGCCCAGGAGATAAGGACCGCCGCTCTGGAAACCCTGGCGGAGAACCTTAGCGACGGGGTGGTGGCTCCGCTGTTCTGGTACCTGATTGGAGGTTTGCCTGCAATGGCGGCATACAAGATGGTAAACACTCTGGACTCGATGATCGGCTACAAGACCGCCCGCTACAAGGACTTCGGGATGGTGGCTGCCAAGATAGACGATGCGGCAAACTGGATTCCGGCCCGTCTGACGGCATTTCTTATGGTTCTTGCAACTGGAGAGATGCGTCTTTTCAGATTTGTGGCCACGTACGCCAGATGCCACGCCAGCCCCAACAGCGGATATCCGGAATCGGCGCTTGCCGGAGCCCTGGACTGCAGGTTCGGCGGCCCCCACACCTACTTCGGGGAAGTTATAGAAAAGCCATATATCGGTGAGAATGAAAAGGAACTCACCACGGTAGATATGCAAAAGGCCGTCAGAATCAATAGATTGGCAGAGGTGTATATGATATGCCTGACCATTGCTGCCGGTTATGCGGCCAGATACGTTATATTTATGCTATGAAAAGAATAATACTGATAACAGGTGGACAGCGCTCCGGAAAAAGCGGATACGCAGAAGCTCTGGCTTTGAGTCTCAACCCGTCTCCGGTTTATATCGCGACGGCTCATATCTGGGACGAAGATTTTCGTGCAAGGGTTGTAAAACACCAGCAAAGAAGAGGCCCCGAGTGGACAAATATGGAGGAGGAAATCAACCTTCCAAACTGCAGGATAGAAGGAAGATGCGCGGTAATTGACTGCGTAACCCTCTGGCTCACTAACCTGATACAGCCATATCTGTCAAACGCGGAAGGAATCAGGGACATTGACACAATCCGGGAAATGGCAACCCGCCAGATTGAAGAGTTTACATCCCAGGATGCGACGTTCATCTTCGTGACCAACGAGATCGGAAGCGGAGGAACAAGCACCAATCCTATGCAGAGAAGGTTCACCGACCTTCAGGGCTGGATGAACCAGCACATTGCCAAGATGGCGGATGAAGTTATTCTGATGGTATCCGGCATACCGTTAAAAATCAAGGGATAATGTTAGCGGAATTCAACATACAGCGGCCAGACGATTCTCTAAGACAGAAGGCCATAGACAAGATAGACAACCTCAACAAGCCCAAAGGCTCACTGGGAAGGCTGGAGGATATTGCCCTGCAGCTTTGCCTTATCCAGCAGACCCTCAGTCCAAAACTCAAGCATCCCTGCCATCTGCTTCTGGGCGGGGACCACGGCATAGAAAAGGAGGGCGTCAGCCAGTCTCCGAGGGAAGTCACCTGGCAGCAGATGATAAACTTCACAAAAGGCGGCGGAGGAGTGAATATGTTCTGCCGCCAGCATAACTTCAAGCTTGAACTGGTTGATATGGGAGTGGACCACGACATGTCATCCTACTCAGCGATAAAGGATTGCAAGATCGGTTGGGGCACGGAGAACTTCCTCTACGGCCCGGCCATGACCGAGGTCCAGTATCTGGAAGCCCTTGAAACGGGCGCCTCTTTGGCCGAGGAGTGCATAGACGAGGGCTGCAACATCCTTTCCATCGGAGAAATGGGAATTGCCAACACATCGCCGAGCAGCATCTGGCTCAGCCTTATGGGAGAGATTCCTCTAGATGATTGCATCGGCGCCGGAAGCGGTCTGAACACCAAAGGCATAGAGCATAAGAAACAGGTGCTGGCACAGGCTGTGGACAAGTTCCTGGCAGACTATCCCGATCCGAGTGACGAGGAAATCATTATGTATTTCGGCGGGTTCGAGATGGTTGCCGCCATCGGCGCAATGCTGAAGGCGGCAGAACTCAAGACCACTGTCCTGGTGGACGGATTCATTATGACAGCCTGCGCCCTGGCCGCAACCAGACTTTATCCTGAATGCCAGGACTATATGATATTCTGCCACATCGGAGACGAGAGCGCCCACCGCAAGATGCTGGAGGTTATGGACGCAAAGCCTCTTCTGAGTCTCGGACTCAGGCTCGGGGAGGGAACGGGAGCCCTCTGCGCCTACCCTATCATAGAGTCCGCCGTGAGAATGATAAACGAAATGAACAACTTCCAAAATGCCAAAATCACCAAATATTTTTAGCCGTATCTGGGCCGCGTTCATATTCCTTACCAGACTGCCCTTCTGGAGACTCTACCAGCCCCCTAAGGAAGCCTATACCAGCGTGGTTGAACACTGGCCACTTGTAGGATGGCTGACAGCCGCAATTTCAGCCGCAGCGCTTTATTTCATAGCGCCTTACAATATCCTCATTGCAGTTCTTGCCGCCATCGTCATCAGGATTCTTGTCACAGGAGCCCTCCACGAGGACGGCCTGGCAGACTTCTTTGACGGATTCGGCGGCGGTGGAAAAGACCGGGAGAGGATACTTTCCATAATGAAGGACTCCCATATCGGAACATTCGGGGTACTGGGCCTCATCTGCTACATACTGCTTCTGGGAACCAGCCTGTTCTGCATTGCATCGGTGAGCCCTGAGTTTGCAGCCCTTACAGTCCTAATGGCAGACCCGTTCTCCAAGATGCTTGCCGCACAGACTGTTATGGCAATGCCTTACGCCCGCAAGGAAGAAGAGTCAAAGGCCAGGAACATCTATCGCAGAGCCAGATTCCCTCAATACATCCTGCTTCTTTTGGAAGGACTGATTCCACTCGGGCTGTACATCTGGCTCACTGAACCGGACACTATCCAGGTTCTTATACTAGTCCTTGTGCCCGCCCTATTGTGCACACTGCTGAACTTGTTCATCTACAAGAGGATTAAGGGATATACAGGAGACTGCAACGGAGCCATATTCCTGCTCACCGAACTTTCCGTTTACATTACCGCAACATTCCTGATCTGATGGAACTGATACTTGTAAGACATACGACTCCCAATGTTCCCAAAGGAACGTGCTACGGCTTTTCAGACGTGGATGTGGCCCCCACTTTCATCGCCGAGGCAAGTGAAACCTTGAAGAATCTGAAGCAGTATCTCCCTGTCGACAAGGCCTTTACCTCCCCTCTCCAGAGAGCCGTAAAACTCGCGGAATTCTGCGGGTTTAAAGATGCCGAAAAGGACGACCGGCTCAAGGAAATGAATATGGGAGAGTGGGAAATGCAGAAATACGAGGAAATCAAGGACCCCGCCATCCAGGACTGGTACCGCGACTATATGCACCTTCCTGCAACGGGCGGGGAAAGCTTCCCTGACCTTTACAGGAGAGTGAAAGAGTTTCTCGATGAGCTCAAAAGCCAGCCTTACAGACGTGTTGCCGTATTCGCTCACGCCGGCCCTATCGTATGCGCCGCGATGTACGCCGGACTGTGCACAGAAGACAATCCGTTTTCCGTTGCGCCAACCTTCGGAGGCATACTCAAGATAACTATTTGAAAAAGAGGACGACAAAAATCTGCCGTCCTCGTGAAACACACCTATTTACTAACTTTCAACCATGTTATTCTTTGTCTCTTTTCCGTCTTTTCCTTCTGAAAAGGCGTATGACATATTTCACTCCAAGAACAACACCTGTCAATGAGACAAACGCTCCTCCCAGAAGCAGGACCCACATGACTACGGTCCAGGCTCCCCTTCTTCCGTCGAAAATCTTGTACCTGAGGCTGTGGAATCCCTGATACAGCTGGAACTGCCACTTGGAATGAGTGTTGAAACTTCTGGAGTTTCCGCTGCACGGATCTATGTAATAAACGTTTCTGTCTTTGTTGTCAACCTGGATCTTCCATACAGGAAGCGGCAGTTTTCCCTTAAGGTCCAGATAGTAGCTGTCATACTCTTCCATCAGGCTCAACGATACGCCCTCACCTGGATGCACAGCCTCGACAACCGTCCTGACCTCGGCGCTGTCCAGATAGAGCTTTTCTGCGACCTGAGGCACAGAAGCATCTATGCACCGGCTTTCACCGTCAGAAAGCTGTATCTGGTAGAATGGATGGGATCCGAAGCTCTTCCACTCAACCTTGGTGATCCGCCCAGGATTACGGCTGAGAAGATCAGAAAGGCTCAGACGGTATCTTTGGAAATCTGTCATCCCGGTGCCAAGCGCCTCCCTTGAGTCATACTGCTTGTGCTCCCGTCCCAGCCATTCCGGGATCTGGGTCAGGGAATACATGCCGCTCAATATCCAGGTGAGCAGGAATATCCCGAAAACAGTGCCGAACACATGATGCCATCTGTACCACTTCTTCTTGTAAGGGCTCCTGAGACCGTTGCCTTTCCTGGCAGAGATACGGAAAGAGCGCACAGCCATCCAGAAACCTGAAAGCAGCATTATGATACCGAATACGGAAAGCCAGATAATCAAAGACTTCCAACCTTCAACATCTTGCCTGATCCAGGTGAAATACACCCAATGAGGAATCGCTCCCGCCCAAGCCCAGATCCTCTCGGACCTTGTGGTCAGCTGGAGGACTTCCCTGGACTTTGATGATATGTATATCTGTGTCCTGTCCTCATCGCTGAAGTAAAATTTGTAGATCGGAAAATCCTCCTTGAGCCTTCCGAAAGGAATCCATTGTTCCAGGGAATAGAGGGTATCTACCTTTTCTACAGGGGAAGGACACCACAGAGATGCTACACGGAATATGCTTTCTTTCTCGTCAAGAACCTTGTATTCAGAGCTGTCGGCAAGAAATTCAGTCCTGTTTCCATATCCGGTACCAATCTCATACCGTGTCTGCCCAAGATATCGCCACAAAGAAGCGGAACGCACGGAATCCAGTCCGATCCCGTTTTTCAAGGCGATGCTGTCCAATGGCAACGTACCATATCCAAGAGGCTCAAACCTGGCAAGTTTTTCCTCCCTGCTGGCGGAAGGGAATCTGTGGTATATCATCACGATTCCGGTGACAAACCACATCAGGAAGAGGATACTGAGCAATGTGCCCAGTATCCTGTGTACAGTCCTGAATATCTTGTCCAAGAATTTAGAAAGCATACTGGACAGAAAGAATATAGTTTCTTGGCTGGCTTGGAACCATCTGGTTGCCAAGTGACTGGTTGAAATACTTCTCGTTGAAAAGGTTCTTGATGTTCAAACCGAGCCTGATGCCGTTCTTGAGGTTGTAGCTGAAACCGATGTTGGTCAGCCAGTATGAATCAAACCAGGTGGTGTTGGTGGCATTGCGGTAAACCTTGTCCTGGAAATCAACGTCAAAGTTCACGCCAAAACCCTTCAGAGCTCCGGAAGTAACCACATAGTCTCCCATCACAAAGAAAGTGTTCTTAGGGATTCTTGCATACTGTTTTCCCTTGGTGGCGTCAGAGTCCATATACTTGTTCTTAGCCATCTCCTTGACCTTTGCGTCTGTGTAGGCGTAGCCGGCGGTCAATACCATTCCAGTTACCGGAATATATGAAACTTCCACGTCAAATCCCTGTGAACGCATCTTGCCCACCTGTCCAACTACATTCTTCTCAAGTGTTTCTCCACCTATCACATCACCCTTGGAAGCTATGTTCCTTGTCATGTTGTACTTGTTGATGAGGAAGAGGGAGAAATCGGCCCTGAGTTTGCTGCTGATTTCATAGCGTGCACCAATCTCAAACTGTCCGCCCTTTTCCGGCTTGAATACTTCCTTGCCGTCCTCCGGCGTAAAGATTTTGCCGTCACGGTCAACATAGATGGTGTTGTCGTTGTAGAAAGTGCGTATAGGCTTGAAATATGTGCCGTAGGAAGCAAACAGCGAGAGGTCTTCAACAGGAAGGTAAACCACTCCTGTCTTGAAAGTGAAGGCACCTGTCTTGAGCTTTGAATACTTGTCAGAATCCACGTGGCCGTATTTCCTGCCGCCGTTTATGACGTCTATTCCGGAAGCTCTCTTGAAACTGTATGTGTCATATCTTCCGGCTACCATGAACTTCCACTTGCTTGTGAGATCCATCACATCGTGGAAATAAAAGCCCAGCATCCTGGTGAACTGTGGAGTAGCCTTGCTGAATTTGGTATCCATCCAGCCGATGCTGTGAGGATTGTAGGTTGTTCCGTGGCCTGTGAGTCCTGGACCAACGACATCATCCCCCTTGGAACCGAAAAGATAACCAGTATAAGTAACCCTGTCAAGATAAATGAAGGTATTGCCACCCATGAAGTTATGGACAACGCTTCCTGTGCGGAACTTGCCGCTGAGCTCTATCTGGTTGTTGACGGTCTTTGCCATATGGGAGAATCGCAGAGGATAACCGTAGTAGAGAGAATCCAGGCTGATGTAAGTGCGTACACCTGGCTTGGCCTCATAATACCAAGGGTATATCGGTTTGCTGCTGGTCAGATAGTCCAACTCCTCGGTTGAGAAATAGTCTATATCGTCGTTCGTGTAGGAAATGTTCTCAGTCAGTTTCAGATTGTCGTTGAACTTGTGAACCCATTTTGCGGAAACATTCCAGTTACGGTTGTACATTTCGTCAGACTCGCTGTTATATCTCCATTTGCGGTCCAGGCCCGGAAGCATATCGTTCTTTTTGAGATAAAGCTTCTCGGTTGCTGCATCATAGATGTCTGCAGTCATAAGGGCAGGAAGGCCTATTTCAGTTGCATAGAAATCATTTCCTCCACCAAACCTGACTTCTACCATATCATTTCTTCCGAAATCTCCGCCAAGAGCAAAGTAGCCTGAAAGCCTGCGGATACGATTGTCTCTCCAGCCGTCCTGGTTCTGGTAGTTGAAGCTTGCCTGGTAATTTACCGGACCAAGCAGCTTGCCGCCAAAGGCCATCCTTGCGTTGGTGGTGTACCAGCTGCCATAGGAAATCTTGGCAAACATATGCTGCTGGGCAGATGGTGCTTTCCTTACGATGTTGATTACGCCACCAACTGCACTGGAGCCATAGAGAACAGAAGACGGGCCTTTGAGAAGCTCTATCTTCTCAACCGCAGAAAGATCCATGAAAGGATATGAGTTGTCTATAGCGGAACGTTCGTCCCTGACACCGTCCACCATAATTACAGAATGGTCAAAACCTCTGATCTGCATCTGCTGGAAAGCGCCATAGGAAGTCTGGATCCTGACTCCAGGAAGGAACTTGACAGCTTCCTGTATGTCTGAGATGTCTCTGTTTACAATAGACGTGGACTGGACAGTTGAAACGGCAACTGGAATGAACTTTAACGGTACGTCAATCTTGAGAACCTGCTGCTTGGACTTGTTGTAGTCAGTTACATAGAGTTCCCTCAAAGCATAGGTAGTATCTTTTTCGGTGCTGCCCGCTCCAGTATTCTGGGCATAGACTGAGCATACACCGGCAACTACACATGCGAAAGAAAGTAAAATCTTCCTCATATGAAAAAAGTGATAAAATTATTAATCCAGTTCCTTGCCCGGGAACTTGTGTTAACTGCGGAGTTCTGGCAGGTCTCCTGACTCTATCCTGAGGGCCTTCCCATTTCAGATGAAACAGTGGCTAGATTTCCAAAAATCCTGATGGATCGGATATTACAGTAGCGGGCACTGCTCCGGTTTCTCACCGGATTCCCTTTTAAAGTCTCAGGCCGAAAGGCCTTCGTCTCACCAAAATCCGATGCAAATATATAATTATTCCCGTCAAAATGTAACAATCTTGTTATTTATTTTCATCGGCGATAAGCATTATTCCTATATTTGCATCCAGAAAACATATACGAACCTACGCCTGAAATAAATGCCACTTTATTCCATACATTTAACCAAAGCATTGAATATGAGAAGATTATTTATCATCATTGCTGCATTGTCAGTTTTACTTTCTTGCAGACAGGAAAATACTTCAAAGGAAAATACCCCAGAACCAAAGGCTGCCATACTTATGGTACACTTCGGAACCACACACGACGATACAAGGGCCCTTACCATAGATGCCATCAACCAGAAAGTCAAGGACTCTTTCCCTCAGTATGACGTGTTCGAGGCCTACACCTCACGAATCATAATCAAGAGGCTGAAAGAAAGAGGAATAGAGAAGCAGATACCTTCACAGGTTCTGGAAAGGCTCATCGCTGAGGGATATAAAAAGGTGTATATCCAGCCTACCAACATCATTACCGGAAAGGAAAACAAGACACTTGCCCAGGAGGTGGATAAAGTTAGGGATAAGTTTACAGATGTAAGGATAGGCAAAGCGCTTCTTTACAGTCTGGAAGACACGAGGGAAGTTGTGGCTATCCTGACAGAAAGGCACAGACAGAGTTCCGCAGACGCTCACGTTCTCCTCGTCGGCCACGGAACCGATGACCCCGGCAACGCGCTCTACAGCCAGACGGACTATATGTTCAAGTCTCAAGGCCACGCCAACTTCCACGTTGCCACCATTGAAGGCTTCCCGGAATTTGATGATGCACTGGCCCAGCTCCAGAAACAGAAGGCAAGGAAAGTTACCCTTGTGCCGTTTATGTTCGTGGCAGGAGACCACGCTGCCAACGATATTTCCCAAGACTGGAAGAAATCCCTTGAAGGCAATGGTTTTCAAGTAGATGTAAAAATGGAAGGCCTCGGGCAAATACCGGAGATCCAGGATATTTTCATCAGACATCTCAATGCGGCGATCGAATCTGGGGATGATGACTTCCTCCGGACAAAAGACAGCTACCTCAAATAATTGAATTAATTTTCGTATGTTTGTAAAGTACCGAAAAAACATACGATATGGAAAACGCGTCATACTTTCAGAAACTCAAGTATGTCATTAAGCATCCTTTGGTTCTTCTGCCCACTCTTATAATCACGATAATCTGGATTGTTCTAGGAATCATTCAGTCAAGGTACAAGGAAACCCAGGCACTTTCCTGGATGAATTTCTTCACATTCGCCCAGGGCGGACTGTTTGGAGGAGTGGCCGGAGCTGTAGGCGGCATAGTAGGCAAGATTCTGATTGCCTCTATTCTGACCGCTCTGCTTACACCGCTGTTCATTAAAGGCAGCCAGCCATTCGCGGGCTTCGGAAAAGGCATCAAGGGATTCTTTAACAGCTTTGCTTTCAGCAGCTTCTCGGCAGTAGCCGTATTTATGCTTGGAATGGCCATCGCCCTTCTTGTCTACAGTTTCCTCAACATCACCCAGAGGTGGCAGGAATCTCTTGTGGGAATTGCCGGAGCAGTTGTACTGATCAAGAACATAGGCCAAAGGGGCGGTCTGCTTTTCAGCGGACTTTTCGACCTTCTGAAAAAGGTCTCAAAGAACGCCCCGTCGCAGACAGGAGTAATCCGCTTCCTCAGTGGAATGAGCGTAGGCTTTCTCGCTGGAACAGGCCTTAACTTCATGAATTTCAAATGGGCCTTACTTATCGCGATTTGCGCCCTTATCCTTTCTTTGATATTCTTTATTCTCAAGTCTACCAGGAGAACGGCTGTTGCCGGAGCCTTCATTGTGGCGATTCTTGTCATTCCGCTCTACGCCCAGAATCTGAAAAAAGAAACTGATGAGCTGAGAAACGCAGCCAAGAGGCTGGAGCAAACCGAAGATGCCGTCAAGGACTTCAAGATTGACCCGAATTTCAACGCAGAAGAGTTCGGCGCTAAAATGCAGAACCTCCAGAGCAAGCTTGAAGATGCCCAGAGACGAGGAGACAAGAAAGAAATCAAGCGCATCTGCAACGAGATGGGGGCTATGTACACAAAGGCAACAGGCCGCACCATGGACTTCTACAAGATGTACACCGACTATTACAAGGAACATCCTTTAGATAACTCCGACAATATGCAGAAAGAGGAAAAAAAGAAAGAAGAGAGTGTTTCATCAGATGACTATCAAGAGCCAACCGGCAGAAAGAGCGGAAGAAAATCCTCTGGCACAAAGAGCGGAAGAAAATCTGGAAAGAAAGACTCTTCAGACAGGGAAGAAAATGATTCTTACAGCCACTATGACGCTGAGGAGAACGACTTTACAGACTCGGCGATAACAGGAGGATGGGCCGATGAAGACAGCTACAACGACGATGAAGGAGAGATGACCGCTCTTGATGTTGCTTCCGGAGTGCTTGGCGCAGCAGGAGCAGCGGGAGCAGCTGCTGGTGGTGCCGGAGGTGCTGGAGGAGCAGGATTAGGTGGTTTTGACGGATGGGACGGTCCTGACACGGGCGGAGAAGACTTCCCGGAAGATTCAGAAGACTATGATTCTGAGGCTGAAGAAAGAGAAGAAGACGAGGAAGACGAGAATCCTGAAGAAGATGAAACCGAAGGAGACGGAGAAGGAGCAGAACCGGAAGAAGAAATCGCTGAGGATGAAGAACAGACAGAAGAAACCGAAGAGGAATCAGAGGAAGAGCCTGAAGAACCAGAAGAAGAAAGTGAAGAAGAGACAGAAGAAGAAACTGAGGAAGAGCCAGAGGAAGAAAGTGAAGAAGAAACCGAAGAAGAGGAAGAAGCGGAGGAAGAGGAGGAAGAGGAACCGGAAGAAGAGGCAGAGGAGGCAGAATATGAGGAGGAACCAGAGCCAGAAGAGAAACCAAATGAAGATGATTGGGAAGAAGAAGATGATGATGATGACGATGAAGATGATGATAGTGGCGGTAATGGTGATGATATAGCCGATGACAGTCAGGAAGACGAGCCTGAAGAAACCGCTCAGGAAGCTGAACCTGAGGAAGAAGCAAAAGAGGAAGAAGTTCAGGAATCGGAAGAAGAAGTTGAAGAGGAAGTTGAGGAAGACGATTACGACTATGAGGCTGAAAGGGCTGCAAGGCAGGCCGAACAGGATGCCATAAACAAAAAGTACCAGGAGGCCTTCGACAAGGACTTCGAGAAGTTCAGCAAAACTTCAGACGAGGAAAGGATAAACAAGGAAGTGGAGAAAGAGATGAAGGAGCAGGAAAAGAGCGAGGCTGAACGTGCCCGTGAGCAGAGAATCCTGGATACGGCAGAAAAGTACGGAGTAAAGACCAAAGACGAGGAAGGCAAACAAAGGGATATCGACGATATCAAGAAAGACAACCAGAAAGCCATCAAAAGATTCGTCAACAAGGAAGTGTACAAGAACGAGCTGGCTATCCAGAAGATTTACAGCGATGTAGAGCTGGAATGCTCAGAAAAGATTGCTTCTGCGGAACTGGTGGACAATGTGGCGGAAGGCACTGTCAACATTCTGGGAGAGTGCACAGGTCCGGCCGGAAGGCAGGTTAAGAACTGGCACAATTTCACCAAGGCTACCCTGCTCGGTGCGGAAGAAGCCTATCTGGACGGCAGAAACGTGGTCGTAGGCACAATCGGCGGTATGGCCGAAGGGGCTCTCACCGTCGCCCAGAACGAGATGGGAGACGCGATGAAGGGAATGGGCGGAAGCACTCTCAAGCAGACAGTGGCAACCGCAACAGGAACAGTCTGGTTTGAAGGAACAAAAACCGTAATACACGACCTGAGCCGCGGAAAAGACCTGGAAACATCCATAGAACATGCCCAGGAATCGATGGTCAAGAAGACTGGAGAAGTCGCTATGGGTCTGATAGTCGGTGGAATAACAGACTATGGAACCGGAGTTGTGGGCAAGAATTACGGTGGAAAGATGAGCGTAAACAGCGTCTTCAACATGTACAAGATCGCAAACGCCACCAAAGCCGCCTCCACTGAAATCTACAGCAGGGCACACGACAACATGACCGTTGGCGGGGAAAATATGTCTCATCATATTACAAGTGATTTCAACGACTGGAAAAACTCCAAGGTTGAACAGATGTACACCAATTATTACAGCAAGAATAAAGGAGAATAACTATGGATAACAAAAACAAATGCACCCCAGAAGAGGCCAAGAAGGCTTATTTTACCGGACACTATCCCTATATGGTCCAGGCATTCGCGATTGCCTCGATGAAAGTTCCCGCCTGGAGGCTGGCCAGTGACGGCACTCCTGTCCAGATGTTTGATGTTCTGCGCTTTGCCCAGAAGTGGGACGACGAGCATCCGAGAAAAGAAGGAGACCGCAGTTTCTTCTATGTCAGCCTGGAAGGAGCCATAGGCTATTCTGATACCGGACTGGAATACCACATCCAGTGGATATTTATCCCGATGGAAGCGGGAGAGGAACGCGACAAGCTGGTCAAGCAGACCGTAAAAGAGTTCGAGCAGGCCGAGAAGGAGGAAGAGGCCGCCAAAGGCGAAGCCTCAGCTACTTGATTTTAAAGCGCTTCGAAACAAACTTTCCATCTTCGGTAATGCCCTCAAGTGTAATCGTATAGCCGCTTAGAAGATCCGAGGAGTTGAAACGGAATGAGATCTGACCGTCTGATCCTGCTGAGAGCGAAGGATTCCAGTACAGGGTAGAACGCCTGTCAGCACCTTTTGCTATAATATTTTTGCCTTCTACCTCGTATTTCGGCGAGTAGAATTTCCGTGGCTTCTGCCATCCGAGCGGCATTCCAGAAGTTATATACCAAACAGTACGAATGATTGGTTTAGTCTTGATGAGAACTGCACTCGCTGATGTAGCGTTACCATATCCGCCGGCAGTCGGATCAAACATTGACGATTCCATCCCTCTCAAATAGACCACAGTTTCAACATCATCAACCATTAGAGAATTCAATTCCCACCAATCCACCATTAGAAGACCATTGATGTAAACTGTAATAGGACTATAGCCGCTAGATACACCCATTCCGCTTGCAGAGGCCGGGCGCCTGGAGACAAGCATATGCACATAAATACCATCTTTTTCAACATCTTTTTCTCTGAGCCCTGGACAAGTAATCAACAAGTAGCTGATCATATCAAAAGACTTGTACGGCTCAAGTTTTTTGCCATCACGTATCTGGTCTGAACGGAATTCCCAGTTTGGCATTGGACTGATGCCTTTAATAGACCTCTTCTTGCCATAAACAGTAATGGCATTGAGCTGGTAGGACATATCTCCACCGCTGGAATAATAGTTTTCGGTGAGAATCTTGGCTACTTCAGGGGTGTACTTGACCTTTTTCTCCTGATGAGTGAATTTGGTAAGAGATGCAAATGCGTCGTCAAAAAGTACAGTATTGTATTTAACGCTGCTAGACTTGTTGGTAGCGCTTACGATAAATCTCGTGCTGTCTGGAAAATCAATATCTTTGAGTTCAAAGTAACCATCCTTGGACACAGTTCCGAATGTGGCAAAATTGATTTTCGGGGCAACAAAAAATACAGTGAAGTCTTTTTTCCTTTTCAGAAGACCGGATTTTACCTGGCCGGATATTGACTGGATATATTCCCTGCCATATTTAGGCATCGGAAACTTTCCCGTGAAAATTGCCGGCAAATCGTAATACTCCCACCCCTGAGTCATAAGCATCAAGTCCAGATCTGCTAGCCTCTTTTCCAGCGGAACAGTATCGCAGAAGAATCGCTGAGGATTCTCAACGTTCCCTCTAATCTCAGAAGAGAGGAACATATAGGATATTATACTGTTGTTCAAAGTGTTGACTGGAGACAGGAAGTCGTCCGTCACAGATGCTGAGAAACTGCCCCCTTCAGCGCAACCTAATCCGATCTCAACACTCACATTGTCACGCTTCCCGATATTGTCATTGTCCAGATTGAATTCTATATCGCCGTTCAGATTCTCCGGCATTACAAAAAACGGGCGCTTTGCCAGTATATTGCCGGAGAGGTCGCATACCACAGCGTTGTTTATCCCGTCCGGCATTCCCTCCAGAGGAAGGTTAACTTTTGTGTTGCCCTTGAAAGGAATTGAATAGTAGATTTCGCTGGAGCCTGCCAAGACAAATTTCAAGTCAGCATCACTCGCCTTTCCGCATACAAATAAAGACGCTTCTATCATTTCAGCTCCGTATTTCAGAGAAACTGAAACTCCATCTGCCTCCACAGGCGGAAGCTTTCCTGTGGCAGGAACCCCGTCAATATCCTCTATCTTGGCATAATACTTCTCTTTATTATCTGCAGGAGTGAGCGTGAAACTGCCAAAACCATACTCGTCTGTTGAACAGCTGTCCACCTTCTGGTTTTTGCTGTCATATATTGCTACATTGGCTTGCTGCCCCAATCCACTTGAGCTCACAACCTTCACCCCTATCTTGTTGGGAATACCTGCGAGCAGCCTGCCGCTTTCAGGAAGGAAAGCGCAGTCCAGCGTCTTAACCCTCTTTATCTGGTGAAAAGGATTCTCCACGCCAATCTCTTCATATTCAGAATCATTCCTGATTTGCTTGTTGGTAAGCTCCTTAACATAATTGTCCTTGACAGGATTGATAACCGTAATCTCTTTCTTGAAAACATATTCAGGATCGCTGTTCAGGTTCCAGTATGTATATCCCCTAACCGTGGCATAGCCTGTATTGGCGTCGTCCGGTATCACCATAAATCCTTCAAGAACATTGTTCCTGAGCTTCACCTTAACCCTTTGAAGAACGTAAGAGACATCTTCAAAACGGCCTTTTACGTTCTTTCCGACAGTATTGCCTACAACTTCTAAATAAAGGTACTTGCTTTCCGGATAGTCAGACAAGGGAGAGCTGTTTGACACATAGCCCTTGAACCAAATAGTGTCGCCAATGGCATACACATCACGGTCTGTGTGAATGTAAACCTTTTCAGGCGACAGATATTTTACAAAAGCCTCATATCTTTCTTCTAGAGTCTGGGGAACAGACAGCGTGTCTTGAGCAGCAGAAACAGCAGAAAAGACCGCACAGATAATCGCTGAAAGAAAAACTTTTTTAACCATATTCCAAAGTTATACACATTTTTTTTAAAAAAAAAACTTGGTGAGCTTGCTTAAAGAACCGCATAGTTGGTACATCATTCATCTGTTTCATACACTTGTCAGAAATAATGACCGGCAAAGCGATTTTTTTCATACATTTGAATCGCAAAAACAAGCAGTAATCAAGCCCGGATATGGTATTTTCAGACCTTCTGTTTCTGTTCGAATTCTTGGCGGCATTCGCCTTGTGCTACCTAGTGGCAGGTCTGATAGACCGCAACGGGGCCAAGATGACGCCTGACGGGCTGAAAAAGTCGTTCAAAGGCAGAAATCTTATAACCGTAATCTTCTCCCTCATATTCTACGCCTGGGGAGAGCCGGTTTACGTGTTTTTGATGATTCTGTGCGTGTTTATCAACTATCTGTGCGGCATCGCCATAGACACTAACGTCAAACACCGCAAGCTGGGACTCGTGCTCGGAATCATTTTCAACCTGGCGGTTCTGGCAACCTTCAAGTATCTGGGATTCTTCGCAGACATTCTGGGCAGCCTGGGGCTTCACGTGGCGGTTCCTACACTGGCGCTTCCTATCGGAATCAGTTTCTACACTTTCCAGTCGATGAGCTACCTGATAGATGTTTACAGGAAGGACTCCCCTCCCCAGAAGCGTTTCCTTGACCTTCTGTTCTACATTTCGATGTTCCCTCAGCTGATTGCCGGCCCTATCGTCAGGTACGGAACCATTGCGAAGGAAATCGGCGACAGGAGAGTCACCTGGGACGACTTTGCGGAAGGCAGCTACAGGTTCTTGATAGGACTGGGAAAGAAAGTCATCATAGCCAACCAGATATCCACCGTGGCAGACTATTTCCTGGCCGCCAATCCGGAGACCTTCTCCACCGCCGGCAGCTGGATCGGCCTTCTGGCCTTCACCTTCCAGATCTACTATGACTTCTCCGGCTACTCAGATATGGCAATAGGCCTTGGAAGATGCCTCGGATTCCATTTCAACGAGAACTTCGACCATCCTTATATAAGCAGATCCATCACCGAGTTCTGGAGAAGGTGGCACATTTCCCTGGGATCCTTCTTCCGCGACTATCTCTACATACCGCTGGGAGGAAACCGCCGCCATCAGGCATTGAACATACTGATAGTGTGGTTCCTGACAGGAATGTGGCACGGGGCCAGCTGGAATTTCATCATCTGGGGCCTGTACTTCGGCCTCATCGTGATGATAGAAAAATACACCCTTCTCAAGGTTTACGACAAGATACCTAAGATATTCCTCCACTTATACAGCATTTTCCTGTTCACCCTGGGATGGGGAATCTTCTATTTCGACGACCTGGGCAAGATGAAGACGCTGTTCTCCAGCCTGTTCGGAAACGCCGGAGCAGCTTCTGACTTTACCGTGGTCAGCGCCCTTACCAACAACTTCTGGCTGTGGATCGCCGCAATCATTTTCGCAATGCCTGTCAGAAGGCTTTTCGCCCGCTTCAAGTGGGTATGGTATCTCAGGGCGGCTGTTGCCGTAGTTATACTTGTTTTCAGCGTGGCACTGCTTGTGGGAGCCACCAATAACCCGTTCCTTTATTTCAGATTCTGATTATGAAAAAGACACTTGCCATATTTGCAACCATTCTTCTGTGCGGCTCGTTTGCAGCGGCCCAGAATCCAGATTCTCTTGCCAAAGCGCAGAAGGATACAACTACTGTTCAGACTGTTGTAAAGACATATCCCGTCCCGACATCTGACGCCAACGACATCTACCCTAACCGCACGGTGGCAAGATATGTCAACCGCGTGAACCCTAACGCTCCGGTAAAGACTCTCAAGTCCGGTATCATGATAATCGGAGAGCCTGGAAAAGTCAGGGCTGCAGAGCCTTACGGAGGCAGAAGCGCCGGAGAGGTGGAATATGCCAACTCCGCCAACAAGTACAAGAGCGTATTCGGAGACAGTGTCAATGTGTATTGCATGGTAATCCCTAACGCCGGAGCATTCTACACTCCGAACAAGGGCTCTGCCGGTAAGAACCAGGGCACAACCATCAACCGCATTTTCTCCAACCTCAACGAGTCCGTAAAGGCAGTGGACATCTACTCAATCCTCGGAAGGCACGCCGGGGAAGCCATCTACTCCCGCACAGACCATCACTGGGCACCGCTGGGAGCCTTCTATGCAGCCAAGAAATTCGCGGCCGTTGCCGGAGTTCCTTTCAAGGACCTTTCACACTACAAGAAGCACGTAATACACAATTATGTAGGAACGATGTATATGTTCACCAAGAGCCAGGATGTGAAGAACTCCCCTGAGGACTTCATCTACTGGACACCTGACTCCACCGTAACCTACACAACCACCTACATCAACTACAACACCAGAAACGGCGTGGCCCTTTCAGAGCGCGCGGCCCAGAAGGGAGACTACTTCCAGAAAGGCGTTTCCGGAGCCGGCTGCTATGTGGTGTTCATGGGCGGAGACGCCAAGATCACCCAGGTAAGGACATCCACCAAGAACGGCCGCAGGCTGATAATCTTCAAGGACAGCTACGGCAACGCCATCCCTGGCTACCTGTTCTTCTCCTTTGAAGAAATCCACGTGATTGACTGCCGCTTCTTTAAGCGCAACATAAAGAAATATGTAAAGGACAACAAGATAACGGACATACTGTTTGCAAACAACATTATGAGAGCCGTCCTGTCCACTACAAACAAGGCATACGCAAGATTCCTCACTCAATAAGGCAAAATGGGAAAGAAAATCTACATAATACTGGCGACCACGCTCTTCGCGGCTTTTGTGCTCGTGTTCAACACGTTCCCAAGAAGCACAGTCAGCGAAGTGGAAAAGCGTGAACTTGCCAAGTTCCCGGAGTTTTCTTTCCAGAGCCTCAAAGAAGGCAAATTCACCAAGGAGCTTTCCGCCTGGTTCAGCGACAGCGAGCCTTACCGCGACCATTTCATCAACCTGTCGATGAATATAAAGGACTGGATGAGGATGAACTTCTCCAAGGAGAACGCCATCACCTTCCACGCTCCGGACGCCGCCCCTATAGACATAGAAGCCCCGGATATCCATCCTGATGATCTCCAGAACGATACTATTCCGGCCAAGACCAAGGATACAACCGAGAACCGCAAGATAGAAGAATACCGCAACAAGCTCACAGCCGAGGAAAACGCCAAGATAGCCCACGCGGGAATCGTGATTGTGGGAACCGGAGATAAGGTAAGGGCTCTGATGGCCTATGCCGGAGACTCTACCGGAGGAGTGAAATTCGCCGAGGCGGCCAACCTGTACAAGAGAAAACTTGGAAAGAAGGTCAATGTCTATCTGATGGTAATCCCTACCTCCATCGAGTTCTATTGCCCGGATGCTGTAAAGAGCCGCACAAAGAGCCAGAGAGCCACCATAAACAACATATTCGCACATCTGTCTGACTCTGTAAAGGCAGTGGACGTCTACACCACCCTGGGAAGACACGCCGGAGAGAACATCTACCTCAGGACAGACCATCACTGGTCCCCTCTGGGAGCGTTCTATGCCGCCAAGAAGTTCGCCCAGGTGGCCGGGGTTCCTTTCAAGGACACGACATCCTACATCAGGAAAGTCGTAAAGCGCTATGTAGGAAGTATGTACGGCTACTCCAAAGACATAAGCGTAAAGAAAGCCCCTGAAGATTTCATTTTCTGGGAGCCTGATTCTACCGTCACCTACACTACCACATACATCAACTACACCATTGACGAGAACTACAAGGTGACCGGCGAAAGCGGACCTTTCAAGGGCAAATACTTCTTCCACTACAAAGACGGCAGCGGAAGCGCCTACTGCACGTTCATGGGCGGAGACACCAAGCTCACCAAGGTTGAAACCTCAACCAAGAACAAGCGCAGGCTGATCATAATCAAGGACAGTTTCGGCAACGCCCTGCCTGGCTATCTGTTCTTCTCGTTTGAGGAAATCCACGTGATTGACTACCGCTACTTCACATTCAATATGGAGAAGTATGTAAAGGACAACAAGATTACGGACATCTTGTTTGCAAACAACATATTCTCAGCATATTCCAACAGCATCGCCAAGAGATACGGCAAGTTCCTGACTCAGGATCATGCCACATTCTATCCTCCTAAGCCAAAGAAACAAGAGGCGGAAACCACAGAAGTTCCCGCCCCTGAATCCAATCCTGAACCGGCTAACTAAACCAGGAACAGAGACGCTACGAAGAGCACCGCGGCAGAGGTGATTCCCAGAATGAAAGAGCATTTCGTCTGGGTACGGTAACCGTCTTTCACGTTCAGGCCGCCAAGCCTCGTCACAACCCAGAAATAGCTGTCGTTGGCGTGTGAAACCGTCATTGCGCCTGCACCTATTGACATAACCACCAGCGCAGCGCTGAGAGGTGTTGTCATTCCCAGCGCGCTCATCAGCGATTCCGATGATGAGAACAGCCCCATCAATCCCGCTGTTGTAGTCATTGCCACGGTAGAAGAACCTTGCGCTGTCTTCAATATGGCGGCAATTAGGAACGGGAACAGAATGCCAAGGGTCGTGAAGAAACTGGCGTTCGCCTTTATCAGCTCGACAAAGCCGGCATCGTAGATAACCTGCCCCAGCATAGCTCCGGCAGCTGTAATGAACACTATAGGACCGGCAGTCCTCAGCGAGTTTTCTGTTATGTGGTGAAGCCTAGTTATCGGGGTCTTGCCGTCTTTGTGTGGTATGAACCTAAGCAGCGGAATGCAGCACAGCACGCCGCAAACAAGGGCAATCACAGGCTTGCCGAGGAAATAGAGCACGTCTGCGGCAACTCCTTCCAGTTTAAGAACGGTCACCAGGGAACCGATTCCCATAAACAGAATCGGGATAATTATCGGCAGCAGAGAAAGCGTGGCGGATGGCAGGTTCTTTCCTTCCAGTATCTCGGACACATTCTCCTCATCCATTTCATCCGAAGAATGAATCTTCTTTCCAGCATGGTTGGCAAAAATGTATGCGGCAGCCAAAGGAAAGATACTGAGTGCAATACCAACAAGGATAACCAGTATCAGGTTATCTCCGAGGCCCACCAGTCCGGCGGCGGCTACAGGCCCCGGTGTAGGCGGAATGAACACGTGAGCAACATAAAGACCGGCTGCCAGTGCAATTGTCATCGTTACGGATGACACTCCGCTCTGACGGCTCATCCATTTGCGGATCGGGTTGACAATCACAAAGCCACTGTCGCAGAATACAGGAATGGACAGCACCCACCCTATCAGCATTATGGCCAGTTGAGGATACTTTTTGCCAAGCAGCCTCAGCACAGTCTGGGCAAGCTTTATCGCCGCCCCGCTTTTCTCCAGGATAAGGCCGATAATCGTGCCCACTATAATAACCAGGCCGATACTGGCAAAGATTGTGGCAAATCCCTTCCCTATCACTTCTGCTATGCTCCTCAAAGGAATGCCCATAACAAGGGCCAGCAGAAGGGCCGAACCCATAATCGAGAGGAAAGGATGAACCTTCCATCTGGAAATCGCGATTATCATCAGAAATATTACCGCCACGAAAACCAGCAGCGGAACTAACCATCCAGTCATATTGTCAAGTATTGCTATTGTTCAGCTTCCCAGTCTTCGTTGCCAAAGTGTTCGACAACTGGCAGAAGCATTATATATCGCTGAGTATCTTTGTTGTAAATGTCAGCCATGCTTGAAGAAAGAAGGTTCTTCACTTCCTCTCTTGCAGCAAGGAAAGCGTCAAGTTTTTCCTTGAAAATTGCTGTCTCAACTCCCTCTTCTTCCATAGCGGCCAAAAACTTTGGAACAATGTCTGAACAGTCCCCGTCTTCCAGCTCAGGGAAGACAGCGTCCTGGCCTTCCTTGGAGATGGCATAAAGCACCTCCATAGACTTTTCCCTTGCCTGGTCAGCCTTGGTAGTAACGCCTGAAACCTCCAGAGGAAGCATTGAATAGCCTATTCCACCATTAAGCTTGACCCTGTAATTGTAGAACAACCCGCCGATTTCCTCTCTGAGCCTGTCCCATGCAGAAGCCTCCTTTTCAAGCGCAGCCTTGAGGTTAGATTCCTTGAAACTTCCTCTGAGCAAGTCGTTTTTGAGCATTCCCTTGAACTTCTGGATGTCGTCGTCTGCATAAGAGTACTGGTTCATATCCAATTGGCTTCCTCCAATCATGTGATCTTCAACTGGTTTCAGAACGCTGTCCAGGAAGGCGGCGTATGCCTTATAGTTTTCAGGATAAGCGGCAGGAACCTCTGTTCCAAGAGAATCCAGGCATTCGTCAAGGAATTTATGGCCTACAGCCACGGTACGTCTGTCGCCCTGGTTGCTGTTGTTCACCCTGAGAAGATAGGTTATGAATTTTGCGGCTTTCAGCTCTGTTTCGTGCCCTGCCCAGTCCTGGGCAAATTCCTCATCGGCAAAATAAAGAGTCTCGTCTGAATTGCACAAGGCCAATACGCTGTCATACATACCCTGCTGATTTTCAGACAGTTTAAAGACAATCGTGTTGTCATCTTGTGATTGCTGCGTTGCGCATCCCATAACCAGGAAGAACACTGCTAGCGGAATCAAAATCTTTTTCATCACTTATGTTATTTATTTATGCTGCAAGTTATAAAATAATCAAATGTCTCTTCCCGGAATGCATCGGCCAAGATGCGGAACTTGTCGCTGATGACAGATACCCTCCCCTTTCCAGCCACAAACGGGTCTATGTATCGTTTCTTGGCGTTTATCTTTCTGACCGGATAACCGGTTGAACGGTCTGACCTTTCCATTCTGCTCATTTTCCTGAAACTCTCCCAGTCATTGCGCCCGGCGTCATCCGATGTCAGGGCTGCAATCACCTTGCTTTCAGTCTCGTATAGCATATCCTCCGTAACCGTTCCCCGCAAAATGGCACTCTTCACAATTTCAGCAAGATACTGCATTGAATACCTGTCCGCATCGCAAACATAGACTTTCCCGCAATCCAGAGCCTTGAGGGCAAATTCCTCAGCGATATCCGCGTCGGCAAAGCAAAGCTCTTTCACCCCCTCTTCATTTTTTGTCACGACAAGGTTGCCGTAATACCTGGCAACATCGTCAAGCGTTCCGTACTTGTAGTTGAGAATGTTCCCCATCGTGTATTCGAGGCGGTCTGCGCTGAGGCGCGGTGTGTCGTTGTCTGCAATCGGATAAAGATGATAGTCAGACACCTGGCCTATGGATATACCCAGCATGGCCAGCACCTCACATATAGAAGCGGAGGAGGTTATTATAGACGAAGTCCTCTCCTCCGTAGATTCCTGCACCAGATAATCGCCCTTCATAAAGTCTATCACGTGGGCAAAGGCGGGAGATGCCACATCGTGCAAAAGCCCGGCTATAGCCTGCTTGGGGTCACGGGTAAAATTCCAGACTATGGCCCCCACTCCCACGCTGTGCATAAACCTGGAATAAGGTTCCAGGGCGGCAAACAGCGGAAAAGAAGTGTACTCGCAGCCGCAGTTCATCCCTATCCCCTTCAGCCTCTGCATCTGGGGAGAATCGGCAATCTCGTACAGGAACGCCGGAATCTCTTCCGAATATATATCCAGTAAACTCTCTATCATTTCCACAAATATACTAAAGGTTGGCCTAAATACCGGAATAATTGAGTAACTTGCAGACTGAATCAAAAGAAACTCATTATGAAAAAGATTTTTGTCATCGCGATGGCAGCAGTGTTTGCCTTTGCCGCCTGCAAGAATACCGAAGCTCCGGCTCCTGTCAAAAAAGTTGACGCCCAGAAGTTCTTCAAGGAGAATATCGAAAAGGTCGAAACCATCTGTATGGAAGAAAGGGCCAGCGACGAAGCCGACCTTTTCGGAGCTTCCTATACCTATGTAGATATCGACAATGACGGAGTGGACGAGCTTTACATAAGAGACGATGTATCTGACAGCGGCTGGCTGCTTTGCTGCGGTGCAGACTCTCTCCAGCTTATTGCTGCAGAGAACTACAAGCTCCATTTCTCACAGCTTGGAAACATCATTATGCTCTCAGGTTCTGCCGGAACTGGAACCTTCTATTCCGCTTATTATGAGATAGTCAACAGTTCCTGCGCCGGACCGGACTTCTTTGAGCTGAACGAGTTCGTATGGGGAACAGAAGACTCCACCCGCACTGTTTATCATCCGGTAACTGATTTTGACGGAGATTATCCGGAAGAGAAAACCCGCCCTTTCTTCCAGAAAGTGGACGAGCTGAAGAAGACCACGGACTGGGCACTTCTGAATGAAGACAAAACATTCAAGCCGATCTGGGAACTTAACGGAAAGGTTCCTGAAGATGAGAAAGAATAGCAATTATCTGAATATGAAAAAGATAATAGCAATAGCCTTTATTCTCGCCTTCTTTACGGCAGCTTGTAAGAATTCCGGTAATACGGTAACCACGGAGCCTGAAAAGAAGATTGACGCAAGGCAGTTCTTCAAGGACAATGCGCTTAAGGTATCTGAACTCTGCGTAGAGTGGGAACCGAATTCTGAATTCCATTATACCCATTATGCGTTCATAGATCTGGATTCAGACGGAATTGAAGAACTGTACATAAGCCAGGACGATTCCCCTTATGGATGGCTTCTTTGCTGCGGAGGAGATTCCCTGCAGATAATAACTACAGAAGATGAGAACTTCCACATCAGTTATATCGGAAACATAGTGGAAATGTCAGGCATATTCCCTTCCGGCGAGGCCTACACCAAATACTTTGAAATTGAGAACAGTAGAGTAACCGGTCCGGAGTTTATGGGGAAAGGCCAGAAGGACTTTATTACAGGTGAACTCATCTTGCAGTTCTATTACGTGAATAATCCTGATACTCCGTATCCTCTCGACAAAACAAAGCCTTTCAAGGATAAAGTCAGCAAGCTCAGAATCGGCGGAAAATCCTGGATTCCTTTCAAAGATTTACAATTGGAAGAGGATTATTTGGCCATGTTCTTTGGCTTTATGTCACCCGTAGATGCAGATCCTGACGAAATGGAGTAATTGATGAATTCAATTTTCATTGTAATCCCGATACTGATAGTCCTGATGTTCGGGCTCGGTCTCAGCCTGAATCTCGGCGATTTCAAGACACTTGCAAAGAAACCGGCGGCTCTGGTAACAGGGCTTGTCGGCCAGCTTGTCATTCTTCCTGCACTGGCTTTTGCCATTGCAGAGATTTTCTCTCTTCCTGCCCTGTTCTACATCGGCGTAATACTGATTGCCTGCTGCCCTGGCGGCAGTTCCTCCAATGTATTCTCCAAGATTGCCGGCGGAAATGTGGCCCTGTCAATAACCTTGACAGCCCTTTCCAGCATAATCACGATGTTCACCATCCCGATAGTCCTTCAGCTGGCTCTTGACCGCTGCAGCGGCTTCGAGGCTTTCGGAACCATAAACCTTCCTGTGGGCAAGCTTCTGGTTCAGAACATAGTGCTGATGTTCGTCCCTATCCTGCTGGGCTTCCTTATGACCAGGCTGTGGCCAAACGCCGCCAGGAAAACCGACAAGGTCATCTCCAAGATTGCCTTCCCTGCCCTGATGCTTCTTGCCGGAATCTTCTTCATCCAGCATCACAAGACCATCGCGGAGAACATTCTGCTTCTTGGAGCAGTAGTGCTTTCAATGCTGATTCTCTCGATAGCGGTATCCGCCCTTCTTTCCAGAGCCGTAAGGCTTCAGAAAAGGGACCGCAAGACCATCATCATAGAAGTGGGTATGCAGAACGCAGCCCAGGCTATAGCGATAGCATCCAGCCCGTTCATTTTCAACAACTCGGCCCTGGCCATACCGGCCATCATCTACGCCCTGCTGATGAACGTGGTGCTATTGGTTTACGTAGCCGTTGTAAAGAAAAACTAGTAGGCTCCGAAATACTGGTACTCCTCGGAGGCAATCACTATCTTGTTGCCGGCCTCGCGGAGGATGCTGTAATGGTATCCTTCCAGAGACGGCCATCTCACGGCAATCTCCAGGCCTTTTGGAGAACCCCACATTGCCATGAATTCCACCTGCTTCCAGCTCCAGAACTCCTCCAGGCTTCCGCCGTACCACAGGTCATTCGGATCGGCTCCGAACTCATTCAGGTCCCAGAACTCATCCCAAACGGATGCTACATCCCCTTCCGCTATACATACAAGAGCGCAGTGACTGATATTTGCTTTCCTTGCAAATACAACCCTGTACCAGCTTCTCTCGTTTTCCGGGCAGTCTGCCACATATCGTATTCCAGCAATCTTTTCCGTGCGATAATATCTGAGAATAAGATCCTTAACGTCTTTGCTGACAGCCTTTACAGGCTCGCCGTTCTTCCATCTTGAGAAGTTAAGAAGATGTATGGTCTTGTCAAATCCTTCCTTGAACAATATCGGAGCAACCTCCTCGCTCTTGTAACCGCGAAACTCTTTCTTGATGAACTCCGGATCCACCATCTTCCAGATCAGTGAATAGTCGTAATAATCCTTGCCACAATCCTTTACGCCCAGATACTTCACGTCTCCCACGTGCGGCTTGAACACCATCTTGGTATACAGCGGAAGGATATCGTCCCTGGTGCCGATAGGATCATCCTTGCCTATGTCAAACGTAAAGCGGTTCCCCGCTAGGTTTGCATCCCATATAAACATAGGATCCAGAACTTTCAGATGATCGTCCTCGTCAAGTCCAAGAGCATTAAGCAGATATGTTACGGAAGTGTAATGCATATTGTTCCTGTCCTGCAATTTGGCAACCTGCTCGCTTGTAAGCGGCATAGGCTCCAGGAACTTCTTGTCTTCCTTCAACGAATAAACCGTGGTACGCTTCAGGTCATAACTGGCCAGCACCAGTTCATTCACTTCGTCACCGTCCACGTCATAATCTGCATACAGAGCAATCTTGCGGTCATCGTCCGAGTCATTCAGAAGCTCGTCCAGATGTTTCTTGGCAATCTTTGCGCCTTCTTCACTAAACTGGCAGAATCCAGAAACCGGCAATGCCAGGAGCATAATAGCGATAACAATCTTTTTCATATCAGGGTACTTATTAATTATTCAACTGTGCATTCCAGGATGGTGTGGCCGTAGCCGCCAACATTGTCGTGGATAGCGGCGATCTTGTAGCCGGCTTTGTTGAGGATGTCTATGAAGTCTTGGCTGTGATACATCTTGGAGTTTCCGTTGGCAATGGCGGTGAAGTAGAGGCTGGTCATTGTAAGACAGTAGGTTGCAGTCTCATACTGCTGCCTGTCCCAAAGGTTTTCCATAATGATGAGCCTGCCGTCTTTGTTCAGGCTTTGCTTGGCATTGGAGACGATCTGGAATATCTGCTCTTCCGAGAAGCAGTCAAGGAACTGGCTCATCCAGATGACATCGAATCCTTTCGGATAGTCAGAGTCTTTGAGGAGGTTTCTCGGGCAGGTGCTGATCCTGTCGGCGCCAGGTATGCTCTTGATGTTCTCCCTCAGCATATCCAGCTGGCCAGGAAGGTCCATAACGGTAACGTTTACCTTATCGTTATAGGCAACACATTTCATTGAGAACTTGCCGGTGTTACCGCCGACATCCATCAGCTTATTGACAGGTTTGGAAAAGACAATCCCCAGAGCCTCGTCAAAGGAATGGTCGGAATAGAAATGGTCAAAGGCAAACCAGCTGCTTTTGGCAGGCTCATCCAGATATTTAAGGCCTTCATAAACCGTAGGCCAGTCTCCCAAAGCCTTCAGCCCGGCAGGTCTGCCCTCTTTCAGAGCCTCCTCCAAGTGAAAGAATCCCAGATAGTTGACATCGTTGACAAAATCCATGTTCACCCTAGTCATCTTGTCAGTGAGAAGATACCAGCCGGTCTTGGTCAGGAAGAACCTGTCATCCTTGACTATTACCGTTCCGATGGAAAGGGAAGCCTCCACCAGAACCTTTGCAGCGTATTTAGAGATATTGGTCTTTTCGGCGATCTCTTCCATTGAAAGACCATCAGGATTATCTTTAAGAGCCTGGAATACACCCAGTTTGAGCATCATCCTGGAAGCCTGGAACGCAATCGGCGCAAAGGCAATTTCCTGAGCCGCACGCTGTGCTTCAAGTATAGATTTTTTGTCTTTTCCGTATTTTTCCTTGAGCGGAGATTCTAATTTCATCGCGATTATATTTTTTCAAATTTACACTGATTTTTTTAACTTTACAATGTCTGGAGCATCTTATTTACATATTGAGAACATTCAGACATAATAGAACACAGCATCATTATGGCCCATTATATCAACAACGTAAGCAGACTTATCCTCTCTTTGCTGCTCCCGGTTATTTCAGTTTCACAGTCTTTTTCACAAAACACAGACAGCCCTGCATCGCGGCTATGGACTCTCAGGGAGTGCACGGATTACGCTGTAGAGCATAATCATGACATTGAATCCAATCAGCTGAATGTGGAGAACGCCAAGATAGACGTGCTCACGGCCAAAGCCGCCAGATATCCAGACGTGTCCGCCTCCGTGGGCCAGAGCGTCAGCAACAACTGGTTCAACAGCGCTTCCTCAAAAAGCCATTATGGAGGAAACTACGGAGTATCGGCCGGAATGACCCTCTATAACGGAGGAAGCATCCGCAGAAACATAGAAAAGAGCGAGAACAGCCTGAAGATCCAGAATCTGAGCATGGAGAAAAACATACTGGACCTCAAGCTCAGGATAGCTCAGCTTTACATTCAGGTGCTCTACGACAAGGAGACCATCAAGATGAAGGAAGAGAACGCCGCCGCATCCAAGGCGCTGTGGGACAGAGGCCTGGAATTCCTCAAGGCCGGAAGCATGTCCAAGGCCGACGTGGCGAAGCTGGAAAGCCAGAACGCATCCGATCTCTACCAGATAACCAATGCCAGGAGCCAGTATGACAATGACCTTCTGTCTCTGAAAACCGCGATGAGGATGCAGAGAGACGCCCTGGACATCCTTACTCCGGAAATACCGGAGGAAAGGATTCTCGAGATCCTTCCTTCCAGGGATGAGGTGTTTGCCCGCGCAATGGAACTCCGTCCGGAAATAGAGATAGGCAATATCGGCATCCTCAACAGCGAGCTGAACCTCAAGGGAGCAAAGATGGGATATGCCCCAAGGCTCTCGCTCTCTGCCTCTTCCGGAACCAACAACAGCAGCGGGGGCAACTTCGGCCGCCAGCTAAAGAACAACTGGACCAACTCCCTCGGCCTTAACCTTTCCATCCCTATCTACAGCCAGAGGCAGAACAAGAGCGCGGTGGAAAAGGCTCGCAACGACCTTGAGCAATCCAAGCTGGAAGCAGAGGAGGCAGAAGACAACCTCTACACAACTATCGAGACCGTTTATCTGAACGCCCGCAATTCCCAGCAGCAGTACATCAGCGCCAAGAAAGCATACGAGAGCGCCCGCCTAAGCTATGAGCTCGCAGTCGAGCAATTCAATCTTGGCATGAAGAACATCGCCGAGATGGAACAGGAGAGAAGCACCTATATGGCGGCGGAACTGTCTCTTGCACAGGCCAAGTATATGGCACTGTACAACCTGCAGGTACTCAAGTTCTACACCGGAATAGAAATCAGCATCTAGGATAATTATATAAGAATCAACGATATGAAAAAGAAGTACATCTGGATTGGAGTAATTGTCATACTGGCCCTTATCGGCCTCTGGCAATACCTTGGCTCCAGAAAGCAAAGTTCCAAGATCGCCTTCAAGACAGCAAGGGTGGAAACCGGCGTCATTACCAACTATGTCACCGCAACCGGAACAATCGAGCCGGTAGTGAAGGTGGAAGTCGGCACCCAGGTATCCGGCATCGTGAAGAAACTCTACGTGGATTACAACAGCGTTGTAAAGAAAGGACAGGTAATCGCCGAGCTGGACAAGACCAACCTGCAGAGCGAGTACCAGAGCCAGCAGAGCAACCTTGCCAAGGCACAGAGCGACTACAACTACCAGAAATCCAACCACGACAGGATGAAGACACTCCACGACAAGGGCCTTATCGCCGACAACGAGTATGAGGCAGCCGTGCAGAGTTTCCAGAGTGCAAAAAGCTCGCTTTCGGTAGCCAGCCAGAATCTCCAGAAAGCCAAGACCAACCTCTCATACGCCACAATCACCTCCCCGATTGACGGAGTGGTGCTCAGCAAGAGCGTGGAGGAAGGCCAGACCGTTGCGGCCAGCTTCTCCACCCCTACCTTGTTCTATATAGCAAACAACCTGACACAGATGAGGGTTATAGCCAGCGTGGACGAGGCCGACATAGGCAGCGTACTTGAAGGGCAGAGAGTTGAATTCGCCGTAGATGCATACGTGGGAGAAACCTTCAACGGAACAGTCACCCAGGTAAGGCAGAACGCCACAACCACAAACAACGTGGTAACCTACGAGGTCGTGGTGGACGCCCCTAACCCGGACCTGAAACTCAAACCTGGCCTGACCGCCAACATCACCATTTATACCAAGGAAAGCGGAGAAGTTCTCACCGTCCAGCCAAAGGCGCTGAAGTTCAGCCCACTGCAGTATGACGGGGTTCAGGGCTACAGCATCGACCCTGCATCCAGGGAGATGGCGGAAAAAAGAATGCCTAAGGGCCAGGGCATTCTCTGGACCCTGGACGGCAAGGTCTTCAAGGCCCGCCAGGTAACCACCGGAATGAGCAGCAAGATAGCCACCGAAGTAATCGGAGTAAGGGAAGGAGATGTCATCGTCCTGGAAGCCAGCACGGAAGAACAGGTGAAGAAATCTGCCTCAAGCGAAGGCAACTCCCCGTTCATGCCTAAACGTCCGGGAGCAGGCGGAAGAAGATAACAACAATCGCAGAGCAAGATGAGCCAAGAGAAAAAGGTCGTAATAGACCTCCAGAACATAAGGCGAGACTTCATCGTGGGCGAAGAAACCGTCCGCGCACTCAGGGGCGTGAGTTTCAAGATCTACGAGGGAGAGTTCGTCACCATAATGGGAAAGTCGGGAAGCGGAAAGTCCACCCTGCTGAACACTCTGGGATGCCTGGACACCCCTACTTCGGGAGAGTATTACCTGGATGGGGTATCGGTCAGGAAAATGAGCAAGAACGAGAGGGCCATTCTCAGAAACCGCAAGATCGGATTCGTGTTCCAATCGTATAATTTGCTTGCAAAGACCACTGCCATCGAGAACGTGGAGCTTCCGCTGATGTACAACACCAAGTACAATTCCAAGCAGAGAAGAGAGGCCGCCATCCAGGCCCTGCAGATGGTAGGACTGGGCAACCGTCTGGAACACAAGTCAAACCAGATGTCCGGAGGCCAGATGCAGAGAGTGGCAATCGCCAGGGCGCTGGTCAACAACCCAGCCGTTATCCTCGCCGACGAGGCCACGGGAAACCTGGACACCAGAACTTCATTCGAGATACTTGTCCTCTTCCAGAAGCTCTGGAAAGACGGCAAGACCATAATCTTTGTCACCCACAACCCCGACATCGCCCAGTACAGCCAGAGAAACATCTTCCTGGCTGACGGAAAGGTCAAGGACGACACCGTAAACAACCACATACTGTCGGCAGAGGAAGGCCTGGCAGCCCTGCCTAAGAACGAGGAGGATTGAGAATGAACTGGTCGAATCTATTCAAGATAGCCCTCAAGGCCATAGCCAACAACAAGTTGCGCACCTTCCTCACGATGCTTGGAATCATCATCGGCGTGGCTTCCGTCATCACGATGCTCGCCATCGGACAAGGCTCCAAGCAGAGCATCCAGAGCCAGATTTCCAAGATGGGAAGCAATATGATCATGATTATGCCAGGAGCCGAGAGACGTGGCGGAGTGAGAATGGGATCGTCTGACATGCAGACACTTAAAATCAGCGACTACAATACCCTGAAGGAAGAATGCACCTACCTGTCCGCAATCAGCCCGAGCGTGTCTTCAGGAGGACAGTTCATCTTTGGCGGCAACAACTACAGCAGCTCCATCAGCGGCGTCAGCCAGGACTATCTGAAAATCCGCCAGCTGGAAGTTGAGGACGGGGAAATGTTCGACGACACGGACATAGCCCAGAGCGCCAAGGTCTGCGTAATCGGAAAGACAATCGCGGATAACCTTTTCACCGCAGGAGAGAATCCTGTCGGCCAGATAATCCGTTTCAAGAATATGCCTTTCACGGTCATAGGAGTCCTCAAGTCAAAGGGTTACAACACTATGGGCCAAGACCAGGACGATGTTGTTCTGGCTCCTTTCACAACGGTGATGAAGAGAATCCTCTCCGTAAACTACCTGTCCATGATATACGCCTCAGCCATAACTGAAGGACAGACACAGGAAGCCATAAACGAAATCAGCGATATTCTCCGCACCAACCACAAGCTCCAGGACGGCAAGGCAGACAACTTCAATGTCAGAAGCCAGGAAGAGCTCAGCTCGATGATGACTTCCACCACCACATCGATGACCATACTTTTGGCCTGCGTGGCAGGCATATCGCTGATTGTGGGCGGTATTGGCATTATGAACATTATGTACGTGAGTGTAACCGAGAGGACGAAGGAAATCGGCCTGAGGATGAGTGTGGGGGCCAGAGGCCTAGACATCCTGACACAGTTCCTGATAGAAGCCGTTATGATAAGCATCACCGGTGGCCTTATCGGTGTGCTGCTGGGCGTCGGGGCCGCATACGGAGTCAAGTTCTTTGCCGGCTGGCCGATAGCCATCCAGCCTATGAGCGTGATACTGAGCTTTGCCGTCTGCTCCATAACCGGAATCTTCTTCGGCTGGTACCCTGCCAAGAAAGCCGCCAACCTTGACCCTATCGAGGCCATCCGCTACGAGTAGACTCCTGCCCGAAAATGCTCCTGACCTTCCAAATTCAGCGAGGTTGGGAGCAAAATTGCCCGAAAATGCTCCTGACCTCTCAAATTCAGCGAGGTTGGGAGCATAAAGTTTATCAATAAATATGTAACTTCGCTGAAGAAAGGAGATTTCTCAGATCAATTGAAAAAAATTAATCTTATGAAAAATCGCATAAGCTTATCGTTCAAACTATTAACCACATTTATCCTGCTGAATATCGTTGCGCATGCTCAACCGGCAGCTAACAAAGGTACCCTGCTTCAAGACTGGCAGACTACTGAAGAATGCACCAGCATAATGGTCGGAAGGCTGGCTTCCACAGACGGATCGGTCATCACATCCCATACCTGCGACGGTGTTTCACATACCTGGATCAGCTATGAACCGGCAGCGGACCACAAGAAGGGAGAGGTCCAGAAGGTTTACTACGGAACCCGCTGGACCAAGTTCAAGGGAGATACCACAGGCGTAAGATACAGGGGAGAGATTCCTCAGGCAAAGCACACGTACGCATACCTTAACACCGGCTATCCTTGCCTTAACGAGAAGCAGGTGGCTATCGGGGAAACCACATTCTCCGGCCCTGACACCCTCAAGAATCCGGACGGAATGTTCATGATCGAGGAACTTGCCCGTATAGCCCTCCAGAGATGCGACAATGCCCGCGATGCGGTCAAGCTGATGGGACGCCTCGCCGAGGAATACGGCTACGGAGATGGCGGAGAATGCCTTACGGTGGCAGACAAGAACGAGGTCTGGTGCTTCGAGATCCTGGGAAACGGAAAGCACAGCAAGGGAGCCGTCTGGGCCGCTCAGAGAGTGCCGGACGACCATATATCCATCTCCTGCAACATCCCTAGGATCGGAAAGATAGACCGCAAGGACAAGAAGAACTTCCTCTGCTCTGACAACGTGGAGAAAGTGGCCATCGAGCACGGCCTTTGGGACGGACAAGGAGAGTTCAAGTTCTACAAGGCCTACCACGGAACCTACGGAGACGGCAAGAACTTCCGTGAAAGAGACTTCTATGTATTCTCGCAACTGGCACCATCGCAGAACTTTACCTACGAGATGGACGAGCTTCCGTTCTCAGTGAAGCCAGACGAGAAAGTGGATGTGAGAAAGGTTATGGAGCTTTTCCGCTCCACCTTCGAGGGCAGCCGCTTCGATATGACCCAGAACTGGAAGATGGAAGTCACCGCCAAAGACGGCACCAAGAGCATAGTCACCAGTCCTGTCGCCAATCCTTGGCTCACGGCAGAAACTAGAAACACTCTCAACACCCTTGCTCCGGGCACCATAGAGTTCAGCCGCACACTTGCAGTTTGCTGGTGCTCCTACTCCACTGTAATCCAGCTCAGAAGCTGGCTCCCCGATGCAGTTGGCGGCATCTGCTGGTATGCAGTTGACAATCCTGCCCAAAGCCCGAGAATCCCGCTGTTTGCCGGCGGAACATCCCTTCCTGAGGGCTTTAGCTTCTGCGGCCAGAAGCAGTACAAGGCAGACTGCATCCTCTGGCAGTTCAGAAGGCCTAACCGCCTGGCAACCGTCGCCTGGCAGAAGTCAAGAAAAAGAGTCGAAGAAGAAATCTCCAAAATAGAGAAACTCTCCTTCGACTCCGTCTCCAAACTAACCAAAAACTCAAGACCTGAAGAGCTCAACGCTCTGACTTCCAACATCTACGAAACCGCCGTCAAGGCCTGGAACCAGATGGAAACCGACTTCTGGATGGCTTACGGCCGCGGCTTCTAGATCATCAGAAACGGATTTGTCTTACTCTCTTGGGCTATGGTGGACCTTTCGCCATGGCCAGGATAGATTATGCAAGCCCCGGGCAGTTCTGTCACCAGCCTCTTCAAAGACGCTTTCATCTTTTCCATATCCCCTCCCGGAAAATCCGTCCGGCCTATGCTTCCGGCAAACAGGGTGTCACCAGTCAGGCACATCCCGTCATCTTCACTGTAAAAGCAGACTCCGCCTTCTGTATGGCCAGGCGTATGGATAACCTTCAGCCTTGAATTGCCGAAAGTTATCACATCCCCTTCCACGATATCTACAGTATCCGTAGACGGATCTTCCGCCCGTATTCCGAACGCTAGACAAACAGCTTTGGTAAACTTCAGAAGCCCTCTGTCCTTCGGATGAATATAAGTCTTGACATTATACTTGTCCGTGACAAATCTGTTGCCCATCACATGGTCATAATGCCAGTGAGTGCAAAGCAGCTTGACCGGTTTCAGGCCGTTCTCAGCGATATAACCTGAGACAATCTGCCTCTCCTGCGGGGTGTTGAACCCGGGATCCACTATCACGCACTCCTTTGTCTCATCTGAAAGCACATAGCAGCATCCCCCACCCTGCCTGCATTCGAATCTTTTTACAGTGATCATAATGATTGTAAGTTATTTGCCGTTACTGTCTATTTGCTGGACTTGCCGGAATCGCTGCTGTTGTCAGAACCTTCCTTCCAGTCCTCGTCATAGTAGTGAGAAGCCGATCTCTTCAAGAAAGAAAGCTTGTCTTCATATGAATAACACGGACAAGAAGACTCGAACACTTTCTCGTTTTCCATCCAGCGCTCTTTAGCTTTTCTTTCACGCCTGAAGGCACGCTTGGTGTCTTCCAGGTTCTTTTCAAACTTGATGACATTGGTGATGGAGAGGTCCACGGACACTGAGTCAACATCGTGGTCGGTTCCCATATAGGCAAATGACCAGCCCTTGTCCTTGAGGCGGTTGACAAGCTCCTTGATGTCTTTCAGACTGAAGTCTGTAGAGGAGTTCTCATATCCGTCGGTGATTACAGTCACCATTACAGACGCATCCTGGTCACCGACCTCTTTTTCAAGCTTTGTCAGATACTTGCCCATCGCATCATACAAAGGAGTGCAGGCGCATGGGCGATATGTCTCGTGATTGAGGAACTCCACCTTCTCAGGATCTGCATTCCAGGCCACTTCGTCCATACTTGAGGTATCAAACAGGACAAGTGACATCTTCTGGTCCTTGGTATCAGCATAGTCCTTCGCGAGTTTTCTCACTCCTGAGAGAACATCGTTGAAGCCCTCTATTGCAGCGCTTTCAATTGAACCCATTGAACCGCTCTTGTCCATAATCACAAGGTTGTAAACATTCTTCTTGCTGTTGTCTGTCTTTTCCATAATTAATCAAGATCTAAAGGTTAATACTGTGTTTGAGTTATTTTTTAATGTTGCTTTTAGTTTGCTGTTGGCGTTTGCTGTGTTGTTTTTTGGGAAACTTATGCCGCCGGGGTGTCTGTTTTGTTCGGGATGTACGCGTTGATCGCCTTAGGATACCTGCCGAGGACGAACAAAGTCACAGGGCATATCCAGGAAGTATCTACCACGATTTCTCTTCCGTCTTTCACTACTTTTGGAAAAGAACCGTCCTTTAGATAATTATGGTATGACGCTCCATAGCCCTTCTTGAAGCGTTCCATCCTTACATCAGGCTCCTTTCCGTCTATCTTGTTGTCATTGACTGTTACATCGATAACAGCCCTGTTCTTGCTGCCCTGGAGATTGGCCGCGTATTGGCAGAGCTTGTCCGCGCCGCAGACCATCATCAGGTTGTGATGGGCAAAAGGCCAGCTAGGAAGGTCAATGTACCAGCATCCGTCATTTTCCAAATTAAAGGCAAGGTGATAAGTTCTCATAATGTTAAATTTTGTGTTAAAAGTGAAACAATGTGTTTGTGTTTTTCAGACGCAAATATAATGCGTTATTTTGACACATCCAAATATTATGCCAAAAAATTTTGTTCTCCCATATCTCTAATTTGAATATCAGATGGTTACATTAAATTAGGAAAAACCGACATTTTTGCTTATATTTACATTTGTGTTAGCAAAAACTGCCAAAAGTGCGGTTTTACAGGCTGACAAAATGTCGGATTTTAATTATTCAGTTATGAAAAAGATCTTAATTATGACACTTGCCACTCTGTTTGGATGCGGTCTTTTAGCCCAGGACCAGAACGTAATCGACATGATCAACAGCAACAAGGGCTTAAAACCCGTGAAACTGTTCTGGCTCGAGAACAGCAACTGGACGCAACAGTATATGAAAAGGATCGAAGCTCTTACCAAGACCGACCTGGATCACCTCATAGATATGGCTCAAAAGGAAATCGACTACCTGGACGGTATCCTGTTCACCAGAAACAAGATAATAGGAGACGAAAAGAGGCCGTCTAAAATTGACAAGAAACTCAAGAAATACTTCAACGATCCTGCAAATGCGATGGAGATATTCCACCAGGCGGAAGAAATGAAAGCCCTGGCCCAGGCCGCTCTCAATGAGGCGAAGGCCAACAAGGACAGGGTCTATAACCCGATGCCGGATGAAAAGCTCACCGCCCTCCACTATTCGGCCGGAAACGGTTTTGCCGGATGGAGAGTCATTATCAAACTTGCCCGCAACAAGGACGGCAACGGCGGCACCCTGAAAATTGAAGAAAAGAGAATGATAAGGCTGGACGAGTCTCAGCCCCAACCTAAAACCGTAGATGTCGATGACTCTGTTTTCGAAAAGGTCTACAACATGATAAAAGAAGGCGGGCTGTACGACGAGGCCAATTACTATGAGCCATATTATGACGTGACAGACGGGACAAACTGGTCTCTGTGGATGTCTTTCGAAAAGACTAACCTGTCCACCGGAGGCTATATGGCAGGACCTAACCACCACGAGGCCTTAAGAGAAATCTTGAAATATCTCAACGAGATAGCAAACCCTGAGAAATAGAAAAAGGGGATGACCGTCTGGCCATCCCCTTCCACTTTCACAACTGCCGCGGGAAAGCCCCGCAGCAGAAAACCTTGAACTAGTAAGTCATCATAGGCTTCAGTTCCTTGGCCTGTGCAATCATCTTCTCGACAGTCTTCAAAGGAGGAACAACTCTTGTGAGTTTCTTCTTTGCATTGGTTTCCTCGAGAGCCTTCTGCAGATTCTCGGCTTTACGGTTGCGGAGTTCCTTTACGGTATCAACTCCAGCAGCCTCCAGAAGCTCTGAGAACTGAGGACCTATACCCTTGATTCTGAACAAGTCTGCGTGGTTAGTCCAGCGGAGGATCAGTTTCTCCGGAATGTCGGTAGCCTTTGCAAGTTCCTTGCGGCCTTTTGGAGCTGCGCATCTTTCAAGGAGTTCGCTTACCTTGTTGATGCCGGCCTCGGTAAGTTTCTTTGCATAAACATCACCTACGCCTTCCATGTCAATGATTCTGTAATCCATGGTAGTAGTATTAAAAAGTGTTACTTACAAATTTAATAAAAAAATTCTGCTTAAAAACCAACAGGTTGGCAATAACTTTGCAATATGAATGAAAAACAATCTCATCGATATGATTAAGAGAAACCTTATTATGACGGCAGCAGCCGCAACCGCATTGTGCATCAGTCTGCTGTCCTGCACCAGAGAAAAGAGCGCGGAAGAAATCTACAGCGAGAAAGCCAGCGGAGTGGTGATGATACTCAACGAGCACTTCTACAGCGTGACCATCCCTACCGGTAACACCTTTTACTTCACCGGAATAGAAGACGGGAAGCTCCAGAACGTGGCCTTCTCCCAAAGCCAGATCCAGACAGCATATTCCTTCGGAACCGGATTCTTCGTAGACAAATACGGCGGAATTCTCACCAACCGCCACGTGGTGAACCACTATGTCAAGAAAAGCGATGTCGTGCACTATGTCCAGAACCTGCTTTCAGCCCTGGCGGTTTATGCCCAGGAAAGGCAGGAGAAAGCGATGTACGAGGGCGGCCGCATATACCAGTATCTCAGACAGAGCGATATGTCGGACTCCTACAGCCAGGCCCTGAAGCAAAGACTCTATGAACTGAGCCAGGAATACGACGAGGCCCAGAGCTACATTGCCCAGATCAAGCGCATAGATGCATCCCAGATAGCCGTAAGATGCCACAGCAAGATAGGCATTGCCTACAACGATTCCTATGTGACAGGACCGGCCGACTTCAAGCCGTGCTCGGTGGAGAAAGAGTCTGATGACGAGAACGTTGACCTTGCCCTGATAAGGCTCGAAGACAAAACCACTCCTGAAGGAGCCGCCATATTCAACGCTGGAATAGACGCTATGGGCAATATTCACGAGAACACGGCCGACAAGCTCACTCTGGACCAGCAGCTCTACCTGATCGGCTACAACCAGGGCATCGCTCTGGCATCCACCACAGAAGGAATCAAGGCACAGCTCACTTCCGGAAAGATATCTCAGAAGCCGGACCAGTACCGCCTTCTCTACACAATTCCAATCCTCCAGGGCTCAAGCGGCAGCCCTGTTGTCAACTCCTACGGAGACCTTGTAGCCGTGAACTTTGCGGCAGTAAGCGGAACCCAGAGCTTCAACTTCGGCATCCCTATCCACCAGATAAGGGCCTTCCTGAAGCCTTAATTTGCAAAATCTTCTTATTTTTGCGCAAATTTTACTGAATCCAAACGCATATCACATACTGCAATGAGAGCTTTTACACTCAAACTGTCCGCTATATTCCTGATGGTTATCTCATCAGCATTTTGCTTTGACAACAGCCTGTATGCACAGGACTGGAACGGAAGGCGCTACATAACTGAAGACCTTGAAGTCTGCCACCAGATGATCTTGAAACTTCTAGCCAAGGACAAAAGTTTCAGCGATGCTCCGGCTGTGGAAAAAGAAGCAATAGTAGCCCTTCTTGCCATGACCGACATAAAGATCGGGATGGCTTTCAAAAGCAAGAACAGGTTTGTCAGCACCGTAATGATGAGCATTAACAACAGCCTGGCCCATAAAGCAAGTATGGGACGCGAACAGATTGAGGAGGCAAACTCGATGCTGATGCAGTTGAGCGCAGACATGAAATCATCTGGAACATATACCATTGAAGGCAAAAACCTTAACATCAAGGACGACACGAACAAAGAAACGGTCACCTTCACCCTTCTTGAAGACGGCCAGAAAATCCAGGCCACTGAAGATGGTATAACAATAGTTTTCAAAAGATTAAAATAAGCCTCTCAGTTTAAGCCCGCGATGAAGTTTTTTCGCCGATTGTTCTCCAAGCTCAGACTCTATTTCATAGAGTTGGGCCATAGCATTTCCCACCCCAAGGAGAGCAAAAGGTACGATTTCAAAGGCATGCAGACAAAGCATACCTGCGCAAACTGCGGGCTGGAATATGAGGGCAAGTTCTGCCCCCGCTGCGGCCAGAAGGCTGCCACCCAAAAGCTTACGCCAGGCAACATCATTAGCAGTGTGCTTGAGGTCGGAGACTTCAACAACAGAAGCGTTATCGGAACCATCCTGGAACTGTTCTACAGGCCAGGCTACTTTATGAGGGACTTCCTCAAAGGCCACCGCGCACCTTATTACGCCCCTATCAAGCTACTTTTCTTCCTCTGCGTCATACTCGCGATAGAAGTCAACCTGGGAATCATCAAGAGCCCTAAAAAACAGATAGAAGCACAAAAAGAGATTTCTCAGGCCATGCTAGACTCACTCGCCTGGGTCTGGGCTGAAGATGACTTTGAGGACGAAGACAGCACCCCTGGCATCGCCGATAAAAACACTGCCCTGGCACAAGAAGCTGCAAAAAAATCTGATGACTCTTTATCATTTGAACTGACAGAGACCGAAGAAGAAGAGTATCTCAAGCTGAAGGCGAAAAAAGACAGGGTAATTGGCATCGCCAGCACCACTCTTGACTATCACAACAAATATCTGGACTGGATAGACAGAAACAAGCCGCTGTACACGCTTATTCTCAACATAACCCTCGCCTTTGTATGCTGGTTCATGTTCAAGAGAGCACCTGAAATCGGAAGGCTTTCATACACGGAGCACTTCTTCGTGCAGATTTACATAAGCTGCCAGCTTATAGTCCTTGCCATCCTGATACTCCCGTTCTGGCAGACAAGCTCCGGAGACCTTCCTATATGGATTCTCCCGGTGATAATGATATGGGATTTCAAGCAGCTGTTCGGAATCAGCTGGGGAAAGAGCCTGGGCAAGACAATACTGACTCTGATTATCAACGGAATACTGACATTCATCGTGTTTGTCGTTGTTGCCGCTCTGATAGTCACGGTTTTCGCCCACGTGAAAGGCATTCTGTAACAGGGAAACCCGCTACCCTTCCTGAAGCCATAGATTCGCGTCTCCAATTTGTGTTCTCCCGGTAGCCGGACTATTTACCTGAATACTATCCAGTTGGTGGTATACTTGCATTTCTCCACCCACGGGTGAATGACCGTGACCTCTCCTTCCGGCCTTTCCCTGTACCAGGAATGGTTCCATCCGCTTCCCATATCCAGATAAAGAGCATACTGGACGCCAATTTGCTCCAAAAGCTCCACATACTCGGCATAACGGATTTCCTCTTTTGAATCAACGATGCACAACTCCCCGTTCAGGCAGCACAGGCTGCGGAAATAGTATTTCCCGTCCGGAAGACGGTCGCGGAATCTCGGTTGAGTCTTGAAGTCGTAGATTATCATATTCTGCCCGAAGCCCATTGTTACAGGAAAACCGTTGACAGAAGGCAGGTGATTTTCATCAAGCATGAAACTTCTTTCAACATCACACTCACTTCCGGGCTTGCTCTTTGTAAGAACAAATCCCCAAACTGTACCTTTTGCAGCAATAAACTCGCCGGTATTGTCAGGGCAGTCGTATCCCTTGTAAAGCACTCCCCCACTTATATGATTCCCCGCTATGTTGCCGTGAGAGAACTCTTCCAGAAGTTCTCCAGTGAAAGCGGCTTCACAACAAAAGATAATATCTGTCTCAACGTTGTAGTCAGGCATTTTCCCGCAGACAAGATCGACATCGTTGAAATGGAGAGTATAGATTACCAGGGAAGAATCCTTGCCACCAGCATCTATGTCAAGATAGCAGGGGCCTCGCATATAACCACTTGAATATTTTGGAGTTTTATCCTTACATCCGCCAGACATGACAACCAGAGAAATAAGCAAGGCAAGAATCTTTGTCAAGGAAAACCGTTCCATTACCCTTCCTTCACGAGCATCAGCTTGATGCAGTCCCCGATTTCCTTGGCCACATCTGTGGCATCCTCAAGAGACTGGACAATGTTCTTGCACTTGGTAAGCTCGATGCCGTTGGTCTCAGCCTCGAACAGATGGCTCATATAGTTTTCGTATATGTCGTCCACCTCGCTTTCTATCTCCTTGATTTTCCCGCACATGGAAGTGAGTTCCCCGCCTTTTTTCTTCCACTGGTCGAAGTCGGCGGTGATAGCGGAAAGCAGCCTCGCGTCCTCGGCAATCTGGTCGCCGATCTCGATCCATGAACTGTCCGTGTAGTTCGGCCTGTAGATGACAAGTTTCTTCGCGCTGTCGTGAATCATGTCAAGAAAAGTCTCCATCCTGGAGCCCAGAGTCTGGATGTCTTCCCTTTCAAACGGAACCCGGTGGCTCTTGTAAAGAGTCTCTGAGATTTTGGCGTCTACAATATCGCCTTCCCTCTCGACTTCCTTCATCTGTCTGGAAAGCTCCTTTTTCTTCTCGTAAGATTCTTCCTTGAGGATCTGGGCCAGCAAAGCCGCAGCCTTGACAATCAGAGCGCTCTGCTCCTTGAACAGCGGAAAGAACTTCTCACCGCCTCCGCGTCGTGAAAACAAATTAAAAGCCATATAGAAAACAGCTTTGAAAAATATGTCCGATAATTCTTATCTTTACATTTGCAACAAGACTGGTACAAGTCTTGCTCACTGCTGAATACAAAAATAACAAAATATGAAACCAATGCCAAAAAGAATCACCTACGCAATTATTTTTGCGTTGTCATTCATCTTATCCTCAGCGATTAGCACCTATGCTCAAAATGACACCATCAAGCTTTCTTCAGACCCCGACTTCTACGCCATCACTCTGAAGAAGGACATCCCGACAGCTGAAAAGATAATAAAGGAGCTGCTGCCTTACAAAGACACCAAGACTACCGGCGAGCTGATGGTAATGGCCGCCAAGAAGCTCCTGGGCAACGACTATGTTGCAGGAACCCTTGAGGAAGGAGACTCAGAGGACGTGAGGGTTTACCTGAGCAAGACAGACTGCATAATCTTTGTGGAAACCTGCATGAACCTGGCTCTTACGGTAAAGAAATACGGCAAGGACGCAGACTTTGAGAAACTCTGCCAGATGGTTCGCCAGAGCCGCTATCGTGACGGTATGGTTCGCTGCTACTCAGACCGCATCCACTACACCACAGAATGGATCCGCCAGGGAGAAAAGCGCGGCATCGTTGAAGATATCACCCTCAAGTGCGGAGGACAGGTTTACGACCATCCTATCAACTTTATGACCTCCCACTACAAGAGCTACAAGCACCTGAAAGACGCCGATGTAACCAAAGAGTGCTGCGGCAATGAAAAAGAGATGGAAACCTGCACCATGAACCAGGCCACCAAAGACTACAACGTAATCGCCAGGGTGGAAAAGGAACTTAACACCCAGCCTTACACCTACATTCCTCAGGACAAGATCAAGGCCAACGAGAAATCCATCAAGAGCGGTGACATAATCGGCTATATGTCAACTACCAAAGGCCTGGACATAGCCCACGTGGCCATCGCCTACTGGAGAAAAGACGGCAAGCTAGGCTTCATCCACGCCTCAATGGGCAAGATGAAGGTGGTTGTCGACGAAAAGACCATCGCAGACTATGCGCTTGCCAGCAAAGGGATAAACGGAATCAAGGTTATCCGCGTACGCTAAATCGCTGAAGACAAATAACAAACGGGCAATCCACAATATCAATAAAGACATAGACAATGGAAACTAAAGAAAGGCCGATGCCTTCAATGATCGAGGCGACAAAGACCTGCCTCAGGAAGTACGCAACTTTTTCCGGCAGAGCCAGAAGAAGCGAATACTGGTGGTTCTTCCTCGCACAGTATCTAATAGGAATAGCAGTATCAATTATTTGGGTGATTTGTTTTATAGCCCAGATGGCAATCTGGATCAAAAACGGCTCCATCAACGACCATTCTCATTTTGATGTGATCTTTATGAACCCTGGCCTTTGGCTATATGCCATCTACGGTTTAGCTTTAATCATTCCTAATCTTGCCGTGTCGGTAAGAAGGCTCCATGACATTGGCCGCAGCGGGTGGTTTCTGCTGTTGTTCTGCCTCTGCCCGGTCCTGCTGTTCGGATCCGCTTTTTTAATAGCCTATTATGACCACGACCTCTGGTTTCTGATGATATTTGCCTACCTGGCAAGCATCTTCTTGTCTGTCCTTTACATCGTCTGGATGGCTACAAACGGCAAGAAGGAAACCAACAAATGGGGTCCGTCTCCTAAGTACTACGTGGATGGCCAGCCAGAACAGCCAGTAACAACCGTTTAACATTCAGCCATATAATGAAAGAGACCAAATGCCCGTTCTGCGGGGAAAAGGTTTACCTGGGCATTGACCGCTGCCCCTACTGCGCCGAAAAGCTTCCTGACAACCTCGAGCCGATAAACGAGGAAGGAACGAGCCAGCAGCAGGGCAACAAAGCCCAAGAGTCAGGATACACATGGAACCGGCAGGACTCCTTCAATCCAGGCCAACAGCAAACATACGGCCCTCCACCAGGTTACGGACAAGGACAAAAGCAATACAACCCCGGACCTGACTACCAGTACATGCCGCCTATCCAGAGAATGTCTTTCGGCCAGGCAGTAAGAACCTGCGTGATAGAAAAATACGCCACTTTCTCCGGCAGAGCCAGAAGAAGCGAATTCTGGTGGTTCTTCCTGGCCCAGGCGCTTCTGAGCTACATTATGTCAACTGCGGTCACAATGTCATCATTCAAGTCTCTGGCCAATATCGCCAGAAGCGGAGGCGAGTTGTTCGGCATTGCCTGGGACTCAATGGCAAGCGTGCTCAAAAACCCTGTCTGGTGGCTGTCCATAGTTGTGTGGCTTGCCCTGCTACTCCCTAACATAGCAGCCATTTGCAGAAGGCTCCACGACACAGGCAAAAGCGGCTGGTGGCAGTTGCTGTTTTATGGCTCAATTCTGCTGTCGTATGTAATGGCGTTCATCCGGCTGCGGGTATTGCTGCTGAACACGATACTGTCTTTAGTGACGCTGGCTGCAGTCATTGTAATGATAGTATGGCTCTGCAAAGACAGCGATCCCGACCCTAACAAATGGGGCCCATCCCCAAAGTACGGCCTCGGCAACCCTCCGCACGGCCAGGAAGATCCTCAAAACAGGCATCAATAATATGCTTATACTCAGCGATAAACATCGCAGAGCGAAAAATATTTCAATAAAAATGAAAAAAGTTTTGGAGAATTGAAAAAAGGCAGTATATTTGCAGTCCCAAAACGGAAGCAATTCCGCGATTAGCTGACTCGCTAGCTCAGCTGGTAGAGCACGACACTCTTAATGTTGGGGTCCAGGGTTCGATCCCCTGGCGGGTCACCAGAAAAGCCTTCAGAACACTCTGAAGGCTTTTTTGTTTCTAAAAAAAACAGGACAAATCAAAAGACTTGTCCTGTTTATCGATGATTCCAATCAGATGGAGTTTATTTCTTTGTCAGGGTCCAGACTACATCGAGGGAGTGAAGTGGTGGATTGGAACTAGTGAGGCTGGAGTTGAGGTTAGGGAAGGTGGATGTCTGGGTAGCGTTGGCCACTCCGTCAATAGTGACTGTGCCGGAAACTGCTTCAGGAGTACCTTCCGCCCCGCCTTTTCCTATAATGTCTGCCATAGTAGCGGCGACTTTAGCAGTCAGGCTTGTAATATTACTTGTGACTGTGATTGTTCCGCAAGTGCTGTTGCCACCTTGTGATGAAACAAAGCCTGTTCCTATCGCGGCAGCAAAATTTTTGGCAGAAGCGGTGACAGTTCCACCAGAAATCTGGATATCTCCGCATCTGCTAGGATTTTTACCTGTGCCGATACCTGCTCCATACCAGAGGGAAGTTGCGGTAACAGTGCCTCCTGAAATGGTAATATTCCCGCACATCTGCTCATCCGGATTCCTGTCCCCTGTTCCGGAACCGATTCCTGAGCCTAATTTTCCGCCGGTAGCCTCGACCACTCCGCCAGAAATGGTGATATTGCCGCATACACCGTACATTCCGGATCCTATTCCGGCCGCTGCCTGTTCGCTGCTTTCAATGCTGGAATCCACGTCATCGCCATAAGAACCCTTTGCAACCACAGTCCCGCCGGTAATTGTGATATTTCCCATCGTGCAGGAATTCTTATAATTGCTGGACTCAATACCGCAAGTTCCGATTCCAGGAGCATTGGCACCACCGGTGGCGGTGATTGTGCCGCTTTCAATTATCACGTTGCCTACGTTTTTGGCCTTGGTACTTCCGCCGATTCCAGGCCTGTTCTCACCTCCGGTTGCAGTAAGTGAACCGTCCCCTTTGATTGTGAGGGTTCCATCAGGCTGGATAGCAGGATAGATATCGATTGAGGAAGCGCTGACAGAGTTCTCCCCTTTCAGGAGGATGGTGGCGTCTCCCAGGCAGGTAATTCCAGCTTTGGAATGCTTGTCACCGATAGAGACTCCCTTGAGGGCAACCGTCGCGTTATCAGCGATAGAAAGATTAATATTGTCTGGAAGGGTGCCGTAAAGGATCTCCCTGTCAGATGCTGTGTAGTCTGAGGTCAGGGTTGCAAGGTTCTTGGCCCTGTCCATCTCTATAATCCAGGAAAGATATTCGCCGCGATGCAATTCTGACGTTTCCCCAGTGAAAGTTGGATCTGAATTGAACCAAAGCGTATATGGATCGGCGTAAGAGATAACACTTTTATTGTAGTAGACATATAACCAAGAGTGGCCGTCCTTATCTTCAACACTTATCTGAAGGGTGCCGTCGCTATTTTCCTCCATCAGAGCCACAAATATCATATTGTCTTCCTTGTCCTCAGGGCAGTTAACGACCACATCGCCCTTGGTGCCTCCACCGTATGAGAACTCGCTGAAAAGCTGACTGCCACTGATTGTGACGGTTTTAGGGATAATATCGTTGTTGTCTCTGTCCTTGAAAGTGAATTTGAAAATGCTTGCAGGGTTATAGAAAGAGGCTTGTTCCTTGCCTTTGACATTCACTAGTGTAACCGTACCGCTAACTTTGTCTATAGCTTGGATGAACATCCTTGCCCAGGCCTTGTCAAAACGAAACGACAGAAAATCGAATTCACCATTCTGGCCGTTGAAAGAGAATGGATAGTCGGGATAAAAAAGATAAATCTGCGGAGATACTCCTTTGGCCAACAATGATTCTATGTCAGTGACGCCATCGATATTCCAAGATGCGATTTCAGCGTCATAGGCGGCGAAGTCCAGATCTCCAGTGAGAACGACGGCTCCATTGGATTCCACAGCCGTTAAAGTACCAAGAGAAACAGATCCTGAAGGGTTATACGCACTTCCGTCAAACGTTGTGCCGAACACCTTCACCTTTTCGCCATTTTTCCATTTGGCATTAAGGGTGTTTCCTATCATTTCGAGTCCTTTGGTGGAGACTGTCCTGTCTGTCGTTTTGATAGATACGGAATAAACATGGCTGGTTCCAACCTCGATAGGGAGCTCATCTGTACCCTCAACAGGGCCATTTTCCTTTTCGCAGGAGCAAACAAGTGCCATGGCAGCTATCGTCACCGCGGTGGCACAGAGTCTATAAAGTCTTTTCATATTGTCAAAAGTTTTAATAAGTGGAAAACTAATCGAAGATATCTTCGCCTGGGGCGGTAAAATCATCGCCTGTTCCGTAATCGTCTCTTTCAGGGTCGACGCTCGTCATCACGATACGCCCGGTTTCAACCCTGAAAATTTCCATCCTAGGGGATAGGTAGTCTATTTTCTTCATTATCAATGGTTTTTAATATAATTTATAATGTTTTGATCAAATCAGGTAACGCACTGGGGCCGGATTGAAAACATGAACATATAGGTAATTGGCCTCGTATCCGTGTCCGCTTTATAGTGTGCGAATTTAACAATTTTACCCAAAAGATGTTTTGCAATGCTTGAAAAATAAAACTAAATTTGAGTGTTTTGAAAACCACCTAAGACTCGCCATGAAAAGCAACAAGAACTACATCGAAGAAGCGGACTTTGCCGTAACCGTATGCAAGAAAGACGGCGAAATCGTATATATGAACCAGAAGTCCAGAAAGACCTTCCTCAAGCCCGGAATGCCGGACATTATCGGAAAGAACGTCCTGGACTGCCATCCGGAGCCTGCCAAGACCCTTCTGGCAGACCTTCTGGTCCACCCGAGGAACAACGCCTACACCATCGAGAAAAACGGGGTGAAAAAGCTCATCTTCCAGACTCCGTGGTACGACAAGGGAGAATATGCCGGCTTTATGGAGCTATCGATGGAGATACCTTTCCAGATGCCTCACAAAGTGCGCACCCCCGCCCCTGCTGCAGACAAAGGAGAAAAAGCCGCAAAGCCTCGCAGCAAGCGCTGCACCCCTAACTCCATCTTTGAGCTTAAGCCAAACGAGGTGTTCGTATTCGGCAGCAACCTCAGAGGAGCACACGGTGGCGGAGCAGCCAGAACAGCCTACGAGAAGTTCGGAGCAGTCTGGGGAGAAGGCGTCGGACACTTCGGGCAGACCTACGCAATTCCGACGATGCAAGGCGGGGTTGAAACCATCAAACCTTATGTAGACCAGTTTATTGCCTACGCAATGCAACACCCTGAACTCACCTTCCTAGTAACCCGTATCGGATGCGGCATAGCAGGTTTCACGGACAAAGAAATCGCCCCGCTTTTCAAGGTTGCAATGCTTGTTGACAACATCCTCCTCCCGGGGTCCTTCGTAAAGGTTCTTGAGCAGCAAGAGCAAAAAAGCAAATAACACATTCGAGTTTAATAACACAACTATATCAATCAAAATGAAAGCCCTGCTTATTAACGGAAGCCCGCACAAAAGCGGAAACACATCCATAGCGTTGGCAGAAGTTGCCAAGACCCTCAACGCCCAAGGCATAGAAACAGAAACCGTTTGGATCGGGAACAAACCCGTCAGAGGCTGCATAGCCTGTGGCAAATGCTTTGAAAACCCTGGCCGGTGCGCTTTTGACGACGATATCTGCAACCGCATAAGCGAAAAGTTCAAAGACTCCGACGCCATCGTTATCGGCTCCCCTGTCTATTACGGACAGCCTAACGGCGCCCTGCTTGCCGTATTGCAGAGAGCTTTCTTCTCCTGCAGCGCCAACGTGGCAGGAAAACCGGCGGCAGCTATTGCCGTTTGCAGAAGAGGCGGAGCAACAGCTGCTTACGAAGCCATGAATCTGCCGTTCCAGATGCTCAACATGCCAATAATCACTTCCCAGTACTGGGGCATCGCCTACGGAATGAATCCGGGAGAAACCACCCAGGACGCAGAAGGTATGCAGACAATGAGAGCCATTGGCAATAACCTGGCCTGGCTGCTAAAAAAGACCGGAGGTCAACCAGCCCCAGGCATTCCTGAAGGCGAAGAGTGGACCCCTACCAACTTCATCCGCTAGACCTCGCACGGTCTCATATCAAATCCTGAACACCAAGAACAAACAATAAACTATACCACATAACAACAATGAAAACTTCTCACTTATTTACCACCGTCATCAAGGCTTCAACACTCTCCATCGCGATAATAGCAGCCATGACCCTTCTTTCCTCCTGCAAGCAGAACCAGAATCGAAACGAAGCCAATCCGGAAGAAGCGATACTGGGAAAACCATCAGAGGTAAAATATACAGTCGCTGAGAATTATTTCATCAAAAACGGCGCTGTATTACCTGAGAACCATAAAATCACAGACCAGGAGACCTTCAACCAGATCTTCGGAATGGCCACCACTATGGGAGAAAACGGCAAACCGACTGAAATCGACTTCGAGAAGCAGTTCGTTTATGCGATAGAAACCGGCCCTGTCCAGAAAGAAACCACCCTTGTTCCAGGCTTACTGCTTAACCACTACGACGGCAAGCTGGTATTCCACTATACCGTAAAACAGGGCGCAGACATCTCCTACACCATCCGCCCGGTCCTGATGATAATCCTGGACAAAGAATACGAGCATATTGATATAAAGGCCATCGATTAAGCAGCGGCAAGCGGCTAAAATCCAGCCTGTTCTATTCGTCATCAAACACCGCTTTCTCTTCGCCGAGGAAGCGGTATGACTTTACCCGCAGCAGGTCCGGCTGAACGAATTCAAACAAGCCAATAAAGCTAGTCAGCCACAACTAATAGTAGCTTTACTCATCCCTTTTTCAATTCGAGTCCTCGTCAAAATCCGAGTCATCTTCGTCTTCTTCGCATGTCAGTTCCTCTTCGCCAATAAGACGATATGACTTTACTCTTATAAGATCAGGCTGACGAAACTCAAACAGAGATCTAACCCGGCGGTCTTCTTTCTTGTCACTTTTTTCGTCGGGAAACTCATAATAATCTCCCCATTGAACCATACCGGGGAACCAACCGTCACTCGGGACCAGAAGGATCCGGAAAACGCATTTCTGGAACAATCCATAATCTACTAACTCCAAGTTCAACGGCCCTTGAAGGCTAAAACAATTGAGACTATATGATCGTTGATTCCCCCATCTATCGCAGAACTGCCAGCATACCTCATACTTGCGCCTGACGGTTCGCCGATTCTCCTTCTCCAATTTATCCCACTCAAGACCATTTAACGCTTCACCCTCGTGCAACCGGTCCAAAGCGCCATTTCTTTCCTCATAATCTGTCCATATATACGTCCTGAGCGTAAATTTCCATCCGCAACAATAGGATTTCTCATCCTCATCGTACTTTCCTGGATCATCCACCTCAAACCCGGCAAACTCCACATTGCTGAAATTCAGCTTCAACGGCAACAAAACCTTCATGCCGTTAATGACATCAATACATCTGACATCTATATTCTTGTCGTGATAAATATCATACATATCTATTTCCCTCCTTATTCGGCAAAATCCAGAATCTTGAGCTCTCTCCGAAGCCGATACCAGTACAAAAAGACACTCAGTGAAGCATTCTCGTGCAAAAACCTGTACGCAGCGCGCAAGACCTCTTTATCTTGACAATCGTCGTAAATGAACCTCAGGGCCGTTTCTATTTCCTGACGAGTCAATCTCTTATGAAGCAGTTTTGCGTACAATTCGAGGTCCTTTGCTCTATCCTCCGCCTTCTGAGCCTCAGTCTTGTCCTCAGAACTTGAAGAAAAGGCCACCTTCCTATAATTTAGCATATCCTCCTTTGTACCAGGTCCCATATAAAACATCTTCGGCGGATCATTTTCAGAATCAATATTCACAACGCTGAGATTAAGAAGTTCAAGCCAGAAAAGCCCCATCTGAAGTAACTGATACTGCTTGAACGCACGCTCCTTCACATCTTCGCCGCTCTTGGAAATGAGCCATTTGAGATATCCGATAGAATCCTTGGCGATTTTCCCTGAAATCTCATGTCCGGACCTTATCTGCTCAACCCTCTCGTTGTATGACTGGGGATTGACTTCATCCGGGCCTACTCCCGGAGTTGTCTTCAGAATCTGCTCAACCTTATCCTCTTTAGCCTGGCATACAAGAAATGTCATTAAACGGTTATGGCGCACATCGTCATAATACTTCTTCAGCAAAAACGCCCGGTCCAGAGAAAACGGATGGTCACCGTCTTTCCAGTCATTCTCATTAAACTCTTCCTCAGCGCCTTTCAGCCACTCTTCCAAGCTTATTTTTCTCACGTCATAATCAGCGAAGACCGCATCGCGGAAAAAATACTTGAGCCACTTGCTCCACATCCGCGTATTCTCCAGATCGCTATCGCTGAGTTCCAGCACCTTCATTAATATCTCTTTCTGCCCGCTATCCCATTTGCCGACAGATTCTTTCGGATCATATTTCATAATCTTTCTATTTCTATTATCACAATTTAAATTTACAAACTCGGCCTGTCAAACGCAACTCTCACAAGCCTTGCAATAATACTATCGGAATGCGAATTCTATGTTCCTTTGCCCAAACAACAGCTAAAACTCGTTCATAAATAATAAACAGCTTGCATCACACCACCCGCTAGCAAATAAACCAGTATCCGCGAACATACTATTCGCGATAATTGTTTAAATTTGTTTTAGCAAGTAATAAGAAACGATATGCCTACAAACAAAAACGCCCTCATCAGATACACAATTCTCGACAAGCTCCTCAGCGACCGACACCACAACTACACCTGCCTCGACCTTCTCAACAAGGTTAATGAAGGCCTGGAAGATGCCGGTTTCCCTAAAATTGGCGGAGAAGGAGACGACTACCAGAAACAGATCAAAAGCGGCAAAAGAGTCATCCAGAAAGACCTTCTGGACCTCCAGGACAGCCCTTTCAGTATGGAGATAGACTCTTCCGACACTCGCGACGGCGCACCGGTCTACCGTTATGCGGACCAGACCCGCTCTCTTTTCTCCCCCCCTCTCAAGGAGGACGAGAAGAAGCTTCTCAAAGAGGTCCTTAACACCCTCGGGCAGTTCTCCGGCCTCGACAACTTCGAGTGGCTGGAAGACCTTCAGGCTAAGCTCAACGACCCGTCCGCTTTCGGTGCAAGCAAGCAAATGGCGGCTATAACCCCTATCGCCGAAGAAAACAATGCCCCTAAAAACAAGATCATCGTCTTCGACTCCAATCCCTATCTGAAGAACTCCAACCTCCTGGGCACACTCTACACCCACATTTCCGACAAGCAGATAATCGAGGTGACCTACCAGCCGTTCGGCAAACCTCAGCGCAAATACCCTGTCGCCCCCTACCAGCTCCGCCAGTACAACAACCGCTGGTTCCTGGTCTGCACCATCATCAACACAGAAGACAGGCAGTATGTAAAAGGCTTCTACCTCAACCTCCCCCTGGACCGCATCCAGGAAGTAAAGCCGCTTGTCAAGCCCGCTAAACTGGCCCAATCCTCAAAATCCGCCAAACCCGAAGACCGCCTCTACGAATACATCGAGTGCGCCGACAACCTTGACGAGTACTACGAAGACTGCATCGGCATCACCCGCTATGACGACATCCCTGCCCAGGACATCATCCTTGCCGCCAACGAAACCTGCCGCAACTACATAGAAACCAAGCCTATGCATTCCAGCCAGACTGAAATCAAAGACGAAACCGCCCTTGCCAAACTCAGAGAACAATACCCAACCATCGCCAATCATGGCTTTCTTTATTTCTACAAGCTCCACGTCATCCCCAATCCTGAGATGCGAAGATTAATTCTGAGTTATACCCCAAATCTGATACTGTTGAGTCCGGAAAATGAACGTGTGGAATTATTAAATATCCTAGGAAATGCATCAGATGTACGGAAAGGAATGAATTAATTCTAGCTATATTTGTTAAAGATTTCAATTGCTGTCATTCTTCATTCAGAATTGAAGACTCTGTAAATCGGTTTTAATTATTTGATTACCAAATTAGATTTTTGATATTATCATTATGGAAAAGGAATTATCCGTTCACCCACAAACAGGATTCTTAAATAGCAAATACTTTATATTCACAAGGCCCGATACTATAACTTTTCTGACAATCAGACACTTGGGAGCAGAAGCCTCTAAACATTTCGAAAGAATTAAATGTAAGGGCGCTTATTGCAGACATTTCTCAAAACCAGGAAAATACAAAGTAGAAATCGAGGGTACATCTATTAATACAGTAATAGAAGTTAAAGATGCATAAAAATTTGGAGGTAGTCAATATAAAAATAGTTTCGTTTTTGATGATACTCCATGGTGCCTGATAGTAATGAAAGATCGCACATATTTCTATAACCGTGAGACAAAAGAAGAGTATTACGAGTATATATCTCCCAAACAAGTTATATATGTCAATCGGAACTACTTGCTATTTGAGTTTTCTAATGATAGTTATCGCTCAGAGTACACATTATATGATTTAAGGAGAAAAGTACCTGTAGCGTTGTATTCAAAGTACATTTATATATCAGATGCGTGCATCATTTTAAAGGAATCCAGCAGCCAGTCATTTCAAAAGCTAACTATAATTGATCTGAACAAAAACTTTAAAGAAACAATTGAAGAATGTGAAAAATATGTCCTTAATAATGATGAAAAACAATTAGTATCTTATAATCAAAACATAATTAAGTTATGGGATTTATCTGCACCTCAAATCATTTGTTCGTTAGACATTTGCTCCACAGAATTAATAAAGAATTATTCTTTTGTATCTTTTACATACAACAATAATATATTATTGAAATGCGAAGAGAACTATCTAATATATAATGTCGCAAGTAGGTCTATAAAAAAAAGAATAACAATAGCCGAAATAAAAGATATTCTTTCATCAAAAGATAATCATAACGATGGAAGAGAGAGATCATTTACCATAGAGCAGGCTTTCATTTTCAACCACAATTCCTGCTATATAGTCCGTGAAGAGGGGAAAAACAACCCCTATCTACTATTAGGCAATAACAAACATATAGAGATTAGCAGGTATTTTAATTATTTAATTAGCGGAAAATTATTGTATATATTAGGAGAACCAGCAATTATCATTCGCAATAACAGAGTAATAGCCACTATATCTGACAAGATTTATAGATACAATAATATTATTTTAATTGAAGAAAACACAAATGGTGAGAAAGCTATTTATTATTACAATCAGAATGGAGGAAAATTCTTTTTGAAAAAAGGAGAAATCAATCTATCATCTTTCAACGAAAAAGGTGTATTATATGATAATGATAATGACGAATACTCTGTTTTATCAAGTATTAATGGGAATTTATCACTTAAGAAAACTAATTTGAGTATTATCAACGAATATTGCCAAGAGAATCATCTTTCCTTAAAAACAACTTCTCTCAATAAAACGTATTCTATTGCGTACAACCACACTACAAACATGTTTATAGGCTTAAAGCTAATTATCAACACAAACAATAACACACCAAATAGTTTCATAAAAGAGGACATCCTAAAAAAAGTATATGACAAAACCACCTTTAAGAATGTATATTTTTCAAGCGATGGGAGTAGTATTTTGCATGAGCGCAATAATCAGATGATTATGTTTGACTTAAATGGAGAAACATTAGGACGTTTCCCAAATCTTCATTTTATCAAACACAAAAATGGATATAGACCTTCTTTTATTATTGACAACAATAAGCTTCCGCGAATAATAGATCCTGTCACAAAGCAGTTTATTGAAGGTAATAACATTAATGAATATGTTTTTATCAGTCCAAATGGGCAGCTTTATGCAGATTGTGATGTGAACAAATATATAAAGTACTATAACTGCATAACTAATAAATACATAGATAACTCTGAGGCAGCTGCGATCAAAAATGATTTTGATTTTAACAGTATCACAGCACAAATAGAGAAAGAAAATATAATACGAAAGAGAAAGGATTTTATTGAAAAGAATAAAACCTTTTTTGCCAATAGGCTTTTTGACAAAAACTCATTATTCATAAAGCATCGATTGGAGTTCACTTCTCTATTTCTAAAATATTCATATAAAGATAAAACAACAATAAATCTTATCAACAATTCTAAAATAACTAATGACGAGTGTCTTACACTAAGAAAGCGCCTCGATGTTATTAAACCAAATAATGTTACCAAAGATATTATTGAACAACGGATCTCATTTGTTAAAGATCATATATTGTATTTTTGTTCATTTGAAAGTGAGTATCCAAATATTTCTATAATTAATATTAATGAGTTTTCTGCTTTCATTATTGAAAAAAGAGGATTTGCTATCATTAGAGACACTAACACTAATCTAATTGTAGATGAGATAGAACTAGGCCCATGCCTATGGTTTTTAAATTATGTTTCATTTTCATTTGATAACAAATATGTAGCCATCGCGGGCCGCTTCCCATATAATACTATTTGGAAAGGAGATACAGTAGAAGGTTTGTTTCTTGTATATGATTTAATTTCAAGAAGATTAGTAATAAGAGAAACAGCAACCAATGCAGTATGGGTATCGGCCTTCTCGATTAAAGGATTAGCCGCTGCATATACTAGCAATCCAAATACTTTACTATGGGACACGAGCCCCCTATTAATGAATGGAAATACAAATAGGTGGAATGTAATTAAAACAAAAAATTTTTTAGCATTTAGTCCAGACGGAAAATATTTCGCTCTATCGAACCAAGGTTACAAGTCTTATAACTCAAACCCTGTTGGTTTTGGTCATCAGGAATCCACTTCCGTATATATTTATGAGACTCAATCACTTAAACAGGTTTTCCCAACGATTGATGATTTAGCCGTAGGAGGTATTCCTGGAGTTGCACACTCCAAAGAAAATGTCGCAACCTGTTCTTTTTCGGATGACAATAAAAGAATACTAATAGCGGGAGATGATGGGACTATCGTAGTTAGAAATCTATATTTTCCACACTAATAATTCGTATTTAGATAGTATTCCGTATGTCAAATAATAATAAGTTCGGTTACAGATAAGATATGTAGATTAACGATTAGTTAATAATAGCGAAATAGTCATTCGCTATTCAGTATTAAATTTACACCTGATTTGAAAGAAATTTATTATATTTGTAATACTTTAGTTCATTGACATACCGCAACATTGTTTTGACTTATGTCTGCCATGCTTGGCAGATATCCCAGGCTTTCCAGCCATCAAAGGGTTAGATGTTGTTTTGTTAGTATTCCCTGTCGGGAAAACAGTGTGACAACACCTCTCATCTGCCTTTCTTTGATAGAAAGGGCCGTACTCTTTACAAGAGTACGCATACAAAGAAAATAGTTGCGGTATGTCTGAACTATCATTAATAGATATGACAAAAGAAACTATTCTATCTGAAGCGCGAAACATCCAAACCCTACACGATTTATTAGTACTGCTTAATAAAATAAAACTAGATGAGCTTGGAACTAAAGGGCATCCATTTACAATGCCTCAATTAAACTATTTCATAAATCCCAAACGCAACAAGAATAATTACAAAACCTTTACAATTCCAAAAAAATCCGGCGGTATTCGACATATCTATGCTCCAAATCGAATTCTCAAATCTCTTTTAACTTATACTAATAAATTACTTCAAGCTTTTTATGACGAACCTCCTTTTGTAACAGGCTTTATTCCAGGGAAGTCAATAACAGATAATGCAGAATTCACACCAAAAGAAATTATGTCTTTAATATTGACATTAAGGATTTCTTTCCAAGTATATCGCAAGCAAGAATATGGGGATGCTTAAATACAAAACCGTTTTTGTTTCCTCAAAATATATCTAATGCTATAGCAGGTTTATGTTGCACGGAAGTATTAGAAAATGGTCAAAACAAATATGCCCTACCCCAAGGATCCCCATGTTCCCCTATCTTAAGCAATTTTGTTTGCCATAATTTAGACAGAAGGCTTTATAAACTATCGAAACAGCACAATGTTCATTATTCAAGATATGCGGATGATTTAACATTTAGCAGCAACTACAATGCCTTTCAAGCTAAAGGAAAGTTCATAGAAATGGTTAAAAAAATAATTTCTCAAGAACATTTCTCAATAAATTCGGCAAAAACTAGATTGCAAAAAAGAAAGGAAAGACAAGAAGCCACCGGACTTGTTGTCAATGAAAAAGTCAATGTGACTAGAGAATTATTAAAAGATTTAGATAATATTCTTTACATATGGGAACGTTACGGAGAAAAACGAGCTTTCATTAACTACCTTAAACATCACAATCTAAAAGCAAATAAAGTTTCAACTATCATAAACGTTCCGAAATCCATCGAAGGCAAAATTGCTTTTATAAAAATGGTAAAAGGTGATTGCAAGTTAACACAATCTCTACAAAATCGTTTTAAGCAGATATTATCATTCTCAGACAATAATCCTCTCATTTTACCAGTAAAAGAATTCCAATCAATAACAAAATCACAAGTTAAATACCGCCTAGAGAATGGAATAATAATACCATATATTCTTTATCCTAACGGGAAGGAAAGCAATGCATTCATAAGCAAGAATCAAGCACGATCTATGTATGGATTATTAAACAAGAATTTATTGACAGAAGATTATTTTATAAAACACTCTAGCATACTTATTCCAAAAGACAAACCAGAACATTGCATTTTAGTAAGCAAGTATTTGAACAAACAAACAAGTGATGATAATACTGCATTAAAAATTCGGTGGGTCTTTAAAGCATTAAGAAGCTCTATTTCTAGACTTGTTACCAGTTTTAATGATAAGATTTGCCTGTCTTCGATTAGATCAATTTATTACCACTTAAATCATTTTAGAACTACCAATATTGTGTCTTATTCGTTTAATGAGAATAAAAATCTTATCAACATAACCTTAAAGAACAAAAATACTATTACAAAACTTGGCTCATATTCAAAAAATGATGTTAATCGAGCATTTGTTGATTTTGTTAGTTACTTAAGCAACATCAATGTAGATCTTAAATATGGTTCTACAAAGAACGAAATAATTGCATTCACAGAAGCACTAATTATAAGCAAAGATATTTATATAGAAATCCTTATATCGTACTATAGATCTCTCAGAAATGAGCAAAATGAAATAAAACTTAATGATCTTAGACATAGTTTGGAGATAATACCTGTAAATAAACTACTAAAAGTCAAAGAAATAAAGAATTTCAAGTATGCAAAACATACCGCAAATAGTATAAAGTTATCTCAGTTAACTATGGAAAACGAATCTTTATCCAATAGAATAATTAGTCTTGAATCTGATAACAAAAACCTTAAGAATATAATATACAACAAAGATTCTGAAATTAAAAGACTATCAAATAATAAATGGTACCACTAGTGTCCGGAGAAATAATCTCCGATAGGTTTTAATTTATTTAATTTTGATAACTTACAAGGCTCGGAAAATTTTTCGATTAGAACTTCGGTAATTTTGCGGTAGGCATCAAGACGCCATCCGCAAGTCATGAATAAAGGAAAAACAATCTTCGCACAAATTATGTCTCTCTTCAACGAATATGAGTTCCAGAAGTCTGTCGACCGCTACAAGGGCGACCGTCACGCCATCAAGTTCAGTTGCCGTGACCAGTTTATGGTTATGAGCTTTGCTCAGTTTACCGACCGATCTGGTCTGAGAGATATTGAGACTACACTTAACCTCTGTGGAGACCTCTACAGATCCGGTATCAAGGTGATGCCAAAATCTACGCTTGCCGAGGCCAACGAGAAGAAGGATTGGAGGTATACTACTGCCATAAATTTGAACAGGTGCCTAAGTTAAATTTTAATACATTGGCGCTATGAAACGTACAAGACGCACATTCGATTCAAAATTCAAGGCTCAGGTGGCAATTGAGGCAATCAGGGAACGGGCAACACTCAATGAAATCTCAGCCAAGTATGGTGTATCACCAGTGATGATCAGCCGCTGGAAGAAGGAGTTTCTGGAAAATTCCGCAGCTGCTTTCGAGACGCCCAAGACTAGTGATTCTGCATTAGAGAAAGATCGGGACAGGTATCTCCGGAAAATCGGTGATTTGGAGCTACAGTTGGATTAATCAATCCCCACAGCAAGATCAGCATCTCGAAGCAATGTCAGATTTTGGGCTTTAGCCGAGGTGTCCGTTATTATGTCACCAAAGGGGAAAGCGCAGAGAATGTGGAAATTATGCGTGAGATAGACACTGCCCATCTTGAGTATCCGGCAAAAGGCGTCCTTGGCATGACGGATTATCTTAGGCTTCATAACTACAAGGTCGGAGAAAGGCGTGTAAGACGTCTGATGAGAAAAATGGGGATAGAGGCTGTCTGCCCAATGAAGACACTCAGCCGTCTTGGAAAGGCAATCTATCTCAAGCCCTATTTGCTGCGGCATCTGGACATTACACACAGGAATCAAGTATGGTGCATAGACATTACCTATATACCTATGTGAAGAAAGGCTTCCTGTACATGACTGCCATAATAGATGTCTTCTCCAGATTCATTGTCGGATGGGAACTGCATAACAGTCTCGACGCCTCCAACTGCATCTCGGTTCTTAGGACGGCCACATCAAAATATGGTGCTCCTGAGATTATAAATTCGGACCAGGGAGGTCAGTTCACTTGCAAGGACTGGATGGCAGAATGTGCCAAATACCCTGAAATGCAGGCTAGTATGGACGGCAGGGGAAGGGCGAAGGACAATATCTGGATTGAAAGATTTTGGAAAACGATAAAATACGAGTATATTTACATAAACCCGGAAGAGAACGGGACTGATTTATTTAACGGAATAAAAAGATTTATAGAAGATTACAATTATCACAGAACACATCAGGGTATTGAAAGGCAGATTCCAGCAAAGCTGTATTTCAGCCAGAAGATACCCGCTTAACTAAAAATTAATGGTAGCCTGTCTAAAAAACGATAGTAGTGTAATACCATTCACATTTAGATAATAATCCATTCTGTTTTCTCTATTTATCAATTTAAAAAGATATGTCATGAAAAAAGTATTGTACATAATTGGCAATGGCTTTGACCTTGCACATAATATGAAAACTGGTTACGGGGATTTTAAGTCATTTTGCGAAAAACAGCCCAAACTATATCAAGAACTACAGAGGTTTTATGGTGATATACTTCATAGGGAAGGTATCAAATGGTGGTACCAGTTTGAAAACAACCTTGGAAAACTTGATTATGAGTATATAATGAAATCTGATAAGACAATCCTCGCCTCTTCTAACTTGCTGACCTTCTTGACTAACCATATAAGAATTCCCTTTGCTGAATGGCTGAAACTTATTACTATCCCAAATGTTCGAAGATTTAACCTAGAAGCTGGGGCATTGTTCTTCACTTTTAATTACACCAGTGTATTAGAGGATCTGTATCATGTCCGCCCAGCCGATGTCTTTCATGTGCATGGCCATTTGAAGAACCCGGTTGAAGCAGACAATCTAATTATAGGGCATAACTTTTCAGAGAGAGAATTGTTTGAGGATTTCATTTCCAGATATCCCAATAGGACTGCACTTAATATGGATATTGTAGAACAATTATATGTTAGTGCTGCGAAAGGAGGGAAGAATGTAAATGGTATCATCAATCGTAACGAAGAGTATTTCAACAATCTATTAACAATCAATACAATTATCTGCATTGGATTCTCTTTCAATGATTTCGACATGCCGTATCTAAAAAGAATCTTTGAGTCAAATGCAGATCAAACGAAATTGCAGTGGCAGGTATACTATTACGATAGGAGTGATGAGATGCGGTTTCAGAATCAACTGCAGGCCATAGGAGTAGATAAATGCAACATCATAACTCGAGATATTAGAAGCATTTATGCAGAATAGTACTCCGCTTGATACAATTATATGCAACAATTTGTTTCACAAGAAATAATATAAAATAATGAATCTGGTAAATAAGGCACTGTCCTATAGTTTGTGTAAATGGTATATCTGGGAAAGCATAACTTTAACTAGCGAAACCAATGAGAAGACTACCCCAATCTCTCACAATTAGTAATATATTGTTTTACTAAACCTTTGAATTTGTAGATTTGAGACAAATTTGTGTCTGAAATAATCAAGGTTGTACTCCGAGAACGGCTGGTAGCAACATTAAAACGGTGTTCCTCTAATGCAAATGCTGCGTAATAACTCGGTAGATACAGAATGCAATAATCTACGGTCATGCCCTGGACTCTGTCCACAGTTTCTATTGTCAAAGAGACTTTTCTATCTGCATTTTGATATCGTCTTTGAATAGCTTTAACACTATCTTTAAAAGGACAGATGATTGCCAAATCAAAACGCTTTTCTTCGTCTTCCGGGCATGCGTTTTCTAGGTTTTTAATAACATCCCCAATCAGCCTAGACGCCGTCTCGGTGAGAATGGGGTTTGAACTGTTATCCGTACAATAGAAGAGAGAGCCTCCTTGTGCAGGGAACAGATTCTCGGGACATCCAGGAAAAAAAGGGCGCTCAACGGGAACGGACTTGAGTTTAGTATTCCCATAGAAAATACTTGTTAAGGCTGCGCTTCTTTCGGTAAGGCGGAAAGATGTTGTCACCACAAAACTCTTTGCACCTGCCGCTATAGCAAAGGCTTCAAGGCCACGGCTTTCTCTGACCTGATCTTCCACATACAAAAGCGGATTATTTTGCCCACTTACGATAGGCGGCATTTGCCGTGGATCGCCAACTATTAGGCAGTGATTCCCGAGACGCCTAAAAGCATTGATGGTCGTATAGAATGTTTGGGACGCTTCTTCAATTACCAACAGATCGAACATTCCATCTATATCATCGTCATCTCCCTGATACTTGTCAGAGAAAACACCGGACAATAAATAATTTGTCGTACAAAGAAGGTGTCCTTTGGCCGGACAGATCTTGTTATCAGTAAACTCTACACCAGGTATTTTTTTCTTCTCATCGGCAGTTAATCGGGTCTTGTATACCACCCCACTCTCTATGCTCTCTTTAAGAGGTTCCTGTGAACATAGCTCAACAAGTCCTTTATTTGTCATTGTAGTACTACAGACCGATTTCCCTTCTTTTAGATAAGATGCTATAATTTGTGCAATGGTGTAACTCTTCCCGGTTCCGGGAGGCCCTTGAAGGATGCAGCAGTTTTCCTTCTCAAGGGTCGCCATCAAAGTGTCAGCTATCCCCGTTGGGTTTTCGGGATTGTATTCTAGGGGGACAGGATTCCAATCATCAAGAACAATGGGCTTGTCGTAATTCAACAAAGGGTCGTCTACATTCCTCATTATAAACCGAGACATATTGAGGAAGAAATCCTTTGGCGGATAGTTCTCAAAGATGAGCAGCATAGGATGAAGGCCTTTCGCTAGAGCATCTTTAAGTGACGCGTACATCGCCAAGGAAACAGAACCGCAACAGACATAATCATATCCAGGAGCCTCCCCTCTAGTATATGAGACTGCTTGAATATCAGACGACTGAGTGTAATAACGTGAGTCTTTAATAAACTCGTCAAATGTACATTCCCATTTATGCGCATTTGTTCCCAGTTCCTCCCTTGCTGTTTTGCGCACGACGACGAAACTCTTCAGGTACCTTAACCTGGGAGCGCCACCTTTATCAAATCTAACGACGACTTGGCCGCGTTGTTCATCAACACGATCCGCATAACCGACATTTAAGAAGTCATCTTTGAACAGGTCTTTGACCTTACATCTGCGACTCCTCATATGGTCCCGGTCCTGGGCTCTTGCTTGTTCGCGAAAGAACTCTTTTACATGTTCTGCTTTACTATTTCTCATTATCAATCAATTTCTGTCGATGCATTATCCAGATCCGCAGCAGATGTCGTAAAGAAGACATCAGATGCACCTTGAGTCTTTATTGGAATCATCGCATAGTAATCTCCTGTTCGAGACTCTAACGATCCGGAGTAAAACTTATCCATTATTTCTCCCTTGTTTTGCCCAGTAACTTGAATAAAGATTGCAGTATTCTTCACCCAATCTAGAATCTGTTCCTGGGTGTAGAAGTACTTGAATTTACTTGCTCGTTTACCAGCATAAACACAAATAATGCAACTCCCGTTCTTTACCTTATTCCAAATAGAAGGAGATATGTACAAGATACCCTTAGCTGCACTGCAGCGGTGAATGTATCGTCCATCGTGAAGAGGGATATCACGACTAGCCTTACCATTTTGGCGATAATCGTTTTTTATGAAGTCTATTTCGTCCTGTTCAGTCTCAAATCCTTGAGCCCGTAAACTATCCCAAAAACGCTTTCTGGCAAGATAGTTCTGGTCAGCAATCTCCTCTCGGTCAACATTCAAAAGGTCTGCAAGAGTCTCATATTCTGCATCACTAAAATCGGACTGTTCAAGTTGAATTGGCTTAATGGAAGGCCCTTCTGATACCCAAGCGTTGCCCAATTGATTAGGTCTTCGCCACTGGCTTGTTCCGGCTGCGCTTCCTTTTTCAGGTCGTTCTTCTCGTTTGGCAGATGTTCCTGTGCTCCTTTCGCCAGAAAATGTCCTTTGTTTTTCCGGTTCTTTGTCTCCCACACCATCTACTTCTCGACTTGTATCTGCATTATTCTCTTTAGGTTTATTTGAAGCCTCTTCAATGCTAGTCGTAGAGTCTTCTGTTGCATCTTCTCCGTCAATAAGTTCATCCTCGCCCAATTCATCATAAAGGCCCGGTTCAGGGTATGCGCTTTCCTCTTCTGCATTAGAAAGGTCCACGGTTGTCACCGCATCATCGGCAGCATTATCCCGAACTCCTCCAGTGAGTATTTCTGTTTTACCAGATCCAGCATAATCACGACTTCCAGACGTAGGCGCTTCATTCGTAGATGGTTGCTGTACAGGATGTTCAATCCTATCATTAGTTCTTTCCGTTGTGGGGTCCATGTCTTCTTCAGGTTCAGACGTACTACCTACTGAAGATGTAGACTCTCTTGTAATATCGCGAGTGTCTGGCTCTTCTTCATCAATACCGAATGCAACCTTTTCTCTGTACGGAACACTTTCTGTCTTTCTTTCCTTGATAACGTTCCACCCCAACTGTTCCGCAACAGACGGATATTCATTATAGAATAGTCTTTGAAAATCAGGATCCTTGCTGTAATAAGCACAGTACTTTTTCACAAAATTTACCAACCTCTTCCCAACCAGGTTTTCATCAATAATCTTCTTGACTATTTCATAATCGTCATCACAGGGTATCCAAAGAACTTCTTTGTCACACAGTTTTTCTACCAGTCCACCGAAAACGAGTTTATCTTGCCAGCCATACAAGTAATAGAAAGATGAGGTGTCTTTATCAAAATAACTGGTAAAAACATCACTCTGACAGATGTCGTTATTCAGCGTGCACTTGATTTCTATACTGTCGCACCGATAAAAGTGCAAAGATTCGATATCTTCGTTATACTTATTATAACTCTCAACCCAAGTCATTTTAAGATCTTGGGCGCCATCAATAGCAGTCGCCAGTAATATGCTCTTGCGTTTCAGAACAGAAATAACATTCTCGGTTTCGTCAACATAATGCTCTGGAGTAACTACTTTAAAGTCATTTTCATGCAACACTTGAACTCCAAGAACTTCACAGGCCGCTTCATAATCCAAATCAGAGAGCAATTCGTCGTGGATTATATGACTATCTGTTTGAAAATGCCTACGGTAGTACTTATCTTTATCATCCCTTCCTATGCCATAAAGCCCTTCAATTCTTACCACTTCATTCTCGCCATTTAACCAAAGTGCGTTTTCACGCCCTCGATATTCACTAATATCTTCCTTAGTTACTGCCTTTTCTTTTTTCAAAGCAATTAACCTTGCAACTGCACTTGTCCGGTACAAGTCATCCGGCTCAGAATTCAACAACACCTCATAGCAGTGGTTTTTCTCCAAATCACTCTTTAGAGGAAGACTAAAAATCGGATTCTGTTCTTCTTTTCCGTCTTTAAATGAAATCCTTTCAGGAATACTCTTATGAACAAACCAATCGTCTGCATCAGAGATAAAACGGTGATATTGTTGAAGGCTCTCACTATAGATACCGCTCGGAAGGTAGACTTCATTTTCGCAAGGCACGCAATCAACATCATTTAACACCCCATCTTGCACAAATTTCTTCATGCGTTCAAAGCTATACCTAGTCTTTATGTATTCTGACCAAATGTATACCGTGAAACGGTGATTTTCAGACAGAAGTGGAATATCTTCTTCCTGGAACTCTCTATGAACCTTCGCCTGTCTGGAAAGGAAATCTCTGAGCGTTGTTTTCTTAATCCCTAGACTAAGGTAATGATCTGAAATATAATCCAAAGAAGCGATACCGAATCTCTCAAAATCGCAAATCTCAGCACCATATTGAGTCCCTAATGTGAGATCTGAACCATGTTTGAAATGCCCCTCCTTGTTTTTTAGCAAAAGGGATTCATAGGAAACATCTAGATCTAACTGGTTCCTTTCATCGAGGATAACGACTTCTTTAATAAATTTGTCATGAATGCTTGTTTCCTGGTTACCTAAGTACTGCTTAACTTTTCTTGTTGCCCATTCTATGTTACTGTTAATCCGGTGCATGGAATTAACGTCCTCAGCTATTCTTCTGAAGAATATACATTGAACAGTACTATATTCGTCCGAAATCTCATCATTTAGTTTGATGAAAGTCATTGGCTCAGTAAGTCCATCTCCCAGGAAGAGAACATCTGTTACAGGGAGATATTCCCCGGATCTAGTCTTGACATTAAGTTTTGAAAGCGCAGAGAGGACTTCTGGTTGCGTGTGGTCAAACAGCTGCTGATTCTCAAAAATAAGCTGTGGCGTAATATCATCTTTACGGCTTTCCAAAGAGGGCAGAATGCTTCGCAGAATGATATCGTCATTGCTTGACAGGAATCCACTTTTTTCCCACATCTTGAACCAAGCCGCCTTTGTTTCTTGCTCTCCATCTTGCATGTAATCGGGGCAAATTATCAATGATTCTGGGCTATAGTCCTTTAAGACGTCTTCGATGTGCGTAGCAGAGGCGAAATACTCTTTCGCAATGTAACAAGGAGTATCAGTTTCGAGTTTCTTAATGACACTCTCATCTTGTCCAGCCTCTCTACATTTAACAGGAATACTTGAAAGGATTGTCTTAATATCAGACTTCCCAAGACTGCTTCCTAGTCTTTGAACGAGCCTCCATAATTCAACATTTAAAGCCTCATCCGTAAAATCATTCTCGCCAGTAGTCAATAACTCAACTAAACGATCACTATCAATCTGCTTGGCGCCTAATCCTTCTACCCAATACGCTTTATTGTCAGCCGCAGTTCCATCCTGGTACTCTAGGCCAATACCACCGTTCTCAAAGTTTACATAAAGAGCCGTATTTCCCAAAATGGTTAAAACCGCGTCATTTATTAGTTCCTGACCAGCTGCTGATGGAATAAGAGTTCCATTGCTGTTTATCACAGGAGCTTTTGAAAGGCCTGCGATGGCGGCCGGTGAGAATAAACTACGGTGATCTTTAAAATACTTATGGAACGACAGATTCTTTTCTTTATCACCCAAAGAGGTCTTTAGAGAAGATTCTCCCAAGTTTGCAGTGATGACCTTGGTCAGAAAGTCTTCCGGCGAAAACTCAACCAAACCAAGTTTACCTAAAACAGTAAGGCATACCGCAGGATTTCCAGCTGGAACATACTCATTAGAGACAACACTTATATAATCGTCAGGCAACCAATCGAGTGACTGAACAGATTCTGCTTCTTTTGAGTACAAGTAGAATCTCTTAAAACCGGACGGACCTTCGGTAATGTTCCCTTGACTGTTCACAAACGGATATGATTTCCCTGCAAATGGATTACTGTCGTCTGCGAAAGCTGAGCTTGCGGTACTGCAAACAAAAGATATAAAATCATAGTTTGCCACCTTCCTTGAATCGCAATCTGCTTCGTTTTCTGGAGCCGAAACTTTTGATAAGATATCATCAAGGTGCTTCTTGATTACTCGTTTGAAGAAGGTGCTTGGATTCAGAACCTTGATCCCGAACTTATCTTTCAAAAACGATTTTCTATTTTCGTCATCAGTGTCATTCTTAAAATATCCCGAGTATAAGGAGTACATCCATCCCGCCTCTGCCCAAGGCTTATTTGCATAGATATCAAAGTCTTTGGACGCAAAGAAAACACATTCATCCTCCGGGGAGACGTATGCTATTTTTCCTGTTGAATCTATAGCAGCCAGGTGGAACTGCTTAATTTCCTTATTTTGGAGGTCTTTCTTATCCCAACGCAGAAATTCAAAGAAATCAAGAGCTATGTCTATTGAAGAAGCAATTGACGTGTTGATTCCTTCAAGATGTGATTCCTGCAAGATAATGTCATCATATAAAGAGGTGAACGTACAGTCTTTAACACCATTCTTCTTAAAATAGGCCACCACCTTATCTTTATCAGTAGAGAGGTATTCATCTATGACGACATTGAACCAATCCTTCTTTATGAATTGTTTTTTTCTTGCTATTTGAGCAAGATCTCCGTTAAAATACAGAAGACCTTCAGCCTTATCAATACAACCTGTATCAACAAATATGGGAAAGGTTGATAATGGCGTATCTATCTCTGCCGTGGCAAGGAAATGGATGAATTTTATAGAGTTTTCCTTGACCTTCAGTTTTGAAATAGTTTCTTCTTTATTCTCTTCAGATAGAAGAACCGAACTCACAAACTTACTCGGACTGAATGATGCCCATTTGAAGGATGCTTTCAGGTTATCAGCGTCACCAAAAATACGAGCGTAATCTACCTCCTTTTGATTCAACCTATGTAATTTGTCATGCAAAAAACCAAGGTCATCCTTGTATTTTTCAACGTCCAAATACAGAGTCTCAGAGGTTTTTAGAGTCTTATCTGCTTCATCGATAAACATCGCACATGTGGCGAAGCTACCTTTTTCGCGGTAATCAAGAATAAAGTGAAGCCAATTACAGTTGTTATCTTCATCAGTTAACCAAGTCTTAAACGACTCATTATTAAATGCCGCTAAGAGATGTGAAACAGTGAGAGGGTTATCCTTGAAAAGACTATGGAGCTTTTTGAAAGAATCACATTCACGTAATTCTAAAACAGGGAAATACCTTCCAGTGAAACCGGTGAAACTACACAGTTCAACATCGGTCATTATTTCCTTTGCGGAAATACCGGTGGCATCATAAACTGCTTCTTTGAGAGTGATATATTCTTTCTGCTCATTCTCCTTAATTACCGGAACGACAGCTAAACTATTCAGAGCCTCGTGAAAACCATTCTCAAAGGCAGTAATAAACGCCGCATATTTATGACCTCTATTCTGGCGACAATTATCAAAATCCGGAACAAGATCAAATACCGTGGAAGGCTTATACCCTTCTACAAGCAGATCTTTTAGCCATTCAGCGAACTTAGTTCCTGCAATAGTGGCGAATTTCTCGTTGACCTTAATGTTTGTTTTGAGCTCACTTCTGTCACCAGAAGGAACCATGTCTGTATTCATCAAAAAAGGGAAGCCGAATTGTGCCTGAGTCGGGAGGTAACAATTCACAGTAGCATTTCCAACTGGCTTCAAGACCTTTTCTTCTTTCTCGCATGCAAACAGAACTTTGGTATCTTCAAAATCCTCATACTTAGGAGGTATTTCATTGGAAGTACTAATCTCCTTATTAATCTCATCCTGCTCTTCCTGAGTAAGAATATACTCATATGGCTCGGAGATAGCCCAGTTATCAGCTTTTTCTTTTGTACAGTCAAAAGGGTCTTCACCGGCTATTCTTACTGTAACTGATTGAATATTCGGGATGAAAATAATGTCCCGAATTGTTCTGAAAATACTATGAAGAAGGGACTGATAATTCTTCCTTACGTCCTGACCGCCTCGCAAGATAGCCTTATCTTTGGGTCTCATCACCGTCTGGACACGGAATCGTTCAGTCCCAGATACAACGATATCTCGTATTTCCGGATCAAGTTCATTGTCTTCTGTCCAAATTGGCATTATTTGCCATGGACGTCTACGGGGACGATGGAATGCTTCTTCGAATCTAAAATGATAATCACCGGTATTGATGTAGACAAAGTCATGGTCTCTGAAGACTGTTTTAAAACCTATGCCCTTATAGCCGATAGCATTCTTTTTTTTGCTTTTTGAACCGTCGCCAACTTTACAAACGCCAGCAATATCTCGCGCTGTAAAAAACTTGCCATTATGCCGACAAATCAAATAGTTATCAGTTAAGACAAATTCAACGTCAACGTTCGTGTATTCGTTTATTGCGATTTCTTCAGGATAATCATTCGCATTCTGAAGAAGTTCATATATGAAAGTACCATCACTGCTTGCCGTAAGTTCATTGATGATAGTCCTCATCATCGGTGTGAGATCATCCGCATTGTCGGCCTTATCTCTTCTTTTAAAGAACCCTTCGACTTGTTTTTGGGGATTAATCTTAGTGTAATCGGAATACCTGTCAACAACGACTTTATACTTTCGAGGATTATTGCGATCATATACCAACCTCCACTTAAATTGATAATATGTATTCAGCGAGAGTCCTTCAATAGGTCCATCAAGAGGTATAATAACCTCACCGGAACCTTCTACATCAGGGTAGGTCAATTCAATAAAGCTTGGTGTCCTGAAATCGGACAACTGATAACGTCCAAGATTATTCTTTTCATAGATGGCAATGCATTTTTGTCTTTTGGCCAGTCGGCATCAAACACCAAGTCATAGAATTTCCCAATATCAATTCGTTCCTGGTTCTCCGTAGAAGGCGAATAATACTGCCCATACTGTTGAGCCGTTAAGAAATCCGTGCTGATATTTGAAATGGAACGTGGAACCACATAGAAATTGAAGGGATTGTCTATACAATATCTTGCTGAATTCAATTTAATCTTGAAGCAGACCGGGCCAGGCGCAAGGTTAAGATTCCATGTACGCTTCACTCTAAAACGTTTGGGAGATGGAAAACCGAGAGGTATAGTTAGGGGCCCTCCGTCAGGAGTAGAAATATCTTTTATTTCACCACAACATTCATCGTATAAGTAATAGCTGGGAGGATATGTAGTAAATACTCCCAAGCAGGGTACTTCGGTTCCAAACCAATTATCTCGAAGATAATTCTCAACGTCCTTTCTGCTTGCTTGCAGTGCAGATGCCTGGTCGGTTATCATTATGATACTGAAGTTATTATGTTATTAATGAAAGGAAAATGAGATCAAACTTCTATTCTCTCAACCTTCCCTTGTTTATTAAAGAATACCTTGATAGTTTGGCCTGTGTTAATCGTCCCGGCTTTCTTGAAGATGAAGCTGGGGATTTCATATACCTCGCCATCACCATTTTTAACGAACATTGAACTTGCCAATACGCTTGTCACCGCACATTCCTCTGCTCGTTCTCTGAAACGACTCGCGTACTTAACAAGTTCCCCTTTAGATACACTTCCTTCTATGATCTTGTTAACGAAATAAATTAGCTCGGAAAAGAATAATGCGTAATACCTATTTTTCTGAGGAAGGATGGTGGCCAACCTTTTCTCCTGCCCCTCAGTCAATTCACCACCTCTGTGATCAGCCTGACATCTTATCACGTATATGTCATATATAAGGCTGGTATTGTATATCCATTCTCCGTAGCCCGAATACCTCAACTTTGAACCAAAGCCGGCAAAATACAGAGAGCATTTGACCTTATCGTACATCCCTAATTTGGACGGTGGCAAATCTTTTTTCTCGACTTTATCGATTTTGTCATAATCACCGAAGATCAATCTGTTGACAGTCGTGTTCTTAGGGTCGGAGTAGCGATTCGCAATATCTCCATTATTGGCAACATATGCAGATAGACTGGCGTGTAGAATGCGGGTATAGATCTCTTTATATTGCTCGTCAGCACATATCACATTGCAAATATTCTCAATCTGTAAGAAGAGGTGTGCGCCAAAATTATAGAAATCTCCTTTTCTTCTGAATCTTTCCATAATTACATAATCCTCTACAAGGACGTCAATAATGTTAGGGCAAGGGAAACCTTCATATAGACCAATTGCCTGCTCCTTTGCATTTTTTTCGAGGCAGAGTTCATAAATCTCCTCGATTTTGTCCTTGTCATACGGTGCCGCATTTGAGGCGTCCTCTATTAAACTCTGAATCCCGGCAGCAAATTCTTTGTTGTCGGGATCGTCATATAACTCTTTAACGAACTTTAGCAGCTTAGTCAGCTGCTTTTTATCTTGTCCCATTCATCAAGTGTTTTTAAATCAAAATCAGAATCTATGAGGGTGGTCAGCATCTCATCAGTTGACTTCCCAAGCGTACTGCTCGGCTCATTTAGTGCCTCAGGAATTACGGAAGAAGATAATACTACGGCTTGTGAGATTGTGTCAATCAGGTCAGAAAGGTCGGTCTTTACCCAGGTTCTCTTTCGTTCAATTCTCCAGAAGCAGGAATTATCCTGCTCATAGAAAACGAGCATGTAGGAGGTTTTGAACTTCTCGAGTACAGCAGCATTGTTCTTAGCCAGGATGTTTGATATTCTGGTCCGGACATAATGGCTGAGTGTTACAGATGTCTTCTTGCCGTTAAGGTTAAAGGAACAGAAAATGACGCCATCTTTGTTGGGCTCGAAGGCAAGGACCTGACCGATCTTCTTTTCAAAGTCAGCGATGGTATACTTGTATTTGAGTGTGGCTTCTACAGTGGATGGTTTCGCTCCGGAAAGCTTGTTAAACCGTCGTTGAAGTCGTCTCCACACCTCATTATCAGCTCCTTTGACCATCTTCATATAAAGGAGCTTCCCCTGAATCACTGCCTGCATATTTGGCTTGTTAGAGTGGAGATTCTGCTTAGGTGTATAGTGTGTCAAGAACTTAGCATAGGCATCGGCTTCGCCATGCTTTTCCCAGATATATAGAAGGTTATCAAGTCCGCGAACATATTCACGAGTCACGTTAACGCGGTCGCTCACAACAAGCCCGGTCACTTCCTGGCGCTGGTTCTTATTCTGAACGCGCGTTTTCTTCTCGTTGATGGAAAAGTTCTGGCCGGTGATGATCTCTACCAGTTCCTTTTGGAAATCCCCATCTTTATGGAAAACATTGCGGTTGCTGCTGAATGTAATGTCATCAGCATACCTAGAGTAACGCAGGTTGTATTTCTTGGCCAGTTTGTACAGCCTGCGATCAAGATTCCGGCACACGATGTTTGTCAGGATAGGAGATGCCGGAGAGCCCTGTGGCAACACCCAGCGCGTTTCGCCATCGATAACCATTTCCGTGCAGCATATACCAGCAATGGCATCAGCGACTGTGTCATTGAAGTTGAAAGGAGGACGCTTCAAGGTGGCCCAAACCCTCGACTTAGTAATACTGGGGAAGAAATCTTTCAGGTCAGTGTTGAACACATAGTTCATCCCAACATGACGCTCGGCGTTGTCAACCACCGATTTCTCCGGGACGAATCCGGTCACATACTCGGGACCTTCATAGAAGGCCTGAAGAAGCTTATTAGTATAAGTAAGGAATGACTTCAGCATATTCTTAGGCGCTGAAATCATCCGGAATCCGCCGGATTTCTTGGGGATGCGGAACTCCTTGTAACTCTTCTTATTACGCGCAGGATGGATGAAGTAATTGAGATGGGGCATAATGAAAGGATGACCCTTGCCACCTAGATCGTCCATCTTGATTTTATTCAAGATGGTCAGAAGGTCATGGGTACTCTTTACCTTGGCTGCAGCTGCTACAATTGCTTCTTTGGTCATTGGATTCTGCTCGCATAAAAGGTCGCGACATACCGGAGCATATTTTCTTTGTCTACGGACTCGTCAGAGATCCGGAATATAGAATCTTCTATATTCTCTATATCTCATCACTCATATGTGCTTGCACATCTGTGGAGAAGTGTAACTTCTCGAGTAACGAGTAAACCTTTGGAAGTATCCGATTTTACGGACATCTGTCAAACGTGACAGACGAAAGTCAAAAGTCCGCTCCGATATGTCAAGAACCTAATGTTCTACAAAGTTAATTATTTTTGTGAGAGTTGACTTCTTTATCTGCACCTTTACAAAGATATAATCTCTATGCGAAATCATTTTTCGCGATAACTGATTATTTCAAGAGGGCAACACTAGATATGTTGAAGTGTTGTTTCAAGAGGCTTTAATCAAACTATATAACTTATATTAATTTGATGTGTTAATCATTACCAGATCCCTTGTTGTGACACCGATCCCGATAAATGCTACATTATTATTTTCGCTTTAGTAGTGGCCTCTCTGTCAGTCTTCACTCTAAGGACTCTGGCGGCTCTGCCGGTTGGAGCCATCAACTGAGGATGCAATTCCATTTTGTCCACCATTTCCAGTATAGGTGACACAAGAGTAGTCTTACCGGTACCGGCATAGCCGCGAAGGATGAAGACACGATTATCGGACTTCAGAAAAGCGCCAATCTTGTCCAGAGCCTCCTGCTGCTGGGGCGTATATGTTATTGCATTATTCTCACTCATAACCGGTTATCTTATACTGTCAATATACTTTTGGACCTCATCCTCGGTTGCCGTTGGATGCTGCTTGATAAAGTTATCTATTTTTTCCTTCATCGGGCTGTAGAAGCCAATCTTTTTTGCCTTGCTATCGGCCTCTTTCATGGACTTGGAGATTTCGTCGCCAGCCTTCATAAAACAACCCTGAGCATCAATCAAGAGCTTGACATTGCTTTCAAAACCCTGTTTGAACGCCTCAAGAGAAGCAACCTTTCCCCCTACTTCAAACTTCACAACAATCTTCTTCTCATCCTTGGCGTCTGAGCACAAAATGGCCCTTACATTAGCCATATTCTCCATAACAGCCATGCAAGCACGCATAGATATAGCTTTTGCCTGCTCGTTTCCTGTAGTCATCATAGCAATAACCAGGCAAAGGTTATTTTCTGCCTGATTGTATGACAATTTGACTGGAATTCCTACCTCTCCTACTGTAAAGCTAAGACCCTCGTTCGATTCTGAAAACTCAAGCCCCGCCTTCTTGAGGCACTTTTTAATCCGCTCAAGAGTAAGAGGAGTAACCCTGGTCATCGACAAGCGTCTTACCAAACGCACCACACCATAGACAACAAGACCCACCGCACCGGCGGCTATAGTCATTATCTTGACATCCAGTATATTATAACTGGCAAGAACTACTATTGCCCAGAACAGGGCATAGCAGATAATTGAGGTGGTTAATACTTTGTTGTTTCTGGCGATTGTGCTTACGTTTGTGTTCTTCATATGTTTTTTGTTTAAGTTTCTGTTCAGTTAATTCGTCCGGTTTGCGAGTGCAAAGGAAATCCTTATAAGCGAACTCTATTTTCGCTTATCTTTCTTTTTGGGTGAGCGGCCCTTCTTCTTTTTCTCTTTAACCCGGTAGAATATCATCTTGTCATAATCGATGACAAAATGGTTATACCGGAAGAAATTGTTACCAAGTATGCCATGAATCTCAATCCCGCTTTCCTCCTTGATCTGGTTAAAAGCGCCTGTAAGATCGATAGCTCCTGCCATGTCCCTATATTTAATACCGTTGAATTCAAAAAATATTACATAGTGCCTTGTGTTAAGACTTGTACCACCGGCTCCAACGGTATTGGTAGTCTGATTCAAGTCCTTTACCCGGAAATTATCAAGATAACGGCTGTCGATATAAGAAATGTTGCTCCCCGAATCAATGAGCATATTATAGGACCTCTCGCCATTGGAAACGGTGACGAAAGGAATGCCCACTTTGTCAACATTCTCAGCGATGGAGATCACAGAGCTCCTTACGATTCTTCTGCAGAGGAAACGATTCCTTAATACGATGAAAGCCAGTACGCTAAAAGCGATGAAAGAGATAAGAAAAACTGAAATGATAGTGATAATCTGCTGTGTCATATCTATGCGTTTTTTGTTTAAGACGCCGCAAAAATATGGCACATCTGCGAACGGTATGTTCGCTAATTATTACTCTTCAGAATTTATTGTTAGAGTGTTGTTCAGGTAGTTGATTTCTGCCTGAAGTGCCTTGAAAAGATCAGAGCCAAAGATTGCCTGAACTGCATTTTCAATCTTTTCTTGCTCTGCTATGTTCTGATTAATATGAGAAAGGTCATACAGCATCGCATCTTTGACCTCAACACGGAACCATTTACGGCCACGATAAGTTTTGAAAAAAACAGGTGCAGCCAGTTTGATTATATGAACAGAAGTCTTTCCGACAATACCTACCTGTTCAATCTTTTTGTCGGTTATCTCTACTTGAAACTGCTTCTTATGAGCCTTGACAAATGCCTTGTCAATCACTGATGACTCGCTTCCTGTATCTACCAATGCGGTCCCTTCTGTTCCATCGGCAAGGCGAAATGTTACAAAAGGGATTGCCAATTTCCTGTATATAAGCTTAGTAGTCTTTCTTGTTTTCATTGATTCTATTTATTATCCTGTCTATTCGTAGCTTCGTTTTCATCCCATTCCTTGAAGCGGCGGAACGGGTTGCGTCTTTTGCGGTCTATCAGGCGGCGACGGCAGAGGTTAGCGATGCGGTTGCACTGCTCCTCGTCGGACATTCCTACATGAGTGCGGGCCTGCGGGATATGCAGTTCATCGCTGAGCCACTCGTAGATTTCGAGCCTCTGCTTTGGAGTTTTCCAAAGCTGGTCAAGGTAGTGATGGGCACGGCGCTTGGCAAGGCGGAGTTTCTCGTCTGCCAGCCGGCCCAGGGCAGTGGTAGTGCCCTTGTAGCAGCCAACGTATGCACCGCAGTCCCGGCAGATGTAGATTGGACCGTAGGAGGTGCCGCCATAGATCTCCGTACTGTCTATCAGCTCCGTAGGTTTGCCACAGTAAGGGCAGGTTTTGCCAGTGTATACCAATGACTTCTCAATGGCCTTGACGACTTCGGGATTGGGAGTAACGGTGTAGTTCTGTTCACCTCTGTCGTGCCACGATGCCCAATCCAGGTAGTTAACCTTGTCTTCCCAATCTATGAGGAAAGACATGGCAACCTCGTCAGCACGGATCTTGGATTTCTCTTCCTGGCTCATCAGCTTTATGCACCGGCGGTATTTGCCCATTGAGCTTAGGCCGTACTCCCGCACGTTTTCGTATGCGACAGTGAGTTCTGCATTCTCGTAATAGAGATGGCACTCGTAGTAGTTGCGGGCAGCAGACAGGAAATCCCCCTCCTGCTCATAAGCTTGAGCGGCTTCGTAAGAATAAAGTACTGATGCTGTTGATGACATATTTCTATCGCGATTATCGTTCAACCAGGCCGCTTGCAAAACCGTCGGAAAGCTGAATCAGGGAAACCAGCGGAGTCTTTTTCTTGGCGGCGTCTAAACTGCTTTTGTGCTCAGGGCTCTGCATCGGAAGATCCCAGGCCGTCATGTGCCAGCGGATGGCGAGCATCTCCTCAGGCTTGAGCTCCAGCCCCCAGGAAAGGAGCATGATGACAGACTTCTCGCCGTGGCCAAGCGGCATTCCTGCTTCATAGTCAACAGCATAGCCCTGATACTTCTCCCAGAAGCCGGAATCGTTCTTGCGGCTATGCATTGCTTCCTTATAGATATCCGTCTTGCAAACATCGTGAAGAAGCGTGCAGATGGCGATGCTGTCCAGCGGCAGCTGAGACTCAAGCTCCGGATTAATGCGCACAGCCTGCTCACGCAGAGTAAGGCCTGCCTGGTACACATTCATTGAATGCTCCAGAAGCCCGCCTTTGTAAGAAAGATGGAATTTAGTGGATGCCGGAGCCTCGTAGAACCCTAATTCTTCGAGCTTTGCCAACACATTTTCCATACCCTTGCGGTTTGTGGACTTGAGGATTTCGATAAATTTCTGTTTCATATAGATTTGCTGTTTAATACAAAGTGACCGGTTCTGTACCGGAACCAGTCACAAATATAAATCAGGTCAGCGAATTGAATCTTCGCAATGCTAAATACATCCCTATTCTTTTGCGACGCCCAACTCATCGCCCGTAAAGACTGCTGATACGCTCCAGATATCACTGCAATCTGCCGTAAAGTCGAACGACACATTCTTAGAATTCAGTCGTGCCAGTTGCATAGGAGCATCATAAATGTATGGCAATGTCTCTTTCATATAATCGGTCAGGTAAGATTCTGTCATACCTGCTAATGTATGGCGGTCAAGTCCTTTTATCAGAATATCGTAATGAACTGTCTGATTGTCATTTGAAAGGAAAACCTTCTTCAACTCACTTCCCCCGACATATTCCATCGGCAATGCACTGTTAAACAAAGACAATATCTTGCTGAATGTCTGAGGGCTGGTAGTATGGGCTTCAGGCTGGGCTGCAAGTTCATCGGAAGAATAAGCAACTGTATAAAGATATTTTCCATCGTCACCGGAATAACGCCATTCCAGCCCGTAGCCGCCTTCTTCCAAGATATCGTAGACAGGATCTTTCTCCTTCAGATACTTGAGTTCTGTCCAGGTACTCTCTTTCCCCAGCAATGACATCAGCTCAAGCTGGTCTGCAGTGTAATCCTCTGCTCTCATACTGTCTATGACGAAATGATACACAAGACTTTTACCATCAAAAGTCATGTCTGTCGCTGTCAGGTCGTCACCGACTCTCTCCGGCAAACTTGCCCTTCTCTGCTGACAGACTTCTTCTATAATATTCTCGGGCTTATTGGCGGAAACGGCCTTTGAATAAATCTCTATGAAGCCTCCGATAAACAACAGAACAGGCAGAACTATTGAAAGTATGAACAGTATCTTGTTCAGGCCACTGACTTTTCTTGTTTCCTTTGGTATTCTCTCCTTAACATCTTCTGAAACATATAGATAGATATAGAAAGCTACATTCCAGACCAAAGAGATTGCTACTGTTGAAACAGGATAAGCAATATCAGACTCATCCGCAAAGATTGCCACCACCAAATATATCAGCTTGGAAACAAATGACAGAACGAGAACACATTTGGCAAAGAAAACAGCATCAGGTTTCCTCTTTACAAAAGCATAAATGGTGTAACCCACAAAATACAAATAGAACAGAAGGAAAACTATGTCAAACAGCAAAAACAATTTACTCCCGACATAATTTGCCTCGTCGAATTCTCTAACAAAACGGATAAAAGTGCTTACAGCACCTACTGGCAGCAGGAAATAAACGAAAAAAGCCAAAAAACCTTTGAGAGAAGAAGACTCCTCTATCTCTCTTTTCTTCTCTGCGATAGTTTCTATTTCTTTCTCGTCTTTCTGGAAATTAGGGCATTCTCCCTCGAAATCGGCAGGCTGGCCTGTAAGCTTACAAATCAAGCCCTTTTCCCAATCCATAGTGCGGTGGGGGCAGATTTTGCAGAACTGCAGTCGTTCTTCTCTAGTCATGGGTAACTTTTTTATCCTGTTATTTGCTTATAAAGTTAATGAAGATTATTAGAAAATTACTTTTTACTGCAATAACTCCATAACAGGAGGTTCTTTTTCTCACTCTTGATAAGTTTCTCAAGGTAGTTCATGCCGCTGGAACCAACGGTTATACAGCCCTTGCAGCTTGGTCCATGAAGAGGAATGTATTTTTTAAAGCTCCAGATATCAACCCATGTGGATCGGTGAACCATTATCCCTTTAGCAAACGCATTAGAGTTTGTGGAATCATAGCCTGACATCCTAAAGCTTCTTTTTAGTTTCTTTCCGTGCTTATCCTTATGAACCTCAAATCGCCCAAGCAAGGAACAATTACTGCCTATTTTATTACTGAAAATCGGCTTTTGCTTCGTGCTTCCACCACCGTTTCCGTGCATTACATGAAACTTTCTTACTACTTTTCCTGCCTTGAAATCCCACACGAAAAGGCGTGGTGTTCCAGAGGGTATGGAGTAGTCAACAAAAATGGCATAATTGGCGCTGAGCCCTTTCTTCTTGGCGAAAGCAAGGGCGTCGTCAGCTCGCTCGGCAATGGGTACATCGCTGTAAATCTGAGGATCCCACTGTTTTTCGGAAAAGATTATAGCTAAATACAGCGGAAGCGCAAGGCCTATGCAGCATACTATGATTGGTATAATTCGTTTCACTTTCATTTTCCTGTATGTAAAATTATTTTTCTGTTAATGTCAATTTTTTCCCAAAGGTAACCTCTATATGCGAACTATATCTTCGCGCATTACCTTGACTTATTCCACGAACAAGTCCTCCCCGAGAGCAGATGGCTGAAGCATAAAGCTCAAAGGATAGTAGTATGTAAGAGAAATGCACTCGTTGCCATAGTCTGAGCCCATCCTGTCGAGACACTCGGTAATGATGAGATTCTTTGCCACCATCAGATCCCTGGAGTAATCCCCGTCCGGATTCTTCTGGATATGTCTAAGCAATGAATTAATGCACAGCGCCTTGACCTGACTGTAGTAGTTGTCGGGAATAATGCTGAATGAAGAACATCCACCATACTCGAACTGACAGTATGCCCTCCAGACATTCCAGACTTCAAACAAGTACTTTGTATAAATGCCAGATTCCATGATTTCTCCCAAGTACAGAAGGCCGTAACTAGGCGCATGGTATGTGAGCTCAATGGCAAGAATTGCCCGTCTGTCTATGTCTTTCTCACGTTCAACAGCCCGCATCAAGTGAGCCACCTCCTCTTCTGAAAAATCTTGCTCTCTCATCTTGAACAATACGTCAAACTCGGGGACATAGGCCTTTTTGTTGTACCATTCCCAGAAATCAACGCTGTTGTTGACTACAGTATAGTCCGTCAATTTCGGAAAGAGGATAAAGTTGTCTTTGTAGTCTTTCACTGACTTCCAGATAGGATTTTCATCCTCCAGGCCACCGTCATAATCGCGATAGGCATCAAGAAGCAATTGTGCCGAAGAGAGGGCCTGCTTGTCAGGAATAGCTCTTTCCAGAACATCCGCAGGCACATTAGGCATATCCTCAGCGATTATCTTCCGCTTTTCTTTCAGCTTTTCGGCATCGCTTTTTACGCTATTGTCATTGTATTTTCTGAGATAGAGCTGAACTGCATGATTCACCAGGTTTCCTACAGTCACGTAGTTGAACATGCTCTGGACATTTTTGACCATAGCTGTCTGCTTTATATCCTTGTCAGGAAAGAAGAAGGCCTTTTCATCAGGTGTAAACTTGTAGTCTAGCCTGTAATCCCGCGGCGTTTCCGGCTGGAGTTTGCTCATATACTCGTCAGAAGTGAGTTTCTGCTCGCAAAGCCTGTACGGTTCCCCGGAAAACTTCAGGTCCGTAATCTTGAAGTCTTTGAACCTCAAGGTATCTGCCACCATCGCTGAAGATACCGGTCCTGTATGTTTTGTGCTCTGGCCGCTTGATTTACAGCTAATTGAACTGATAGCAAAGATTGTTGCAACGGCCAGTGTCATTACTGAAGACAGTTTGTTTCTCATATACTCCTCGATATTTGTCGTTATTGTTATCATTTTCATCGCAAAGGTAAATGCTATGCCCGAATCCTATCTTCGCTTACAATCCTATCAAAAAGTATGTACAAAACTTTGCATATGTTGCAGGTATCTGCCCTGCCAGTTGACGGAAGGCTTTTCATAATGATAGTCCTTCCAGGTGTCACAGTGGGATTCTATGTAATCAGACGCCTGGGTGCCTTTAAACTGCTCTACAACGTATGAATGGTTGCCATGGAAAAACTCCAGAGAGGCCTTTATGTTGTCGTCGTCGCATATCTGGAGAGCCTGGGAATACAGTTCTTCCGCCCTTGCAAAGGCCTTCTGCTGTGCTTTGAAAAGTGTTGAGGTGGTGTCGGTATCATCTCCAGCGTGTATTCCGTAAAAGGCAAGAGCCCAGGAGTTACCCATAGAATTGCGCATTCCTGTGGCGTATTCTGTCATCAGCAAAGCCTTGCGGCCAGGGTCTTTGCATTTCTGGATATCCTTTTCCAGCGAAGCCATCTTCCGGGCGAAACTGTACTTGACGTCATAAACCGGAGGGTTAGACTCTTTCTCTGCCGAGAAAGGGGCACGGAAAAGATATTCATTAGTGTTAAGGCGCAACTGGTAGTTTGCAGGAACAGATTCCAGATACTTTTCTGCCTCAGCATAACGAAGATCCCTTATCAGCTTGGTGCCAACTATGTCATACAGGTAATCTTTGCCATAATACCCCTTTTCCCTGGCCATTCTGTAGAGCAGACTCTGCGATTTTTCCATGTTTCGCACATAATCAATCACATAGCTGGTCTGAATGCTGTCCATAATCATAAAAGAAGTGGTCTGGAAATCCATGCCATTATCCTGCAGCAGGGCATAAGGATTGTCATCCTTACTGCGGGCGGCCTCAGAAACGCTAAGGCGTCTGGCCCTTACAGATTCAAGATTCCCAATTTTTCCAATTACCGAGCCTGAAGCATCCAGCATATTAAGGAAGGCATAGTTGGAAAGGTTGGCAAACGCTATCGCTGAGGAATACTTGCCTTTAGAAAGAAGGGTCGGGCAGACCTTGGCCTGAAGTATCTTGACAAGCATCTTATTGAGATACCCCGCCTTGTATTCTTTTATCGGCAGGTCCTGTTCGCCATCCCAGGCCCAGGCCATAGACCTGATATCCAGAATCCCGTTAAGTTCCCAGGAATCTTTCAAAGATTCAGGCAGAGCTTTTTGCATTTGACCAATAAGCCAGGATGTGTGCTGTGCCATATTATTCTCATACGACTGAGAATATGGCTTTGAGGCCTCCATCCAGAACCTGAAAATGTGTATCTGGTCTTTAATGAACTGGGAACCACGGCTTTTGGCGGCCTTGGCAAGAAGCGATTCGGCCTTTGATGAGTCTCCCAGAAGATAGCTGATGTAAGAAGCCGTGTAAAGCCAGAAATCAGTGTCGTGAACGCTTTTATCCGCCGCATACTTCTGGCAGACAGGAAGGTATTTCCTCAGGAGGCCTTCATCGTATTCATCAAGTGTTATTGTTCCATCCTTATTCCAGCACCTGTCATCAATCATATAGATATCGCCTTCTATTACGTCCCTTAGAAAAAGAGAATATTCGCTGAACATTTCATCGGTGTTGCCACCCATACGGCTATAGTTTCTGCAATCGTTGGCCTTTGCGTAATACTTGAGTGCATTAGGAGTGTCGGCCAGGCTCTCGTACGCGCCAGCAACATATCCGTAGCATAGCTGACGGATAATGTCGTCATTCATTGCCGGGCTGAGGCGTTTCCACTCAGAAACACACTCATCATACTCTTGAAGAGAAATCAAAGCCCTCATTTCCTGCAATATATACCTGTTATAGTATAACCCGCCCTTATTTGTTTCAGCCTTGCATTTCTCAACGATTTCTTTAAGGGACAAATAATCTTCATCATCTTCTGACGGGTAGAACCATACAGAAGACATATTGAGCCTGGTTATTTCGCACTTTTTTGCCAGAAGCAGAAATTCCAGGGCTTCCCGGTCGCTGAGAAGATGAATAGAAAAGAAATTCGTGCCGTTATATGGATCCTTCCCGGAGGCTATCATCCTTAATGTATCCAAGCTGCACTTGTATACTACTTCATATATTTCACTTACAGAAGCATCAGTCCCTGTCTGCACCTTCCATAGAAGGCAGTTGTCATCGGCTCCAGCATTATAATTGAACTTGAAGCACATATGGTCCCTGTCAAACGGGGTAGACCAGTTTTTAAGGTCAGGCCGGCCACGGTACATTGAGTATTCTCGGGGGCTTATGTAAGGCCCCCAGCAAGCCTCTGCCGGGGTGCTTAACACTAAAGCTAAAAGGCTAGTTAATGCTGCAATTGTATATGCTATCGATTTCATTGGCATTGAATTGGTTAAGTTGTGCAGAATCCAGATGGAAGAGAATAATGTCGCGGCAATTGTCTTTCAAGGCATTGAAAACAAGCTTCTTGGTTTTCATTATTTCATTATAGTCCGATACCTCGGGACGAATCTTGTCGCCTTTTCTGATATGCTGGCCGTCTACAAAATGATCTTTATTCACCGACAGGCGGTTAGTGCCATTTATCGCCGAGTAAAGAGTTGTATCGGAGAAATCGCTTGTATGCAGAATGGCATTGAACGTGTTCAGACCGTCAAACCAGAGCCCCCATCTGTAAGCCGGGAAAGCCAAGTCTAGTGGCAGGCCGAATTCCCCGGAATCTTTCAGATACAGCTCCACGTCTTCACTGGACAGAATGGAATTCTTGCTGTAGTAATTCTTGAAAGAGCCTGTATTGTAAAGCATTAGCACTCCACGGTCAACAGGCGGCAGAGACGATGTGTTTTTCAGTTGAGAAACCCTGATTGTGGCGCTCAACACAACGCTGTCGCCGATGAGCTTTCTGACCTCATTGCACAAATTGTTAAATGCCCCGGCATCTCGCCAGGAATAGTCGCAGTCCAACTGAAGTTCCTTTACCTCTCCCAGATTGTTGTATGAAGCCATATTACGCACCCTTTTCACGATTTTCTCGGCTCCTCCGCCGATATCTGCCATTCTTCTTACGGCTTCCGTAGAAATGAAAACCACCGGCACAATTTCAACGCCATCCGGCTTCGGGGAGTCAAACCTTACTGTAGCCACCGGCGCGATGTAATCATCTTCCCCCGAATACGGAACCACATCAAAAAACTTCACATAAACCCTCTTTATGGAATGCTGTTTCAGGAACTCCAGCTCGTTCCTGTTCGGGTTGAAGACAGTTTTCCACCAATAGATTCCGTTCCCGTGTCTTGCCCCTGGCTTGACAGTCTTGTTTTCAGCCGGAGTATCTTTCTTTGCCCCGGAGCAGCCAACCGCCGCTGCCAGAAGACATAACATCAAAAGCATATTGACAAACAAAACCCTGTTTTTTAATTTATTAAATACAATAGACGACATAAAATACAGAATAGTATAACCGATTACTTTACTATACGAAATTCACATTTATCTTGATATTTGTCAAGTGCGTTTCGGTGGCAATGTACCAACTGAAAGCGGGCTGTATGAAATGAAGGGGGCGAAGATACCCATCGCGATAATTATTGCTATTTTTGCATCGTGGCAACGCATCTGGTCATATCAAAAGGAACGGAACTGTACAGGTTCCCGCTGGACTGCCTGGTCTGCATTGAGGCAGACGGCAACTATTCGTATGCCACAACCCGGGACGGAAAAAGGTCTCTGATATGCGAGCAGCTTGGCAAGATTGAGGAGCTTATAGCCCAGCAGATGGGAGGCGAAAACTCCATTTTCATACGAATTGGCCGGAGCCTGATTATCAACAAGGAATACATTTACCACATAGATATATCCAGGAAAGTTCTTGTAATGTCGGACTGCAAAGGTCTGAGCAAGGAACTTTCGGCTTCCCGCGAGGCCCTGATTCAGCTCAAGGAGTTCGTGGAGAAGTCTGTAAACCCAAACACTTGATTTTATGGGAAATGAAATGAACATAAAAGACAGCGAGATAAGGATCATCGGAGCAACAGAACCGGTGACGGGCAATGGTCCGGACCCGGGAAATGGCTCTGACGGCAAAAAACCGTCCGGCAAAGGCTGGAAGAAGGCTGCGGCATGGATTGCTCTTGGCATTCTGGCTGTTGCCGGAATCCTTCTGCTTGTCCTCCATTACGGCGGCAAAGAGCCCGAAAACGTGCCTGGAGTCTTTGAACCGGTACCTTCAGACAGCACCATCGTGGAGAACACCACGCCTGTACAGGCTCTGGACAGTCTCGGCGACTATTCCGACACCACGGGCAAAGCCTATACTGAGGTAATCGCCAAGACCATCAACGATGTTCCGCTGACAATCCTGATACCGCATAATGCTACGGCTGAGCTCTTTATGGGAGTGCCTGACACTCGCGACAAGAGTATAGTACTTGCAACACACGCAGCCGATATCCGGCGCGACAACAAGAAAATCGTGGGAGCTTTTGTTCTCAAGGGTGAGCCGCTGGCTTGGGGCCTTTCCAAGAAGGGCTACTGCGGCATCATAGACGGCAAGATTACAGTTGGCGTGGCTGATAACTCCCCTCTCTTCGAGGAAGCAACTGAAAAAGGTGGTTACTTCTTCCGCCAGTACCCGCTGGTGGACAATGGTCAACTCGTTGAAAACGAGCCAAAGAACAAGTCTTACCGAAAAGCCCTCTGCGAAAGGGCCGGAGAAATCTTCATCGTAAAGAGCGAGACCGAGGAATCGTTCCACGACTTTGCACAGGCCCTGGTGGATCTTGGCTGCAACAACGCAATCTATCTAATAGGAAGCACGGCTTACGGATACTACTACGACAAGGAAAGCAACCTGACCGAATTCTTCCCGAGAGTCGGCGCCAGGTACAGATTCGAGAATTTCATCATCTGGAGAGCAAATTAACTACTTCTCCTCCCGCTGGATCAGAACAGCGCATTGAACAGCCAGACGACTGCCGCAATTGTCAATCCTGCCACAAGGATCTCAAAAAGGCAGGAAGCACCGAGAGACAGCCCCATAAACGCACCAGTTGCCGCTCCGGCCCCGGCACTGGAGTCAGGATCATCTCTTTTTGATGCAATTGCCCCGATGATGGCTCCCAGAACCACGCAAACAATCAGAACCCAAACCCAAGCTTTCATATTCTTCAGTCTTTACTAGAACAACACTATGTTAAAAGCATTGCAAAAATAGAGTTCAACCCGCGAAACGAATGTTCTCAGGCCCTATTTGCTGGTTGCTTTCTTGCGGAAAGCCAGCATCAGAAGGTTGATGATGATATAGGTTGTGATAACTGCAACAAGCAGGGCCGGGAAGCTGTAGCCCCCTATCAAAGCCATAGCAATCTCAACGGCCACTATCAGAAGAAAGATAAATCTGTCACGATTATCTGCCCAGGAAAGGTTCCTGAACTTCATCGAGAACATAGGAATCTCGCTTACCAGCAGCCAGCACAGCATCGGCACAACAATAGCAGGCAACCAGTAGATCCAGTCAAAAGCTGGATTTTGAGCCCCGTCATGCATCCACTCCAATTCACGCGATAAAAGTGATATTCGAAGGATAGCAACCAAAGAAATGTATAACAATGCGCACGCCGGAGTGGCCAAACCCCTAAAGTTCTCTGTCTGGCGCTTGTCGTTATTGAACTTGGCCAGACGCAACGCAGAAAATACCGCAATCAGCAAAGGAATCAGCCAGCATATTATTGCCAAGGCAAAATTGCCGCCAGTAAGAGGAGCCGCGTTAGTCGACTTAACCTCAGGAAGTTCTTCGCTATAAAAAAATCTTGCAATCCAATAAATATCACCAAAATAAGTGGTAAATACCTTTGACATAAAGCCTAATCCGACAAAAGCGGGAGCTACGCCGAAGCTCACCATATCGGCCAGGGAATCAAGATCCTTACCTATCGCTGAATACGCTTTAAGACTTCTGGCTGCCAGGCCGTCAAAGAAATCGAAGAAAGCAGCCAGCAAAACAAAGATCAGAGCGACAAGAGGGTCTGTTGAACATAAAATAGCCATACAGCCGCAGAGCAGGTTGCAGCAGGTAATGGCGTTTGGTATGTGCTTTTTGATTCCCATCGTACTGCAAAGTTAATAAAAGGATAACAGTTTACGTTATTTGCCGACAATGAATGTTGTGATCATCATCCCAAAAGGCCTCGTCTTGTCCGTGCCCGATTATTGCTTGTATATCAACACATTAAGCAAAGACCTGTATGCGTTTTTACATACAGGTCTTTAAACATTTAGCTGATCCTCAGCGATTTAACGGGCACGCGCCTACTTGATACCAAGTTTCTTGCGTACATTCTTGCTCAGTGATTCCTTTGGAACCATGATCTGGATGGTCTTTGCCTTGAAGTAGCTTTCGGACACGTAGATGTAGCCGTCTCCGTTGTCCGGACCCCAGGAGTTCTTAACGATGTAGAACTTGGTGCCGTCCTGGTCCTTTGCGATACCGGTGATGTGCATCAGGTGGTCGTCGGAGGTAGTGAAGTCGGTCCACATAGCCTGACGGATTTCAGGATCGATAGGACTCTCCTCGTACTTCTTCTCAACGGCCTTCATTCCACGGAGGTTTACATCAGGGGTAAACAGAGCCAGATGCTTGTTCTGGGCGAAGTAGATTTCGCTCATATCAGCATCCCAGGCAACAGTGTAGCCGTGCATCAGAGCCCTGGTGCAGATCTCGTCCAGCTCGTCCAGAGGAACGTTGTAGGACTTGGCCATATCCCAGTTGTCAGGGATCTCGATGATGAACTCCTCGTAGAAAGGATGATGGAGGAAGCTTGTAATCTCCACATAGTCACTCTCCTTGAGTTTCAGAGACTCCTTGAAGGACCATGGGGTGTACTCCTTGCCCTTGTAGGTGAAAGTATCAGGAACCTTGCCCAGATACTTGTCCAGAATCTCGTTCATCTGGTCGTATGGAACGCCTTGCTTCTTGGCCACAGCGCTGTCCAGAAGGTCGTCGATTTCCCTCTGCAGCTTTCCGTGGTTGTGAGTCTCGGAGTCATAGTTGATGCCGTGGTAGGCTTCTTCTGGCATAAGGCCCATCTTCTCCATCTGGTATGTTGCCTGATGGCAGATTCCGCCAGGTCCCCTGCGGCCTTTTCCTCTGCGGTAATAGTAGTCAGCGCCCCTTCTGAGGTACTCCTGCCTTACGGTATACATCTCGGAGATGTCCAGAGAGGTGTCGGCAGCACCCTTGCGGATAGCCTCGCTCTCGAGGAATGAAGTGGTGGCAAAGCACCAGCAGGTGCCGGTAGCAGCCTGGTTCTTGACTGCGGTGGCAGGGTTGTTCTTCACGATGGTAAACTCATAGAACGGGAAGCTGGTCTGCAATTCCTGTGCAAACAATCCGGTTCCAAGGAACAGAGCCGCTGCTGCGATGAATAATCTCTTCATATTGTGTTTGTTTTTGATTGATTATCAGATTTGTTTAGATACCCATCTTCTTGCGGATGTCCTTAGGGATGGAGTTCTTGTTCACGAGGATGTTCATGGTCTTGTATCTTACGAAAGCCTCTGATACATACCAGATTCCCTTGTACTTGCCGGTAGGTCCCCAAGAGTTCTTCACCATATAGTACTTGGTGCCGTTCTGGTCCTTTGCGATACCGAAGATCTGCATTCCGTGGTCGTCAGTGGTGCTCTTGTTGTCATATCCTTCCTGACGCATCTCCTGGGTGATGACCATTTCCTTAACTGGCTCTACGATCTGAGGTCTTGCCTGAGGGTTGTTGCCGCCTACCCATCTTGCCTGGTCAGATCCAATTGCGCTTTCCAGAGCCTTCATGTCAGGAACAATGCCAATACCATCACGAGTAAAGCCAACCTCGCTTACGTCTGAACCCCAAGCGATTGTGTAGCCCTTCTCAATGGCGTTGTCCATAATCGCGATAAGGTCGTCGATGGTAACGTTGTAGCTCAGGTCCCATCTCCAGTTATCCGGAACCTCTATGGCGAACTGGGTGTAGAAAGGATAGTGAGTGAAGGAAGTAACTGAAACATAGTCAGCCATATTCAGGCCCAGACCCTTGGTCACGAAATCCTTAGGGCTGTAAACAACTCCCTTGTAGGTAGTAGTCTCAGGGCACTTACCAAGGTAGGTCTCGAGAATGTTCCTGTAGGTCTCCATAAATCTCGGCGATACCTTTCCGCCAGCCTTCTTTGCGCCCTCGGCCAGACCGGTGCTGATAGCGGTCAGTTCACGGAAGTTGATTCTCTTCTCGCCTGGAAGCAGGTTAGGCATATCCTTCTCCAGGACAACGCCGTAATCCTCATATGAGTGTGAAACATCCTCAAAGGAGCCACCCTCTGCAAAGCAAAGATAACCGTCTACGCGGATGAACTTGCGCATCTTCTCGATGTAGTTCTTTGTAACTGTGTACATTACTGAAAGATTCAGCGATGTGTCTGCGTGACCGTTGCGGATAGCCTCGCTCTCGAAGAAAGATGTTGTAGAGAAAGCCCAGCAAGTACCGCTGCTTCCCTGGTTGCGGATACCGGTGATAGGATTAGCCTTTACGGTAGTGAACTCAAAGCCCTTCCTCTGCTCCTTTTCAGGAACGTTAGGCTGAGCATAAGCAGCTGTCATGCAGAACAAGGCAGCAGCTGCAAAGAAATACTTCAATGATCTCATAATGTGTTAATTAATATTTGTATACGTTTCTTTCAACAATTATTCTTCTATGGAATATGCAGGAACTTGTGCGCCTGAATGGAAATGTTCCACTCAGGATGCTCCTTGACATACTCTATTATATAAGGTGCAACGGTTTTCATTCTGCTCCACTCTGGCTGAAGGTAGAAAAGGCAGCGGCCCTGCACCTCAAGCACTTTACGGCGGTTTTGTTCAGCCCACTCAAAGTCTGAAACATCTTCTATGATAACCTTCAGCTCGTCGGCCAGAGGATAGAACTCGTCTCTTGGCGGCTTGCTCTTCTTGGGGCTGAGGCATATCCAGTCGAAATGCCCGCTCATAGGACTGCTTCCGCTGGTCTCTAGGAAAATCTCCAGACCATAAGACTTCAGAAGGCCGCAAAGAGGATCAAGCGGGTAGTTCATCGGCTCGCCGCCTGTTATCACGATAGACTTGGCCGGAGTGGCGGCGGCCTGGCTGACTATTGTCTCGATATCAACCGGCGGGAAACGGTCCGGATTCCAGCTCTCCTTGCTGTCACACCATCTGCAACCTACGTCACAACCGCCCAAACGTATGAAAAACGCCGGTTTGCCCGAATGGAAACCCTCTCCCTGGATGGTGTAGAAACTCTCCACCAGCGGCAGTAGCCTGCCCCCTTCAAGCGACGGATATGTTCTCTTTACGGTCATTTATCCTTACAATACACTTATCTACAAATATACTAAATAATTCCTAGTTCTGATATTAAGACTTTGCTATTCGGCGATGGTGTCCTGCAAACAACGTCTTTGAATGCTGACTTTCTGGCAGATGGGAAACGGGGAATCACCTCCTGAGGCCCATCCACGCTGACATTATGGCACATAAGGAGGCTTTTTTTCTCCGGAAACGAAGTGGCGGGCAAGTTGCATAGAACATCGCGGAGAAAAAACAGAAAAGAAAACAAGGAGGAATAAATATGGTAATGAACAACAATCAGGCACAAGGAAAGATGCTGGAGAAGTATGCCATCAACCTCAACGAGAGGGCTGAAAAAGGCAAGCTGGATCCTGTTATCGGAAGAGACGACGAGATCAGGCGTGTTCTCCAGATTCTGAGCCGCCGTACAAAGAACAACCCTATTCTCGTGGGAGAAGCCGGAGTGGGAAAGACTGCCATCGCAGAAGGACTCGCCCAGAGGATTGTTCACGGCGATGTAGCGCAGATGCTGAAGGGTAAGGTAATCTACTCTCTGGATATGGGAGCTTTGATTGCAGGTGCCAAGTATCAGGGAGAATTTGAGGAAAGACTCAAGGGAGTTGTAAAAGAAGTTGTGGAGAGCGACGGAGAAATCATACTCTACATAGATGAAATTCACACACTTGTAGGTGCTGGACAGACAAGCGGCGCTATGGATGCCGCCAACATTCTGAAACCGGCCCTGAGCCGTGGAGAGCTCCGCTGCGTAGGTTCCACGACTCTGGACGAGTACCAGAAATACTTTGAGAAGGACAAGGCTCTGGAGCGCCGTTTCCAGATGGTTATGGTGGACGAGCCTTCTCCGGCAGAGAGCATTTCAATACTCAGGGGCCTCAAGCCTAAGTACGAGAACCACCATAAGGTAAAGATCGAGGACGATGCCATCATAGCCGCCGTCGAGCTCAGCCACAGGTACATCACCAACCGTCATCTCCCGGACAAGGCCATCGACCTTATAGACGAAGCAGCGGCAAAGCTCCGTCTGGAGATGAACTCCGTTCCGGAGGAGATTGACGAGCTCCAGAGAAAGATCCGCCAGCTGGAAATCGAGAGGGAGGCCATCCGCAGGGAAGGCGATTCTCCTAAGCTGACCGATATCGTCAACCATCTCGAGCAGCAGAAAAAGCAGCTTGAGGTGCTCAACACCCAGTGGAGGGAAGAAAAGTCCGTCTACGACAGCATCCAGGCCAAAAGGCAGGAGATAGACAACCTCAAGTTCCAGGCAGACAACGCAGAACGCAACGGAGACTACGCCAAGGTGGCCGAGCTCCGCTACGGCAAGATTGCCGGCCTTCAGAAGGAAATCGAGGAGCTGAACAAGAAGATAGAGGCCAACGACCACCGGCTGATAGACGAGCAGGTAGGCCCTGAGGACATCGCCGAAGTGGTTGCAAAATGGACCGGTATTCCTGTAACCAAGATGATGCAGAGCGAGAAGGACAAGCTCCTCCACCTGGAAGCAGAGCTTCACAAGAGAGTCATCGGCCAGGACGAGGCTATCAAGGCAGTCGCAGATGCCGTAAGGCGTTCAAGGGCCGGCCTTCAGAGCGAGAAGCGCCCTATAGGGTCGTTCCTTTTCCTGGGAACCACCGGCGTGGGAAAGACCGAACTGGCAAAGGCTCTGGCCGAGTTCCTGTTCGACGACGAGAACATGATGACTCGTATCGACATGAGCGAATACCAGGAGAGATTTGCCGCCACACGTCTTGTGGGAGCGCCTCCAGGATATGTAGGCTATGAGGAAGGCGGTCAGCTGACCGAGGCCGTAAGGCGTAAACCGTACTCGGTAGTGCTGTTCGACGAGATAGAGAAAGCCCATCCTGACGTGTTCAACATCCTGCTGCAGGTTCTGGACGACGGAAGGCTTACAGACGGCAAGGGCCGCACTGTAAACTTCAAGAACACCATACTGATTATGACCAGCAATGTGGGCAGCGACATCATCCAGAGCTATATGTCCAAGATGAAAGGTCTCGACAACGTCAAGTTCACGGACAAGGACGGGGACGGCATTCCAGACCCTAAGGACAACGCAGAGTACGCAGAGATGACCATCAGCCAGGCTCATAACGAGCAGCTTCTGGACGAGTGCAAGGAGAAGGTCCTGGCTCTTATGAAGCATACCGTGCGCCCTGAGTTCCTCAACCGAATAGACGAGATCATAATGTTCCGTCCACTTGGAAAGGCCGAGATCCGCGGTATCCTGAAACTCCAGATAGACCAGGCGGAGAAGATGCTGGAACCTCAGAACATCACCCTGAACTTCACCGAGAAGGCTCTGGACTACCTTGCAGACAAGGGCTTCGATGTAGCCTACGGTGCAAGGCCTATAAAAAGGCTGCTCCAGAAAGAGGTTATCAACAACGTAGCCAAGGCTATTATCGCCGGCAAGATCGCCAAGGGCAGCACCGTCAACATAGACTGCATAGACGGCGGACTTGTCATCAGCTGACAGGCATCCCAGACATAGAATTCATTGAAGCAGCCTTCCGCCAGTCGCGGAGGGCTGCTTTTTTTGCGTGCCCGACAAGATGCTGATTGTCTGCGTATTAAGCAAACAACTGTATGCGTTTTTACATATAGACATTTACTTATATGCCTATTTATCAGCGATTTATCAGGCACGCCATCAATTCAAAATAAATTCGTATTTTTGCACCCTATGGAACAAGAGAGGGAAGAACAGCAATTTGAAAGGGAAGAAAACGACCGTCTGAGGGCGGCATTTAACATATTCGATTCCTTGTACAACAAAGGCAGGGAAAGGAATTCCGTTGTATCCAGAAAATACCCATATATCGCTGAGGATGACACTATTGGCAATTCGCCAGAAGTTTCAAAGTCTAAGGACCAGCTCTCTGATGAAGCAATTCTGGATGCCGAGCAGGCGCGGCTGAAGGATTTCAGTCCGGAAGAAACCCCTTCTTTTGAAGAGGACGAGTACGAGTACATCACGGACAGATATATAGATCTTTTCAACGACAGGATGGCCCGCGTGGCCGCCGAGATGGGATTCAAGGCTTACCCCTACTCGTCTGCGCTTCTGGTCAAGTACTGCGACGCGATGATCATAGGCAAGGAACTGGGCAAGGCCCTGCTGATTCTTGACGAGTACAAGGACAGTTTTCCGCCTAACTCAGACATATACCTGTCATACAGCCGTGTATATATCGGGATGAAAGACCTGGAAAACGCCCGCAGATACTACAATATGGCTATGGAAGTGGAGGCGTCGCCTGAGGATATCTGCGATTCCATCCACACCCTGGCTCAGGACTGCATGGAGATCGAGATGTGGAACGAGGCTCTTTTCTATCTCGACAGGACAAGGGAGCTCACTTCCATCTGGAACAAAAAGCACCACGAGACCGAGAAAGCCGAGAACGTGGCTTCTTTCTACTTTGACTACGCTTTCTGCTCCGAAAAGACCGGCAACGAAGACAAGGCGGCAGAACTCTACAAGAAGTGTCTGGACATAGACCCGTTCAACGACATTGTATGGCATAATCTGGGCATAATCTACAGCAAGAAGAGCATGTTCAAACACGCCTACGAGGCGTTTGACTTTGCAATTGCCCTTAACCCGAAGAATGTCAACGCCCTGTTCAACATGGGCCACCTCTGCATAGAGTGCAACCTTCTGGACCAGGGCCAGCAGTATTTCGAAGACTGCTGCAAGATCGAGAAGGACAACCCTGACTCCATCTCATCCCTCGCCCTGACGTATTTCCTCAAGGGAAATTTGGAACAGGCCGAGATCCTCTACCGTAAGGCACTGATTTTCTGCCCAGACCACCAGGCATCTCTCAAAGGCCTTACGGAAGTCCAGGCAGAAAAGAAACTCAGGGAAAAATACAAGTCAAGACATCGCGACAACAAGGGCAACAGCCCTAAGAATTAATAACATCGACCAATGGGAAAGATTAGAGACTACATACTTTGGACGCTTAAAGGCATCGGCATCGGGGCCGCTAACGTGATTCCTGGCGTAAGCGGCGGCACAATCGCCTTCCTGACCGGCATTTTCGAAAGACTGATAAACAGCCTCAAGTCGTTCAACTTCAGGACCACCAAACTCCTGTTCCAGGGCAAGTTCAAGCAGTGGGCCAAGGAAACAGACATCGTGTTCCTGCTTTTTATCATTCTGGGCATCGCGATAAGCGCCTTCTCCCTTGCCAAGCTTATGCTCTACCTTCTCCACAACCATCCGGTTGCCACCTGGGCTTTCTTCTTTGGCCTGGTTCTGGTTTCCTGCTGGTATGTCACCAAAGAAATAAAGGTCTGGAACATAGGCACTTTTATAAGCCTTGCGTTGGGTATCGCCATTGCCGTATGGGTATCTCTGACTTCTCCTACCGAGACTCCTGACACCTGGTGGTTCATTCTGATTGCCGGTGCTGCCAGCATCTGCGGCATGATTCTGCCTGGCATCTCTGGCAGTTTCCTTCTGGTTCTGATGGTCAAATACGAGGATCTTATGCACAGCATCAGCTCCCTTAACCTTCCTCGCCTGGCTCTCTACCTGGTTGGTGCGGTAGCCGGCCTTCTGGCCTTCTCCCACTTCCTTGCCTGGCTTCTCAAGCACTGGTACAACCAGACCATAGCCCTTCTGACTGGCTTTATGGTCGGTTCTCTGGTCAAGATCTGGCCTTGGCAGCAAATCCTTATGGGCGAGGGCGACAAGGCTGTCACCCACCCTATCCTTCCTGCCAAATATGCCGAGCTTTACGGCCAGGACCCCAAGATTCTGACCGCCATAATAATGGCAATTGTGGGCATCGCGATAGTTGTCATCCTTGAAACCTGGGCCAATAAAGAGAAAAAAGCTCAGCCAGAATAGGAAGATTGAGAAATTTTGCTACATTTGCACTCCCAATGCCAAAGCATTGAACGTGTAGCACACACGGGACTGGTTCGGTAGCTCAGCTGGATAGAGCAACAGCCTTCTAAGCTGTGGGTCTTGGGTTCGAATCCCAACCGAATCACAAAATTAAGTTGCTAACTGAATATCTTACAATCAGTTGGCAACTTTTCTTTTATATTCTACTGAAACATTCCAATCTTTTTCTTAAATTTGGGATGTTCTTAGGAACAAACATACAGATGAAAGTGTTTTCGCTGTATCCTTGAATGGAAAATCTGGTAAATTTTCAATTGCGCAAGGATAAGCAAAACCAAACATCACCTTGTCTGATATTCTGTGCATTGCACGGTTATCATACGGTGTGTGGGGTATTGTTTATTTGCGCAAAAGGTTTACCAGAGCCTCCATTCAGATAAACGAATAAAGCCCCACACTTTCTTTTTATAAACCCTCCTTTGGGGCAAGGGAACAAATTTAATATTCAAAATGTTACCAACTTTTAGTCTTAATGAAAAAACAGCAATATATAAAGTTGCCAAAATGATGGCTGAAATTGATGGGGTTGTTCTTCATGAGGAAATAAAAAGTATTGAAGATGCAATGGCTAATTTAAATGTTGCTAGGGATGAGTATGATAAATTGAAAATTGAAGGAGAGAAAACCGAATGCATCGATGCTCTTGTAATTATTTACAAGATGTCTAAAGATAAAAAGAAATATCTTTCTGCATTTCTTGGGTATATTATTTCAGTAGACGATGATATTAATGATGCAGAATTGGCTCTTTGGTCATTCATTATTAAGGTCTGCACTCTTCCTAAAATGAATATTCGCCAAGCTGTTGATATTTATAGACGTTTTTAATATGAAGCCTCAGGTCGTTTTTATCGGTGGTATTGAATCCGGCAAAACATCTACCATAGAAAGTTTGTGGTCTAATAATGTCGTTGACTATCAGTCAAACAAGGGAGTATTAAGTTTCAGGGTTTCTGAAATGATTGATGGGAGAGAAGTTGTAGATTTTGAAGTAAAAGAACTTCCTAGAATCAATTATACTTCAGTAGATTGGATTGATAAACCAAATATCAGAGAAACTCTTGAGTCAGCAGATGTGATAGTATTTGTGTTGGGTTGCGATGATTCTCTTATTAACATTCGAAAGCAGTATCTAGATAGAGTACTTTCGTCCATTAGATTAAAAGATGATGTTGTATTCATTATCGCTTATAGTATGGCTGATTGGATTCTTAATCCTGTTGCTTCGAGAAATCTGGAGACGGTAAAGAATCGGCAAGTTGGCTTGGCCGCGGTGTCAAATTTGATAAAAAAGACAAATATTGTTTTTTCAGAGTTTTCTTCATTTAACAAATATGATTCAACTTTCTCTATTGAATCTGTCATTCCTTATTCAAATACTCTTAATTGGAATATTGATGTTCTTAAATATCAAATTTGGAATGGATTAGTATTGGCTATTAATAACTATGTCTTTGAAGAAGGAATACCCACTCTTGTTATTTCCGGCAAAACGGGTTGCGGGAAAACTTCTACGATTAATGCATTGTGGAATTTAAACTTAGCAACTGGACGTGTTGTATCTTGCACAAAGTTTCCAGCCGTGGTACATATCTTGGATAATTTTGAAGGGCAAAATGTATCCTTTAATTTGGTGGATTTGCCTGGAATCGCAGAGAGTATGGATGCAAATTCCGTTTACCGAAAATTCTACTATAGATTTATTGCTAAGGCCTCTGTATTACTTTGTCTTTCTCAAGCAGATAGGCGTGCTTACAAGCAAGACCAAATTTTTTATTCTGATTTAATAGAGCATGGTATTTTATCTCATACTCAAAATATAATTCTTGGTATAAACCAAGCAGATCTCCTCTTTAAAGATAAAGAGCACCCAGATGGTATAGATCTACATACTATAGATGGGGACAATATTATTATACAAGAGAAATCGGAGGATTACTACAAGAGTATCTCATGTGTTCTCACTGGGTTTGAGAAAGTTTCATCCAATTCTGTTTCTATTTATTCAGTTCTACAAAAATGGAATCTTGATAACCTGAAAAGAAAAATCTATAAACTGTTATTATTATGAGTATTTTCGACACTTTAAAAAAATCTAAGAAAGGGACTAAGGGTATCCCTAAACTTGTTATTGGTATTAATCAAGTTGATAATCTAGGGGAATGGGACAATAGTATTAATCAACCTACTCCAGAGACTGAAGAAAAGATAAAAGCTAGAGCAAATGACATTATAGAAAAACTAACTTCTGGGACGCATGGTGCTTCCAAAGAACAAATTGAATATTTTTCAGCTTTAAGAGCTTACAGACTTCCTCAGGTAATCAATAAAATTATTCACTGTACAGGAATAATAACGACATTCAAACCTAAAGAAATAACAGATCCTGCTTGTTCGGAAGGAATGCCGGATGATAATCGCCATGAAATAGATGAAATGATTAAATCCCGTCGAGCAAAAGCCAAGAAAATGGGAATTGATGATTTTATAGCTCAAGTAATGGAGAAGCTTGATGATAAGCAAAAAGCCGAGTTCCGAAAAGTCATTCAGGCAAAAAAAGCTAAACCAATTAATGTTGCAATAATCGGACAATCAGGCGTTGGAAAGTCAACAACCGTTAACAACCTCTTTGGGGCAAAAGAGCGAGTAAGCAGAACCGGAGAAGGTACAACAACTGATAACTATGGTGGATATAAGGAATACTCACTTGATGATGGAAGTATTATGAGAGTTGCAGATTTACCTGGTTATGGACGTGGACTTAACGAAGAAGAATTAAAGGACAGTAAAGAAAAAAATCCTCGCCTAGTAGACATTTTGAATGATGAAAAATATAAGACATTATATATAAATACTCTCAAGGAGTGTGATGTCATTCTACTTATAATTCAGGCAAACGACAAGGCAATAGCCGATGACCAATATATGGTTGAATGTCTATATGAATGGAGTAAAGAAGGATTCTTAACTGATGATGGTACATATTATGGGCAAGATACTGGCTTAGAGGAGTATTTCGCGATTAAAAAGAACGAAAATGATAAATGTAAAAAGGAGCCCGAAGAGGATGCTCCTAAAGAACAAGTTACAATAACCTCCGAAAAGCTAGCTGTTATTGGGAGCGGTAAAGATTATCTTCAAAAGATTGAGGATATCTGCATTGAAGCTATGAGTTCTTTGGACAAGAGTAGCTCTGAATACGAAAAAGTTAAAAACATTTTTAAATTGCTTTAATATGGCACTTACTGATGAACAAAAGGAACGACTAATCAAGATCCTTGACCAACAGACAGAAGCAGAAAACGATGCTATTTTGCGTTCCATTGACAATTTTACTCATTTCCTCTATTATGCTTGCAGAGACATATTCAATGCTATTCACTATATTCTTCAGTCAACATGGAGTTGGATAAAATCAATTTTTAAATAAGATTATGGCACTAACAGAATATCAGAAAAATCAATTGAACTCTTATTTTAAAGAGTTAAGTTCCACCGAATTAAATCAAACTTTAGAAAGCCAGAGTAATTTACGCAATTGGCTTTATCGAGAACATTATAGTTTTTATATGCAGGTTAAGGATGTTCTTGATGAAGTATGGGAAATATCAAAAAAGCTAGCAAAGGGTGTTCTAACAGCAATTGGAGTAACGGTTGGAGTTGGGGTAGGTTTACCATTGTATATATTAGGAAAAATATTCGGAGTCATCGACGATTAAAAGATTTTATTATTACAATGGCTTTTATCCTAATCATAGGCCTTATAATAGTTATTATAGCGAAATCAAGTTATAACGCTTCACATAAATCATATAGAAGATATATGCAAGATGTAGACAAGATACATGGAGGTTATTCTCCAAGATCAAACTCTTTAAAAGAACAATTGGTTTCTACTATTAACCAGACTAATAGTATCATTGAAAGGGCCAATGAAATAAGAAACTCTGCTAATAATAGTCCTTTAAATGTGTCCTATCCGAACAAGAACCTCTTAAAGGGCTATGTTCATCAAATCCTCTATAACCTACAAATAATCAGCACTATTATTGACCGGAATCAGTCTCTGATGATGGAAAACATACGAGGCCCCTATGGACAAAGTACCAATGTAATTTCATGGATGAGGTGGGTATAGCAGTGGTTTGACAGTTATGAATCTTTTGTAAAAACATTTTAAGATAATGATTGTAAAGTATAATCAATCAGGACGATTCCTGGAATACTGGGATGGCGACAAGCTGGTTTCTGATACTCATATTGATCAGGTATATAGAGAGAATTTCAATGGAGAAAACATTTGCGATTGGGAAGTCGTTTTAAGAATGGGACTAAGATATCATCAAGAAAAAGTGGAAGTGTGGGCGTATAACCCAGACTTCAATAAATGGTTTCTTTATGAGTATCTTTATACCAAGAAGGTTGATAACAAGTATCATTTTGAACCTACGGGTGAATGGGGAGGACCTTATAAGATATAGTTTGTTATAGAATGAACATTAAACAATTCTCGTTTTTATGGTTAGCATAATACTAGCAATTGACGGTTTCTCTTCAATTATATGGATAATCGTTATCATAGCGGCTATCTTGATAGCAGCAACAGCCAGAGCGTTCTATAGTCCTAAAGAAATCGAAGAGCAGGAAAAAGCAGAAAAGGAAGCCGAAAAAGAAGAAGAACTGGAAAGACAAGGGCTAAAAGTCAAGCCTGAATTTGAACCAGAGGACGGGAATGCACCTGTTCCGGAAGAATTTGTCGCGGAGGAAAATGTAATAGAGGGGAAGGATACTCTAGGGAATCTGTTCAACAGGACGTGGAATTATCTGGGCTTCCTTGGCAAAGAGGATGCGGGTATGGTGACAATTGCCGTGAGAAACTATCAGTTTGATATCCGCCTTTTTCACAATGAAAAACTTCATGTTGAAACAGGCTGGCATTTAAAAATGGAATCGCTGAGAAAGTCGCTTCTAATGAGTGGATATCAGCAGGTTGACTATGTTTCAAAGAAATATCAGTTTGCTGTGAGAGGGGGTATTATGGACATCTTTACATCCTCGTCCAAGTATCCATACAGGATAGATTTCTTTGGAGATAACGTGGAAAGCATTCATCATTTTGACCCGAGCGGGCAAGATCTGGATTGTGGGACTGTGGGAGGCAAAGCGGATATTCCACTAAGCGAATTTATAGAAGTAACCTACTGGAAATTAGTGGATGAAAACTTGGAAGACATCAATCTCATTGAGATCACTGGTGATTTTTCTCTCGGATACCAGTTTATAGGCCCAGCCGCACAGCAAGAATGCGAGGACTTCATTCTGAAAACATTTGAACTTGACAAAGAGGAAGAAGCGATGTTCTCTCTTGGACCGCTTTCAGGACCTGTCAGGGAAAGTTTTTAAGATTCCATTATTCCACCCACGAATCTTCCTGTGTCATAGTCTTCATGTCTTTGTCGACTATGGCTGTTTCACCTGTCCACCAGCTTGTACGCATAGATAGTTCATACCTTTCTGGAGTGATGTTGATAACATAGACCATCGGCATTGACTGAAGATGCCAGTAACCACCCCAATGCCCCTCGTGGACCGGAATGTAGCCAGCCAGTGTATAAACTCCTCCTTCATTCACCGGAGAACGCTTGAGATGTGATCTTCTTGCTTTATTCAGTCTAAGCCTGCCAAGAAAGCTGGAAACACGTTTATGAATGTCAGGCGTAATGTACAAAACCTTCCTGTCAGGCTCGTTCTTGCTAGTTTTCATGTAGCGCGGAAACATGTAGGTCGTATCACTTCCGTACCTGCTATCAATTACCGGCACTGCAAATGGCAGAACGATATATTCGCTAATGTCACTCTCCAGATCTTTTTGATAATGATGGAACACCTTGGCAAACAGTATAGTAAGGCTGTCTGACTTAGGCATGGATGACTCGATATTCTTGGACCAGGAATACCAGTCTTCCATAAATGCGGCTAACTTGTCGTTTGCAAGAGGCCTATATTTGTCCAGAAAGACGGGTGGCACCGGAGGCTCAGGAGGATTATTCACGGTCCCCGACTCTATATTGCGTGAAGTGGCGCAGGAGAGGGCTGTCAGACAGACGATGCAGGCTATGAAAAGTTTCTTACACATAAGCAAAGAGTTTACGATAACACTCAGCCTTTTTCTCCAATGACAGGGGATAGGCCCTGGAGGTAGAAGGCATACGGAAAAGCAGGAGTTCACGGTTTGCGGGCATTAAAGATTTTCCGGCTGGAATCTTTATCGCGACAGGTTCCCCTATCCTGATGTCCTTTACATTAATGGGCACACCGTTCGATATCGGGCGGTTGGCCTCGATGAAGGTCTCAAGGGCTTTCTGGCCGGTAACGGCAATGGCCTTGCAGCCAGGCATCTGGGCCAGCAAGGCAGATATATCAGTCGGGCGGGCAACCTCCAGAAACTTGTCGGAAGCGTTGCCTTTGAGACGTCTGACGGCGGAAGCCGTGTCGAACATAGCAATCCCCCTTTCCCGGCAGAAGGCAATGATTCTTTCTCTGTCAAAGCGCTTCAGAAGCGTAGGTTTCGGGGCTTGAGGATTAGAATTGTGGAGTTCATCTGAAGCCTTTGCAATGAAGTGATCCTTGTCGCTGAAGAAGACAAGGCCGCAGATTCTCCAGAAGTCGTTGATGAAGTTAGGGTAAAAAAAATCCATGCTCCAGCGGGCCCGGGGAGGTGGAAAGCTCCCCAGAACCAGGAGTTTTGCGCCATCAGGGATAAAGGGCTGAAGCGGATGCTCTATTACATTCATCTTCAAAAGAGGGAGCTGGGCAATGGCAGAAGCTCTAGAGAAGCATCGTGACGGCAGCCTCAACCTTGTCAAGAGAGCAGGTAGGCTCAAAACGGGCCACAACCTCACCGTTACGGTTGATCAGGAACTTGGTGAAGTTCCACTTGATGTCGCTGGTCTCTCTCCATCCAGGAGCGTTTTCGTCGAACATCTTCTCCAGAATCGGAGTGAGCTTGTTGTCGGCGTCAAAGCCCTCGAAGCCTTTCTGGCTCTTGAGCCAGGTGTAGAGAGGAAGCTCGTTAGCGCCGTTTACGTCGCTCTTTTTGAACTGAGGGAAGTCTGTGCCGAACTTTACCTGGCAGAACTCGGTGATCTCCTCGTCAGTTCCGGGAGTCTGGTTGCCAAACTGGTTGCAAGGCACGTCCAGAATCTCGAAGCCCTTGTCCTTGAGCTTTCTGTACATTGCCTCAAGTTCCTCGTACTGAGGGGTGAAGCCACAGCCTGTGGCGGTATTTACTATCAGAAGAACCTTGCCCTTGTATTCTGCAAGGCTGATTTCCTGGCCGTTCTTGCCTATCAGGGAGAAATCTGTTACTGTTTTCATATCATTGGTTTTTAATGTGTTTTCCGTGTTAGTCGAAGGCTGGTCCTTCTTGTTCTGGGCTGCAAACCTGGACAGATAGATCAATACGCCAATCAAAATAAGCAGCAGCACTATCAAAGTTACTGTGCTCTTCTTGTTTTTGGCCTTGCGCCTTTCCAGGCTGCTTCTGTCGAACTGGATTCTCTTGTTTGGCTGGTTTTCCATATCGCGATAATTATAATTACTTGCTCACAAATTTAACAAATTCTAGAACGGGAGAAGGTATTCATACAGAATCTCTATTGGATGAACGGCTTTGACTCCGGTATTCTGGAGTATGTGCTGGCGGCAGGAAGTGCCCGGAGCGGCAACATACAATACTCTGCCTTTCTCGCGTTTATCTTCATAGGCTGCTTTCATTACAGTTGGAAAGAGAACCGACCACCCTATGCTGACGGCCGTTTTTCTCGTTGCCTTTTCATAGCCGAAACTGCCGGCCATGCCGCAGCATCCGCTCGGAATTGTATGAACCGTAGCGCCCGGGAGAAGTTTCTTCAGCATCTGTTCCGTCTTGCCGATTCCAACAAGGGATTTCTGATGACAGTGGCCGTGAAGATAAATGTCACAAGATGCGTAGCCCATGCAATTCTTGATGTTGCCTTTCTCCATCTCCCTGACAATGAACTCGTCATAGAGCAGGCAGTTCTTGGCAAGGGCTTTGGCCTTGTCTCGCATTTCAGGAGGGACAAGATCAGGATACTCGTCCCTGAAAGTGAGAATGCAGCTCGGTTCAATGCCTACAAGAGGAGTGTCTTCAGAGATTATGTCGCCGAGAAGATTTACATTCTTGAGGGCAAACTTCTTGGCCAGAGTCAGGCAACCCTTTGAAATGGCGGCCCTTCCGCTTTCCACGTGGCGAGGAATCTGGACATCGTAGCCCAAATCCATCAGCAGTTTAGCAAACGTATGCCCAAGCTCGGCTTCCTGATAATTGGTGAATTCATCGGCGAAAAGATAAACCTTACGCCTCTCGTCTGGCTTGAGATGCGGATGCTTCTTCAGATAGAGTTTCTTTTGAGCAAGGTCTCTTGCAACGAGCTGGCGCATAGACCACCGGCTTAGAGTCGGGATGCTAACTTCGCTGGAGAACTTGACTATCTTTTTCAGAAGACGGGCGGAAGGCTTCCACCTCGCAAAGAAATTGTAGAGAGGACGGACGTGGTGCCCCATTCTCTCGAACCAGGCCATGCGGGCTATCATCCAGACATTCAGCGGTGTGCCTTGCACTTTCCACTTGTGCTGGAGAAGCTCGGCCTTGATCCTGGTCATATCCACGTTGGAAGGACATTCGCTGCGGCATCCCTTGCAGGAAAGGCAGGTTGAGAGAATCTTCTCGACTTCCGGACTGCAGACAATGTCCCTGAAGGATGCTTTAAGTGATGGGTTGGCGCCGTATGTAAGCAGTTCGCGGAGAACATTGCAGCGGGCGCGCGTACTCCACAGCTCGTCATGTGAGACCTTGAATGCAGGACACATCGTGCCGCCCATCTGGTTGGACCGGCGGCAGACTCCGGCGCCATTGCACTGCTCTATGCTGCAGAGCATTGCGTAAGGATTGCTCTCGCCGTGCGAGAACTCCCCGTTCCAGGTGTAATATGTATTCTGAGGAAGATTGTAAGCCTTCGGGTTTTCGTCAAGAAGATATCGCAGATATTCGTCCATTGGCGGGGTATCCACGATTTTACCCTTGTTGAACACGCCGTCAGGGTCCCAGGTTTTCTTGACCTGACGCATAAGTTCATAAACCTCAGGGCCGTACATAAGCGGAATAAACTCTCCCCTGAGCCTGCCGTCGCCGTGCTCGCCGGAGAGGCTTCCCTTGTGCTTGCGGACAAGTTTTGCTGTCTCTATGGCAACCTGGCGGAATTTCTTGCGGTCAGAAGGGTCTTTGAGGTTGAGAATAGGCCGAAGATGAAGTTCGCCTGTGCTGATATGCCCGTAGTAAACGCAGGAAAGACCAAGATTCGCGAGCATCTGCCCAAAATCAGCGATATAAGCCGGAAGCCTGGCGGGAGCGACTGCAGTGTCTTCAATGACCCCTACCGGCTTGGCATCGCCCTTCATTCCGCTCAGAACGCCCAGACCAGCTTTCCTCAAATCCCACACTCGGCTTATATCCTGATTGTAAACCCTTGTGCAGCAATATGCCAGAGCTTTGCCGGTATCAGCACCTGGGGTAAGAACCTCCTTTTCAAACTCCGCAGCAAGCTTCTCTATATCATCCCCCTGGAACTCGGCGATGATAAGGGCGGCAGGATCCCCTTTGATGAAGAAACGGTTGCGCTGCTGCTCCAGGTTATTTGCGCTAAGGTCAAGAATCTGGCCGTCCATCAGCTCAACTGCCACCGGATTGTGTCTCAAGGCGACAAGATTTGCCTGAAGGCTGTCTTCCAGGCTGTTGCAGTGAGCGCAAACTACCACTCTGTCCTTCAGCGGAACACGGTCAAGAGAAACCTTTATCTCGGTGATGAAAGCCAGGGTGCCCTCGCTTCCGCAAAGCAGCTTGCAGAGATTTATCTTTTCAGGAAGATCCTCTATGACCTCATCAATGGCGTAGCCGCAGCTTCGGCGGCGAAGAGTCCTGTCGGGATAATTATCGCGTATCAGACTGACTGGCTGAGGATCAAGAGAGAATCTGACCAGCTGGGCGTAAATCCTCTCTATAAGAGAATCGCCACCGTTTTCCTTTTCCCAGAAACGATGGCCGAAACGCTCCTCAAGCTCTGCCAGAGAATAGTCTTTGAATACTTCTACGGTCCCGTCGCTGAGAACTCCGGTTGCCTCAAGAACGTGATGACGGGTAGAGCCATATACCAGAGAATGAGTGCCGCAAGAGTTGTTGCCCATCATTCCGCCTATGCAGCAACGGTTGCTGGTGGAAGTCTCGGGACTGAAGAAAAGCAAATGTTTTTTCAGGGCAAGGTTCAATTCGTCTCTCACCACTCCGGGCTGTACTCTTGCCCACTGCTCTGAAGTGTTGATTTCCAGAATACTGCCCCAATTGTCAGATACGTCGCAAACTATTCCGCCGCCTACTACCTGGCCGCAGATGGATGTTCCGCCGGCACGGGGAATAATGTCAAGATGATGCTCCCTGGCATACCGGATCAATTCCTGCACGTCCTCCACAGATGACGGATGTGCCACGCCATAAGGCTTTTCCCGATACACCGAAGCGTCGGAAGAATATGCTATCCTGGAGAGATTGTCCTGGTATATTTTCACTTAACTGTGCTCTTCTTAACGAGTCTCGTCCCAACCGAAAGGATGCCTTGCAAGCGGAAGTTTTGCCAGCGGATGATAGTCCCCTACCAGGCCTATCGGCTTGGAGGAGCGGATCTGGCTGACTATCTCTATGCACGGACGGGCTTCGGATATCCTGAAGCCTTCTCCCGAGAGAATCCTCCGGTAGCTTTCCGTATGCAGTTCCGTGAATCCCTGGCTGAACTCGAACTGTTCACCGTCTATGCTGAGAGTCCTGTAGGTGCGCTTTTCACCCTGGACAGCATTCTCAGGAAGACATTCCGAGTTGATAGACAGGAAGTAACGCACTCTTGCACGCTTTAGCAAGAGGAAACCGGCCACCCTGTCGAAACTCATCACGTGGACGATGTTCTTTTCAACCGGACCGAAAATCCACTGGAGCATATCGTAGAAATGAACTCCTATGTTGGTTGCCACGCCGCCGCTCTTGTGCACATCGCCTTTCCAGGATGCGTAATACCACTTTCCCCTGGATGTAATGTATGTGAGGTCAACGTCGTATATCTTGTCCTCAGGACCCTCGTCCACCTTCTTTTTAAGCGCACAGATTGCATCGTGGAGCCTAAGCTGGAGAATTGTATAAGCCTTGTGCCCGGTCTCGTTCTCCATTTCCTGGAGATTGTCTATGTTGTAAGGGTTAAGCACCAGAGGCTTTTCGCAGATCACATCCACGCCCAGACGAAGACCATAGCGGATAAAGGCATCGTGAGTATAGTTGGGAGTGCATATACTAAGCCAGTTGAGAGGATCTTCAGTGCGCATTCTCTTTGAACAGAAACGGTCGAACTGCTCGTTTTCAGTAAAGAAAGAACAGTCCGGAAAAGAGCTGTCCAGACGCCCCACGCTGTCAAACTTGTCATAAGCCACAACCAGGTTGTTTCCGGTATCTGCGATGGCCTTAATATGTCTTGGAGCAATGTATCCAGCAGCTCCGATAAGCGCAAAATTCTGCATATTCTCTGTCTTTATCTCTATATCAAAACTAAGCCCCCTATTTTACAATCGCGGCCTTAATGGTATCCACGATGTACTTCACGTCATCATCCGACACGTAAGGGCCGGCAGGAAGGCACATTCCAACCTTGAACAGCGCCTCTGAAACTCCGTTTACATAAGCCGGGGCGTTCCTGTAGACAGGCTGCTTGTGCATAGGCTTCCAGAGTGGACGGGCTTCAATTCCGGCGGCATCCATAAACACACGCAGAGCCTCTACGTTATCGTTTGGCTGACAGTCTGTTGTAGCAGACTCTGCAACGTGGATCACACCGGCCGCTCCGCCAACTGCTCCGGTAACCACTGTCTTGTAAGCGTTCTCCTGGCCCCTTATCCTCAGCGACGGGTCTAACGTAATGGTACACAACCAGTAGTTGCTGTCATACTCTCCGGTAGCGGGCTGCGAGTGAACCTGTATGCCCTCAATACCGGATAGAAGCTCCTCGTACATCTTCTGCACGTGCCTGTGATGGGCGATATGATCGTTGACAATCGTCATCTGCCCCCTGCCTATTCCAGCGCAAATGTTACTCATACGGTAGTTGAAACCAATCTTCTCGTGCTGATAGTAAGGATAGCTTTCGCGATACTGGGTGGCATACATCATTATCTCCCGCCACTGGTCTTCATTGGCCGTAACAAGAGCCCCGCCTCCGGATGTGGTAATCATCTTGTTTCCGTTGAAACTCAGCACACCGTACTTGCCGAACGTTCCAAGCACCTGGCCGTTGAATCTGGAGCCAAAGCCTTCTGCCGCATCCTCGATAACAGGAATGCCGTATTTCCCGGCGACAGCCATAATCCTGTCGATCTTGTAAGGCATGCCGTACAGGGCAACCGGGACGATGGCCTTAGGCTTCTTTCCCGTCACCTTTATACGGTCTGCAATCGCCTTTTCCAGAAGGTCCGGATCCATATTCCAGGTATCGGCCTCCGAATCCACAAATACCGGCGTAGCCCCGACATAAGTTACAGGATGAGACGACGCGCAGAAGGTAAAGCTCTGAACCATAACCTCATCGCCGAGACCTACTCCACAGGCGATCAGGGACAGATGCACAGCAGCTGTGCCTGAAGAAAGAGCCACAATCCTCTTGTCCTGTCCGCAGAACTCTTCCAGGTCTTTCTCAAAGCCGTTCACGTTCGGCCCGAGCGGGACAACCCAGTTGGTATCGAACGCTTCCTGAATATACTTCTGTTCAAGACCTGCTTCGCTCATGTGAGCCAGGCACAAGTAAATACGCTTTCCCATTGTTCAATTATTTAATATGCTGTTCTTCCTTGTAATATCATTCAGCCTTCAAGGCTATAACCTTCACATATTCCAGCACCCGTCCTTTTGATCCGCCCTGAGAGTCGGCGATAAGAACCAGCGTCTGCCTCCCGTCTGGAAGTACAGGACCAAGACACATTCCCTCATAGTTAGCCAGTCCCAAGGCACCGGTCATAAAGCTGCAAAGCAGAGTCTTTGGCAACTCTCCATTCAATCCAGGGCCATATATGGCATCCTGAGGATCAACCAGATAGAGTTTTGTCATGGAAAAAGATTCAAGTGCCATCTTGAGAATACCGCCCTTCGGCACGTAAGCCTCCCTTTCTAGCACTACTAGCTTTCCGTCATTCAAAGCTGCCAGAGCAGAAATCCCGTGAACGTATGCCTGAGCATTCTTGCTCTCAGACTGAGACTTGATAGGCTCATCCATATAATAGAGATACTGGATCCAAGGTTTCAGCGAAGCGTCAAAACTCTGGAATCGGTGAAGCAGGGAATATTCGCCGTCAGACTTCAGTGGAGCCTCGGTGGTTGTCCAGAAAAGGCTTGTTGACGAACTGTATGTCAGCGCCTCGAACCCGCGGTTTGGATAGATATTGTCCCATCCGAACTCAGAAGGGATTTCCAGCGCCCTACCCGTAGGGTTTCCATCAATATCATACTCAGTGATACTCTGGTCGCTCTCTGCACTGATATACAAAGTATTGCCTTTAATCGTAGGAATTGAATCAGCCATCCCCAAAGCAGCCTTCCACTCTCTTATCAGCGAATCCGCAAAATCCGTCAGAGACACGTATGCAATTCCTTCACAGTCTTTGCTCTTGACCTCTGATTCTGAAGTACAGTCAGGCACTTGCATCTCCACAGACTGGACCTGCCCCAGGTCGTTGATGTCTATGTTGAAGAAAACCAGCCCGCTACCGTTCAGCTTGTCATCAACTACGGCATAGGCGGAACCTCCCAGGTATGCAATCCCGGAGTAATGTCCAGGCGGCACTTCTTCAGGCAGCGGAGCAAACAGCCCCGTCTCCTGCGCCACATATTTTATCTTCTCCTGCCTGACGGTATCCTGGCTTTGGCCATAACCGGACAGATGGATGGCAAAAAGAAAAAGCAACACCCAAAGGAGCCTCATTCTCATATAAATCAGATGCTGTCAGGCTTCAGAACATGAGCCCAGACACTCTTCCAGAAAGACAGAAAACGGCTGTCGTTATAGCAAAGCTTCTGCTTCCAGGCATTTGCCTGCCAGCGGCGGTACTTGAACGCCACACGGGAGAAAACTCCCTTCTTTGCCGGCTCTTCTTCCGCGAATTCAGGAAAGATTATATCGCCCAGCACTCTCTGCTTCAGAGCTTTGTCTATGTTCCAGGCAGAAGGGAAAAGGCCCCTCTCAAAGCCAAGGTCCTCTATGCAGACTGCGTTCAGATAGTTGAAGAAATCCGTCATCCGGAACTTCTCCATAACTCCGGCAAGATACTTCCAGTCTATCTCTGAGGAATGTTTTTCCACAAAAAGCCCCCAGTCAAGAACTTGCCTGAGATTGATTTCGGAAGACGCAAAATGCAGCATGCAGTGCCTTATCTGGAACAGGGCGTGAAGGTTGGCTGATGGAAGATAAACCTTATGGCCGCCTGCTTCCGTATAATTGGAATCCTCTTCGGCCAATGATTTGAAGACCTTCTCCAGCTCTCTGTTCCCGTGACCGTAATGAACGTTGACAAAATCGTAATGGTTCTCCACCAGAAATCCTCCCAGACGGAAGGTTGTATGATGGTGATGGCTGTCGTCTATTTTTATGCCCAGCTCCTTGCCAAGAGCCTGGTCGGCTTCTTTGTACTTGCCAAACTGGTAGATGTCTATGTCGCCGCAAGGCCTGTGGGACGGAACCGGGTAATTAAGGCTGAGACCATAACCCTTGAGAATCATCATCTTGTAGCCTCTGGTGCCATAGAATTCCGCCATCTTGGAAATGACCTTCTTATATTTCTCGTACCTCTGCTCGTAGATAACCAGATTCTCTCCCACCCATTTAAGCTTAAGCCCCGGGGCCATCCGCTTCAAAGAGTCAGAGGCTTTGCGAGAGTCTTCGGAGCTTGAGTCAGAAGCACTGTCTGTCAGATACTTGACCCCATCAAGAACAATAGCCGCCATCCCTTGCCTGGATGCAAGGTGCTTGACGGCTTCCCAGTCTTCGACTTCCGGGATTTCGGCTTTATGGCCGATGCCCAGCTTTACAAGGGACAGATATGCTTCAATCAGAGCGCTGCTCATTTTCTCCAGACCATCTTGTTCACGACTCCCGTATATGACTGGATTATCTTCACGACCTTGGTGGAGACATTCTCGTCCAGATAGTCAGGAACCGGAATGCCATAGTCTCCGGCCTTGTTCATCTCAACTGCGGTTTCCACGGCCTGAAGCAAAGATTTCTCGTCGATTCCGGCAAGGATGAAGCAAGCCTTGTCCAGAGCCTCCGGCCTCTCGGTCGAGGTACGTATACAGATGGCCGGGAACGGATGTCCGACAGATGTGAAGAAAGAACTCTCCTCAGGCAGAGTGCCAGAGTCAGAAACCACGGCAAAAGCATTCATCTGAAGGCAGTTGTAATCGTGGAAGCCGAGCGGCTCGTGCTGGATTACCCTCCTGTCAAGCTTGAAGCCAGAAGCCTCCAGTCTTTTCCTGGAACGCGGATGGCAGGAGTAGAGAATCGGCATGTCATACTTCTCAGCCATAGCGTTAATCGCGGAAAAAAGGCTCAGGAAGTTTTTCTCGGTGTCAATATTCTCTTCGCGATGGGCGGACAGCAGTATGTATTTCCCCTTCTCCAGTCCAAGACGAGAGTGTATGTCAGAAGCCTCTATCTCAGCAAGATTGGCCCTGAGAACCTCGGCCATCGGGCTGCCTGTCACGTATGTCCTTTCCTTAGGAAGCCCGCATTCCGCCAGATAGCGGCGGGCGTGCTCGGAGTAGGCCATGTTAACATCGCTGATGATGTCCACTATCCGGCGGTTTGTCTCTTCCGGCAGACACTCGTCCTTGCAGCGGTTTCCGGCTTCCATGTGGAAGATCGGGATATGAAGCCTCTTGGCCCCTATAACGCTCAGGCAGGAATTGGTGTCTCCCAAAACCAGCACGGCATCAGGCTTAATAGCAACCATAAGCTTATAGCTCTCGGCGATGATATTGCCCATCGTAGAACCCAGGTCTTCCCCTACGGCATCCATGTAAACCTCAGGGGCGGCAAGTTTCAAGTCTTTGAAGAACACGCCGTTAAGGTTATAGTCATAGTTCTGGCCAGTATGGGCGAGAATGGTGTCAAAATATCCGCGGCACTTGTTTATCACCGCCGCCAGACGGATAATCTCAGGCCTTGTGCCTACAATAATCAGGAGCTTGAGTTTGCCGTTGCAGGCAAAAGAAACATTGCTGTAATCCATATCGTGAAAAACTTTTATTCTACAGGTTCAAAATAAGTGTCAGGACGGGAAGGGTTAAACTGCTCGTTAGCCCACATAAGCGTTACAAGCGGTTCTGTATCAGACAGGTTTATGATGTTGTGGGTATAGCCGGGAAGCATGTGGACAGCCTGGATCTTCTCCCCTGACACCTCAAAGTTCAGAACTTCGGAAGAGTCTATCTTCCTTTCCTGAATCAGAGCCTTGCCCGATACCACAATGAAAAACTCCCACTTTGAATTATGCCAGTGTTGCCCTTTTGTGATGCCTGGCTTTGAGACATTTACGCTAAACTGCCCACAGTTTAGGGTCTTCAGCAGCTCAGTGAAGCTGCCTCTGTCATCCACGTTCATCTTAAGGTCAAAGACTGTCTTCCTCTGTGGCAGGTATGAAAGGAATGTGCTGTAAAGCTTCTTCGCAAAGCTACCGTCCGGAATCTCCGGAACGACAAGAGTCTTCCTCTGCTCCTCAAACCTCTGCAGAAGGTCCACAATCTCTCCCAGCCTGACTTTATGAGTCACAGGCACATAGCAGTATCTCCCCTTTTCTGTCGGGAACACTCCCAGCCCGTCGAATTCGCAGCGGTGCTCCTGCCCCTTCAGGCAGCCGATCATCTCGTCCACCAGGTCGTCTATGTAGAGAAGTTCCAGCTCCACCGTAGGATCGTTTACCGTGAACGGCAAATCGTTGGCAAAGGCGTTGCAGAAAGTCGCCACAGCAGAATTGTAGTTCGGACGGCACCATTTGCCGAACAGGTTCGGGAACCTGTAAACCAGCACCTTTGCACCGGTTTCCACCCCATAGTTGAGGAAAAGGTCTTCCCCCGCTTTCTTGGAACGGCCGTACTCGGAGTTTCCGAATCTTCCCGTAAGCGACGCCTGCTGGGAAGAAGACAGCATTACCGGACACCTGTTTTTGTGCTTTCTCAATGTATCCAGCAGACGAGAGGCGAACCCGAAATTTCCCTCCATAAACTCAGAAGAGTCCTTGGGCCTGTTCACGCCGGCCAGATTGAACACGAAATCACATTCGGCGCACCATCTGTCCAGATCCTGTTCAGACGAGTCCAAGTCATACTCGTAAACGTTGGAAACGGTCAAATTTCCATAAAAACGGGCCTTTCCGTCTCTTATGTTCTTCAACTGGGCGCAAAGGTTCTTTCCGACAAACCCTTTTGCGCCTGTAACCAGTATTTTCATAGCAACTACTTATTCTTGACAAACAAAGTCCCGTCAACCAGATTCATCATAAACTTCCAGAATCCGGTCCTGGCGATGTGAGACCTTCTGCCCAACGCGCAGCATCTGTAGAAAAATCGTGTCCCTTTCCTTTCCTGGCTTCTCATAAATCCGTAGAAGCCGAATGTAGCCATCAGGCTGAAGAACACCACAATATACAGCTGCAAATCTATAGAGGCTCCCAACAGCCAGGATGCCAGCCATATAAGCACAATCAAGGTGTTCATCGACAATATGACGAAGGTCGTGCCGATATGCGAGAACTTCATGTCTATGAACAGGTGATGAAGATGCGTCTTGTCCGGGGCAAAAGGAGATTTCTTCCTCAAGATTCTCATCACCATCACCCTCAGCGTGTCGAATACCGGAATGGACATCACGGCAAGAGTGAACGGTATCAGACCGAGCCCCTTATAGGCAAACTTGGAACAGAGAGAATCGTGATACAGGATATTGAACACCATCACAGTCAGGGCAGTACCCAGCATAAGCGTTCCGCCGTCTCCGATGAACATCTTGCTCTTCTTTCCAAAAACATTGTGCAGGAAGAACGGAAGCAGAGCGCCAGCAACTGCCATTGCAAGATAGCCTGTAGTGGCAATTCCAGAAATGAAGAAGAAAAACGCGAAGATTATCATCGAGAAGAAACCGAAGCCGGAAGAATAGCCGTCGACTCCGTCAATCATATTGATCGCGTTTATGATACCCACGCCGGCAACCAGGGAAAGCGGCATGGAGAGATACACGTTAATGTGCTCAATTCCCCAAAGAAGGTGGAAATCGTTGACAAACCTTCTTCCCACGGCCATAATCGTCCAGACAACAACTATCTCGATGATAAACCTGACAGCGGCGGACAAATCGTAAATATCGTCGATGACTCCAACTATCATAAGAACGGTCATGGCCCCCAGAGCCATAGGCATATTGTTGGAATGCACAAACACCAGTGTGGCCACCACACCGGCAACAATGCCCAGCCAGACTGCTGGGCCGCCGAAAACCGGAATCGGCTCTCTCTGAAGCTTCCTTGCGTTTGGGTTGTCTACTATATTTCTTTTCTTGGCAAATTTCAGCAGAAACGGGTATGCTATCCAAGATGCCAGGGCCGAAACCAAAAAAGCACCTATGGCCAATAACTCCAGTCTTAATTCCATACTTTCATATTGCTGTCCAGAATATCCATACAGATATCCCTGGTAAAATGTTCCTTATAATATGCGTAGCCGTTTGCCCCAAGCTTTTGCAACAGCTCGGCAGGCTGACGTGAAATCTCGATAATCTTGGCGGCTATGGCCTCCGGATTTCCGGGTTCCACACTCCATCCGCATTCCGCCTGAGCGACGATATCCGCCCCCTCGCCTTTCATCACGCCCAGAATCGGCTTTCCTGCAGCCATATATGACTGGACCTTTGCCGGTAAGGTCATATTGAAGACAAGGGTGTCATTCAAGGAAACAAGCAGTACACTCGCTCTTTCAAAGAAATTCATCATCGACGATGAAGGATATCTCCCCACCAGATGAACCGTGTCAGCCAAACCTTCCGTGGCCACAAATTCATCCATCCACTGCTTTTTCCTGCCGTCTCCCACAAACACGAAGTGGATATTCTTCTCACTGCGGCAAAGCTTTGCGGCCTTGAGCACATTCTCCATATTCTGGGCCTCGCCAAGGTTTCCGGCAAACATCACCACAAAACCTGACGGAAGAGGCGGCAGCTTAAAGCTATCATCTTTTGTTTCAACCGATTCGTCGCACCAGTTCGGAAGATAGACAATCTTCTCGTCCGGAACTCCGCGTTCCAGAAGCATCTGCCTGAACCCCCTCGATGTTATGAATATCTTCTCGTCCCGCCGGTAATACTTTTTCATTTTCCTCAGCACGACCCGGTAAATCCAGCCGTCTTCAATCCCTCCGGCCGTCAGGCTCTCCGGCCACATATCCAGAATCCAGTGAAAGACAGGGATCTTCTGATAACGGCCAACTCTCTGGGCCGGAGACGATATAAACGCAGGAGACGTGTCGTGCACAAACACTGCGTCATATCGGTGAAACAGAGCCTGATAGAGGCTGTAAAAGAAGAAAAAGAACACGGACGAGGCATAATGCAGCATCATCCTGAACTTCCCGCCGCCACCTCTCGGTATGACGGGCACTCTTACAACCTTCACTCCATCAATCGTCTCGCATCTTCTCCTGAACAGAGAATAACCCTTGTGGAACTTTCCCTCGGGATAATCCGGTATTGCCGTCAAGACCGTAACCTTGTCACCACGGCCACAGCGGTCAAACGCTATGTCGTTAACCCTGAAAAACTCGGGATGGAAATGGTTGGTGACAATAAGGAGTCTCATCTGATTATCAAGTTTATCAGGTCGTCTATCCTGTTCTTTGCCAGAAGCTCTGACTTTTTCATGTCTTTCTCGTATCTGACAACGGCTTCTGCAATAGACTCTGGGCTGCAAGGCTCAAATGTCTCCGAAGGCCGGCAAATGGAGTGAATGTAAGGCAAATCCGCCCCTATTACATCGCACCCGGCAGAGACGGCCTCTACAACACCAAGTCCAAGGCTCTCGTTATGAGAAGGATACACGGTGGCCGCAGATGCTCTGTACATTTCCATAACCTGACTGAAAGGAACGTGCCCGTGGTTAACTATCTTAACCCCTTCCCTGCAAGCTTTCTCAATCTCTTCTGAAAATGCAGGATTGTCTACGGTAAGGTGCAGTGTCCTGTCCACTCCTCTGCGATGAAGGATTTTCCAGGCCTCAAGCAGTTCCTCGTGTCCCTTTGCTCCCGTATAGTATGAAACGAAAACATAATCTCCGCCGTGACAGGAGTTCTTGATATCAGACAACCCCTCAGGCAGTTCAAAGAAAGGATATTCCAGTATCTTTTCAAGCGGCTGCCGAAGATGCCTTGCAAGCTCCTGCCTGGTGTTTGATGTCTGGACAATCCAATAGTCGGTATTGTTCCTGTATCTGTAGAACACCCTCCTTTTAAGCCAGGACAAAACACGCGACTTGAAAGAAGGGCACTCCTTGAGAGTCAGCAGATTAATGTTGTGAAAATATGTGTATGCAGGGCCGTTTACCTTAACCTGGGGCGGTATGTTACCAAAGCACAGGAAAGCCCTGAATCCATCCTTGTTGTTTGCATAAAAGCGATAGCGGTTTCCCAGACTGGCCTTCATATATGTCACTCCAGGAAGATTGTCAAACTTCCCTTCACACCGGCTGTCGGCAAGCAAATGAAACTCCACTCCCCTGGCCTGCAACTCAGAAACAAGGTATTCCAGCAGCCGCAGTCCGCCACCGCTGTTGATATACAGAGCGTCAAGAAGCAGTATCTTATTTGAAGAGCCTTCTGCCATAAATGATTATGCTTTTACATAGTGAAGCGCCCTGAGGTGCCTGCGGAATAGACGGGATGTGCTCAAAAGCATCATCCTCAATTCCTTTGGGGAAGAATACTGCGCGCAGTTGCGGCAGACCTGCTTTTTCCCCATCATATCGTAATACCCGCCGCTGATTGAAGTATACTGCAATTTATAACCGGCCTTAAGGCAGCCTTGACAGACCTTGTCAGAATGACGTCCCATAGGATAGCAGATGCTGTCAAACGACCAGCCGAACTGTTGCTCAAGGTGCTTTTTGGCTCCGGAGAGCTCTTTATCCAGCCCATCGCCGCTAAACTCCGTAAGATCATTGTGGGACCAGGAGTGGCTCTGGAAACCAAAACCCAGGGAATGCAGTTCCCTGATCTGGCTTTCTGTAAGATATCCTTTCTCCCCGATCAGGTCCACTGCAATGAAAACTGTTGGATGTATTCCTCTGGACAACAGCACTTCCCTGTTCTCATACAGCCCCCTCCACCCGTCGTCAAAGCATATCATCACCTGGTTTTCAGGTTCTGTAATCTGCTCAACGACAGAAAATCCCTCCTTTTCAAAGACAGAGAGATGCTTCAGGAACAAAGAGATATCGGTGCCCATGTCAGTATGGGCTGTTCCCAAGTCGTGATAATAAAAGACCTTGCTCTTCCGGTTACGGGAAAAGAGCATTGCCATACAAAACATTATCTGCTTAAGAAGCCTTTTCAACTTGTCAGCGCAGTTTAGAGTTCACTAGATGGAAATAAGCCTTGTCCAGAGGCTGAACCGTATAATAGCAGTTCTTCAGCGACAGGTCCAGATCGTCTGGCGCCGATATATAATTGTCCCTGAAGGTTATAACCGAGTTCGGATTGCTGAATGCCAAGACGACAAACTGCCTTCTGGAAGTCTCGAAATAGTTTCTCTCGATATTCACGATGCACTTGCCGCCGTTGATGTAAATGCAGTCAACAGTTCCTTCAAGAAGATTGTCGCTGATTACAATGTTGGCGGAAGCAGAGTAGTCGAGAGGTTTAGGAGCATACTTGTCAAACGGAGTCTTGGTGAAGGTTTCAGAGAAGCCCAGGTTAATGTTGCCGTCGCACTGCTCTGCCACGTTCTTGCAGAAATACAGTCCCAGAAGAGTGTGCCTTCCCTTGGCCACAATGTTCCACAGATTGCCCTTCATTGTGCAGTTCTCCACATACAGGAATCCCATGGCCGTAGAACCGCCGTTGTCAAGAATCCTGACCACGGTGGCGCACTTGTAAAAAGTGCAGTGGTCGATGAAGAACGGCCTGGAAGGAGAAGCGGCCAGCTTGAACTGGAAAACGTCGTTTTTGCGGTTAGTGTATACAGTAAGGCCTGTAACCCTCCCGGAGACATCTCCCAGCTTGTTTTCAGCCGGCTTGCCATTGCCGAGGATATAGAAAAGCGGCTTTCCAGTATAACTGGACACAAAGTTGTCGGATGCAGTTATCCTGCTGCCCATCTGCCCGTACTCTCCACCGTCACCGCATCCTCTGAGCATAAAATGCCCCGTATTGACAACAACGGTACGCGTCATCACATACTCCCTGGACAAGAAGCTTATCGGATTCTTGTTGCGGGAAGCAAAGTCAAAGGCTTTCTGCAGCCGCTCCGAATCGTCTTTTCCGCCAAACCAGTCGACATAGATCCAGTCGTTTATGAACTGGTAAGGCTTGTCAGGAACTGTTATATTGTTGAATATAGGCAGATTGGATGCATTCTCCAGACGGGTTCCGTTGCCACAGAGCGTGCCGTTGGAGATGGAGCCACCGGTAAACTTGAGTACGCAGTTGGCCGGAATCTGGAATTCGGTTCCCTTCAGGTCAACATCACACTTGATCTCGTAAATCCTGTTCTCCTTGACCACCTTTGCCCTGAAATCGGATGAAGTCAGAACCTGAACGGTTTCAATCGACCAGGCTGACGCGGAAAACATCGCAGAGAAAAGTACCAGAAGGACTGATATCCTGTAAATGAACTTCATAGCAAAAGAATCTAATATGTGTGAGCGTTTATAGACGGAAGAATTATCCTGAAATCTTCTATGTTCATACTCTCATCCAGCACCTTGTAGCAGAAATTGCCGTGCGCAGGGACCTTGAAAAAGCCGAAAGAACCCGTCAGTGCCTGGTCACAGACGGTTGAAGAATACTCGATGACTTCCGGTTTTGCCAGACGGACCACAGAAGGCAGAACGTCCTTAAAGGCTCCAGAGGCGCTCTTTCCGGTTTTTGACACGGTATAAAGATGATGGACACATTTCAGCCGGCCCCTTTTTCCCACCATGAATATCGAGAAAACATCCTCGTTGTCAACCACAAGGTATTCACGGTTAGGGATTGTGAAAAACCGCCATCTGATATAATCCAGAGACCATACTGGAGTAATGACTTGAGGGTCAAGAGCTTTTTCCTCCGCGAGGGAAGACGGGCACTTTTGCCTTAGGATAGTTGTACAGAAACTGAACTCCGGCCTTTAGCATATTCTCTTCTGCCAGGAGAATCAGTTTCTTGAACAGTCCCTTGCCCTGATAAGCCGGATGGACAAAAGTCTCGTAGGACAGGGCACAGGTCCAGTCCCTGCCCTTATATTTTACCACACCTCTGCCGTAGGCGACGCATCCTGCCACCTTGTCCCCGTCAAATGCACAAGCCATAAAAGCCTTGCCATAAGGGCTCTGCTCAAATTTCCAGTGAAACCACTCTTCTGTCTTTGCCGGCTCTTTATGCGAAAGTGCCTTGCCTTCCAGAAAACTCGGTATCAGAGAGTCATCCTCGCCGTATTTCCAAAGTCTGAGTTCCATATTATTCTTTCCTGTCAAGGCTGACTATATGAGACAGCATAAACATGAAGATAAAGCACATTCTGTATGAGAACAGCAATGTGGATGTGATGTACCAAAGCAGCATGAAATAGAATATCCTGCCACGCCTTATTGTATACCTCCAGCAAGACAGATAGAAGGCGATATTGATGATCAGCCCCAAAAAGCCGTATGTGTACACCATATTGCCGTACTCGGAATCGAATATTTCAATAATGGAAATATCGGACGGTCGGAAAGTGGATGGATCTGCATAGCCTATAAGCAGATGCAGGAAGGAGTTAGGCTGGCCCAGATAATCGGCGAACACCTGAATCTTGAACACGAAACTGTCGCTCATTCCACCGGCCACATTCAATCCTCGAATGGTTTCGGAAGCGGCAATCATAGCCACCGGCAAGAAAAGGAACAGCAGCAAGATATACATACCGGCTCTTACCTGCTTGCTGATTGTTTCAGACTTGTAGAGATAATAGCCTGCCAGAACGAACAGCACAACGAATCCTGTGCGGCTTCCTGTCAAAAGCACCGATATAAACGCAAAAATCAAAAAACGGAGAACTGAAACAAAACGCTCTTTGCTGTAATCGACAAGGAATAAGGCCACAAGACTTGTAATATATCGCGACGCCTGATTCGGGTTATGGAAGAGACCGGCCAGACGGAAATTGAAAATACCTCCAAAAGTAATGTTCTCCTTCATGTAGTTGAACATTCTTGTCTCGTTTTCACCTGTAGCAGGATAAAGATACTCGTACAACAGCTGCAATGGCTCAAATCCGATAAGGTAGACTATCTGAGACAGAATGATAAAAATCAGCGCTATGTAATAATATGCTTTAGGAATAGCCCTTCCTCCTGCAAAAGGGAAGCATATCATCAGCAGCAATATATTGAATCCCATCAATATATACTTGTTTGAGTCGTGGGTGCCATTATTGATGGAGAATGCTGTCGTGATAACAATTATCCCACAAAACAATATACGCAATAGCTGAACAGACCGAGGAAGCTGAACCCTTTTTTCCGTAAAGAACAAATAAAGGCACATTATCGGATTAACCAAAAGCAAAGGTGTCGCGATATGCGGCAGGAAAAGCGCTATCAGCAAGCAGATTCCAAGAATGTGTCTTCGTTCGCCAGTATTTACCGCTAAAGTATCTTGTTCCATTTCTAGTTATTTCCAGTAATACAAATTAGAGTTGTGCCCCACTCTCTTTTCCTCAGGAGGAAGTTTCATATAGTCTCCGAAGGTGGACTTCAGGTATGTATGAAAATCCTTGACCGCCATATACTTTCTGTTCTCAAAAGGAATGTCTTCGTAGGATTTGAAAACTTCAAAAGGTATCGGCTCCTTGTTTATGGTACCGGCCACCATCTCAAAACAGTAAGGGCAATCTGCCTTTTCCTTCTTCTGGGCTATCTTGTTTATGCGAACGGCAAGAGAGTTTCTGGACAGCAGAGAGCATAACCAGGCAAAAGGCATCTTGGAAAGTGACAGCCTTGCCGTCTTACGCCTTTTCCATGCAAAATTCAGCATCTGCATCCTGTAATAGAAAAGCGCCTTTCCGTGACGCCTCCTGAAATCCTTTAAATCAGCGACCTTGTCCACTGGGAACAAGTCGATGTAAACACCGGTACGCTCCACCCCATCCACCAGGGCTACGGTCTGAGGCATGGAAATCTTTGCAAAAGGATATCCCTTGTTGTTCCCCGATTCTATACTTACGAGTTCGTATGGATGCTTGTCTGCCGTTTCCTTCCAAAGGCTGGCAAAGCGCACATAGTCAGAGCGCAGCATCTGGATGTCAACATCATCGTCCCACGGGATATAGCCCCCGTGGCGGACAGCCCCAAGAAGAGTGCCTCCACTTATAGTGTACCTGATGCCATTCTGCCTGCAGAACTTGTCCACATAGTCCAGAATCTGCATCTGGAGCTCCTTAAGCTCGTCCAGCAATATCTGTTTCATTACTTCTTCTTCAACAGTTTTCGCAGTTCCCTCTTGAGTTTCTGCTTACGGATATACCTCTCAAGTTTCCGGTGAGGCCTCGGATCGGAGTTGTCATACACAAAATGAATGTCTGCAGAAGACAAGATGTTGCGGCACTCCTTTTCTGTGATATGATAGAAACTCCAGTCATCTATACACATACGCTCATTAACGTATGTTGCTGTTCCTGAAACCGTACCCGAAAAGTTCTCAAAGGATTCCCCGCGGAAAGACCTTACCAGCATATCGGGCAGGTTCACTCCCATCCTGGTTACGGCATAGCCCGATCCTCCGAAACGGAAGTTCATTTCTCCGAAATACATCTTCCCGCCGCTCTCATAAAAGTCTATGTCGAAAAGGCCGTGAAATCCGACACCTGCCACATATTCCCTGAACTTTGAAAGAATCTCCTCGAAACCGTCAACAGGCTTTACTATTCCCTGCCTTGCGATTCCGAAATGGCTCTTGCTGTTTACGATAAACTCTATTATTGCAGGAATAACCACGTTTTTCCCGTCAGAGAAACCGACAACTGCATACTCCGTGTCTATATGCTTGTAATCCTCCACAAGAACGTTGGTGTCCAGCATTCCGGCCACCTTGTCCAGGACTCTGAGCAAATCCGCTTCACTGCCGCATCGCCTGAGGAACTGCTTTCCGCCGCTGATTGTCGCCAACGGCTTTGTAAAGCAAGGATAGGAAATGTTTTCAGGCAATTCATACTGCCCGTTCTTTATTTCAACGATTACTCCCTCAGCAACATTAAGGCCTATCTTGCGGGCGTGTTCCTTCTGGACTGTCTTGTCCATCCAGTGAATTACAGAACCTTGATAATCATTGATATTCGGGAAAACGAACCTCTCCCTGAGAAGATCCTTGTTGTCATCCACCACGGCAGCGGAGAAGTCACTGTCCGGGATCAGAATCGTCTTTTGGTCAGGATCGGTGCACTTCTCAAGCAGGAGGCGTATCAGACCGTTTTTGTCTTTTGCCTGGCAATAGTAGTATCTGCTTACATACTTGCTGCAGCAGTCTATAGGCTTTCCTCCCTCAAAGCGCAGGAATCTTCCCATCCTGCCGTGAAATACCATAGAAACAACTATGATTTCACAGCCGGAAGATGCCAGAGACCTGATTATTCCAAGCCTCGACGTATAACCGTGCCCTATTATTACAACTTTCTGTCTGCCCATTTATTCTAGATACCGAATCTTTTGACTCTGCCCTTAACCGGATCCATCCTATAACGGATTTTAGTCTTGATCTTAGACAGAGCAAAACGCATTTTTATATACCAGTCCGAATAAGGGCATTTGTCAAGCCACTTTGTTCTGACGATATTAAAATGATCTTTATAGGCCTTAAGCTCGACAAAGTGGTAACCTTCCTGCCTGGTGATTTTCAGCATTCTGGCATTTCTCTCATTTGTGTCTCGGCTCAACACCGAAAGCCCCATCTGTCTTGCGGTAGCCTCGGCAAGCTCATATAAAGACCTGTAAATTCCCTTTCCACTGTACTCTGGAAGAACAGCGCCAAAACACATATAACCGTACTGTCCTTTATTATACCACCTGTATCCAGATCTTTTCACCAGCGCCAGCGTACCGACAACCTTCTCCCCGTCCAGAGCAGTAAACATTACGCCGTTGTCCCCCACCTTGTTCCTGACTTCCTCGCCTGAAAGAGACGGATATGACATAATTATCCCGTTCTCGCGATTCTTTTCGTGAGCTTTCCACAGCACATCACGAATCTCTTCCCAAGACACGTTGTCCGGCTTTTTCGAAATAACGATAGAACTGTCCATCAGTCAACTAAATCAAATTGCGCTTTTTCAGAATATGACGCCACACATAAAACATATCTTCAGACCGGCGCCCTCCCATAATAACATTGAAGTTGCGGATACAGTGAGCATCTGAATATGAACGCAGCATCCACTTGTGATACAGTTTTGGAAACAGCGACCGGAATACTATCCTGAAAGGATATCGCCCCTTATAAGTAGTCAAATAATTGAACATTATTTCTTTTGACTTCCTCTCCTCGAACAAAGAAACTAAAAAGTCCTCGTCGCAGAGCTTTTTGCCCCTTTCATAAAACTCTGACAGATCCTGGTTCTTGTCATATTCCAGCACGTTACCGACAATGTTTATAAGATGGTTCTTAACTTCAAATCCACTGTCTGTCAGTTGTATTTCTGCTATCAGGCCATGCTTTGTCAAATTCGGAAACTTTTTTTGGCGGGCGAAAAGGAAATTGCCTTGGCCATAAAGTAGATATGATCCATTATATTTCTCTGCGCAGCTTATGCAATGAGTATGCTGAGCGGTAATGAAATCAGCTCCGCAGTCGGCCATCCTGTGGAATCTGGTTCGTGTCTGAGGCGTGGTATAAGGAAAATATTCAGCCCCTCCGTGATAAATCACAATAAGGAAATCGTGAGATTTCTTTAGCTCTTTTATTTCGTTACAGACGATATACTCATCATAGATGTTCGCACCGGGGCTATCCTTGCCGGCTTTGTTGAAAAACAGCTCGGAAACATTATAGATACAGACTTTTTTGCCTCCAACTTCTACACTGATGTGTGTCTTGATGGAATCCTGGTCAATGCCAGCACCGACATAGTCTATTCCCGCCTTTTCCAGAATGCTGACAGTGTCTTCATAGCCTTTTTTCAGGAAATCAGTCGTATGGTTATTTGCCAGAGCCACGGCTTTCACGCCAAGATTCTTTATTCCATTAACCGTTTGGGAAGGCGCCTTGATTCCAGGACCGTCCTTGAACAGCATCTTGTCACTGTCCGTCAGCGGCCCTTCCAGGTTAAAAATGGAGTAATCCGCTTCTGCAAACATATTGCAGATTTCATTGCCAAATAAAGCCCTGGCATCTCCTTGCTCAAACAATGAATAGTTGCCCTCGGAAGGAAGCAGATCGCCTGCAATCAGTATTTTGCTCATAAATAATCCAATAATGAAGACACTAACTATCTTTTGAATTTAGACACAACCATTTCTACAAACAACTGCTTGCAGTAAGGCAAAGACTCATTTTTAAACAGAACAGAACCGCCGACAAACACAAGCAGAAAAACAACGAGCTGTATAGCGGCGGTTAAATAGAAACCAAGCCCAGGAATTAAACTAACTGCATAGCCGGCAGCAAAGGCTAACAGCGACAGCAGCAGGTTTGGAAAAATGCCTTTTAACTGGTCCAAAAATGTATAACCAATATACTTTGAAACAAGACCTGCATTGATGAAATAAATAAGCCAGGACTGGAGAACCATTCCGAACAACAGGCCGTGCATGCCAAACAGCCACAATCCACCTATCATAAGCACTAAACCCGCCACCCTCTTGACTATGTTCCAGTAGAAAAACAGACGGCTCTTGCCTATTGCCAAAATCGGCTGCGAATTTACTGACTGAAGACAAATGGCTAGGCCAGCCAGACACAGAATCTGGAAGAACGGGATACTGTCCATCCACCTGTCTGTATATAAGATGATAAATATAGGCTTTGCCAAAAGTATAAGCAGGAACAACAGCGGAAATGAGATAAATGATATCGTCATTGTCAAACGGCGGATCATTGAAATAAGCCGAGAGTTATTGTCCTGTACCTCGGCATAAAGAGGGTAAGATACCTGCTCAACAACTTGAGATATGCTGTGGGATGAGAGGTGTTCTGTTGTCAAGGCCTTTGAATAGTAGCCCATCACAGAAGGGCTGAAAAACTTTCCGATCAGAAGTCCTTGAATATTGTTGCAGATGTTCCTTAGCAAAGAAGAAAGAAGAGTGTAGAAGCCAAATGAGAAAAGTTCCTTGAAAGACTTTTTTGAGAACCTGAGCAACGGGAGCCATTTGTTTGTTACCCAGTAAATGATGGTCGGGAGAGAAACCGTAATAAAGTTTTGCGCAACCAGAGACCACACTCCATACCCGTTATATGCCATCAATATCGTAACGGTTACAGAAACAATGCAGGTAATAACCATCACGATGGCTATTTTCTTGAATTTTAACTGCTTGCGCAGAATATTAGCCTGAACCGTACATAGAGCATAGAAAATTAGCACGATACCCTGAACCCGCAACACGTCGCTCAAAAGAGGCATATTGTAGAACCTGGCAATGGCAGGAGCTGAAAAATACAGGACTATGTACAGGAAGACCGCTACCGCAATGTTCCAGTAAAATACGGTTGAATAATCGTCCTGAGTCGGCCTTTTTTTCTGAATCAGCGCAGAACCGAATCCTCCGTTGACTATAGACTCTGACACCACCATAAAGATAGCCAGCATTCCGATGCAGCCATAATCCGTAGGCGTCAGCAAACGCGCCAGTACAATACCGGAAATGAACGTTACTAAAATGGTCAAATACTTTTGAATAGCAGTCCAAACCATACCGTTGGCTGCCTCTTTCTTCAAATTCTTCTGACCCATTACTTGATTTTTTTTAGCATATAGCCCCAAATAGCCTTTCTTTCCTGCTGGTAATACTCGCTTTCAGCAGCTTTGTAATTCCTTAGAATCTGTTCCTTGGAATAAGATTTCATTAGAATCTTCCTGAAGAAACCTGGCATAAACTTCCTTAAAAACTTGCTAAAAGGAAGAAAGCCCTTATGTTGGAGGATGACCCCAGGAAGAAAGTCGCGGACTTTCATCTTCTCGTATTCGGAATCCAGGAACTGAGAATCTGTCACCTTTTTGCTCCTTTCATAGAAAGAGTCCAGAGACTGATCTTCGGCATATCTGACAATATCGCCGTCGATTACTGTCCGGTGCTTTACTACTTCAACTTTATCGGCTCCGAAAACTATCTGTACGAGCAGTCCCTCTTTCAGCATCGGGTTTTCAACTCTCTGTCTCGAAAAAAGAAAGTTTCCCTGGCCATACAGCAGATAAGAACCTTTGTAATACTCTTCACATCCAATACAATGAGTATGTTGAGCTGTGATGAAATCGGCACCGTTATCAACCATCCTGTGAAAGTGCTTCTTGAGCAAATTCGTCGGATATGGGAAGAATTCAGATCCGCCGTGATAGATAACTATCACATAATCACTGCACTTTTTCAATTCAGCGATATCCCGGCATACAGTATAGTCTTCATATATGTTGGCTCCTGGTGATTTAGCGGAAGGAACATTGAAAAAGCATTCGGAAACATTGTAAAACGACACCCTGTGACCTTCAATGTTCACCGTTAAAGATTTCCTTATTTCACTTTCACTTGGACCGGTTCCAAAATGTTGTATTCCGGCAGATTCAAAAGATTTTACAGTATCACTATAACCCTGAGGACCAAAGTCCAGGATATGGTTATTGGCTAATGCTACAGCATTCAGCCCCAGGTTTTTGATTCCAGGCATAAAAGAAGGAGATGCCTTGATTCTGGCCCCAACTTTTTCCCCTTTGACATTACAGTCTGTAAGCGTCCCCTCAAAATTCGCGACAGAATAAGCGGAATTTCTGAACAGAGAACAAATCCTCTCCCCGTAAATTGAACTCACATCTCCCTTCTCGAAGAGTTCTCTCACATCACCAGAGGGAAACAAATCCCCAGCAATTAAAACATAATTATGCGGTTCCATCAGTAATCAGCGATAATAAAAAGGATTCCTAATAGTTGTACTGGAAAGAGAACAATATTTCCTTGTTTTCCCAGTACTTACGGGTTTTAGTGTTGTAAATGCTGACGTAAGCGTTATCGTCTCCCTTCGGGAATTTCCACAGCATCAGCCAGTTGTCGTACTGGTAAGCAGCTTCCTGGATATTGTGCTCGATTTGAGGCACTTCTCTTCCGAAGTCATTTTCGGTCAAGGTAAGGTTATACAGACCGCCCACATGGCCGCAGAGAACGCCCACTATGTTGTCATTACACTTGATGAGCTTGTTCCAGAGCTCTGTAGGAGTCGTGTAGGAAGAATTGCGGATCCTTGCCTTGCACTTGAGGTTGGAAACCCTAAGCCCGCCGCCTTTTTCAAGATACTCGTGGTTAATAACGAAGAATTTTTCGTCAGGATGAGTCGAAACATACTCGACAGCCCAGTCCACAACCTCCTTTCTCGGGCCGAACTCCAGAATCAGGAAATTAAGGCTGTGGCCGTTTATCTCATTCTTTATGAACACGTTCTCCATACGCCCTTGCTCAAAAAACTCTACCGCGTTCTTCACTGCTGACGGAAATTTCACATAGGAATTGAACAAGGTAGAATACCTGTTGTCTATGTACTTTCCTTCCACCCAGGTATAGTCGTGGTCTCCTGTGCAAGAGTAAAAAGGAATTTTGGCTGTAAGTGGCGTCATGCAGTCAAGGAAAGTCTTCCACTGGACAGGATCATTATTGTCCGAGATATCGCCGGTGTGAAGGACACAGGAAAAGTTCTTGTAGTACTCCACCTGCTGATAAATCCAGCCAATGGAACGCTGGAATGCAGCGGTGGCCTTTGGAACGTTTGTATATATCTGAAGGTCACCGAAGACAGCGATATAGGTAGAATTGGCATCTATGATATAGTCATATTCAGGCCCTTCAGGAACAGGATCGGTTTCAGGAATATATCCCTTTGAACAGGAAAGCAGAAGGGACAATGCCGCAAGTAATGAAACAATTCGCATCTTTTATCTGGTCTTTGAATACTTCCTGAGCATTGTTGAAGAAATGCCCTCGGTCCTCGTTAAAACAACAACATCCTTGCCATTCTGCCGGCACCACTGTTCGGCCCGCTGAAATCCTGCGTGCTTCTGGTCCTCGCCCCTGGCAAAGACATCAAATTCGTGCTTCTTGATATCCAGGTCTACATCCTTGTAAAGGACAACCTCATCAACATACCTGACAGCACTTACCATATACACCCTCTCCTCGGTTGTGTAGATCATCTCGGTTCCTGGCTTGTACTTGAGTATGCTGTCCCCGTCCTGAACGGCAACTATCAGATAGTCTCCGAGTTCCTTAGCTCTTCTGAAAAGATTGATATGCCCTATGTGAAGCATATCGTAGACTCCAAAAGTGATAACACGTTTCATCGGGAAAACTATTTTGCAACGTTAGGAATGCCATTGAGCTCGTTCTGGATATATTCCAGGGCAGCTATCTTGGCCTTGGTTTCTTTAAGATCGAGGCGTCTGGTGTTGTTGGAGTTGAATTCCTCAATGGTTACGGCCTTGGTGTTTCCCTCGGTGAAGAACTTGTCGTAGTTAAGGGTACGGTTGTCGGCCGGAACACGGAAGAAGTTGCCCAGGTCTTCAGCCTTGGAGCATTCCTCCTTGGTCAGAAGGGTCTCGTAGAGTTTCTCGCCGTGGCGGATGCCGATGACCTTTATGTTTTCCTTGCTGCCGCCAAATAGCTCGCATACGGCTTCAGCCTGTGTCTGGATGGTGCAGGCAGGAGCCTTCTGGACAAGGATGTCTCCGTTCTGGCCGTGCTCGAATGCAAACAGAACCAGATCCACAGCCTCGTCCAGACTCATTATGAACCTGGTCATTGTCGGTTCGGTGATGGTTATAGGCTGGCCGTTTCTGATCTGGTCTATCCAAAGCGGGATTACAGATCCCCTGCTGCACATGACGTTACCGTATCGGGTGCAGCAGATCTTGGTAGTGGTGGTCTGCCTTGACTTTGCAACGGCCACCTTTTCTTCAATTGCCTTGGTGATGCCCATCGCGTTAATCGGGTATGCGGCCTTGTCTGTCGAGAGACAAATTACGCACTTCACCTTCTCCTCGATGGCGGCGGTAAGCACGTTGTCGGTTCCGATAACGTTGGTCTTTACAGCCTCCATAGGGAAAAACTCGCAACTAGGAACTTGCTTCAGCGCAGCGGCGTGAAAGACATAGTCCACGCCGTACATGGCTGACTTGCAGGCACTGAGGTTCCTGACATCGCCGATGTAGAACTTGATCTTGTGAGCAACATCAGGGCACTTGGCCTGATACTCGTGGCGCATGTCATCCTGCTTTTTCTCGTCGCGGGAGAAGATGCGGATCTCCTTTATGTCTGTTGAAAGGAAACGGCGGAGGACAGCATTTCCAAAGCTGCCGGTTCCGCCGGTTATCATCAAGGTTTTGTCTTTGAAAATGGACATATTGTAAGTTTTGCTTTCTATTCTTCGTTCTTTGTATATCTGGCCTCTATCACCTTCCAGTTTACAATGTTCCACAGGGCATTCAAATGGGCTGGACGGCGGTTCTGGTAATCGAGATAATAAGCATGCTCCCACACGTCAAATGTCAACAGCGGGGTCTCCTTCCTGAGAACAGGATTGTGGGCGCCTGGCTCCTGGCTGATGGCAAGCGTGCCGTCTTGCTTTGCTGAAAGCCAGACCCATCCGCTGCCAAAAAGAGTTGCGCCTTTGGCCTCAAACTCTGCCCTGAAAGCCTGAAGACTGCCCCACTGCGCTTCAATCTGCCTGCTCAGCGATGGAGCCGCAGCCCTGATCTGGTCATCTGAAACAGTCTCCACAGAAAGTTCCTGTCCGTTCCAGAATGTTTTCGGAGCCTGGAACTGGGTGAAATACAGATTGTGGTTAAGCACCTGTCCGGAATTGTTGAAGATTCCGCCCTCTGAATGGCGGACTATGGATTCTAGAGGCATCTGCTCGTAAGGGAGGCCGGCAATTAGCTTGTTCAGGTTGTCGACATAGCCCTGAAGATGCTTGCCGTAATGAAACTCAATTGTATTTGAGCTTATTACAGGCTCAAGAGCTTCTTTATGGTATGGTAAATCTATGAGTTTAAACATAATGAATCTTTTTGTAATTAAATCTTCTGCATCATCTTGTAAGTGATGCCTTCTATGGTGAACGCGGCTATTTCGCCGATTGAAAGGACAAATTTCCTGTCTTTTTTGATCCTTTTGACGTGCCCCGAAAGACCTTTGAACGGTCCGTCGGTGACTATGACACGGTCTCCGAAACTGATGTCTTTAGGCTCGCCGATATAGGTCACATCCAGGTCTTCAGAGGTAATCCAGATGAAAGTCTGCATCTGGTCATCGGGAATTGCAGCCGGGACTCTCTGCTCTCCTGAAATTCGGGTATAAACGGCAAACTCGCCGGAATGATTGTGCCTGAGAGCCTTGATGAAGTCTTCAGAACATCTGACAAACATCAGCGACGGTATCAGAGGCTTCCTGATGGTCACTGTCTGCTTTTCTCTTCCGGCCTGGCGGATAACAGCCCTTTTGCTCAATGGAACATCTGTCATCTTGTCTCCGCTGTAAGAAGCAGAAGCGTTAATTACGCGCCCTTTGGAAACAGTACGGTCCACAGATGTCATTGCAACGTATGTGCTGACATCTTCGTCTGCCTCACAAGCATCCCTCGTAACAGTTTCCTGCAGCTGCAGGACCTTGTTCTGAAAAACTTTCAACGCGTACCAGTTGTTCATTTCAAGTCATATCTTCCACTCCCCGCATCGCCGATGCAGGCAGACTTCAGGCATCAAGGCATTATTCTTCCTTTCCAGCGTCCCCTATCCAAGGGACTGTTGTTTGCCCAAAGCCGGGCTAAGGGACCCGGCCCCCCGTTTTAACACTCAGTTTATGATTCGGACTTTTCGTCTTTGTTGGAACCGTAGTAGCCGTAGGAATGATATCCGTAGCCGTAACGGTAACCGTATCTGTAGCCGTATCTGTAGCCATATCTTCCGGTAGAAGCCATCTCTGTACCGTTGAGTATGACAGCAAGGTTCTTGTACTTGCCGGTCTTGTAACTGTCTTCAAGCTCGGACAGGAAACTCTTGTCGAGCAAGCCGGCCCTGATAAGGAAGACTGTCATGTCGACGCTCTTGCCGATGATCTGGGTATCAGCCACGATATCAACAGGAGGGCAGTCAATCAGGATATAGTCATATTCGCCTCTGAGCATTTCAACTGCCTTGCCGAATCTCTCGTCTGCAACAAGCTCGGTCGGGTTAGGCGGGATAGGACCTACTGGAATGTAGTCCAGTGTCTTGTACTTGTCACTCTTTATGATCAGGCTTCTAAGGTCGTCGGTCTTCTTTGACAGATAGTTGCTTATACCTGTATGAGGCTTGCCGAAGAATGAAGACATAGACGCGTGGCGAAGGTCACCGTCTATGATCAGGATCTTCTTGTTCTTGATAGCCAGCGCTACGGCAAGGTTAATGGTAGTAAAGCTCTTACCTGAACCAGGATTGTAGGATGTCAGGGCGATAACCTTGTTCTCTCCGCTTGTCATGAACTCCAGGTTGGTCCTCAATACTCGGAACGCCTCGTTGATGACATTACGGTTACCAGGTTTTACTACTATCGGGTCATTCTTGACTTCTTCCCTACGTGTTATCTTGTTCCACATGCGCTTGCCCCAGCTTGGCTTTTCAAATGCGTAAGGAATCTCGCCAATAAACGGAGCGGTCACGCTCTTGAGGTCATCCTTTCCTCTAACCTTGTTGTAGAAGGTCTCAATCAGGTAGATGACAGCCAAAGGAATCAGAAGACCAAGCATAAGGGCCACCAGGAGAATCATGTTCTTCTTAGGTGCAACTGGAGAGAACACACCGCTTGGAGTGTCTATGATTCTGGTATTGTAGGCGGTAAAAGCCTGATTAAGCTCGTTCTCCTCTCTCTTCTGGAGAAGGAAAAGATATATGGCCTGCTTTACAGCCTGCTTTCTTTCAACGCTGAGCAGATACTTGGCCTGGTTAGGGTTTGCGGATATCTTCGCCGATGTCTGGGCACCTGCTCTCTGGAGAGTTCCCATCTGGGTGTTGAGGTTCTCTATCTGGTTGTCAACAGATGTCACAATCGCGTTCCTCATTCCGTTAAGCTGCTGGTCAAGTTCCTGTACCAAAGGGTTTTCAGGGCTTGTGGAGTTTGCCAGGTTGTTTCTGTAGAGGAGTTTTTCGTTATATTCCTTGATCTGGTTTTCCAGTCCGCCTGCCCTTCCGCCGAGACTTGCCGGAAGAACCTGGGAACTGCGGTCGTCGTTGGTCAGATAGTTGCGGATGTACTTGGCCATATAGAGCTCATTGCCAAGTTCCTGCTGCTGGTTACGTATCTGGGCGCTCTGCTGCATATACATAGTTCCTGCTGTCGCAACGTCAGGAATCATCTGCTGGCTCTTGAATGAAGAAACGTCGCTGTCCACGTTGGAAAGCTCGTCCTCGATAACTTCAAGACGGTCGTTGATAAACAGGGAAGTGCTCCTTGCAATCTGGTTCTTGTCCTTAACCCAGTTCTCGTTGTAGACACCTATCAGAGTGTTCAGAATGTCCTCTGCCCTTGGAATGGAGCGGTCTTTCACAGAGAGGGTTATTACCCTGGACATCTTGTCGGATATGGCGGTGGACAATTCTGAGCGATATCTTGTAATGGCTCCGTAAAGAGTTGCCTTGCGGACATTTATCTGCTTTACATCCTTGTTTTCGTTCATCGTAGGCGTGATTATGACTTTGCCTATAGGAGAATCAAGGGTAAGAGTGTCAAGACCGTTGTATTCAGCATCCACTGAGCCTGGAACCTTCTCTCCCTTGAACTGGAATTTGCCCAGCGATATCTTGTCCTTGCCTTTGAAATAAATCTCGAAGGATGCGTTTTCAGTGTCGGTGACGTCAGGAAGCTGAACCGTCAGAGGAAGAGTGTTGGCATACAGCACTTTCTCCCTGAAGCGGATAGGAGTTGAATAATCCATGTCCAGATGGAGGCGGCGCACAACTTCCTGCATAGTGCTTCTCGCGCCGAAGGCCTTTATTTCGTCATAAACGCTGGACTTTGACTGGAAGATGTTGAAGTCTGTCATTCCCTCGATGCTGGAAGATACGGAACGCCTCTGGTTATCTTCCTTGATCTGGACTTCCGCAGAACGCAAATACTCTGGCTCAAAGCGGACTATATAAACTATCGCGATGAAAAGGCAGATTGCCAGACTGAGTGCAAACCATTTCCATCTTCTCAGGCACGCATAGACCAGGTCTTTGATGCTGAGGCTGTTGTCTTGTTCGTTATTCTGTGCCATATCAAACGCTAAAGTTTAATTAACAATGTGATGACTGAAGTTAGCAGAGAGGCAAGGCTAATCCAGAATGTTGTGCTTCTGACATTATTGCCGTTAACTGTAGACTGCCTCATCTTGACCTCATTAGGTTCTACATAAATGATATCGTTCTGCTTGAGGAAATACACCGGAGAATTCAGAGTGGACTCTGCACTTGTAAGGTTCACGTTGTATGTTCTCTGGACATCGCCTTCTGTACGGATAACTCTGACATTCTCGCGGTTTCCGTAAATGGTAAGGTCTCCTGCCATAGAAAGCGCGTCAAGAATATTCAGGTTGTCCTTGTTGAGAGCAAAGTGTCCCGGATTGTGGACCTCACCCATAATGGAGATGCCCAGGTTCATGAACTCAATGGTAACGACAGGATTGAACTGCTCGGTAGCCCACTTTCCATCCATAACCTTTTTCTTTACGGCTGCAGCGGCCTCGCTTCTGGTCAGGCCGGCCAGATGTATCTTGCCTATCATAGGGAAATCTACATCCCCGTTAGGGTCAAGAGTATATCCGGACATCTGTGCACTCTGGTAAGAACCGTCTCTTGATGATGATCCCAGCCTGTGAGTAACAAACGGAAGGTTGAGGATACTAGACGATTCGGCATCTTTGGTATTGACGATGATGGAAATCATGTCCCCTGGCTGAAGCCTGATTGTCGCTTGAGTAAGATTAATTGAGGTGTCACGCCCGGCAGTATCCTGGAAATACGCAATCTTTGTCGGCGTAGCACACGAAAACAACAATAACGCCGCTAAAAGCATACATGCTCCTCCGGCAATTTTCGTACGAATTTGTCTTCTCATAGATGTATTATTTTCAAATTTTCTATCTCTCTTTTTGCACAAATGATATAAGTCATCAAATTTACGCATTTTTTCTTGAAAAGAAAAACTTGCATAGACAATCAGGGCCGCCGTCAATAATGACAGCGGCCCGTCAATTGCCAGAACAAGCCTTGCCAGAAGCAAAACTGTTACAGGCTCCAGTAACGCATCTTTGAAACTTTACCGCGGAAAAGGCCCTTTACATCAACCAGAAGAGCACCCTTGTAACTCAAGGCTACAAGGTCTTCTTCCTTCAGACTGCGGAACTGGTTGTGAGAGACAGCGACAACCACGGCATCATACCCCTTGGAAGGAGACTTGACCATTTCTATGCCGTATGCTTTCTTGACCTCTGTCCGGTCTGCGTGAGGGTCATAGACATCCACGGAAACACCGTATGACTTGAGTTCGTCTATTATGTTCACTACCTTTGAGTTGCGGATATCAGAAACATCTTCCTTGAAGGTTATTCCCAGAACTAGCACTCGCGCCCCGTTTATTGCGTGCCCGCCGCTGATTATGCCCTTGACGATCTTCTTCCCGATGTAGCCGCCCATAGAGTCGTTCACAAAGCGTCCGGCGTTGATGACTTTCGTATGGTATTTGAGCTGGTGAGCCTTGTGAACCAGATAGTAAGGGTCAACGCCTATGCAGTGTCCGCCCACAAGACCAGGATAGAACTTGAGAAAGTTCCACTTGGTGCCCGCGGCTTCCAGCACGTCGAATGTGTTGATACCCATCCTGTCAAAGAGAATCGACAACTCGTTCATAAGAGCTATGTTCACGTCCCTCTGGGTGTTCTCGATAATCTTTGCGGCTTCGGCAACCTTGATTGACTGTGCCTTGTAGACTCCCGCGTCAACTATCGCCGAATATGTTTCGGATACACGTTTCAGTGTTGGAGCATCACATCCGGAAACGATTTTGACAGTGGTCTTGAGAGTGTGGACCTTGTCTCCTGGATTGATTCTCTCGGGAGAGTATCCGACCTTGAAGTCTTTCTTGAAACGAAGACCGGAAACTTTTTCCATCAGAGGAACGCAGTCATCCTCCGTGCAGCCAGGATAAACCGTGGATTCAATCACCACGCAGTCTCCCTTCTTGAGGACCTTGGCTACAGTTTCGACTGCCCCCAGAAGCGGCTGGAGGTCAGGCTCATTTGCATTGTTTACCGGAGTCGGCACGGCAATGATGAAGAAAGTGGCCTTGGCCAGCTCTTTTAAAGAAGATGTGAAAAGAATGTCACAGTCTTTGAAATCGTCTTTAGAAAGCTCGCGGCTAGGATCCACGCCTTTTTGCATCTGCTTGATCCGCTGCTGGTCTATGTCAAACCCAACGACATGGGCAACCTTCGCAAAAGCCAGTGCCAGAGGAAGTCCGACATAACCCAGCCCGACAACGCCAACAGTTTCCTTTATTTTTCTTTTTTCCATATCCGGAAATGATTTAGTCTTTATTTGTTATCAGTTTGTTCTTGACTATAGGATTGGCCCAGAACGCTATGAACAGCATATATGCTATAAACAAGAATATCAGGCACATACCAATTCTCTGCGATGAAGTCGCATCGCTGAGCATACCCACCAGAAGCGGGCCTACCGCTCCACCTACAATAGCCGAACACATAATGCCGGCAAACGAGCCGTGGTGCCGGGTTACGGAATTCAGAGCCAGAGAGAAAATAATCGGGTACATAAGACTCATTGCAAAGCCAACCGCAGGAAGTGCGTACTTTGCAATGTTTCCCTCTGAGAACAAGCCGATTGCAAGCAGGACAATAGCCACAGTGCAGCAGATTTTCAGAAGAGCCTTCGAGTCAATCAGCTTCAGCAGCAGAAGGCCTATCACGCAGCCAATGAGCATGCTGCCCCAGAACCAGGACACGCAGGATGCCCCGACCGTGTGCGGATCAAAGCCGTGGTAACGTTCCAGGAAAAGACTGATGTTATTTGCAATGCTCTGTTCTGTTGATACATAGAAGAACAGTCCCAATGCAAAAAGCCACACCTTTGCCTGCCCGAAAAGCTCAAAGTAAGAAGACTTGCTACCGCTCTTTTCATCGGCCTTGAGTTCTATCTTCGGGAATCTGGTAATCAGCACCACCAACAGCATCGCGACAAGTATGAAACCGAAAAGATAGTACAGAGAAATCCACGGAAGACCTTCCGGAGCAAAGCTCATCGGATGAGCAACGTAATAGGTGAAGACCAGCGGGCTGACAAATGAAGCCAGACTGAAAACCACCTGGCTGCAGTCTCCGACGAAAGCGTAGTTTTCCTCACCTCCCACCGTCCTCTGGAGAGGATTCATAACTGTCTGGAGCATAGCCATTCCCAGACCTATTATAAAGCAGGAAACAAGCAGCACCGGATAGTTGTGGTGGAAGGCAAAAAGAAGAGAGCCGATAAGCGGCATCAGAAAACCTATGAACAGCACCACTTTCTCTCCCCATTTCTCAATCATCAGGCCGGCAGGAATGCTCATCACCGCATAGGCCACAAAGAAAGAGGTGGGAATAAAGCCCGCCAGGGTGAGGTTCTCCAGGCTGAACTTGTTGATAATGTCAGGAATCAGTGGCCCCAGGATGTTGGTTATGAAGGAAATCACAAACCAGAACATCATTATTATGGCCAGCAGACCTATTCTGTTGAAACCGAGTTTCTTTTCCATAACGCTATTCTATTGCAAACTGTCTGTCTATTGCGGCCGCCTTCTTTTCCACATCTTCTCCTTCCTTGCAGCGGAGATTGAAGTAGAACTTGATTTTAGGCTCTGTGCCTGAAGGCCTTAGTGATACAACCGTTCCGTCCTCGGCGATGTACTGGAGCACATTGCTCTTTGCAAGTTTCACCTCCGGTGCATAATAATCGTTCTTCAGATAGTCCCTGAACTCCACAATCGGGCTTCCGGCTATGTCCTTTGGAGGATTCTGGCGGAAACGCTCCACAAGAGAGTCTATCTTCCGTTTGCCCTCTATGCCTGGGAAGGTGTAGCTGCGCAGCCAGTCTTTTCTCTCTCCGAAAAGCTTGTAGATATGCTGCAAAAGTTCCCACAGAGTTATTCCGGAGTCTTTGCACCAGGCAGCGCATTCGCATATCAGAGAGACGGTTATAGGACTATCCTTGTCTCTTACATACTCTCCGACAGCAAATCCGAAGCTCTCTTCGCCGCCGCAGATATAGACGCCCTTTCCCTCATTGTGGTAAATAACCTCGGCGATGTTCTTGAATCCCGTGAGCACATTGTACCACTTGACCCCGAAATGGTCTGCTATGTCGCTCATTATGTTCGAGGTGACTATAGTCTTTATTATGTATGGGAATTTTTCAGGATTGTCCAGACGGCCCAAGTCCTTCCACCTTTTAAGCATATAATAGGTAAGGATGCAGTTCATCTGGTTGCCGTTCAGAAGGACAAGCTTGCCTTCAGAGTTGCGGACTGCCATACCGCAGCGGTCCGCGTCAGGGTCTGAAGCGCAGACGACTTCCGCCCCCACCCTATCAGCCAGGTCAAGAGCCATCTTCATAGCCGTAGGTTCCTCAGGATTAGGGCTCTGTACGGTCGGAAAATCGCCGCTGTTGACGCACTGCTCCTCCACAAGATGGACATTGGTGAACCCCATTTCACGAAGGGCTCTAGGCACAATCTTCACGCCGCATCCGTGGAGCGGGGTATAGACTATGCCAAGGTCGTGATGACGCTTTACGCTCTCCGGAGAAACGTGAAGGGTTGCAAGATCCTTCAGATAGACATCGTCCAGCTCTTCCCCTACCATCTCTATGCAGCCCAGGCCGTTGTATTCTGCCAGCTCTGCATTGGTGCAGCTGCAGCATTTTCCGTCCTTGCCGCCTTCACAGCACTGCCCTTCCCCCTTGTGCCACTTGACCTGAGATATATCGGTTATCTTGTTGACCTCGGCGATGATGTTCACGTCGTGAGGCGCAATGACCTGCGCGCCGTCTGACCAGTAAGCCTTGTATCCGTTGTAAATCTTAGGGTTATGAGAAGCGGTAACCATCACTCCGCCCTGGCATCCATAGTACCGGATGGCATAGGAAAGCTCCGGCGTAGGCCTCAGTTCCTTTGTCAGATATACGTGGAAGCCGTTTGCCTCGAAAATCTCGGCCACAATCCTGGAGAAATAGTCCGAGTTGTTGCGGCAGTCGTGAGTGATTGCCACCTTTATCTGCCTGAGCTGTCCAAAGCACTTTTTCAGGTAATTGGCAAAGCCCTGGGTCGCCATTCCGACCGTGTAGCGGTTCATCCGGTTGCTTCCGGCACCCATTATGCCCCTCAGCCCGCCTGTACCGAACTCAAGGCTCTTGTAAAAGGCGTCTTCCAGCGCTTTCGGGTCTCCGTCTATAAGATTTCTTACCTCAGCCTTTGTCTGCTCGTCATATCCATCGCCGAGCCAAAGTTTTGCGGCTTCTAATATCTTCTGGTCCATATAATTGCAGTTTTTCTTATTGTCTGTTTATAAGTTTGTGCATTTTCTTCTTTTCCAAACATCTTCAAATTTACGAAAAAAAGGTACATTTGCGCAAACGAAACAAAACAATGAGCGATCAGATCAAACACGAATGCGGTGTGGTTCTCATCCGCCTGCTTAAACCAGTTTCATACTTTAAGGAAAAATACGGCTCAGCGATGTATGGCCTGAGCAAGCTATACCTTATGATGGAAAAGCAGCACAACAGAGGCCAGGAAGGTGCCGGACTGGCCTGCGTCAAAATCAACGCCAAGCCTGGAACCGAATACATCTTCCGCCAGAGAGCCTTGGGAAACACTGCCATACAGGAGTGTTTCGCCAATGCAGGAAAGGAGATAGACGAGGCTCCTGCAGGTACAGACGAGTATGACCTTCCGTATGTGGGAGAAGTCTACATAGGACATCTGAGATACTCCACAACCGGAAGAAGCGGAATGAGTTATGTGCATCCATTCCTCAGAAGGAACAACTGGCGCAACCGCAACCTCTGCCTGGCCGGAAACTTCAACATCACCAACGAGAAGGAACTGTTTGCCAATATGGTGCAGGGCCAGGGCCAGCATCCCAGAAGCGACGCCGACACTTTCCTGATTCTGGAGCAGATGGGCGCTCTTCTGGACGAAAACCATTCTGACCTCTACCGAAAGTTCAAGAAAAAAGGACTGACGGGAGAAGAACTGAACGCCAAGATTGAAGACAATATAGATGTGGAAGGCGTCATTTCAGAAGCCTCCAGAACCTGGGACGGCGGATTCTGCATTGTCGGAGCCACCGGAAGCGGCGAGAGCTTTGTTTTCCGCGACAGATGGGGCATCCGCCCTTGCTTCTACTACATAGATGACGAAGTGGTTGTCGCCGCCTCTGAAAGGGCTGCCATCCAGACAGCTCTCAATGTCAAGTACGAAAAAGTCCAGGTTCTGCAGCCTGGAGAGGCCATCACCATCCACAAAGACGGGAAATACAACATTAGCTGCCTTGTCAAGCCGGCCAACCCAAGGCCTTGCTCCTTCGAGAGAATCTATTTCTCCAGAGGCAGTGACGCTGACATCTACAAGGAAAGGAAGATGCTTGGACGGCTGCTTGCCCCGCAGATTCTTCAGACGGTTCCGGATCTGGACTCCACTGTATTCTCCTTTATTCCAAACACGGCGGAAGTGGCGTTCTTCGGTATGCTGGAAGGCCTGAACGAGTATCTCGACAGCCAGAAGCTTATGCGCCTGAACCAGTTGCTGGGGGAAAAGGACTGCTCTGAGTTTGAGACACTTTGCAGAAAAGGCACGTCAGACGAAAGCATCCAGGACAAAATCAAGGAGATCTTGTCTCACAAGGTAAGGTCTGAAAAACTGGCCATCAAAGACATTAAGATGCGAACCTTCATAGCCGAAGGCAGTACCAGAAACGATATGGCGGCCCACGTGTACGACATAACCTACAACAGCATACGCCCGGGTGTGGACTCCATAGCCGTAATAGACGATAGCATCGTACGCGGAACCACTCTGAAACAGAGCATCATAAGCATTCTTTCAAGGCTAGAGCCCAAAGAGATTATCATCATATCATCCTCTCCTCAGATCCGTTATCCGGACTGCTACGGAATCGACATGAGCCGAATGGGAGAGTTCATCGCCTTCAACGCCGCTGTAGCCCTTATCAAGGAAAGAGGAATGGAGCATATCCTGAATGATGTGTATGCAAAGTGCAAGGAGGCCGAAAAGCATCCTCTCGAAGACTACTGCAGCACATCCGAAAAGGCGGAAGGCAAGATCCAGAACTATGTGAAGGAAATCTACGCACCGTTCTCGGAGCAGGAGATTTCTGAAAAAATCGCGGAGCTGGTAACCCCGGAGAATCTGAAATGCAAGGTCAAGGTTCTTTTCCAGACCATAGAGAATCTGCACAAGGCGTGCCCGGAAAACAAGGGCGACTGGTACTTCAGCGGAGACTACCCTACTCCAGGAGGCACCCGCACCGCAATCCAGGCCTATATCAATTATTTTGAGGGAAATCCGTACAAGAGAGGTTACAGCAGATAATTTGTTTCTGACAAAAATTTGTCTATCTTTGTAAGACATTTAAAACTAAATTTTTGTCTATGAACATTTTTGTTTCCAGTCTGAGCTTCAGAGCAAGAAGGGAGGACTTAGAAAAGCTTTTTGCCCCATACGGGGAAGTGTCATCAGCACGTATCATAACTGATAAGGAAACCCATCGGTCAAAGGGTTATGGTTTTGTCGAAATGAACGAGGAAGACGGCATGAAGGCCATTGAAGCCCTCAACGGATCCGAACACATGGGCAGAACCATCAATGTAGCTGTAGCAACTTCCGTAAGGACTCCACGTCCACAAGCTGCTCCAGAGACAGGAAACACCACTCCTGCTGAATAACATTTCTCATACAAATGAGACAAAGAAAGGGGCCGGCAAATTCGCCGGCCCCTGTTTTTTTGCTGCCTTGGGCTCTCCAGCTTATTCAGCAGGAGCGGAAGCCTCTTCGGCAAACTTGTGGTACTTCTCGTAACTTGCCTGATACTCAGGTTTCTCGTCGCGGAAGCGGAAGTAGATGTTCTTCAGATACTCGGCGCAGCCTCTCTTGATCTCAGGATCTTCGGCGATGCTGAATGCCCTCTCGAATGGCTCGATGGCCTTCTTCAGGCAGTCGTTGAGCTTGTCCAGAAGAACAGCGTACTTAGCGTCATCCGGCTCGCTGGAAGCCTCCTCCTGAATTTCAAGAGCCATTGTGTAATAGGTGTCACCCTCGTTGAACGGAGCAAACACATACTTAGGATCCAGCTCGGCAGCCTTGCGATAGAGCTCGATAGCCTTGTCGTACTGCTTCATGTTGCGGTACAGATTACCCTCTGCATAAACCAGAGAAGCGTTTGTAGGCTCGTTCTCCTGTGCCTTGTGGATAACGGAGATGATCTTCTGAGGATCGTCGTTAGTCTCAAGGTAAACGTTGATCAGAGAAACCAGCACGCCCTGGTTTGTAGGGAACTTCTCAAAGCCCTCTGCCAGAACAGACTTGCACTTTGTGGTATCGCCTACCAGCTTGTAGCTGTCTGCAAGATAAGAGTAGATGTCACCGTCTGCGGCGCCAGGAATCTGACGGCATTTCTCGAAGATGTCAATGGCCTTGGTGTAGTCCTTTCCGAGAACTGCAGAAATGCCAGAGTAAACAAGAGCGTTGGTATCGATCTGGCCTACTGTAGGATCTGCGCTGATAGTGTAGCAATTGTCAAAGCCGGCTGAAGCCTCTTTGTAATCGCCGAGGTTATAAGAGCAGATAGCGTTTGTCCAGTGCCTTCTTGCAAGAGACAGCATCAGAGGAGACAGATCCTTGTTGGATGCTCCAAGGCTCTTTGCCATCTGGAATGCCTCGAGGCTCTTTACAAGAGCATCCTCTCCTTCAACCGGAGACTTGGTGATCTTGTAGGCGCTCAATGCTCCGTTCTGGTCGAGATAGAGTTCCTTGTCGGCATACTTTTCTACCAGGAACTGCTTGCCGTTGATTTCTCTCTGCTCTGTTCCGAGCTTTACAGCTCCTGAACCCTTGATGATAGCAGCGAGGCTCATTGGATCCATTCCGTTATAAAGTCCGTCAACCGGAGCTTCGTAAGCATAAAGATAGGCAGTGGCAAGCTTCGTCCAGGAAGAAGCGTCGTTCTTCTTGCTAACGGCCTCCTTAGCCTTGTTGAGTTCCTTCAAAGCCTTGAGGGTACCCTTAGTCTGTGCACTCGCAAAAGGCACAATCATCAGGGCAACAGCTAAAGTGATAAAAAATCTTTTCATGTCGCTTAATATTTTAGTTTGTTTGTTCTTCTTCATTTTCAGCAGCTTCCTGTGCCTTGTAGTCTTCGCTCTTAGGTACGGCGCAAACGGCGGCGATGCTGTCTGAGTCTTTAATGTTAATAAGTTTCACTCCCTGGGTGTTCCTTCCGGCTACCTTTATGGAGGATGCGTCTACCCTTATGACTATACCGGAGCGGTTTATTATCATAAGGTCGTTCTCGTCTGTCACCGCCTTCAGGGCAATGAGCTTTCCTGTCTTCTCCGTGATGTTGATGGTCCTTACGCCCTTGCATCCGCGGCTGGTTATTCTGTAGTCTTCAAGCTCGCTCCTCTTGCCGAATCCGTGTTCGCTGACTACAAGAATCGTATGCTCCTTGTCATCTGCATTAACACAAATCATACCGACTACTTCATTGTCTCCTTCAATTTCTATTCCGCGGACTCCTGTGCCGGTTCTTCCGATGGCTCTAACGCCTGATTCATCGAATCTTACGCACTTGCCTTCACGGGATGCCAGCATAATCTGGCTGTTTCCGTCGGTCAGGATGGCTTCCAGCAGTTCGTCTCCCTCCCTTACGTTCACGGCAATAACTCCGTTGGCTCTAGGGCGGGAATATGCCTCCAGGCTGGTCTTCTTTACAACACCCTTCTTTGTGGCAAGCACAATAAAGTGATTGTTTATGTAGTCCTCATCCTTGAGTGTCTTGACATTCAGGTATGCGCATACGCTTTCTCCCTGCGCTATGCTGAGCACGTTCTGTATCGCTCTTCCCTTGTTGGTCTTGCTGCCTTCCGGAATCTGGTAAACCTTCAGCCAGAAGCACTTGCCGGTATTGGTGAAGAACAGCATCGTGGAGTGCATATTGGCTACATAGATGTGCTCTATGAAGTCCTCGTCTCTGGTGGCGCTGCCCTTGCTGCCCTTTCCTCCGCGATTCTGGAGGCGGTATTCCGCAAGCGGAGTCCTCTTGATATATCCCATACGGGAAATGGTAATCACCATATCGTCGTCCGCTATGATATCCTCATAGTTGAACTCGCTCTCGTCCGGCTGGATGGCAGTCTTGCGAGGGTCTCCGTATTTCTTCTTCATCTCAAGAAGCTCTTCCTTGATGATGCCCATCTGGAGGCTGACATCCGAAAGAATGGTCTGGAGCTTCTCTATCAGGGCCTTAAGCTCTGCAAGCTCGTCTTCCAGCTTCTTCTTTTCCATCCTGGCCAGCTGCCTGAGGCGGATTTCGACAATCGCCGAGGCCTGGAGGTCAGTCAGGCCGAATCTTGTGCACAGAGTTGCCTTTGCCTCCTCCACGGTGTCGGACTCGCGGATTATCTTGATGACCTCGTCCACATGGTCAAGGGCTATGATCAGGCCCTCAAGTATGTGAGCGCGGTCCAGAGCCTTCTTCAAGTCAAACTTGAGGCGGCGCACAACCACGTCGTGGCGGTGGCGTACATAGTATTTGATCAGCTGCTTGAGGTTGAGCTGTCTCGGCCTTCCGTCCACAAGAGCCACGTTGTTCACGGCAAAACTGCTCTGAAGCTCGGTGTGCTTGAACAGGTTGTTCAGCACAACCTGGCTCACCGCTCCAACCTTCAGCTTCACCACCAGTCTCATTCCGGACTTGCGGTCAGACTCGTCGTTGATATAGACAATGTCCTCAAGTTTCTTGTTGTCGACAAGCTGGGAAATCTGCTTGAGAAGCTCGTTCTTGTTGACCATATAAGGAATCTCCTTTATCACGATGGTCTCCCTGCCGCTCTTCTCGTTGACTTCTATATCTGTCGTTCCCCTTATTATGATGCGGCCTTTGCCTGTCTCGAAAGCGTCCTTGATGCCCTGGATGCCCATAATGGTGCCTCCTGTAGGGAAATCAGGACCTTTGATGTACTGCATCAGTCCATCCGTGTCTATATCCGGGTTGTCTATATAGGCGATTATGCCGTCACATACCTCGCTCAGGTTGTGAGGAGGCATCATTGTGGCCATTCCTACAGCGATACCGTTGGTTCCGTTCAGAAGCAGAAGCGGAAGCTTTGCCGGAAGAACTGAAGGCTCCATGTGCTCGCCGTCGAAATTAGGCACAAAGTCAACCGTATCCTTGTCCAGATCCTTGAGAACCTCCTCGCCTATAGGCATCAGTTTTACTTCTGTATATCGCTGAGCTGCAGGAGGGTCTCCTCCGATTGATCCAAAGTTGCCCTGGCCGAACACCAGAGTGTATCTCAAACTCCACCACTGGGCCATGCGGACCATAGCGTCATACACGCTGGCGTCGCCATGCGGATGGAACTTACCCAACACGTCTCCTACAACTCTCGCCGATTTCTTGGTCTGGCCGGAGGAAGTGATATTCAGTTCCTTGCCCATATCGTACAGAATCCTGCGGTGTACAGGTTTCAGACCGTCTCTTACATCCGGGAGCGCACGGGAAACAATCACGCTCATAGAGTAGTCAATGTACGCAGACTTCATCTGGTCCTCTATGTTTATCCTCTGGATATTTCCGTGGTTGAAACCGTCGTCCCCTTCCGGCACCGGCGTGCCGTTCAAATCCTTATTCTCGTCCATTTATATATCTTTAGTTTTAACCTTCAAATTTACAGATTTTGGGTATAAATTCCAAACTTTATTGAGTGTAATTTCAGCCACGGGCACAAGTGCCGTTTCAGGATGTTTTTTATCGCCTGAATCTACGCTGATTCGCCATTTATTCGTATATTGGACGGAAATTTTGACTAACCCCAAGCATACTATGCACATAGAGATTCCAGAAATACTGAATGCCATTATCGCCTACTCAAAAGAAGAGGCTATAAGGCTTGGAAGTTATGTTCTTACTACAGACCATCTGGTGCTGGGAATGATAAGACATTCTGACAATGCCGCTATCACCAGGCTTCTTGAGCTGGGCATCGACATTCCTGAAATGAAAAAGTCAATCGAGGACGCTATAGGAAAGGGAGAGCCGGTACCCGAGAACAAGGCAGACGAGATAGCCCTGTCCTCAGCCAGCAGCAATGCCCTTAAAATAATGTATCTGGAAGCCAGAAGCATGAAGGCCCCTTCTCCGGGAAGCCTGCACCTTCTGCTGGCCATTATGAGGACCCGTTCCAGCGCGGCCATAGACTATCTCAACATACAGGGCATACACTATGCCACCGTCAAGAACATAGACCAGGAACCTGAAGACCTGGGCCGGGCAGACAAGGGACAGCTTGGCAGAGGAAACGGCTGGTCTTCCGACAACCCTGAATCCTCAGGCGATGACCTTTTCTCGACACCTGCAAACGAGGTGAATCCACGCCAGGAGGAAAACTCCGAAGAAGGCATCCAGGGCGGTCAGAGGGAAGGTTTAGGGCAAAAGAGCCAGTCCAAGACACCTGTGCTTGACAGTTTCGGGTTCGACTTGACCAGAGCAGCCGCTCTGGATGAGCTTGACCCTGTTGTTGCCCGTGAAAAAGAGATCGAGAGAGTGGCCCAGATCCTTGGAAGAAGAAAGAAGAACAACCCTATCCTGATCGGTGAGCCGGGAGTTGGAAAGAGCGCAATCGCCGAGGGGCTGGCCAACAAGATTGCCCACAAGGAAGTGCCATACTCTCTTGCCGGAAAGAGAATTATATCTCTGGATATCGGCAGCATAGTGGCCGGAACCAAGTACAGGGGCCAGTTCGAGGAAAGAATGAAGGCCATACTCAACGAGCTGAAAAAGAATGATGATGTCATACTTTTCATCGACGAGCTCCACACTCTGGTCGGAGCGGGTGGCGCTTCAGGAAGCCTCGACGCCGCAAATATGCTCAAGCCGGCTCTGGCAAGAGGAGATATCCAGTGCATCGGCGCAACCACCCTGGACGAGTTCAGGGAAGTCATCGAGAAAGACGGAGCCCTGGAAAGGCGCTTCCAGAAAGTTATGGTAGAGCCTACCACCTTTGACCAGACCCTTCTCATTCTCCAGAACATCAAGGGCAAGTACGAGAGCCACCATAACGTGACCTACACAGACGATGCTCTAAAGAGCTGCATATCTCTCAGCCAGAGGTACATATCTGACAGATGCCTGCCAGACAAGGCTGTTGACATAATGGACGAGGCCGGCAGCCGCGCCCATATCAAGAACCTGAAGGTTCCAAAGGCACTCTCCGAACTCGAGAGCGCTGTTTCCGTACTACAGAATGAAAAGAGCAAGGCCATCCGCGAGAAAGACTTCAAGCAGGCCTCCTTCCTCCGTGACGCTCTCAAGCTCAAGGAAGAAGAACTGGAGACCGCCCGCAAGAAATGGAGGGCCAAGATAGAAGGCAATCCTGTAGAGGTTGGAAAAGAGGACATCGAGGCCGTGCTCAGCATGACTACCCACATCCCTATCCAGAAACTTGCCCAGAGCGAGAGCAACCGCCTGATTAATATGGGCAAGACTCTCAAGGAGAGCGTAATAGGTCAGGATGACGCCATCGACAAAGTCACACGCGCCATTATGCGTAACCGCGCCGGACTCAAGGACCCGGGCAAGCCTATCGGCACGTTCCTGTTCCTCGGCCCTACCGGAGTTGGCAAGACACAGCTTGCCAAAGTACTGGCCCGCAACCTCTTCGATACAGAAGACTCGCTGATCCGCATAGACATGAGCGAGTTTATGGAAAAATTCTCCGTCAGCCGCCTTATCGGCGCTCCTCCAGGCTACATTGGCTACAACGAAGGCGGAGAGCTTTCAGAAAAGGTACGCCGCAAGCCTTACAGCGTGGTTCTGCTGGACGAGATAGAGAAGGCTCACCCGGACATCTTCAACCTGCTTCTCCAGGTGCTGGACGAAGGAAGGCTTACTGACAGCAACGGCAGGAACATAGACTTCAGGAACACCATCCTCATCCTTACCTCCAACATCGGCACCAAGGAGCTCAAAGACTTCGGCCAGGGAGTAGGATACGCCACCCAGACCAAGCTGGATGTGGTTTCAAAGAACAAGAGCATCATCGACAAGGCTCTCAAGAACCACTTCTCGCCTGAGTTCCTGAACCGGCTGGACGAGCAGATACTGTTCAATCCTCTGACCAAGGAAGACATCGAGAAGATAATCGACATAGAACTCAAGGGCCTTTACTCCAGAGTGGAACAGATCGGATTCAAGCTGAAGATCACTCCTGCCGCAAAGAAATACGTGGCCGAAGAGGGCTACGACCCTCAGTATGGCGCAAGGCCACTCAAGAGAGCTATCCAGAAACTGATAGAAGACCCTGTCTCGGAGGCGATTATCTCCAAGAAAATAGAACCGGGCCAGACAATAGAACTCTCCTACGCGGACGGCCAGATATCCGTGAAACCGAAATAAACAAAAAGCCCCGGAAACTAATCCAGGGCTTTTTTCTGGTGACCCGCTCGGGGCTCGAACCCGAGACCCCAACATTAAAAGTGTTGTGCTCTACCAACTGAGCTAGCGGATCTCCGTATTGGGTTGCAAAAGTATAGATTATAATTGTTTTATGCAAATTTTATTTCCGTCATTCGGACAAGAAGTGCTTGATGTTCTGAACACCAGCAACATCCCCTATTCCATCGACGGAAATGCAATAATATTTCCCCGTCACGGCCTTCGGATGGTTCTCGTTCCGCTGGATTCCGATTACAGTTCCCAGGCAGATGCTGACAGCACTGAAGTGTTTTTCCTCTATGAAGACAGGTGGAGAAACTCCGGGGCGGTTACATCGCAGAGAATGCTCTCCAGACTGGGCATATTCAGAAGAATCCATGCCAGACTGTGCAAGGTGGTTTCCCTGAACAACTGCCGGGATTTCAGCCTCACCCCCGATTCATTCACGTCCAAGGCCAAGAAGTTCCTGGACGCCTTCCACGCCTATGGATATCTCAAAGGACAGGAAGACTATCTGCTTCTGCATAAAGGAGATATCGTTGCGGCAGCGCAGTTCATGAAAACCTACCAGCCAAAAAGCTCCATCAATCCCAATCAAGATAAAGATTCTCAACTAAAGTCATTTGAATGGACCCGATATGCCAGCCTTCCGGATGTCAGAATCGCCGGCGGAATGGGAAAAGTCCTGAACCAGTTCCTCAACGATATCGATAAGCACAGCTCTCCTAACGCTGAAAGCACTAGCGTAAAACCTCAAGTTCACGGAATGATTGAGGTTATGAGTTATTCGGACAACGAATGGAGCAGCGGAGACGCCTACCGCAAACTCGGTTTCAAACTAACCGGCAACATTCCTCCCGTCACCTACCACATAGACCCAAAAACCTGGAAGAGAATCAACCCACGGCAATGGGCCGCCCTGAAAACCCGGCTGACAGACAAAAACGCTGACACTTATACTACAATACAAAATCAGGGAAGCCGGAAATGGGTGCTGCTCATCGGCGATGGTATCTTGTAACCATCTCATTATCAAGGCTCCCCTAAATAAGACATCTCTATACGAACCTCTTGTTTGGGGATATGCTGATTATCAGGCACCTACAAAGCACCATCGCCGAAACTGTCTCTAACGGTTTTTCAGGTAAACGCCTATGGAGCGCCAGATGTCTTTACTGAATATCAGGGATGGACTCTTTTTCAGCGACTGCTTCAGTTGTGCGGGATATTCTTTTGGCGAGAGCTTGGCGTAATGGCGCAGCATCTTCTTCTCATAAAGCAACTTCGCCTTATCCGCGAGTTTGTCAATACGTTTAAAATATCTTTGCAGACACTCAACCGCCTTCCATCTAGGGTTGCACACATAATGAGGATGGTTCTGCTTCAAGTAACCGGTAAAGCGCAACCGAGTGTCGAGAGATGATTTCTGGAATCTGAGCTGATCGTCCAGATTTTGCGAGCGGCTTACGCTTTCAGCCAGATTCCTGTAGGCAAGAGATTTTAGACCGCAGTACCAGAAACTCCCAAACGGGCTGAGGAATAGCCACAGGGGAAGATCCTGAGTAGAATCCTCACAGGAAGCGAATGTCCAAAGATACTGGTCCAACCATTCTGACCTATAAGTAACTGCACTGGCAACCAGCTTGTTGTTCTTATTCAAAAGAGCTTTAGTCCCACAAGAAACTTCGTGAGAGTTTCTATTGCTCAGATAACGGCGATAGGAAAACTTACTGGCTTTGGATTCAGGATACAGATTATCAAAAAGGCGGCGGGAGGAAGACAAGTCATCTTCTTCTGAAATCAGGAAGAAGCCACTGGCAGCAGCCTGGGCGTCCGGATGAGATTCCAGGAAGGAAACCTGGCGTTCCAGAAAGAAGGGGTCGGCCAGGATATCGTCGCTGTCTATCTGGGATATATATTTGACATTTAGGCTAATGGCATACTTCAGGCAGTGGAGGAAGTTGCCGTTCACTCCCCTATGCTCTCCGTCTGTTATGTCAAAAACACAGACATTGGCGGCGTAGTCTGCACAGATCTGGCGGCTGGAGTCGCTGGAGCCGTCATCGCTGAGGATAATGCAGAAAGGGCGGGAGGTTTTCTGGGTGAGTATGCTTTCCAAGGTGTCTCTCAGAAACTTCTCCTTGTTGAAGACCGTGACTATGACGGCGATTTCGTGTTGCTTTGCTCCTGCTTCCATTCTATTCAGATTTTTTCCAGACGGAGAGGAGGTTCCTGATTTCCCGGGTTTCCTTCTTCGGGAGGAATTTCCAGAAAACCAGTATCAGGATGGCGCCTATCAGCAGGCCGGCGGCCACGGACGAGAGGTTGGTCCAGGTCATATCGTCCCAGTTGTTCCTGAAACAGATATATTTGAAGACGATAGCGGCTATTCCCACTATCAGCGAGATGATTACGCAGATAATAAACATCGGGAACAGGTCTTTCAGCTGCTCCAGCGGACCATAACCTATTGCCCGGCCTGAATACAGGGCGTAGATTACAAGGGTCAGTATAGAGGCGGCAACCATTCCCCACAGAAGAATGTCTAGATCCTTGAGGACGATTCCGATAACGATGGAGATTGCCATCAGGACCTTCTTGAGTATATCCAGAACCAGGTACTGGCGCATCTTGCCCTTAACCTGGAGGATGTTCTGGTAGAGATAATGAGCCGGGTAGAATGCTCCAGCGAGGCAGATTATGGAAAGTATGTGGGCCGCAGGAGCCCACGTCTGACCTACCAGACCCACGATAAACGGATACGATAGGGCTGAAAGGCAGAAACTTACAAGAACAGACACAGCCATTACCACCTTCAGGATGGTGCTGAAGACTCTCTTTAGGCGGACATCGTCGTCCTGCACCTTGCTCAGAACCGGGAAGCTTACCCTCTGCACTACCTGGGACAGGTTGTTGGAAGTCACGTTGCTGTATTTCTCGGAACTAGTGTACTGGCCGAGTGTCTCAGTGCCGAATCCCTTTCCGATTACCGGGAAGTAGATGTTCTTGAAGATTGTATCCAGTAGTCCGGTTACAAGAACGTTGCTGCCGTAGGAGAAAAGTTCCCGGAAACTCTTGCCTGAAAACTTGAAGCTCGGCCTCCAGGTGCCTACAATCCAAAGCATTATGGTATTGACCAGCTGACGGGAAAGCTGCTGTCCGACAAGGCTCCAGACTCCATATCCGCCGAACGCCAGCCAGATGCCCACGACTCCGCTTATCACTGAGGCGGTAACGGAGCAAATCGTAAGGCTCCTGAAATCCACAGCCTTAACCAGAAGGACTCTCTGGATTATGGATACCGCATTGATTATCAGAACAAAGGAAAGTATCCTAAGCAGGTCCTCCAACTGAGGCTCGCCGAAGTATGAAGCCACATAAGGAGCAGCCAGCTGAAGGATGCCGAAGCAGACAAGGCTTATGAAAAAGTTCGTAAGGAAGGTTGTCGAGAGATCTTCCCTTGAAGGCTCGGGCTTTTTAATCAGCGCAGCCGAGAATCCGTTGTCTATGAAGGAAATGGATATCGCGATAAAAATAGCAAGATGGCCTATCAGTCCGAATTCGTGAGGAGACAGGAACCACCTCTGCAGAATCAGGGCAACCACAAAAGTAACGGCAAGCGAGGAGAGGTTCTCGATAAAACCCCACCTCGCTCCGCTAATCGCCTTTTGCTTAAGGTTGTCCGGCATAAAAATACTACTTCATTGATTCTGCAGCCTTGCAGAAAATGTCCAGACCCTTGGTGGTCAGAGGATGGTCTATCAGCCCTATGATGGACTTGTAAGGGCAGGTAGCAACGTCTGCTCCAGCCTGTATACACCTGAGTATGTGGTTGGTATGACGGATAGAAGCGGCCAGCACCTGAGTTCCGAAGCCATAGTACTGGTACATGTCCACAATCTGCTCGATCAGCTGGATTCCGTCCTCTCCGATGTCATCCAGCCTTCCGATGAACGGACTGCAGTAAGTGGCTCCGGCCTTGGCGGCCAGAAGGGCCTGTCCGACAGTGAACACCAGCGTGCAGTTGGTTCTGTAGCCCTTGTCGGCGAAATACTTTACCGCCTTTATACCAGCCTCGGTGCAAGGCAGCTTGATTGTGATCTTGGCAGGATCTATCTGGTAGAGTTCCTCGCCTTCTTTAATCATGCCTTCATAGTCTGTGGAGAAAACCTCGGCGCTCACAGGACCGTCCACGATGTCGCAGATAGCCTTGTAGTGCTTGAAAATCTGGTCTTTGCCCTTTACGCCTTCCTTAGCCATCAAAGAAGGGTTGGTGGTAACGCCGTCCAGGACTCCGAGAGCGTTTGCCTGGCGGATCTGTTCAAGATTGGCAGTGTCGATAAAGAATTTCATACCCGTATTGTTTATTTTCTGTTTGAATACATATCGCGATAATAGCGCTTATATGCGCCCTTGGTGATATTGTTCACCCACTCCTTGTTCTCCAGATACCATTTGACGGTTTTCTCGATTCCTTCAGGGAAACTGGTCTCTGGCTTCCAGCCGAGTTCCTTGCGGAGCTTTGAAGAGTCTATTGCATAGCGGAGATCGTGGCCGGCACGGTCTGCAACGTAGGTTATCAGCTTCTCGGAAGTTCCGGCAGGGCGTCCGAGTTCACGGTCCACAATCTTCACTATCAGCTTGACGATATCTATGTTACGCCACTCGTTGAAACCGCCGATGTTGTAAGTCTCCCCTACCGTTCCCTTATGGAACACGAGGTCTATGGCCTTGGCGTGGTCTTCAACATACAGCCAGTCTCTGACATTTATGCCCTTGCCGTATACAGGGAGCGGCTTGTTGTGCTCTATGTTGTTTATCATCAGCGGAATAAGCTTTTCAGGGAACTGGTACGGGCCGTAGTTGTTCGAACAGTTGGTAAGCACCACAGGCAGGCCGAAAGTATCGTGGAAAGCCCTTACGAAATGGTCTGAAGAAGCCTTGGAGGCGGAATATGGAGAATGCGGCTCGTAGCGGTCAGTCTCCTTGAAAAGCCTCTTGTCAAACTTCAGCGATCCGTAAACCTCGTCTGTAGATATATGGTAGAAACGGAACTTCTTCTCGCTCTGATTTGCGTTAGCCAGGCTGCAGCCCCAGAACTCCTTGGCTGCCTGAAGCATGGTAAGCGTTCCAAGCACATTGGTCTTTGCAAATGCAAACGGGTCCTTGATGCTGCGGTCCACGTGGCTCTCTGCCGCAAAATGTATTATACCGTCCACTCCATACTCCTTGAGAGTGGCCATAACCTTCTTGTAATCAGTTACATCCCCTTTCACAAAGACATAGTTCTTGCGATTCTCTATATCCTTGAGGTTGGAAAGGTTCCCGGCGTAGGTCAGCTTGTCGTAATTGATGATCTTGGTCCTCGGATACTTCTTTACGAACATCCTCACCACGTGCGAGCCAATGAACCCGGCTCCGCCGGTTATAAGTATTGCTTTCATCTTTATCTTGTTTTAATAAGATTGTTCAGGCATATTCTCAGCGATTGCCTCCAGTGCGGAATCTCTATCTGGAGTCTCTGTTTGATCTTGCTCTTGTCCAGGACGGAGAAGCTCGGGCGCTTTACCTTGCTAGGGAACTCGTCTGAGTGGCAAGGCATTACCCTGCAGGCAGAACCGCTAAGTTCTGCAATAGCGGTTGCAAAGTCAAACCAAGAGCAGACGCCCTCATCGGTGAAGTTGTAGATGCCGTTGTCCACCTTTCGCCAGTCTCCAGATGCCATCTCCATCGCGATGCGGTATACCACTGCTGCCAGGTCTCCGGCGTATGTAGGAGTGCCCACCTGGTCAAAGACCACATTCAGCCTGTCTTTTGAGGCAAACAGGTTCAGCATAGTCTTGACGAAGTTCTTCCCGTATTCGGAATACAGCCAGGCGGTCCTGACAATTGCGTAGCGGGCCTTGTCAGCCTGCCTTGGAGAAATCTCCTTCCCCTCAAGTTCAGCGATTATCCTCCCCTCGCCATCCAGTTTGCTCTCGCCGTAGACGCCGGACGGAGAAGGCTTCACCTCTTCCGTTCTCGGCAGGGTGGAACGCTCCTTTCCGAACACGTAGTCCGTGGAGATATGTATCAGCTCAGCGCTGTTCACCCTGCAGGCCTTGGCCAGGTTGCCTGGAGCCTCGGCATTGATTTTGAACGCCATATCCCTGTCATCCTCAGCCTTGTCCACATTGGTGTAGGCGGCGCAGTTTATCACGATGTCTATACGGTTTTTCTTCATATAGGCGCTCACCGCCCTGTAATCCGTAATATCCAGAGTGTCAACATCGGTGAAGAAGAAATTGGCGTCTGCGCTGTTGGCCATCAGAGCCAGGGACGTGCCCAGCTGCCCGTTGGCGCCTGTCACCAGAATATTCTTCAATGTATCTTTCTTTGCCATAAACTATAGACTTTTGATGTACTGGGCCAGGGTTGGGTGGAGGCGGTCTTTAGGACTGAGGATTATGTCCATCTCAGGCAGTTTCCAGTCAATCCCGAGAGCCGGATCGTTGAAGATGATGCCACCCTCAGATTCCTTGTTATAGTAGGAACTGCACTTGTACTGGAACACAACCTCGTGGCTCAGGACGGAAAATCCGTGTGCAAAGCCTTCCGGAATGAAGAACTGTAGATGATTCTCCCCGCTCAGTTCAACACTCACGTGCCTGCCGAATGTCGGAGAACCAGGTCTGAGGTCCACAGCCACGTCCAGCACCTTTCCGCTGACAACTCTGACCAGTTTTGCCTGGGCGTACGGAGCCTTCTGGAAATGCAGGCCGCGGAGCACTCCGTAAGTGGAATAGCTCTGGTTGTCCTGCACAAAGTCCGGAATCTGGGGAACCAGTTCCTTGAGAGCGTTCCGGTTGTAGCTCTCATAGAAATAGCCTCTGTCATCACCGAAAATACGGGGCTTGATTATCAGTACGCCTTCTATGTCTGTTTTAATTATCTCCATTTTACTAAAACTCAGCGAGTTGTATTTTACCATCAGCAAGGTCCAGAAGATACTGCCCGTAAGGGTTCTTGGCCATTGGAGCGGCTATCTCCTTGAGTCTCTCGGCTGATATCCAGCCCTTGCTGAATGCGATGGCTTCAAGACAGGCAATTTTTATGCCCTGCCTCTCTTCCAGCACCTGGACGAAGTTGGTTGCCTGGTACAGAGAATTATGGGTGCCTGTATCCAGCCACGCAAACCCGTATCCGAACTTCTCGGCCTTGAGGTTGCCCTGCTCCAGATATGCCTGGTTGACGGAAGTGATTTCCAGCTCCCCTCTCCAGGAAGGCTTCACGTTCTTTGCTATCTCCACCACGCTGTTAGGATAGAAATACAGGCCCACCACTGCGTAGTTGCTCTTTGGTTCCTTAGGTTTCTCCTCTATGCTTAGAACATTGCCTTCCTTGTCAAACTCTGCAACTCCGTATCGCTGAGGGTCATTCACCCAGTAGCCAAACACGGTGGCCTTCCCTTCTGAAACGTTCTCCACAGCTTTCTTGAGAAGGTTGTTGAAGTTGTTGCCGTAGAAGATGTTATCGCCCAGGACAAGGCAGACGCTGTCTGTTCCGATAAACTTCTCGCCGATGATAAAAGCCTGGGCCAGTCCGTCAGGAGACGGCTGAACCTCGTAGGAGAAGTTCACTCCAAAGGAACTGCCATCGCCGAGAAGCCTCTTGAAAGACGGCATGTCTTCAGGGGTGGATATAATCAGAATATCACGGATTCCGGCCTTCATAAGCACGGAAACCGGATAATAGATCATAGGCTTGTCATATATCGGGAGAAGCTGCTTGCTCACTCCCTTGGTAATCGGGTAAAGTCTTGTCCCCGATCCTCCTGCCAGTACTATTCCTTTCATAATTCAGTCAAACTTAAATGACTACTTGACGCTGTCCAGAGGCTGGGCTTCAGGAAGAGTGTCCAGAACTACCTCCGGTTCATCTTTTGTCTCGTTCATAATGCCGCCGAAAAGTGAACCGATACTTCCCAGTATGTCTTTCACAGGATCCGAGGCAAATATATCGCTGAAGATATTCTCAAGCTTGAGAGTGTCGCTCTCCAGCACGTCCTTGAAGCCGTCCATATAAGCAGGCAGCAGCTTGGTGTAATCTGCAAGTTCCTTGAGCATTCCCTTCAGGCTGTCAGCGCTTTGCTCCAGTGCATTTTCCAGGAGCAGAGCGTGATAGCGGCCCATCGCGTTGGCCACTCTCTGCTTTTCTTCCGGAGAGTAGCTGCTCTCGTTCTTCTGGTATTCATCTATCAGCTTTTCATACTCGGCGATGGACTTGTCCCAGTCTTCCTGTGTATAGCTGGAGGAATTGACCTGGGCCTTGACCACGAAATCGTCTATGTTCTGCGGAACATTGGCCTTTGGAGTGACGCAAGACGACAAAAACAGGCCTGCCGACAAGATTATAAGAATTGATGATTGTATTGCTCTCATTTTTTCTTAAATTTGTTATCGTACAAATTTAGCAAAAACAAACTTATAATTAACATAACTATGAAACGTATTCTTTCTCTTTTTTGCACTGCCGCTGTACTTATGTCCGGCGTAGCGCTGACTTCATCTTGCGGAACTCTCAATTCCGAGGCCCTTCTGGCCGGAGGAATGCAGGCTATCCAGGCCGCTACTCTCTCAGACTCTGAGGTCAAGGCATATGTAGGACAGTACATTGCAAACGAAGACAAGCAGAATGTTGTTCTTGGGGAAAACGATCCTTACACCAAGCGTCTTAGAAAACTTACTGCCGGAATCACCCAGGTTGACGGCACACCTCTGAACTTCAAGGTTTACAAGACCGACCAGGTTAACGCTTTTGCCTGCGCAGACGGCAGCGTAAGGGTTTACACCGGCCTGATGGACCTTATGACAGACGATGAGGTTATGGGTGTTCTGGGACACGAAATCGGCCACGTTGGCCTCAAGCACACCAAGAAACAGTTCCAGCAGGCTATGCTCGTAGTTGCAGCCCGTTACGGCCTTATGGCAGCCGGAGGAACTGTAGCCGCCCTGTCAGCATCTCAGCTGGGAGACCTCGGCCAGACCCTTGCAAGCAGCTCATTCTCACGCAAGCAGGAAAGCGAGGCTGATGACTACGGCTATGACTTCCTTGTAAAGAACGGCAAGAACCCGTACTTCATGGCAATGGCATTCGAGAAACTGGAAAGCCTCAACGCCAACGCCAAGACTTCCAGTGCCGTAAACAACCTCTTCTCCACTCACCCTGACACGCAGAAGAGAATCTCCAGGATGACTGCCCGCGCAGAGAAGGACGGTTACAAGAGGCCTGCCACAAAGAAATAACCTTAATCATTGATTCAGGTCAGCGATATAATCAAGACAAAGCCTGCAGAAATGCAGAATCCGCTCCAGGAGAAGGCTTACCAGGCCCTTTCTACCCTGGGAGTGGCTTTTGAACGTGTGGACAACTCCCCTGCGGCAAGTATGGAAGACTGCCACGTAATCGGCGAGAAACTAAACACTGAAGTGGTCAAGAACATCTTCCTTTGCAACCGCCAGCAGACGGTGTTCTACCTGTTCATCACAAGAAGCGACAAACCTTTCAGCACCAAGGATTTCGGACGGGCGCTCCAGATATCGAGAGTGTCATTTGCCCCTGCGGACAAGCTTATGGAGATGCTCGGGGCAGAACACGGAGCCGCCACCGTTTTCTGCCTTCTGATGGATACGGAGCACAAGGTCAGATACATAATAGACAAAGATGTGCTGGACAATCTGGACAGCATCGGCTGCCCGGACGGCACCTTGACCTGCTATATGAAGGTTCCAAAGGATATTCTGCTGAAGATTCCCCAGCTTTCCGGCCACACCCCCACGGTAATAGAAGTATAAAAGAAAAAGCCTCTCAGAATATCTGAAAGGCTTTTTTGTGGGAGCAATAGGAGTCGAACCTATGACCCTCTGCTTGTAAGGCAGATGCTCTAAACCAACTGAGCTATGCTCCCGAATCGTGGCCACTACGGCCGAATTGGGACTGCAAAGGTAGTGCAATATTTTTAATATGCAAGTCTTTTGCAAAAATTTTTCAGAAAAACTTTAGTACCTCGGCCACCACGTATGAACTGCCGCCTATAAACACAAAGTCTTCCGGCTTTGCATTATTCTTAATCCACTGTAAACCAGCCGATATACTACCATCACCAGGGACCTCTCCCCTGAAACCTGATTCGTCCATCCGGGACTTGAGATCAGCAGCCGGAAGGGCTCTTGGAGTGGCAGCGTTGATATACAAGTAATGGGCGTCCTTCGGGAGGAATTCCACTTCAGAGGCAAGATCCTTGTCTTTCATTACTCCGAAAAACATAATCAGCCGCGGTTTAACTTCCTTATATTCTTCTAGGCGTTGATTGTATGTACGCTCAACCTGAGGCATCAGGAGTTTCATGCCGTGTGCGTTGTGGCCGATGTCGCAGATAATGAGAGGAGTGTCGCCGAGTTTCTCCCATCTGCCCCTCAGACCAGTTATATGAGCGGCGTTCTCTATGGCCTCCACCATATCGGCGAGGGTGTTTTCAGAGAGGTCTTTCTGGCTCTTGTCCAGCATCTTGCGAAGGATGACCGCCAAGGCCGTGCAGACGGTCTTGATGTTCTTTTTCTGGCAGTCTCCCTTGAGATCCATCCGGCCTAGGTCCACGCTGGCCAGAAGGCAGGTGGCGAGGCTTAGAATGGATTTCAGAGTTTCTTCCCTTGCATCTGTCTCGCGATGGGAAAAGCTGCGGAAGGCTCCGTCCGGAGAGAGGTTGTAAGGGGTGAGTTTCTCAGCGAAGTATATATCTGTGCTGCAGTCAGATGCCTTGTCTATGAAGACTCTCTCCACGCCGGAAGTTTCCCCGATGATGGCAGGGATTCCAGGCTTGATGATGCCGGCCTTTTCCGCTGCGATTTCCTCCAGGCTGTTGCCCAGATACTGCATGTGGTCAAAGCCGATGTTGGTTATGACGCTGGCCAAAGGATTGATGATGTTGGTGGAATCCAGCCTTCCGCCGAGTCCGCACTCTATGACTGCCACATCAACTTTACGGTATGAGAAGTAGCTGAAAGCCATTGCGGTGGTAATCTCGAAGAAAGAAGCGTCGGTCTTCTCGAACAGGTCCTTGTGGTCTTTGAGGAAGTTGAACACCCATTCCTTTTCCACCATCTGGCCGTCCACCTTGATCCTCTCCCTGAAATCCACCAGATGAGGCGAAGTGTAAAGCCCTACCCGCAGATTTCCTGACTGGCCTGGAAAAGACATCAGCGCCGAGGCAATCATATGGCTGACAGAGCCTTTGCCGTTGGTTCCGGCAATGTGTACAGCCCGGAAGTCCCTGGACAGATGGCCAAGAGCCTCTTCCAGAGCCATCATATTGCCAAGGCCAGGCTTGAAAGCCCTGCCACCTACCACCTGGAAAGACGGAAACCTCTGGTAGATTTCCTCCAGCATCTGATTGTATTCTTTTTCAGTCATATCGGTGAGAATAACTAAACACATCCAAATTTAAACAATTTAGTCAAAAGCGGCCGAATATTTTTCAACACCCGTCGGTTGATAAATTAACCTTCCCTGAAGGTTATCCGTATGCAGAACTAACAAGTTTTATGCGTAAATTCGCAAACTATGATTATTTTCTTCAAATCTAAAGCTGGCAGCATCGTTGCCGTAAAGAGTTCAAAGCAACTCTCTGACGATAATATCAATGCACTAAAATGGCTTCTGGGCGAAGCGTCTGTAGTAAAGGCAGACACCGTCAAGGGCAACTTTACCGGCCCTCGCAGGGAGATGATAACCCCTTGGAGCACAACCGCGGTGGAGATTACCCAGAACATGAACATCTCAGGCATAGAGAGGATGGAGGAATACTTCCCTACTCAATACGGGGAGGACAAATCCAGGCGGATTCCTGTATATGACAAGATGCTCCAGAGGCTCTACGACGGGCTGGACCAGGAGATATTCACGGTAAACAAGAAGCCTGACAAGGTGGTCTACATCAAGAATCTGGCATCATACAACAAGAAAGAGGGACTGGCTCTGAGCACAGACGAGATCGAGTATCTGAACGGAATCGCAAAGAAGATCGGCCGTCCGCTGACAGACAGCGAGGTGTTCGGATTCAGCCAGGTAAACAGCGAGCACTGCCGCCACAAGATTTTCAACGGAACTTTCATCATAGACGGAAAACAGATGGAATCGTCTTTGTTCCAGATGATAAAGAAGACGTCTAAGACCAATCCGAACCTTATTATAAGCGCCTACAAAGACAACTGTGCATTCCTCCAGGGGCCAAAGGTCAAGATGTTCTATCCGGAAAAGCCGGAAAAGCCGTCTTTCTTCAAGACCAAGGAGAGAGAGACCGTAATAAGCCTCAAGGCCGAGACTCACAACTTCCCGACAACCGTGGAGCCGTTCAACGGAGCGGCAACCGGAACCGGCGGAGAGATCAGAGACAGAATGGCTGGCGGCAAGGGCAGTTTCCCGATTGCCGGAACCGCTGTCTATATGACCAGCTACCCGAGGTTTGATGCCTCAAATGCCAAGCCTATCGAGAGGCCATGGCAGAAGGACAAGCCACGCAAATGGCTGTACCAGAGCCCAGAAGAGATACTGACAAAGGCATCCAACGGAGCCAGCGACTTTGGCAACAAGTTCGGCCAGACGATAATCTGCGGCTCCCTGCTCACGTTTGAGCACGCGGCAAAGCAGAAAGGAGTGGAGAAAGACAATCCTAAGTTCGGCTATGACAAAGTCATTATGCTGGCCGGCGGAGTGGGATTCGCAAAGAAAGCTGATGCTGCCAAGGAAGTTCCCCAGAAAGGCGACCGTCTGGTGCTGCTGGGCGGTGACAACTACCGCATCGGAATGGGCGGCGGAGCCGTAAGTTCAGTCAACACAGGACAGTACGGCAACGAGATTGAGCTCAACGCCATCCAGAGAGCAAACGCCGAGATGCAGAAAAGAGACTACAACGCCATCCGTGCACTTAGCGAAATGGACAAGAACCCTATCATCTCCGTCCACGACCATGGAGCCGGCGGCCATCTGAACTGCCTTTCCGAGCTTGTGGAAGAGACTGGAGGCAAGGTGGATATAAGCAAACTCCCTGTCGGCGACCCTACCCTCAGCCTGAAAGAAATCATCGGCAACGAGAGCCAGGAGAGAATGGGCCTGGCACTCAAGGAAAAAGACGTGGCCCTGCTTAAGACAATCGCCGAGAGAGAAAGAGCTCCGTTCTATGAAATCGGCGAGGTAACTGAAGACCACAGGTTCGTCCTCCGCGACGAAAAGAAGGGAGAGAGTGCCATAGACCTGGAAATGAAGGATATGTTCGGCAGCGCCCCTAAGACCTATATGAAGGGAGAAACTGCCGAGTACAAGTTCAATCCGCTGAAATTCAGCACAGACAAGTTCACCGATTATCTGAATCAGGTGCTCCGCCTGGAAAGCGTGGCCTGCAAGGACTGGCTCACCGACAAGGTGGACCGCTCGGTTACCGGACTGATCGCTCTCCAGCAATGCTGCGGAGAAATCCAGCTTCCACTTAATAACCTGGCGGTTACAGCCATCGGATATGACAACAAGGAAGGAATCGCCACATCGCTGGGTCACGCACCTGTAGCCGGGCTTATAGATTCCGCCGCAGGCAGCCGGCTGGCAATCGCCGAGGCCCTGACAAACATAGTATGGGCACCGCTCAAAGACGGTCTGAAGGGTGTTTCCCTGTCTGCAAACTGGATGTGGCCTAGCCGCAATCCTGGCGAGGACGCAAGGCTCTACAAGGCCGTTAAGGCAGTCAGCGACTTTGCCATTGAACTGGGAATCAACGTTCCTACCGGCAAAGACTCGATGAGTATGACTCAGGCCTATCCGGACGGAGAGAAAGTCCTGGCTCCAGGAACGGTTATCATTTCAGCGGCTGCGCCTGTTGAAGATGTGAACAACACCGTTTCCCCTGTCCTGAAACCTGTAGAAAAGAGTTCCATCGTGTTCATTCCTTTCAGCCAGAGTTCTCCTGAACTTGGCGGAAGCGCGTTCGCCCAGGTTCTCGGCCAGATCGGCGACAAGGCTCCGGATGTTGATGACGCAGGGTATTTCAGCCTGTGTTTCAATGCAGTGCAAAGGCTTGTCAAGGAGAAACTCATACTTGCCGGCCACGATATCGGATCCGGCGGATTGATCACTTCCCTTCTTGAAATGTGCTTTGCTAACCGCGCCGGCGGAATCGACATCAAGGGCATAAGCCTCCCTATGACAGAATTCTTCTTCAGCGAAAGGCCGGGAGTCCTGCTCCAGGTTGCAGACAGCAAACTCAAGGCAGTTGACAAGCTCCTTGCCTCTTTCGCCGACGAAAAGCATCCTGAAGGAGTCCAGATGATGGCCATAGGGCGCATCTCTCCTAAGAGACGCATCAATATACTGAATACCATAAAGATAGATATAGACAAGGCAAGAGACGTCTGGTACTCTACCTCGTATCAGATGGAACTCCGCCAGACAAACGCCAGGAGCGCCCGCCAGAGAGCCGCCAACTTCAAGAAGCAGCCTCTGGAGTTCAAGTTCCCGAAGGGATTTGGCGGAAAAGCCCCTGCAGCCATAACTGAAGCCGAAAGGAAGAAGGCTCCTGTAGCCGCAATCATCCGCGAAAAAGGCAGCAACGGAGACCGCGAGATGGCCTGGTGCCTGTATATGGCGGGATTCAGGGTTAAGGATGTCCACATGACAGACCTTACCAGCGGAAGGGAAAACCTCAAAGACGTGCAAATGATTGTCTTTGTGGGCGGATTCTCCAACGCAGACACCCTGGGCAGCGCCAAGGGATGGGCCGGCGCCTTCCTTTATAACGAGAAGGCCAACAAGGCTCTCAACGACTTCTACGCCAGGAAAGACACCCTCTCTCTCGGCATCTGCAACGGCTGCCAGCTGATGGCGGAACTGGGGCTCATCACTCCTGAAAAGAGAGAAAAATCGCCGAAACTTCTCCACAATATCTCCCACAAGTTCGAGAGCGGATTCGTGGGCGTGGAGGTTCCAAAGAGCAGTTCAATCCTGCTCAAGGGCCTGCAGGGAAGCCGCCTGGGCATCTGGGTGGCTCACGGAGAAGGAAGGTTCGGCTTCCCTGAGGGCAACCTGAAGGCAAACGGCAAGATCACTTCGGACGGCAAGACTCCGGATATGGAGGTTGCCCTGCGCTACTGCTACGAGGACTATCCGGCAAATCCTAACGGCTCACCGTTCCGCATTGCGGGAGTCTGCTCCCCGGACGGAAGGCACCTGGCTATGATGCCGCATCCTGAAAGAGGCTTAAGACCTTGGAACTGGGCTTATTACCCTACCGCCCGCAGAGACCGTGACACTGTAACCCCGTGGATTGAGATGTTCACCGCAGGAGTCAAATGGTGCCAGGAAAACAAACTGAAATAACTGCGGAACGGTAATTGAAGCAAACTTAATCGCTGAAAATAAAGCAAAATCATATAATATGAAAGAGACAAAGACGGACAGGAGAAAAACAGCTCCTAAAAGTTCAAGAACAAAGACCAAGAAACTAGCCAGCCTGGAACAGGTGATTAAGGTCAAGACTCGTAAACCTAAGATCTTTGTACTGGATACCAATGTACTGCTACACGACTGGAGATGCATCTTCAAGTTCCAGGAGAACGATCTGGTTATCCCACTGGCAGTTATCGAGGAACTGGACAAGTTCAAGAAAGGAGACGGAACCATCAACTACAACGCCCGCGAGTTTGTCCGCAAGGCAGACGAGATTTCCGAACTCAGGCTCTACGATCCTGAGAAAGGCTATCCGCTGGGAGTGGGACTGGGCACAATCAAGGTGTCTTTGAACCGTCCATTCCCGCCTGATCTTGCAGACTGTTTCACCAACGACGTGCCAGACCACAGGATACTGGCAACCGCAATCTGGTACAAGAACCAGTATCCGGACCGCACGGTCTGCCTGGTCACCAAGGACGTGAACCTCAGGCTAAAGGCCAAGGCTCTTGGAATGTTCACCCAGGACTACCTTAACGACCACATCAAGGAAGAGAAGTTTACCCAGGACTATGACCGCGTAATCCAGCTGGCAAACGTTTCCCAGAAAGCCATCAACACCCTGATGGACGGCCTCGGAGTAGACTACAAAGATTTGAAGATAAAGTCAAAGCCGGCTTTCAACCAGCTCTATAGAATACCGACCAAGCACACCGATGTAGATACCAACGAGGGAGAGGACGAATATCTCAAGATGGGATGGGACGACCGCGACCCTATCCGTGACAACATCATCCTGGCCCGCTTTGACGCCCGCACAGGCAAGGTCATCAGGGTACTCCCTCAGACCCAGTACGGAGTATCGCCGAGAAACGAGGAGCAGGTGTTCGCTATGGATGCCGTGATGAACAAAGAGGTTGAGCTTGTGTCTCTTACCGGAACGGCCGGCACCGGAAAGACTCTGATTGCAGTGGCCGGAGCCCTGGCCCAGGCAGACCAGTACGAGCAGATTCTGGTGGCAAGGCCTGTCATTACCCTCCAGAACGAGGAGATGGGTTTCCTTCCTGGAGACGTGCAGGAGAAACTCGCGCCGTTCATGCAGCCTCTGTATGACAACATCGCCGTCATCAAGAAGAACTTCGGCCCTTCCGCCAAGGAGAACATCAAGATCGAGGAGATGCTCAGGACCAAGAAACTGGAAATAGCCCCTCTCGCATATATCAGGGGCAGGAGCCTCCAGAAGACCTATTTCATCATCGATGAGGCACAGAACCTCACCCCTCACGAAGTGAAGACCATCATCACCCGTGCCGGAGAAGGCACCAAGATAGTCTTCACGGGTGACGTGCAGCAGATCGACCAGCCTTACCTTGACAAGTATTCCAACGGCCTTACCCACATCAGCGACAAGCTCTATGGAGAAAAGCTCTTCCAGCACGTCAACCTGATCATGGGAGAAAGAAGCCGCCTGAGCGAACTTGCCGGCAAGAAACTGTAACGCAACAACCATAATACCAGCAGAACATGGACGAGCAAACTGTAACCGCAATTAAGAAGGAAGGCTTTTTCAAACGCCTATGGAAAGGATTCTCAAGCAGCTTCAAAAGGTTTCCGGTTGAAGCCTTGATTTGCCTGACCTATTTCGTTTTTTATGCCTTCGTTGACCCCAGAAACAACTTTTTAGATGCCCTCGAGGCGAACCCGAACGACTCTGCTATTCATTTGCCAATTCTCTTTTTCCCTGTTCTGCTAGTGTCTTTCTGCATTCACAGATTTGCCCTCAAATCATCCAGGAACAAGACCATCTGGTATGAACTGTATGTTGCCAGCTACCTGCTTGTCTGGGCAACCTTGCTTATCCCCCGCAATATAATCACGCACAGCTGGGGCCTGCCCGCTACTTGGATTTATGTCTGCTTTGTAATTGCTTTTGTCTTTCTTTTTGCCGGCGACAGAATTATGGACAACAAGCCGTTCGCCGTATATACTTCCAACACTGCCGTCAAGTTTGTTTTTACCTACATTATCGGCTATCTGGTGTTGGGTATGCTGGAGCTGATCATAGTATCTCTGGATCTTCTGCTTCTCAAGTCTAACAGCAGCCGTCTTTATTTAATCCCGATGCATCTCGTCACATATATCGTGATACCGATGATGTGCCTTAATTTCTTTTCGGAACAAGACAGCGACCTGAAACTCAAGAGATTTGTGAACACTTGCGTAAACTATATCTTTACCCCTGCCCTTATAGTCTACGCCATAATACTGTATATATACATATTCAAGATTCTGATCAACTGGGAGCTTCCGCAAGGCGGCGTGGCATATATGGTAGGCACTTTCTGCACGCTTGCCCTGTTGTGCATGCTTGTCAGGCCCGCCCTGGAAAAGAAGACTTTCAACTGGTTTTACAGATTCTTTCCGGCAATAGCCATTCCTCCAATCATACTTCTATGGATTGGAATAACAAGAAGACTGTCTGAATACGGAGTTACCACAGTCAGGGCTTATCTTGTCATCTTCGCCATACTCCTCACCGTTTTCATCGCGATGACAGCCTTCAGAAAAACCCGCAAAGCCCAGTGGATGGTAATTATGCTGGGTGTGGTATTGGCTGTTTTCACTTTCATCCCGGGCATCACGGCCAAGGACTTCGGCCTGAGAAGCCAGATGTCAAGGCTTAACAGCCTTCTGCCAGATGTTCTGACAGACGGACAATTCCCGTCCCACTTCAACTACTCCTCTCTCAGCAAAAACAAAGAGCTGGCAAAGAAATACCTCTCAGCCAAAGGAGCTTACGATTTCCTGAAGTCTGAAATGAATGAAACCGATTTCAAAAACAAATACGGCTATTTAGGAGCGTTTGACTTGGACACCTGGAAAATAGAATCTGAATATGACGAGGATGCGCTTTCCGATTCCATAAAAAAAGCCAAGAAAAAGACTTACCGCTTCCACAACGACCAGGAATTGAATCTTAGCGAATACAGCACTTACATTCCGAATACGGATTACGATCTTGACTGTCAAGAGGACATCATAGCCATTGTCAAAGGAAAAGACACCATTCTCAAATGCAATGTCAGAGAAAAATGGGAATCAATAGATACCGTTGCTGCCTTATCTCCTAGCGCTGTGCGATTTATGACAACTTACAGCAATGACACCTATCTGGGACGATTTGATGAGCTGACTATTGATTCTGCCCGTGTCAACGGCTACAGGGGTGACTTCTTGCTGTTCAAAAAGACAGGCAAGTAACCCGCATTTAAACTATAAGTCTTTCTTTACACGTTTATCTCCAGCTGCATACATCTAGGCCTTCAATCCGGCCTAGATGTTTTGTATTGCCCGTAACCGCCACAAGATTGTTGACTTTTGCAGTGCAGCCTATAAGAAGATCGTTATCCTCAATAGCGATTCCCAGTTTCTTCAGTCTAATCTTTTGCCTTGCGGCCTCTTCATAGGCATCTGAACTGCTGAGTACCGTAATCTTTGTCTTGAGCAAGTTAACTACCGCATAGTTTGCTGCCGGTGCTCTGCTCGCCTCGGCCCCGCAATAGAGTTCATACAAAGTAATGTCTGCGATAGCGCACATAGCCATCGTGACTTCCCTCATTTTCTTGGCAACTACAGATGAAGATGACCTTAAAAGGTCTATAACCATATCGGTATCAAGAAGATACTTGGCTACCACTCTCTTATCTTCCATGGCTTTCTTCCCTCTCTGATCCTCTTCATAATCTCTTCAGTGGACCCTTCGTCCACCCATTTCCCGGCAACAGCCGCCAGAAACTCCTCTGTTTCTCTTCTTCTCTCTTCCATCTCTTGTGGTGTTAAAATGTCCTTTGTCGCCTCAGCGAGCACATTGCTAACATACTCGTTGACACTAACTCCTTCTTGTTTTGCTGCTTCCTTTACTCGTTCAAGCAATTGCGGCTCAAACCTGAAAGCAGTCTGGATCTTCGGGCTTTTTTCGGCTGCCATCATAATTCAAACACATAACTGTTATACATTATGCACCACTTATGTTATACACATTCCGCATAATTTGTTACAAATCTATGAAAACATTCCCAGACTACAAAACAAATCACAAAGATTTAAATGAAGGAAACCCCAAAAAGAAAGCGGCCCGGAGTTTTCCAGGCCGCTTCTGGTCTAATCGCTGAGCTAAATGCTCAGGCAGTTGCGTGTCTGCTACTTGTAGCTCTTGATGGCTGCCTGGGCAGCTGCAAGGCGGGCGATAGGAACGCGGAACGGTGAGCAAGACACGTAGTTCATGCCGAACTTGTGGAAGAGTTCAACAGAAGCAGGGTCTCCACCGTGCTCTCCGCAGACGCCGCACTTCAGGTCAGGGTTGGTTGTCCTTCCCTTCTGAACGCCCATCTCAACCAGCTTGCCTACAGAATGAGGGTCGATAGACTGGAATGGGTCGGCAGCGATGATCTTCTTGTTGATGTAGTCCTGCATGAATGCTCCGACGTCGTCTCTTGAGAAGCCGAAGGTCATCTGAGTCAGGTCGTTGGTACCGAATGAGAAGAACTGTGCGGTTCTGGCCATACGGTCTGCCATGATGGCTGCCCTAGGGATCTCGATCATTGTTCCGAAGGTGTACTTGATCTCGATGCCGTACTTCTGGAATACCTGGTCATAAGCGGCCTCGCAGATAGCCTTCTGGTCGTTGAGCTCCTTGTAAGAGATAGTTACAGGAATCATGATCTCAGGCTGTGGATGATAGCCTTCCTTGATCAACTGTGCAGTTGCAGTGAAGATAGCCCTGAACTGAGTCTCGCTGATTTCAGGATAAGAGATACCAAGTCTTACTCCACGATGACCCATCATAGGGTTAACCTCGTGCAGAGCCTCGCCTCTTCTCTCAACATCCTTGAGGGTGATGTTCAGATCCTTGGCAAGTTCCTGACGCTTCTCGGCAGACTGAGGAACGAACTCGTGAAGTGGCGGGTCGAGCAGACGGAAGGTAACAGGCTTGCCGTCCATAACTTTCATAGTCTCCCTTACGGAAGCGGTAATGAATGGCTCGAGCTCTGCCAGAGCAAGCTTTCTCTCGGCTGGAGTGTTGGAAAGGATCATCTTGCGGAGTTTAGCAAGAGGTTCCTCGGAGTTCTTTCCATAGAACATGTGCTCGATACGGAACAGACCGATTCCCTCAGCTCCAAAGTTAAGAGCCATCTGGGCGTCGTCCGGGTTGTCAGCATTGGTTCTTACGCCAAGCACTCTGTACTTGTCAACGATCTTCATGTAATCGATAAAGCTCTTGTTCTCAGAAGCATTAACGGTTGGAACAGGAACATCGTAAACCAGTCCGCGGCTTCCGTTCAGGGAGAAGATATCTCCTTCCTGGTAAGCCTTGTCACCGATGGTCATGGTCTTGGTGAGCATGTTGATGTGAACAGCGTCGCAACCTACGATGCAGCACTTGCCCCATCCTCTTGCAACCAAAGCCGCGTGGGAAGTCATACCTCCTCTTGCGGTCAGAAGGCCGTCTGCAGCCCTCATACCCTCAACGTCCTCTGGGTTGGTCTCCTCGCGGACGAGAATAACCTTCTCCTTTCTCTTGGCGGCCTCAACGGCAGCTTCGGGAGTGAAGACGATCTTACCTACAGATCCGCCAGGACCTGCCGGAAGTCCCTGAGCGATTGGCTTGAACTTCTTTTCTGCAGTAGAGTCCAGAATTGGGTGGAGAATCTCGTCAAGCTGCTTAGGAGCCACTCTCATGACAGCGGTCTTCTCGTCGATCAGGCCCTCGGCCAACATATCCATAGCCATATTAAGAGCGGCCAGACCGGTCCTCTTTCCTACACGGCACTGGAGCATCCAGAGCTTGCCGTCCTGGATGGTGAACTCCAGGTCCTGCATATCGTGGAAGTGATGTTCCAGATTCTGCTGGATAGTGTTCAGCTGCTGATATACGTCAGGCATAGCCTTCTCGAGTGAAAGCAGATGCTGGTTGTGCTCATTCTTGGTGGCGTCGTTCAAAGGGTTAGGAGTGCGGATACCTGCCACAACGTCCTCGCCCTGAGCGTTAATCAGCCACTCGCCGTAGAACTTGTTCTCTCCGGTTGCAGGGTTACGTGAGAATGCGACACCGGTTGCAGAGTTCTCGCCCATGTTACCGAATACCATACTCTGTACGGAAACTGCGGTTCCCCAAGTGTCTGGAATGCCCTCGATCTTTCTGTAGGCAACTGCCCTCTTTCCGTTCCAGGACTTGAACACTGCTGCTATACCGCCCCAGAGCTGATCCATAGCGTTGTCTGGGAATGGCTTGCCAAGTTCCTGCTTAACTCTGATCTTGAAATCTTCGCAGAGAGACTTCAGGTCTTCCTCGGTAAGGTCAGTGTCAGAAGCATAGCCCTTCTCAGCCTTTACCTTTGCAAGCATACGGTCCAGCTGCTGGCGGATTCCGTTTCCGTCCTCAGGCTCGATGCCCTCGGCCTTCTCCATCACAACGTCTGAATACATCATGATCAGACGCCTGTATGCGTCATATACGAAACGAGGGTTCTTGGTAGCCTCAATAAGGCCAGGAATTGTCTCTGAGCAAAGACCGATGTTCAGAACGGTCTCCATCATACCAGGCATTGAACTTCTGGCGCCGCTACGGCAGGAAACCAGGAGAGGATTCTTCGGGTCACCGAACTTGCGGCCCATAATCTCCTCAGTTGCCTTCAGAGCTGCATTAACCTCAGCCTCAAGTCCTTCAGGGAATTTGCATCCAAGATCGTAATATTCGTTGCAAGTGTCTGTGGTGATAGTGAAACCAGCCGGTACAGGAATTCCAAGCTTGCACATTTCTGCAAGGTTAGCACCCTTTCCGCCGAGAAGGTTACGCATTGAGCCGTCACCATCGGCATTTACACCGCCAAAGCGGTAAACTCTTTTAACGTCTGCCATCGTTTTGTATTTTAATTGATAATAATTTGAATTCAGCAATAACCAATTCGCCCCTATTTTCTAGGGGCAATCACAAAAATATAGAAAATTTCCCGAATTTCCGCTATTCTTCAGCGATTAAGTTTAGAAACGCTTTAAAATTGGCATTATTGAACAATCCCTTCACATAGGCGATAGCCAGGCCGTAGTTGGTAACAGGAATGCCTTTTTCGGCGATGGAACAGACTCTGGATGTAATCTGACGGGCGGTTGCCATGCACCCTCCGCACTGGATTGCCAAAGCATATCCTGAAGCGGCCTCGCTGTAAGACGGTATGTCGTCAAGTCCGCTGACAAAGTCAAATAACAGTTGCTTTCCTGTATATTTCTTCAGCATAGCGGGTATCTTGACTCTGCCTATATCGTCGCAGCTTGCCCTATGGGTACAGCTTTCCAGAATAAGCACACGGTCTGTGTCATTTAGGCTGTCTATCTTCTTCACCGATTCAAGGAAGAGACCGAAAGGCCCCTTGAGCCTTGCCATCAATATGCTGAAACTCCCCACCGGAATGCCTTCGGGAACAATCGCTGAGACCTCTGAAAAGGCCTGGCTGTCTGTTATCACAACTTTATAGTTCCTGTCTGATTCAAAGACCTTCTCCAGTTCGGAAGGCTGAACCACAGTAACTACGGCCTTGTTGTCAAGAAGGGCGCGGAGCGTCTTCACCTGCGGCAGAATCAGACGACCTTCCGGAGCGCCTTTGTCTATAGGGCAAACCAGAATCACGCGATCCCCTTCTCCAGCCAGAGACTTGGGAACCAGCGCCCTGGCCTCCCCGTCATCGTTCAGCATCCTGGCTATTGCGCCCAGCATCAGATCCCTGTCAGAGGCTCTATTGCAGGAGACATTCATTATAGGGCATCCGAACTCGTCGCTGAGAGTCATCCTCAAAGACTCGTCCAGAGGACAGACATCCTCCTTAGAATGAACCAGGATAAAAGGCACTGACTTGGTTTTCAGATAATTGGCGACAGCCCTCTCGTAATCTCCGAACCTGTTTCCGGTAAAAAGAACCAAAGCCAGGTCCGCCCCGTCGACCTCCCTGAAACTCCTTTCGGAACGCATTGAGCCGACTTCTCCCTCATCATCGATTCCCGCCGTGTCTATCAGGTTGCACGGCCCGACTCCCTTGATTTCCATCCTCTTCCTTACGGGATCGGTAGTGGTTCCGGCAACAGGAGAGACTATGGCAACCTCCTGGCCTGCAATCATATTGGCAAGTGTGCTCTTGCCGGCATTCCGCCTGCCCAGCAGCACGATATTTCTGACTTCGTTCATAGACAATTTACTATTCTGCAACTGTTATAATTCCAGGATTGTCAATTTCTGCAAATGTAACTCAATTTATTTACCTTTTGGCAACCGCCCTCCTGTATTCCCGGATAACTTGCGGCAAAATCAACTAACAGTCAAAAGAATATGAAATACAGCAGAAAATCATCGCAGAGCAGCTCCAAAAGCTTCCTCCAAAAGGCAAAGGCTTTCGTCAAGGAAAACAGAAAGCAGATTATCTGGCTAACTGTCGTAGTTATAATAGCCTGGTTTATAATAGAAATCATCTCCAACTGGGCGTCGTTTTCAGCCGGTTTCCAGGAAGGGATGAACAGATAAACCCAATAACCAGAATATCTGTTTTGTATAATCTATTTTGTATAATCTAAAATAAATAGTATCTTTGCCATGAAACAACTAGGCACTGATATGGATAATCCCTTTGTTTTGATTCCCTACGAGTCCAGGGAGCGATTCTGCGACAGGGTGCAAGAAACCCAGACTATTGCTGATTACCTGCTTGGAGGATCGGACGTCACTCTGATTTCACCCAGAAGATACGGCAAAACAGGACTGATATTCAGAGTATTGGAAGAAATTCAGGAAAGGAGTTCAGAAATAGATGTCTTGTATTTGGACATCTATTCTTCGTCATGTGTGGAAGATTTCATCAAGATTTTCGCCGAGGCAATAGTAAATACTCTCAAGAACAAATCAGCAATTTCTTCCTTCTTCAGGTTTCTGGGAAGTATCAGGCCTGTAATAAGCTATGACGGCATTACAGGAAACCCGAAAGTCTCCATAGTCTTCAGAGATGATGACGAGAAACGTTCATCATTGCTGTCTATCTTCAAATATCTTGAGAACAGAAAGAAGAAGATTGTTGTTGCTATAGACGAGTTCCAGCAAGTGAGGGATTACCCGAACATCAAGATGGAAGCGCTGTTGAGAACTAACATACAGCAACTTAAAAATGTCAGATTCATTTTCAGTGGTAGCAAAAAACATATAATGGCAGGTATGTTTGCCGATCCGGGCAGTCCTTTCTATGAAAGTTCCAGAGTACTGTTCCTCGACAAAATCAGTAAAAAAGCATATTCCGCGTTCATAAAGGCACAATTCGAACAATACGGAAAAAAAATCGATGATGATGCCATAGATTTCATAACATCCTGGACAAAGCTCCACACTTTCTATACGCAGAGTCTATGCAACCACATCTTCATCAGGGAAGACCGGTATGTAAGCCTGGAAGCGGCAAAACGGTCTGCATCGCAGATTCTCAAAGAAAACGAGCAGCAGTTTCTGGAAATACGCAACTTACTGACTCCCAACCAGTGGAATTTCCTCAAGGCCGTTGCAGCCGAAGGCGAAGTCCGCCAGCCGAATTCAGGAACTTTCATACAGAAATACAGCATAGGAACTCCTGCTAATGGAAGCCGCATACTGAAGTCTCTTCTCGACAAGGAACTTATCCTGTCAACAACCACAATAGAATACACGTCATATTCGGTTTACAATGTATTCTTGTCCAGATGGCTGGAAAATCATTGATTATCAAAAAAAAGCCGCTGGAAATCAGCGGCTTTTTAAGTAGTCCCACCGGGAATCGAACCCAGATTTGAAGTTTAGGAAACTTCCGTTCTATCCGTTGAACTATAGGACCAAACCTTCTAATACGCCCACCTGTAGAATATGCTTCCCCAGGTGAATCCGGCACCGAACGCACTCAGGATAAGGTTGTCGCCCTTCTTGAACCTGCTCTTGAAGTCCCAGAGGGTAAGCGGGATAGATGTTCCGGCAGTGTTGCCGAAGCGGTCTATGTTGATCAGCACCTTGTCCTTGTTCAGTCCCATCCTTCTGGCTGTGGCGTCTATGATTCTCAGGTTTGCCTGATGAGGAACCAGAAACGCTATGTCTTCTGCCTTCAGGTTATGGCGCTTCATCATTTCTTCAGAAACGTCTGCCATGCTGACGACTGCGTGCTTGAACACTCCCTGCCCTTCCTGATGTATGAAGTGCATGTGCCTGTCCACGTTCTCGTGGCTGGCCGGATAAAGGCTTCCGCCAGCTGTCTGGTAGAGGTGCCTTCTTCCGATTCCGTCAACGTGGAGGATGGAGTCCTGGAATCCCAGGCTGTCGTCCTCGCTCGGCTCTATCATAAGTGCAACTGCCGCGTCTCCGAAGAGAGGACAGGTTGAACGGTCTGAATAGTCGACGATGCTGGACATTCTCTCACCCGTCACGATGATGATTTTCTTGTATTCCCCTGTCTCGATGAAACGGCGTATGGTTTCAAAGGTGAAGAGGAATCCGCTGCATCCGGCGTTGGTGTCGAACCCCCAGGCATTCTTGATGCCGCATTTGTCGCAAATGATGTTGGAGGTTGCGGTGAACACCATATCCGGAGTAACGGTGTGGCAGACCAGCATCTGAACTTCAGACGGGTCTGTCTTGGTAGCCTCGAGCAGCCTCTGTACGGCAATAGAGCCCATAAACGAGGTGCCCAGACCATCTTCCTTGAGTATGTGCCTCTCCTTGATGCCTACCCTGGACATTATCCATTCGTCCGAGGTATCCACCATGGTAGAGAGCTCTTCGTTCGTGAGAACGTACTCAGGAATGTAAGCCTCAATACCGGTTATTATAGCCCTTGGCTTACTGTGCATTTTCCTTTGCAATAACGAGACGTCCACGATAGTAGCCGCACTCAGGGCATACGTGATGATACATTACTGTAGCACCGCAGTTAGAGCAAGTAGCCAGTGTAGGCAGCTCTGCCTTGTCGTGAGTTCTCCTCTTGTCTCTCCTCTGCTTGGAGATCTTGTGTTTAGGATGTGCCATTTCTTATAATTTTTAAAATTTTATACTCGCTTTATTTCCCCTTCTTGCCCAGCAGGTCCTTCAACCCGCTGAAAGGAGAATAAATGTCATTGTCTTTTTGTCCTTTCCCCTCTTCTGCCTGCATGGAATCCAGCTTTGCAAGCATTTCAGGATTACATTCTCCATCGGGATGAACCGTAACCAGGGGCAGATTCACGCAGATATAGTCATAAATGAACTGCTTGAGGTCAACCTCCGCCTCAGACGGGTCAACGATTATGAATTCGTCTGAGCTTTCGGCCTCTTCACCCAGCTTGGCAGAGCGTATCGCCAGGCTTTCGCTGAATGAAACCGGAACCTTCAGCTCGTCAAGGCATCTGTCACACTCCACGGTTGCCGTCCCCTGCCCTTCTACATTGGCGTTCATCCAGCCGCTGCCCTTCTCCAGCACAACCTTCACAAGTATATCAGCATCCATAATCTGCTGATTGTCAAATTCCTTGAAAAGGTCGCCCTTTACAGGGAACTCATACTCATACTTTCCTTGGGCAAGTCCGCTTATGTGAATCTTGTAATCCATAGGGGGCGCAAATATACTAACTTTTTCGTAAAAACCAATTTTTCAAGACTATTTTGAAAAAGAAGAAAACTAGGACTGCTGCATCCTGTGCCTTTTCCTCTCGTTCTCGTCCAGATATATCTTGCGGATACGCAGGTGCTTAGGTGTTACCTCAACCAGCTCGTCGTCCTGGATGTATTCCAGCATCTCCTCCAGAGTGAACTGCATAGGCGGAGGAAGAACGGCTTTCTCATCTGAGCCTGAAGCTCTTACGTTGGTAAGTTTCTTCTTGATGCAGACATTCACGTTCAGGTCCATGGCCCTGGTGTACTCGCCTACAACCTGGCCGGCATAAACGTCTTCTCCAGGGTTGATGATCCACTTGCCCCTGTCCAGAAGCTTCCACATCGAGTATGCAATGGCCTGGCCGGTCTCCAGGGCTACCAGGGAGCCGTTGGTCCTCTTCTCGATTTCTCCCTTGTATGGCTCGTAATCCTTGAAGCGGTGGGCCATGATGGCTTCTCCTGAAGTGGCTGTGATCAGGTTGCTCCTCAGGCCGATGATGCCTCTTGAAGGAATGTCAAAGTCCAGATGCACTCTGTCTCCGCGATGGTCCATGTGCAGGAGAGCTCCTTTTCTGCGGGTTGTCATCTCGATTGCTCTGCCCACATACTCTTCCGGCACATCTATAATAAGGTGTTCAACCGGCTCGCACCTGACACCGTTTATGTTCTTGTCGATGACCTTAGGCTGGCCTATCTGAAGCTCGAATCCCTCACGGCGCATTGTCTCTATCAGGATTGACAGATGGAGCACGCCCCTTCCGTAAACTATGAATGAATCTGAAGTCTTGCCCGGCTTGACCCTCAGGGCGAGGTTCTTCTCAAGCTCTTTCTCAAGTCTCTCCTTCAGGTGGCGGGATGTCACGTACTTGCCGTCCCTGCCGAAGAACGGGGAATCGTTGATGCAGAAGAGCATACTCATCGTAGGCTCGTCTATGGTGATCGGAGGCAGCGGCTCCGGATTCTCGTGGTCTGCGATTGTGTCACCGATCTCAAAGCCCTCTATTCCCACTACAGCGCAGATGTCACCGCTCTCGACGCTCTCGGCCTTGGTTTTCTCTATTCCGGTAAATACCATCAGGTCCTTGATTCTCTGCTTTACCTGAGTGCCGTCACGATGGCAGAGCGTGATGTCCTGGCCTGCCTTGAGGATTCCCCTCTTCACCCTTCCGACAGCAATTCGCCCTACGTAAGGAGAATACTCCAGAGAGGAGATCAGCATCTGCGGCGTTCCGTCCAGATCCTGCTCAGGGCCTGGTATCTCGCTGATTATAAGATCCATCAGGGTTGTAAGGTCTGTGGTAGGCTTTCTCCAGTCCAGGCTCATCCATCCCTGCTTTGCGCAACCGTAAACTGTCTTGAAGTTAAGCTGGTCGTCGTTTGCGTTCAGGTTGAACATAAGCTCGAAAACCTGGTCGTTGACCTCCTCGGGACGGCAGTTGAGCTTGTCCACCTTGTTTATCACCACCAGAGGCTTCTTGCCCAGGTCCAGGGCTTTCTGGAGCACGAACCTGGTCTGCGGCATACACCCCTCGAAGGCATCCACCAGCAGAAGCACGCCATCCGCCATATTGAGCACTCTCTCCACCTCACCGCCGAAATCGGCATGGCCCGGAGTGTCTATAATGTTGATTTTATAGCCTTTGTAAGGCACACTCACGTTCTTGGAAAGAATGGTAATACCTCTTTCACGCTCGAGGTCGTTGTTGTCCAGAATCAGCTGGCCGGGATTCTTTTCGCTTTCCCTGGTAACTTTTGCCTGGGCAATCATCTTGTCCACGAGAGTGGTCTTTCCGTGGTCTACGTGGGCTACAATAGCTATATTCCTGATATTTTGCATAACGGCCGCAAAGATAGCAAAAAAGGACTATCTTTGCGTAGCTGCATCAATCTAAATCCTATGGAAAGAATCATCATACTTGATTTCGGCTCTCAGGTGACTCAAGTCATCGGAAGGAGAGTCAGAGAACTCAACGTCTACTGTGAAATTCACCCTTTCAACAAGTTTCCTTTCGCCGATGCCCAAAGCAAAACCATCCCGGAGGATGTCAAGGGCCTGATCCTGTCAGGAAGCCCGTTTTCCGTCAGGGATGAAATCAGTCCAAAGGTAAATCTCGGCGATTTTGCCGGGAAGCTCCCGATACTTGGCATCTGCTACGGAGCGCAGTATATAGCACACACCTGCGGCGGTGCCGTAGAGGCCTCCAACACAAGGGAATACGGAAGGGCCGAACTTACTGTCGCGGATGAAAACGAGCCGATTTTCAAGGATGTTCCAAAGACAAGCCAGGTTTGGATGAGCCACGGAGATTCCATCACCAGACTCCCGGATGGAGCCGAGCTGATAGCCTCCACCCCTGACGTAAGGAATGCGGCATACAAGATTCCTTCAAAGAATATCTATGCTTTCCAGTATCATCCGGAGGTTTTCCACACCCAGTACGGAGGAACTATGCTAAGGAACTTCGTAAAGGGAGTGTGCCTCTGCAAGGGAGACTGGACCACGGAATCCTTCATTGAAGCAACCGTAAAGGACCTTAAGGCCAAGCTCGGCGACGACGAGGTGATTCTCGGCCTTAGCGGCGGAGTGGATTCTTCCGTAGCGGCAGTGCTGCTGAACAAGGCCATAGGAAGCCGCCTCCACTGCATATTCGTGGATAACGGTCTTTTGAGAAAGAACGAGTTCGAGGATGTTCTCGCCCAGTATAAGGACATGGGACTGAATGTAACAGGAGTCAGGGCGGCTGACCGTTTCCTGGAGGCCCTCAAGGGCATTTCCGAGCCGGAAGGCAAGCGCAAGGCCATCGGGAAGACTTTCATAGACGTGTTTGATTCAGAAGCGCAGAAGATAAAGAACGCCAAGTGGCTGGCCCAGGGCACCATCTATCCGGATGTAATCGAATCCAGCAGCGTAAAGGGCCCGTCCGCCACTATCAAGTCCCACCACAACGTGGGCGGACTGCCTGAGAAGATGAACCTGAAGATCGTGGAGCCTCTGCGCTCCCTCTTCAAGGATGAGGTAAGGCGTACCGGCAGGGCCCTCGGCATCAAGCGTGAACTCATATCAAGGCATCCGTTCCCAGGTCCTGGCCTGGGAATCAGGGTACTCGGCGAAGTGACAAAAGAAAAGCTCGACATCCTAAAGGAGGCTGACCATATCTTCATTTCCAACCTGAGGACCTATATGACCGAACTCCCTCCCGCATCCAACGGCTTTGCCGCGGAAGAGGCGGAAACAGTCATTGACGGAAAGAAGATGAGGCCTCTGTACGACTCTATCTGGCAGGCCGGCACGATCCTGCTTCCGGTCAGAAGCGTAGGAGTGATGGGAGACGAGAGAACCTACGAGTACACAATCGCACTCAGGGCCGTCGTGTCAAACGACGGAATGACCGCAGACTGGGTACACATACCGTACGAGTTTCTGGCAAAGGTCTCCAACGAGATCATCAACAAGGTCAAAGGAGTGAACAGAGTCTGCTATGACATCTCCTCCAAACCGCCTGCAACAATCGAGTGGGAATAAAGCGACATGAGTATAGAGAACCAGTTTTTAGTCAATTCCTTCGCGGAGGAAGGCTTCAGCGGCAATCCCGCAGCAGTGTGCATTGTGGAAAAATGGCCTTCTGAAGCCCAGATGCAGCAGATTGCAAAGAAGAACAACCTGTCCGAGACAGCATTCTGCCTTTGCCTTAACGATGATTCCCAAGAACCGCAGTTTCATATCAGGTGGTTCACTCCCGGATGTGAGGTGGACTTATGCGGACACGCCACTCTTGCCACGGCATTTATCCTCTTCAAGCATTATTTCAACGATGCCCAGGTATTGCATTTCAAGTCCAGAAGCGGAGATCTTCACATAAGGAAGACTGACGACTTCGTAATCCTTATGGATTTCCCTGCCTATTCTCTGGAGGAGGTAATAGACGAGGCTGAACTAAAGGAAGTTGCATCAGCTCTGGGAGAAACGGGAAAGAAGATTCAGACACTGTATAAAGGAATAGACTATGTGGCAGTTCTCAAGAACGCGGAAGATGTGGAAGAGTTCAAGCCGGACTTCGGAAAGATTGCCTCGCTGAGGGGTGTTTACAATCTCCTGATAACTGCCAAGGGGCGCAAATATGACTTTGAATCACGATGCTTCTTCCCGAAAGAAGCCATTGACGAAGATCCTGTGACAGGAAGCGCGCACTGTACCCTAGGTCCGCTCTGGGCAAAACGGCTGGGCAAAACAGCCCTTACTGCATATCAGGCATCTGCAAGAGGAGGCATTCTGCATCTTAAAGTCGGTAAAGATAGAGTTATAGTGGGCGGAAGAGCGGTTGAAGTTCATCGCTGAGGATGATGGTCCAGGATATTTTTCATCCACTGCTGCGAAGATACGTGGGTGTAGATTTCTGTAGTCAGTATGCTCTCGTGGCCGAGCATGTCCTGGACGGCACGAAGATCCGCCCCGTTCTCAACAAGGTGAGTGGCAAAGGAATGGCGGAATGTGTGCGGATGCACATCTTTCTTTATTCCGGCAAGAGCTGTCTGGTTCTTGACAATCGTGAACACCATCACTCTGGTAAGCTTTCCACCGCGGCGGTTAAGGAAAAGAGTGTCCTCTGATTCAGAGAGTTTCGTAAGGTTCTTGCTCTTGCCAAGACGGGCGGAGGAAGCCCCCCTGGACTTGGCGGCTTGGAGACAGTCCCAGCGCGCTGGCATATAGTTTTTTACGGCGGCTATGGCGTAATCCCCTATTGGAACCAGACGCTGCTTGTTGCCTTTTCCCACAACCCTCACAAACTGCTCTGAGAAGAAAATGTCGGAAATTTTAAGGTTTATCAGCTCGCTCACCCTCAGTCCGCAGCTGTAGAGCATTTCAAGCATTGCGCGGTTTCTGAGGCCCTCGTAAGTGGAAAGGTTGCAGGTGGAGAGTATACTGTCCACCTCCTGGATGGAGAGGACATCCGGCAGTCTTCTGCTAATCTTTGGAGTGTCAACGCTTTCCATTGGATTGTCCTTAGCGCCGTATTCCATTTTCAGGAATCTGTAGAAAGCCTTGAGTGTGCTGAGCATTCGGCTCTGGCTTCTTGGAGAAGTGCCGGAGGTGAATTTCTCTGATATGAAGTCCTCAACGTCTTTTGAACAGGCCTGGTCAAAAGAAGACTTCCCCTGCGCCTGCAGATAGGATGCAAAAATCTTCAGGTCTGAGCAATAAGAAGATATGGTGTTCTTGCTCAGGCTCCTCTCAAGCCTGAGATGGTTTGAAAACTCTCTTGTCTGTGACTCGAATCCTGGTTTCATCTGGATGAGAGTTTGCTGCCTTCAATCAGTTTAGGGCAAAGATGGTTTACGCCGCACTTCTGGCAGTCCGGTTTCTGTGCCTTGCAGACATATCTTCCGTGGAGAATCAGCCAATGGTGAGCCCTGGCGCGGTCCTGCTCTTCAATCTGGTTTTCAAGATCCTGCTCCACCTCGTACGGAGTCCTGCCCCTGGATAGCCCAAGACGGTGAGCAACTCTGTAAACATGAGTGTCCACGGCTATTACAGGCTCGTTGAAACAGATGGAGGCCACCACATTGGCGGTCTTGCGGCCAACGCCGGGGAGTTTCATCAGGTCTTCTATAGTCTTTGGAACATCCCCTTTAAAATCGCTGAGCAGCATCCGGCTCATCTTCAGAAGATGGTCAGCCTTGCTGTTAGGATAAGACACAGACTTTATATACTTGTATATGTCTTCCTGTGAAGCCGCGGCCATAGCCTTGGCGTCGGGATAAGCCGCAAGAAGAGCGGGAGTGACCATATTCACACGCTTGTCCGTGCACTGGGCGCTGAGAATCACCGCAACTATCAGCTCAAACGGGCTTGAATAGTGCAGCTCGCTTTTCTCTGCGATGGCATTTTCCCTGAACCACGCAATTATCTTTTTGTTTCTCAAAGGATAGCGCTTCATACTACAATGGCATGTCGTCTTTGAGGTCTTCTGCCTTGAAGGTCTGGACTTCTTCTGTCACCTCGCGGCATTTTCCGTCCTTGCACAGCAGAACCCTGCCCGGATAACGGTCTATTATGGTGCGGTTGTGAGTGACTATGATTATGGCCGGCTTGTACTGGTGATGGATTTTCATCATAAGTGCCATTATGCCGTCTGCAGTCTCGGCGTCGAGGTTTCCTGTAGGCTCGTCTGCAAGTATCACATCAGGATTGTTCAGGAGCGCCCTTGCGATAGCTATTCTCTGCTGCTCGCCGCCTGAAAGCTGATGGGGCTTCTTGTGGGACTTACTCTCAAGCCCCACCATTTCAAGGACTTGAGCGCATCTTTCTTTCATTTTGGCGGTGTCTTCCCATCCGGTTGCCTTAAGCACGAACATCAGGTTCTCTTTCACGCTACGGTCTGAAAGGAGCTGGAAATCCTGGAATACAACGCCCAGGTTTCTGCGCAGAAATGGAATCTGGCGAGGCTTGATCCTGGAGAGGTCAAAGTCACCTACCCTGACCTTTCCTTTTGTCACCGGCAGTTCCGCGTCCAGATGCTTGAGTATGGAGCTTTTTCCGCTGCCCACCTTTCCTACAAGATAGACCAGCTCGCCCCTGCTGACCTCAAAACTGACGTCTGAAAGCACCAGATTGCCCTCGTTGACTATATCTGCACCCTCCAGTTTTACAAGAGGAAGGGTTTCTGAAGTAATAAATCCTTTAGAATGCGATTGTGGCATAATTTTCTCAGCAAATAAACTGTTTACAACATACAAATTTAAGAAGTTGTTTTGATTTATTTATTTTTGGATGACTATTTGGACACTCAATATGCACAGATATAAAGTTTTTTTCTCGGCGATAGCTTTGTTTTGCCTTGCTCTGGTTCCGTTTTCTCTCTCCGCCCAAAGCTGGCAGGAGAATCTTAAACAAGCCAAGCAACTATATGTCAACAAGATGTACCAGAATGCCCTGGTACTTTTCCAAAAGACTGCCAGACAGATTGAAAGCCAGGGTGGAGCAGACGACTCCTCAATGGAAGAGGCAGAAGGCTACAGCCTGCTGTGCGCCCTGAAGCTCGGGCAGGAAAACGCCCGGGCAAAAGCTTTAGGCTACATAAGGAAACACCCAACCTCAGCCCTGAATCCAGATATCCGGTTTGAAGCCGCATCATCTTATTTTGAAGACGGAAAATTCGACAGTGCCCTGAATCTGCTGGAGGAAATGAAACCAGCAGATGTAAACAGTGCGGACAGAGACCGTTACCTTTTGACAAAAGGAACCTGTCTGATGAAAGAAGGCCGGATGATTGAAGCCCAGAACCATCTTCTTGAAATCCCCCAGAAAAGCAGGCTCTACAGCCAGGCTCAGTTCCAGCTCGGCTACCTGGAATACCAGCAAGGAAACTTTGCGGAGGCCATAGACTGCTTCGCAAACTCCAAGGAACCTCAGGTTTCTCTTTATTTGGCTGAATGCCATTTTATGCTTAAGGATTACCTCTACGTGTGCGAAAACGCCTCAGCGATAAACCATTATGACGGTGCAGAAAAGGCCCGTTTTGCAAGGATAGTATCGGAATCGGCCTACGCTCTGGGAATGAACGCAGATGCCGAGCGATACTTCAAGATATATTCAGACCAGAAAGAACTTTCAAAGACAGACAACTTCTACTCCGGAATGCTTTCTTACGAGCAGGGAAACTGGAGGGAGGCTGCAAGGAAATTTGAAAAATGCCTGGAATTCAGCGATGCAGACTCGCTGAGCCAGAATGCCTTATACCGCCTGGGAAGATGCCTGATCGAGCTGAAGGACAAAGTCTCCGCCGCCGATGCTTTCAAGAAAGCGTCTGAGATGGATTTCAACCCTCAGGTAAAAGAAGACGCCTTCTTCAACTTCGCCAAATTGAGCTTTGATCTGGGAGGCAATACAGAGAACTTATACCGCTATCTGGAAACCTTTAGTCCAACCGTTTCCAAGAAAGACGAGATATACGGGTACATTGCTACCAAGTGCCTGGAAGACAAAAGATATGAGGACGCAATCACTGCTCTTGAAAAGATATCGTCCCCGTCAAAGACAGACATTTCAAACCTTCAGAAGGCAAACCTTTTCGAAGGAGCGGATCTGCTTGAAAATGGGCGTTCGATACCGGCGCAGACATATCTGGGAATAGCCGCCGGACTGACCTCTGGAAATCCCGTCGTGAGCAATCTGGCAAAGTTCTGGCTCGCCGAGAGCCTGTTCCGCCAGGAAAAGTATGACCAGTCTCTGAAAATACTGACAAAACTCAGGGAAGACAGCCGCTTCAAGTCTTCCGCCGAATATCCCGTTTCGTTTTTCAACAGCGGATACAACAAGTTTAAGCTCAACGATATAGATGGCGCATACAAAGACTTTTCAAAGTATCTGAATATGGCTGGAGATAACGGGGCTTATGCTCCGGAGGCAAAACTCAGGATGGCAGACTGCAAGTTCATGCAGAGAGACTTCAAGGCCGCGTCTTCACTTTATGAATCAGTTTCTGACGTTTCTCTCTATGCTCCGTTGCAGGAGGCTTTGGCACAGGGACTTATGGGTAATGTCAAAAAGAAGGTGGAAATACTGAAAAAATACACTTCGGAATCATACAGCCGTTCTGACAGTTATCCGGAAGCCCTGTATGAACTGGGAAGGGCTCAGGTACAGCTTCCTGACATCAAGTCTGCCGAAAAGACCTTCCTAAGGCTGGTGGACAACCCTTCAGACAGCACATTCTACGGCAAAGCCCTGATGGAACTTGGAATGCTGTACGCCAACAGCGCAAACAACTCAAAGGCAAAGGAATACTTCAAGAAAGCCGCCACTTGTTCAGCCACTCAGGAAGAAGCCCAGGCGGCAATGAACGCCTACCAGAATATCTGCAACGAAGAAGGCAATCCGGATGAATTCCACCGCTGGGTATCATCGCTGTCATCTTCTGACAAGGTCCTCCCGGGCAACCAGGAGGAGAAAGTCAAGCTGCTGTTCAACTCGGCAGAGCAGGTTTACCTTGCAGAGAAATATGATGCCGCTGCCAAGGCATTCGAAGAATTCATCGCCGAGTATCCGGATTACAATCCAAGCAAAACCTGGCTGTATCTGGCGTTTTCCCGCCAGTCTACCGATGATTACAGCGGAGCTGCCCAAGCCTTCTATCATCTTGACTCGCTTACTCTTGCAAACGGGGGTGATACCCAGCTTCGTGAAGCGTATAGCATTTGGGGGCTCGAAATGCTTTTCAAAGCCAAGGAATACAACAAAATCATAGATAAATCGTCAGAATATATAGAGGGAGACTATTCAGACAATGCGCGTAGAATAGCTTCATACTACATAGCCAAGTCATACCTGGCAACCGGAGATTCGGACAAGGCGGTGGACCTGCTTCTGGACGTGGCTGAAAACATTGAAGACGAGAAGGGTGCTGAAGCCGCCTATCTGCTTGTAAAAGACGCGTCTGACAGGGGCAAGTTCGAGAAGGTGGAAAGGCTGGTGTTTGAAATCGCTGAGAGAAAGACAACTCAGATGTACTGGCTGGCAAAATGCTATCTTCTTCTCGGCGATTCCTATTATGAGCTGGGAGACTACGAGCAGGCCAAAGCAGTTTACGAAAGTGTGCGTTCTTCATACGATGGAGACCAGCAGATAAAGGATATGGCCGCATCCAAGAAAAAGCAGGCCGAAGAAATGATCAAAAAATGAGAATAGAGATATGAAACTGAAAGGGAGAATAATTATTACGGCAGCCGCAGCACTGCTGGCTGCCAATGCGTTTGCGCAGAATCCCACCGGAAGGGTGGAGGTGAAGAAAGATTACCAGACAGACCTGACGGGAGCAAAGAAAGGTATGATGAAAATCGACTTTTCGGACACTCTCAAGTCTTTTGACCTGAATATGGATTACAAGATCCAGGACCGCCAGCTCAGGGACCTTTATTCTTTCTCGCCGATACCTTCCGCCAAGATTTCTTCCAGGACCAAGGATGAAGTGCCTTCTTTTATGGCAAAGGCGGGAGTGGCTTTTCCGTTTGCCCCTACCGTTGCCCTCTGGTACCAGCCTGCTCTTGAGGTGGATACAGACTTTCTGACGCTCAAGGCTTCTCACGATTCCTATCACGGAAAGGCCAATCTGGCGGATGTGAATTCATCGGGAAAAGTCTTTGCCACATCCGACAAAGCCGTGGCTAAAGAATGGAAGAACACCATTGGGACATCCTACACCCATCTGTGGAAAGAGGCACAGCTGAATGCGGATCTGAACTTCCGCAACGGCCACAACACATATTACGGAATTGACCTTGCAAAATACGGCTATGCTGGATTGCCCGTAGATTTTGGCCTGCTAGACGAGACGGACTACATGAACGATAACTTCAGCCACACCTACAACCAGCTTGAAATAGCCCTTAACGCAAGCTCGATCGACTCAGATCACTACAGCGGAAAATTCCACTATAACGGCAATCTGTCATTCACAACCACCGCAGACGATTCCAAATTTGGATTGCTTAATCTTTCCACCAACAAGTTAAAGCTCAAAGAGAATCTGCTCAAGATAGGCCTGGAAGCCGGTCCTACCGTGGGAAAATACTCAATGGTTACAGCCGGCATAAAGTCCGAGACGGCATTCTACAAGGATGCCCAGAACTATCATTTGAGCCTTCTGGAAGGAACGCTTGTCTACAGGCTGAGAAGAGACCGTCTGTCTATGGATCTGGGAGCCAGGATCAGCTTCTGCTTCAACAACAAAGACGGAAGCGACAAGTACCACAACTTCATATCGCCGAAGGTAAACATCACCTACAAGATGGAAGACGGAAAGACCTGGCTTTACGCCATTGCAGACGGAGGAAACGTGATAAACAGCTATGCTTCACTGCTGGAGAGATTCCAGTATGTCTATCCGCTGTTTGACATCAGGGAGAGCGGAACCCCGCTTTACGCTAAAGCCGGAATCAAGGGAGTTGCAACACAAAACCTGGACTTTGACGTCTATGCCGGAGGTGCTTACCGCAAGGGCATGCTCCAGCTCTGGGGAAATCCGCTGAACGCGACCTATTCCAACCATGCAGAAGGATTCATAGGAGCCAGGCTCAGCTATAAGGACGACGGATTTGCTGCAGGAGCGGATGCCAAGTTCTCATTCTACACGGACGGGGAAAAATACAACGGAGCCCTTCAGGCCCTGGACGGAACTATTCTCGTTGCCCCATACCCTGAAGACTATGCCGTAAAGGGAAAACCGGCCGGCTATCCTCCTTTCGAAGCCAACTTGTACGTGGAGAAGAATTTCAACGAAAAACTGTTCATCGGAGCCACTCTTTACGCCCGTAGTTCCACCCCTGCTTCCCCGTTCCTTTACAATGGCAGGAAAATCAAGTACAAAGGCTATGCAGACTTTAGCGTTTACGCCCAGTATGTCATTGATGATCACTTTACTGCATACATCAGCGGAGGAAACCTTTTCAACGCGAAAAGAATCAACTACGGAATGTATGTGGAAAGAGGCATAAATGTTGGCCTTGGGGTATTGATTAAGTTGTGATTTTTTCCTAAATTTGCTAGGTTAAAATTTTAAGGAAAAATGAGCGAAAAAGAGTTGAAAGCGAATGCAGCTGGCGAAAGCTACAATGCCGAAAGCATTCAGGTACTTGAAGGGTTGGAGGCTGTCAGGAAGCGTCCGTCAATGTATATCGGTGACATTGGTGAAAGAGGACTGCACCATCTGGTGTATGAAGTTGTCGACAATTCCATAGACGAGGCCCTTGCAGGGTTCTGTAACGAGATAAACGTAACAATAAACGAAGACAATTCGATAACCGTTTCCGACAACGGCCGAGGTATTCCTACCGGAATGCACGAGAAGGAGCACCGCAGCGCTCTTGAAGTGGTTCTGACAATACTTCACGCCGGCGGAAAGTTCAACAAGGGAAGCTACAAGGTTTCAGGAGGACTCCACGGCGTGGGTGTGTCCTGCGTGAACGCCTTGTCTATCTACCTCAAGGCCGAGATCCACAGGGAAGGCAAGATCTTCGTCCAGGAATACTCAAAGGGAAAGCCAACCTGCGAGGTGAAAGTCGTTGGAGATGCTTCTGATACCGGGACCACCATCACGTTCCGTCCGGATCCGGAGATATTCACCCTGACAACAGTTTACAACTACGAGACACTGGCTACCAGGCTCCGCGAGCTTGCCTTTTTGAACAAGAAGGTGAAGCTGACCCTGACAGACAAGAGAGCCAAGGATGTAGAGACTGGAGATGACGGACAGGAAGTCTCAGTTGAAAAGAAGCAGGTGTTCTATTCCGAGGAAGGCCTGAAGGAATTTGTGGCATATCTGGACGGCAACCGCACCCATCTGACAGAGAAGCCTATTTATCTGGAAACAGACAAGACCGGCATCCCTATCGAGATCGCGATGCAGTATAACACCGAGTACAGCGAGAACGTTCACTCATACGTGAACAACATCAACACGATTGAGGGAGGTACTCACTTGACCGGTTTCCGCGGCGGACTGACTTCCACCCTTAAAAACTATGCCGACAAGAACGATCTTCTGAAGAAGGCAAAGGTTGAGATTTCTCCTGATGACTTCCGCGAGGGTCTTACAGCCGTTATTTCCGTTAAGGTCGCCGAGCCTCAGTTCGAGGGTCAGACAAAGACCAAGCTCGGAAACGCCGAAGTCCGTTCTGCCGTCAGCAAGGCCGTCAGCGAGGCCCTGGAAAATTATCTGGAAGAGAACCCGGCAGAGGCACGCAAGATTGTGGACAAAGTGATACTTGCAGCCCAGGCAAGACAGGCCGCCCGTAAGGCCAGGGAAATGGTCCAGAGAAAGAGCGGTATGAGCGGAGTCGGAATGCCGGACAAGCTGGCCGACTGCTCTGACAGGGATCCGTCAAAGTGCGAGCTTTTCATCGTTGAGGGAGATTCCGCAGGCGGTACCGCAAAAGAGGGAAGAAACCGCCAGTACCAGGCCGTTCTTCCGCTTAGAGGAAAGATCCTCAACGTGGAGAAGGCTATGGAGCACAGGGTGTAAGACAGCAAGGCTCTGAACCTGAGCAAGCTCAGATACCATAAAATCATCATCATGGCCGATGCCGACGTGGACGGAGCCCACATCACAACCCTGATTCTTACATTCTTCTTCCGCTATATGATAGACCTGATCAAGAACGGTTATGTCTATTGTGCTACACCTCCTCTGTACAAGGTGGAGAAGAAGAGCCAGAAGGAGCCTAAGCCATACTACTGCTGGAGCGACGAGGAAAGGGACAAGACAGTAGAGGAACTGGGCGGAATCAACGCTGTGAGGATCCAGAGATACAAAGGTCTGGGAGAGATGAGCCAGGACCAGCTGGCAGACACCACAATGGATCCTAACCACAGGATACTCAGAAAAGTTTACATAGAAAATGCAGCTGAAGCCGACAGGATATTCTCGATGCTGATGGGAGACGACGTTCCGCCTAGAAGGGAGTTCATCGAGCAGCATGCAAAATACGCTAACATTGATGCATAACAACAAGGCAAAGTATATTCTGGCTTTTCTTGCGGTGATGCTGTTTGCAGCTCCGCAGGTACAGGCCCAGTCTAAATTCATACAGAAGCTAAAGGGCATATTCATAAAGGAGAATGCAGTTTCCCCGGAAAGGGCCAGGATAGACAGCATCTACCTCAATGCCCCAAGACAGAAACTGACCGGAATAGACTATGTAACCGTCACGGGAAACACCCTCAACAGTCTCTGGGCAGGTGACATCTGGACAGAAGCGGGATACATCCCTGAAATAGAAATCCCTGTAGAAGACGGAAACGGTCCTGAAATCTATACCGGAGCATTCAACGTCGCCGAGTACACTTCAAACGTGCAGCAGAAAAAGGCTGAAGACGAGGACGATGACGATGACGACACTGACTATTCAGAAACTCCTGAAGAGTACAACATCTGGACAAACGCCGCCATCAACCCTTACAACGTGAAGCTTTCAGAATCGATGAAAGACACTGTAAGGATAGATGTGAGCAGTTTCACCTCTCCCGGATACAGATATGTGACATCCGAGTTCGGAGGCCGCTGGGGAAGGCTTCACGCCGGAATTGACCTGAAGGTTTTCATCGGCGACACAATCTGCAGCGCATTTGAAAAAGGCATAGTGAGAATCACCAAGTTCGACCGCAGAGGCTATGGCAACTATGTTGTCGTAAGGCATGAGAACGGTCTGGAGACTCTCTACGGGCACATGAGCAAGATTCTGGTGGAAGAAGGCCAGCATCTTGAGGCTGGAGAGCCGCTGGGGCTTGGCGGAAGCACCGGAAGAAGCACAGGCCCTCACCTTCACTTTGAGCTCAGGTATCTGGGTAACCCTGTAAATCCGAGGGACGCCATCAATTTCACAACCGGCAAAATCCACGACAAGACACTGGTGCTCACCAAGGACAACTTCCGTTACCAGAATGCCAAGTATTCCAAGAACAAGAAATCGTCCAAGGGCAAGTATTCATCAAAGAAGGGAAAAGGCAAGAAGAAGATTTCCAGGAATTCCAGAGGAAAATCCACCGGTAAGGGCACCTGGATGACCGTCAAAAAGGGAGACACACTGGGAGCAATAGCCCGCAGATATGGAACAACCGTTTCCAAGATTCAGAAACTCAACGGCTTGAGGGGAACAAAGATTCGCGCAGGCCAGAAACTCCGCGTCAAATAGGAATAATCAATAACAAACACCACAATGGATATTTTTGAAAGAATACAACAGAACGAAGGCGGTCCGCTCGGACAGTACCGCAAAAGAGCCAAGGGATATTTCATGTTTCCAAAGCTCGAAGGAGAAATCCAGCCTTATATGACATTCCAGGGCAAGAAGATGCTGGCCTGGACATTCAACAACTATCTTGGTCTTGCAAACGATCCGGAAGTCAGAAAGGTTGACGCTGAGGCTGCCGCAAAGTGGGGTCTTGCCTACCCTATGGGTGCCAGGATGATGAGCGGCCACACTTCCCTTCACGAGCAGCTCGAAAGGGAGCTGGCAGAGTTCGAGTGCAAGGAGGATGCCTTCCTGTTCAACTTCGGTTACCAGGGAATGATTTCCACTCTGGACGCTCTGCTTACCAGAAGAGACGTTGCAGTTTACGACGAGGAGTGCCACGCCTGCATTATGGACGGACTCAGACTCCACATGGGATACCGTATGAAATATGCTCATAACGACATTGCAGACTGCGAGAAAGTGCTTGCAAGAGCAACCAAGAGAGCCGAGGAGCAAGGCGGTGGCGTTCTGCTTGTAACCGAGGGAGTTTATGGTATGACCGGAGCAATGGGTATCCTCGACAAGATCGTTGAACTCAAGAAAAAATACAAGTTCAGAATACTCATCGACGATGCTCACGGATTCGGAGTTATGGGAGAGCACGGAAGAGGAACCAGCGAGGAACTGCACTGCATGGACGGAATAGACCTTTACTTTGGCGCATTTGCCAAGGCTATGGCTTCCATCGGCGGTTTTATTGCAGGCCCTAAGGACATCATCAACTACCTCCGCTACAATCTCCGCAGCCAGATCTACGCCAAGAGTCTTCCTATGCCGTTTGTTGAAGGCAACCTCAAGAGGCTCGATCTGATCCGCAAGGGAGATGAAAGGAGAAAGCATCTTTTCAAGATAGCCAGGGCTCTCCAGACCGGGCTCAGGAACCTCGGATTCGACGTTGGCCCGGCAGAGGCCTGCATCACTCCGGTATTCGTTCACGGAACCGTTCCAGAGGCAACCAACATGCTCGTTGACCTCAGGGAGAACTACAACATCTTCTGCTCTGTAGTCGTATATCCTGTAGTTCCTCAGGGAGTGATAATGTTCCGCCTGATATGCACCCAGATGCACCAGATGGAGCACGTCGAGTACACCCTGAAGGCCTGGGCCGAGATCAAGAAGAAGCACGAGCAGGGCTTCTACAGCGGAAGCACAGACATTCAGGACAAGGCTATTGACTAGAACCTTCAACAATAAACACACTTATGGGAAGATTTGACGGTAAAGTCGTCATAATTACAGGGGCCAGTTCGGGTATCGGACTGGCCGCTGCACGTCAGTTCGCCTCTGAAGGAGCGAGCGTGGTGCTGGCGGCAAGAAGTGCAGACAAACTCCAGCAGACTTTCTGCGAGCTTTCAAACAGAGGTCAGGAAGGCAGCCGGTTTCTTGCCGTCCCTACGGACGTTAGCAAGGAAGAAGACTGCAAGAGGCTTATTGACAGCACCATCGAGAAGTTCGGCAAGATAGACGTTTTGGTAAACAATGCCGGCATCTCGATGAGAGCAATGTTCAAAGACCTGGAACTGGATGTCATCAAGAGGCTGATGGACGTGAACTTCTGGGGAACGGTCTATTGCACAAAATACGCCCTTCCATACCTTCTGGAAACCAAGGGAACGGTTGTGGGAGTAATCTCGATTGCCGGCTTCAAGGGTCTTCCTGCCAGGACCGGCTACTCGTCATCCAAGTTTGCCATCTACGGTTTCCTGGACACCTTGAGAATCGAGCACCTGAAAGACAATCTGAATGTGCTGATTTTCGCCCCGGGCTTCACCGCTTCCAACGTGAGGTTTGCGGCTCTTACCGCAGACGGAACTCCACAAGGCCAGACACCGAGGGAGGAAGGCAAGATGATGAGTGCAGAAACCTGCGCCAAGAAACTTACCAAAGCTGTCTACAAGCGCAAGTCACAGGTCATCCTCACTCCTATCGGGAAACTGACTGTCTTTCTCAACAAGTTTGTTCCTAGGCTGGTAGACCGCCTGGAATACAACTATATGAAGAAGGAACCCGACTCCCCTCTCAAATAGAAGTTTTTATATTCTCAACGATTTTGGAGACGAGGAGGATTCGGGCCTCCTTGCTGGTCCAGCCAATGTGAGGCAGGAGAATAGCCTTGGTCTTGTCTTCAATTTTCAGGTAAGGAGATGTTTCAGGAATCGGTTCCTTTGAGAACACGTCTATTCCTATACCCTCTATCAGATTGTCGTTCAGGGCCTTTACAAGGTCATCCTCATTGATGATTCCGCCTCTTCCTATGTTGATCACCTTTGCGGTTGGCTTGCAGAGCTTTAACTTTTCGTACGTGACAAGGTTGAGTGTCCTTTCGTTAAGCGGAGCGTGGACGGAGATGAAGTCACTTGTCTTCAGGAGTTCTTCCAGACTCAAGCTTCTGTACTTGTCTGAATGAGGCTTTCCGCTTGTGGCATAGTAGCATACTTCGATTCCGAAGCCCTCAGCCAGTGCGGCAACTCTGCTGCCGATTGTTCCAAGGCCGATGATTCCCAGTCTCTGGCCGCTGAGTTCTCCCCATTTCCGGGTAACGTCAGATACAAGGTTGCCCCTTGTGTATTCCCCGCTCTTGACCTTGTTGTCGTAGTACGCGGTATGGCAGGAAAGTCCGAGGAGCATAGCCATAGTCACCTGGGCCACGCTTTCTGTAGAGTAGCCGGCAACGTTCTTGACCGGAATGCCTTTCGATGCGGCATATTCCAGATCCACGTTATTGGTTCCGGTAGCAGCTATGCAGATAAGCTTGAGGTTTCGGCCCCAGTCTATCTGCTGCTTTCTAATCTGCACCTTGTTGATTATAAGCACATCGCAGTCACCGATTCTCTCCTCTACCTGCTCCGGGGCAGTGAATGGATAAGTCACAAGTTCGCCAAGACAGGCTATAGGCTCCAGGGAAACATCTTCCCCTATTGAAGCCGCGTCGAGAAAAACAATCTTCATATCGCTGAATATTACCAGGCCAGAGCTGAAGCACCGAGGATTGCCGCGTCAGATTCGTTGAGGGCGCTCGCAAGCACCTTTACCTTGCCTTTCCAGAGGAAAACAACATTTTCGTTCATGGCGTCGACAAGCTGTTCCATAAAATAGTTCTTGGCGTGAGTCAGACCTCCGAAGAGAATTATTGCTTCAGGAGCGGAGAACGGGATAAAGTCCGCAAACTTCTCGCCCATAATCTTTCCGGTATCGGCAAATATCTTGATTGCCAGCTTGTCGCCCTGTTCTGCCGCATCAAACACATCCTTTGAAGTAATGTTCTTTACTTTTCGGAGAAGACTTGGAGCTTTTGATTTTTCAAGCATCTCCACGGCCGTGCGGGCTACGCCTGTTGCTGAGCAATAGCACTCCAGGCATCCCTTCTGGCCGCATCCGCAGTCTCTTCCGCCTTTCACGGCACAGGTATGGCCGAGTTCGCCGGCAAATCCGTCGTGGCCGTAAACCAGTTTCCCGTCAATAACGATTCCGCTGCCAACTCCGGTTCCGAGAGTAATCTCGATGAAGTTCTTCATCCCCTTTGCAGCGCCGTACTTCATCTCCCCGATAGCTGCTGCATTGGCGTCATTGGTTATTGTAACTTTCATTCCGCCAAGCTTTTTCGAAAGGTCGTTGGCGAAATGCACAGTTTTTCCCTTGGCCCACATCAGGTTTGTGGCCTCAACTATGTCTCCGGTGTAGTAGTTTCCGTCAGGAGCCCCCACTCCAACTCCGTTGATATTGTCCAGACCGATGTCCGATGTCATCTCGCGGATGCTGTCGGCAAGCAAAGAGATGAACTTGTCAGCATCTTCGAACTTGGTGCTGATCACTTTTCTGGCAAGAATGTTACCTTTTCTGTCAACGATGCCGATCTTGGCTGTCTGGCCGCCGATATCTACGCCGGCTACATAATTCTTTGTCATATCTGATGGTTTTTATTTGGCTTTGAAGGCTTTGTACAGTACAGATATCCCCCCTGTCTGGCTTTTGAAACTGACATTTGTATAACCAGCTTCGGAAAGCTCCCTGCAAAACATTTCAAATTTAGGAAATTTTTCCACGGAATTAATGAAGTAAGTGTATGCCGCCTTGTCCTTTCCCTTAGTCAGCGCCGATGCCATTCCGGGAATCATATACTTGAAATAAGGCTTGTAGAAAAACCTCATAAAAGCGTTTCTCGGCTGCCCGAACTCCAGAATCAGCAGCGCCCCTCCCGGAGAAAGCACCCTCATAATCTCCCTCAGCGACGATGGCCTGTCATCGAAATTCCTTATGCCGTAGCCTATTGTCACTATATCTATCGAACCGTCTTCAAACGGAAGGCTTGCTCCGTCTCCCTTTCTCAGCTCCGGTTTCGGATACCTTGTCATTTTCTTCTTCCACAACGCTTCTATCTTCTTCTTTCCGACTTCCAGCATCCCTTCGGAGATATCCGCCCCAATCACACTCAGCCCTTTCTTTGCCAGCGCAATGCTCAGATCTCCAGTCCCGCAGGCCAGGTCCAGCACTTTTATCGCTGAGACCTCCACTCCCCTTGAAACTGACAGATCAGAGGCGATCCTGAATGCACATCGGGCACAGCTTTTCCTCCAGCTTTTGTCTATGTTCATGGAAAAAAGATGGTTGAAACGGTCGTAGTTTCCTGATATATCGTTGAAAATAGGTGCGGTATCCATTAGCGAACGCTAAGATAATCAATAAATTAATACGGCCAGTTTGTATATGGTTTTTTTATGGGAAAATATTACCTTTACAACAAAACAAATTGCAGGTTTATTATGAAAGGGAGTCTTAAATCATTTGCCTTGAACATTTCCGTTGCCTTTTCAGCAATGTTGATTCTATGTGGATGCCCCGTTGCTATGGATTACCTCCCCGTTGAACTCGCCATTTTTGTAAATGACTCCAACGGCAACGATCTTCTGGATCCCGACAACCCGGACAACTTTGCCCAGGGGCTGAAATTCGAATACAACGGAACCGTATACAATGTGGATGACCAGATTGAAGAGCTCCGCACCAAGACCTATATGCCGCATTTTGATGGCTTAAGGCTTATAAAGAACACCTATCACTACACCAAGAATAAAGGACGCTATTTCCTGTCCTTTGGAGAGTTTAGCGGAGAGAAAACTTTTGACGGAACTTTCAGGATAACCTGGAAAGACAATTCAACTGACGTGATAACCTGCTATAACAAAAAGTACAACAAAAAAGGCAAGTGCACACTTAATGGAGAATCCTACAAGACAACACATCCTTCTTTCATCATAGAACTCGTCAAATAGCAACCGGACCATGCATTTGATCAAACTGACAGCAATCCTCACAGCAGCATCTGCAATTGTCCTGTGTTCCTGCCATAAGGATCACGACAAATATATTTTTGTAGACACATCTGTCGCCAGGTCTTTTGTCCAGCAATATGATTCAATAGACGAGCTCGAATTCAGACAGCTTGAAACAAGGCGGATCAGTGTCAATATCAAGCACTCCAAGATGGGAGGACTCTGGAACACCCATATCTATGACAGCCTCTGCAAAAAGCACAACGACCTTAACTTTTATGGAAAGATAAATGTGGGAAAGGCAAGCCACATTGGCTACACCGCAATAGGAACCGACTTTCAGAAAATAGAAATCTCCTGCAATAAAGGCTACAATGCAGAGCATCCTGAAGGTACTTTGCTCAACGATATAGTTCGCCTGATTTCTGGCACTCCATATCCGTATATAAAGTCTGGCTACAAGAATACGTTCAACAAAACTGAACCTCTTTCCGCCCTCTACGAAGTTCACGGCCGAGTTTTCCTGGGAAGCTATTATCTGAACACGTATCTCGATTTCAAGGATTCCCAACAGATTCCTGTATTCCCTGTTGACAAAAAGGTGTCAGAACTCACCAAAGAAGATCTGGCCTTGCTTTCTCCTTATTTCGGAGAATTCTACGTAGAAAAGCTTCCAGAGGCAAAAGGAGACTACGAATTTACCGTCAAGCTTTACGGAGACGACGGCAAAGTCTACTCTGGAAAAGCAATAATGAAATTCTGATTTGCATATAGCGAATTTTTGTCTATCTTTGCACTCCCTGATTGCCCAGGTGGTGGAATGGTAGACACGCTAGTTTCAGGGACTAGTGCCAGCAATGGTGTGCAAGTTCGACTCTTGTCCTGGGCACGAAAGACCGATAAATTCGGTCTTTTTTTGTAATGAAACTTTATCTGGAAAGCTGCTGCACGAATCTGGAAGAGGTCAAGGAGGCCTGCGACAACGGAGCAAGCCGCATTGAACTCTGCGAGAGAATAGATCTGGGAGGAATAACCCCGTCCAGGAAGCTGCTCTGCGATGTTCTTTCTGTTTCAACCATTCCGATAAACGTGATGATCCGGCCAAGAGGCGGGAATTTCGTCTATTCTGAGGATGAAATTAATCAGATGTTTGAGGATATCCAGACATTCAAGAGCCTTCCTGTCAACGGATTTGTATTCGGATGCCTGACTCCTGATAATAAAGTGGACATTCCCGCAATGAAAAAACTGATGGCTGCCGCTTCCGGAAAGCCGGTCACTTTCCACAGGGCATTCGACGAAGTCCGTAATCCTGAAAAAGCGCTGGAAGAGATTATTGATCTGGGATGCTCACATCTTCTGACTTCCGGAAATTGTGAAGACGCATTCACCGGAAGATTCAACATAGCAAAACTTGTAGAGCAGGCAGCCGGCAGAATAACCGTCATAGCAGGCAAAGGAATAAGGCCTCAGAATCTAAGGCAGATAGCCCTTGATTCCAAGGCTCCTCAGTTCCACGGCACCAGCTTATTCTAGTGATTTGAGCACTTTCTTGAGTTCTTCTCCCAGAGAAGTGTTGTAACCCTGAGAGTAATAGACAATCCTGCCGAAGCTGTCGCAGAGAGCTATTACAGGCAGAATTGCCCCTTCCTTTTTGCAGCCATTCATCAGCATCATCATCACTTCACCGTCTTTATCCGTGCCCGTTATAAGCCCGTTGATATTCTGCGGCTGAGCCTGACCCAATGCCACAATTTTGAGTTCTTTCTTGTTTATGGCATCGGCGATAGCAGTCAACTGCCTCACTGCGTGGGTGGTAGGCTCATCCTTATACCCCAGGCAGCAAACCAGGAAATACCCCCTGCCAGTCTGGCTGAGTATGGAAACTTCTTTCCCATCCTTCAGGAACTTCATTTCAGGATTCATTGATCCGATGACCGAAACCTTGTTGTCAGCCTTGCGGAGAACAAAGTTCACCTCCGTTGTCTTGTTCTCCTCAATCGGGAAGAATTCTATATGAGTTAGTACACTTCCATCTGCCATACGATTCCCTGTTGTCAGCATATAATATCCGCAGTCCAGAGCATAAGACGGTGTGAACATCTTGCTGAAAGGAATGTCAACATTCTCGTCCAGGGCCAGTTGCACAGCCTTGCTGCCATCAACCTTGGATATGGAGAAATGCTTGTAATACAATGGATCTGACTTGTCGCGATTAATAGCAACAAGATTTCCTTGTGGAGCCTTCACTCCTGTATGGAGGTCTATCCACTCATCTCCCTGCTTGTACTGGGCCTTGCCGGTGGCTTCGTCAATTCTTGCGCTAAAACCTCTGGCTCTACATAATGCGACAAAGAATATGTCCTTTGAAAGCGGATCCGCCTTACGACTATCTTTTACGAATACAGGAGGAATCCTAAGACTCTGGGGATTGCCTGTGCTGTCAGTCTCAATATTATCTTCTGTCCACTTGGCTATATCAATCGGAGACTTAAAATCCTGGAACTCCGGAATAAGAGAAAGTTCCATAAAATATGGGTAAAGAAATTCCTGTTCAACCCTTGGACAATCTCTCCATTTGTCAAATGGAATCTCTGAGTGGGCCAAAGCATCCCTCAACACCTCAAACGTGACATCATTTTTGTCTTTCTCAGATAATGAGGCTATTATTTTTTCCGTTAATATTACAGCCTCCCTATTTTTTTGCTTATCATACAAATATCTGTCTAAAGCTGAAAAAGCAGGATTATACTTTAACCTGCGCTCACGCAACTCATTCTCAACATCAAACATTCTTTTGTTCTCAGCGATTTCCTCCTCTGTGGCTGATGAAGGAATAGGATTTTCAGTTGGTGGAACTATTTCAAAATCAAAGGAATAAGATTCTCCTATCTTTTTGTCCAGAACAATCTCTATTTCCTCTTTGCCATCAACATCCTTGAGAGATGCGGAAATGTTGCCGAAATCCATCAAAATCACACTATCCTTTGAGGCCTTTGCAACTCCGAATAAATCATCTTTGGATGCCACAACTAGCATATCGCCTACACCTGTAGTCAGAGAGGCATTTCCGCGAGAATCTGTCTTGTAAGTGGCTACAGTATAGAACTCTGCATAGTTGTAGATCTTGAATGAAACCTCAGCACCTTCAACAGGTTTCCCGGCTTTATCCACAACTTTTACAAATCTCTTTGCCACAGGAACATAATTGCCGGTAACGTTGATTTCGGTATAGGCCGGAGTTCTCAGTATGACTTCTTCAGGGCCGTTGTAATCTTTGCCGAAAACCTTTGTATGCAGAAGCATAGCCCTGGAGACAGGAGCGTTGAACCAAGCCATGTCCAGCTTAGGTTCAGGTTCGCAGGCTCCTATGAAATGCCACTTGCCGTCATCCGAGATGGCTTCCACC
>CACXPG010000004.1:211930-233168 GCA_902769525.1 uncultured Bacteroidia bacterium
AGACCTGGCGGGCCGGGATTCCTACTGCCCTCAGGGCGGAAACAGTAAGCACGGATTCCTCTCCGCATCTTCCAAGGCCCTTGCGGATTGTGGCCAGCGGAGACGAAGTCCTGGCATCGGACGGAGCATATGTCGCCATCTCGTGGCACCAATGGTTTATTTCCAGTATGGCCTGCTCCATTGTCATTCCCTGAACCCTAGCGCAAAGGCTGTCAGCCCACACGGTGCGGAAATCGTCCAGATTCTCGTTGTTGACTCTCAGTGGAAGAACAAAGTATCTGAAGTCTCTCTCTGAGATCTTCCACCCCATCTTTTCCCTCACCTGCAAGGTCTTTGATACATTGTCCTTCCAGAACTGCTCCGGGTATATAACCTTGTCTGCACTGCTCATGTTATCGAGAAGAAAAGCAGTGTAACTCTCGACATTTCCTCTCTTGCCGCAGGCAAAAAGGGCAAGGGTCACGGAAACTATGGCCAATATCTTTTTCATACTTAAAACTTTAATGCAACCGGTTCTTGTGCAAGGCCTCTAGGCAATTTTACTGTAACCTTCCCGTCTTTAACTACAGGCTTTACCGTTTTCCCATTGTTGAGGACTGTTACCTTTCCCTTAGGAATATTTCCGCTCCAGGAAATCTCTGAAGGAAGCTCCTTTCCGTCCTCGAGGGCATAGACAGCATAAACGGTCTTGCCGTCTTTTGACTGGGTAAACCAGAGGTTTCCTTCATTGTAATGCTCAGCGATGCGGGTGGAATAGATCGCCTCTCCGCAACGGTTGAGCCAGTCCCCTATTTCGTCAAGTATCTTGATGGCCTTGTCTTCTATAAGGCCTTCCGGAGTGGGGCCGACTCCCAGGACCAGGCATCCGCCCTTTGCCACGATTTCTGCGAGAATGCCGATAACTTTCCTTGATGACTTGAAGTTTCCGTCAGGAACCCATCCCCAGCTGTCTGTCAGTGTGATGCAGGATTCCCAAGGATGGTTTATCTGAGTTTTCGGGATTGACTGTTCCGGAGTCTGGTAGTTCTCGTTCGGGCCTTTGATTGTGCGGTCTACGCATATAAGGCCTGGGCTGACCTTCCTGGCGTCCGGCAGTATCTCGTTGATACCCACTGCATCTCCTGTAATCCAGCCGCCGTCCAGCCAGAGGATGTCCAGTTTGCCGTACCTGCCGCCGGTAAGTTCTTTAAGCTGGTTTTTAGTGTATTCCACATAACTCTGCCACCAGGCCTGATGTTTTTTGATGTCATAGTTCGGATGCCGGTCAGGAGTGGCGTAGTAAGGGTTCCAGAAGCCCTTGTGATGCCAGTCCGGTTTGGAGAAGTACGCCCCTGTCATAAAACCCTTAGAACGGAAAGCGTCAAAGACATATTTTGCAATATCCTTCTTGGGATTATCCTTGAAAGGTCCGTGAGCAATGCCGTAATCTGAATACTGCGAATCAAACATGCAGAAGCCGTCGTGGTGCTTGGTGGTGAAGATCATATACCTCATGCCGGCGCGGGAGAACACCTCAGCCCACTGCTCAGGATTGAACTTGGTGGGATTGAATTCATCGCTGAGACCCCAATACCACCTTTTGTAGTCTTCATACACGCTTCCTTCCGGCCTTCTGATCCAGTCTTCATTGCAGATGCTCCAGCTTTCTATGATTCCCGGCACGGAGTAAATGCCCCAGTGCATCAGGACTCCGAACTTCAGGTCTTGCCACCGGTCCAGTTTCTCGAGCACCGCCTTGTCTGATGGCCACTGGTAACCGTCAGCCTGCTTCTGTATATCTTCCCTGTTCTGGGCGCAGACGGGCGCCAGTAAACTCACAGCAAACAGGAAAGCCAACAATTGCTTCATAACGACAGATTTGCTTTGAAAGTAAATTTAAGCATTTTATATGAACAAAAGGCGGTCTTTTACAGTTTAAGTCGCTCTTTGCGTATTACGTTCTCCCACTGCGACTTTGGAACAATGCTTTTTATCGCGTCCACAACAACATTGATTTTAGCCTCGTGGATGTAGTCACGGCGGATGGCAAGCGAAATGGTACGGCTGAGTTTTGGCGACACTATCTGGCGGAGATGGCTGCGTAAACTCTGGGGAATCAGTCCCAGGTGAGTTTCGGGGATGATTGTCATACCGCCGATATCATTCACTATCTGGATCAGAAGACCTACACGCCCTCCTTCAAACAAACTCTCGTATGTATTGTTGCCGCTCTGCCTTATTTCGTCAACATCCAGTTTTCTGATACCGTCCTTGATTATCCATACAGACTTGTCCTGAAGACTGTCCAGGTTTACTGTCTTTCCCGAATAGGCCGGATTGTCCGGCGAGACATAGGCATAGAAACTTTCGCTGTAAAGCGGGATTTCCAGAAGGTCGCTGTCCTGGACGGGGTGTGAAAGTATGCCCATATCTACCTCAGCCTTACGAAGTTTGGACTTGACAGTGTCCGTCAGCATCTCTTCAGTTTTAAGGTCAATGGAAGGAAATCGCGATCCTACATATTTAAACAGTCCAGGAACAAGCACCGGAGCTACCGTAGAAATCAGGGCAATTTTTAAAGATCCTGAAACCAGCACCTTTTCAGAACGCGTCATCACTGAAATCTGGTACACATTGTAAAGAACGACTTTGGCCTGGTCAATTATCTTTCTCCCGATTTCTGTAGGTTCCACAGGATGGGAGTCCCTGTCAAAGATGTTAACGTCAAGTTCTTCCTCCAGTTTCTTGACCATAAGGCTTAAGGTAGACTGTGTCAGCCCGCTTGCCTCAGCGGCCTTTCCGAAATGTCTATACTGGTCAATAGCAATAATATACCGCAGTTGTTGAAGTGTCATAGGCAATAATCATTGATAAAATCAATGTAAAGATAAATAAAATTGTATTGATAAATGATGCAGAGGGGAATAATTTTGCGTTGTATTTATGAACTGGAGAATCATAACACGGTATATCGGGTCCACTCTTCTGCTCCTGTCATCGCTGATGGCCATATCCAGCATAATAGCGTATTGTACCCCTGGAGACAACAGCGGGATGATTCTCGCCTACTCCACTCTGCTCACGGCAGCCACAGGAATCTTCCCATTGCTGTTCGTGTGCAGAGGCAGCCATAAACTGAACTTCAAGGAAGGCAACACAATAGTTGTAGGTGCCTGGGTTGCAGCCTGCCTTTTCGGAATGCTGCCGTTCCTTCTGTACGGAGACGAGTTTACCACCGTCAACGCCTTGTTTGAAAGCGTCTCGGGTTTCACCACCACGGGTGCATCCATCCTCACCGATGTAGAAAGCCTTCCGCGAGGTCTCCAGTTCTGGAGGATATCCACAGCATGGGTGGGAGGAATAGGAATAATAACCCTGTTTTCAATGATAATGATTGGAAACTTGAACAAGTCCACCCTCTCCGGGGCCGAAATATCAGAAATAGCCAGAAGATCGTTTTCTGTCGAAAAAAAGACAAGCTTAACCCAGCGAATGCTGCTTATCTATGTATCTCTTACGGCAACGACTCTCTTCGCCCTGAAACTTACCGGAATGGAGTGGTTTGACTCACTCACCAACGCGATGAGCGCCTGCAGCACGTGCGGCTTCTGCATAAAAAACACAAGCATCGCCTTCTATGCAAATCCTGCCGCTGAAATAGTGCTTACTATAGCTATGACCCTTTCGGCCCTGAATTTCGGCATCTTGTTCCTGGCTTTTGTCAGAAAGTCTCCTTTCTATATCTGGAAATCAGAAACTGCAAGAGTATTCCTGACCCTGATAGCGATGGCAGTTGTGGGAGTGACTGTCAACCTGCTTTTAATCGGCAACTACGAGTCTGTCTGGACAGCTTTTCGGGATGCCGCTTTTCAGGTGGCCTCCCTGTCAACCACAACTGGTTTTGCCACCCAGGACACAACTTTATGGCCAAGGTTCAGTATCGCGATTCTACTATTATGCTCCTTCTTCTGCGGCTGCACAGGCTCGACATCGGGAGGTATTAAGATAGACAGGGCCATTTTGGCATTCAAGGGAATAAGCAGAAGGACAAGCCTTGCCGTCAGTCCCCACATGGTCAAAAACATAAGGATAGACAACCGCATCCGCCCCGACTCCACAGTCAATGACGCCTTCATCTACATTTTCTGCTATCTGCTTATTGTGATTGTTTTCGCGGCCGTCAATTTTGCAGCCGGACTGGATTTTACAACTGGCGTTACAGCCTCTGTTGCGTTTATCGGCAATGTGGGACCCGGTTTTGGAGACGTGGGTTCCATGTCAAACTATTCCGAGTTTCCGGTCTTCCTCAAATATACCGGAATCGTGGAAATGATTATCGGCCGTCTGGAAATCTTCCCCGTCCTGTACGTATTCAAGTCAATGCGTTCCTATATCAGATGACAAAACCCCGGAGATTGTGGAATCTTCGGGGTTCGGTCCAATGGTGAATTCTCTCAGGCTTGCATTAGAACAGGCCAGGAGTGTATCCGTACCAGTGAAGAACGGTCTGCCCCCACAGCAGAATCATCAGCCAGCTGATGAACATCATCACGATGCCATACTTGAAAGTGTCGCTCCAGCTGTACTGGTTGGTCGTGTAGAGCAGTGCCGCCGGCTTGCTGTTGAAAGGAAGCACGTAAACGTGTCCTACCAGCATCGCGATCGGGAACGCCAGACTCATTATCGGATAGCCGAAACTCTGGGCCACGCCAATTGCAATAGGAACAAAAATCAGAGTCTGCATGGTCTTGCTCTGGAAAATCAGGGCGCTAAGCAGCATCGTGCTCGTAAGTATCATATACAAAGCCCAGTATGGGGTCTGCGCAGTGATACCCAGAGATGCGAATGCCGCATTGACGGCTGTTCCAGGAAGACCTGTGGCGTCCAGACCGGCACCCAGCGTATAGGCTCCGGCCGAGAACAGGAGCAGATGCCAAGGGATATCGACTTCGTTCCACTTGACCACTCCTATCTTTGGCATCAGAGCCACAACGGCGCCGATGAAAGCCACGGCTGTCTGGTTGATTCCGTGCTGCTTGTCCGTAGCCCAAAGTATGAGCACGCACAGGAAGATGGCAATTGCCTTGTACTCCTCGCCTTTCATCTTGCCCATAGCCTTGAGTTCTTCCCTCAGCCTTTCCATACCTCCCGGAATCTGAGGCTTGGTCTCTTCCTTTTTCATCGGGAAGATTATCCTGGTGCCCACGAACCATCCGATGAGGATAAGTATGACGCTCATCGGGAAGGCTGCCTTGAACCAGTCCTGATAACTGAATGAACCTATGCCCATCGCTCCGGCAATAAGGCTTCCTGCAAGCAGGGTGGCGCCTGAACCGGTAAGGAAGGCATTGGCTCCCAGATTAATCTGGAAAAGGTTCTGTAGCATCAGGTTTCGGCCGAAATTATTGCGGTTTGCTCCGCCAGTTGCTCCATAGATGGCGCAAATCACCATCATGATAGGAAGCAGGATAGCGGCCTTTGCCGTAGTGGCCGAAATGAATGCGGAAAGCACAAGGTTTATTATGATGAAGCTGAAAATCACTCCGCTTGCATTCTTGCCGAACTTCAGCACGAACCAGAGCGCAAAACGCTTGGCGGCCTGGGTCTTTACAAGCATGGAGGCAAGCACGAACGAGAGAATGTTCAGCCACATCACAGGATGGCCGAGCTGGGCGTATGCCGTCTTGTCGGTTGTGATGTTGGTCAATACTATCGCCAGTATCACTATCAGCGATGTCAGATAATTAGGAATGGCTTCCGTTATCCACAGCACGATAGCGGCCGCGAATATGGCCAGCATCGCATAGTTCGCCCGGATGAAGTCCCCCACTCCGAGCTCTCCCAGCCTCTTTGCCGCAGCACCTGTAAGTGAATCAGTGTCAAGATTGTCCAGGAAAGGAATCTTGACCACATAGTACAAAAGAATGAACACCAAGACAGCGAGAGGGCCGCCGAAGCGCTGCATAGTCCGCTCGAAGCCGGATTTCTGCATCTTCGGCAGCTTCTCGATCTTGTAGTTGTTCATGTCTAGAACATCCATCACTTCCAGTTCTTGTACGGATTCTTCATCAACATGGAGTTGTAGTACTTGACGTCTCCGGTGACCTCTTCACCCAGCCACTCAGGCTTGTCAAAAGCCTCGCTCTCGCTTCCAAGCTCAACCTCGGCAACGGTGAGTCCATCGTTGTCGCCGTAGAACTCGTCAACCTCGAATGTGTGCTCCCCAGCCTTGACCAGATAGCGGGTCTTGTCGATTACGCCAGGCTCGCAGATCTTCAGCAGATCCTGAACCTCGGCAACAGGAATCTCCTTCTCCCACTCGAAGCGGCTGGCTCCGCTGTCGGAACCGATGCCCTTGATGGTGATGAAGCCCTTGTCGCCCTTTACCCTTACGCGAACAGTCCTCTCAGGAACACTGCAAAGGTATCCCTGAGTGATGCGCGTAGCCTTGAAGGCGGCGTTTTTGAAGTCGCCTTTTACCAAGAATTTGCGTTCTATTTCCTGTCCCATAACTATTCGTTTGCCAGTGGTTTGTCACTCATTCCGATAACTCTCTTGATAGCCTGGAGGTAGTTGATGTTCTCCACGCCCTCGAGACCCACGTCCTTGATGGTCTTCTTGATATCCTCGATCTCGGTAGACTCTGAGTTGATTGTCACAACCTTTGCACCATTGATAAGGACATTTCCGACCTCGCAGATGGTGTTGTTGACCATATATCCGAATCTCTGCTTGTGAACTCTCACTGCAGCAAGGTCAGGATTGGCCTTTACCATCGCGATGAACTCCTCATAAGTGTAGGTGTCCTTTGTAAGGGCAGGCATCTCGACCATGAATGCAGGGAAGACTTCCTTCTCCAGAACCTCGCGGCTGATAGGGAATTCGCCCTTCATCAGAGGGTTCCACTGCTCAAGACCGTCAACACTCTGGACAAAAGTCTTGATGTCCATCTTGCCGTCGCGGATCTTGGTGTTGTTGATGTCGTTCTTTGCGGAGATGATGTAAATCTCGTCGCTTGACCTCTCCCAAACCTTCTCTGGAACAGGAGCGGAAAGACGTGCCATTCTCTGATGAGCCTTGCAGAAGCACTGGCCGAAGCTGCGGAATTCAAACCTAGGCTTGCTTATTTCACCGATTTTTAATTCTGCCATATCGTTGAATATTTAAGAATTACTAAGTCCGGTTACAGGGTCAGAGTTATCTGTAGAGTTCTTTGCGCCTGGAGTTGCAGGAGTGTAGAACCAGTTTCCTGATCCGTCTGGAACGCGGCTGTAAGAAGCAGGAGCGGTCTTGGCCACGGTTACCAGGTTGAAGTCATCCAGAGGATTGCCTACAGGGTCTTTGAGATCAACCCTGACAGCCTTCTTTGCAGACAGACCTGAAGTGAATACCAGTTCAGGATCGTAGCCTTCCTGCTTTCCGCCAGGAACAACAACATCCTCGCTGTAAAGAAGCAGGAATGCGCCTGGAGCAAGCTCGCGGTTAGGACCGGTCCAGACATCCTTGGTGTCCTTGAGTATCTTGATACCCTTGATGTTGATAGCCTCTTTTCCGGTGTTTACAATCTCGATGAACTTGTCGTTACCATTAAGCTCGTTGAGTTTCAGAGGAGAGAAGTCGATAGGAATTACTCCAACGGTGTATGAGCCTTCCTTGGAAGTGGCTGTTCCTCCGTCGGTTGAAGCCTCAACATAATACTTTACCTCGGTACCCATTGGCTGTGCAGGGATGACTCCCTCGAAGTACTCGCCTTGTCCTTCCATCTTAACCTTGGCTACAGCTGCGCTGCCTGCCTTGTAGAAAAGATTAACCTCAGTTACAGGAACCAGAGCAGAAACGAGGGCCGTTACGGTCACGTCTTCTCTCTCGTCGTAAGCGATTGTATTTGATAATTCAGAAATTGTCGGTATAGGATACAGCTTGTCCTTAACGCAAGAACTGAATGCGAAAAGCATTGCGAATGCTGCTATAAAAAACTTTTTCATAATCTGTGTCAATTTTAGAAGTCAATCTCGAAACGAAGTCCAATCATATGGTAGTCTACACCGGCCTTGTTCTTGCCTTCAACAACCTTGGTGTAATCCTTTGTAGGGTTGCCGGCTGCATCGTGGCCTACGAACAGCTTGTTCTTTCCGTTTGCATAACGGTCGTTGTTGTTGTACTGATAGTTGACAACTATCTTCACGTTGTTGTTAACCTGCCAGTTGAGACCTACGGTATAAGCCTCGGCTGAACCACCGTAAACGTTCTTGTAGTTAAGGTCACAGTACTCGTAGCGTGCGCAGAGCTCGATGTCACCCCACTTGCGGCCACGGGTAATCTTGGTGTACTTACCGCCGTTAGCGTCATAGTTCTGGCTTCCGCCGAACAGAAGGTAACCTGCCTGAGCGTACCATCCGCCGAAGTTCTTGGTGGTAGGGTCTGCTGCAGTCTTCTTGAAGTGAACGTTGTCACCGATGTAGGCGGCCTCGTAACGGAGTCCCTGATAGTGACCTGCAAGCTCTATTGTCCACAGGAAATTGTGGTCATAGCCAGGAAGAAGGTCAGTGTCGAGATACTTCTTGCGGTTGATGCTGGTGGAGTTACGTGCACTTGCCCTGTAAGCTCCATACTCCTTAGGGTCTACGCTGGTAAGAGCCCTGCGGTAAGATCCTGCCAGACCGATATGGAGGCTGGCATCCTGCATCTTGTAAAGAGGGCGGAAAATAACCTTACCGGTGATTGAGTAACCGGTGTTGCGGCCGTAGTCCTTGTTGTTGTCCTGAACATAGCCGATTTCCTCAGCTCCTGCAACCTCCTGGGCAAAAGCTCCCAGAGATCCCCAGAACCAGTCCTTTGCATACTTGGCGTTGATACCCAGATGACGGCTTGGAGCCAGAGCGGAGGTAACCATAGGCCTTTCCATGAACTGCAGATAACGGGAAGTTGTGTTGCGGTTCAAAGAGAAGTTCTCCTTGAAGTTACCTACCTGAAGATCCAGGTTTGGAACGCCTGTGTAACGAACGATAGCGTCCTTGAGTTCTATCAGACCGTCTGCAAGGTCCATATCGAACTCACCATACCAACTTTCGTTGATCTGGCCTTTGATGGCAAAACGGGCACGGCGGATGCTTACTCCGTTTCCAATGTTGTCATAGTCCTTGTCCTGACCGAAGAAAACTGCTCCGTCAGCCTGGATACGGGTGTCAAACCAGAGTTTGTAAGCGCTGGTCGGAGATTCAAAAACCAAAATACCGTCCTGAGCCTCAACGTCGAGTCTGTCAGACTGAACGGCTACTCCGTACTGGTTGCGCTTTACTTTCTCCTGGGCGAATACTGTCTGGACTGCCAGAAGGGAAATCGCCAGTAATAATAATGTTTTACGCATAGTAGTTAATTAAAGGTGTGTTAATAAAATTAAATTGATTTAATGAAATTTATAAGGTTTTCGCTGCGCGCCAGGCCAAGCTTGGACCTTAGGCGGTAGCGGTTTATTTCCACGCTTTTAGGGGTTATGTTCATCAGCGATGCTATATACTTGCTGGAAAAGCCCTGCCTGAGAAGGTTGGCCAGCTTCTTCTCGTTTTCCGTAAGCTTAGGGAAACTTTCAGCCAATCTCTCGTTGAAATCCTTGTGGAGTTCCTCACTTCGGGCGTAGAAGTCGTTCATCTCCCTTGTAAAGTACATCCTCTCTCTTAGCGACCGCAGGATGGCATCTGTCCTGGCATCCTTTTCCGCACCGTCCTTGGTGGAGCGGACCTGCTTGAGCTGCTCCAGTACATTCTCCATATATTCCTTCTGGTCGCTGATGCCAACCGCAAAGTCTACAAGTTCCTTACGCTTGAGATCCAGCTTGTTCAGAAGGTCTTTCTCGGTCATCTCGGCCCTGACCTCCAGCGCTGACAGGGATTTCCTTGTGGAATATACCTGCTGCTCGTGGGCCCTGGCTACCTGCTGATTGATTATCCTCTGGCTCTGGACCCTCATATAGACAATCACCCCTGCAATCAGTATTATGATACCCAGGACGATGAATGTTCCGGTCAGCTCTCCGTCCATTATCCTTCCCAGAGAGAAAGCCAGGAGGAAGGCCAGAACAGGAGATATGTAAGAAGAAATGATTCCTTTCAGGAGAATAGGCCCGTCCACCAGGGTACGTTTGCTGCGCAGGCTTATCCCTGCCAGGGCGGCCAGGTAAAGCGTTCCGGCCGGAAGCGGGGTTGCTGCAAGCCCGAGGCGGAGCGGAGCCGGGCTGGTGAAAAGGACAAAGCAGACCAGCATGCTCAACATAAGGCTGATGATGGCCTGTGGATTAGTATCCAGTTCATAATCCGCGATGTACCATTTGCTCATGGTCACGTGACGGAAAACGAAAGGCAGAATAGCCAGAGCCGAGCCGCCAACCACCCAAATTGCATTTTCCCCCAGACCTGAAGGCAGGAACGCAAACACTATGGAATTGTTCACAGCCGCGGCGATGGCCAGCAAGAATGCCACTATTGTCGCCGCGGAAAGGAACCGCCCCTCCGTGACTGCAAAATGAGACTCACGCCTTCTCCCCGTAGCCGCAAAAATGCTGTAAATGCCGGCTGCCACCAATGCGCAAACCAGCGGAGCCGCAATCCAGGAGGAAACATAAGGCAGCACATCTGCAAAAGCCAGAGAGCCTCCGCAGGCAAGCCCCATTCCGGCAACAGCCGCCACAAAGGCGAACGGAACTGCAGCATAACGGCTGAATCCCAAGATAATTACCGCCGTAACAGCAGTAGCTATCCCCACCGGGAGCACATTGCAGACAGCCTCCGGCTTCATAAGCCCCTGTGTCATCTGGGTGAAATGCTCCGGAGAGAGAACCGGCAGTACAATACCGCCAAGCAGAAGAACCGGGACCAGAATCCTGACAGCTATCCTCTCCCCCGCGCCGGAAGCCAGTATGCTGCCACTGACATAAGGCAGGTCCAGCAGCATCAGCATCGTGCCGGCAAAAACAACGGAAAGGATTATGTACAGGAGGCTATCCATTTATAGGGCGCGCTTGATTGTCATTACGGAAAGCTGCTCGGCAACCTTTACGGCAGCCTTGGAAAGATCCTCGATATGCAGCGCAAAATACCTGAGGTGGAACTTTTCGCTGAGCTTGAGATTATCCATATCGTGGAAAACGGTTCTCTTTATGGACTGGGAAAGTTTCACAGCCTCCTTCTCGTAGAAATAGACCTGAGCGGTAGTCTCGGCCACGCTCTTAGGGGAAGTGAAATAGGCATTGGTGCCAGAAATGGTGCTTTCGGCAGACATTGCGGCCAGTTCGCTGAGCTTTACAAACTCCCTCTTGAGTTCTGAAGGAATCTTCGGAGACTCTATCTCAAACTGGATCAGGTCCGTGCTGATTATGATGAAAATGTGGTCGAACCTCTCCAGAAGTCTCATGATGTCTCCCCTGGAACGGATCAGATATCCTCTTGAATACAGGATATTCTCGATTTCCTTGATTCTGGAGGAGGCCTCCGTTTCCAGAGACGCCATCTTGGCAAGATTCTCGGCAAAACTTTCCTCGTCCCCGTACAGATAATTCTTGACACCTTCCTTGAATACCAGCAGAGACTGGTCCACTGTTTCCATCAACCCTCCTATGCTCTTTTCCAGCCTTGCCGATTTCCTTGAAAATATTTCTGCCAAACCCATACCTATTTATATTTTGGTTTTTGCAGTACAAATATATGCAAATAGAACAAACAAAATGCACCTTGTAGAGTTTAAAACCCTACATAAATAAGTTGTATGCCCAATTTGTAGGGGTTTGAAATATTGAATGTAGAGTTTTCGCAGAGAAATCCAAATCCCAAGGAAAACATCTATTTGAAAAATAATGTAAAATATACTTGACATTTTGGAAAGTTATTTTTACTTTTGCGTTGCTAAACGATTAAAACGTATGCTTTATGAAAACACGTAATTATCTTCTTCCCTACACCTTCAAGAAAGTAGGCATGTGGATGTTTCTGCCTTTTGCCGCCTTATGTCTATGCCTTCTGTTCGACGCCGGGCTTCCGGAGATTATGGTGCCCTGGATAGCATTCGGAGACAAACTCTTCTATACCGGGGACGCCAACCTGTTGACAGAGGCAGGTATGATGGGGCTGCTTGTTTCTCTATGCTTTATTGCCTTGTCACGCGAAAAGGACGAAGATGAAATGACCGCCCACGTCCGGATGCAGTCCTTCGTCTGGAGCCTGTGGTTCACTTCAGCCATCCTGGCTTTAGGAATTCTCTTCATCATGGGACTCAGTTTCCTGAGCTTTGCCCTGATCGCGCTCTATCTTTTCTACCTGGTATACATCCTTAAGTTTAATTTCACGATGCGTCACATCAGGAGGGAAGCGCGATGAAGAATACTGTCAAAGTTGAACGGGCGATCAAAGACATCACCCAGCAGGATCTGGCCGCCGCTGTAGGCGTGAGCCGGCAAACCATCAATTCCATTGAAGCTGGAGGGTATGTTCCCTCCGCAGTCCTGGCATTCAAGATTGCCAGATACTTCGAGAAACCCGCCGAATCCATATTTGAACTGGAAGAAAGCGATTAGCAGGAATAAGAAAACCCCGTCTGACAAACGCCAAACGGGGTTTTTAAGTGACTCCGGCAGGGCTCAAACCTGCAACCTTCTGATCCGTAGTCAGATGCTCTATTCAATTGAGCTACGGAGCCAGTCAGAGCTGAAAACTATTCAGCGTCTTCCTTTTTCTCTGTTCTTGCAAAGCTCTTCTCCTTGATGCGAGCCTTCTTACCGGTCAGGTCGCGGAGATAGAAGATTCTTGCCCTTCTTACCTTACCTACCTTGTCAAGAGAGATCTTCTCGATGAAAGGAGAATTCAGAGGGAATATCCTCTCAACTCCAACACCGTTGGAAATCTTCCTGACTGTAAATGTCTGGGTTGCACCAGCTCCACGACGCTGCAAGCATACGCCCTTGAAGTTCTGCAATCTCTCCTTGTCACCCTCTTTAATCTTATAGGTAACGGTTACGGTATCACCTGCCTTGAATTCAGGGAACTCTTTTTTCTCTCCGGCAAAAGCCTCCTGAGCTACTTTAATTAAATCCATTGTCTTCTTAATTTTTATCAGCAACATTGTACCAAAAGCACTAACCATCATTCTCAGTGTCTTACGGCCGCCTTGGCCTATACAAGAGGTTGCCTTCGGTTTTGGGACTGCAAAAATACAATTTATTTGCAAACTTCCAAAAATAATTTCAAGCCTTGTACATCGCTCCGCCGATACAGTCGTATGCGGCTCCTGTTACGCTGCTCATGCAGTTAGGCTGGTCCGCAACATACAATGCGCCCAGAAAAGCGAATATCAGAGCCTCCTTGAACTTGACAGTGATCTCGTCCGGAACTATGAAACTGGCCTGAGGGGCATTGAAGCGCATCCTCTCCAGAAGATATTTGTTGAAAGCTCCGCCGCCGGTTGTAAGCACTTTAGCCTGTTCCGAACTCTTCTGACTGACATTCAACGATATCTGGAAGGCGGCATGCTCACAGAAAGTGGCCAGCTTGTCGGCAAGGCTCAGGGATGATCCGTCCTCTCCCCTTTCTGCTTCTATAAGAGGCAAAACCTCGTTCTCCACCCACTCTCTGCCCAGAGACTTCGGACCGCTCTGCGAATAGAAAGGAAGGCTGTTAAGCTTTCCCAGAAGAGAGCGGCTGACCTTTCCGCTCCTTGCAATAAGGCCGTCCTTGTCATACTCTACGCCGATCTGCCTTGTATAATGGTTCAGCACATAGTTGACCGGAGAAATGTCGTGCGCAATCCTGGCCGGCTTTCCCTGGATGGTCCCTTCGGAAGAAATGTTGGAAAAACCGCCAAGGTTCAGGCAATAGTCGTATGAACCGAACAGATGACGGTCCCCGATTGGCACAAGCGGAGCCCCCTGCCCGCCCAATGCCACGTCAGTTGTCCTGAAATCGCATACCGTGTCCACTCCGCTTACAGCCGCTATTCCGGCTCCGCTTCCTATCTGGCCCGTGAATCTCAGATGAGGCTGATGAAAGACTGTCTGCCCGTGAGAGGCTACAACCGAAACTTCCCGGCAGCTGTCAAGGCATACAGACTCGGCCGGAACCAGTCTGTGCTTTTCCATAAACGCCTTTACACTCCCGCCCAGATACAGGCCATAGTCTGAATGCAGCAGAGCATATTCCTGGGCGGTCATTGACTGAGCCCTGGAAAGCCTCTCCTTCAGAGAAGAAGGATACTCCTGGTCCTCAGCGTGAAGAGTCTCGTAAGTCCATTTCCCGTTCCTGTAGAAAAACCTTGCGTGGCAAAGGTCCAGACCGTCCAGAGACGTTCCGCTCATAAGGCCGATCACGCCCACGCCTTTTTCAAAATCGTATGTCTTTTTCATATTTTACCAGGTAAAATGACGTGTTACAGTAGTTTTGTTGCCTGCATTGTCCTCCACACAAACAACCAGACTGTGCTTTTTGCCTTTTGAAATTCTGGCATCACCGAGAGGAATCTCCAGTGTGGCAGTCTTGCCGTCAAGAGCAGCCACAACCCAGTGTCCGTCTATTTCGGCCCTGTATGTCTTAATTCCGGACAGTCTGTCCCTGATTGTGCATTTTATGGAAGTTCCTTTCACAGCAGCTCCCTCAGCGATTTTGACTGAGACTTCAGGCCTGGTCACGTCTGCCGTGACGCAGAATGTGCCAAACGAGCCTATGGAGGCGGTCATCTCGCCCGTCAGGGCGTTCAGAGTGCCGCCGCAGCCGGAAAGAGAACCGTCAGAAGACACCCTGGCAACCAGAGCCTTGCTCCTGTACTGGGCTGGAATGTCCGCTCTTATGACTATTGACACAGATTTATGCAGCGGAATGTCCCCGTCCCCCACTCTCCACAGGCCGGACATTGCCGGAACATTGTCCTGGGCGGTATAGGAATCTTTCAGTTTCCTGACCCTGAGAAAGGCGTTGCGGTAAAGAGCCTCGGCCGGAACGGTGACCGCAAGCCAGTCGTAAAAGAACTTGCATTCCTTGTCCCAGGATACAAACTCGCCGTCAGGAGAAAACGGCACCGCCCCGCTGTAGACAGAATCGTCCCGGCGCACCTTTATTTCCGCCCTAGAAGAATTACCGTAAACATCCGTTGCAATAAAAGTGAGCGTATGGACAAGAGAATCGCCGAGAGAAACTATTCCGTCGTTCTCCGCCTGGATTCTGTCTGCAAGCTTGTTGGAAGGGTCTATCTGCGTCTTGATATAATATCTTCCGGTAGACCGTCTGAGCGGGTTGTCCAGAAGCGATGCTATGTAGCGCCCGGTAGATGTAGGGATGTTGCCTTCCGTAAAACAGAAGAAAGGCTTTCCGTCCAGAAGCGCCTCATATTTGTAGACAGCAAGTTTGCCGGGAGTTCCGGCCATGATGTCGTAAGCGTCAATTGCCGCGTAGAAAGCCTTAGGGACCTTAACGGTATCTCCCGCCATCTTCAGCGGAAATGTGTAAAGAGTGCCGTAAAACGGAGTGCAGCCCACAAGACGCACATCGCGGATGGCTGGAGACTCGGAGTCCTTAAGGCTGAAGATGCCGGTAAGCTGCAGATTTACAGGCACGTCGTTTTCGTCAAGCACCTCAAAGTGCAGATGCGGGCCGCCGGAAGAACCGGTGTTGCCGGAAAAGGCAATCAGGTCCCCTCTTTTCACAGGCAGGCTGTCTGCCGGAAAGTCGATGTACTGTCCCCAGCTTTCTTCCGCATACTGCTTTTCCAGAACCAGCCTCTTGTACTTTGGCGCAAAACCCAGAAGATGGCCGTAAATTGTCTTGTAGCCGGAAGGATGGGTAACGGTAATCCTGTTCCCGTACCCCCAGGGACCTATCGTGATCTTGGATATGTAGCCGTCGTCAGCCGCATATATCTTTTTCCCCTGAACACCTCCGGTCCTCATGTCCAGGCCACAGTGGAAGTGGTCTCCCCTGAGTTCTCCGTAAGTTCCGGCAAAGCCGTTGTAGGATTCTATCGGCACTATAAACCTGTCTGTGACCTGCTTCTGCCTCTGATAGTCAACACCCGCATCTTTTGCAGGGTCAATGCCTTGCGACAGGCCCGAAAACGGAAACAGGCACAAAAAAGAAAGAGCAGCTGAAACTACAACCGCTCTTTTTATGTCAGGAAACTTTGTCATTATCTTCTGAATTGAATAATCAAAGATAATTCAAATCGCTATAAAGAAAAAGACTATTTGAACAAACCTTTGATTCTGTCAAAGAAACTCTTCTTGTCGTCTCCTGAAGGTATCGGCTTGAAGGATTCGCAGTCTTTGAGTTTCTCGACGACCTTCTTCTCTTCTGCCGTAAGCCTGGTCGGAATCCACACCTGGACATAGATGTTGAGGTCTCCGGTGCCGTAACCGTTTACGTCTGGAATGCCCTTGCCTCTGACTCTCATTATCTTGCCGCTCTGAGTTCCGGCCGGAATCTTGATTTTCAGCTTGCCGCCTATGGCCGGAATCTCCACTTCGCAGCCGTCGATAGCATCCGGGATACTTATGAAGAGAGGATAGATAAGATCGTTGCCGTCTCTTTCAAAATCCTTGTGGGCCTCTTCCTCAATCAGGACGTAAAGGTCTCCGTTCACCCCTCCGTTTCTGGCAGCGTTGCCTTTGCCCGGCACCGTGAGAGTCATTCCCTGAGCCACACCGGCAGGAACCTTGAACCCTATCTCCTCAGGAGCCTTTACCAGTCCGCTTCCACCGCACTTGCGGCAAGGCTTGGTCACAATCTTGCCGGTTCCGTTGCAGCGGGAGCACACGCTCTGGGTCTGGGTAATGCCAAAGATTGAACGGGACTGCCTGACAACATATCCGGAACCGTGGCAGTCAGGACAGGTCTTAATGTCAGACTCGGAAACAGCCCCCTTCCCCTGGCAGTCAGGGCATGGAACCAATTTGTTGATCTTCACCTTCTTGTACACTCCGGACATTATCTCTTCCAGAGTGAGTTTCAGCTTGATACGGATATCGCTGCCCCTCTCTACCCTGGTGCCGCCGCCACTACCGCCACCGAATATGTCGCCGAATATGTCGCCGAACCCGCCACTGCTGCCGAAATGTCCGCCGAATATGTCGCCGAAATTGCGGAAAATGTCCTCCACCGAGAATCCGCCACCGCCGCCGAATCCTCCCTGCTCTGCAGCAAAGCCGAACTGGTCGTACCTCTTGCGCTTGGTCTCGTCGCTGAGCACATCATAAGCCTCTGCAGCCTCCTTGAATTTCTCCTCGGCGGCCTTGTCTCCAGGATTACGGTCCGGATGATACTTCAGAGCCAGTTTACGGTAGGCTTTCTTTATCTCATCTGCCGAAGCGTCCTTGGAAACGCCCAACACCTCGTAATAATCTCTTTTTTCTGCCATCTTGTCACTCTATAATCTTTCTGTCCTTAAATGCCCATCACAACTTTGGCAAAGCGGATAACCTTGCCGTTGAGCTTGTATCCTTTCTGCACGACATCCACAACCTTGCCCTTCTTGTCTTCTTCAGGTGCCGGAATCTGGGCCACCGCCTCGTGCTCGTCAGTGTCAAGCTCCTTGCCCATCGCATCAATCTCGGTAACTCCCTTTTTCTTGAGCACGTCAAGCAACTGCTTGTAAATAAGTTCCGTACCCATCTTTGCAGAATCGCTTGCCTCGGACTCCTCCATAGATTTGAGAGCTCTCTCGAAATTGTCCACAACCGGCAGAAGGTCGTTTATGACGCCCTTGGCGGCTGTGTCGATAAGGTCTATTTTCTCCTGGGAAACCCTGCGGCGGAAGTTGTCGAACTCTGCCATCAGATAGACATACCTGTTCTTTTCTTCCTGAACCTGCTTTTTGGCCTCTTCCAGAAGCGCTTCAGCCTGCGTAGGAGACTGTTCAGGCTGCTGGGCCTCAGTCTTTTTCTCTTCTGTCTGGTCCGCGCTTTCGGCTTTTTGTTCTTCAGGTTCAGCTTCCGGCTGGCTGGTTTTATTGATTTCTTCCTGCTGGTCCTTTATTTCAGCATCGTGGCGAGCGTCACGGCCCTCCCTTCTTTTATTGTGTCTTGACATAATGAATCGTATTTTTTTAACTGTTAAAGATACGGCAATTTCCTTGCCATTCCAGCTTTGCTGGACCAGTAGGACAAATTGTCACAGTCAAATCATCCAAAAGCATTATATTTGCCATTGTGTCACAAGGCACGCCGGCAGAAGATGATTGAACAGTTTCAGCAGTTTTTGAGCACCGCTCCATTGACAGACTACAGGATAATTCTCCTTCTTGTAGGCTGCGGCATCTTCGTGGGCTTCATAAACACCATAGCCGGAATGGCCACAGCCATATCCTACGGGCTGTTCATGATGATGGGCCTTCCGATCAACGTGGCCAACGGCACAACCAGAGTCGGAGTTCTGCTTCAGTTCCTCACCACCTCCGCGATTTTCAAGAAGAAAGGCTATCTGGATATGAAGACCGGCTGGAAGGTTGGCATACCGGTTGGCTGCGGAGCCATTTTCGGGGCTTTGCTGGCCGCTGTCCTTAAGGTCAAGATCATAGAAATCGTGATGGCCATCCTTCTTCCCATCATGTCTATCCTGCTTTTCATAGACCGAAAGAAGGTGGCAGCCAAAAGGCAGGAAGCCCAAGGTTTTACCGGATCAAGGCTCAGCGATTTCTGGATTTTCCTGATTTTCACTGCCATTGGAGTTTATGGCGGATTCACCCACTCAGGTGTGGGTCTTCTGATAATGTTCGGTAGTTTCTTCCTCCTGGGCCTGGACATGATCCGCTCCAACGCTATCAAACAGTTCGCGGTTGTGGTTTACACTCCGCTGGCCCTGACTGTTTTCATAATTTACGGGCAGGTTCACTGGGGCATTGCCCTGATTTATGCCGCTGGAAACATCATCGGCGGAATACTCGGTTCTTACGCCTCCATAAAGGGAGGAGAAAAGTTCATCAAGATATTCGTGACGGTCATTATCATCACGATGTGTACCATCCTTATTATAAAGCATCTATAAAACGCCCAAACGCATAAGGGCTTTGGCGACTCCGTCCTCGTCCACGGTTTCTGTCACAAAGTCAGAGGCCGCCCTTACAGCGTCGTCGGCATTCCCCATACACACGCTCAGGGCCGTATGCTCCAGCATCGGGATGTCGTTTCCGCCATCGCCGAAGGAAAGGGTCCGGGACAAGTCAAGACCGAAGATTTCCAGCATCCTGTCTATGCCGTAGGCCTTGGTAATCCCCTTTTCGTTTACATCGGCGAATATAGGGTTCCAGACGCTTGCGGTACAGCCTGTCAGCCATCCCTCCATCAGCTCGTCCAGGGCCTTGCCTTTAAGATAGACGCACATCTGGTAAACATCCATCTTCACGATATCGTCTATGTTGCTGATTATCGGGGGAACGACACCCACAATCCGGGCAACCTCCTCCGCCAGGTCGGACTGGCAGTTCAGATAATAGTTGTCCGCAGTCATGAAAGAAACGGCAAACGGTGGCAGGCCGGGAGTTTTCAGCCTCTCCCTGAGGGTATATAGTTCTTTCTTTGGAAGAAGCCTTCCGTGGAGCATTTTCTTTGAGGAGTCATAGATGGTGGCTCCGTTATTGGCTATGTAGCCGTCGAAGGCTATGCCGTCCAGCACGCTGGTCATTCCCAGCATTCTGCCGGTGGAAATGAAAACCTTGATGCCCTTCTTTCGGAGGGCATCAAGTACTTCAATGTTGCTCCGGGTAACCTTGTGGGTCCTGAATGAGACCAAGGTCCCGTCGATGTCGAAGAAAACTGCTTTTATGTCACTTCCGGCAGCCATTAAGCCTTGCCGTCTGAACCGAGCACGTTCACGATCTTGTGCTCGTAAAGCTTCTGCATCTCGTCTCTTGCAGGTCCGAGATACTTTCTAGGGTCGAACTCGCCAGGCTTCTCGTTGAATACCTTGCGTACCATAGCGGTCATGGCAAGACGGGAGTCGGAGTCGATGTTGATCTTGCAGACAGCGCTCTTTGCGGCCTTTCTGAGCTGCTCCTCAGGAATTCCCACTGCATCAGGCAGTTTGCCACCGTTCTCGTTGATAATCTTCACATATTCCTGAGGAACTGAAGATGAGCCGTGGAGAACGATCGGGAAACCAGGAAGCTTCTTCTCGATTTCTTCCAGAACATCGAATGCCAGTGGAGGTGGGATCAGGATGCCGGTCTTAGGGTCTCTGGTGCACTGCTCAGGCTTGAACTTGTATGCTCCGTGGGATGTACCGATGGAGATAGCCAGAGAGTCGCATCCAGTCTTGCTGGTGAAGTCTATAACTTCCTCAGGACGAGTATAGTGAGATTCCTCAGCGGAAACCTCGTCCTCAACTCCTGCAAGCACTCCGAGCTCAGCCTCTACGGTCACGTCAAACTGATGTGCGTACTCCACAACCTTCTTTGTAAGGGCAACGTTCTCGTCGTAAGGAAGGGCGCTTCCGTCTATCATCACTGAAGAAAAGCCCATATCCACGCAGCTCTTGCAAGTCTCGAAAGTGTCACCGTGGTCCAGATGGAGAACAATCTGAGGATTCTCCCATCCGAGTTCCTTTGCATACTCGACAGCACCCTGAGCCATATATCTGAGGAGTGTCTGGTTAGCGTAGGAACGCGCACCCTTTGAAACCTGGAGAATAACCGGAGACCTCTTGGTGGCTGCTGCCTTTATGATGGCCTGGAGCTGCTCCATATTGTTGAAGTTGAAAGCCGGAATAGCATATCCGCCTGCTACAGCCTTGGCGAACATCTCTCTTGTGTTGACAAGGCCTAACTCTTTGTAAGATACCATAATTTATTGAATGTTAAAAATTTGTCTAATCAATGGCCCGGCCGCTGCCGGAAATCCGTTGCAAAAATAACAATATTTTCCCTTACCTTTGTATAGACAAGAAGCATTTATTATGGAAAACAAAGTGATGGTTTTCTCCGCACCCAGCGGAGCCGGAAAGACAACTATAGTAACTCATCTTCTCAAGACATTCAACAAGCTGGAGTTCTCCGTTTCCGCCACATCCCGCGCTCCGAGAGGGCAGGAAGTGGATGGTAAGGACTACTACTTCCTTTCTGTCAAGGAATTCAAGAAGAGGATCAAGAACGGCGAGTTTGTCGAGTATGAAGAGGTTTATCCCGGCTCGTTCTACGGCACTCTCAAGAGCGAGGTGGAGAGAATCTGGGCCAAGGGCAATGTCATAATGTTCGACGTGGATGTCAAGGGAGGCGTGAGCATAAAGAGAATCTTCGGGGAGAA
>CACXPG010000005.1 GCA_902769525.1 uncultured Bacteroidia bacterium
CATCTTCTAAGATGCGATTATATTGATTGCAGCTGGATAAAGCGGCTATGAAAAGAAAAAGAAGAATTCTACTATATCTATGCATTGTAACGTTAAATCTCGATTTATCTGACTGATAAAAATAATCATTATTCTCTGGACATAGCAGAGCTTGATAGATTCTTTCGGTCACTTTCGGTCACCTCTCATCAGATTCGGCCACTTTCGGTCACCATTTCCGAGAGTTATTTCAACCCACCGAATCAGAACCTAACATACGGTTTGTCAATACCTTAAATAGAAATTGACAACTCACGATAGCCACCGATGCCTCTGCTCCGGCTCCGGGTACTGAACTGAAGTTCTCTGAATTTTCAGGGAACTTTTCTTTTTTGCACCCTTCTAACTTGTTGGTTTCTTGAAATATCAAATCAAGCACTTTATTGAACTCGTTGGTTCGATAATTTTTTCCATACCTTTGTTTATAGTTATCCAATAAATGAATTATATGAGTGAAAAATCTATCCTATTCGTTGCTATATCAATTCTTTTCACAATTAGCCTGATTTTTTTCGGCCGTTGCAGCAGTTGCAAAAGCGCCTCGTCGAACAATAGCAAAAATCTAAGTTTCTGGCAGAAAGATGATGAAACTCTATTCTTGTATCTTTTCGATAAATTGCTTGAGAAGAGTAATTACTGTACCGACTTATCTACACTCAACGACAGTGAAAAGATATTTATCACTATGGCAAAATTGGAACAAGAAGTTAATAATGGCGGATTTGACCAGTTCTTCTTCAACACCAATGATAAAATGAATGACATTTTGGTTTCCTCTGCTGAAGCCATCAAAGCCTATGACATAGCCAATTTATGCAAGAAAGCATTAGATATTTATTCAGAACACTCCGACCAAGATGAACCTATCAATGAACTGAATGAATGTGATGAAGCCTTTTATGTTTCCACAGATTATATTACGGCCCTTTGCGTTAAATTCGCCAAGGATAATAAAGAACAGTTTAACTATTGATAGATTTCTCTATTTTGACAAGATAATACGACTTTATTCTATCAGTTTGAATGTGCATAATGGATCTGTTGGGTCTGGAATATCATCCCTCAGCGCCCATATCCTATCCAAGTCTTCAAGAAATTGGTTTGAAAAAATATTTTCCGTGGGTACAAAAAGACTTTGTACGTTGCTGATTTTCAAGCACCATACAAAGTCTTTTCCTTTTTATTCCCCAAATTTGGTCACTTTTTGGTCACCATTTTGAAATTGTAGTGGTCCCAGAAAATAAGACCATTGCACCAAGAGGCAGATAAATTGGAATTTATCACTTCCGTCCACTAATCCATCTCTCTATATACTCATAATCATAGCCTTTTGGACCCTCGAAGAAATGTCCAACGTGGTTTGTCTTGGATAATTCAATCTTTTCTTGAACTTGGTCAAAGTTACCTGAGTGTATGTCCATCAATAGATCGTAAATACGGTTAGTTCGTCCTATTGGGCAAAAACTATCAGGATTGGGATTCTCGCTGATGAAACGAGCAATGTCTGCGTCTATGGTATTGAACGTGTCCTCCCATCGGGAAACCACATCATCTTCTTTGTAAACAGGAATTTTACCTGTATCAAAGACAACATACTCCTTTAAGTGTACATCCGGAACAGCAAAAGCTCCATTACCCCTTAAACTTTTTGGCCCTTGTTTGCATTCTGGCAACTCAAATATGTCCCACCATAAATCATCAATAAAATACGGCTTAACAGAAAGCTCAACATGCTCCAAGACCAAATGACACAAGCTGAAATAATAGCCAGAATCAACTTTCCAATTGAGATAGTCGTTTTGCTTCCAACCTAATCTCTTTGCTACTTGCTTCCTACACTTATTTGAGATTTTCTTCAATAAATTACGTGCTTTTGATTCTTCTCTTGTCATAATTGGAAAATCAATTATTTAACTCTTAAAGTTAATAATTATTCTCTTGCCTTGCCAGAACTTGATAGTTTTCTGTCACTTATCGGTTACCTTTTGGGATGTAGTGGCAATCCAGGCAACAGCGTCCTCAAGTGGGGTCTGGGTCAGGACATCAGGCTCGATTGGATCATCGCAGAAGATCTCTCCTGTCCTGGCCATGTCGCAGGAAGTGGTGATCAAGAGAGTGTATCCGTCAGCAAGGGCCTTTACTATGTTTGCACTGGCGTATCCGGCAGTAGGTGTCCCAAATGTGCGGACATTGTCCAAGCCGCGGAAACACAGAAGTGTGGCTTCTCCGGAACTTCCGGTCATGTCGTCGGTAAGGATGGCCACCGGTGTCGAAGCAGGTAGTTTTTTGATACTTTTCCCGGACAGGCCGGTCCCCATTAAGATATTCTCAAGAAAGATAGGCTGAGTGCGGGAGCGGCCTTTAAAACGGAGAATGACGCCATCTGGTAGTAAAGGAGAGACAGCGGAAATCATCGGCCACATATTGCCGCCAGTGTTTCCCCGAAGATCCAGGACAACCCCTTTGGCATCCAGATGCCCATGCAGGAAGTCCAGAACCCTGTGAATATAGAGAGAATCAGAGACCTTTACACCCGAATGGGCAGGCAGAACGATGTGGAGAATGCCATTTTCCAGCAAACCAAGTTCGGGAGCTGTTTCAGGATAGGATGTCGTGTCCTTTACAGGAGGCAACAGGACCGAGTGCTTCCCTCCGGCAACTTTCGCAGCCCGTGATACAGCCTCATGGGCCTGATCCATAGTGGTAAGGGTTTTAGCCTCAGCCAGAATGGAATCCTTCACTTCTTTCCACTCAGGTCTGTCTGCATACAAGGCCTGCTTATCCAGCAATCTTACACAATGGCGGACATAACCCTCTGGGGTGTTCTGGTTGCCACCGAAAAAGCTGCAAGCCGATACGATGAACAATAATGCGAGCAGCGAAATAATCCTGTTGTGTGTTTCTTTCATAACTGTCCCTGCAAATTTGATTTGTGTTTAGTTGATACAAATATACCACTATTGTTTTAGGGTCATTTGTTTTTTTACTAACTTGCGGATAGTTATGAACGATCTTTATATTAGCCTCTCTAGTCGCATTGCAAGAAGAATGTTCTTTTTGCTGATCTTTATCGCGACAGCTACCTTTTCTTCAGCGCAGGGAAAGTGGGTCTTTAAGGAAAGAACCCTGGAAAGCAACAACAAATACTGGAAAGCAGACAAGAACAAGTTCTACTGGCATAACGGAAGTGTTTATTTTCTCTTCGACGATCCCCCTGCAACAATATTATTTGGACAGGAGAATGACATCGTCATCCCGTACACATTGGTTTTTGACAACATAAAAAACCGCAGAGGGAATGACAGGGCCGCAAGCGGAACTTGGGAAATGTATGGCTATATTCACAGGACAGACGGAACAAGTGCGATTTTCAAAATAGAAATCACAGAGCCATCTCATTTTGAAGGTAACGACCAGGTCATAAGAGGCAAATTGGTGCTTAACGGAGTTTACCCGATAGAGGAAGATGACTACTATGCCAAGAAATCTGAACTGTTTATCACCATATACGCATACTGGAACAGAACAAGGAGCGACAACAGATATGTGGCATACAAATACCGGTATGTCTACCAGGGGGATGACAAGGCTTCAAAAACCAGCGCAGACGAAGATGATGTGGAGGAAAGCAGAACCGGACAGATCATAGAAAAAACCACAGATGCCTCTGATACCTGGGGCGAAGATGAAGGTACTGAGATTCCTTGGAAGTGGATTGGAGTGGGAGTGGCAGTTATTGGTGGTGGCGGCGCCGTCATCATCGGAACAAGCCGAAAGAAAAAGAAAAATACTAACAAGAAGAAGTCAAAGACCACACAATCCAATAAAAATAAAGAAGAGAAAAAGGATGAAGAGAAGGAAAAGGACCACAGCCGCTACAGGATGGTTCTATACAAGGATTTCGGAGACACCCTCGTTGCGGGAGATCCACCAAGGATAATAGGAGCAAGGATCGAAGAAATAAATGTATATGGAGAAAAGATAGACAGGCCGGACCTTACTGAAAGGATTACCATCAAGGCGGAAGAGAATTGCGCTGTAAGCAAAGCCACAACCAACGGCAAGTACAAGCTTTGCCACATTGCAGCATCCGAAGCCCCGGAGGAAGGAGAGCTGGGGCAGGCAAAAGTCAAGTTTGTTTTCAGCTCGGAAACCGGAACTCTCATCAACCACGTTGTGTTCAAAGTTGCGCCAGCCACTGAAATCGTCGTAGACGAAGGCATCACGTTCGAAGCCGGAGGAGGAAAGACCCAGTTTATGGAGTTCGGTATCAACAACCTGGCATCTGAAGTGCTTGGAATCGATATCTCTCTGGATGGAGGCGGAGACAAGTATTTCCAGACAGAACTCCTCAAAGACAAGGAAATACCGTCAAAGTTCAGGATAAACATCACCGAATGCGGAGTCCTCACCGAAGATGAAAAGAAGAATGCGGTTCCTGGTGATGCTGACCGCTTCAGATGCAACATATCTGTAAAAGTTGACGGAAAGGAAAAACCTCTCGAGGCAGAATTCTATATCTACCGAATGCATCTGGGAGTGATGCTCAATGTCAAAGCCCTCAAGGCATATCTGGTGGATTACAAAAGCACACTTGAGGAAGAGATCCTGGTCAGCGACCCGAAGGCAAGGAAGAAATGGGGAGAGAGCAAGACTACATTCAAGCTAATCGCCGAGGACAAGAAAACCGGGGATATCAGAGCCGTACTGCCTGACGCAGATCCCGTTTTCACATTCGAAGACATTCCGGAAGAAAACGTGCTCTTCAGAGACAAGTTCGGGAATGACGTCCCGTCACCTTGCGCCCTGATGAACTTCAAGTTTGAGCTTCAGGATGTATATAAAGACAACACCGTGATGGGTGTCATACATTCCGGTGGCGGCGGATTTCTCCCTCCGAACAGGGCCAAGGCAAAGGTTACCCTGAAAGTATCCTACAACGGAAAGACCTATGAGAACACCACCAATGTTCTGATAATCTCTCAGCCGTTCAGGGATATAGCAGACAATCAGGAATTTGCGCGTGCGCTCAAAGAGGATGAGAAAAAGCTCGACCAGCTCATAAACATGCGTTCCAAGATTGCCTTTGACCCAAGGTTCGCCTACCTGATGCCGTTCTACTACAAGGTGGACGCGATGATTGAAGGATATGACAACAGATTCGGGTTCTATGAGCCGGACTACAAGAAGATGATGGACATCTTCGACAAGTACTGCTCGGGACAGATTGGATATTACTTCGTTAACGACGCGGCATGGACTCCGGAGTGGACGGAAGCGGATGAAAACTTCAACGCATTCGTGGCGACATTCGCATCAATGGAGAAATCCATACCGGTCATAGGCCTGAGAATCGCCCTGGCTTACTTCACCGCAGGGGCTTCAGAACTTGTGCTGATGCCGTACAGCGGACTTGTAGCAATGAAAAAGTACGTGGACAAGGGTGGAGACAGCGCATTCAAGGGATTTGTGGTGGCAAACGTGGAAGTGTTCTTCTGGGAGGGAGTATTCTATGTCGGAGGAAAGGCCTTCAAGTGGGCAAGGGGAACCCAGGTAGGACAGCAGGTTGAAAAGAAAGTGGTGGAAAAGGCCAAGGCGGGATGGGGAAAGCTCAAGGATGGATACAAAAAGCTCAAGGAATATGTTTCCAAGACCAAGGAGGGCAAGGATGCATCCAAGAAGTTTGCAGACGGCAATGGCTTTAGTACCAACAAGATAGCGGACAAGGTAAAGGAGGCGGGAAAGAAGACGACAAAGACAAAGAAGACTTCCGTAAAGAACGCCAACGACGCCATCCGAAAGACAAGGATGAAAGGCGACGCCGTATTTACAAAGGATTCCAAGTTCGCAGAGGAATGTTCAAAGAGAGCACGGAAGGACGCGCAGGAGATCTACGACAACTTCAAGGAAGTGATGAACAACCCGAACGCCACGCCGGAGGAAGTAAGACGCGCAACACTGGCGCTCCAGGGAAACAAGAATGCCCAGAACCTTCTGCGAAACAGCCCGTCTGACCTGCTCAGGGCAAACTACAACGCACAGATGCAGAAGATTTACTCTGAAGTGGATCCGCCTACGATTAAGAAGCTGGCTGAGAGGCTGGGAGTTCCGGAAAAAGACATAAAGGTATGGAACGGGGCGACCGGTAACGCAGGGGACGACCTGTTCAAGGGAAGGAAGATTGCAGCAGACAGGGACGTCACTTTCCAGGTAAAGGGAAAGGACGGCAAATGGGTTGACATCGATGAAGACCTTATGGAAGAATGCTATGCAGAAGCCTTCAATGAATACCACTACGGATTTGTGCCGGCAAACAAGCAGCATGCTCTCAAGACTTTGAAGAAGTTCGACCAGAGTACAGTGCACGGAGAGCTCGGAAAAGAGTCGTACGGAAAGGATCTTGAGAACATCATAAAGAAAGAGCTCCAGACAGCAAAGCTCAATGACCCTGAGAGGGTGGCCAGGACATTCGAGTACAAGTGCAAGGAATGGATCGGACAGGGAAAGGCATGCCAGGACCAGGCAAAGCAGCTCTACGATATGGGACTGATAGACGAGGCAATGCACGTAAGGGGTTATGGAGAGGCTCTCATAGAAGAGGGAATACGACAGAACGTAAAGCAGTTCAAACGAATTCTCGACCCGAGGATCACGGCCCTAAACGCAAAGGGAGTTGGAAAGGACTACGGCGTCCTGTACGAAAAGATTCGCATACTGGAAGCTGTCGGGAACCCGCCGCCTAAAGATGTCATTCCTATAACCCTGGAAGAAGCGAGGCTTGTCCTCAAGGAACAGTACGGCACTACATTAGAAAAAGTTGTGGAAGAATGTGCCGGAGCGATAAAGGAAGTGAACGAATACCTGTAAAAGGCCCTGCCACATTGTGCTGCATTTGGCAGTAAATGGCTTTTTTTCGTAACTTGTGCTTTGTAACCACAATTGTCACCTGTTATGAAAACGATTCTTGCTCTCTGCCAAGCCTACAACTGGATTGCAGTTGCTGTTTTGGTCTTGGCCTTGGTATTCATAGCCAGAATATTATCGCGGAGGAAAGACAGAAAGAACTGGCTTCTGATGCTCATTACATTTGTCCTTGCCACTGCCCTGCTGATTTTTGTCCTGCTCGGCCTTCGGGGATGCGGAATAGACATTTCCTAGAAGTTTGAATAATCTTAAAAAAACAATAACCGTATGAAATACTGCACAAACTGCGGAGCTCAGTTGCCAGATGATGCACAGTTCTGCACCTCCTGCGGTTCTCCTCAGGAAGTATCAGCCAGCGAAAACACCCCTGTCGAAAAGCAGGATGCCGTGGAAGAGCAAGCTTTTGACAAGAACTACCAGGGTTCCGAGATAAAACTCTGCAACGACGGAGTTTACCGCTGGGTTTACAAGCTCAATATGATAACCAACCCTGTTATCATGCTGACAGTCATGAAGATATTTTTCTTTATCCTGGTGGGAATGATGCTGGTGTTTGGAGTGATTCCCGCTGCCATACACGGAGACTGGAACGATATACTGGGTATGGGAAAGGTCCTGCTGATAGTTTTGGCCATAATGTTTGGCCTGATCATAATCAGCGTTATCATCCTGAACTTCATTCACGGAGGCAGCTACTGCGTCCTGTTTGAGATGAGCGAAGACCAGATCAAGCATATCCAGGTTCCTAAGCAATACAAGAAAGCCCAGATCCTGGGTATGATAACAGCCATGACAGGTGCAGCAAGGGGAAGTATCACAACCACCGGTATCGGATTGATTTCCGCCGGCAAGCAGGCCTCTATATCCACCTACAAGGTAGTGCGCAGGATCAAGCCTCTAAGATGGCTCCACTGCATCAAGGTTCACGAGCCTTTTGAGCACAACCAGATTTATGTGCCTGATAAAGACTTCGACTTTGTGTACAACTATATCAAGTCCCGCTGCCCTAAAGTCAAGAAGTAGAACAGACTGTTATGGCCATGAAATACTGTACAAATTGTGGAGCGCAGCTCAGCGATGACGCCAAATTCTGCTCTGTCTGCGGAACAAGACAGGATGCCCCGAAAGCACCTGCATCGCCAAAGCCCAAAGCGGCACCTAAAAAACCGGTGAACGACAATCCGGTCTATCAGCAGAACACACAAACCAGAAAGCCTGAAGGCCCTCAGGAAGATTTCTTTACAGCATCAGACACCGAAGGAGAGGTTGTGCTCTCTTCCTGGGAAAATAACGATGCACGGCCACCGCAACAGCAGGCCCAGACAAGACAACAGCAATACGCCGCGCCGCCAAGAACCGCTGCCACCCAGCAGAGAACAACCGTTCCGCCGCCGCAGCAGAGAGCGACCGTTCCGCCACAGCAACAGAGAGCGACCGTTCCTCCGCCACAGCAACAGAAGAAAAAAAGAGGTTTCTTTGGCTGGCTGGTAATCATCCTATTGATTCTAATTACCCTTTACTTCCTTGGATTTTTACTGGAAGGATGCAAGAATATCAATCTTCCGCCAGATCCCGGAACTCCTGTGCCACAGCCTCACGAAGGAGTTTTCGTGTGCGGGAACGACACGCTGTTTTTCAATGGAGACGGGAAAACCGTAAGCTGGCATCTGGCCGAAGACGGCAGCAATGTTCCGGACGGCATAAAAGAACTGGGCACAAAAGGCTCGGGAACCTATGCCTTTTTGTTCTCACACGGAAAAGTCAGATACGATGTAGCGGAAGACTTGTTCATTCACTTGGATTCATCCCACAACACCACCTTTATCTTAAACAGGCCAATATCCGACACATTGATTGCATTTATCGCCGAGAAAGGGACTATTGTCCAGTTTATCAAGACTGGCACCCAGCAGCCCGTGCCCGGCAACTAGCTAGCTTACAGTATATTATAAAATCTCCTATATGCATTTCTACATATAGGAGATTTTGTATTTAGCTGCTTGTCAGCAACTTGTAGGTCACGGCCGAACTAGCCCTTCATTGCCTTTTCAACTTCCTTCACGGTGATTGGAAGTCTCTTGGATCCGAGCAGGCGGTTGCCGGTCTTGGTAATCAGCACATCGTCTTCCAGACGGATGCCGCCGAAGTTGTAGTAATCCTTCAGCTTGCCGAAGTTGATGAACTGGGCGTTGATCTTCTCGGCCTTCCACTTCTCTATCAGAGCTGGAATGAAGTAGATGCCTGGCTCGTCTGTAATTACGTTGCCTTCAACCAGTTTGCGGGCCATTCGGAGACTGCCGTAGCCGAACTTCTTGCTGCGCTTTGCAGCACTGCCGTAGCCCACATAGTCTTCTCCGTAATTCTCCATATCGTGGACATCGAGACCCATGTTGTGGCCAAGGCCGTGAGGCATGAACAGTGCAGGAGCGCCGGCTTCAACAGCCTCGTCGATGTCACCCTTCATAAGTCCGAGAGCTTTAAGTCTCTCTGCAAACAGCCTGTAAACAGCAACGTGAACATCGAAGTAAGCAACGCCAGGCTTTGCCAGCTGGAGAGCCAGGTTATTGGCGTCGCATACAATCTGGTAGATCTCTTTCTGCTTTGTGGTGAACGTTCCGCTGCAAGGAATCGTGCGGGTGAAGTCAGAGCAGTAATTGTTGTTGTTCTCGGCACCTGCGTCAACGGTCAGAAGCCTGCCCTTGGTGATGATTCCGCTATGGTCGTGGTTATGGAGTGTCTCGCCGTGCTGGGAGAGAATGGTGGCAAAGGAAACCCCGGCACCGTTGCTCATCGCGATACCGTCCATCATTCCCGCCAGAGTCTGTTCAGCAACGCCAGGCTTGCAGTTCTGCATTACAAAGTAGTGCATTGCATAACCTATGTCACAAGCGTGGTCTATCTCGGCGATTTCATATTTATCTTTTACAATTCTCTGGGAAACTATGGCTTTGATAAGGTTCACAGATTCGTTTTTCTTTAATGCTGCTGCGGGAATACCGAGCATTTCGCTCAGCCAAAGTTTTACCTGATACCTGTAAGGGTTGATAAAATGAATCTTCCTTCCGGCCTTAAGCGCAGCCTTGATATACTTAGGAAGGTCTGAAAGGCTCTTGGTCTTCTTGACCCCTACTTCAGCCGCTTTTTCGGCTACGGATTTCTGCGGACCCATCCAGATGATATCGTCTATGGAAACATCATTGCCGAAAATTATCTCTTCGTTCTTATCCACATCAATCACGCCGGCAAAGTCCGGATCGTTGATGCCGAAGAAATAAAGGAAAGTGCTGTCCTGACGGAACTTGTAGCAATTGTCCTTATAGTTTGCAGGAGCTTCGCTGTTACCTGGAATAAGAATGACTCCGCTTTCAACATCCTTTGCAAGAAGCTGTCTTCTTGTCTGATAAACTTTCTTTGGAAACATAATATGCTATTTTTAAGAAATTTCTTTTCTCGGCTATCAGGTTATAAAGTTATGCAATCCGCTCTACAAATCAAAAACAGAAAGGGATGCCAGATACTGTAGACATCCCTTTTGTCAGATGATTTTCCCTTGCGGGCTCCGGAAGAAGGAGTGTAGATTACACTTACCATATTTCCGTTGTCAACCTTAGGCATCGAGGTTTCTCTGAAAGGCAAGGCACTCAACCTGGCCAGAGACCTTTTCGTTTTCAGCCTTTCCAGATCAAGGTTCTGCGGCCGGCTGCCGATATACTGCGAAAATACGGCAGAAGGAAACGGAATGAGTCTGGAGAGCGTAAGCCAGATACTGGGCCATTCCAGCATCAAGACCACCCAGATTTACGCCAAAATCACTCTTACAGGGCTGGACAAGGATTATTCAGTATTCAAGGATAATGTCAAGGACGCATTTTTTTAGTAAATTTGCATCTATATGGCATCCATAGGAATCGCAAGCAAAACTCTACTGTTCCCTTACTGGTGTGTACTGGCCATAAGGAACAGGTTATACGATAAGGGTATATTCAAGTCGGAGGAATTTGATATACCGGTTGTGTGTGTCGGCAACATCTCTGCCGGAGGCACAGGCAAAACCCCTCACACGGAAATGATTGTGCAGGCCCTCAAGAGCCGCTACCGTCTGGCAGTGGTTTCCAGAGGATACAAAAGAAAGTCAAAGGGATTCCATCTGGTAAAGGCCACAGACGACTTTTCTGTGTGCGGAGACGAGCCGCTTCAGATCAAGCGCAAGTTTCCGGATGTCCTGGTTGCAGTGTGCAAAGACCGCGGACTGGCTATCCGCAAGCTCATTGCCGAGCACGGGGTGAACCTCGTGGTTCTGGACGATGCCTTCCAGTACCGCAAGATCAAGCCTTCCTGCAGCGTTTTGCTTGTAAACTACAACCGCACTATCGAGAAAGAGAACCTTCTTCCAATAGGCAATCTGCGCGACCTTCCGTCCCAGACAAAAAGGGCTGACGTGGTGGTGATTACCAAAGGGCCGGATTTCAGCATCTTCGATGGCAATACAGACGAGGACAAGGGGCTGGAGGCCGTTGCCAGGCAGGAGATGATCTGGAAAAAGAACCTTGGCCTGAGAGATGACCAGCCGGTGTACTTTTCTACGGCCGTCTTTCAGCAGGCCCTGCCCGTTTTTCCGGGAATATGCAACAAGCGCTATATGTATTCCAACTTTGCCGTTGCCTTCACCGGCATCGCCGATGACACTTTGTTCCGCTCCCAGCTGGTGGCCTCACACACTGTCGGGGAAGTGCTCAAGTTCGCTGACCACAAGAATTTCACCCGTTCCGACATCCGGAAAATCGAGGCCATGGCCCGCAGGCAGAAGGAGGCGGCTGTCATCACCACAGAAAAAGACAGCATGCGCCTCAAGAGCAACAAGTACCTGAGTCAGGAACTCAAGGAAAAGCTTTTCGCCCTGCCTGTGGGGGCCCGCATAATACCTTCCGCCAAAAGCAGGGAGTTTCTGGAAAGGATAGTGTCGCTGAAAAAAGACAAGACAAACCAATAAACATTTTAAGATATGACTCAAAGTCAGAAGAAAAATTTTGTAGTGCCGTTGGCGTGCATTGGCTTCATGTTCTTTGCTGTTGGATTCGCCCTCGGACTCAACGGGTATCTGATTCCTCTGCTCCAGGGTTCTCTGAACGTTTCGGGAGCGGCTTCCTACCTTATTGTATTCGTAACCTTCTCCGCATTCCTGATCTTCGGTTATCCTGCAGGAAGCATAATCAAGAAGATAGGTTACAAGAAGACCATGGCTCTGGCCTTCATGATTTTTACTATAGCGTTTTTGCTCTTTGTATGGCCGGCCAAGATAGCCGTTGCCAACATGGACGGGAGTGCAGTTTCAGCGGGCGTAAGGACTAAATGCCTGATTCTTTTCCTGGTTGCATCGTTTATAAGCGGACTGGGTAACACCATCCTTCAGGCAGCCATCAACCCATACATCACTATTCTCGGACCGCTTGAGAGCGGCGCCAAGAGAATAAGCATCATGGGTATCTGCAACAAACTGGCTTATCCTATTGCCACCATCTTCCTGGCTTGGCTTATTGGAAAGGGCATAAAGGATGTACAGATAGAGGATATCATAAAGCCGTTCTACATAATCGCAGCCATATTCTTCATTCTCGGAATACTGGTTCTGTTTGCCCCTCTTGAGGAAATCAAGGCAAAGGGAGAGGAGGAAGGTCACGAGGAAGACTGCCCTTATGCAGCAAACAAGACTTCTATATGGCAGTTCCCTCATCTGGTTTACGGATGCCTTACACTATTCTTATATGTAGGAGTCGAGACTCTGGCTCTGCAGACACCGGTAGATCTGGCCAACACCCTTAACCTTCCGAATCCGGAACTTTATCCATGGCTTCCTTCCATCGGCATGACCATAGGATATATAATAGGTATATTGTTTATCCCGAAGGTTCTTTCACAGGCAACGGCCCTGAAGATCTGTTCCTGGCTGGGAGTCCTGGGTACGGTTTGCGCCTTCCTGATGGCTGTGCTGATGCCGCAGCAGGCCAAATATTCTGTATGGGTGCTCTTCACGATGGCACTGGCCTGCTCTCTGATGTGGCCTGCAATCTGGCCGCTGGCAATGGCTGATCTGGGCAAGTTCACAAAGAAGGGTGCGGCTCTCCTGGTTGTAACCATCTTCGGAGGTGCGGTTATACCGCCACTGTTCGGCCTTCTGAAGGACTATCTGGAGAAATCCGCAGGATTTACCCCGGAAAAGGCCATCCAGTATGCCTACCTGATTGCCCTGCCGTGCTTCCTGGTTATACTGTGGTATGCCTATAAGGGCCATAAAATCAGGAGAGTATCTTAGTCTTGGTGGTTTTCGGGAGATGTCAGACGCACCCAATATGCGTTTTAGTGGTTTTCTTTACAGGGCTTTTTTGACAAGTCCGGGAAGCTGCCTTTGCAACAAAAATTGCGTTTTTTGCATCTTAAATTAGGATTTTTAGCAAAAAACAGATATATTTGCGTTTGTGCATTTTTGCCCAAAATAAAACGAAAAAGGCAAAAAACAAAAGATTGTTATAGGAAAATCCTTTAAAACACTATAACCAACTAAAAAATTAACTATGTTCAATCAAACAAAAACTAACAGGCATTTCCGTCTGGGCGTTGCTTTCCTAATGGCAGCCATGCTGACAATAGGTCAGATTTTCGCACAGAACGTAAATGTCAGCGGAAAGGTTACCGACCAGAACGGTGAACCTGTTGCCGGTGCTGCTGTTTATGTAAAGGGCAGCCCAAGAACCGGCACAAGCACGGACGTAGACGGAAACTACTCTTTGAAGTGTGCCGGCAACGCAGTGCTTGTATTCCAGTCAGTTGGATACGGAGTCATTGAGATTCCCGTAAACAACAAGAGTGTGGTTAATGCAGTCCTTAGAGACGACGCAAACATTCTGGGCGAGGTGACAATCACCGCAGAGTACGGCCAGAAGCGTGTTCAGCGTTCCGTAGGATCGGCCGTGCAGAACGTCAAGGCTACTGATATCCAGGAGTCAGGACGTGACGCGTTCGTATCCGCTCTTCAGGGCCGTGTTGCAGGTATGACCGTTACCACCACCGGCGGTGCTCCTGGTGCATCCACCACTGTCGTGCTGCGTAGTGTAACCTCCATTTCCGGTAACAACCAGCCTCTTTACGTTATCGACGGTGTGCCAATGAACAACACCACCGTAGACTCCCGTAACCTGTTCGCTATCGACGACCAGGAGGGTAACGGCGGTCAGATCCGTTTCTCCAGTTTGTATGATGACTTCTCCTCAAGAGGAAACGACCTCAACCCTGAGGACATCGAGAGCATGACCATCTTGAAGGGTGCTGCAGCTGCAGTGCTTTATGGATCAGATGCATCCAACGGTGCTATCGTCATCACTACCAAGAAAGGAAACGCAGGAGCCGGAAAGGTTACCTACAGCAACCACCTGAGTTGGAGCCAGAGCTATGGCTATCCAAAGCCTCAGACAGAGATTGCCAACGGAGCCTACGGCGTAACCAACTACTACTATCAGGGCTTCTACGGCGGACGCTATCCGCAGGACGGATCCGTAAAGATCTACGACAACGTAAAGGCTCTTCTTCAGACCGGTTTCTCTCACAACCACAACCTCTCAGTAGAGGGCGGTACCGACAAGGTAACCGTTCGTGGAGCTGCTTCCTGGCTGGATCAGAAGGGAACCGTGAAGACTACCGAGTACACCAAACTGAACATAACCCTTTCCGGAAGGGCTCAGGTAACCAAGTGGCTGAACTTCGATGCCATGATGGGTTATACTGAGACTACCAACCACAAGGCTCGTAAGGGTGCGTACGGTGTACTGAGAAAGGCATACGGATGGCCTCTCGTAGACGACATGAGCGACTGGCTGGATCCTGACGGAGTCCAGATGAAGCTCCCTAAGTACTACGAGGACACCGACCTTGTAAACCCTCTGTACGACCTGTACAAGAACCGCAACTACGATGAGACCAAGAGATTCCTCACCACCGTGGGCGTGAACATCACTCCTACCAAGAACACCTTCCTCACAGCGAAGATGGGTTGGGATAACTCTAAGTCCGTATACGAGAACTTCTACCATCCATACTATGCAGACCGTAATGCTACAACTTACGGCCAGGGCGGTGCAATCAACATCTCCAAGTATGACCTGGCAGACAAGTCTCTGAACATCCTCGGCGGTTACAACAACACCTGGGGTGACTTCACCTTCAGGGCTCAGATGGGTTACCACCAGCAGGAGAACGGTTCCAACAACATTGCAACTTACGGAACCAGATTCCAGGTAATCGACTTCTACTCACTCGCTAACTGCGACCCTGAGACAGTAGTTACCAGAACCCGTCACGCCAAGAGAAGACTCCAGGGTGTTTCCGGAGCTATCGAGCTCGGCTGGAGGAACATGGCCTTCTTGAACTTCCGTGCACGTAACGACTGGTCTTCAACCCTTCCAAAGGACAACCGCTCATTCTTCTATCCTGCAATCGAGGCTTCCTTCATTGCAACTGAGCTTCCGTTCCTGAAGAACAACGACATCCTTTCATATTTGAAACTCCGTGCTTCTTATGCACAGGTAGGTAAGGATGCAACTCCTAACGCTATCTATCCTGCCCTCGAGGCAACTGAGAACATCGGTGGCGGTTTCAAGTACGGTTACACCGGTCCTAACGAGACCCTGAAACCTGAGATGAACAACGAGACCGAGGTCGGATTCGAGGCAAGACTCTTCAACGACCGCGTTAACATGGACTTCTCCTACTTCTGGAGAAAGTGCGAAAACCAGTACGTAACAGACTTCCGTCTGTCATATGCAACCGGTTTCGTATTGAATAACATGAACGTAGGTACATTCAAGACTTGGGGATGGGAATTCCACATCGACGGCGACATCCTACGCACCTCATCAGGTTGGAGATGGAACGTAGGTCTGAACCTCGACCACAACGATTCAGAAGTAACCTACCTGCCTGACTGCGTATCTGAGTACTACAACCCTTACACTTGGGTTCTGGACGATGTACGTAACGGTGTGAAGAAGGGCTACCCTATCTACGCCATGACCGGTTATGACTATGCGCGCAACAAGAACGGCCAGATCCTGATCAACGACGGTACCGGTATTCCTAGGACCAAAGAGGAGTGGGTTTACATTGGCGACCGTAACCCTAAACTGAAGTATGGTATCACTACCTCTTTAAGCTGGAAGAACTTCCGTCTTAGCATGCTGTTCGCCGGCCGCTTCGGCGGCGCCATCGTGAACGGTACTGCAAGAGACATGCTCTACAGAGGTATGAGCAAGGGCTCCCTGAAGATGCGCAACCTCGGCAAGTACATCTTTGACGGTGTGCTCTACGACGGAAAGCAGGATTCAGACAACCCTACTCCTAACAATATAGTAGTTGACTTCGCTCTTCCTGCAAACGGTTCTTATTCTTACCTGGCTCCTGGTATCTCCTGGTTCGAGAAGCACGTGAACTACCTCCGTATGCAGGAGGTAAGACTCCAGTACACTCTCCCTAAGACCTGGCTCAAGAGTGCAACCCACAACCTGCTTTCAGCAGCCAGCGTATGGGTAAGCGCAAACGACCTGTTCACCCTGACCAACTACTCAGGTATTGACGCTGTCGGCAACTCCAACTCCGCAGCCCTCGGTGGAACCGGTGGAGTCGGAATCGACAACTGGAGTATCCCTACTCCTAGGAGCATGTCCGTAGGTATCAACTTAACCTTCTAATCGAAAGGAATATGAAAAAGATTTTCACTATAATTCTCGTTGCAATGTTGGGTTTCTTCTCAACAGGTTGCGACCACTATCTGGATGTGAACAAGAACATCGACGCACCAGATGAGCAGCAGCTCCCTGACTACCTGTATCTCGCAGGTGTCGAGTCTGCTCTGCAGGGTCTGTACTGGGACATCAGGGCTACCGGTCCTATGACCCAGATGTTTGGCACCAGTTCCTACACGGGATTCTGCAACTACTACTGGACTCCTTCCGATTCAGGTGGAGAAATGTGGAGGGTTGTTTACTGGCTTCAGGGAAAGAACCTGGAGAACATGATCAGGGATGCTACAGCTCAGGAACGCTGGACACTGGCCGGTATCGGTTGGGTGCTCAAGGCTCACTCCTGGGATGTACTTACCAAAGAGGTTGGCGAAATGCCTTGTCAGCAGGCTTTCGAGCCGGGCAGACTGTCTTTCGACTATGACTACCAGCCTCTCATCTATGATTCAGTACGTGCATGGGCTGAAAGAGGTATCGAATACCTCGAGAGGTCAGATGCTAACAATTATGCAAATACCCTCAAGGAAAGTGACGTTATCTATCATGGCGACAAGGCTAAATGGATCAAGTTCGGACACGGCGTTATCTGCCGTCAGCTGGCTTCCCTTACTAGAAAGAGCGACTTCGTTTCCAAGTATGCCAACGACCTGATCGCCCACGGAAAGCTCGCAATGCAGACTCTCGACGACGACTGCGTTCTGCAGACTCCAGGTGGCGGACCACAGGCTAAGTTCAATGCTTACAACAACTTCTGGAACCCAACCAGAGGAAACATGGCAAACTCATACTGGCAGGGCGAATACATCGTGGACATCATGTGCGGTAAGGTTCCTCTCTATAACCACGAGACTGGTAACAGAGAAGAGACTCACAAGGCTGACGGCCGTGCGTGGTACTATCCTTACGAGCTGAACCCTAAGCAGATCATCTGCGACACCATGGTAGAGGTTACAGGTCACTTTGACCCTCGTTCTGCTGCCAAGCTGTCTACACGTGATGACAGAACTTATGAGGATGTGGCTGATGAGGACTCCGTAAAGATGCTCAAACATTTCGGAGCCCGCTTCACTACCCAGAGCGGATACCAGGGATGGAATGCCGGCAACATCTGGGGAAGAAACGGCTATTCCGGAAACTATAACACTGACGGTACTGGCCGCTGGCTCTTCCGCGACGACGCTCCTTACATCATCATGACCTCAGCCGAGATCCAGTTCGAGATGGCAGAGGCTTACTGGTGGATGGGCGACAAGGCCAATGCACTGGCTTGCTGGAAGAAGGGTGTCGAGCTCGACATGAACTTCACCGGCAAGTACCTTTCACCAGGCTCCAAGCTGGCCGGCAAGAACAGCAAGGGTGAGGACATCTTCGTTGAGAACGGCGCTCGTCCGGGCGGAGACCACATCACCAAGGCTGTTTACGACAAGCTCGCTCAGGAATATCTCAATGGTCCTTTCGTAGGCGGAATCACTACCTCAACTCTTACCCTCTCCCACATCATGATGCAGAAGTATGTGCACCTGTGGCCTTGGGGAGCTTACGAGGCTTGGGTGGACCTCAGGAAGTACCACTATGACATCGACTACACCGGCGACTACCCTAGGAAGGGCAACGGCTGGGAGAACACTTACGTGAACCAGAAGTGGGACGAGGACGATTCCAAGGTATTCAAGGGATTCTATCTGAGACCTGCTCAGGTTGAAGGAAGAAGAAGCGCTTACAACTCTCTGAATGAGGGTGCTCCTGCTTACCGTATGACTCCTCGCTACAACTCCGAGTACATGTGGAACAAGCAGGCTTTGAGATCTCTGAAGCCAATTCCTGCCCTGATCTACAATCCGGACAACGACACTGATACTTACACCAACTATCACTGCTCGATTCCTTGGTTCGCTTATCCTGGCGATATGCCTGAATCACTTTAATATATGACAGATATGAAAAAGTTTAGATTTTCTATATTGGCACTTGCCGCTCTGCTTATGCTGGTTGCCTGCAAGAAGCACGACCAGTTCTCTGGCTACCCTATGCACGAGGTTCCAGATGATTGGGCTGAGATTCAGCTGCACTATTTCGAGCCGGTGAATAACATTGCCGCAAACTACATCGATTCAGTGTTCCTGAACAACCAGCTCTATTCCAGCTCTCGCGGAAACGGCGTTCTTACTCCTATGAACGGTGTTCCTGGCTATGGCGTAGGAAGATTCTTCGGTGTACAGTCCGGTTCTGTAAACATCAAGCTTTACAGGAAGGACGAGCTCATCTATGACAAGAACGTGAACCTGGCTCCAGGAAAGCAGGATGTCTGGGTTTACAGACTTGACGTGGAGCCTATCGTTACAGACAACGGTTATCCTTACTGGAGCAAGACTCCTCCTGCAACAAGCGCAGGCTGGGGCTCTGACTCAGTGGCTAACGTTATGTTCGTGAACATGCTCTTCGAGGACAATACAGATCATCCTACAGTTCCTGCAACCCCTTATCCTGGAAAGCTCAAACTCCAGTATCAGGACAAGAAACTCGATCAGTGGGTTGACGTTGGAGACTATGTAGGTTTCGGCGAGACCACCGGAAGGTGTGAGGTTAGAGTAAGGAAGCAGGACGGTGTAATCACTGCCGGTTCCGAGACCATTACCTTCAGACTCCTCACCGAGAGTGGTGACATCATGCAGTATATGGCCGCTTCTGGTTATATGAACTGGCAGTACACTAGAGACCTTGCACTCGGTAGGGCTTACGAGTACATCATCGGTGGTGTTCGTACAGGACGTTCTCCAAGTACTTCTGTTGTTACCTGGACTTCTCTGTAAAAACGACGATTGTTGCTGCAGCATCTGAAAAGGTGCTGTGGCAACTTTTATGAACACGGGTTGGAACTGTCTTTGGAACGATATTTGAATCTGTCGTGGAAAGACAGTTCCTTCTGTTTAACTTAAAAACAAATAAGAAGATGAAAAGATTTTTAATTCTTGCAGTTGCACTCCTTATTGCTCTCCCTAACTTTGCACAGAAGTTGACAAAGGAGGAGAAGGCCGCTCAGCAGAAAGCTCTCTATGAGACTATGATAAAATCTCTTGAAGAGAAAGATTGGGCTATCGTTCCTACTTCCTATGATAACGAAGGTGTTTCAGAGCAGCTTACCGATAACGGTATCTTCATCTCTTATGAGAAGACACATATGTTCATGCAAGGCTGGACTGTATGTGCAAACTCTTATACCAACATCGCAGAGGTAAAGGAGTATGAGGAGATAAAGGACAAGAAGGGAATCCTGAAGAAGATTGTTATAGTAGTTCAGGGAAGACACATCCAGGGCAAATATCAGATTACCCTGCCAAAGGTAGACAGTGGCAATATGGTGGATGTAATATTCCAGCCTTCAAGCGGATCTGCTCGTAAGTTCCAGGGACCTATCGTTCCTTCAAAGGTTGCAGGTTTCTACAAGAAATCCAATCCGGAATAACAGGAAAACTATAAGAGTCCAACTCAAGTTAAATAAAAATGGGATGCCGTTTGACATCCCATTTTTACATGCTCTTAAATATCTGCTAGTATAACAGATTGACCCTCTGCATAACTGCATCAAGAGCAACATACAATGCAGTATCGAAACCATCATTGCCGTTTCTTGAATTACAGAGCAATACTCCGTTAACACCATTGTTGCCTCTTACAATGATTGTTGCCGTACCATTTATGTTTCCGCCATGGTAACTAGCCCAGTTCAAAGTATTGTGGCCTATTCTCCAGCCGTAGCCGTAACCTCCCTTTCCTGAAGAGGTGTAGTTGGTGTAAACCTTGTCCAGAGTTTCCTTTGAAAGAATATCAGGAACAACGGTTCCGTAATCGATGGCATTGACAAGTTTCATAAGGCCAACAGGAGAGTTGATTACTGCTCCGCAGGCCGCAACCACATTCATATCGTTACCGTAAGCAGTTCCGCCATACTGAGCATAGTAAGCACACTCATTAGATCTTCTGCCGCTCTTGTCGCTCTTGGCAATCCATACATCGGTAACACCAGCCTTTGCCTCAACTTTTCTCAAGTAATCTTCGTAAGTTCCTCCTGTAATTTGTTCAATGATCTGGCCGAGAATACAGTAGCCGAGGTTATAATAAGAGTATGTTTTGCTCCCCGGAGAAATCGAAAGCATATACTCTACTCTGGCATTCAAATTCTTGCCTGCAAATCGGCTGTCACTTCCCGGAAAGATAGGATCTGTACCTCCTGTCAAATTGTAGTTCCAGCCAGTTGTATGGGTAAGCAACTGATGAATGGTTATATCATCCACACCTGACGCATGAGGTCCAGGATATTTGCTGTAGAGAACTCCTTCTGGACGGCCCCTATCTGGGTCTGCCGGAGCAAATACTTTATCTTCCATAGAAAGCTTGCCTTCTTCATACAGGGTCATTATGCAAAGTGCACACTGGAATTTAGAAACGCTCGCAAGTCTGAACAGGGTTGTAGGAGTTGTTCTTGTCCAAGGAGAATTGTCGAGAACAGCATATCCGTAACCAGCTTCATATGCAGGCTTTTCGTTCTTGGTAGTAGCAACGCCTATGCCTGGAATGTTATATTTCTTCATTATGGCATATACTTGAGCATCAGCATTTGCATCTCCATGTCTGACCAGAGCAAAATACTTCTTGCTGTGTTTGCCGTCTTCAGCAGTTACGGTAACGTCAGTATCTTTTGTATAGTTGGCAGCCGTAACTCCTGAAGTGGCCGCAGAGCCATTAATCTTGACAGTAGCACCGTTGCTGACTGAAACTGTGGCAACAAGTTTGGTAAGATCTGTTCCTTCTGGAACCGTAATGAGTATGAGATTACGTTCCTGTATTGTTGCTATTGTTGCAGACGCATCGGTCTTTATACTAGGATTGCTGATGGCCTTGAACTGGAATGTCTGCAAATCACACTCAGTCGAAGCCGATGGTGTCGGTTTCGGATCAGGAGCGATAGGATCGGTTCCGCCACCTTTGCCGCCGCAACTGGAAAGCAAAATCGTTGATGAAGCCAAAAGAACTGACAGAAACAGTACTCTTCCCTTTTGATAGAATTCTGAAAATTTCATAACTCTTTTATTATTAAAACTATATCTTCCTGTTATTAAAATCCGAACAATCAATATGTGCTCTTACGGTTGATCTCCTGCTTGGAGAAAACATATTCTCCATCATTGGTAATACCTTCTATTACGACAGTGTATCTAGAGGTTCCGTCTGATGTATTGAAGTGGAATTTTCCTTCTCCGCCCTCAATTTTAACATCTGGATTCCAGTAAACCGTAGATCTTCTATCCGTTCCTGATCGGCTGATAGTCTTACCGTTAACATCATATGCCGGAGAGTAGAAATGCTTAGGCCTCTGCCAGCCCAAAGGATAGCCTTTGGTTACGTTCTTAGGCATACCGGTTCCTGCTGCCGGCTTGGTCTTGATCATTATGACAGGGACAATAGTACCGCTACCTCCTTGCATAGGAGAGAATGGAGCAGCATCAGCACCCCTGAGAAAAACGAAGGCTTCAAGCTCATCTACATTATAATGATCAAGTTCTGATGAAGAAGTGGCCTGGAAACCATTTACGTAAACTATGATCTCAGTATATTCAGACAAATCCCAATTAGAGGCCTGTGCTGGTATACGGCAAACAAGCTTCCTCTCTCCGGTAACTGTATCCGTACTGAATCTTATACCCGTACAAGTCTCTATTATATATGTCATTACATCATATCCGATAAATGGCTGGAGATCTTTTTCTGTCTTCAACTGCCCTTCTTTGAAATACTGGATCGGGAATGGAGACACATTATCCTTGGCCTTGACCATCCTCTGTCCGGTAACATAAATTGCATCAAGCTGATAAACTTTTTCTCCTCCTGAATCATAATAATTCTGCAACATATACTTAGCCGTCTGGTCTGAGTAGTTTATCTTCTCTTTTCTTCTTTGGTAGTTAATGATAGGAGCAAAAGAATCTTCTGTAATTGATGGAATAAAGGATTTCCTTCCACCAGGACTTACTGCGTTTACAATGAACAAGGTAGAATCAGGGAAATTCACATCTTTCAATTCAAAGTAACCAGAAGAATCCAACTGACCCATTGCAGTGAATCCGATTGAAGGAGCAACAAAAGAAACAATTGAGGTGTTGCCCTTTCTCAGCGATGACTTCTTGACTCTTCCGGATACAGTCTGTATATACTCCTTTCCGTAAAGAGGCATCTCATATTGTCCTTTGAAAATCTTTGAAAGGTCATAGTACTGCCATCCCTGAGTCATCATCAGAAGGTCTACCTCAGCTTCTCTTTCATGTATATCTCGTGAGTCATCAAAATAGCTTTGAGGATTTTCTATATAGCCTTTGAGTTCAGAAGAAAGAAGCATATAGGAAACAATATTGTCTTCAGATCCCAAATAAGGAGCATGGCTATCATCGGTAACTGACACAGAGAAATCTCCGTTGACAGAACGCCCAAGGTTGATTGTACATGTTACCGGATCTCTCTGTCCATAAGAAGGTTTGTCTGTCGTCATCTTAACTCCGCCTTCAGAAATAGGAAGGACAAAGAACGGTCTCTTAGCAAAGATATTACCGCTATTATCAGCGATTGTAGCAACATTCACCCCTTCGCCGAGCTTACTGATAGGCAAAGCAAGCTTTTGAGCTGCTGAGAGAGATTTGTGGTAAAATATTTCTGTTCCATCTGACAGGATGAAAAACAAGGAATCTTTGTTCAATCCTTCAGTAGCATATAGCTCTGCTATAATATTGTCTCCCTGAAAATCAAGGTTAATGATAGCACCAACATTTTCTGCGGCAGGTATTTCAACTTTTTTCTCTACATCTCTGTTGTCTTTGATGCGGGCAAAATATTTCATTCCAGGAACTGGCATGAAGACAAACTTACCCATACCTAGATTATTGGTCTTGAACTCAGCCACCTTGTTACCATGGGCATCTTCTACGATTCCTTCCACATAAGAACCGAAACCAGTCTCATCTACATTCTTGACCCCTATAACCGCCTTTCTGCCGGCAAAATAACGACCACTCTCCGGAAGGAACTGGCAATCCAAGTCTTCACGCACCTTCTTTTCTTTCTTGAATGGATTCTGAACCCCCACCTTGGTATAGTCTTCAGTATTATCTACTTTATGCTCCACAAGCTCTTTCACATAATTGTCCTTGATAGGGTTGATTACCGTCAACCTCTTACTGTAGATATATTCAGCCGGAAAATTTAGAGCCCAGTATGGATAAGCCCTCAAAATGGCGCTTCCGGTATTCATGTCGCTGTCAAGAACCACATATCCCTGAAGGATTCCGTCCCTTCTTTTTATCTTGACCCTCTGTACCGTCCTGAAAGTCTCATCTACCTTATTGGAATACACGTTCTTGGCATAGTAATAATCCAATAGTTCCACATAGATATAATTGCTCTCCGGAAATTCGGACATAAGGGAATTGTTGACCAGATAACCCTTGAACCATACCGTATCCCCGACACAGTAAGTCTCCCTGTCTGTCTGGAGATACAGTTTCTCTGGAGAAAGCAGTTGAGAGAACGCCTTGAAGCGCTCTTCAAGCTTACCTTGGGCAGACATTGTATTGCCACAGAAAATGGCCGCGATGGCTGCAATGACTGAAATTCTGAAATAATTCTTCATAAAAAAATTAACACTATTTGGGTGCAATGTACAAAAAAAACGGGGTTGTTGTAATCAACCCCGTTCAAATAATAGGCCAAACGGCTTAGTCAGAGAGTGAGAATCTGCGGAAGGAAACAACCTTAACCTCAGGGTCCATCCTCTTAAGATACTGTGCAACGGTCTCCTTGCCATCGCCCAGAGCCAGAACCTGCTCAACAAGGGTCTTTTCCTTGAAGAACTTCTGGAGACGTCCGTTGGCGATGTTCTGGATCATTGCCTCAGGAAGGTTGGCAGCCTTCTGCTCGGCGGCTTCCTTCATGATCTTGCGGCCCTGCTCAGCCTGCTCAGGAGTGATCCATCCCTTTGCAGTGTTGCTCTCGATGTGCTCTTCGCTGTCAAAGTGGTTAGGATTCAGACCGGCCTTGCTCAAAGCGGCGTCAACAGCCTTCTTGATGAGCTCTTCCTTGGTCTTGGTTATCGCGATATTCAATTCCTCGTTCTTTCTCTCCTGAGGAATCTCGTCTGCTGTTACGGCTACAGGATTCATAGCGGTAACCTGCATTGCGATTTCCTTAGCAACATCGTCAGAAACCTTCTTGCTCATTCCAACGATAGTGGCAACCTTCTGGTTTGAGTGGATGTAGTATCCTACGAAAGGAGCCTCGATCTTCTCATAGCAAGCAACCACGTGCTTCTCGCCGCTCTTTCCGGTCTGGTCCATAACTGCATCCTCGATAGAGTTGTACTCGCCGATTTTGCAAGCCTTCAGGCCGGCCAGGTCTGCAGGAGTGTTAGCGATAGCTGCATCTGCAATGCCGTTTGCAAGAGCCTGGAAGCCCTCTGTCTTGGCTACGAAGTCTGTCTCGCAGCCCAGGCAAACCAGTGTGGCAACGGTCTTGTCTGCGTTAACTCTTGCCAGAACTGCACCCTCGGTGGTCTCTCTGTCAGAACGCTTTGCGGCAATGACCTTGCCCTTTTCCCTAAGAATTTCCTTTGCTCTGTCGAAGTCGCCCTCAGCCTCGATCAAGGCCTTCTTGCAGTCCATCATGCCGGCCTGCGTCATCTGGCGAAGCTTCATTACATCTGATGCTTTGATTTCCATAATAAAATCTCCCCTGTTTAATTATTCAGCTTTTGGCTCAGCCTTCTTTGCAGGCTTGGCATCGTCTGTATTAACTTTTCTTCTTGGGCGGATTCTCTTTCCCTCAGGCATAGAATCGGAAGCCTTCTTCTCGTTCTCAGCCTTTGCGAGATCCTTTTCCTTTGCTCTCTTCTCTTCTTCAGCGGCCATCTTCTCCTTCTCGAGCTTTCTCTCCTCGAGACCTTCAGCGATAGCGCCGCAGAGCGCGCTTACAACAACTGCAACACTCTTTGCTGCATCGTCGTTAGCAGGAATTACATAATCAATTGGAGTTGGGTCGCAGCAAGTGTCAACCATCGCGATAACAGGAATATTCAGTCTCTTGGCCTCCTTTACGGCATTGGCCTCTTTCTGAACATCAACAACAAACAGTGCTGACGGGAGACGGCTCATGTCTGCTATGGAACCTAAGTTCTTCTCCAATTTTGCTCTCTGACGGTCGATCTGGAGTTTCTCTCTCTTTGCAAGAGTCTCGTAGGTACCGTCTGTCTTCATCTTGTCAATGGTATTCATCTTCTTGACAGCCTTGCGGATTGTCGGGAAGTTTGTAAGCATACCACCTGGCCATCTTTCAGTTACATATGGCATATTCACGGCTTTGGCCTGCTCCGCGATAATGTCTTTGGCCTGCTTCTTTGTTGCGACAAAAAGAACTCTGCGTCCGCTGCGGGCCAGGTTCTTCATCATAGCTGCCGCGTCATCAATCATAAGCACGGTCTTGTGCAGGTCGATAATATGGATTCCGTTCTTCTCCATGAAGATATAAGGAGCCATCTTAGGATTCCATTTCCTCTTCAGGTGTCCGAAGTGTGCGCCTGCCTCTAATAATTCTTGGAAATTTGTTCTTGGCATTTTAATAACCTTTAATGCTTTTTGTTAATCTTTTTCTTTTGCCCGACTTTCAACCGTCAGGCCTCTTTTCATCAATCCCCGGGTAGTGTCTTCAATCCCTGGGATTTTCCGCAGAAGGGCAAAGAGCGGTAATCAACAAGAGTCCGTATCTTTTCTCCTCTTCTGTGCAGAATGTCTTTACAACGCAAATATTAACGCTTGCTGAACTGGAAGCGTCTGCGTGCACCAGGCTGGCCAGGTTTCTTTCTCTCGACCTCTCTTGCGTCTCTTGAAAGGAAGCCTTCCTTCTTGAGGACTGAGCGGTAGGCCTCTGCGTCTATCTTGCAGAGAGCGCGTGAGATAGCGAGGCGGAGAGCCTCAGCCTGTCCTTTGATTCCGCCACCGTCCAGATTGACAGTAATGTCAAAGTTTCCAGCGGTGTTGGTAACGTTCAGAGGCTGCATTACGATGTACTTGAGGGAATCGTCAGGGAAATATACTGCCAGTTCTTTTCCGTTGATCGTGATGTTGCCTTTGCCTGAATTCACATAAACGCGAGCAACAGCTGATTTACGTCTTCCAAGGGCGTTTACTTTCTCCATGCTCTTAAATCTCGTTTAAAGTGATTGTTCTTGGTTTCTGTGCCTCGTGAGGATGCTCGCTGCCTGCATATACGTGCAGATTGCGGAACATCTGGGCTCCGAGTCTTGATTTAGGAAGCATTCCTCTTACAGCTTCCTCTAAAACTGCTACCGGCTTGCGCTTCAAAAGCTCTGCTGGAGTTGTGAAACGCTGGCCGCCAGGATAACCGGTGTGCCTTACGTACACCTTGTCAGTCAACTTCTTGCCTGTCAGACGGATCTTCTCGGCGTTGATAACGATAACGTTGTCGCCACAGTCTGTGTGAGGTGTGAAGTTGGCTTTGTTCTTGCCCCTGAGGATCAGTGCCAATCGGGAAGCAAGACGGCCTAAAATCTGGTCTGTTGCATCGATTACCAGCCACTCCTTGGTAGCTGTAGCATCGTTTACAAAGGCCGATTTGTAACTTCTGTAATCCACTGTTTGTTGTTTTAAATTACTAAAAATACCCGCGAAAAACGGGACCCCTCATTTTTAAGGGGGTGCAAAGATAGGTAAAATTTCTTTATTTGCAATATCTTTGTCATCGCGATGGGATTCAAGATAGGAGACATAGAATTCAGGGACAAGGCGCTTTTTCTTGCGCCGATGGAGGATGTGACAGACCCTTCCTTCAGATATATATGCAAGGAATACGGGGCGGACATGATGTACACGGAGTTCGTGTCTTCAGACGGGCTGACTCATAACGCGGAGAAGTCTTTCAAGAAGATGGAGGTCTTTGACTATGAAAGACCTATCGGAATCCAGATATACGGGCACATTCCCGATGCAATGGTGGAAGCTGCCAAGTTCGCTGAGCAGTATCATCCGGATTTGATAGACATAAATTTTGGATGTCCGGTAAACAAGATCGCCAAGAGAGGGGCAGGGAGCGGAATGATGAGGTTCCCCGACCTTATGGTGGAGATAACGGAGAAGGTGGTGAAGGCCGTGAACCTGCCGGTAACGGTGAAGACAAGACTGGGCTGGGACGAGAACTCATTGATTATAGTTGAACTGGCGGAAAGGCTCCAGGATGCCGGAATAAAGGCTTTGACCATACACGGCAGGACCCGCTGCCAGATGTACAAGGGGCAGGCGGACTGGACACTAATCGGAAAGGTGAAGGAGAATCCGAGGATGAAGATTCCGATTATAGGTAATGGAGACATCACGGACGGGCCTTCCTGCAAAGAGGCCTTTGACAGATACGGAGTGGATGCGGTAATGATAGGAAGAGCCACTTATGGCCACCCGTGGATATTCAAGGAGATAAGGCACTATCTGGACACGGGAGAAGAGATGCCGCCTATGAGCGTCAACGAAAGGGTGGCGCTGGCAAAGAGACATTTTCTGAAATCCATCGAGATAAAAGGAGAAAGGCGCGGCCTGCTGGAAATGAGAAGGCATCTTAGCTGCTACTTCAAGAATCTGTTTGCCTTCAAGGAAACCAGGATGAAACTGGTTACGGAGAACGACCCGCAAAAAGTCCTGGAACTCCTGGACTATGTGGCCGCTACTTGGGGCGAGAAGGAGTAATCACTCTTCGTTCCTCTGCTTTAGCTGGACCTTGACGCTTTCTTTATGGATGATTTCCATCAGCGATTTGGCGAAATCCCTGTCCAGACCCAAGGATTCTGCAAGGTCTGACCTGTTTTCCACGATTTCGCTGTAGCGCTTGCTCTGGAGGACAGGCATATTGTTTCTCTGCTTGAAATCCCCTATCTGCCGGGAAACATCCATTCTCTTTGAAATAATCTGAAGAAGGCTTTCGTCCAGGGAATCGATCTGGGAACGGAAAGACTCCAGACTCTGCTGGTTCCGGGAGTTTTCCCTGACTTTCAGGTGGGAGAGGATTTTCTCCAGCTGGATCGGGGTGATCTGCTGGGCTTTGTCGCTCAGGGCCTGGTCGGGATTGATGTGGCACTCTATCATAAGGCCGTCGTACATCAGGTCCAGGGCCTGCTGGGAAATCGGGGCGATAAGCTGCGGCTTGCCGCCCATGTGGCTAGGGTCGCAGAGCATCTGGATGTCCGGGAACCTTCTTTTCATCTCGATAGGGATGTGCCACAGGGGAATGTTGCGGTAAATCTGGTTGCCGTAAGAGCTGAAGCCGCGGTGGACAAGTATTATCTGCCTGATCCCGGCATTCAGGAAACGCTCCAGGGCGCCGGCCCAGAGCTCGACATCGGGATTGACAGGATTCTTGATCAGAAGAGCCTCCGGAGTCTTGTCCATATCCTTGACGGCATCCGCCAGAGCCTGGACCGCAAACGGGTCTGCAGTGGTGCGGGCTCCTATCCAGAGGATGTCCACCCCGGCTTCAAGGGCTTGTCTGAGATGCTCGGGGGTTGCCACTTCGCAGCAGGTTTTCAGCCCCGTCTCCTTTTTGACGTCGCTGAGCCACTGAAGGCCTTTGGCCCCTACTCCCTCAAACATTCCCGGCCTGGTCCTGGGCTTCCACAATCCGGCCCTGAAGGCGTAAATACCTGTATTGGCCAAGGCCTTTGCCGTTTCAATAACCTGCTCCCTGCTTTCTGCGCTGCAAGGGCCGGCTATAATCTTTATTTTGCTGCTCTTCATAAAAAATTTGCTCAAGGGTGATCTGCAATCCTATATCAGGGGCATTATCCTAACCTATTTACTTTCCCCTGCAAATATAGCGATTGCAGTCCTCAAGAGCATCAACATACGCCACTTTGGCGCAAAAAAAATCCCGCTTCAATCAAAGCAGGAGAACACACACTATAACCAAAAACTGCAAATGCACGGTCTCCTGCCTTACTCCTTATGCCAGGAATAAGACATATAAAGACCGTTATATCTGCTACTGATAAACATCACGATGCAAATATATGATATTTATTCTTTATGTTGATACAAATCGTAATTATTTTTTAACATAATTTTCTCAAAGTGCCCAAAATTCATATTGCAAATTGGATTAAAAAAGACTATATTTGCAAAGAAATAGAAGAACACACCTAAGATGAAACTTTATACACATAAGAATATCAATCAGTTGCAAAAATACATACCAAAAGAGTGTAATGTTTTTGCAATTATTGATAACAAAGTGAAAGATTATTTCAAGGCATTTAAAAACTGGAACTTTATAGGTATAGATGCCTTAGAAAATGCAAAGACTCTGGAAAAGGCCGGGGAAATCTGTTCCCGTCTGATGGAGATGAAGGCTGGAAGAGACTGCTTCATCATAGGTGCTGGCGGAGGAGTTACCACAGACCTGGCCGGTTTTGTGGCATCCATTTACAAGAGAGGAGTAAGGTTCGGGCTTGTCCCGACAACCCTTCTGGCCGCTGCGGATGCCGCCATAGGAGGCAAAAACGGAGTCAATCACCTCGGTATAAAGAATATGATGGGAACTATCACCCAGCCCGAGTGGACATTCCAGAGCACGGAGTTTTTCAGGACACTGGATGAAAGGGTGTTCAAAGAAGGCATCGCCGAGATTCTGAAAACTTTTCTTCTTATGGACGAGGAAGGTTTCTATGAGAGCGCGGACTTCTTCAGGAACTATAACCACAGGTCCCCTTCCCAAAGGCAGGAACAGAATCTCCGCTCTCTTGTCAGGCGATGCGCCCTGAGGAAAATGCAGATCGTGGAAAAAGACGAGTTTGACCACCAGGCCAGAAGATTCCTCAACCTGGGCCACACATTTGGCCACGCCCTGGAGAGCTACTATGGCGGAGAGATTCTTCACGGAGAGGCCGTGGCGGCCGGAACATTGGCCGCAGCCAGGCTGAGTGTAAAGCTGTCGCTGATGAAAGAAAGGACATTTGACTTGATATCAGACTGTTATTCTGCCTGCGGAATATCGTTCCGCTTTGGCGTGAAGGCGGCAGACCTGCTGAAATACATTGTAAACGACAAGAAAATATCAGGTGGAGAAATCGTCTTCATCCTGCCTGTAGAAACTGGAACAAAAACCGAGGCCTGGAGTATTCCGCTGCCTGAATTCAAAAAACTCTGCAAAGGAGTTGTACTTTAAACAGAGAAAACCATGAAAGGCCCTGCCACACAAAAACTCTGCACCTGCATTGCCACACCTGACTTCGGGCAATGCCTGGACGAATTGAGAAGATACCCGTTCGCCGAACTGAGAGCGGATTTGTGCGGCCTTTCGCTAGAGCAGACCGAAAAGGCAACTGCGGCCTGTCCCGGCATCATATTCACTCTCAGGTTTCCGGAAAAGGACGCGGATACTGCTTTAGGACAGTATCTTGCTGCCATAAACAACGGAGTGGCTTTCGTGGATGTGGATATCTGCGCCCCAAAAGCTTTCATAAAGGAAGTCAAGGACGCCATTTCCGCATCTGGAGGGAAGACCGGGCTCATCCTTAGCACCCATCCGGAAAACACGCCTTCCATGGAAGAGATGGAAAAAACCGTAGCTCTATGCCAAAAGACTGGAGCGGATATAGTAAAGATTGCCCCTCTGGCCAGTAATCTTGAAGAGGCCTCCAGGGTTCTCAGGCTCTACCACCGGAATTTTGCCCCGGAGTCCCTTTTGGCCTTTGCCAGGGGAGAAGCCGGAACTTTCACCAGAGTTTCCTGCATTGGGCTAGGCGCTCCGTTCACTTACTGCTGCGCTGACAAACCGGTTGCCCAGGGGCAGCTCACCCATAAACAAATGTCAAGACTTCTGGGAGACGGTCAGCAGCCTGTCAGAATTCCGGATATGAGAGACAGTCTTCTCTTTTCCAGGTTCTGCGAACCGGCCGTTTCACAAAAGGGCAACAGGAAAGAAAAGTCTGTAAGCGTCCCTTGCTCAAAGAGCATCGTTCAAAGAGCTTTGCTTGCCGCCGCAATCTGCCGTGGCGAGACTATTCTCAGAAACTTTGAGCCTTGCCAAGACACCAAGGCGGCTATCGGTTTCATCCGCAAATGCGGCTGCGTGGTCAAGTCAACTCGCGACGGACTTTCTGCAAGAGGAGAAAAGATGCTGATTGTCAGAAGCGCCGGAATAGCCAAGTGGAAGAGTTTCAAGTTCGCCGATATGGGAGAATCTGCTCTTCTGGCCAGAATGGCGCTGCCGCTTGCGGCCCTGGCCTCCACCCTGAGAAACCGCACCGCCATAGCCGTTCAGGCGGAGATAACCGGAGAGGGATCTCTCCTGGAAAGAGATTTTTCCTCAGCTATAGAATCTCTCAAGGCCGCCGGAGTCAAATGCACGGGAACCAAAAAAGCCGCCCGTGTCACTCTGCCGGTGGTCATTAGCGGAGCGTCTTTCAAAAAAGAATTCACCGTTTCCGGAAAAGACTCGTCGCAGATAATATCGGGACTGCTGCTGGTACTCCCTCTTCTTTCCCACAATACAAAAATGACGGTCAACGATGCCGTGAGCATTCCTTTCATCGAGTTGACAATAAAGGTGCTGGAAGCCTTCGGGATAAAGGTCAAGATGAAAAGAGAAGACCGCACCCTGCATTTTGAAATCGAGGGCAAGCAGATCTACTACCCGGTGGACATGTTCCTGGAAGCAGACTGGAGCAGCGCCTCCAACTTTGCGGTGGCTGGAACTGTCGCCTCCTTCATATCTTCACAAAAGGGGCATACGGAGAGTTTCACCATCAAGAGAATGAGCGTTCCTACAACCCAGGCAGACGAGAGGATTCTGGAAGTGCTCAGACAATGCGGATCCAGCATCACCTTTTCAAATGTGCAAAAGCAAGATTTTGCTGTGGTGACAGACAACAAGTACAACACAAGACGCAGCTTCTACCACAATCTGTGCAATATGACTGTGCGCGCGGAAAAGCTTTCCGCATTCTGCTTTGACGCCACCGACTGTCCTGACCTCTTCCCGATCCTGACCACACTTGCCGTATGCTGCAACGGGCAGAGCCGCATAAAGGGAGCGCACAGGCTGGTAAACAAAGAAAGCAACCGGTCCCTGTCCATCCTTCAGGAATTCAGCCGGATGGGATATGAAGTCTATATAGAAAACGACGATCTGGTCATCCAGGGAAGAGGCGGAAGGGCTTCTTTCACCCAAAAGCAGATATTCTGCTCGTCCCACAACGACCACAGGATGGCGATGGCCATAATCGTCTGCGCCCTTACCAGAAGCCATCTGGAAAACCCTCCTGCAGAAATATTCATCGACGATATTTCCTGCACGGAAAAATCTTTCCCTACTTTTGCGGAAAGGTTGAAACTGAACATACAAGCATAAGATTATGAACACTTACGGAAAGAATTTCACGATAACCATATTCGGAGAATCCCACGGAAAATGTACAGGAGCGGTCATTGACGGAGTGCCTGCAGGAACAGCCATCTGCGAGAGCGACTTTGCAGGGGCTCTGGAAAGAAGACGGAATGGAGACATTCCCGGACTCTCACAGGGAACAACCGCAAGAAAGGAAGAGGACCTTCCCGTAATACTTTCCGGCGTTCTGGACGGCAAGGCTACGGGAAGCCCTATAGCCGTCATCTTTGAAAACAAGGACTGCCGCTCTTCGGACTATGGGCAGTTCAGGGACCAGCCGAGGCCTTCCCACGCAGACTTTGCGGCAAATGCCAAGTTCAGCGGATTCAACGATATCAGGGGAGGCGGACAGTTCTCCGGAAGGATGACTCTTCCACTGGCGGCTGCCGGAGTTTTAGCCTTCAAGGCTCTGGAACAAAAAGGATTCAGCCTCAGCATCAAATCCCGGATCAAAGCCATCCAGGGCGAGGTTGACGAAAAGAAGTGGAACGGACTGATCCAGCAGGCCAAAGCGGATGGAGACTCTCTTGGCGGAGAAGTCGAATGCCGGATAGACGGCCTGGCGGCGGGTGTCGGGGAGCCTTTCTTCAATTCTCTGGAATCTGCGATTTCTCACCTTGCCTTTTCAGTTCCGGGAGTCAAGGGCATCCAGTTCGGAGACTTTTCCGACTCTCCTGAAGGAAAGAACAAGGCATCGCTGATGAAAGGGTCAGAGTTCAACGACCCGATAATAGATTCCCAAGGCCATACCTCCACCAACCACAGCGGAGGAATCAACGGAGGGCTATCAAATGGCAATCCGGTGGTGTTCACTCTGGATATCAGGCCTGCGGCAAGCATAGCCAAAGCTCAGCAGACCTTCAATTTTAAAAGCGGCAAGACAGAAAAACTGAGCATCGGAGGCCGTCACGACGCGTGCATAGCTCTCCGATGCCCTGTAATTGCCGAATCCGTTGCCGCCATTGCTCTGGCGGACATCCTGTTATAGGCTCGGCATAAGGATAGAACCAGCCACTACGGTAGAAACCTTGGCCCTTACAGGAGCCATGTTTCCGGTATCGTAAGGATGAACCCTGTTAGCCAGGATGATAACTGCGGTCTTGGTTGCAGGATCAATCACTATGGAAGGTCCGGTGTAGCCAGTATGCCCGAAAGCTTCCTCGGAGAAGAGATCTCCTGCCGTGTAGTAATGGACATCGTTGTCCCAGCCCAGGGTACGGCCGAATCGGCGAACCTCTCTTGGAACGGTTCTCATCGCCTTTACGGTAAGAGGGCCGAGAATTCTCTTTCCGTCATACTCGCCGCCGTTAAGAAGAGCCGCGCAGATAACTGCAAGGTCCTCGGCGTTGGAGAATACTCCCGCATTACCTGAATTGCCGTTTCCGCAAACCCTTGCCAGAGGATCGTGAACCTCGCCAATAAGGCACTTTCCGTCAGGCTGCTTCTCTGTCGGGGCGACCAGTTTCATTATATGTTTTTTCTTCAGAAGTTTCGGGTTATAGGTAGTGCACTCCAGGCCGAGGCGGTCGAACACGTTCTCCTGGGCATAATCCTGGAGCTTCATTCCGGTTACATTCTGGAGCACGTTCTGAAGAGTTATGAAGTTCAGGCAGCTGTAAACGTGGCCGTTTGCAGGCTTGTAAACCCTCTTGCAGTGGCTGATCCAGTCTATAAGATTGGCGGCGTCTGCCTTTCCGTATTTCTCCTCAATAACTGAAGGGTTCACGTATGCCGGCAGACCACTGGTATGTGTCAGAAGGTCTATGATCCTGATATGTACCTTCTTGCCGTCTTCATCCACATAAGGCTCAAAGTCCGGGATATACATGTCGACCCTGTCTATCAGACGGACTTTCCCCTGCTCTATCAGCTGCATGAAACTCAGGGTTGTTCCCACGCACTTGCTGCAGGAAGCAAGGTCAAAAACGGTATTCTCCGTCATCTTCTCCTTCTTGGGATAGATTGTCTTGTTGCCGTAGGCCTTCAGGAAGACAACCTTGTCTTTTCTCACGACACAAACCACGGCGCCAGGCATCAGGGTATCCTTGATGGCCTGCTCTATGATATTGTCAATTCCGGAAAGCCTCTGAGAAGACATGCCCATCATCTCAGGAGTAGATTTCTCGAGCCTGGTTCCCTGCGCAGCCACTATAAGGCACGAGAGAACGGCCACTGTCAAACAGAATAATTTCTTCATAACTGTAAATTATTATCGCGATATTTGCAATATCAAATATAACAAAAAAACAAACTATGGAAAAACAACTGAAACTGCTGATGATCTGCTCAGCAGTTCTCGTAATGGTATCCGGCACGTCCTGCCAGGGCCGGCAAGGCAAATCCCGGGACAATCTCCAGACCATAGACACAGTTTCCGTCCCTGGACAGAATCACATTGACACCCTGACAGTTGCAGTAGTGGGAGACATCATGATGGGTAACACTTTCCCTCACGACAGGCTCCCGGCCGAGGACGGAAAGAGACTGTTTGACGACGTGAAAGACCTGCTCAAGAGCGCGGATATCACCTGCGGAAACCTGGAAGGGACAATCGCAACCAGCGGAAAGCCGAGGAAAAACCTGGGAAGCCCGATGGCGTTCATGTTCATGATGCCTCCGCGATATACCCAGCATCTTCTGGATGCCGGCTTCGACTTTGTGGGCCTTGCCAACAACCACATCTACGACTTCTTTGACGAGGCAATGACACAGACCGAACAGAATCTTCAAAAGGCCGGACTGGGATATGCAGGAGCAAAGGACCCTACCGGAAAGAACCCTCATCAGGAATACTGCACCAAGACTTTCACCCTCCCTTCCGGGGACAGCATTAAGGTGGGATTCAGTGCATTCGGGCACGAAGACTACAGCCTCAGGACAAGGGATACAGCAACCGTCAACAGAATTGTAAAGACCCTCAAGGAAGAACTTCTCTGCGACATTGTCATCCTCAGTTTCCACGGCGGAAAGGAAGGTTCCGGAGCCAGGCACCTGCCTTACGGGTCCGAGAACTTCTACGGAGACGAACGCGGATTCCTGAGGGACTTCGCGCATTTTGCCATAGACTGCGGAGCGGATGTCATCTACGGTCACGGGCCACACGTTGTAAGGGCCGTAGAACTCTATAAAGACCGCTTCATCGCCTACAGCCTGGGCAACTTCTGCACAGCGGGTATGGGAACTTCCGGCCTGGTCGGCTATGCTCCCCTCGTAAGAATAAGGATAGACAGCAAAGGCAATTTCATAGACGGCAAAATCCACTCTTTCCTCCAGCTGCCGATGAAAGGCCCGAAGACAGACGCCAGGAATACAGTGGCAAAGGAAATCGCCTCCCTTACAAAGGAAGATATCAAAGATTCCGCCCTGGACATCGCAGAGGACGGGACAATAACCAGAAAATAATAACTTTGACTATATTTGTATAGAATAATCCAAACGCTAAGCTTCAATGAAAACTTTTAAGACTATCTCGCTTTGCCTGATCCTTTCTTCAGTGGTTCTATCCAGCTGCAAGAATTCAGGCGAGGCCCAGAAGAAGGATGATGCTCCGAAGGCCGAGGTCTCTGAAGTTCAGGTTCCTGAGCATTACTCCCTTCCGGCAGAACTCCAGTATGCCGAGAGCGAGACCTATCAGGTAGAAGACAAGACCTATCCTCTTTACCTTTTTGACAAAATCTATCCGATAGGATGGAGCAAGGACGGAAAGCTGGCCTATATGGAAGAGCCGGCGGACGAAGCCGTAGGAGCATATTTCTTCCAGTTCCACATCTATGACCTGAACACCGGGAAAGACGTCTTTACCTGGAAGCCGGAAGAAGACCCGATGGATGGCAGCCTGGCCCAGATGTTTGAAGACAACAAGCCTCTGTTTGAGAGCAAGCTCAAGGAGAACAGCATTGTCCCTCAGCAGTTCAAGCTAGAAGAAACTGATGCCAAGATGGACAAGACCATGGCTGAAAGTTCCTTCTTGGGCTGCGATGTCGTCAAGGCGGTGAAGATAACCAGAGGCGGAGAGATCATCTACAATAACGAGAACAACGAGGAGTACAACGGCAATCTTTCCCAGGATATCGCCGGAGTTCTCAAATGTCCTTACAACGATATCTCTGCCATAATGGTCAAGACCGTCCAGAGAGGATATGAAGGTCCGCCTCACGTATATTCCTTCTACTTTGTAAAGGACGGCAAATAAATGGTCTTCAGACAAATAGGAACAGTTCTTCTGGCCGCGCTTGTTTGTGCGGCCAGTTGTACTGGTTCCCCTGGCGAAACCGTCGCTGAGCCAAAACCGGTAAACGAGGATTCCCTCAGACACGTCTCCCAGGTGGATTCGCTCATGCAGCGGCTTTCTGTAAAGGAGAAGGTTGCCCAGCTTTTCATCATCGAGATAAGCCGGTTCCCCGACAAGAACACCAAGGAATTCCAGAAGATGCTGGTGGAAAACTACGGCATCGGAAGCCTTATTTTGATGAAAGGCCCTGTAAAGCAGTTCATCGACCACGTCAACCAGCTTCAGGCCGCATCAGACATCCCGCTTCTGGTTGCAGTGGATGCTGAATGGGGAGCCGCGATGAGGTTTCCAGAATACTGCCCCTATCCGAGGCAGGCGCTTCTGGGCAGGATGGAAAACCGCGCTGACCTTATGTACCAGATGGGAAGGAATGTAGGCCGGGAACTAAAGGACCTGAACATTCTCGTAAATCTTGCGCCTGTGGCCGATGTCTGCGCAGACCCTTACAACAAGGCCGAGAGCCAGAGGTCCTTTGGCGGAGACCCTGACCTGGTGGCTGAATATGCCGCGGCCTATATGAAAGGAATGCAGGACGAGGGAATCTATGCCTGCGGAAAGCATTACCCTGGCATCGGCGACTCTTATGTGGACTCCCACTATGCCCTTCCGGTGATAAAGCACAGCAGAGAGCATCTGGACACGGTTGACCTCTACCCTTACCGCCGCCTGATCGAGGAAGGGATGGAGATGGTGATGATAGGCCATTTCTGCATACCGGATATAGACTCCACCGGAGTCCCGATGTCCATTTCCAGAGAGTGTATAGACCAGGTACTCAAAAAAGACCAGGAATTCAAGGGAGTGGTGATCACCGACGCCCTTCCGATGAAAGGCATAGCCAGAGGAAAAACAGCCCTCAAGGCAAATCTGGCCGTCTACCGTGGCGGAGCGGATATGATACTTATGCCTTCTGACGTTATCAAGACAATAGACGCCATAGCCGATTCTGTTTCCACCGGAGCTTTCCCTATAGAGGAACTGGACGCGAAAGTCCGCAAGGTCCTTGACCTGAAAGCCAGGGCCGGATACTTTGACGAGGGATTCAGCGCCCAGGTTACAGACCTTGACCGGAAAATCAGTGAAGCCCTGACCAGAGACACCGCCCTTGTATTCAAGATGGAAAAGGCAATGGCAGAATCATCCAAACCAAAAATAAGGGCCTGGGGCAGAGACCGCACCCTTCTGCTCGACCGGAAATAAAAAGACAGAAAAATGAAAAGAAAGACAATGTTCATTTCCTTAGCGATTTTAACGGCGTTTGCTGCTTTGTTTTCCGTTTCCACAGCTTTCGGCCAAGACAAGGATTCTCTCAGGCACAAGGCGCAGGTAGAGTCTGCCCTTGAAACAATGTCTGTAAGGCAGAAGGTTGCCCAGCTGTTCATAGTTTCCATAAGCCGACAGCCTTCAGAAAAGACCAAAGCCTTGCAAGAATCTCTTGTAAGGGATTATGGTATCGGGAATCTGATAATAATGAGGGGCCCTATCCACGAATTCATGCCAAGGGTCAACTATCTTCAGACACTGGCCAAAATCCCTCTGATGATAGCCACCGACGCCGAATGGGGAGCCGCGATGAGGTTTTCCGAATATCTTTCATATCCGAGACAGGCCCAGCTGGGAAGAATAGAAAAAGGCGCAGAAAAGCTCCTCTACAAGATGGGCAGAAATGTGGGCAAGGAACTCAAAGACCTTAACATCTATGTCAATTACGCTCCTGTTGCCGATGTCTCCGATGACGATGTGGCTTCTCTTTCACAACGCTCTTTCGGAAACGATCCAAAGCAAGTGTCCGCTCTTGCAACCGCCTATATGAAAGGCATGCAGGACGTGGGGATCTATGCCTGCGGAAAGCACTATCCGGGGCATGCCGGAACCAAGGTCGACGCCCATATTGCAATGCCGGTGCTGAACAAGTCCAGAGCCGAAATGGAAGAGGTTGACATGTACCCGTACTACAGCCTGTTTGCCAATGGCCTGGAAATGGTGATGATAGGACATTACTCCATTCCTGCCATAGATCCAAGCGGAGTACCTATGTCCATTTCCCCGATACTTATGAACCAGGTGCTCAGGAAAGACCATGGTTTCAAGGGAGTGGTAATCACGGACGCCGTGGCTATGGGCGGCCTGACAAACGAAGGCAGAGGCCCGGTTGAAGCGTCTATGTCTGTCTATAAGGCAGGAGCCGACATGATACTGATGACATACCAGCCAATCGACTGCATCGAGGCCATCACCGAGAAAATAGAAAAGGGCGAGTGGCCGATGGAAGAACTTGACGCCAAGGTCAGGAAGGTGCTGATGCTCAAGGCCAGGGCAGGATTCCTGGAGAGCGGTTTCAATCCCGAGGTCAAGAATCTGGACCGCAAGATCGCCTCTGCCAGAAAAAGAGACTACCGCCTGATAAAAAAGATGCAGCGCAAGATGCTCAAGTCAACAAAGCCGTACATCCCTCCAACCGGAGAAGACCGCACTCTAATCCTGGACAGGGCAGGAAAATAAAAAAGAGAGGGCCACACGGTCCTCTCTTTCTTTCTTGAAGTTGCAGGCAATTATTCAGCAACTTTCTCGGCAGCTTCCTCTACTGCTTCGCCAACAGCTTCTGCAGCCTCTTCTACCTTCTCTTCCTTGTCAGAGAACCATCCCTCTACTTTCTTTCCGAATTCCTCAAGATTCTGCTGAGTGAAAGTATTGACGCACTCGTCAAATTTAGCCTTGAGTTCCGGCTTGCCCTCATAGAACTTGGTGAAAGCCTCGGCAACCTTCTTTGCATCCTCGCTAATCTGGCTGGCCTTGCTGAGTTTAAGGCTCATAAGAGCGTCAGCAGCATCCTTGGTAGCCTTTGCCTGATAGTCAACCAAAGCTTTTGCGTCCTTCTCAGGATCACCGGTCGGCTTCAAGCCGGAGCTTGAACATGAAACCAGGAACAGTCCTACGGCAACAACAGCTGCCAAATACATTAATCTTTTCATAGTGATAAATTTTATTGGTTAGTAATTATTCTCTCGTTTTTCCGCGCTTCTTATAATGTCAACAGATATCTGCTCGTCTATGGTGAGCGCTATCTTGCTGTTGTCTTCTACAGGCTTATACCAGCTCTTTGATCCGAAATAGTCCTTCAGGTCCTTGGAGGAAAACGCATAACCCTTGCGGGCCAGAATCTCGTTGCGCATCAGCCTGAGGTCTTTCTTGCTGTAATCATTAAGGATATCGGAGTTTATGATCCGGTACTTTGTGAAAGGCCACCTGCCGTCTCCCTTGTCGACGTATTTCAACTTCTTGAACAGGCCGCCCTTCTCGTAATAGTCAGATTCCTCGTCATATTTTGCATCATACAGATTCACCCCGTCCGTGGTCAGATCATAGTAGAAGTTTTTGCCGGCAACCTTTATGACATTGACAGGAGTATCGTATTCTTCACCGAAAGTGTAATGTGTCTCCTTAGGAACAATCTTTCCGAGCTTGCAGCTTGAGTAATCGAAAACATAAGACTCTCCCTCATCGTCCACATACTCTCCATTGAGCTGGCTTTGCATATCGAGGCAGATATTATCGTACAGGTTTTCATCCACAAACGGGAAGAGAATGTCAAGAGCTATTCCATCGTGATAAAAGACCAGAAAACGGCGGGAATTCTTGCTGTCTGTCACAAACACAGCCTTGTCTCCGATTTTGCCGATCGGCACATATTCGGATTCCCCGTCTTCTTTAACACAGTCTACAACAAAATCTGTGGCAACGTCTGTCTTTTTGAGAATGAACCTGTAGCCTCCCTCGTGGCAGCTGCCGCCATTAAAGAGAATATGGTCACCCTGATCCTTCGCGGAGAAAACAAGAGAACCGTTCATCCATTGGTATTTGTCCCACTTGACCTGGGCGAACAAAGAAGAAAAGACAAGTAGCGAAATTGTCAGTAAAGAAAAGCGTTTCATAATTCAAGTGTTTTTTAGCATCTGCAATATAACTATTTTCCCATAAATACCCTAGAGGTCTGCAAACTATCAGCCTCCCGACAACATAAACGTAACAAAAAAGGGACTGGCTTTCGTCAGTCCCTTTCAATTTGAGCGTGAATGCTGCAGGATTAGTTCTGAGCGTTTCTTGGCCTGCGGCCACCTCTTGAACCACCTCTTCTGCGGTCTGGACGACCGTTTTCAGAGCGTGCCCTGTCGTTAGCGTTTACGCCTGCGTTAGGAGTAAGGTCTCTCTTGCCGTAAACCTCACCGTTGCAAACCCATACCTTGATTCCGAGAACGCCCACCTTGGTGTTTGCCTCAGCAAGTGCATAGTCGATGTTTGCACGGAAAGTGTGCAGAGGAGTTCTTCCCTCCTTGATCATCTCGTTGCGAGCCATTTCGGCGCCGCCGAGACGTCCGCTGATCTGAACCTTGATACCCTCGGCGCCTGCTCTCATTGCAGAAGCGATGGCCATCTTGATAGCCCTTCTGTAAGATACACGGCCTTCGATCTGGCGTGCAAGGCTGTTGGCGATGATGTTTGCGTCAACCTCAGGTCTCTTTACCTCAAAGATGTTGATCTGAACATCCTTGTTGGAGATCTTGTTGAGCTCAACCTTCAGCTTGTCAACCTCAGCTCCGCCCTTACCGATGATAAGGCCCGGCTTTGCGGTATGGATAGTAACGGTGATGAGCTTAAGGGTTCTCTCGATGACGATCTTTGAGATGTTAGCCTTAGAAAGTCTAGCATTCAGATACTTGCGAATCTTGTCGTCTTCGAGGATCTTTGCTGCGTAATCATTTCCGCCGTACCAGTTGGAATCCCATCCACGGATAATTCCAAGTCTGTTGCTGATTGGATTAGTTTTCTGTCCCATATTACTTTTCCTCCGCCTTTACTGCCGGTTTTTCAGCGGCTTTGTTTTCCTTCTTGTCAAGAATGATGGTAACGTGGTTTGAACGCTTGCGGATTCTTGCAGCCCTGCCCTGAGGAGCAGTTCTGATTCTCTTGAGCGTACGTCCTTCGCCAACCATGATGGTCTTCACGATCACATTACCGTTATCCAGCTCTTTGCGGTCTGCCTCGTTCTTGCTCTCCCAGTTTGCAATGGCGCTCTTAAGGAGCTTGTAGAGCTTGTTGGAAGCTTCCTTCTTGGAATACTTGAGAATATCAAGAGCCTTGTTTACCTCTACCCCTCTGATAGTGTCTGCGCTGTAACGCATTTTCCGCGGAGAAGTAGGAACGTCATTCAGCTTTGCTACAGCTGTCTGCTTCTTTATCTCTTTCTGGCGCTCGGCCATTTCTCTTTTTCTTTTTCCCATTTCTGTAAATCTTTAATCGTTAACTCTTAAAGCCTATTTGTTCTCCTTGCGGTTACCAGAGTGGCCTTTGAATGTACGGGTAGGAGCAAACTCGCCGAGCTTGTGGCCTACCATGTTTTCTGTTACGTAAACGGGAATAAACTTGTTTCCGTTGTGTACGGCTACGGTGTGGCCTACAAAGTCAGGGGAAATGACACTTGCCCTAGACCAAGTCTTCACAACGTCCTTCTTGCCAGTCTCGTTCATGGCAAGAATCCTCTTTTCCAGAGATGCCTCGATATACGGGCCTTTTTTAATTGAACGACTCATAATCTTAAATTTATTCCGTTACTTCTTTCTTCTTTCAATAATGAACTTCTTGGAAGTCTTCTTAGGGTTCCTAGTCTTGTAACCCTTTGCCGGAAGACCCTTTCTGCTTCTAGGATGACCTCCTGAGGCACGTCCTTCACCACCACCCATAGGATGGTCAACTGGATTCATTACGACGCCTCTGTTGCGTGGTCTGATACCCATCCAACGCTTGCGGCCAGCCTTTCCGTGTGATTCAAGATTATGATCCGGGTTGGAAACGATGCCCACGGTTGCGCGGCAGGTTGTCAGCACCATTCTTGTCTCGCCTGAAGGGAGCTTAAGAACTGCGTGACGGCCTTCTCTTGCAACAAGCTGAGCGTAGCATCCTGCGCTGCGTGCCATAGCGGCACCCTGGCCAGGAATGAGCTCGATGTTGTGAACATTGGTTCCGAGCGGAATCTCTGCAAGAGGGAGAGTGTTTCCGAGCTCAGGGGCAACTCCGCTGCCGGAAGCGATAACCTGTCCGACCTGAATGCCCTTAGGAGCTATGATATAACGCTTTTCTCCGTCCTGATATACTACAAGTGCGATTCTTGCACTGCGGTTAGGATCGTATTCGATTGTCTTAACGGTGGCTGTGTACTCGTCCTTGTTCCTGAGGAAGTCGATGATACGGTACATCTTCTTGTGGCCGCCGCCAATATAGCGCATGGTCATGTGACCTTCGTTGTTTCTTCCTCCACTGCTCTTGCGAGGCTCCAGAAGGCTCTTCTCAGGAACGGTGCAGGTAATATCGTCGAATGCGCTGATTACTTTATTTCTCTGACCCGGTGTTACCGGTTTGAATTTACGTACTCCCATCTCTAAATGTTGCTATAGAAATCAATCTTGTCTTCTCCGGCAAGAGTAATGTAAGCCTTCTTGAACCTGTTGGTTCTGCCCTTGAGCAGACCAGCCTTGGTGTAGCGGCTCTTTGCCTTGCCATTATAACTAACTGTATTGACGTCCTTAACGGTAACGTTATACATCTCCTCTACAGCCTTGCGAATTTCCAGTTTGTTGGCGCTGTAGTCAACGATGAATCCGTAGCGGTTTCTCTTGTCGCCCTCTGCGGTCATCTTCTCTGTTACTATCGGCTTAATCAAAATTCCCATAATTGACAAAGTTTTAACGTTTGTACTCTACTTTAAGAGAATTCTGGGCGCCGTCCACAAATACAACTGAATATGCGCGCATAATGTCGTATGTGTTGAGATTGTTAGGAGTAGCCACCTTTACGTTCTCCAGATTGCGAGAAGACAAACTGATGTTCTCATTTCTCTCAGGAACCACGAAAAGAACCATACGGTCGTTGACCTTGATGTTCTTGATGATATTCACGAATTCCTTTGTCTTAGGAGCTTCCATTTCAAACGGCTCAACTACTGCGATGGCGTTGTCCTTAGCCTTGTAAGAAAGGGCTGAGAAACGTGCCAGCTGCTTTACCTTCTTGTTGAGTTTGAAATCATAGTTGCGAGGACGAGGACCGTGAGCCCTGCCGCCACCTACGTAGATATTGGCCTTGATGGAACCGTGGCGTGCACCGCCGCTGCCCTTCTGGCGAATGATCTTCTTGGTAGAATAAGCTACTTCGCTTCTGTCCTTAGTCTTGCTTGTTCCCTGTCTATGGGCTGCAAGATACTGCTTAACGTCCAGATAAATAGCGTGGTCGTTAGGCTCGATTCCGAATACTGCATCGTCCAGAACGGCTTTCTTTCCGGTCTGTGTGCCGTCGATCTTCAATACTGCAATTTCCATAAACTATTCCTCCACAATTACATAAGAACCAGTGGCTCCAGGAATGGAACCCTTCACAAGCAGAAGATTGCTTTCAGGAATAACCTTGATGACCTTAAGATTCAGGATCTTAACGCGGTCACCACCCATTCTTCCTGCAAGTCTCTTGCCCTTGAAAACTCTTGAAGGCCAAGATGATGCACCCATAGAACCAGGAGCACGAAGTCTGTCGTCCTGACCGTGGGTCTGACCACCTACGCCGCCGAATCCGTGGCGCTTTACAACGCCCTGGAAGCCTTTACCTTTAGAAATACCGGTAACGTCAACCCAAGTGTCCTCGTTTTTGAAAACGTCTGCGACACTGAGAGAATCACCCAACTTAAGCTCGCCCTCGAAGTCGTTCTTGAACTCTACGAGCTTACGTTTAGGAGTGGTGTTTGCCTTTTTGAAATGTCCCATCAGAGACGCGCTGGTGTGTTTCTCTTTCTGTTCGTCATAGGCAAGTTGTACAGCGGCATAACCATCTTTTTCTTCTGTACGAATCTGCGTAACAACACACGGACCAGCCTCAATTACGGTGCAAGGGATGTTCTTTCCATCAGCACCGAACACGGAAGTCATTCCGATTTTTTTGCCGATTAATCCAGGCATTTTACTATTTGTGTTTTGATTAAACATCAGCTGCATAGCCATTTGCGGAGGCATTGCATTATCCTCAGCGATGAGGGAAAGAGGCATTGCGCGCACCTGGGTACAGCTCCCTGCATTTTTTGCGGGGGTGCAAAGATATAAACATTTTTTGAACACGCAAACAAAAAATGCTTTTTCCGCCCCCTGCCAACAAAAAACTCCTGCCGGGTGGCCGGCAGGAGCTTTATATAATATGGAGTATTGTCGCAATTAATTTTAGTTCATATTAAAAGCCGTATGATACAACTGCCAAATCTGCTCTTCGGTCACTTCGCCGTTAATATCATATAATTTCAGGGTTCCATCGTCGATTTTATTAGACTGGGCCTGAGTGAGATCTACCCTATGGAGGCTGAAGCCATCATTCTGAGGCCAGGCCTTCAATGCTTTGAGAAGCGAGCAGTAGTGAATGTCCAGCGTCCCTATCTTGTTCAGGGAGCAGTCCAATTCTTGGAGAGAGGTGCATGGTTGGAGATCCAGCGTCTCAATATTGTTCTGGGCACAGTACAGATTAAAGAGCGCCGAGCATCCGGTCAGGTTCAGCGTGGAGATACTGCACTCCCTGCAGTCCAATGCCTTCAGTCTGGCCAGGCCGGAAAGGTTAAGAGAGGTCAGGCCGCTGTTCTTTGAGCAGTTGATGAATACCAGTTCAGGCAGGCCGCTGACATTGATTGAGGAAATCCCGGCTTTCTCGCACTCCAAAGACTTGAGGCCTCCGTTGCAGGACATATCGAGAGCATAGTCATAGTTGGTATAGGAAATATTCAGGTCCTCCAGAGCAGGGAAGACGTTGAAATCTCCGGCCGGCCAGGAGATAATTTCCGTGCCGTAAAGATTCAGAGTTTTCAGCTCATCGCACCCTGTCCAGGCAACAGAATTGCTGATTTTACAGTTCTTGACAGTAAGAGATTCCAAATCCTCACAGTTGGCACAATTGAAATTATTAAGAAGTGAAAGCCTTTCAATATCCAGAGACGTAACGCCGGAATTGGCGCACGCGAAATCTTCGATTGGAGCTCTCTGAGCCACTGTGATTCCGGTCAATAACTGATTGTTGCCAGCATCCAGTTTCTTCAGATGTCCCTTGTCGCTCAAATCAAGTGTTCCTGCATAATTGCTGCCGTTAAGATCAACCTCCTCAAGGTAAGAGAAACCAGCAAAGTCCTCTGCGGGCCAGGTTGCCAACCACGTGTTGCCGAACAGGAATTTCTTTATGGCAGGACAGTTTGCCCAGGTTATCGTATTGGAAACTTTAGACTCGCTGAGGTCCAGTTCTTCAAGCTCTGAACAGTTGGAGCAGTTCACGTATGAAAGATTTGGCTGATATGACAGGTTCAGCGCTGTTAACTTGGTGTTGGCACACTCAAAATGCTCAAGATTGAGAGTGTTTTCAATGTCAAGTGTTGTGAAGCTGGTGCACTGGCTGAGGTTGATCTTCTCCAGAAGCGTGTTGTTGGTGGCATTAAGATCCTTTAGGCTAGAAAGACCGTAAGCGTCTATCTCAGACAGTTTGGTGTAGCAGCATTCAAGTCCTTTCAATTGAGTAAGCCCTTCGATATTGAGACTTTCAATATCGTTGAAATTCACGATAAGCAGCGTCAGGGCTGTATTCTGTCTCAGGTCCAGACTGGCGAGAGGACCCTGTACGGAAGTTGAACCGGAAACATTCAGAATCTGCAGGTTCTTGAACTCTTCTATTCCCTTCAGCGATGAGGCATAGATGAAGTCGTATCTATAGCCTCCAGAATAGTAATACGTGTACTCATGAGTAGGAGAAGCGTTGAAGCAGTTCATCCCGGTAACGGCCAGAGCCTCGTCTATGCTGATTTCTCCGTCACCGTCAGTGTCGAAGTTTGCCACGCAGTATGCCTTGAAGGTTTCGTCATCAAACTGGACATACTGAGGAGCGGAAAGCTCAACCTTCATTGCTCCCATGCTCTCCATCTTGTTGCGGCTGATGGTCAGGCTCCTTGTAGATGATTTCTCGAAAGTGCCGCCATTTGAACCGGTAACCTTAACCTTGAATCCGCCGGAGAAAACTGTAGGTGGAACAACAAATATGAACTCTGTTGCAGTTGCGCTGGTAGTGCCCAAGGTCACGCCTTCTGGACAGTTTATCGCGATTTTGCCAGTTGCACCGCTCTGCATAGCCACCGTTGGAGCGGCAGATGTGGATGGAGTTATCACTGCGCTGCCGGCTATCTTCTCTCCGTTGTTGCCTTCAAGAGTTATGCTCTTTACCGTAACATTTTCACCGTAGAAACGGAACCTCAGGTAGCCGCACACGTTCTTGAAGCCGAGGAAATTGTTGTCTGTAACGGCAACCATAGTGTTGGCTCCCACTCCGAATGAATGCTCCCTGTAAAGCTGATCGGCAGGAAGGTCAACAGCTATTGTTTCCTGGCTCTCTCCACCAAAAGCCTGCGTGCTGGCGGAATACGGGTACACGGCATAAATGTGTTCCAGGTCAACTGGAACAGAAGGATCCGGGCCTTCTTCCTCAAAAGAGAAGCTTCCGCTGTTGTCTCCGTCTTCCCCGTCAAAAACATATTTGTCGTTTACGTTGGCGTAGTTGAAGATGGAAATGTAGTCGTTCTCATTCCACAGAACCCTTAGATCTTCGTCCGCATAGATTTTGGTGCCAGGGGCAGTGCCTTCAGTTGAGGCATAGAACTTGGCTATTTTACCATCCTGCCTTGAGGACTTGACGGCTGAAACCTGGTCTTCCTTGGCGCAGGCAAGCAGCATCAGAGCCGCCGCTGCAAATAACAATATCTTTTTCATAGTTGAAATTTTAATTTCAAAAGAAGCTATACTTTGCAAATATAAACAAAAAAACTCCCGCCTTCACTGTTTCAGAGAAAGCGGGAGCAAGTCTTCTGGCTGAATCGCTGAGGATTACTTCAGATAGTAGGTAACGGATGTAACAACCCTTACCTTCTTGATGTAATCTGTTGTCTCGTCAAGATCCTCGATAGAGAACTGGCCCTGGCTGGCAGTCTTTATTTTTCCGAGGCTGCTGCCGCAGTTGTCAGCAAACTGCTGGGCGGCTTCCCTTGCTTTCGCAGTAGCTTCCTTGATCATTTCTGGTTTAAGGTCGTTAAGGCCGGTGAAATCGTATGAAGCCCAGTCGCTGATGATAATGTCCTTCTTCAGCATCTCGGTGGTCAGAGTTTTTACCAGATTCCTGATAGCGTCAACCTTATTTGTGGAAATGGTCATAGACTGGTTGATCTGCCACTTGTAGGCAGGCTTGTTGTTGGAATACCTGTACTGGTCCTCGAGATTGCTTACAGATGGGGATGCTTCAAAGATTTCTTCGTCCGTGATACCTGCTTGCTTGATAAAATCTTTAACTGTCTTGGCGTTGGCGTCAACAGAAGCGTACAGAGAAGAAAGGTCGTTACCCTGTCTTCCAAAAGAAACTCTCCAAATAGCCTTGTCGGCAGGAACCTGCTTTTCTGAAAGTCCCTTTACGGTAACTACGTTGTCCATAGACTTGAACTTTACGATTCCGCTCCTAAGGCAAAGGCCCAGAGCCAAAAGGCCTACGGCAATAAGACCAGCCGCAAGAACCTTGTTTCCTTTTTTCTGATTTTCGGTCATAGCTTATATAAGTGTTACGATTATGATTTCCGTTTCTGATGTAAAGATATGCAAAAAGAATGCAGTTTTTGCTAAATTTGCGGCGGTTTCGGAGAAAAAATTTCTCCCCATAGCCGCAACAGTTTGTAACAAACCATTTAATTTATTGATAATATGATTATTGTAGATGTACAGGGAAGAGAAATCCTCGATTCAAGAGGAAACCCTACTATCGAAGTCGAAGTAACCCTCGATTCAGGTTTCAAGGGTGTGGCAGCCGTTCCTAGCGGAGCTTCCACCGGCGAGAACGAGGCAATTGAACTCAGAGACAAGGACCCTAAGCGCTACGGCGGAAAAGGTGTCCTGAAAGCAGTAAAGAACGTTAACGAGATAATCGCTCCGGCCATCATCGGCATGGACGCTCTCCAGCAGAGAGACATTGACCAGCTCATGATCCAGCTGGACGGAACCAAGAACAAGGCAAAGCTCGGCGCAAACGCTATCCTGGGAGTTTCCCTGGCAGTTGCAAAGGCTGCTGCAGAAGAGCTTGAGATTCCTCTCTACAGATATATCGGCGGAACCAACGCTTACGTGCTTCCTGTTCCTATGATGAACATCATCAACGGTGGCGCTCACTCTGACGCCCCTATCGCTTTCCAGGAGTTCATGATCAGGCCTATCGGCGCAAAGAACATGGCAGAAGGCGTAAGAATGGGTGCTGAGGTGTTCCACGCCCTGAAGAAGGTGCTCAAGGAAAGAGGCCTCTCCACCGCAGTCGGTGACGAGGGAGGTTTCGCTCCTGCACTCAAGGGCATTGACGACGCTCTGGACTGCATCGTCGAGGCTATCAAGGCTGCTGGCTACAAGCCAGGAAAGGACGTTACCATCGCCCTGGACTGCGCCGCCAGCGAGTTCTCCGTAAAGAAGGGAACCAAGTACTCTTACGACTACTCACAGCTCAACAATGGCGTCAAGAAAGAGCCTAAGGGCAAGTGCCTGACTGCAGACGAGCAGGTTGCATACCTGGAGAAACTCTGCAAAAAGTACCCAATCGACTCCATCGAGGACGGTATGGACCAGAACGACTGGGACGGCTGGGTTAAACTCACCAAGGCCATCGGCGACAAAGTTCAGCTTGTTGGAGACGACCTCTTTGTAACCAACGTTTCCTACCTGGAGAAGGGTATCAAGAAGGGCGCTGCAAACTCCATCCTGATCAAGGTTAACCAGATCGGTTCACTGACCGAGACTCTGGACGCCATCGAGATGGCTCACCGCAATGGCTACACCACCGTTACCTCTCACCGCAGCGGCGAGACTGAGGACACCACTATCGCTGACATTGCTGTTGCTACCAACAGCGGCCAGATCAAGACCGGTTCCCTCAGCCGTACAGACCGTATCGCCAAGTACAACCGCCTGATGAAGATTGAGATTGAGCTTGGCTCAACCAGCCGCTACGGCTACAAGAAGATCAAATAAATCTTCCTCAGCTATTAAAAAACTGCGGCCTGCCACGACCGCAGTTTTTTGTTATCTTTGCATTGTGCCGCATTAATCGCGGAGAATAATTATGGACAAGAAAGAATTGATGAGAAGAGCAATCCAGCTTTCGGACGAGAGCGTGGAGAAGGGCGGCGGGCCATTTGGAGCCGTGATTGCCCGTAATGGAGAAATCGTTGCGGAAGGAAGCAACAGCGTAACCATCAACTGCGACCCTACAGCCCATGCGGAAGTTACAGCTATCCGCAACGCCACAAAGAAACTTGGAACTTTTGACCTTTCCGGCTGCGAGATATTCACATCCTGCGAGCCTTGCCCTATGTGCCTTGGAGCAATCTACTGGGCACATCTGGACAAAATCTACTATGCCAACAACCGCAAGGATGCCGCAAAAATTGGCTTCGACGACGATTTTATCTATCAGGAGATCGAACTCAAACCCGAAGACCGGCAGAAGAAATCAGAAAAACTTCTAAGGAAAGAAGCCCTTGAGGTTTTCAAAAAGTGGCAATCTAAAGAAGACAAAACGGAGTACTAGAAAGTGCTCCGTTTTTTATTGAGCAATCCTAACACATGCAGAATAGCTACTTTGGCTTCTTTTGATAATTTATTTGGGTCTACGCCTTTAACATAAATCTCTTTTGTAAATGTCGAAGGATAATTCCATAAACTTATACATATATCAGCGTAAGCAAAGACGTCTGTTATACAAATTGTTTTGTCCGCAAAGGCGGGAGAGCCTGACAGGCAAATAGAAACATCTGCTAGTGTTTGACTGCTAACCAGTTCCACGTCTATGCTGTTAGACCAAGGTCTATTGACAAAACAAACATCAATATCAGAGTAAACAGATTGTCCAATCCAAACCTTGACATCGGCATTAATAGAAGTTTTTGTGAAAGCATACGTCACGTCCGCGGAAGCAGGGCTCTCTGTTAAATATATCTTGGTGGGCTGAGCTTTTACAGCTATCGCTGATAACAATAGACAAAGCGCTAAAACTATTTTTCTCATTCGTCTGCTATCGTTTACATTTCCCAGGAGGTGGTTCCGTCTTTATTGTCCTTGAGCTGGATGCCTAGGGCTTTGAGAGTGTCTCGGATCTGGTCGCTCTTGCCCCAGTCCTTGGCGGCTCTGGCTGCTTTCCTGTCCTCAATAATGTAATTCATAAGGCCGTCAATAACCTTTGAGGAGCTGGACTGACCCTCAGAAGACTGGACAGATTCTTCATCAACAAGGCCGAGTATGTCGGTGACAACATCCTTGAAAAGATTGTTGATGGCTTCCTTTTCTGGCTTTGCAACAGAGAGCCTGCCTTCCTTGATATTGTTGACCACCTTCACAAGTTCATAGATATAGGAAATAGCAACAGGAGTGTTCATGTCGTCGCAGAGAGCCTCAAAAATGTTATCTCTTGTCTTCTTTATTTCCTCGGCGATGCCTTCGCTTGACTTGTCGGATTCCTTGATTGACTCTGCATCCTTGACTGCCTGCATAAGACGCTTGAGGCCTTTCTCGGCAGCCTGGAGAGCGGAGTTGGAGAAATCCAATGTGCCGCGATAATGGGCCTGGAGGATGAAGAAGCGGACCGTCATAGGAGTGTAGGCCTGCTCAAGGTTAGGATTGTTGCCGGTGAAAAGCTCGTCCAGGGTGATGAAATTTCCAAGAGACTTGCCCATCTTCCTTCCCTCGATGGTAATCAGGTTGTTGTGCATCCAGTACCTTACGCCGCCGGTTCCCCTTTCGGCAAAGTTCTGGGCCATTTCGCACTCGTGATGCGGGAACATAAGGTCCATTCCGCCGCCGTGGATGTCGAACTCCTTGCCAAGGTACTTTTCTCCCATCGCGGAGCACTCCATATGCCAGCCAGGGAAACCGTCTCCCCAAGGAGAAGGCCAGCGCATTATATGTTCGGGACTGGCTTTTTTCCAGAGAGCGAAGTCGGCTGAAGAATGCTTGTCCTGCTGACCGTCAAGTTCTCTTGTGTTGTGGAGCATCTCGTCCAGATTACGGCCGCTCAGAGCTCCGTAATTGTACTTCTGGGCATATTTCTGCACATCGAAATAAACGGAACCGTTGCTGATGTAGGCATAGCCGTTGTCCAGTATCTTCTTGATGAACTCTATCTGCTCTATGATGTGGCCGGAAGCGTTAGGCTCGATGCTTGGCGGAAGCACGTTCAGCTTTGCCATAGCCTGGCGGAAATGCACTGTATAGGTTTGGGCAACTTCCATAGGCTCAAGCTGTTCCAGACGGGCCTTCTTTGCTATCTTGTCCTCTCCTTCGTCTGCGTCGTGTTCCAGATGGCCCACGTCCGTAATGTTGCGCACATAGCGGACCTTGTAACCTATGTTCCTCAGCAGACGCACCAGAACATCAAAGGTTACGCCTGGCCTGGCATGCCCCAGATGAGGGTCCCCGTAAACCGTAGGACCGCAGACATACAGGCCCACTCTTCCGGGAGTTATCGTCTGAAGTTTTTCTTTCCTTCTGGAAAGTGTATTGTAGAGATAGAAATCCCTTTTGATATCTTCGCTCATAAAACATCCGGCGGCGTTTTCTTGCCGCCGGGTGCAAAGTTAAGCATTTTCCGGAAGTGACATCTTCAGCGCCACTATTTCACAGGAATATTTCTCCTCTCCGTTCTTGGTGATGTACTTGTAGTATCTCAGCCTGCCCTTAAGTTCCAGGAAGACTCCCTTGCGGATCTTGGAAAAGTCTATCATCCCCTTGGATGACCAGGCTGCAATGTTGTGCCAGGTCGTCTCCTCCCGGTACTCCCCCTCCTTTCCCTTGAAGACCTCGTGCGTTGCCAGGGAGAAACGTATGACAGTCACTCCTCCCTCCAGTTCGGTCACCTTGGGGTCAGCGCCAACGTTGCCCCTCAGTTCCACTTTGTTCAATGTTCTCTCCATAAATCGTTAAAATGAACCATTTCTGACAGATGCAAAGAAAGCGGACAGAAAAGGCCTGTACCAAATCTTATCCGGATATAAACGATTATAAACGATTAACAATTTTTGAAACGGATAATGCTGGAAAAGGCAGAATAATCGCGATAAACGGAAGAAATGCTAATCGCAAGATTGACAGAAAAAAGCAATAATCTTTCTGGCGGCTTGCCATCTGAAAACAGCCCTGATTACCTTTGACAGTCTGGAGGGATAATGATATGAAAGCCAGAAAATGTCCTGCTTGCGGAAAGGATGTGATTGGAAGAACGGACAAAAGATTCTGCAGCGACGAGTGCCGGATATTCTACAACAATGCCCTGCGCAAAAGAAAGCGGAGCCGCAACCGCAAACAGATAAGAGCAATTATCGGCAATATAAGGGAGATGGACGAAGCCGACGCTAAAAATTTGCTAAGATTGCTGGAGAGGATTAGCAAAGTGTTCAAAATAATGAGTACCTTCGCTAAACCTAGAGAAAAACGGCAATGAAATCTATAAAAACCTATATCAGCATCTGTGCAACGGCTTTAGCCGCCATTGTACTGTCTTCTTGCGTGGAGAATTCATCCAAATACAAACAGCTTCAGGCTCAGCTGGACTCCCTCCAGGGAACCCACGGCACACAGAAAAATATGCTTGATGAAGTTTTTGCAACTCTTAACGAGGTTGAAGAAGGGCTTGTAGACATTCGGCAGAAGGAAAATATCATAACTGCAGAAACCAACAAAGACGGGTTAGATGTTCCTGAAAGCCAGAGAGTGAGGCTGATGGAAGATGTGATTGCCGTAAAAGAAGCCATCAACCGCTATAAGGAAAAGATCGAGCAGCTGAAAAAAGACAGCAACCTCAAGAGCGTCGAGTTCAAGAAGAAACTCAACTCCCTCCAGAAAGAGCTGGAGCAAAAATCCAGGACCATCGAGAGCCTTCAGGGTATGCTTAAAGAAAAAGACCTGATTATAAGCCAGAAAGAGCAGACCATAGACAGTCTTGAACATCACGCTTCTGACCTTAAGGAAGACATTACCGTTCTTACGGGAGAGAAAGATGAGCTTAAAGACAAGGTCGCATCTCAAGACAGGGCCCTGTTTGCGGCTTATTATATCGTAGGCAGCAAGGAAGACCTTATCGAGGCCGGAGTCATTTCCAAGGGTGGGCTTTTCAAGTCTGCAAAGGTCTCATACGAAGCCGAAAAGACTTCATTTATCAAAATCGACTACAGAGAGATTTCTACCATAAACACCAATTCCCAGAAAGCCAAGGTACTGTCCAACCACCGCAAGGGAACCTATTCTATAGAGGAGGTTGACGGCGAGGCCATCATCAACATTTCAGATCCCGCCGGATTCTGGGAGCAGACCAAATATCTCGTAATTCAGACTCAGTAAGATAGATATGAGAAACAATCCCCTTCTCCGCCCTTCAAAGTTAAGGTACGGAGCGCCGCTTTTTGACAAAATCAGGGAAGACGACTACCTGCCGGCATTCAGGAAAGCCATTGAGCAGGCATATAAAGACGTTGACGCCATAACCTCCAATCCCGAGCCGCCAACCTTCAGCAACACCATAGAGGCCCTGGAGTTCTCTGGAAAGCTTCTAGATGAGGTCAGCGGCATTTTCTTCAATCTCAACGAGTGCCTCTCTTCAGACAAGATGCAAGGCATCGCCGAGGAAATTTCTCCCGAACTGACCAGGCTGTCTTTATATACTCTATTCAACGACAAGCTTTTCCAGAGAATCAAGACTGTATATGAGCAGAGAAAGAAACTCCATCTGGACAAGGAGCAGGCAAGGCTCCTGGAAAAGAGGTTCAGGGCTTTCAAGGAAAACGGAGCCCTGCTGGACGAGGAGGGCAAGAAGCATCTGGCAAAGAATTCTGAAGAAGCCAGCCTTCTTACTCTCAAGTTCGGAAAGAACGTACTGGACGCCACCAACGATTTCATACTTCACCTGACGGACAAGGAGGATGTCGCCGGATTGCCGGACTATGTGCTTGAAGCAGCGGAAGAGGAGGCGAAGAACAGGAAACTCAAGGGATGGGTTTTCACCCTCCAGGCCCCGAGCTATTCCGGGTTCATGAAATTCTCTCCGAAAAGGGACCTGAGAAAGAAAATGTACCTGGCCTACGGCTCCAGATGCCTCGGCGGAAAATATGACAACACAGCCATCATAAAAAGGATTCTGGAACTCCGTATGGATTCTTCCAACCTTCTGGGATTCAAGACTCCCGCCCAGGGAGCCCTGAAATACAGGATGGCCAAGAACCCTAAGACCGTGAATTCTTTTCTCAAGGACCTTCTGGACAAGACTCTCCCTTATGCAAAACAGGACGTGAAGCGGATTGAAGATTTTGCCAGAAAGCACGGTTTCAAGGACAAGCTCCAGGGCTGGGATTTCGCCTACTGGAGCGAAAAACTCAGAAAGAGCCGCTACAGTCTCAGCGACGACCAGGTAAAGCCTTTCTTCCGTCTGGAAAATGTTCAGCGGAGCCTTTTCGACCTTGCCCGCAAACTCTACGGAATCAGGTTCGTTGAAGCCAAAGACATTCCTGTCTATCACAAGGACGTGAAGGTTTACGATGTTCTGGACAGGGACGGCAGCCACCTGGCCCTTTTCTACAGCGACTTCTACCCAAGGAAAAGCAAGAGGGGCGGTGCCTGGATGACTTCCTTCCGCGACAGCGGCGGCATACCTGAACAGAGGCCGCTGATTTCCATCGTGTGCAACTTCACAAAACCGACTCCTACCAAGCCTTCTCTTCTGACTTTCGGGGAAGTGACAACCATCCTCCACGAGTTCGGCCACGCTCTCCACGGCATACTGGGCAAGGGGAAATACCCTTCCCTGACCGGCACTTCTGTAACCAGGGACTTTGTGGAACTTCCTTCCCAGATCATGGAAAACTGGGCTGTGGAAGAAGAGTTCCTGAAGATGGCCGGAAGGCATTACAAGACCGGTAAAGTCATCGGCAAAGACCTGATATCCAAAATCAAGCGTGCCAGAAACTACAACAACGGCTATGCCTTTGTCCGTCAGCTTGCCTTCGGCATCACCGACATGGCCCTTCATACTATGCCAAAGGAAAAAATCGCCGGGATAAACTCTCCGGAAGACCTGGAGAACCTGGAAAACCGACTCAAGAAAAAGTGCGGCTTGATGCCTACGGTAAAAGGTTGCGCCTTCTCCCCTAGCTTCACCCACATCTTCTCCGGCGGATACGCTGCCGGCTACTACTCCTACAAATGGGCCGAAGTGCTTGAGGCTGACGCTTTCTCCCTGTTCAAGAAAAACGGCGTCTTCGACAAAAAGACCGCCAGGAGTTTCAGGGAAAACATCCTGGAAAAAGGCAATCTGGAAGACGCCGCTGTCCTCTACCGCAACTTCCGCGGACGGGATCCAAGACCGGAGGCTCTGCTCAAGAGAGACGGGCTTACCCGGCCTTTACGCAAATGACATCTGCAAGACACGTGGTGTAATTGGGAGAGAGCCTTTCCCTCTTCATCTCCCATTTTTCTTTCCGCTCGGCGATGCCCCCGCTTGCCTTCCTGTTGAATATGGCGGATTCTCCCTGTACTGCAAGATGCAGAGAGCTTCTTCCATATCTGCGGTTGACTTCGTCCATAAGCAGGTCCACCTTGCGGTTGCGCTCATAATCAGGCTGGTAATAGAGATTCTGCTGTATGTGGCCGTTGGGCACAATCCCGCTTACCGTCACTCCTGCCTTCTTGTAGGCTATGCCTGGCAAGTATATCTGGTCCAGGGCCTTCAGGCATCCTTCCACCAGGCCGATTGAACTGTCTTCAGCTTCCGGAAACTCCACTACGGCCTGCGGATAATACCGCGGCAGATCCTCCCTGAAAAAACTTGTCATCAGAAACACTGTGGCATAGACTGCCGAGCTGTTCTGGGCCCTGAGCTTCTGGGCGCAGGAAGACGCGAAGTTGGACACCGCGCATCTTAACTGTGTAAGGTCATACACCAGCTCCCCGAAGCTGCGGCTGGTGGTGATTGTCTGCTTGAGCTGTTTGTGATCCAAGCGGATTACATCTAAGCCCATAAGCTCTTCGTATGTCCTTAGGCCGCACACGCCCATATTCTTCTTTACCCAGTACGGCCCTTTAGCCACAAAGTCCGCCGCCGTCAGAATTCTCATCGCCGAGAACTTTCGGACAGACCTGTAGCCTATCCCCCACACATCCTCCACCGGCAGCAGGGAGAGCGCCTTCCGCCTCTGCTCTTCAGAGCCTATAAGGCAGAATCCCCCATATCCCCTAAACTTCTTTGCAAACCGGGTAGCCGCCTTTGCAAGTGTCTTTGAACGAGCGCATCCCACAGATACCGGAATGCCCGTTCCCTTGCTCACCCTGGCAACAATCTCCCTCCCGATAGCGACAACTTCTTCCGCCGCCATTGAACCGAAATCCACAAACGCCTCGTCTATGGAATATACTTCCACGTTCCCCGCAATATCCTTGAGAATCTTCATCGCCCGGCGGCTCATGTCTCCATAGAGAGTGTAGTTGGAAGAGCACATGGCCACATCCACGCCCTTGCTCAAAAACTCCTCCCGGATCTTGAATGCCGGCATTCCCATCTTGATACCCAAAGCCTTGGCTTCCTGGCTTCTGGACACGGCGCACCCGTCGTTGTTGGAAAGCACCACCACAGGCCTTCCTTCCAGCGACGGATTGAACACCCTCTCGCATGAAACGAAGAAGTTGTTGCAGTCCATAACTCCAAGAAACTTCCCGCTATTTTCCGCGCACATCTTTTATAGAATAAGTTACAACGCCCCACACCATAAAGTTCTGGTCCGGAGTAACTTTTATTCTCCTGTACTTGGGATTTTCCGGCACCAGCCAGACAAAGTCATTTTCAATATGAATCCTCTTGAGCGTAAACTCCCCGTCCACAAAGCATACCGCAATATCTCCCTCCGAAGCCAGAATGCTTTTGTCTATCACAATCAGGTCTCCGTCCTCTATCCCGGCCCCGGCCATTGAATCTCCGCTCACCCGGCCAAAGAAAGTGGAAGAAGGATTCTTCACCAGTTCCCTGTTCAAATCTATCCCGCTCTCCAGATAATCCTGTGCCGGAGAAGGAAACCCCGCCCTTATTCCCCCGTCCGCAACCGGCAGCACCAGAGAAACTTTACTACCTGTCATCCCTGATGATGGAAATGTTCACTTCATTGCTGTCTCCGATAGTCTCCTCTATGAAGGTTGCTATCTCGCTGTTGAAAAGAATGTTGTAGCTGTTCATATCCTTATGTTTTTATTTGTTTGATCTTATATACTCAGCGTCTGCTGTTTTATTTCACGATGCAAAGGTATTGCCGCGTTTTGACAGGTTGTGTCAATGAATAAATTATTTGAAAATTCTTATCTTGCATATTGAAAAAACAGTAATCTGATGAAGAATTTTGCAATAATGCTGGCGCTGCTGCTGGCAACCGTATCGGTTTCTGCCCAAAACACCAAGAAACAAGACTGGGCGCAGTTCTATGTATTCCAGAAAGACAATGCAAGAATCGCTGAGATGATTAAAGACACGCCTAAAGGAAAATGCCCGAAATGCGAGTGGAAACTCCGCAAGATCAAGGCAGTGCTTATGGGAGACTCCATAACCGAACTGTGGTGGGATCTGGATTCAACTTTCTTCCGCGACAACAACTTTGTGGGAAGAGGCATCTCCGGCCAGACCACTAGCGAGATGCTGGTCCGCTTCAGAACAGACGTGCTGGATTTGAACCCTCAGTACGTGTTCATAATGGCAGGCACCAACGATGTGGCTGAAAACAACGGGAAGATAACCCTGGAGAACATACTGGGCAACCTCAAGTCTATGGTGGAACTTGCCAAGGCCCATAACATCAGGCCGATACTCTGCTCCGTTCCGCCTGCAGCGGGATTTGTCTGGAGGAAAGACCTTTCCCCGGCCAAGGACATCATCAGGCTGAACAAGATGATAAAGGAATATGCAGACAGTATAAATATTCCATACATAGACTATCACTCTCTGCTTACCGATGAAAACGGAGGCCTTCCGAAGAAATACGCCAAGGACGGAGTGCATCCGGTTCTGGCCGGTTACAAGCTTATGGAAGGATTATTGCTAGAGGAATTCAAGAAGATAGACAAATAAAACCTTACGGCTATGAAAAAGATCTTTGCATTACTGGCCTCAGCGATAATACTGCTGGCTCTGCCGTCAAAGGCAGACGCGCAGACCATTCGCGACAAGTATGGCTCTCAGATAGGCTCCATCCAGAGCGACGGCACTATCCGCGACAAGTACGGCTCGCAGGTCGGAAAGATTGACAGCAACAATTATGTCCGCGACAAATATGGCTCACAGATCGGGAAGATAGACTCCGACGGCACCATCAGGGACAAATATGGCTCCCAGGTGGGAAAGGTCAATTCCGACGGGGTTGTACGCGACAAGTACGGCTCACAGATAGGCAAGGTGGACAATGACGGCACCATCAGGGACAAGTACGGAGCTTCCATCGGCAGCGCCCGCGGAGTTCCGAAGACCTGGGCCGGCCTCTACTTCTTCTTCAGCCTCAACTGATTTGTTATTTCAACCATCTTTGACTCATGAAAAACAATCCCCATAAAGTTTCGGTCCTGCGGAACTCCTTTTGTTTTATTTTTCTTCTATTCGCTATTTGTATTTTAAGTGGATGCTCCAAGGAAGAAACCGGTAAAAAAGACAAGAGGCCGCCATATTCCATTAAAATCTATCGCGACAATAAACTCATATTTAAAGGAGATAAATACGCTGCCGCTTATGGCTGGCATATTAGTAACTCTAAAGCTTTTTGGAGTATTGATCTCATTGTTGTCCCGAAATATCCGGACGATCCCAATTCCACTACAATTGAAGTTTTCAAAGCATTTGATGACGGAACATCTCTCTATATTAACGTTAAAGTAGCAGGTGGCATGTATGAAGGAGTAGCCGAAGACCGGAAACTCATTTCCGAAAAAACTTATCCTGTTTATCCGACATCATCAGACGATCCAAACGACTTTTTGGGGATCAAGTTCTTCTATCATGGTACTACAGATGATGTGAGATGGACACATAAGGGAGGTAGCCACACCATAACTAAAAAATTTGTAGTCACAAATACAATAAAGGATGACAAGGGTGAAATCAACCTGTCATCAGATTATATCAACGGAAAGTTCTCCATTACATATATTGATAAATCCGGAGAACATACTCTCACTGGAGAATATAAAAACCTGTATATCCCTTATTAAGGGTCTAAAGAAAAAAAGAAAATCAGGCACTTGCGTTTTTGCAAGTGCCTGATTTTCTTTGTAGCGCGGGGCGGGATTGAACCGCCGACCTCATGATTATGAATCATGCGCTCTAACCAGCTGAGCTACCGCGCCATCACTGTGCCCAGCAGCTGGCTGGACTTTCAGATTTGTTGAGATACCCGGACTCGAACCAGGACTAAGAGGACCAGAATCTCTTGTGCTGCCATTACACCATATCTCAATGTTCCCCATTGGTTTTGGGAGTGCAAAAGTAAGTAAATTTCCGTTATTCGCAAATTTTTTCAACAAGTACCGTCGCATAAACCGCCACACCCTCTTCTCTGCCCACAAATCCGGCACCTTCTGTGGTTGTGGCCTTGACAGAAATGTCTTCTATGCCACAAGGATACTCAGCCTTGACGCCAGACAGCGTCTTGGCGAGGGTTTCCCTCATCTGAAGAATGTATGGAGCCACTTTCGGCTTCTGGAGGAGGATCGTGATGTCTGCATTGACCAGACGGTATCCCTTTTCCAGAACAAGGCTGTAGGTTCTCTGGAGAAGGATTTTGCTGTCTATTCCCTTGAACTCGGCGCTGGTGTCAGGAAAGTGATGTCCTATGTCGCCGAGAGAAAGGGAACCCATAAGAGCATCGCAGAGAGCGTGGATAGCCACATCTCCGTCTGAATGTGCCACCAGGCCCTTTGTATGGGGGATTTCCACTCCTCCCAGAACCAGCCTGAGCCCGGGAGAGAGAAGATGCACGTCGTATCCGTTTCCTATTCTCATTTTCATAACAGTGCAAATTTAAGAATCTGTTTTGACATTTGGTTGCTTTGGGAGCGGTTTTAAGGGCATGTCTCAATTTTTCATTATCTTTGGAGATTGTAGAAATTAAGTTGAGCAAATATGGGTTTCAAGTTTTTTCATCTTCCCGAGCACAGGGTTTTTAACTACCCTGCCAGATACTACAACAAGGATCTGGAGAAGTTCGACGACATAAACCAAGAGGTGAAAGATAAACAGGAAGGCAAAGAATATGTGCCGGGCAGCATCGTGAGCAAAGGATTCCGCAGGCCTTACTACAGGGAGCTCAAGAAGAGCGAAGGAGGCTACGGAAAAGGCAAGAGGTTTATAGTCTACATACTGATTGCCATTATTCTGGTGGCTTTGCTGTATTTTACCAAGGCCCTTCATCTGCTGTTCCAGTCATATCAGATGACCCATTAAGGTTTTGTTATGTTAAAAGTCTTACCAGAGAGCATTTATAGTCTGATCGCCGCAGGAGAGGTTATCCAGCGGCCCGCTTCCGTAGTCAAGGAACTGATGGAGAACTCCGCAGACGCCGGAGCCACTTCCATAATGCTGGTGGTCAGCGATTATGGAAAGACTCTCATCCAGGTCATAGACAACGGCGGCGGAATGGACAAGGAAGAAGCAGGGCTGTGCTTTCTGTCCCACGCGACTTCCAAGATAGACAGCGTGGAAGACCTGCAGAACCTGTCCACATTCGGGTTCAGGGGAGAGGCCCTGGCATCCATAGCCGCCTGCGCCGATGTCACGATGAAAACCCGCAAGAGGGGACAGGAAACCGGCACCCAGGTGCACATTTCCGGAGGAAAGACTCTCGAGACAACTGAAATAGCCTGTCCTGAAGGATGCAACATTGCTGTCCGCAACCTGTTCTTCAACATACCGGCAAGACGCAAGTTCCTCAAGTCGGACAACAGCGAATACAGGATGATTGTCTCCGAGTTCACCAGAGTGGCGCTTACAAGGCTCGATATCGAGTTCCGCCTGATCTCCAACTCCAAGGAAGTGATCACCCTGCCGAAGGGGCGCAACCTCAAGCAAAGAATAACCGATCTCTACGGCACCGCAACGGGCAAACAGCTGATTGATGTAGCCGCTGACACGACTGTAGTCAAAGTTTCGGGAATAACGGGAACACCTCAAAGCGCAAAGAAGACTCAGCAGAACACCTTTCTTTTTGCAAACGGCAGGTTTTTCCGCTCGCCGATGCTCCACAAGGCTGTTCTCAAGGCATACGGCAACCTGATTCCGGAGGGCAGCACCCCGCACTATTTCCTGTTCCTGGAAGTTCCGCCGCAGGAGATGGACGTTAACATAAGCCCGTCAAAGACAGAGATAAAACTGGAAAACGAGCAGATAATCTTCCAGATAATAGAAGCGGCGGTAAAGGAAGCAATAGGCAAGAACGCCTTTGCCCCCGCCATAGACTTTGACACGGAAGGAGTCCCTATCGAGATAAGCAACGGGGACAGCTTTACGCTCACACCGGAAGAAAAGCAGGCGGCCCGCCAGGGAGGACTGCGTCAGCCTAAGATAGACTACAATCCGCTCTTCAACCCGTTTGAAGAAGAAAAGCAGGCAAAGAGCTACAGCATTCCAAGCTCCATCAACGGAAAACTTTCTGAAGAGCCGGAGCAGAGAAGAATTCTTCAGATTGACAAGAACATCGTGACTCTTTCTGACAGGAAAGGCGGCCTGATGATTGTAAACGTAGCCAGGGCAAGGCAGAGAATCTTCTACGAACGTTACCTCAAATCCATGCTCGGCCACGAATGCCAGATTCAGGAAGAGCTGTTCCCGAAGACTGTAACTCTCGACCACTCCTCCTACACAACCCTGATTGACAATGTGGAGAAAGTCCGCAGCCTCGGCTTTGAAATCCGCCCGTTCGGCAAAGACTGCATAGTGGTAAGCGGCACGCCGGCAGACTTCAAGGGAGAAAAGTTTTCTGTTGAGGACAGCATCGAGGAACTGGCCACCTATATCGAAGACGGATCCGAGACAGAACTGTTCCAAAAAGCTGCAGAACAGATAATAAGACGCTCCAACTTCTCCTACACCGCAGACATCTCCGAAAGGGAGGCCGGTGCAGTGATTGACGAGCTGTTCCTCTGCCAGGACCCAGCCACGTCCCCTGCCGGAGGATATACTTTCATAAGGATTTCCGCCGAGGAAATAAAACAGAAAATGCTATGAAATACCTGACCCCCGCAATAAAGCACATCATAATCATTAACGTGATTATGTTCATCGCCACTCTTCTGAACGAAGAGTTCATGGTGGAGCATTTTGCCCTGTTCCCTGTAGGCACATACTATTTCCGCCCGTGGCAGCTTGTCACCCACATGTTCATGCACGGAGGATTCTTCCACATATTCTTCAACATGTACACACTGTTCTTCTTCGGAATAGCGCTTGAAAGAGTCTGGGGAAGCAAGAAGTTCATCCTCTATTACTTTGTTACCGGACTGGGAGCCGCAGCCTGCCATCTGGCCGTGATGTATCTTCAGGGCGTGGACTACAATCTTCCTACCGTTGGAGCTTCAGGTGCGGTTTACGGAGTGCTTCTGGGCTACGGAATGCTGTTCCCTAACAACAGGATCACGATGATATTCCCGATACCGGTTACTCTCAAGGCAAAATGGTTTGTGCTGATTTTCGGAGCCATAGAGCTTGTCACAGGAATATTTGACACATCCTCCGGAATCGCCCACTTCGCTCATCTTGGCGGTATGCTGTTCGGCATCATCCTCATTCTCATCTGGAAGAAGAAAAACAAGCTTTACGAATGGGTAGAATAAGAAACGGAAGACGAAGAAGAGTCCCGAGATTCTTCGGGATAACATTCAGGCTGGTGCTGATTGTGGCGGCGGCCTGCCTGTTTTTGTCTTACATTTCCTCTTACATAGACCCTGCAAAGTTCTCCTTTCCCGTGTTTTTCGGGCTGTATTTCATCCCGATTCTCATTATAAATGTCCTGCTGTTTCTTATTGCGGTGATATCGCGGAGCAAAAGCGCATGGATAACAATCATCGCCCTTCTGCCGGCGCTTCTGTTCACCGAAAGGTTTTTCAGGTTCGGGGGTTCAAAAAAGAGCGGCGATGACGGCAATACGGTAAAGATCGAGACCTACAATGTGGGCAAGTTCCTGCTGGCCGCAAACAAAATGACCAAAGAGGCCACCCTGGACGGCATTACCAGGCAGATCCAGAAAGACGCTCCGGACATCGTTTGCCTCCAGGAAGTGCGCCTTGAGCATATAAGCCTGGTAGACAAGGTATTTCCCGGTTACAGATACAGGACATTCCACCTGCCGGGAACAAAGAACGGGAAACGCAACGGCAACATGATTCTCAGCAAATACGAGATCATCAGCGGAGGGGTCCTCAAGTTCAAGCAGAGCACCAACTTGTCCGTATATGCAGACATCGTGATTAAAGAAGATACGGTCAGGGTGTACAATAACCACCTCGAGTCGTATGCGATTTCCCCTACGAACCTGATCAAGAGAATCAGGGAGAAAAGGTCCAACTCCGAAGAAGTGGCGGAGGAAATCATCAATGTCCACACCAAACTGAAAAACACCATAATACGGCGCTCAAGGCAAGTGTCTTCCGTTCTGGACAATATCCGCAAAAGCCCTTATCCGGCAATTATCTGCGGAGACCTCAACGATATACCGATGTCCTACACTTACCACAAGCTTTCCTATGGCAGCAAAGACACTTTCAAGGAAAGCGGAAGAGGGTTCTCGGCCACATATTCAATGCTCTGGCCAATGCTAAGGATAGACTATATCTTCATCCCTGAAAACTATACAGGCATCAGCCACAAGACTCCAAAATACAAGTACTCAGACCACTATCCGGTAATCGCCGAGTTTTCACGCGGTACGGAAGACTAGCTTACTTTTTTATGGCAGCAAGACACGCATACAAGATGGATCCGAAGATGGAGGTCCAGATAAACAAGGCAATCGAATTGCTGAAAAGCGGCGGGGTGATTCTCTATCCGACAGACACGATCTGGGGCATAGGCTGCGACGCCACAAACCCGGAGGCCGTGAAGAAAGTCTTTGCAATCAAGAAACGGGAGGAAAGCAAGTCTCTGGTAACTCTGGTCAGCGACCTGGATATGCTGGCAAGGTATGTCAAGGATATTCCGGATGCCGCCCTGGATTTGATAGAGGTCAACGACACTCCGATGACCATTATTTATCCTCAGGCGATTGGGCTGGCAGAGAACGTCATTGCGGAAGACGGCAGCGTCGGCATAAGGATTCCGATGAACGAGTTCTGCCGCCAGCTTTGCTTCAGGCTCAGAAAGCCGATAGTGTCCACCTCCGCAAACATCTCGGGAGAGAATCCTCCGAAGGGATTCAAGGATATTTCGCAGGATATAAAGGATGCTGTTGACTACACCGTCCATCCTTCCATGGAAGAAAAGAACTCCACCCACAAGGCATCGCAGATAATAAAGATCGGCCTGAAGGGTGAAATCCAGATAATAAGAAAATAATTTCCAATGAAAAGAATCTTGTCCGTAGCAGTTGTTATGCTGCTGACCGTGCTGAATGTCAGCGCCCAGAACAACACCAAAGGCTATTATAGGGATGTCCTGATAGACGGAGGCATCGGCCTGTCTTCCAAATGGTACATTCCGGCAACCATTTATCTGGACCTGACAAAGCACACGCTGCTGTCCGTAAAGGACGACAAAGACTATTCAAGTCTTGACACACTCTATCAGAACAGCGTTTTCATCGGCAACGAATATGACGAGAACGGATATCTGCTTTATCCGGACGGAGCTCCCCGCTTCCGTGTTCTCTACGTAAACGGCGGCAGTTCCTTTTCCCACGGAAGGAGTGTGGGAGAAGAAGGCAGAAAGAACATCATGCAGTTCATCCTAAACGGAGGAAGCTATGTGGGAACCTGCGCCGGAAGCGCACTTTCCAGCAAAGGCGTGATATGGGACAACGGTTTCCGCATTCAGGACGACTATTTTGCCATCTGGCCCGGAGTCATAAGAAGAAGCGAAGCCTCCAGAATCTATACCGGAATGAATATTCCGAAAAAATCTCCGCTTCTCAGATACTATGATTTCGGGGGAGACCTTCACCTGGACAGTCTCTATCATAACCTCGGAAACCACGCCTACAGAGATCTGGACTGGCCTGCAGGAACCGAGATTCTTGCCACCTACGAGACAGACACCCTGAATCTTGAGAGAAAAATCGGCGGAGAGCCTTCCATCTGGGCCTACAGGCCGACCGCAAATTCTGGAAGGGAAGTCATGTGCGGATCCCATCCCGAATCCATCCCTTACGGGGAGAGGCTCCACCTGATGAGCGCGATGCTGCGTTACGCAATGGACGGAAACGGATATCCTTCCGTCAAGGCCGAGCTCTTAAACAACGAGGAAAGGGTGATGGACCGCTCCACCCACGACAACCAGCCGGAACTGACCAAGATCGGCGACAGGCAGTATCACCATTTTCTGGTGAGGGTTCCAAAGAAGACAAAATCGCTGAGGATAACCTTGACGGCAGTGCCTGACCAGCCAAAGGACAGCACGCTGAAAGAGCCTGACCTGTTCCTGTTTGCAAGAAGGGGAAAGTTTGCCTACAAGGGAGAATCCGAATTCCAGAACCTCAAGGACGGAATTGGCAAAGTCATCGAAATCAGCAAGCCTAAGGCCGGAGACTGGTATATCTCCGTGTTCTGCGACACTACCGTGGAGGCGGAAGAAACAACATACGGAACCCGCTACACAGGACGGCTCGATGTCCTGAACGGGGTTCCGTACATAATTAAGGTTGAGTATTAACCCTGCCTATTTCATTTCCACGAACGAAGGAGCGCTGTGTCCCCTAAGGTGGACAAAGGCCTCCGCATAGTCGCACCAGTATTCCATTCCACGGAATTTTTCCATAGGTATGTGCCAGTCATTCAGAAGATCCGGCATGCCCTGGCTCTCGTGGCAATAGCAGGCCTCGTGCTTTTTCTCCACCACTGAAGTTATGTCCACATAATCTGTCGGGACAAAGTTCATGCTCTGGTTTCCGCTCATGGCCTCGGCATAGAAGAGGTTGAAGCTGTAACCGCTGTATCTCCAGGCGTCATAGACAAGGATAGAGCAGATACGGTGGTCTCTGTGAGTATCTATCGGCCAGTGAGTTATCACCAGCTCAGGTTGTTCCTCCTTGATAACCTGGAGCATCTCGTCGTACTTTTCCTTGTTGATTACGGTGGCTCCGTCCACCTGGGACATGAACCTGTATCTGGCTCCGGTAACCTTGCAGGCCGCCTTGCATTCCTTTTCCCTGATGGCGGCTGCCTGGTCTCCGCTCATTCCCTTGATACCAGCCTCTCCTCTTGTAAGATAGACGCACACTACATCCCAGCCGGCCTGGAGAAGAAGGATCATAGTTCCTCCGGCTATGGTTTCAGGATCGTCCGGATGGGCGCCGATTATCAGAGCCTTGCGCTTTTTGCCCTTCTTGGCGGACGGAGATGACGATCCGCTCAAAGGAGAAGCGTTGATTATCGAAGGAAGAGACAGCGCGGCGGCTGACGCAGCCACTCCGGCGGAGGTCTTCAACCAATTTCTTCTGGAAACTTTCTTCATGATATGTCGTGTTTAAATTGATGCAAAGTATATTTCTGAAACAGAAACCACTGCCGCGGTCTCTACCCTGAGCCTTGACTCCCCGAGAGTAACCGGAAGGAATCCTTTCTGAAGAGCCAGTTCTATCTCCCTCGCGGAGAAATCCCCTTCCGGGCCAATCATCAGAACCACGCTCAAACCCTTTCCCTCAGAATGGCTCTTGTGATCTTCAATCCTCTGGCGGATGGTTTTCTTCTCGCCATCTTCGCAATGGGCCATCAGTTTCAGAACTCCTTCCCCGTAATCGCGATTAAGAAAATCGGTAACAGAAATGGCATCTTCCACAACAGGCAGGCAGGACTTCAGGCTCTGCTTTGTGGCGGAGAGCACCAGAGCCTCAAGCCTTTCTTTCTTCACCGATGTACGGATGGAATGATCTGATATTATTGGAACTATGCTGTCCACTCCAAGCTCGGTCGCCTTCTCCACAAACCATTCGTAACGGTCCATGTTCTTTGTCGGGCAGACAGCCATTACCAGACTGTAGTTCCGCTCTCCGACTCCACGGCTTTTTTCCACGATCCCGCACTCCACTACCGCTTCTCCCCTCTTTGGCAGGACAATACGGGTTATGGTGCAGTTGTAAAGGCCGCCCTTTCCGTCAAAAACGAAGATGGTGTCGCCCTCCTTGTGGCGCATCACCCTGGCGCAGTGATCGGCCTCTGCTCCGGAAAGCGTTATTCCGGTTTTCTTTATGTCGGTTGAATAGAACAGTTCCATCGCGATAATAATTGTACGAATTTAACTAATTTTGTGTGTCCTTGATAGAGGGCGATAAAAGATAATAACTGATTTTCGATATGGCACAAGTGAAAACTACCCGTTACGTGGCCCTGGATGTTCTCAGGGGAATGACCGTAGCGGGAATGATTCTGGTTAACAACCCCGGCAGCTGGGGGCATATTTTCAAACCTTTAAGGCACGCCGCCTGGGCGGGATGCACTCCTACGGACCTCGTGTTCCCGTTCTTCTTGTTCGTGGTGGGTGCCGCTATGGCCTTCTCCTTTGCAAAGTACGGGGAGAGCCTTTCCAAGGCCAGTGTCAAGAAACTCCTGATTAGGGGCGCCTTGATTTTCCTGGTCGGAGTGGCCCTGAACGCATTTCCGTTCATCAAGCTCCCGATGGATCCCGACCACGGCTTCTGGTGGAATGTCGCAGAGAAATTCCGTCATCTGAGATTATTCGGAGTGCTGCAGAGAATCGCGATGTGCTATATAGTCGGCGGACTGCTTGCCCTGTGGCTTAAAAAGCCTAAGAAAATCATCAGCGTAATGGTCATCCTGGCGCTTCTGGAAGTGCTGGTACTGTGGCTTCTCCGCGATGGTCAGGGAGCATTCCTGTTCGGCGAGACCGTTAAGGACACTATGGCAGGAAGGGCTTCCGGAGCCTTTGACGTGAGCTTCTTCAACGCCCTTGGTCTGAACGGGTCCGACCACGTATACCACGGAGAGGGATTTGACTTTGACCCTGAAGGCCTTATAGGAGTCCTCAGCGGCAGCTGCACGGTTCTGCTCGGATTCTTGATCGGCAACATCTGCCGCACGGAGGAACACAAAATCAATGCGGTTGCAAAGCTTTTCGTCATCGGAATGATCTGCCTCGCCCTGGGAATGATAGCCAGCATCTGGCTGCCGATCGTAAAGAAAATCTGGACCGGTTCATACGTTCTCTACGCAGGCGGCTGGGCCATACTGATGCTCGGATTCTTCGCCTACTTCATAGACGTCAAGGGAAAGGAAAAGATCTTCACTCCGTTCAAGGCTCTTGGAATGAACCCTCTGTTCGCCTTCGTAATGGCTGGCCTGTTCTCCAAGATTCTGGGAGGCATGATCAAGTGGACCGTCCCTATGGTCCAGGACGACGGGACAATGGGAGAAAAGACCTACTCAGTACTCAGCTGGTTCTACCAGAACTGCTGCTGCCCTATCTTCCGATCTGACTTTTTCGGCGGCAACAACGGCAACAACGAGTTCGCTTCCCTGATGTACGCCATCGTCTATGTGATTGTCTTCACCCTTATGGCTTACGCCCTCTACCGCAAGAAGATAGTCATCAAGCTATAGTTTCTCTGCGATGAAAAAGATGATAATGGTAAACGGACGTATGGCGGACGCCATCAGATGGGACGGGGTAAACATCGCCGAGATCAGAGAGCTTGCCGGAGAAAGACTTATGGAACCTCATCTCTGCATGGGGTTCCTTTATCTTTTCATCGCCACCGAAGACGGCATCTCCCAGTGCAACGAGGGAGACTGGGTCGCCAGGGACCAGGACGGAAACTGCCACGTGCTCAAGGCGGAAGAAATGCAATAGAACCTATGAAGGAAGAAGGAAAAGACATACTCAAGACATTTACAATCAACAGCCTTGATGAAATAGACAAGGTGGCTGAGGATTTCATTCAGAACATCTCGGAGTCCGACCTTGAAAGCAACATCTTTGCTTTCTACGGCAAGATGGGAGCCGGCAAGACCACCTTCATCAAAGCCATCTGCAAGGCCCTTGGCGTAAAAGACATTGTCAACAGCCCCACCTTCACCATCATCAACGAATACAAAAGCAGCAGGGGCTTTCCTGTCTACCATTTCGATTTCTACCGCATCAACAAGCTCCAGGAAGCCTTTGACATAGGCACAGAAGACTACTTTGCAGGAAACGGCCTCTGCCTTATAGAATGGCCTGAGAAAATCGAAGAGATACTTCCGGAAGACTGCATCAAAGTTTCCATCACCACCAACCCCGACCTCAGCCGCACAATAGCAGTTTCACAGGCTTAACATCATTGCCTTATAAGAAAAACTACAGAATTGAAAGAAATATATACCACTTAAAAACAACGCACATTCATCAGGGTTTGAAAAAGACAAACGATGCCTCTGAATTAGCTTACAACTAGCCTGTTGAAAATCTTTAAAAGAAGAAGTAACCTTGCGGCTTTCTATGCCTTCCTAATGAAAAATCATTATGTTTGAATAAAGTCTCGCAATCTGTTTCTTCTATACCATTCTCCAATTACCAAACTCAAATAACAAAAAGACAGCTATTTTAATATAATCGTTTCAAATAAACTATTAATTAAGTTAGGTATAGAGACGGGTTCGTCCTTCTCTTCTTTTTCGATCGAATTATTAATTATATTGTCGGCCTCTTCAGCACCACTATACTATGATTTGTATTAAACTCAATATTGTTCATCCAGTAAAGCTTGTGCGCGATATTCATCTTTTACCAAATCGAAAATCCCTACTAAATTATTTACATAATAACTAGAGAACTTCTTATCGCAAAGGATTTTCACATCTTGATAACTGATTTCGTTTGTTCTCTCATTGACATAAACAACGAAAGGCAAATAAAACGACTTATCAAGATTCTCTGTTTTGCCAGCTTTCTTCAAGCTTTGACGTACTTCTTCGTCTGCTGATATTTCACAAAGAATCAAATATTTTTCATATCCTGATGGAGCAGATAATCCTTGCTCATTTCTGATACACTTTATCTCTAGCCTATCCGCTAATAATAATCTCTTGTCAGACTCATTATCTATGTGGAAATAGCTATAAAAATTATTCTTCTCCATAAACTCACGAGCCAAACCCTCTACGATATCTTCATCCAAGGTGTTTTCAAAAGAACAACTTGAAATAGATATACAAACAGAACAAAAACAAAAAAAAGCTAATAATCTTTTCATGATTCTTGATATTTTAATTAACATAATTGTTGACAGCAGTTGATAATTACACAACTCTCATTTTATAAACACAGGAATTTCTTGTGGAACAAATGCCAATATGTCCACATTTTTCCCACTGGAGAACTAGGATGATAAACACACATTGCGGGTATTTGTTTGCCTTTAATATTATATGTCCAAACTTCTGTGCTATCTATTTGATGAGACTTATGATCATATTCAAAAGTATCTATCTCTATATAATTTTCATATCCATCCCACCCGGGTAATTCTTGATACAATCTTTTGCCCCAAACGATTATACAATCTGGAAGGTAAGTTTCCAGAACTTCTTTGAAAGCACCTTCATTATCTTCTTTTTGAGGCAAAAGAGCCTGTCGAGGACCTTCCTGATATTGTTGTATATAGTTATAGAACACTATACTGTTCCAAAAATCAAATCTTTCTTCAGAGCTTAATTCTTTTCCCATTACCGCTCTTTCAAAACAAAGAAATGTTTGTTGATAATGTTCTCCCCTGTAATCGTTGATGAATTCATCTATGACATCCAAAGTGTCATTCGAATCTGCCCCCGCGTTTGGTTTATCGCAATAGTGGCTTTCTCCCAAGACAAGGACTTTTTTCCAAAAGATTCCTCCTGTCGCATAATTACAGCCTACCCATGGTTTAAACTTTACATATTTCATAATTTGAGTGTTTCCGACAGAGCTCCGGAGTCGGTTAACCATAAAGAAAGTGTGGAGCCCTTCGTTTATTTGGTTGGGGCTCTGGTAAGCCTTTGCACAATAAACAAAACTCCACACCGAATATGATTGAAGTGCAGAGCACTACAAATCATACACAGTGAAAGCTGTTTACTTTTTCCCGTGCAATAAAATTTACCAGATTTCAACCAGGGATAAAGCGAAACACTTTCGTCAATATGTCTTAGCCACTCGTGGCGGCTACTCTACAAATATAAGAATTATTCTAATTACTTGTGACTTTAGGCCATTGTTCAAAAGGATTGATGTCTGGACAAGGGAGCACAATCGTAAAAACTTTGGGGCGGACAGCGTCAATTGTACGTTTTGGTTTGGAGATTCCTTGTGTCGTGAATTACTTTTGGCAGAATGCTAATCAACAAAAAGAGGGTTTATGAAAAAAGAGGAGAATGTGTTAAAGTATGAAACGGCTGTGGAAGATATAAAAAACGCAATTCTTCAAAGTCAGCACAAAGCAATTAAGAATGCTAATAAAGAACTCCTTCAACTCTATTTCAAAATTGGAGAATATGTTTCCCGAAATTCTAGAAATGGATGCTGGGGAAGAGGGGCAATAGAAATCATCAGCATAAGACTACGGGCCGAGATGCCTGGTTTACAAGGCTTTTCTGCTACCAGCATAAAACGTATGAGGCTGTTTTATGAAGCATGGAACAAGTTATACGACAAATCGTCCAACGCGTTGGACGATTTAGATAACGACGTATCTGGACACTTTTATTCTATCGGATTTTCTCAACATTGTATCATTATACACAAAATCAAAAGCTTAGAAGAGAGAATAAATTACATTAAGTTAGCCGCAAAAGAGAATCTCTCCGCCAGAACTCTGGAAAAGTTTATAGCCCAAGATGTTATTCACCATCGAGGTGTATTGCCCAATAATTTTCAAAAGACAATCCCCGACTCTATAACCGCACAACGAGCCATAATGGCATTCAAAGATGAGTATCTGTTGGATTTCATAAATGTTGAACAACTAGGAGCCAGGGATTTGGAAGATGTAGATGAATCAGTGATCGAGAATAGTATTGTTCATAATATCAGAAATTTCATAATGACTTTCGGAAAAGATTTCTCTTTTATAGGGAATCAATATGTGGTCGAGGCTTTTGGTCACACTCACAAGATAGACCTATTGTTTTATAACCGGGCTCTAGCGACATTAGTGGCTGTAGAAATAAAGAAAGGCAACTTTAAACCATCTTACTTAGGACAGTTAAGCATCTATCTGCAAGTTCTCGATGATTTTGTAAGGAAACCTTGGGAAAATCCAAGCATAGGAATTGTTCTATGTGGCTCTGCTGAAAAAGCTTATGTAGAATATGCCGTGCGATCATACACCAATCCTCTTGGAGTAGCTACTTATAAGTCGGCAGATGAAATGCCGGAAGAATTGAGGAAAGCATTGCCAAATGACAAGCAATTGAAAGGACTTTTAGGAAGATAGATTATGTTGTGCAAAGTTTATTGTGCGTGCTGCAACGGGTTGGAAGTCACGACTGTTACGGTAGAGGTCTCAGTTACGGACGGCATACAGTTCTATCTGGTGGGACTGCCGGACAGCGCCGTAAAGGAAAGCCAGCAGAGGATAGAGAGCGCCCTGCTGTGCAACGGATTCCGAATGCCAGGAAAGCGCATCACAATCAATCTGGCGCCTGCAAATATCAGGAAAGAAGGATCGTCGTTCGATGTGCCGCTGGCAATAGGCATACTGTGCGCTTCCGGACAGCTGGACGAAAGTATAGCCGGCCGTTTAAAGGATTTCATAATACTTGGAGAGCTTGCCCTGGACGGTAAGCTCAGGGATATTCCGGGAGCACTGCCCATAATCATTCACGCAATGGAGGAAGGCTTCAAAGCCTGTATCCTTCCACCTTCATCAGCGATGGAAGGGGCTGAAATCGAAGGGATCACAGTATTCTCGGCCGCAACGTTCAAGGATGTCCTGGAAATACTTGTGAATCCGGAAGAAAGTGAAGAAAAAGTAATCACGTCGCAGAGCATAACGCAGGAAAACAGCATTCAGGACGAGGATCTCCAGAATTACGATTTTGCCCAGGTCAAGGGCCAGAGGGAGGCAAAACGCGGACTGGAAATTGCGGCCGCCGGAGGGCACAACATCCTGCTCAACGGTTCCCCGGGAAGCGGCAAGACTTTCCTTGCGAAATGTCTCAGAGGCATTCTTCCGCCAATGTCAAAGGAAGAGGCCATCCAGACAAGCAACATCTACTCGGTGGCTGGGCTGCTGGCTTCAGAGTCCGGCAAGGAGCATCATCGCGGAGGACTGCTAAGAAACCGTCCTTTCAGAAGCCCGCATCACACGATCACCGTTCCGGCTCTTGTCGGAGGAGGGAGCAAGGGCATGCCGGGAGAGATCTCCCTGGCGCACAACGGAGTGCTTTTCTGCGATGAATTCGCCGAGTATGACAGGCGGTCAATTGAGGTGCTTAGACAGCCGCTGGAAGACGGAGAGGTGCAGATAAGCAGAGTCAGCGGCAAGCATTTCTATCCAGCAAGGTTCATGCTGGTGGCGGCAATGAATCCCTGCCCCTGCGGCTATCTGTATGACGGAAACGGGAAATGCAAGTGCTCTTCTTCGGCTATCATAAAGTACAGGAGCAAGATTTCAGGTCCGGTGATGGACAGAATTGACATACATATCCGGGTCCGTCCGGTCAAGGCAAACGAGTTGATATTTCCGTCGCAGAGCCAGGAGGAAACAAGCTCTGTCATCGCCCGGAGGGTAAAGAAAGCGAGAGACATCCAGATGGAAAGATATCGGGCAAACGGCGAGAGTTTCTTTACCAACGCCGCCATAACACCCTCAAGGCTGGCTAAATATTGCAGGCTCTCCACGATATGCAGGCAGGTTTTGGATGCGTTTGTCAGCCGCAATGGTGTGAGTGCCAGAGGCTACACCAGAATTCTCAAGATAGCCCGGACCATCGCCGACCTTAACGGAGACGAAAGAATAAACGAAACCCACCTTTCCGAAGCCATTAACTTCCGCTGCCCGGACAAAAACGAAATGATGCAATAACAACAAATCTTTTGTATTTTCGCAATCTATATGGTTTTCAAGATTGCGGACAATATAATTTCTCCTCTGGGGTTTACTTCTGAACAGAATTACCGGGCTGTAAAGTCCGGCAAAAGCGCTTTGGCTCCCCATAATCTTCAAGGTCTTCAGGAGAAAGTATATGCCTCTCTTTTCAGCGATGGAGAGAGGGACAGCCTGCAGGTTGAAGGCCTTAGCCGGTTTGAATCTCTTGTGTACAGGTCTGCAAGACAGGCTCTCGATCAGATTGCCGGCCAGTTTGACCTGACGGGAAAGGATATTGTATTTGTTCTTGGAACCACAAAGGGCAACATAGAGAATCTCGGAAAAGATACGGAAGATGATGCCGTTCTCCCCGGGGAAAGTGCAAGGCGGATCTGTTCCCGGCTCGGAATCACCACCACCCCTATCGTGGTTTGCAATGCCTGCATTTCAGGTCTTAATTCAATAATCCTGGCATCCAAGCTTCTGGAAAGCGGCGCTTTCAAATATGCCGTGGTCTGCGGCGCGGATGTCCTGGGCAGATTCATCATATCCGGATTCCAGGCGCTGAAAACGCTGAGTGAAGAAGCTTGCCGGCCATTCGACATAGAAAGATGCGGAATGAATCTGGGAGAAGCGGCGGCAACCATGGTGCTTTCTGCTGTTCCGGCCGACGGGAAATCCTGGAGCATAGATGCTGGTTCTGTCAGAAACGACGCCTTCAATATAACCGCTCCCTCTCCGAAGGGAGACGGAGCCGGCCTGGCTATTTCCGAAGTTTTGGAAGGATTTGATACTCAGCGACTGGCTTTGGTAAACGCCCATGGAACATCTTCCCTTTTCATGGACCAGATGGAAAGCGTGGCTCTGGAAAGAGCGGGGCTGGCAGATGTTCCGGCCAATAGCCTCAAAGGATATTTCGGACATACGCTTGGCGCGGCGGGTATCCTGGAAACTATTGTGACGATGAAAGCGCTCGAAGAAGACCTCATCCTGGGCACAAAGGGATTTGAAGAACTCGGGGTAAGCTCCCCTATAAGGATATCTCCAGATTCCGTCCCAGCCGGAGGAAAAAAGAGTTTTGTCAAGACAGTTTCTGGATTCGGAGGCGCAAATGCAGCTATTCTAGCATCTCGTGATACGGATAAAACGGATAAAAAATCCAGCACCACGGATTTCATACAGACACACTCGGTTAGGATAACCCCTTCTGAAGTGATTGTGGACGGAACTGCTTTGCCACATCCTGAAAGTATTTCGGGCAAAGAGATGCTGAGCTTCCTGTACAAGGAAAAGGTTGGCGGCTATCCCCAGTTCTACAAGATGGACCTTATGACCCGTCTGGGCTTCATAGCTTCTGAACTTTTGCTGGAGGCTGAAGGCAAGGAGAGATTTGCCGGAACTGATTCCAGGGCGGTAATCCTGTTCAACAGGTCTTCTTCCCTGACGACAGACCGAAAGTATCTGGAAACCATATCCGAAGACAACTACTTCCCGAGCCCGTCCCTGTTTGTCTATACGCTTCCGAATATCATTACCGGAGAAATTGCTATCCGCAATAAATACAACGGAGAAACGTCTTTCCATATACTGCCGGAAAAAGACATGGATCTGATCAAAAATGTTTTGAAGGCGGCTCTTGGGGACAGGAAAACACAAAGCGTCATTTCCGGATGGATAGACTGCTATGGGGAAACCCGGTTTGAAGCGGAACTGTTCATCGCGGAGAAAAAGAAAAACGACTATGAAAGAGAGAATTAGAGAGATTTTGGAAGATGCCCTTCCACTTGTGGACCTGGATTCCGACTTCCTGTTCAAGGAACTGGATTCCCTTGGCGTGGCCACTATATTGCTGAAACTTTCAGAAGAATATTCCATTAAGCTGGACGCCAAAGACGCGACTCCCAAGAACCTGAAGTCCCTGGACTCACTGGAAGCAATGGTGAAAAGCAAGCTTGAGAAATGAGGCTGGTAGATTATCTCCATAAAAACGCCGGACTGTATCCGGAAAAAACCGCCGCTATCTGCGGAGGAGAGACTATCACCTGGAAGGAGTTGTCTGAAAAGGTTATCGATCGCGCCTCTTCGTTCAGAAAGGGACAGGTGGTTCCGTTCAGATCTTCGCAGAGCATTGATTTTCTGATAACTTATTTTGCAATCCACCAGGCCGGTGCGGTGGCGGCCCCTCTGGAAAAAGATATTCCGGAGAACCGTTTCAGGGAAATCTATGATATTCTTTCTTCCAGCCAGGTTCCGGAAGGGACGGCAGACATTCTCTACACCACCGGAACTACCGGAAAGTCCAAGGGCGTTATCATAAGCCACAGGACCATAATCGCCGATGCGGAAAATCTAATCGAGGGCCAGGGTTTCTCCCATGACCTGCTGTTCATCATCAGCGGACCTCTGAACCATATTGGAAGCCTGTCCAAGATTTTCCCGGTTACGATGCAAGGAGCAACCCTCTACATCCTGGAGGGAATGAAAGACCTGGACAAATTCTTTGAAGCTCTGGATTATCCGGCAGAAAAGAACGCAACGTTCTTTGTTCCGGCAACCATACGCATGCTGCTGATGTTCAGTGGTGAAAGACTATCCAAATATGCAGACAAGATAGACTTCATAGAGTCAGGGGCGGCTCCTTTGGCCCACTCTGACATGCTGAGGCTCTGCGAGGTTCTTCCAAAGACCAGGCTCTACAACACCTACGCCTCCACAGAAACGGGAATCATAGCCACCTACAATTTCAACGACGGGGAATGTATACCCGGGTGTCTGGGCAAGCCTATGAGCCATTCCAAAATCATCATCACCCCGGAAGGGAAGATCTCCTGCCAGGGCGATACACTAATGAGCGGATATGTGAACGATCCTGCCTTGACGGCTTCCATTCTGAAGGATGACACCATATACACGTCAGATATCGGTGAGCTGGACGAAAAGGGAAGGCTCCATCTTAAGGGAAGGGAAACGGATGTCATCAATGTCGGCGGATTCAAGGTTTCCCCTTCAGAGGTTGAGGATGCCGCAATGTCATTCCCGGGAGTAAAAGACTGCATCTGCATAGGAATCCCTCACCCTATTACCGGAATGGGACTGAAATTGATTGTGGCCCTGGAAGACGGATCCTCCCTGGACAAGCAAGGTCTGGCCAGGCATCTGAAGGGCAAACTGGAAACATTCAAGGTCCCTTTGCTTTACCAGCAGGCGGACAGCATCAAACGGACCTACAACGGAAAACTGGACCGTAAATTTTATAATTCACAAAATATATGAAAATCAAGATTATGTTATCAGCACTCTGCTTTGCGGCGTTAACCGCCGGATGCACAGGCGGGAAGACACTTACCTCCGGCCTGGACAAGGCAAACATGAATGATTCAATCGCTCCTGGCGAGGACTTTTACGAGTACTGCGCAGGCGGCTGGATGAAGGCCAACCCGCTCAAGCCGGAGTATTCAAGCTTCGGACAGTTCAATGTCCTTTCAGACAACAACGAGCTTCAGCTCAAGGAAATGTTTGAAGAGTACGCGAACAACCCTCAGGAGAAGGGTACCCTTGGCCAGAAGATCGGCAGCTTATACCGTATGGCTCTGGACTCTGTAAAGAGGAACGAAGACGGCTACAAGCCAATCATGAAAGACCTGGAGTATGTACGCAACATCGCAACCCGCGAGGATTTCCAGATAGCCAATGCCGTTCTGGGAAAGAGAGGCGTCGACATTTCAATGTTCTCCATTTACTGCGACGCAGACCTCTCCGATTCTGAAAACAACCTCGTCCAGACATATCAGGGCGGACTGGGACTCGGCAACAAAGACTACTATCTGAACGATGACGAGGCCTCCAAGAAAATTATGGAAGCGTACAAGACCCTAATCTGCAAACTGTTCACAATGGTTGGCTACTCTGAGGCCGAGGCAAAGGCCAAGATGGAGAACATCCTCTCCTTAGAGTACAGGATAGCAAGGGCTTCCAAGAGCAGGACAGAGCTCCGCGATGTTCCTAACAACTTCCACAAGATGAGCTACGCAGACCTCAAGAAGGATTACCCGGGCATTATGTGGGACGAGATTCTCAGCGGTCTGGGTTATCCTGCAATTGACTCTGTATCCGTAGGACAGCCAGACCATCTCAAGGAAGTCGAGAGAATCGGAAAGGAAGCTCCTCTTCAGGCTCTCAAGGACTATGCAGAATTTGGAGTAATCTACGGTGCAACCAGTATGCTCAGCGATGATTTCCGCAAGGTTTCATTCGAATTCAGCCAGGTTATGAGCGGAGCCCAGGAAGACAGGCCTAGATGGAAGAGAGCTGTCGGCGCTGTAAACGGTGTTCTCGGAATGCCTGTCGGAAAGCTCTATGTGGAAAAGTATTTCCCTGAGAGCAGCAAGCAGAGAATGCTTACCCTTGTAAACAACCTCAAGGACGCTCTGCACCAGAGAATAGAGCAGCTCGAGTGGATGAGCGACTCAACCAAGCAGCAGGCATACGACAAGCTTGCAAACTTCATCGTGAAGATAGGATATCCGGACACCTGGAGAGACTACTCCAAGCTTCAGATAGACGACACTCTCTCATATTATGAGAATATGTGCAACGCTTCCGAGTTCTACCTTGCAGACATGATTGACCGCAAGGTTGGAAAGCCTGTCGACAAGACCGAGTGGCTTATGACTCCTCAGACCATCAACGCATACTACAACCCTACAACCAACGAGATCTGCTTCCCTGCAGGAATTCTCCAGCCGCCATTCTTCAACCCGGCAGCTGACGACGCCGCTAACTATGGAGCAATCGGAGTTGTAATCGGCCACGAGATGAGCCACGGCTTCGACGACCAGGGCAGCCTGTTCGACAAGGATGGCAACATGCACAACTGGTGGACAGCAGAAGACAAAGCCAAGTTCGACGAGAGGACTTCTGTTCTTGCTGACTTCTTCTCCACTCAGGAAGTTCTTCCGGGAGTATTCATCAACGGAAGACTCACCCTCGGCGAGAACATCGGCGACAACGGCGGTCTGCACATCGCTTACCAGGCATTCCAGAACGCAATGAAGCAGAACCCTCTCGGAGAGAAGGACGGCTTCACTCCAGACCAGAGATTCTTCATCTCCTACGGCTTCATCTGGGCTGCTAACTTCAGAGACGAGTACATCCGCAACCAGGTTCTGAACGACCCTCACTCCAACGCAAGGTTCAGAGTGAACGCAGCTCTTCCTCAGATCGACGAGTGGTATGCGGCCTTCGGAATCAAGGAAGGAGACAAACTCTATCTCGCTCCTGAAAAGAGAGCCCGCATCTGGTAAAAAAAACAAAGCTCAGCGATGAAAAAGGTCGGACTCATATCAGATACTCACGGCTACTTTGGAGCTGAGCTTAAAGACTTTCTCAAAGACGTGGATGTTGTCCTTCACTGTGGTGACTGGGGCAGCATCCACACTCTTGAGGAGGTCAAAAACTTCAAGCCTGTCATAGGCGTTTACGGCAACTGCGACGACCAGGACATACGCCTGGAAGTTCCCCTCTACCAGCATTTCAAGCTGGAAGACCTGGACTGCCTGATGATCCATATCGGAGGCTACCCTGCCCGCTACGACTACAGGGCATATCAGCTCATCCATCAGATCCATCCGGACATCTTCTTTTGCGGCCATTCCCACATCCTCAGGGTGATGAACGACCCGCATAATTTCTCCAAAGAAGATTCTGACCGTAAAATGCTCGTGATGAATCCGGGTGCCTGCGGACAGATGGGCTTTCACAACGTAAGAACGGCCCTCCGCTTCAAGGTGGAAGGCCGTGATATCACAGATCTGGAACTTGGCCAGTGGCCCCGCTGATTATTTGTAAAGCAGGTACGGAGAGCGTTCTTTCTTGAACGTTTTGATGTCTTTTTCCCAAGTCTCCTGGAGTTCCTTGGCTAGCTTTCCGGCGTTGCAGCCTTGGTTGTCCGCCTTCTCGATAATGGTCTTTCTCACATATTCCTGACCGGTTTCAAGCTCGAACATCCTGGTGAAGAACTCGTTGCCCTTGCTGCCACATCCGATGTAGGCATCGATGATGTAGGTAAGGTTGACTTTGCCGTCGTTGATGCGGTTGAGAGGAATATCGGCAAGGCTTACGCCCGTGCATTCCTTGTCCAGAAGCGGAGGGTTCTTTGCGCCGGCAATGCTTCTCGGGGTGAACTTGTATTCCGCCGGAACCCTGGCGTCTGAGCCGTAAGGGCTTCTGCCCTGGAAGGATGTGGTGGACATTTCCGGAGCTCCGTAAATCTGGAACGGAACGGTTGTCCCTCTTCCGAGACTGATTCTTGTGCCTTCAAAGTAGCAGGTTGAAGGATAGAGATACACACTGCGCATGTTCGGAAGGTTCGGAGACGGCTTTACAGGAAGGCGGTAGTGAGAGTTTCTCCGGTAGTTCCTGCACTTGATCACCGTCAGGTCGCACTTGAGGCCAGGGTCCGGTTCCCAGGTATCTTTGGAAGGGAAATTGAGCCATCCCTTCTCGTTTGCCATATAGGCGAGCTCGCCCATTGTCATTCCGTGAGCCACAGGTATCGGAAGGCCGCCCACTCCGCTCTTGAACTTGCGGTCGAGCATAGGGCCGTCGGTGAGGAATCCTATAGGGTTAGGCCTGTCCAGGACGATGAAAGGAATGTTGAACTTGGCGCACTTGCCCATCATCCTTATCATGGTCACGTAGTAGGTATAAAACCTCACGCCTACATCCTGAAGGTCAAAAAGCATCACGTCAAAGCCTTCCATCATCTCCTTGTCAGTCATCTTGGCGCCGTAGAGAGAACGGATCGGGATTCCGGTGCTCAGGTCCACGCCTGAAGAAACGTGCTCACCAGCATCGGCCGTGCCGCGGAAGCCGTGTTCAGGACTCATCAGGCACACGATATTCACGTCCAGGCTAAGAAGAGTGTCCAGAACGTGGGTGTAAAGGTTCTTAGGCATCTTGTCCATGGCGTCACTTCCGTCGCTCACCAGAAGTTCTACAGGAAGCTCCTTTCCCTTCTTGAGCATTATGCCCGTCTGGTTGGAAAGAAGACAGACTCTCTTTCCCTGCAGAAGAGGAAGATACTCGTCGATGGATGCTGCTCCAGGCTGAATGGTGCCGTCATAACTCCAAAGATGGTCTGGCTTTACAGGATCTCTTTGAGCGGAAGAAGCGCTTTTCCCGGCAGAGCATCTGCAGGCAGAAAGAGAAAACACGGCCATCATAGCCAGAGGCAGAAAAACTTTAAGGATACTCTTCATATTGGATATGTTATTTTTCAATTACAGAAACAATCTTTTCGGTAGCGCCAAGATTCTTTTCCACATACTGGCGGCAGGAGCGGCCGCGGAAATCGCGCAGTTCCTTGTCTTTGACGCAGTTGTCCAGAACCTGGTAGAGTTCCGAGGCGGAAGAGACGCTGGTGGCTCCGTTGCATTCTATCAGGTCTATTGCTTCCTTGAATTTCTTGTAGTTTGGCCCGAAAGCCAGCGGAACTCCGTAAACCGCGGCTTCCAGAGTGTTGTGTATGCCAACGCCGAAGCCACCGCCTATGTAGGCGAAATCTGCATAGCGGTACAGGGAGGAAAGAATGCCGATGCAGTCTATCACGAGAACCCTCTTGCCCTGGGCAAAAGACGGGGCAGACTCGCTGACGGTCTCCCTCAGGGCGTCTTCTTCAATCTCTGAATATCTTATGGTGCCGTATGGCTGATAAACTTCCAGAACCTTGTCTATCCTCTCCTTGTGTATTTCGTGGGGGGCCACGATGAGCTTAACCTTGGAGAAATTCTTCATAACCTCGGCTATCAGTTCATCGTCAGGAAGCCAGCTGCTGCCGGCTACAATCGTGAACGAATCTTTTGCAAAGGCCTCTATAACAGGGAACTCCTTGCTCTGCGAAGCTATCTTCTCAACCCTGTCGAACCTGGTGTCTCCCGCCACAGTCACATTGTCTTTTATCCCGATGGATTCCAGGTTCTTCCTCGATTCTTCATCCTGGACAAATATCGCCGAGAAATTCTTCAGCATCCTGCGGAAGAAGCCTCCCCACCACTTGAAGAAAGGCTGGTATCTGCGGAAAATCGCCGAGACAAGATAGAGTTTGCATCCAGACTTGCGGGCCTTGGAGATATAATTGTTCCAAAGATCGTACTTTGTGAATATCAGTTTCTTGGGCTTTATAGCCGAAACCAGTCTGCGGGCATTGGAAGCAGTGTCTGTCGGCAGATAGAACACCCAGTCTGCAAGGGAATAGTTCTTCCTCAGTTCATAGCCGCTCGGAGAGAAGAACGTCAGGAGTATCTTGATTTCAGGACGAGAGCCCTTGTACCATTCGATAAGAGGACGGGCCTGCTCGAATTCGCCCACCGAAGAGCAATGGAACCAGACAACATCTTCCCTGACATCCTTGAACGTGTCTTCTATCTTCTTGACAAGCCCCTTGCGGCCAGCATAGTAAGACTTGACCTTACGGCTGAACAGAGAGGCTATCCATATTCCTGGCTGGATGGCCCAAATGCCGATATTGTATAAAATATTCATTATTCAAATTTAGTGATTTTTTCCAAATTTGAGTAAATTGCACCTTCAAGAGCAGAAGTCGCAGAGCAATGAACAATTTGTTCCAGATAACAGGAGAGTACTGCCAGCTGATGGCCAGGGTTTTCCGCAAACCGGAAAAATGGAGCATCTTCCGCAAGCAGTTCTGGACGGAGTCACAGAAGCTGATTCTGGCTTCTCTGCTTTTGCTGTTCATTGTTTCGGCTTCTATCGGAGCGGTTATCACCATCCAGACAGCCAACAACCTGGAAAGTCCTTTCATCCCAAAGTACTATGTGGGAGTGATGGCCAGGGAAACTCTGGTGCTGGAATTCTGTTCAACGATGGTGGCTCTGATCCTTGCCGGAAAGATGGGTTCCAGCATCTCTTCCGAAATCGGCAGCATGAGAATCACCGAGCAGATAGACGCCATGGAGATTATGGGTGTCAACTCGGCCAACTATCTGATTCTCCCGAAGATTTGCGCAGCAACCATCTTCAGTCCGCTGCTGATGCTCACAAGCTTTTTCATAGGTCTTCTGGGCGGCGGAATACTGATTGCCTTAACCGGCATCATAACCCTTGCCCAATACATCGAGGGCCTTCAGTTCGCCTTCAGGGAATGGTATATCTTCTACTCTATGATCAAGATGGCGGTGTTCTGCTTCATAATAACATCCATAGCCGCCTATTTCGGCTATTATGCCAAGGGTGGCTCTCTGGGAGTCGGAAGATCTTCCACAAAGGCCATTGTCGTCACCAGCACACTCATTCTGGTATTCGACCTTATTCTTACCAAACTCCTGCTATAACTGTTTTGGGAATATGATAGAAGTCAGAGGTTTATATAAGGAGTTCGACGGCAAGCCGGTGCTCAGCGACATCAACATCAAATTCCAGCCCGGAGAATGTTCGCTGATTATCGGGGCCAGCGGAAGCGGCAAGACCGTTCTTCTGAAAAACCTCGTGGGCCTGTACGAGCCGGACAAGGGAGACATACTCTACGACGGCAAGAACTTTACCAGCATGCCGCTCAAGGAAAAGAAACTTTTCCGCCGCGAAATGGGAATGCTGTTCCAGGAAAGCGCCCTGTTCGATTTTGCCACCGTCCAGGAAAACGTGATGTTTCCAATGGATTTCTTCACGGACTGGAGCTTTGAACAGAAGCTTGAAAGAGTGAATTTCTGCCTCAAGAGAGTAAACCTGGAGAATGTGAACCACCTCTATCCCAACCAGATATCCGGTGGCATGCAGAAAAGGGTGGGTATTGCCAGAGCCATCGCGATGAACCCGAAATATCTGTTCTGCGACGAGCCTAACTCGGGCCTGGACCCTACCACCTCCATCGTGATAGACCGCCTTATCCAGGAAATCACAAAAGAGTACCAGATAACTACGGTCATCAACACTCACGACATGAACTCCGTTATGGAAATCGGAGACCATATCGGGTTCATTCACAAGGGAAATCTCGTATGGGAGGGAAACAACAGGCAGATAATGGACTCAGACTGCCAGCCTCTTAACGACTTCGTCTTTGCCAACAACCTGGCAAGACAGTTAAAGAAAAATTCTCTCTAACAGCCCGCCTTGTCAAATCTTTTCCGCGATTATTTCAGATGGAATCTTACGCCGGCCTGAGCCTCGATCTGAAGAGGCTGGTCTGTACGTATGCTGGCAGGTATCTTGGAGTCGAAATAGTAAACCATTGCCGGCTCGAGATAAATACCGACGCTCTTGCTCTGGCCAAAGCGGTATTCCATACCGGCAGAAGCCCTTACCGAGAACTGCACTCCCTTAACTGTTCCGTCGGAAGAAGTGGTCTTGCCGTTGAAGGAAGTCATCTGGTAATTGGCCTTGAATCCTTTCTCTATAGTTCCGCCCGTTGCGGCATAGAAATCAAGGTTTCCGACTGAGCCGAGATTTACATACAGGTTCAAAGGTATGCCAACATAGTGAACACTCTGCTTGATGCTGTAGTTGGTCATGTTGACTCTGCCGTCATACTTGCTGTGAATGTAGGAGTAAGTGATTCCCGAGCCTACAGAGAAATAATGGTTAATCTTGTAGTTGACTCCTACGCCAAAGTTCAGAGGCAAAGAATAGGACACTCCGGAAACCTGTTCGATTACAGGAGCGTGGGAGTACATCACATAGCTTGTCTTTTCGGCCAGAGCCTTGACCATAGGATTTGAGGAACCGTCCATCTTGCTCCTCTGGGAGAAGTTGGAAGAAGCGGACAGGGAGAACCTCCTGCCAAATGCCGGATTGTCCGAATAGTCTCTGCGGTTCTTCCTTGAGGAAGTGTTCTTCTTTAATACAGAGGTGCTTTCAGAAGGCTTTGAAGCAACTTCCTTTTGTGACGGCTCTGAAACAGTTTCCGTCTGTGAAGGCTCTGATACCGCCTCTTTCTCTGACGGGACAGAAACATCCTCTTTTTCTGAAGATACCTCAGCGACTGCTGAAGGAGCCTCTTCTGGTTTGGAGACACTTGGACTATCTGCCTCAGAGATTCCCTGCCGGCCCTTTGCGGCTGGTTTTGCGGCATAGGCCAGCACAGGATTCTGAGCATCCTTCTCCTGCTTAACCTCAATGGCACTGTTTGCCCCGTTCCCTTCAGCCAAGGTTGTAGTTTTTTCAATAGGTGTGTTTTCAGGCTGGAAAGGGGTTGGGTCAGAAGAAGGTGACTTAAAAAGGAAAAAGCCCGCGACAACAGTGGCAGCCACAGCGGCGGCGGCACCCGTCCAGTAGAGATATCCTCCCTTCTTCGGAGCGGATGACGGCAGCGACTGTGAAATAGACTCCCAAAGGGAAGAAGACTCCTCCTCTGTGAGCTGCCATTTCTTGTCCAGGCCCTTGTCCAGTATGTCTTTTAACTTTCTCACTTCGCTTTTTCTTTAGACGAGTTCAACTTGCTGATTCTCTCCTGCAACCAGGCTCTTGCCCTGCTTAACTGAGAACGGCAGCCTCCTTCGCTCAGGTTCAGCATCTTGGAAATCTCCTTGTGGGAGAAACCCTCAATGGCGTAGAGGTTGAAAACCGTGCGGAAGCCGTCCGGCATGGAAACTATCATTTCCATAAGCTTGTCGGCATCCATCTGCGCCGTCTCTTCAGGATCGAGTTCCAGAGTCGCTTCGGCCTTGGAGGACTCTCCGTCTATCTGCACGGCCTGCTTCAGAATGTCAGTCTTGCGGAGCTGCATCAGGCAGGCCGTAACGAATATCCTTCTGGCCCATCCTTCGAACATTCCCTCTCCGCGATAGTCTGAAAGCTTGGAAAAAAGAGTTATGAAACCGTCGTGAAGCACGTCCCGGGCCAGTTCCCTTTCTCCCATATAGCGCAGACAGACGGGGAACATCCTCATAGAAAGCTTTTCGTAAAGCTCTCTCTGCGCCCTTCTGTCCTGCTTTCTGCACTTGGCAACCAAGCTGGAATAAGGGTCCTGAAGTTCCCGTGTCTTTTTCTCGTCTGACATTAAGATGCAATTCTACGATGAAAGGTTGCAAAAGCAACACAAATTTAATGAATCTGAAGATAACTGGAGACGGTTAGCACATTATTTGCTAATTTTGTCTGTATCGTATGAGGCTTGTTTTTTCCATATTTTCCGTGACATTGTGCCTGTTATGGAGTGTCACAGCATCCCGGGGCCAAAACCTTCGGCAGACAGCGGCCAGCGACTCCTGCATGATAGAGGCGTCGATGGCTTTCAATCTGCACGACACTCAAAAGGCAACGGAGCTTTGCCGCAAGGCTCTTGAGTTCAACAGTAAAAACGATGCCGCCTATTATATGCTGGCGAAAATCGCCATAGGAGAGGGAGACTATCTCCAGGCGGAAAAGCAGCTCAGGGAAGCGGCCCAGATAGACAGCGCCAACTACTACTATATGGCTACCCTGGGAGCCATATATCTGCAGAACAACGATATCACTTCCGCCATAAAGCTTCACGAGTCGCTGATAAAGAATTTCCCCACTAAGCCGGACTCCTATGTGGCGCTGATCAACCTCTATACGCCGAGGGGTCAGTCTGACAAGGCTCTGGAACTGGCCGACAAGCTGGAAAAGGCTATCGGCCCCAACGAGCAATCCACAATGGCCAGGTTCAAGGTCTATACTTCCAGAAGGGAGCACCAGAAAGCCATAGACGTGCTGGCAAAGGCAGATGAAATCACTCCAAACCAGATGTATGAAACCTACATCGCCGACCTCTATGCTGGTCTGGGAAAAGACTCTTCCGCGCTGGTGTATTACAGCAAGGCACTGGAAAACGACCCAGACTACATCCCCGCCCTTTACGGAAAGATGGAAACCTTCAGAAGGTACAAGAACTATCCGCTTTACCTGGCTTACCTGAAGTCTTTTCTTTCTAACCGCTACACCGGCGCGGACATAAAGAAAGAGCATCTGGAGGAGGTGCTGAAAGATCCTGTCTTCTACCAGCAGTACAGAAACGAAATGGCGGAGTGCATCGAGGAATACGCCGCTTCGGCCCCGGCTGACAGCGCCGTTGCGATCTCCAGCGCCATAATGCTCTCCCGATACGGAGAGTTCCAGAAGGCAGGAAAGGTGCTTGACGGAATTCTGAAATATTATCCCGAGGACCCTTACATCAGGAGAAACATGATGTCTTTCCTCTACAGCACGGAAAACTGGGAGAGGCTGGAAAGTTTTTCCGATTCAACGATGACGCTGTTTCCTGACCAGGCGCCGGACCTTTTCCAGTTCAAGGCGTTCGCCGAGCTGAACCTGAAAAAGTTCAACGCCGCAATCCAGACTCTCCTGTCGCAGGAGAAGGCGGTAAAGAAGCTCAGGGACACTTCCACGCTTCTCCAGATTTATTCTCTGGTGGGAGATATGTACCACAGCAAGAATGACGACAAGACGGCCTTCAAGTATTATGACAAGGCGCTCAAGATAGACCCGAAGAATCCTGGCGTGCTCAACAACTACGCCTGGTATCTGGCAACCGGCAGCACGGACAAAATTCCGGACAGGAAAACTCTGCAGAAGGCTCTTTCCATGTCAAAGGCCGCCGTTGAGAACTCTTCCGGAGAATGGCATTACCTGGACACCTACGCCTGGGTGCTGTTTTTGAACGGAAACGTGGAGGAAGCCAAGAAATACATGCAGCAGGCTGTGGCTTACGGCGGGTCTGACGATTCCGGCATCCTTACCCGCTATTCAGACATACTGACCTCTGTCAAAGAATACGACCTGGCCCTGATGTACTACAAGAAAGCCCTGCTGAAGGCGGCAGAGAGCGGGGACCAGGCAGAGGTGGACAAGATAAGCGCAAGGATCGAAAAGACGACAGCCCTGCAGCAGAACGAAAAAGGCAACTAGACTGATATGAAACTCTGGCGGAAAACGGTATTTGCGGTTACGGCGGCTATGGCTGCCGCGCTTCTGACTGTCCCGTCAGCAGCCCTTGCACAGAACAAGACCATCGAGAGCAAAAAGAAGGAGGCCGGAAAACTCCAGGAAGACATCAAGTTCCTGGACAAGCAGATTTCCGAGACCAAGAAGCAGAGGGAAAACACCCTCACAGAACTCAAGCTGATAAACAAGAAGGTCGATACCAGAAAAAAACTGATCGAGCGTCTGGAAGAAGACATCAAGAGGCAGAGCGACGAGATTTCCGGAAAAACCAGGGCCATCGAGATAATGAACGCCCGTCTGGATAGCCTCAGGGCCGCCTACAAGAGGATGATAATCAAGGCTTACCGCAACCGCGACACCCGGAAGTGGTTTATGTACATCATTGCCAGCGAAAATGTCGAGCAGGGTTATCGCCGATGGAGCTACCTCAAGAAATACTCCGCCTCCCTGTCCGAAATGGCAAGGCAGATAAGGGAAGACACCAGAAGAATGGAGGGAGAGAGAAGCGAACTGTCACATCTCCAGGCCGAGAAGATAAAAGACCAGCAGGCTACAACCGAAGAGTACAACAAGCTCAAGAAAGACCAGGACAAGAGCAAGGCCTACGCCAACACTCTCGCCAGGCAGCAGAAAAAGTACACCCAGGAACTCCAGAAGAAAAAGCAGCAGGCAGACCGCCTGAGCAAGGAGATTGAACGCCTTATTTCCCAGGCTATTGCGGCGGAAAGAAAAAAGGCGGCCGAGGCTGCCAAAAAAAGCGGCGCTTCCAAAAGCGGGTCTTCCGGCAAGACATACGCCGAGACTCCAGAAAGCGCAAAGCTCAGCGGTTCTTTCGAAAGCAACAAGGGCAATATTCCTTGGCCTGTGAAGAAGGGCATGATAGTGGAAGGCTTCGGCTCTCATCCGCATCCGACCATAAAGGGAGTGACTCTTCCGTTCAACAACGGAGTCAACATATCTGTGCCTAAGGGAAGCCAGGTCTACAGCGTATTCGAAGGAGTGGTCAAGCAGATTATAGTTATACCAGGTTACAGCCACTGCGTGCTTATTGAACACGGCAAGTTCTTCACCTTCTACTGCAAGCTGGGGAAGGTAAGCGTAAAGAGCGGCCAGAAAGTGGCCCAGGGAACTGTCATAGGAACGATTGACAGCAACCAGGAAAGCCCGGAGATACACTTCGAGCTTTGGAACGGGACACAGAAACAGAATCCTGAAAACTGGCTCAAGAAATAACTATTCCGTAAACAGTCCGCCCAGTTCAGCCTGTATGGCGTCAATGATGGAACTCAAGTCCTTGGGATTGTTCTGGAAATCCAGCTTGTCCACATCGATAATCAGAAGCTTGCCGTCCTTATAGTTCTCGGCCCACTCTTCATAGAGGTCGTTCAGGCCCTTGAGATAATCCAGGCGTATACCCTCCTCGTACTTGCGGCCCCTCTTCTGGATGTTGGACACAAGATGCTCTATGGAAGAACGCAGATAAATCATCAAATCAGGCGGCTGCACCAGAGAAATCATCAGAGAGAACAGGTCTTTGTAGTTCTGGTAGTCTCTGGTAGGCATCAGCCCCATCTTGTGGAGGTTTGGCGCGAACACGCAGGAATCCTCGTAGATTGTCCTGTCCTGGATGACATTGTCTTTGGAATTCCGGATGTTGACCACCTCCTGGAATCTCTTGTTCAGAAAATAGATCTGAAGGTTGAACGACCAGCGAGGCATGTCGTTGTAGAAGTCTTCCAGATAAGGGTTGTTGTCAACCGGTTCATACTTTGGGACCCAGCCCAGATTCTTCGCCAGCAGCCCTGTCAGTGTAGTCTTTCCGCTGCCAATGTTTCCTGCGATTCCGATATGCATAGCTATTGATTGAAGTTTAAGCAAATTTAGCAATAATCTTGTACAACATCAACACGGGCGTTAAATAAATTCAACGCAGATTCGTTAAATTTGCAGCCAATGAGCATCGGCGACAAAGACACTTTGCTTTTTAAGGGCAGAAGGAGCATTCTGGAGCGGCAGCTTAAATCCTGCGGCATATTCAACGATAAGGTGCTGAAAGCCATCGGGGCTGTTCCCAGACACCTTTTCGTGCAGAAAGGGCTGGAGGACCAGGCATATCTGGACACTCCGGTAGCCATAGAGGCCGGGCAGACTATATCCAAGCCCTCCACCGTGGCTCTCCAGACACAGCTTCTGGAACTAAAGCCGGGAGACAAGATTCTGGAAATAGGAACCGGATGCGGCTACCAGAGCGCTGTGCTTTTCTACCTCGGCGCTAATGTCTATTCAATCGAAAGGCAGGAAGACCTTTTCCGCCAGGCAGAGAAGAACCTCTCTCAGGCAGGATACCTGTTCCCCGATGAAGAGCAGACCCTGTCCACGTCTTCAAAGATAGTGTCCGGAAAACTCCATCTTTATCTGGGAGACGGCTTTGCCGGGCTGGAGGAGGAAGCTCCGTTCGACGGCATAGTGGTAACCTGCGGAGCGCCGGAAGTGCCCGCCTCTCTTCTCAAGCAACTCAAGCCTGGAGGAAGGCTGGTCATACCGGTAGACGAAAAGGAAGGTGAAAAGACGGGGCAGAAAAAGCAAATCCTGAAAGTGATTGTCAAGACGCCGGACGGAAAGTTCAAGGCCAGAAACGTCTCCAAAATGAGTTTTGTTCCAATGCTCAAGGGTGTGAAAAGAAAAAAGCCAAGACAATGATAAAAGTCAAACAGTTTTACCTGAACGAGCTGAGAGAGTGCTGCTACATTCTTTCAGACCAGACCAAAGAATGCGTGATAGTCGACCCGGGCATCAGCAGCAAGAGCGAACAGGACAGGATTGTAAAGTACATCGCCTCCGAAGGGCTGAAGCCTGTCAAGCTGCTTTGCACCCACGGCCACTTTGACCACGTCATGGGCAACCGATTCATTACAGACACATACAGTATCCCGACATATATCCACCCTTCAGACAAGGAACTTCTGAAAGTGGCAAAAAACACCTGCCTTCTGTTCTCCATCGCGATAAAGGAGCCTTCTCTTGAAACCAGAGACCTGGCAGACGGAGACTGCGTGACTTTCGGAAATTCGTCGCTGAAGGTGATATCCACTCCAGGCCATACCTGGGGAAGCGTCCTGTTCTACAGCCCTGAAGAGAAAATGTGCTTTACCGGAGACACCCTGTTTGCCGGAAGCTGCGGAAGGACAGACCTTCCGGAGGGCGACAGCAAGGCTATGTACAATTCTCTGGTCAAGATTATTGCCGGGACAATCAGTCCAGATACCACAATCTGGCCGGGACACGGCCCTGATACAACTATGGAAGAAGAGCTTGCGCACAACCCTTACTTGAGGGAAGATGTCTGGAGAGGATTCAACCTGGATTTTTAATGGACAGCATAGAGGTCATAGGAGCAAAAGAACACAACCTGAAGGGGATAGACGTGACCATCCCCAGGGGAAAGTTCGTGGTAATAACCGGTCTTAGCGGAAGCGGAAAGTCTTCCCTGGCTTTCGACACCATATACGCTGAAGGCCAGAGGCGCTATATGGAAACCCTGTCGGCATACGCCAGGCAGTTTATCGGCATACTGGAAAGGCCAAAGGTGGAGAGCATCACAGGCCTCAGCCCTATCATCGCCATAGAACAGAAAACCACCGGCAGCAATCCCCGCTCAACCGTGGGCACAATCACCGAGATCTATGACTTTCTCAGGCTGCTTTACGCCAGGGCGTCTGACGCCTATTCGCCGATAACCGGCAAAAAGCTTGTAAAGCACACTGCCGAACAAATCACAAACCTGATAATCAGCGAATACAGCAAGCAGAAATGCTATCTGCTGGCTCCGCTTGTAATCGGCAGAAAAGGCCATTACAAAGAACTTCTGGACGGACTTCTGAAAAAAGGGTTCACCCAGGTAAGAATCGACGGAAAACTCTACGAGCTGGCGGACGTAAAGCCGCTTGACAGGTACAAAGTCCATTTCATAGAGCTGGTGGTGGACAAGATCATTCCTTCCGAAGAAGACGCCAAGAGAATCTACACATCGGTGAACACCGCTCTGGAAAGAGGCAAGGGAACGGTAGCCATTATAAGGCTCGGAAAGGAAGATGAACAGATGAGGTTCTTCTCCATGCACCTGACCGACGCCGAGAGCGGAGAGTCTCTTCCCGAGCCTGCGCCTTTCACTTTCTCCTTCAACTCTCCGCAGGGAGCCTGCCCTGTCTGCAAAGGCCTGGGCTACATAACCCGGATAGACCTTGACAGGATAATCCCCGACCCTTCAAAGTCCATAAACGGAGGAGGCATAATCCCGATTGGCAAATACCGCGACTGCGACACTTTCAAGGTGCTGGAAGCGATGGCAAAAAAATATGACTTCTCCCTCAACACTCCTGTCAGAGACCTTCCAGAAGACGTGATGAACATGATTCTCTATGGAACCCAGGAACTGTTCAGAGTCAGCCTTTCAGACGGAACGCTGCTCGCTTCTTTCCCGGGAGCGGCCGCCAAGATGCGCCAGAGCGAGGAAGAGGAGGAGGTTGACAGCAAGAAGAAAGACCAGCTCAAAGAAAGGTACATAGAAGAGATCCCGTGCCCGGAATGCGGCGGCACAAGACTCAAGAAAGAGGCCCTGTACTTCAAGATAGACGGCAAGGACATAGCCCAGGTTGCGGCTATGGACATATCCACCCTCAAGCAGTGGATCGAAAATCTTCCTAAGGTGCTGGACAAAAGGCAGAACACCATCGCCAGAGACATAATAAAGGAACTCAGGGACAGAGTAGGGTTCCTTAGCGCCGTTGGACTGGACTACCTCTCTCTGGACCGCGGGACTTCCTCCCTGAGCGGAGGCGAGAGCCAGAGAATAAGGCTCGCCACCCAAATAGGCAGCAAACTGGTAAATGTGCTCTACATACTGGACGAGCCGAGCATCGGCCTTCACCAGAGAGACAACATAAAGCTGATTAACTCTCTCAAGCAGCTCCGCGAAGAGGGCAACTCGGTCATGGTGGTAGAGCACGACGCGGAAACGATGCTCAGCTGCGACCGGCTGATCGACCTGGGCCCCGGAGCCGGAGACAAAGGCGGAGAACTTCTTTTCAGCCTCACCCCTTCTGAACTGAAGAAAATGCCGGTGGCAAAGGTCAGAAAGCTGGGCAGCCTGACAGCCGAATACTTGAGGGGGCTTAAGAAAATCGGGATACCGGAACAAAGGCGCAAGGGAAACGGCAAGTTCCTCTCCCTGAGTGGAGCTTCCGGCAACAACCTCAAGGGCGTGAACCTGAAAGTTCCGCTGGGATGCCTGGTGGGCGTGAGCGGAGTGAGCGGAAGCGGAAAATCATCGCTGATAAACCAGACGCTGATGCCAATACTGACAAACCACTTCTACCGCGCTCTGGACAGGCCGCTGCCTTACAAGAGCATTGAGGGGCTTGAGAATATAGACAAGGTGATTGTCGTGGACCAGGCCCCTATCGGGAGGACTCCGCGCTCCAACCCGGCAACTTACGTGAACGTGTTCTCCGATATCAGGAAACTCTTCGAAAAGACACCGGACGCCCAGATAAGAGGCTTCAAGGCCGGAAGGTTCTCCTTCAACACCAAAGGCGGAAGATGCGAGGTCTGCAAGGGAGCCGGTGTGGAAACCATCGAGATGCACTATCTGCCAAGCGTCTATGTCACCTGCAAGGAATGCCGCGGCAAGAGATACAATTCGGAAACGCTGGAAGTCAAGTACAAGGGCAAGAATATAAATGACGTTCTGGAAATGACCATCAGCGAAGCCACAAAGTTCTTCTCGTCCATCCCGTCCATTTACCCAAAGCTCAAGGCGATGGAAGACGTGGGCCTGGGCTATGTGAAACTTGGCCAGCCGTCCACCACCCTCAGCGGCGGAGAGAGCCAGAGAGTGAAGCTTGCGGCCGAGCTTTCCAGGAAAGACACCGGAAATTCAATATTCCTTCTGGACGAGCCTACCACCGGCCTCCATTTTGAAGACATCAAGGTGCTGCTGGGAGTGCTCCAGAAAATTGTGGACAAAGGCAACACGATCATCGTGATAGAACACAATCTGGATGTTCTCAAAAGTGTTGACTACCTGATAGACATGGGTCCGGAAGGAGGACAGGGCGGAGGACGCATAATCGCCGAGGGAACTCCTGAACAGATAGCCGTTAACCCCGCCAGCGTGACCGGGGAATACCTGAAAGAAATTCTCAATTCAAAATAGATTTATAACTTAGCGTTCTGCAAACAATAAAGACACTAGAGATGGAACAGGTCAGAGTATATTGCTCAAACAACAATAAGTATTACGAAGTTGCAGCCGGTACCAGCCTGAAAGAGCTGCTGAAAATCATAGATTACGACTGGAACAACATGAACGTGCTGGCGGCCTATGTCAACCACGACCTTAAAGAACTGGGAACCCAGCTTTATCTTGCCTCCACGATTCATTTCATAACATACCGCAGCGCAGACGGAAGAAGGTGCTATAACCGTTCTCTTAACTTCCTTTGCCAGAAAGTTATACACGACCTGTTCCCGGACCGCATCCTGTGCATGGACTATCATCTTCCGAACGGCCAGTACGGAGAGCTCAGGTCTAAGGACGATTTCTCCAAGACCATTCCGATGACGGAAGAAGAACTCGGCGCCATCAAGAAGAAGATGTGGGAACTTGTCAAGAAAGACATTCCGTTCATCAAGACCAAGAGAACGAACTCCAGCGCGATCAACCTCTTCCGCGAACACGGACAGAACGCCAAGGCGCGCCTGACAGAGATGACTGGAGACTTCTTTGTAACCCTTTATTATATGGATGGTTACGGAGACTACTTCTACGGCCCGATGGTATATTCCACGGGAGACCTGGACAGATGGAGCATCAAGCTTTACAGCGACGGATTCTGCCTTCAGTCTCCGGAACCGGAAGCTCCCTATAACCTTCCTCAGCAGAAATACCAGAAAAAGCTGGCGGATATATTCGAGGAATACAGCAACTGGTGCAACGTATTGGGAGTAAGGGATATCGCCACAGTGAACGAAGCCATAAACAAGGGCTACGGCAAAATCGCCATCTCCATTTGCGAGGCTCTTCACGAAAGAAAATACGCCAGGATCGCGGACAAGATAGGAGAGAGAAGAGACGATGTCAAGATAGTGCTGATTGCCGGCCCGTCTTCTTCAGGAAAAACCACAACTTCCAAGAGAATCGCCCTCCAGATGAAGATACTTGGATTGAATCCGGTGGTTCTCGGAATGGATGACTACTTTGTAGACAGGGAGCTTACACCAAAGGACGAAAAGGGAGAATATGATTTTGAAAGCGTCTATGCCCTCAACCTTGATATGCTCAACGACCATCTTTCCAAACTGCTCAACGGAGAGGAAGTGAGGATGCCGAAGTTCGATTTCCAGACAGGAAAGAGCACCTTTTCAGACAACTCCATAAAGCTCAAAGACGGAGACGTGCTGATCATGGAGGGTATTCACGCCCTGAATCCGGTTCTTACTGAAAGGATTCCGGATGAAAGAAAATTCAAGGTTTACGCCTCTGCCCTGACCTCTCTCTCAATCGACGAGAACAACTATATTTCAACCACGGACAACCGAATGCTCAGGCGTATGGTCAGAGACCATTTCTTCCGTGGATACAGTGCCGATGAAACCATCATGCGCTGGCCGAGCGTAATTGCCGGGGAGAGGAAGAACATCTTCCCTTACCAGGAAAACGCAGACATTATGTTCAACGCATCCCTGCTCTACGAACTGCCTCTGCTCAAGTATTTTGCAGAGCCGCTTCTAAGAAGGATATCTCCAATGAGCTACGCCTATGCGGAAAGCCTGAGGCTGCTTAACTTCCTCGGCCGTATGGTTGCCCTTTCTCCTGAAGAAATGAAGGCGGTTCCGCCGACATCCGTCCTGAGGGAATTCATCGGCGACAGCGTGTTTACCTATTGATGGAGGAATAACGGTTTCCAGCCGGCGTTATCCCTTGAGGATGATGCCGGTTTTCTTTATAATCTCGATTGAAACATCGGGGTCTGCCTTGAGTGCGCCCCTGAGCTTGTCTATCTGGACATCCAGGTTGTGGGAGATGCTTTCGTTGTCGTAGTCTCCCCAGATGGTGCCCTGTATCTTCTTGCGGTCCACGCACTTGCCCTTTTCGCGGCAAAGCATCTCCAGTACCTTGGCCCCGGTAGGAGTCACGCGGATTTCCTCGCCGTCCAGAAGGAGCCTTCTGGCTGATGTGTCGAAGGTGAACTTGCCGATCTTATACATGTTGTCAGACTCTGTTCCAATGCCTTTCTGCTGGAGCATGGATTTTATGTTAAGGTCCAACTGCTGAACGTTGAAAGGTTTCTTGAGGTACATGTTCGCGCCGCTCTGCTTGAGGAATTCCATCTTGCCGGTAAGCACGATGACAGGAATATCGTTCTTGGTCTCCCTGATTTTCTCTATCATCGTGTTGCCGTCCATTCCGTCTCCCATCTCAAGGTCGGAGACAATTATGTCCGGACGGAAAGCGGCAATTGCCTTCAATCCTTCTTTTCCGTCGATGGCGGTTTCAACTATGTAGTCGCCTTGCTTTTCCAGTTTCTTCTTGATAAGGAAACTGAGGTTGGTGTCGTCTTCAACGATGAGCAGTCTTATCATATCTCCTGATTTTTATTATTCCGCGATTTCATACTGTCGCCTGGAAGGAAATCCGAGAATCACCTCTGTGAAAAGCCCTTCCTGGCTGTCTATCGTAACATATCCGCCAAAGAACTTCATAAGCTGGTAAACATAGTTCAGGCCAATTCCGTGGCCGGAAATCCCAACCGTGTTCTCCCCTCTTTCAAACTTTTTGAAAAGGCGCTTGGAAGCGTCTCTGGAAAAACCGGTACCGTCGTCTTTTACTCTAAGTTCCGTGTATTTCCCCTTCTTGACACTTCTGACAGCTATCTTCACCTTGCGGGAAGAATACTTGATGGAATTGTCCACCAGATTGTCTATTATCTCGGTAAGATAGAGGCGGTCCGCTATCAGCCATTTCTCCTGTGAAAGGTCTGCAGAGAACTCCACTTCCTTGGACGGGGTCGGATAAAGCGCCTGCAGCCTTGAGGCCACGCCGTCGAAGAACTGCTCCAGGTCTATCTGCTCGTACACGAACTTGAGGCGCTTGTTGTCCACCTTGGCAACGTTTATAACTTTTTCGCAGATACTGTTCAGATGACGGCACTCGTCATCGAGTATCTTGAGCTGTTCAACCGTGTCGGGGTCAGAGTTGATGTCCGGATTATCCTTGAAGTCCTCGGCGATGATCATAATAGAAGAAAGCGGAGTCTTCATATCGTGGATCATCGCATAGGTGTGGTCTTTGCGGAGGTTGTTGATGAAGGTTACCTTGTTAAGGGTGCGGATCATCTTCCAAAGGCAGAAAATCACGAACAGGGCTATCAGGAAAGAGAAGATTATCAGCATCTTCAGGCTTGGAAGGATGGCGCTGTACGGATTGGTGATGATCGCCGCGACTCCTTTTGTGAGGTCTGATGATGTCGGGACGATATGTGTGGACAGAGAGGAGAAAGTGCTTTTCTCCTTGTCCGGGTCTGTCAGGAAATCATCTGCAGTGCGGAAAACATTGGTGTCGTTGACCGTCTGGACAATCTTGAAACTCAGGGTCTGAAGCTCTTTCGCTGAAAGATTGGCCGCAAAAATAGACCTGAGGGTATCCAGGTTTACCGAGCTCCCTTTCTTCTCCAGAGTTTCCCCGATGTCTATAAGGACATTAGACGAAGGGAAGAAGGAGGCGGTGGAATCGCTCAGCGAATAGAAACGCATCATCGACTCCTCCTCCACGGCATTCCTGAAGCACTCGTCCACCGTCACGTACAGGTTCTTCTCCAGAGAGTTGTAAACTCTGGCCAAAAGGATGTACTGCAGAGGAAGCAGAGCCACTGCAGCAATTATTGCCAATATCTTGAAAGGCCACTTCATCCTATGCTTTTTCTATAATCTCAGCGATGCCGCTTTTTATTCCATCCCAAGTGGCCTGGTCCATCTTGGTGCCGATGATTTCCACAACCTTTGAAGACACCAGAGAACCTATCTTGCCGCAGACATCAAGCGATAGGCCTCTGGAATATCCGTAGAGGAATCCGGCAGCGAACATGTCTCCGGCACCGGTAGCGTCCACAGCCTTTGCCGGGAACGGGGCTATCCTGTATTTTTCGTCTCCGCTCTTGACAAACGAACCCTGCGCCCCTATCTTCACAACCGCTATCTTGCAGACTCTGGCAAGTTCATCCAGGGCATCTTCAGGCGCCTTGCGGGTGAAGGATTTAGACTCGGACTCGTTGGCGAAAACTATATCCACAAAATTCTCGACTATATCGTGGAGGAAGCCATAGTTGCTCTCCACCACATTATAGCTGGCAAGATCTATCGAAATAGTCATCCCGAACTTCTTTCCAATCTCCACGGCACGTCTTACAAGATCGTGGTTCTGAACAAGATATCCTTCCAGGTGAAGAATGTCGTAGCCGTCGAAGAAGCCTTCGTTCAGATCTTCCGGCTCCTGCTCCAGGGCGGCTCCCATATAATTTGCAAACGTGCGCTCGGCGTTTGGCGGGGTTATGAACACCATAGACCTTCCGCTGCTCTGGGTGCCGTGAAGAAGGATTGAAGATATGCCAATCTTCTCCTGCCCTTTCTTGAAAAGGCGTCCCAGCTCGTCATCTCCCACCTTGCCTATGAAGGCGCTCCTGATTCCCAGCGCTGCCGTTCCGGTAATAGTGTTGGCGGCACTTCCTCCGGGCATTATCTGTATCTTCCTGTCTTTTATCTCGTTCCAGATGGTTGAAGCGGTAGAGGAATCCACCCAGTTCATGCTGCCCACAGGGAGCCTGTATTTCTTGAGTATGGACTCGTCTTCCATCACGGTCAGGATGTCTGTCAATGCGTTGCCAATTCCTATGATCGATTTCATCGCGATAATAACCTTTCAATATTTGCTTGTTTACAAAGGTATCATTTATTTTGCGTAAATTTGTTTTGGCGATAAAAAGAATTATGCAGCAAGATAAATCCAGAAGGTTCTCCGCAAAAAATGTTATACAGTATGTGCTGATGCTCGCCCTTGCCTGCGTGCTGCTCTACTACAGTTTCAAAGGCATCAGCTGGGGTGAATTCGTCAATTCTCTCTCAGACTGCAAGTGGGAATGGATTCTCCTGGCCATCTTTGTAGGCTTCTTGGAATTTTCCATCAGGGGCTACAGATGGAAGATGATGCTCTCGCAGATAGATCCCGAGTCTTCCTTCTGGCCTTCATACCACGGAGTGACTATCGGCAACCTGGCAAATTTCGCGTTCCCGAGAGTGGGAGAAGTCATCCGCTGCGGAGTGGTCTCAACCCTGAAGAAAAACACCACCTTCGAGGGTGCGGTGGGAACGGTTGTGGCCGAAAGGGCCTGGGACCTTATCTGCCTGATTACAATTACGGTAGTTTTCGCCGCCGTGTGCTGGAACGAGTTCGGGGAGTTTTTCCGCAACAATATGATGGACCCGGCTTCAGGAAAATTCACGACATCATCGCTGATTGTCATTTTCTCGGTACTCGCCGCCATAGTTCTGGCTTTTGTCCTGACGTATGTCTTCAGAGACAGGCTTTCAAAGACCAAGGCGGGAAAGAAGGTTGTGGGCTTTCTGTCCAATATGTGGAAGGGAATGAAGGCGGCCTTCAAGATGAAGCACAAATGGCTTTTCTTCCTCCTGACAATTCTGCTGTGGGGTTCTTTCTTCCTGACAAGCCTTTTCACCATCAAGGCTTTTCCGGTTCTTGCCGGGCTGGGATGGAAAGACGCCCTCTTCCTTATGGTTGTGGGCAGCCTGGGATGGGTCGTTCCGGTCCAGGGTGGCATCGGAGCCTACCATTTCATTATGGCGCTGGCAGCCTCCCAGATTTATGCCGTGCCGTGGAACGACGGAGTGGTGTTCGCAACCATAAGCCATGAATCCCAGGCGGTTTCAATGATACTGACCGGTGTCATATCGCTGATAATCTATACCGTTCTGAAAAGAAAAATCCAACCGAAATGAACATATATTTCAGAGTAAGAGTCAACACCAAACCCGGCGAGGAAGTCTTCATCACAGGCTCCTCCCCTCTTCTTGGAAACTATTATCCCGACAATGCGTTCAAGATGGAAGACGCCGGTAAGAATCCGGCGGGAGAAACTCTCTGGGAGGCCCGGCTAGTGTTCGACTCTCTGAAAGAAAGGGTACTGTTCTACAAGTATTTTGTCAAAAGCCCAGACGGGGTAATCACTTACGAGGTTGGAGGCGGAAGGCGAATCGCCCTTAACTCGGCCACCGCCAAAATCGAGAGCATAGACCACTGGCAGGAATATACCGAGGAGGCTCCTTTCCTGACCGACCCTTTCGCCCACGTTTTCTACGGCTCCACCTACAGCCCTTACACCCAGACTCACAACGAGAACTACGAGCTTATAATCAGGGCTGTTGTCCCTAATGTCCCGAAAGACTGCAGGATAGTTCTTTGCGGAGAGGGCAAGAGGCTTGGAAACTGGAAGCCGGAACACGGGGTGAAAATGGCCAGGCTGAAAGGTCTGAAATGGATTGCCAGCTTCTCGACCGAAGGCCTTGAAGGCCAGACTTGGAAATACAAGCTGGCAATGGTCAACCAGAAGACAGGAGAAGCAATTTTTGAAACTCTTCCTGAAGACAGGGAAAGGGAGTTTCTGATTCCAAAAATCGGGAAGAACGAAACTGTCATAAAGGAACACTCCCAGGTAAAGTTTCCTCCTGTTTTCCGCAAGTTTGCAGGATGCTCCGTTCCCGTATTCTCTCTCCGTACGGCAAACAGCAGCGGATGCGGCTGTATAGAAGACCTTAAAACAATCATAGACTGGGCCGGCAAAACCGGAATAAGAGTGCTGGAGATTCTCCCCGTCAACGATACTGCCCATAGTTTCAGCGGAGCAGACTCCAATCCGTACAGAAGCATCACATCTCTTGGAATCAACCCGCTGTATCTCTCCCTGAATCAGTTGAGCCTCAGCGACAAGCAGAAGGAAAACGATGCCCGGCAGGAGATGAAATCCCTCAATCGCAGGGCCACCGTGGACTACGAAGACCTCTACTACTTCAAGAAAAAATACCTGGAAGACATCTTCCTGGAAAGAGGCAAGAGAGATGCCGCCCATCCGGATTTCTACAAGTTTATGGGAGAGCACAAAGACTGGGTTTACGGCTATGCTTTATTCAGCGCCCTGAGAGATACCTACAAGACCGCCGACTTCTCCAGATGGGAGGCTTTCAGCAAATATTCGGAAGACATCTGCCAGGCGTTCGGCAACCGGATCCTCAGCAAGACTTTCGCCGCCGCCCATTCTTTCCTGGGCAAGTTCAAATGGGAGTTCATCCAGCAGATCCACCAAAAGACACAGTTCTACATCTGGCTGCAGTTCCACCTGTTCCACCAGCTCAACGATGTAATTCTCTACGCCCATTCCAAGGGCATTGCCATCAAGGGAGAACTCCAGATGAGAGTCCTCAAAAACAGTGTGGACACCTGGAAGTTCCCTCATCTTTTCAAGAACGACTCAAAGGACGGATTCGCCGTCTTCAACTGGAAGGCAATGGAGGAGGAAAACTTCATGTGGTGGAAAAAAAGAATGAGGGTAATGAGCTGGTATCTCGATATCTACAGCATACGAGAAGAAGACGTCTGCACCAAGGAAGAAGAGCCTGTTTACAGGAAGATGATCCCTCAGCTTGTGGCAACTTCCAACATGATGGGATGGGGCAACGGCTGGGAGAGCCTGAGACTTCTGCCTGTAGCCAAGGCCGAGGACAAGAAGCAGACTCCTTACCTGGGAGCCGTCTACTCTTCAACTCCTCAGTCAAAGACAATGAGAATGTGGCTGGGACAGCAGAAAAAGACTATCAGCTACACGTCCGAAGACAAGAAGCAGACTTTCTTCGACGCTACACAACAGGAGTGCATCGCGGAGACAGAAAACATCCTTAAAAAGGACAGTATGTTTGCCATGGTTTCCATCCAGGACTGGATGAGCCTGGACTCCAAAATCCGCAGCCGCTTCCCTTATTCTGAAAGAATCAACAATCCGGAGGAAAAAGACCAGGTATGGAAATACCGCATGCATATAAATGCAGAGAGCCTGCTTGGCGCAGACTCCCTGAACAGTCTTATTTGCAGGCTCGTCACCGATTCCGGCAGAGCCGAGTAATTACTTTTTGGCAGCATACTCTGCCGCAAGATTTACCAGATGCTTGAACAGCGGCAGGAAAGTGTTGTTTCCAGAGTACACGAATCCTTCCGGATGGAACTGCACACCGAATGACTTGCCGTCTGCACTCTCAATAGCCTCGATAATTCCGTCCGGAGCCTTTGCGGTTACCTTGTAGCCGGGAGCCACATTTCCGCAGGCCTGGTGGTGGAAAGAATTAACAGCGATTTTCTCTGTTCCCAGAAGCTTGGCCACTAGAGAACCCTTGACGATATTTATCGTATGGCTGCCGTATGAACGAGGGGCGTTCTGGCGGTGCTGGATGGCATCAGGAACCTCTGAAGGTATATCCTGGATCATGTCTCCGCCCATAGCGATGTTAAGGCACTGGATGCCGCGGCAGATGCCGAATACCGGAATCCCCCTCTTGACAGCCTTGCGGATCAGGGTAAGGTCGTAAATGTCCCTGTCCGGAACAACCTCTCCAAGGAAGCGGCTAGGCTCCTCGCCGAAAAGCAGTGCCCCTACATCCTCTCCACCGGTCATAAGCAGACCGTCTATGCGGTCAAGATACTCGTCTATCTCCTTTTCGTTTGTAGTGATCGGAATGATGAATGGAATGCCTCCAGCCTTCCTTACACTTTTGACGTAAGTCATTCCCACCTCGACGGTGGTTCCGTCTATCGAGCAGGATATTCCAATCACCGGCTTTTTCTGAGTCTGAGCGACAACCGGAATGCAAAGCAGCAATGCCGCCAGCAACATTATTGAAGTGAAAAATCTTTTCATATCTCTATTCTTTTATTTTCTGGTCCAACCTCCGAAGGCCTTCTCCTCGCCTTCTCCGAATTCCTGGTCAAATCCGGTTACCTTGCCGTCTTCCATTCTGAAAGTCAGCTCAAAGCCGTGTCCGTCGCTTCGGAAGACATAAGTGCATCCGCTCTTGTGCTTGAGTTCTTTCTTCCACTCCTTCCTGTCAGCAAACTTTACAGGAATGCGGTAAAGTTTTCCTTTCTCGTATGTGATGATGATGTCTCCGAACGGAGCCTCCTTGGTGTAGGTTCCGGCAAAGATGCTCTTGTCTGCAACCTCCGGAAGAACCTCAGGTTTCGGCTTTGCATTCTGCTCGGCGAGGGCCTTGTCTCTGGATGTGGTGTAGTCTTTCCAGTACTCGGCGCTGTAGTCCCTGAGAGGCTCCTTGGCTCCACGCACAAGGTCAATCACTCTTCTCATAATCGCATATCTCGGATTTGCCCCGACCTCGCAGTTTAGCAGCACGCATCCGGCCAGTTTCAGTTCAGGAACATAGTAGCAGATGGCTGTAACTCCCCAGGAGGTTCCCGTGTGGAAGTAAAGCTTGTAGTCGTGGTTCTGCTCTATGAACCAGCACATTCCGTAAAGTCTCATCATCGATGAGTCCTGGCTTACAACGGTATATCCGCGGTGCAGAGGAAGCATTGCCTTTCTCGGCATGACCACGGTTGTATCCACAACGTTTCCTTCCTTGTCGCGATTGACAATATAACCGTTGTTGCAGTGGAACTGGGCGTACCTGATCAGGTCTTCCACATTGGAAACAAGGCTGCCGGCCGGACCGATCACGGTCAGCCAGTTGAGAGCCTGCTCGTCTCCGTAGAGAGGAAGCACCGCTACCTTTCCATTTCCTGCATAAGTGTAGTCGTGAGGAGTGACCACATCCTTTGCCGCTGCAAAGCCGTCTGCATTCATCGTGGAAGATTTCATTCCCAGAGGCTTGAACACTCTTTCACGCACATTGTCTTCCCAGCTCTTGCCAGTGTATTTCTCTATCAGCTTGGAGCATACCACAAAGGTGATGTTGTTGTAGTCATAGCCGCTGCGGAAGCTGAATCCTGGTTTCAGGAAGCCCAGAAGCTTGTAGGTGTCTTCCCTGTCGTAACCCAGGTTTCCGAAGTAGGTTCCGGCTTCATCCACAAGGCCCGTAGAGTGCAGAAGGGCGTCTCTTACGAGCATGTTGTTTGAAACATAAGGATTGTCCTTGAACATCTCAAAGTCAGGCAGCAGTTTCTTTACGGTATCTGTCCACTTGAACTTGCCCTCGTTAACCAGCTGAGCCATCACCGTTGCCGTAAAGGACTTTGACACAGAGGCTATCTGGAACATGGAAGATGTCTTTACCAGATCTCCCGGCTTGTTGACAACAGGCTTGACTCCGGCCTGGGTAAACTTGCACTCATCGTACTTTACTCCTGCAAAGCCCACTCCGTCTGCAGGTCTGAGTTCCTTTACTCCGTAAGCCTTCATGAAGACAACCTTGTTGTCGACCGACACGGCAACTGAAGCTCCCGGAATCTGCCAGGTTTCCATAACCTGTTTTACGTAGTCGTCAACCTTGCTTGCAAAATCAGAGTCCTGTGCGGAAAGTGGAGCCATAAGGCCCAGCACTATCGCTGAGAAAAGAAATAATCGTTTCATAAAGATTGCATTTTTGCTTTTCACAAATATAACCATTTTACGTTATATTTGTCTTGAGAAGATAATAGTTATGGCAAAGGTCAAGAAAGCGTATTTCTGCAACAACTGCGGTTATGAGAGTCCGAAATGGCTGGGGCAGTGCCCTTCCTGCGGACAGTGGAACACTATGGTGGAGGAGGTTGTAAGCCGCTCCGATGGAGGCCCTTCCAAAAGTTATGCGGCTCCGGGAGTCAACGCCAAGCCCCAAAGGCTGGCTGAAATCGAGGCCGACGGAGGCGAGGAAAGGATTTCTTTCGGTTCTCTGGGTGAGCTGGACCGTGTCCTTGGCGGAGGTATGGTTAAAGGCTCCCTGGTTCTGATCGGGGGAGAGCCGGGCATCGGAAAATCCACCCTCAGCCTTCAGATTCCGCTTTCCAACCCAAGCCTCAAAACTCTCTATGTATCAGGCGAGGAGAGCGCCCGCCAGATAAAGATGAGGGCGGAAAGGCTGGGTGGTATCCACGACGGCTGCTACATTCTTCCTGAAACCTCCCTTGACAATATCTTAGACCAGGCAAAGGCCATAAAGCCTGAGCTGATGATCATAGATTCCATCCAGACCATCTTCTCCACAGCCGTGGAATCTTCTGCCGGAAGCGTTTCCCAGGTGAAGGAGTGCGCCGTTTCTCTTCTGAGGTTCGCCAAGGAGACCAACACTCCCGTCATAATCATCGGCCACATTACAAAGGACGGCACCATTGCCGGCCCTAAGGTTCTGGAGCATATCGTGGATGTTGTCCTCCAGTTCGAGGGAGACACCAGGCATTCCTTCCGCATCCTAAGAAGCATTAAAAACCGTTTCGGGGCATCAGCCGAACTGGCTGTGTACGAGATGACTGGAACAGGTCTCAGAGAAGTCCTCAACCCTAGCGAGATGTTCATCTCCACCCACGAGGAAACCCTCAGCGGCAGCGCCGTTGCCGCCATGCTGGACGGCACCCGTCCGTTCCTGATAGAGGTGCAGGCCCTTGTCTCAACCGCCGCCTACGGCACTCCTCAGAGATCTGCCACAGGCTTTGATGTCAGAAGGCTGAATATGCTTCTTGCCGTCCTGGAAAAGAGAGTCGGCTTCAAGATCGGGGCGAAGGACGTTTTCCTCAACATCGCCGGAGGCATCAAGGTCGCCGACCCTGCCTGTGACCTTGCCATCATTATGAGCATCCTTTCTTCCAACTTCGATGTTGCAGTAAGCCAGAAATACACCTTTGCGGCAGAAGTGGGCCTGAGCGGAGAAATCCGCCCTGTTTCCCAGATAGAAAGAAGAATCGCCGAGGCTGAAAAACTCGGCTTTGAGAGAATCTACATCTCTTCCTACAGCCAGAAAGAAGAAAAGCAGCACAAGAAGATCAAAGTCATCCGCGCCTCTTCAATCCCTCAAATCGTAAGAGATATCTTTCAGGAATAAAAGTTTACTAAATGTGAATCTTTTCAACTAAAGGTAGTTTATGAAAAGGTATCTCCACATCTTTTCCCTTGTTCTGATCCTGGCATCATGTGCCAATTGCAAAGTCATGCATAATAAACCAAAAGAGCATTATTATGCAGACAGCATTAATGGCATATATGTTCCAAAAAATCTTACCGACGCGGTTATTGTTTTGGACACTATGTTATCACCAGACGTTAAAGATTTCGTCCGGGATTCTCTCTCTGAAGATTCCTTTACAACAAGGAGCCATCGTACTCTGGGTTTATGGATTAGAAATAATTGGGGTTTGTGGGGAGACAGCCGGTTGAAAGCATATTTAAACTCTTTAGGAATCTCTCATCCCGACGACATGTCTGATATTATTCTTACGTCTTGGTACAGACATCTTGTCGGACGCAAATGGGATGTTGAAAGTCAAGTGTCTCATTATCAGCAATACTGGAAAAAGGTTGTTCCTGACCGAAAGGCTCAAAAAGAGTATCTGAAAAAGAAAGGATTCCATAAAGGAGCAACCGTGTATTATGAATACATTTATGGTTTTTCTACTAAAGAAGAAGAGGGTTTGTATGACAAAGAAGGAAAATGTGCAGAAGGAAGAATAACAGAAATAAAACACGCGGAATACACTGCTCTTATCAAAGTGAAACTCATTAAATGCTATAGTCCTTACGGTATCCTTATTTCTGATCAAGGTCTCAACGATTTGGAAGACGAGAGAGATTATAAATCCTTTAACCCAAATGATGAAAACCTTGTTTTCCTTAAAGAAGGAGAAGAGGCTTGGTTTAACGCATATACAATGACGTGGAGTTCAACTAAGCCAAAAGTCAATTGGAATAATTAGCTTTTGCAAAGCGGCGGCGGCCGGAAAGGTCTTCTAGGATGCTGATATTCTGGAAGCTTTTGGTTTTCAGCATCTGCTCAATTTCATCAGCGAACAGAGGATTGATTTCAAAGTAGAGAAGGCCGCCTGGAGAGAGGAGTTCTCTGGCCATCTCGGCGATTTTTTCGTAGAACAGTATGGGATTGCTGTCCGGAACAAAGAGGGCTTCCTTAGGCTCGAAGTCCAGCACGTTCTTGTGCATCTGCTCCTTTTCTTTCTCTGCGATGTAGGGAGGGTTGGAGACGATTACATCCAGTTTTCCGATGAAAGACTTGAGCATATTCAAATCTCCATTCAGGACATCATATTTCAGGAACAAGGGCCAGCGGCAGGAATACAGCAGTTTCTGGCTCCTGGCGTATTGAAGGGCTGTGTCTGAAATGTCGCAGCCATAGGTTTCAAGAGTAATGGTTTCCGAAAGCCTTTTATGGAGAGTCCAGGCGATGCATCCGCTGCCGGTGCACACGTCGAAGATTTTGAACGGACGCAAAGTGTTCCCGACCTTTGAATTTTGAAGAGGTTGGGAACATTTTATGGGGGTTTTTGCTCCCGACCTCGCTAAATTTGAGAGGTTAGGAACACTGGAAGGAAAAATCCCAGATATGTCAGTACATACAAGATTGACAAGTTCTTCTGTCTCGGGTCTTGGAATGAGGACTCCGGGTCCGACCTTGAACTTTTCTCCGCAGAAATACTCAAAGCCGGCAATGTATTGGATTGGCTCTCCAGATTCAAGGCGGGACATTACTGTTTCTGGGTTTTCTATCTCTGTTTCCGGATAAGTGATCTGCCTTGTGCGGGAGATGTTGAAAATGTCTTCGAGAGCTCTGGATGCAAGAGAGGCCGCTTCCTCTTTGCCGTAGAGCGGAAGCAGCCTTCTTTTGCAATCATCTATGAACTCTCTGACTGTCATCCAAGTCTCTTGAGCTGGACGGTGAAGTGACGCATCAGAGGAGCCTCCCATTCGATGGCAACACCTCTTGTGATGGTCTTGCGCCTGTCGTAAACGTTCTTCAGGGCGGCGGCAATCACCTTCATGTGGTTGTCGGTGTAAACCCTTCTCGGAATGGCCATTCGGAGAAGGTCCAGGCCGCCAAAACGGTTCTGCCTGGTTACGGGGTCACGGTCTGCAAGCATGTAGCCGATTTCGCAGGCGCGGATGCCGGCCTCAAGGTAAAGCTCACAGGTAAGTGTCTGGGCAGGGAATTCCTCCTTAGGAACATCGGTGAGCACCTTGTCAGCATCCACGAAGATGGCGTGTCCGCCGGCAGGTCTCTGATAAGGAATGCCGTACTCGTCGAGCAGGCTTGCAAGATACTGGACCTGATGGATACGGGTATGCAGCATGTCGAACTCGGTGTTCTCGTCAAGACCCTGGGCCAGGGCGTTGAGGTCCCTGCCGTTCATTCCGCCGTAGGTAACATAGCCTTCGAAAGGAATGCAGAAGAGCTTTGCTCCCTCGTACCATTCCTTTTTCCTTGTGCCGATGAAGCCTCCCATATTCACCACGCCGTCTTTCTTGGCGCTCATTGTCATGGCATCTGCATCTGTGTACATCTCAAGGGCGATTTCCTTTATGGTCTTGTCTGCATAGCCTTCCTCCCTTGTCTTGATGAAGTATGCGTTCTCGGCAAAGCGGGCGGAGTCCATCACTACAGGCACGCCGTACTTGTGGCACAGCGCGCAGGTCTCCTTGATATTCTTCATCGATACAGGCTGTCCGCCAACGGTGTTGTTGGTGACGGTGAGTACCATGAAAGGCACGTTGCCCTTGTTCTCGACGAGCACTTTCTCAAGCTTTTCCAGAGAAACGTTTCCCTTGAAAGGAACCTCTTTCTGGGTGTCCTTGGCATCGTCTGTGGTCACGTCGATGGCCTTGGCGTGGCGGCTCTCGATATGACCTTTGGTGGTGTCGAAATGAGCGTTGCCCGGGATTACGTTGCCCTCTTTTACCAGATAGGAGAAAAGAACGTTCTCGGCGGCCCTTCCCTGGTGAGTAGGGATGAAATACGGCATGCCGAAAATCTTCTTTGCCATAGCCTCGAACTTGTAGAACGAGGTGGCTCCGGCATAGCTCTCGTCGCCGAGCATGAGCTCAGACCACTGGCGGTCGCTCATGGCGCCTGTTCCGCTGTCGGTCAGAAGGTCTATGTAAACCTGTTCTGCCTTTAACTGAAATACATTGTAATGAGCCTCGGCCAGCCACTTTTTCCTCTCCTCGAGAGTAGAGCGGCGGAGGGGCTCAACCATTTTTATTTTCCACGATTCTGCAAAAGGTAGTTCCATATATTTTGATTCGTTAGTGTTTTCTATCTCGGAACGAAGGCCTCTTCTATCAGGCTGGATATGAAGTCCTTGATGTCTATTCCGGCAGTCCTGAGCATCTTTGGCACGAGGCTCATCTCGGTCATTCCCGGAACGGTGTTGGTCTCAAGGAAGTAGATGTCTTGTTTTTCCGTCACGATGTAGTCCATCCTGACTATGCCACGGCATCCCATATAGGAATAGATCTGCTCCGTGAGGTTCTGGATTTTTGCGCTCAGGACCGGGCTGATTGGAGCGGGGCAGATTTCTTCGCTCTCTCCAAGGTATTTGGCTTCGTAGTCGAAGAATTCCCTCTTGGTTACTATCTCCGTTACAGGCAGGGCGGTTATCTTGCCATGGAACATGAAAACTCCGCAGGTCATCTCCCTGCCGCTTACAGCAGCCTCTGCCAGTATGGTGCCGCACTCGGCGAAGGCCTTGTCGATAGCCGCCTGAAGATCGTCTTCTGTCTTGACCTTGGTCACTCCGAAGCTGCTGCCGCCTACGGTAGGCTTTACGAACATCGGAAGCCCAACCTGACGGACAATCTCCCGGAGAGAGTAAGGCCTGTTCTTGCTGATGAAAATGTCGTCCGCCATCTTCACTCCGGCAAAGTCCAGGAACCTCTTGCAGGAATGCTTGTCAAAGGTAATCGCGGAGACAAAGGAAGAACAGGAAGTGAAAGGCACTTTCTGCATTTCCAGATAGCCCTGCAGAAGGCCGTTTTCTCCCGGAGTTCCGTGAATCATGATCAGTGCGGCTTCCGGCCTTTCCTTCTTTTCCCCGGCCTTGAACGAGAAGTCGTTCTTGTCTATGGTGACGGCTCCCTGGTGTGCGAGCACCTTTTCAATAGTCAGGTTATCAGGAGAAAGCACAAACCATTCGGTCCCCTCTATGAAGACCAGGTAAGGGTTGTATTTCTGGCGGTCTATGTTAGACAAAGTGTTGAGCGCAGAATGGATACTCACCTCTCTTTCAGATGAGTCTCCTCCGCAAAAGACGACTATTGTTCTCATTCTAGTTTTCCTCTATGAAGTTGTCCGCGTCCTCAGGATATTCCTCTGTGGCAGCTGAAGAAATGCAGTTCAGGCTGTAGCCTGTAGGCATAGTGAATTTGTCTGTAATGGATATTGGAATTGAAGGATCGTCCAGCACTTTCTTCATGAAAATGGCCCAGATAGGAAGGGCTACGGAAGCGCCCTGTCCCTGGCCGGTCCAGCGGAAGTGAACCTGGCGGTCTTCAGCGCCAACCCAGACGCCTACCGTAATCCTCGGCGCATAGCCTATGAACCATCCGTCGGAGTTGTCGTTTGTGGTTCCGGTCTTGCCGGCAAACTCTCCTCCAGTGATGTATCTTCTGGCTCTGGATCCTGTTCCTCCATCCACAACGCCCCTCATCATCTGAACCATGGTGTAAGCCGTGTTCTCGCCAATGGCTTCTCTCTTCCTGGATGCGAAGTTGGTGAGCACCCTGCCATTCTTGTCTTCAATCCTGATAACATATACCGGCTCCACGAACACTCCCTTGCTAGGGAATGTGTTGTAGGCGCTTACCATCTGGTATACAGGAATATCAGCAGAACCCACACAAAGAGAGTGCACTGGCTCCAGATGGCATTTGATGCCCATGTTGTGGGCCATTCTCACCACGGCCTCAGGGCCGAACTGTTTCATGAGAAAAGCTGAAACGTTGTTGTTGGACATCATAAGGCCCCATCGCAGAGTAACGGTGGCGCCATTGCCGCCTCCCTTAGGAGTCCAGACGGTGTTGCCGATGACAAAAGACTGAGGTTGGTTAACAGTAACATCGCAAGGTGTGAATCCCTCCTGCATGGCCAGGGTGTAGAGGAATGGCTTGAAGGTAGATCCCACCTGCCTCTGGCCCTGCATTACCTGGTCGTACTTGAAGTAATTGTAGTTTGCTCCGCCCACGTATGCCCTCACGTATCCGGTTTCAGGCTCGATTGCCATAAGGCCTGTCCTGAGGAAAGACTTGAAGTACTTGATGGAATCGTTAGGAGTCATGGTGGTGTCTATGTATCCCTTTGGATTCCAGGAGAACACTCTCATCTTGGTCTTCTTGTCGAAGCTGGCCTCAATCTCGGATTCGCTGTAGCCGGCCTCCTTCATGTTCTTGTAGCGGTCAGACCAGCGGCGGGCTCTTTTCATCAGCGATTCTATGACGTCGGCCGGAGTGTTGTCCGCAAACGGATAGTTCTTGCGGTACTTGAGGTCTTCGTTGAACTGCGGCTGAAGATATTTCAAATGCTCCACGGCGGCCTGCTCGGCATACCTCTGCATCTTTCCGTTGAGAGGGGTGTAAATCTTCAGTCCGTCCTTCTCCAGCTCGTACTTGCTTCCGTCCGGCTTGAAATTCTTGTTGAGCCAGCCGTACAGCGGATTTTCCTTCCACTGGGCGGAATCCTGACTGTACTGTTCCATATCAGAATACTTGGACCTTTCCGGCTTCTTGGCACTCATCAATCTCTTGAGCATATCCCTGAAATAAGGGGCCTGGCCGTTGGAAACGTCCACGTCTCCCTTGGAAGCCAGAACAATAGGAAGCTTCACTATGGAGTCGTACTGAGCATCTGTCAGGTAGCCGTACTTGTTCATCTGCTTGAGAACGTGGTTTCTTCTCTGCAGAGAAAGTTCAGGATTGCGAACCGGGTTGTACTTGGTTGGCTTGTTTACCATTCCAACAAGCAATGCGGCCTCTTCAACGTTGAGGTCCTTTGGAAGCTTGCCGAAGAAAGTAGATGAAGCGCTCTTGATTCCGTAGGCGTTCCTTCCGAAGAATACCGCATCCAGATACATGCTCATTATCTCTTCCTTGGTATAGCTTCTCTCAAGCTTGATAGCCGTGATCCATTCCTTGAACTTGGTGGTTATGAGCTTGAGTTTTCCCTGACCCTCCCCTCTCGGGAAAAGGCTCTTGGCCAGCTGCTGGCTAAGGGTGGATCCTCCGCCGCCGCTGGTCCGGTTTCCCATCACAAGACTCTTGACGGCAACCCTGACAAGGCTCTTTCCGTCTATTCCGCTATGGTCGTAGAACCTGGCATCTTCTGTTGCCACCAGAGCGTCTTTCAGATTCTGGGACAGTTCCTCGTAATTGGAATACGACCTGTTCTCAATGTGATAGGTATTCAGAAGGGTGCCGTCCTCAGCGATGATCTGGGTGGCAAGATTGCTCTGCGGGTCTTCAAGCTCCTCGAAAGATGGAATATCGGCGAATATCCACACGAAGAGCAAGGCCAGAAGGATGAGGATAATTGGGCTGAACACTATTATCCACAGCCATTTTATAAAACGTTTCCGGTTCTTTATCTTAAAACTCATACTCTTTTTCTTCTTGTATTTGCCCAAAGGGCAAGGGTTCCAAAAAATTTGTTCAATCAACAAAAATACAAATAAAAATTTGGAATAAATAGGAGTTAATGATTTACTTTGCACCGCTATAAAAACAAACGAGGGGATTTATGGGAGAGAAACTAGTAATCGTCGAGTCTCCGGCCAAGGCCAAGACAATTGAGAAATTCCTGGGAAAGGGATACACAGTAAAATCAAGTTTCGGACATATATGTGATTTGCCCAAGACTTCGCTGGGCATAGACATAGAAAACGGCTTCAAGCCCAAATATCAGGTTCCGGCAGACAAGAAGAAGGTTGTTTCCGACTTGAAGGCTCTGGCCTCAAAGGCAGACACCGTTTATCTTGCATCCGATGAAGACCGTGAGGGAGAGGCTATTGCGTGGCACCTCCAGCACAATCTGGGGCTCAAGCCGGAAAACACTCAAAGAATAGTTTTCCACGAAATCACTAAAGACGCCATACTGAACGCCGTGCAGAATCCGAGGGTCGTTGACGAGAATCTGGTAAACGCCCAGCAGGCCAGAAGAGTTCTGGACCGTATCGTGGGATTCGAGCTCTCACCGGTGCTGTGGAGAAAGGTCGGAAAAGGACTGTCCGCCGGAAGGGTGCAGTCTGTAGCCGTCAGGCTCATCGTGGACAGGGAAAGGGAAATCCAGAACTTTGTCCCGACTTCTTTTTTCAAGGTAAGCGGAATCTTCCATCCTGAGGCCGAGGGAAACAACGTGCGCCTCAACGCCACAGTGGAAGACAGGTTCTCTTCTGAAGAACAGGCTGTGGAGTTTCTTGGCAAATGCAACAGCGGATGCCGCTTCAGCATATCGTCCATAGAAAAGAAAGAGGCCGTGCGCTATCCTGCCCCTCCGTTCACCACCTCAGCCCTTCAGCAGGAAGCCAGCCGCAAACTCGGTTTCTCTGTCAGCCAGACAATGAGAATAGCCCAGAAGCTCTACGAGAGCGGTCTGATCACCTATATGAGAACAGACTCCACCAACCTGTCATCACTGGCAATCAACACCATAAAGCAGGCTATCATAGAGAATTACGGAGAGCAGTATTCAAAGGTAAGGCAGTTCCACACTCACCAGAAAGGAGCACAGGAGGCTCACGAGGCAATCCGCCCTACATACGCCGCCAACAAGACAATTGAAGGCACCGCCCCGGAGAAAAAACTCTACGAGCTGATCTGGAAGAGAGCCGTGGCCTCGCAGATGGCAGACGCAAAGGTGGAAAAGACCACTATCACAATCTCATCCGACAAGTTCAGCGAGAAATTCATCTGCGAAGGAGAAAAGATTCTCTTCGACGGATTCCTCAAGCTCTACATAGAAGGAAAGGACGACGAGCCTGAAGAAGAGACTCTCAACCAGCTTATTCCGAATCTGGAAAAGGGCAGCAGACTGGATGCCGTAAGCATCGAGGCCATGCAGAAATTCACTCCTAAGCCACCGCGCTATTCGGAGGCTTCGCTGGTAAAGAAGATGGAAGAACTGGGTATCGGAAGACCGAGTACTTACGCCCCTACCATCACGACCATCACCAGCAAGAGAGGCTATGTCGTTAAGGACTCCAGGCCTGGAGTGAAGAGAGAGGCAGTGAAGATCACCCTGTCTGGCCCAGGAACATCTGCCGGCCAGGGAAAGATATCCAGAACCTCTGTGACGGAGACTTACGGAGCCGAGAAGAACAAACTCTTCCCTCAGGATATGGGAACTGTCGTAACCCGTTATCTGGAAGATAATTTCAAGGAGATAATGGACTACGGCTTCACCGCCAGGATCGAGGAGGACTTTGACAAGATCGCTGAAGGAAAGCTTGTCTGGACAAACCTGCTTTCGTCTTTCTACGCCCCGTTCCACAATACGGTGGACAGCCAGAACCAGGAAAGGACCCACGTCAACTCAGAAAGAGTGCTCGGACAGGACCCTAAAGACGGAAAGACAATATCCGTAAGGCTCGGAAAGTTCGGCCCGCTGGCCCAGAAGGGCGCTTCGGACGATCCTCAGAAACAGTTTGCATCTCTCAGAAAAGACCAGTCCATCGAGACCATAACTCTTGAAGAGGCAGCCAAGCTGTTCGAGCTCCCGAGGCTGGTAGGACACATAGACGGCAAGGAAGTCACAAGCGCAGTTGGAAGATTCGGCGCCTATGTCAAATATGACGGCAAGTTCTTCTCTCTTGCCAAGGGCCAAGACCCTTACACCATTAGCGTAGAGCAGGCGGAAGAACTGATAAAGGCAAAGGAACTGGCTGCTGAAAAGAGTGTTCTCAAAGTCTTCGAGCAGGAGGATATCCAGATAATCAACGGAAGGTTCGGCCCTTACATCAAGCACAGCGGGAACAACTACAAAATCCCTAAGGGCAAAGGCGCCAAGAGCGCAGAAAGCCTCACGCTTGAAGACTGCCAGGCAATTATAGCCAACACCAAGGCCACCAACACCGCCAAGCCGGCACAGAGGAAAACCGCAAAATCCAAATAGTCCAGCCTATGGAAACCAATCTGGTCAAAAAAGCCTATTCGAAACTTTACAGCGTCTCAAGGGGAATGGAGAAAACCGCCATTCTTACTCTCGACGAATATATAAACTCTTCGTCCAGAAAACAGAAAAAGGGCAAGGACAACCCTCCGGCCGTCCAGATTGTGATCTGCGGAGAAAAGCTTCCGGACATTAACACCTTGCGCCTGGGCAGAAGCATTCCGAGCGCCCTGGTCTGCTCTGGAGAAAACATCCCGGTTCAGCTTATAGACAAGATCAAGAAGCAGAAGACTTTCTCTGTCATCGGAGTTCAGAAATACCTGTTCTTCCCGCAGATGGAGACAGCCCTGAGCAGCTGTGGCTTCGAGACTGTGCACCTGGGAGCGATAAGAGACGACGCTTCCATTTGTGAACCTCTCCTGAGAAACGTCAAATATGTGTTCCTCGACATGGCCAGCGTAAAGCACGCGGACTATCCTTGGGAGAAGAACACCAATCCAAACGGCTTCTATTCTGATGAAATCTGCCAAATTGCAAGATATATCGGTTTTTCCTGCAATCTGAAGACCGTTTTCATCTATGGTATTCCTAAGGGCAAATGTCCTCAGGTATGCGCTTCTCTGGCCGCCCAGACGGCCTGGCACATAGCTGACGCGGTAGCCAACAACATAAAGGAAGACCCTCAGGCAGAGAGGCTGAAAGGAAAGCTTCCTTCACAATTTGAACATAAAATCGTTGACTTCTGCTCGCACGGCGACACCTTGACTTTCATAATGAGCGCCGCCACCGGAAGATGGTGGATAGAAGTGCCTGTAATAAAGAAAAACACTACCGTTCTGCTGGCCTGCACAGCCGCAGATTACCAGACCGCGTGCGACGGGCAGGTTCCGGTAAGATGGCTTTATTACTATAACAGGTTGAACTCGATATAACATTTTTTAATTTTTTTTGTCGATTTGATTTAAAAATTCTATTTTTGCAATAGAACTTTTGAAAAGCATAACTATATTGAATATGGCAAAATATCAAATCGACGAAACCGACCAGAAAATTCTTTCTGCTCTGGTCAAGAACGCCAGAACTCCTTTCTTGGAGATAGCCCGTGACTGTGGCGTGTCTGGAGCTGCTATCCATCAGAGATTCAAGAAGATGGAGTCTCTCGGAATTATTACCGGTTCGCGTCTGCTCGTAAAGCCATCCACCCTTGGACTGGATGTATGCGCTTTTGTAGAGGTTAACCTTTCACCAGTAAACAAGTATCCTGAAGTTATAGATGCCCTGAGGAAAATTCCTGAGGTTGTTGAGTGCCATTTTGTAACAGGAAGACACACTCTGCTTCTTAAGATGTACTGCTTTAACCACGACCATCTTCTGGACATTCTGATCAACACCATACAGAATATTCCAAGCGTTCAGGACACAGAGACGCTGGTTTCTCTCGACCAGGCTATTGAGCGTCAGGTATGGGTAAAGGACCATCCTGAGGAGAAGGGATACCACAGGAAAGACAAGAAAGGCTCCAGGAAAAAGGCCTAGATTTCGGGAAAGAGGCGGCGGGCAAACTCAAGGTCGTCACGAGTGGTGATTTTGAGGTTGAACTTGCTGCCTTCTATCATGTCAAAACTATAACCGCTACTCTCCATCACGGTCGCATCATCGGTGAACGCTGGGGAGTAGGGTTTTTTATATGCCTGCTTCAGCCTGGTGGAATCAAAGACCTGCGGCGTCTGCACCAGCACATAGTTTTCCCTGACTACCGGATGGGAACCCGTCTGGACTCCATCCTCAGAGAATTCTTTTTTCCTCATCGATTCAACTACTGATATTACAGGAATCACCCCGGCGCACTTCTCGTCCAGAGGATGAGTCAGCAGTTCCATAAGCAGCTCGTCCGGGACAATGGGGCGGACGCCGTCGTGGACAGCAACCACAGCACCGTCCGGAATCTCCTCCAGAGCCGCCCGTACAGAATGGAAACGAGTCATTCCGCCCGCAACTATCGTGTGCGGAAAGTACAGGTTGTTGTTCTGGTAATAGTCTTTCCAGAGCTGGATGTGGGAAGGAGGGAGAACCAGAACCACCTCAATCGGGAGAGGAAGGTTCAGAAAAAGCTCTATTGTCCTCAGCAATATGGGTTTGCCGTTAAGGTCCAGAAACTGCTTGGGAACGTCGGCCTTCATTCTCCGTCCCACTCCTCCTGCCGTTATGACTGCGTAATACTTCATCTGCTTATTTTTTCTCTCCACAAAATTAAAAATATTTGACCTAATTTCTTAATTTTGTAGGTACCCAAAAAACAGGTATCGTGAAACAGATAGGAAAAGCACTGATTTCCGTCTATAACAAGGACGGAATCATAGAGATAGCAGAACTTTTAAGGCAAGGCGGAGTGGAAATTCTCTCCACCGGGGGCACGGCCGCGTTTCTTGAAGACAACGGCTTCAAGGTAACCCGGGTCGAGGACCTCACCCACTATCCTTCCATACTTGGCGGAAGGGTAAAAACCCTTCATCCGGCCATCTTCGGCGGGATTCTGGGCCGCAGGGACAACCCTAAGGACCTTGAAGAGTTCAGCACTTACTCGATAGAGCCCATAGACCTGGTGATCGTGGACCTCTATCCGTTTGAAGAATATGTGGCAAAGAACGCCACTCATGCAGAAATCATAGAGAAGATAGACATCGGCGGAATTTCCCTGATCAGGGCCGCCGCAAAGAACTTCAACGATGTGGCCATAGTGCCATCCAAGAGGCAGTACGGCGTCCTGCTGCAGATTCTCAGGCAGCAGGGCTGCGCCACCACTCTGGAACAGAGGGAGATGCTGGCCAGAGCCGCATTCGGGGTTTCGGCCTCGTACGACAGCGCCATCTTCAACTATTTCAGCTCCAGGTCTGACTCTCCAGCTTTCTGCAAGTTTTCAGACCAGGCAAAAGTGCTGCGGTACGGAGAAAACCCTCACCAGAAAGGTTTCTATTTCGGAGCCGAGGACTCTCTTCCGGAGCAGCTGCACGGAAAGGAACTTTCCCACAACAACCTTCTGGACGTGGAGGCCGCCATTGAACTCATTGGTGATTTCTCAGACCCTACCGCAGCCATCATTAAGCACAACAACGCCTGCGGATGCGCAAGTTCAGACTCTCCTCTCCAGGCCTGGGAAAAGGCTCTGGCGGGAGACCCGGTATCCGCTTTCGGGGGTATCATTGCGGTGAATTTCGCGGTTGAGGAAGATGTCGCCGAGCAGATGAACAAGCTGTTCTTTGAAGTCTGCATAGCCCCTTCCTATTCAGAAAAGGCCCTGGAGATTCTCAAGACCAAAAAGAACCGCATCTTGCTGGTTAACAAGGGAGAGAAACTTCCCCAGATGAAGTTCAGGTCTTTGCTGGGCGGTGTTCTGGCCCAGGAAAGAGACACTCACACCGAGACCGAAGAAGACCTCAAGGTCTGCACTAAGGTTGCCCCCGAGAAGGAAAAGACAGAAGACCTTCTTATGGCAAACAAGATAGTCAAGCACTCCAAGTCCAACGCTATCGTCCTGGTCAAAGACCGCCAGCTGATAGGCAGCGGCGTGGGCCAGACTTCCAGGGTCGACGCACTCAAGCAGGCCATTGACAAGGCCCATAGCTTCGGCTTTGACACTTGCGGCGCGGTGATGGCATCAGACGCCTTTTTCCCGTTCAAGGACTGCGTCCAGATAGCCTTCGAGAACGGAATCAAGACCGTCATCCAGCCAGGCGGATCAATAAGAGACGGAGAAAGCGTTGAGTTCTGCGACCAGAACAAAATGGCTATGGTAATGACAGGATTCAGGCATTTTAAACACTAACGAAAAACAGAAGTACAGAAATATGGCATTTTCATTTTTAACCCAGGAACTTGCAATCGACCTAGGAACGGCCAACACCGTCATCTTCTTGAAAGACAAGATTGTGGTCGACGAACCTTCTATCATCGCGATAGACATGAACACAAAAAAGCCTGTGGCCATCGGAGAGAAGGCAAGGCTAATGCACGGGAGAACAAATCCTAACATAAAGACAATCAGGCCTATGAAAGATGGCGTGATTGCGGATTTCCAGGCTGCGGAGCATATGATACGCGGGTTCATCAAAATGATAAACAGCAAGAGAAGCTCTCTTTTCACGCCTAACCTGAGGATTGTAATAGCCATCCCGAGCGGAAGTACCGAGGTGGAGACCAGAGCCGTAAGAGACGCAGCAGAGCACTCCGGAGGAAGAGATGTGTACATCATCCTCGAGCCTATGGCCGCCGCTATCGGAATTGGACTGGATGTTGAAAAGCCTTCAGGCCACATGGTGGTGGATATAGGCGGCGGAACCACAGAATGCGCCGTGATTTCTCTTGGCGGCATCGTATGGAACGAGAGCCTCAAGGTTGCCGGAGACGTGTTCACTTCCGACATCCAGCAGTATATGCGCCAGCAGTACAACATCAAGATTGGAGAGATTACTGCAGAGCAGATCAAGATAGCCGTCGGAGCTGCCCTCCCTGAACTCGAGACTCCACCGGAGCCGTTCGTTGTAAGAGGCCCGAACCTGATGACCGCCTACCCTGTAGACGTTCCTGTAACTTCTATGGAGATAGCCCATTGCCTCGACAAGTCTCTGGCCAAGCTGGAGGCTACGATTATCAAGGTTCTGGAGCAGACCCCTCCTGAGCTTTACGCCGACATCGTGAAGGAAGGCATCTACCTCAGCGGAGGCGGCGCTCTGATCAGAGGCCTGGACAAGAGGCTCAGCGACAAGCTGAAGATTCCTTTCCACGTTGCAGAAGATCCGCTAAGAGCAGTAGCAAGAGGCACAAACACTGCGCTCAAGAATCTGGCCAAGCGCCAATTCCTGCCTTATCTGATGAGATAGCCAGCAGATGAAGCTTCCGCCGCTGATTTTCAACTCTATCGGAAAATTTCTGGTTTTCGCTGTCCTGGAAACCGTATGTATCCTGCTTATAATCAACAGCAGCATCGTGCAGAATTACAGGATAATGGAGGGCGTGCGCAATGTCCAGTCGTTCTTCTGGGAGAAAAGCACGTCGCTCAAGAAATACGCAAAACTTTCAGACAGCAACAGAAAACTCGAAGAGGAAAACTCGCGGCTTCTACGGCAGAATCTGTTTTTCCGCAACTACATCATCCGCACTATGGGAGAGAGCAAGCTGGAAGAGATTTCCGGCCAGCTCAAGGACAACGCTTCGGACTCATCGCTGACAAACTACTCGTTCACACTGGCCAAGGTTGTAAAGAACACCCTCAATTCCACCCACAACTACCTGATCATAGACAAGGGTAAAAAAGATGGAGTCACAGAAGACCTGGGAGTGATGACTCCAAGCGGAGTGGTGGGCATCGTAAGAGGCGTGGGAGAGAGGTTCAGCTATGTCCACTCCTTCCTCAACCTCAAGCAGAGCATAAGCGCCAAGATAGGAAGCACGGAATCTCCGGGAACCCTGAGATGGGAGGGCGGAAGCATCTACAAGGCGTACCTGAACGAGATCCCCCTCAACACCGAAGTATCAAAAGGCGACACTGTCTACACCAGCGGAAACTCGTCTTTCTTCCCTTCGGACATTCCGGTGGGCAGAGCTGTTTCCTTCTCGATAGACAACGGAGCCCACAAGAAAGTGGAAGTGGAACTCTTCCAGGATTTTTCAAACCTCGATTATGTAATAGTCCTCAGGAACCAGGACAAGAGAGAGATAGACTCCCTCTCGGCCATCCTGCCTCCTGAACCGAAGAAATAATGGCCTGGCTTAAGTACATATACGGATTCATCGTGATACTGGTGCTCCAGCTTCTTTGCTGCGAGTTCGTCAACCTGTGGCCGATGCTCTATATAGCGCTTATCCCGATAATGGTTATCCTACTGCCTTCCAGCGTCAGCACATACGCTGTCATGCTCTGCGGGTTTGCCATAGGCCTTCTCACCGATGCCCTGGCAGACGGGATTCTGGGTCTGAACGCCGCTTGCTGCACTTTTATCGGAGCCTGCAAGAACATGATAACCAGGCCTATGATGAAATACCAGATTCAGGGAGAAGACTCCTCGGTGGAGGGCTTTGAATTCCGTAAAGGAAAACTTGTGGCCCTGCTGACAATCTGCTACACGCTTTTCTTTGTCCCGTATGTCCTGATAGACGGAGCCGGTGTCTCGGGCGTCTGGTACCTTGTGGCACGGATTGTTCTCAATGTTGTGGTGAATGTCATTATAGCGTTTCTGCTGATCAGGCTATGGATAAGAAGGTACTTCTGATAACCGGCATCATAGTGGCGGCCCTGTGCCTGACGGCAAGACTATTCTGGCTGCAGATAATAGACGACCACTACAAGGTGAGCGCAGACAACAACGCCCTTCTCTACCAGACTCAGTATCCCGCCCGAGGGGAAATCAAGGACCGCAACGGCAACGTGCTTGTCGGAAACAAGACTACATACGACATAATGGTGACCCCCGTGGACCTGGAGGAGTTCGACACCGTAGACTTCTGCCTCACCTTCCACGTGGACATAAACGACGTGCGCAAGAAACTCAAATACTACAGGGAAAACAAGCGCAAGATCGGATACCAGACATTCACTTTCATAAAGCAGGTCTCCAGCAGCGATTACAGCCACTATGCCGAAAAGGCGTACAAGTTTCCGGGATTCTATGCCATAAGCCGAACCGCCAGAATCTATCCTTACAATGCGGGGGCCAGCCTGTACGGCTACATTAACGAGGCTGATTCCGCCTACCTGGCAAACAATCCGGAATATCGCAGAGGAGACTATGTGGGCATTACCGGAATAGAACGCTCGTACGAAGATGTGCTTCGCGGAAAGAAGGGGTACAACATTATGGTCCGCGATGTGCACAACAGAATCCGCCAGAGCTTCAAAAACGGAGAGTACGACGTGGCCGCAGAGCCAGGCAAAGACCTGATAGCCAGCATAGACGGTCCTCTTCAGCAATACGGCGAATGGCTGATGAAAGACAAGGTTGGAAGCATTGTCGCCATAGAGCCGTCCACCGGAGAAATCCTGGCCATCGTGTCATCTCCGGGCCTCACGGTAGAAGACCTTTCCAACATCAGGAAAGAATACGGCCGCCTGGCAACAGACCCTTACAAGCCTATGTTCAACAGGGCGGTTATGAGCGCCTATCCTCCGGGCAGCGTGTTCAAGACGGTGAACGCCCTGATCGGACAGCAGAACGGAGTGATAACGCCTGACACCAAGTTCTCCTGCTCCAGGGGATTCTACTACGCCGGCGGAAAGATGGGATGCCACGGGCACCGCAGCCCTCTCAACCTGAGAGAGTCTATAATGATGAGCTGCAACGCCTATTATGCAAACGTGTTCAGGGCTATAATGAGAGACCCCAACCATCAGCCGATATCTGACGCCTTTGACCACTGGAAAGAGCAGGTGCAGAAATTCGGCATCGGCGTTAAGCTCGGAAGTGACTTCCCGTCTGAACTTCAGGGCAACCTGCCTTCCACCAAGACCTATGACAAGATCCACGGCAAGGGCAAGTGGAGCGCCTTCAACATCCTCTCTCTGGCCATCGGGCAGGGAGAAGTGGGCGCGACTCCGATGCAGATAGCAAACCTGGCCGCAATAATAGCAAACAAGGGTTATTACATTATCCCTCACCTTATCCGCAACGCCCCGGATTCTCTCCGAAGGGCAAAATACACGGAAAAGCACTGGGTGGGCATAGACCAGCAGCACTTCAATCCTGTTATTGAAGGAATGTACCTGGCTGTTAACGCCCCTCCCGGAGCAGGCGGAACATCCCGCAGGGCATATATCGACGATATCGTAGTGTGCGGAAAGACGGGTACGGCACAGAACCCTCACGGCAGGGACAACTCCGTGTTCATGTGCTTCGCCCCGAGGGAAAACCCGAAGATCGCGGTGTGCGTATATCTGGAAAACTCCGGAGCCGGCGGAACGTGGGCGGCGCCCGTGGCTTCACTCGTCGTTGAAAAGTATTTGCGCGGAGAGGTCAAGAGAACAGAACTTGAACAAATGGTGGCCGCAACCAACCTCAAGCAGTTTGTACCCGTAAAAAGCAAGAAAAGATGATGGACGGAACCTCATATAGCGGAAGCCGAAGAGGCAGGAAGGTGGATTTTGGACTTCTGCTTTCCTACCTGTTCCTCGTCATTTTCGGATGGCTGAACATCTATTCCGCCGTCTATTCCGAGGAGCACGCCTTCATACTGGACTTCAGCCAGAGATACGGGCTGCAGTTCATCTGGGTATGCATTTCTCTCGGGGTGGCAATAATTCTGCTCTACCTGATCAACCCGAGAAACTTCCCTCCTCTGACTCCGGTGTTCTATCTGGCGATGCTGGTTCTTCTGGCGGCCGTAATCTTCCTTGGAAAGGAAGTAAACGGTTCCAGAAGCTGGTTCTTCATAGGTTCGTTCGGACTTCAGCCCGCCGAGTTTTCCAAGATAACCACGGCTCTGCTGCTTTCCTACATAATGAGCCAGTACGGGTTCTCCCTGCACAACAGAAAGGACGCTGTAAAGGCCGCTCTTGTGGTTATTGTCCCGATTCTGCTGATACTTATGGAAAAGGAGACCGGAAGCGCCCTGGTTTACATAGGCCTGATCCTGGTTTTCTATATGGAAGGTCTGGCCGGATGGGTGATACTGCTGGGAATCGGACTGATTGCAATGTTCGTCATCACGATTGCCCTTTCTCCTCTCACGGCCCTGGTGTGCGCCTTCAGTGTGTGCTGCATAATCAGGTTTGTCCAGAACCGCAGTCTGGTATGGATTCTTACCGCCATAGCCGCAACCGTTCTGATGTGTTTCATCCCTCGGCTGGCGCAGATAGAAGCACTCGGATTTTTGAACAGCCTCAAGCCGGAAGTATGGGCGCTGATAATAATGGTCCCGCATCTTTTCTTCTGGCTTAGAGACATCCTGGCAAAAAGAGAAAGACCCGGCGGCAGGTATGCCCTTATAAGCCTTGCGGCGGCGGTGCTTATGGTGTTCTCTGTCAATATTATCTTCGACAAGGTACTACAGCCGCACCAGAAGGCGAGGATTGAGAACCTGCTGGGCATAACGGAAGACCTCCAGGGCATCGGCTACAATGTCCACCAGTCCAAAATAGCCATCGGAAGCGGCGGCTTTACCGGAAAGGGATTCTTGAACGGAACCCAGACAAAGTACAACTTCGTGCCCGAGCAAAGCACGGACTTCATCTTCTGCACGGTGGGAGAAGAATGGGGATTTTTGGGTTGCATCGTCCTTCTTGGGGTCTATATTTTCCTGATAACAAGAATTATACACCTGGCATCAAAAAACAGCGACGCCTTCACCAGAATTTACGGCTACTGCGTCGCTTCGATTTTCCTTATGCACGTGGTGATCAACATCGGCATGACTATGGGGCTTCTGCCGGTGATAGGCATACCTCTGCCGTTCCTCAGCTACGGAGGATCCGGCATGATGAGTTTCACCATACTGCTGTTTATCTTTATCCGTCTGGATATGGAGCGTCAGAACAAGGACGCCGACTTCTAGTCTTCAACCTTTGCCAGAATCATTGTGCTGTTGTGGCCTCCGAAACCGAAGGTGTTGCTCAGCGCAACCTTAACGTCTCTCTTCTGAGGAGTGTTGAAGGTAAGATTCAGCTTAGGGTCTATCTCAGGGTCATCTGTGAAGTGGTTGATTGTAGGAGGCACTGTTCCGCTGTTGATGGCGTGGATGCAGGCCATTGCCTCAATGGCTCCGGCTGCTCCAAGCAGATGTCCTGTCATTGACTTGGTGGAAGAAATGTTCATCTTGTAGGCGGCATCTCCGAACACTTCCTTAATGGCCTTGAGCTCAGCGATGTCTCCAAGATGGGTAGATGTGCCGTGAACGTTGATGTAGTCCACGTCTTCCGGCTTCAGGTCGGCTCTCTTGAGAGCTGTGGTCATAGCGGCCTTTGCTCCCAGACCCTCTGGATGAGGAGCGGTGATGTGATGAGCGTCTGCGCTCACGCCGCAACCCTTGAGTTCAGCGTAAATCTTGGCTCCTCTTGCCTTGGCGTGCTCGTATTCCTCGAGAACAAGGATTCCGGCGCCCTCGCCGAGAACGAAACCGTCCCTGTCCAGGTCAAACGGACGAGATGCGGTCTTAGGGTCGTCGTTACGGGTGGAAAGAGCCTTTGCGGAATTGAAGCCGCCTACGCCAGGGATCGTGATGGCAGCCTCAGCGCCACCGGTAATAATCATGTCGGCCTCGTCCAGAAGAATGAGGTCGAATGCGCAATGAATTGCGTGTGAAGATGATGCGCAGGCTGAAACCGTAGCGAAGTTAGGCCCCATAAAGCCATACTTTATAGAAACGAAACCGGCTGCTATATCTGCGATCATTTTTGGAATGAGGAATGGAGTGAATCTCGGATGACTTCCGCCGTTGACGAAATCAATCATGTTCTCGGTCATAGTCTCGATGCCGCCCACTCCGGAACCTATAATGACTCCAGCCCTGGACTTGTCCAGTTTCTCCATATCTATGGCTGCGTCAGCTACGGCCTGGTCTGCCGCTGCAACGGCAAACTGGCAGTAACGGTCCATCTTGCGGGCCTCTTTCCTGTCTATATACTGGAGCGGATCAAAACCTTTAACCTCACAGGCGAACCTTGTGTTGAATTCAGAAGCGTCAAATCTTGTGATCGGGCCAGCTCCGCTGACTCCGGCATCCAGAGCCTTGAAATATTCTTCTACATTGTTCCCCAGGGGATTGAATGTGCCGAGTCCGGTCACTACCACTCTCCTCTTTTCCATATATTATTTGTTTAACGGGTTATCAAAAAAAAGGGAAACCCCGAAAACTCAGGGTTTCCCCTTAAAAGGCAATTGGAGCTTAGTTCTTCTGAGCCTCAATATATTTTATAGCATCACCTACGGTAGCTATTTTCTGTGCCTCTTCTTCAGGAATCTGAATATCAAAAGCCTTCTCGAATTCCATAATCAGTTCAACTGTGTCAAGAGAATCAGCGCCAAGGTCCTTGGTGAAGTTTGCCTCTGGAGTGATTTCAGCTTCGTCAACGCCTAACTTTTCAACGATGATCTCCTTTACCTTTGAAGTAATGTCTGCCATGATCAAAAAATTTAGTTAATACAATAAGTTTATAATTTTAGTATGCCGCAAATATAATCATTTTTTTTTAATGAGTATATTTGTCCAGGGCAAGCCCCTACATGGGCCTTGCCAAGCAAAACAGATGCCAAAGCAAAAACGGAAGCAAAATGTATAGAATAGCAGTGTTCGCCTCAGGCAGCGGAACCAACGCCGAAAATCTGATAAGACACTTCAACTCCCGGCCGGAAAACACGGCCAGGGCCAGAGTGGAAATTGTAGTCTGCAACAAGGAAAACGCCTATGTGCTCACTCGCGCCAAGAATCTTGGAGTCCCTTCCATTGTGATGAAAAAGAGCCAGTTGTGCCTGGAGGACGACAGTCTTCACCCGAACATCGTTGAGCTTATGAAAGAAATGAAGATAGACCTGATCCTTCTGGCGGGTTACCTTCTGAAGATACCGAAGGAACTGATTGCCCGGTTCCCGGACAGAATAATCAATCTTCACCCGAGCCTTCTTCCAAAATACGGCGGTAAGGGCATGTACGGGGAGCGGGTCCACAAGGCGGTTCTGGAAAACAAGGAGAAATACAGCGGCATCACCCTCCATCTGGTAGACGAAGAGATGGACCACGGAAAAATCCTCTTCCAGTCTTCTTTTGCCATCAGCGATGACGAGACGCTGGAGTCTCTGGAACAGAAAATCCATATCCGCGAGCAGGCGGACTACCCGAGAATCGCAGAGGCCTATCTTAACACTCTTTGATTATTTGCCGTAGGAGGCAAGTCCCTTTTTCAGGAATTCGACATAGTTGTCAACGTCGAGGTTGTAGCCCATCGGCTCGACCAGAGGATTGCCGTCTGAGTCCAGAACCAGGTAGAACGGCTGGGCGTTGGCGCTGAACTTTTCTCTAACAAAACGGGAGTTGATCTTTCCCATTCCCTTGAGAACGGTCCCGTCTTCAAGCCTCAGATAGTCTTCAGGCAGGACCTCCATCTTGTCGTCTCCGTAAAGAGAACAGATAACAAAGTCGTTGCGGAGCATCTGAAGGACTTTCGGGTCGCTCCAGACTCTGGCTTCCATCTCGCGGCAGTTCACGCAGCCGTGGCCGGTGAAATCGAAGAATATCGGCTTGCCCTGCTCCTTTGAAGCCTTGAGGGCCTCGTCAAAGGTGAAATAGCCAACCAGGCCGTGAGGCAGGTGAAGCTTGTCTGAATATTTGCGGTCCGGTACTGCAACAATTTCTGTCGAAGAAGAAGGATTGTATGTCCCGATTGCCGATCCGCTGGTATATGGCACCACAAAGTCCTGCGTCTGGATCGGAGGCAGATAGCCGCTGAGAGCCTTGAGCGGAGCGCCCCACATTCCAGGAATCATATACACCATGAACGCAAAGCAGATTATGCCAAGAATCAGCCTTCCCACACCCACGTGGTCGCTCGGGGAATCGTACTTGAACCTGAGCTTTCCTATCAGGTACATTCCCAGAAGCGCCGCAATCACAATCCAGAACGCCAGATAAACCTCCCTGTCCAGGATTCCCCAGTGGTAGGTCTGGTCAGCCACGCTCAAAAACTTCATTCCAAGAGCCAGTTCTATGAAGCCCAGCACAACCTTCACGCTGTTGAGCCAGCCACCGCTCTTAGGAAGTTTCTTCAGAAGAGAAGGGGCGAAGGCGAATATCGTGAAAGGTATCGCGAACACTATCGAGAACACCAGCATCACGATAATCGGAGTCATAATCTCTCCCTGCATACTCTTGATTATCGCCGAGCCGACTATCGGACCGGTGCAGGAGAAGGAGACCAGCACCAGGGTAAGGGCCATGAAGAACACTCCCAGTATTCCGCCGCGGCCGGACTTGCTGTCCGCCTTGTTGACCATCGAACTCGGAAGCACTATTTCAAACGCTCCGAAGAAACTCAGGGCGAATATCACGAATATCGCAAAGAATATCACGTTGATCCAGCTGGTGGCGATCCAGTTGAAGATGTCAGCAGCAAAGTTCTCACCGCCAAGAATATATGTCAGCAGAATTATTACCGCGATAGGAATAGTGTAGATCAGCACAATGCAGATGCCGTAGAGGATTGCCATAAACCTGCCCCTTGAAGGGTTCTTCTCGTTCTGCTTGAGGAAGAACGACACCGTCATAGGAATCATAGGGAACACGCAAGGGGTCAAAAGAGCCACCAGACCCCAGGCAATGGCCTCAAGGATGAAGCCCCACAAGGAACCCGTCTTCTTTTTCTCAGGAGCGGAAACCGCCTCTTCCGGCAGGCTAAGGCTCATCTGGGCCTCCTGTGGAGCCACGCAGCTTCCGTTTGTACAGGCCTGGTATTCCACCAGGACATTTATCTTGCCCTCGGCACCAGGCCCCATTTTTATCTTCTGGGCCAGGATGTCTCCGTTTTCCACAAGGTCTATCTCCATCCCGAAGGTCTCGTCCATTACCCTCCGGCCTCCCTGCTTTATATAAGGCTCGCCGACAAGCTCCACGCCTTGTCCGGAAACGGTGAGGATTGTAGGATTAGGGCCGCCGTCATAAGGGCCGAGGCCATATGTGTGCCAGCCTTCTTCTACTTTTGCAGTAACCTGCACTTCAAACACTCCGGGCTCAACTTGTTCAATCTGGGATTTCCACTTTACCGGCTCGCCCTTGTCAAACTGAGCAGAAGCAAAAGCTGCAAAACACAGCACAAAGGCAACACTCAACAAAAATCTTTTCATATAGGAACCTTTCTATCGTTCAAAAAATCAAAGCGTACAAAAATAGAAAACGGGAGTTACAAATGCAACTCCCGCAACAACTAATCGAAAAAAAACGAATCTATGAACACTTGTGATTAGTTGTATATCCTTGTCAAAAAGTACTACTTAAAAACTAAAACTTGAGCTTTTCACTGTTTAGACAACGTATACAACTAAAAGTAAAGTGAGAAATGTCAAAAAATCAAAACTGCCGCTTACGGTTTCAAACAAAGATGCTGAACAGATTCTCAGTTTTCCACTTTCTTCTTGCTCTTGGAGAACATCCACGACATGAAATCAGGCATCTCGAACGCCTTCCACCAGCACACATGCCCGCATCCCGGGAATTCATGGTAGCGTACATCCGCTCCTGCGGCCTTCAGGGCACGATATGCATCCCTGGAACCTGAAACCGGAACGGCAGGGTCACTGTCTCCATGGTAAAGGCTCCAGGACACTCCCTCGAACTTTCCGAGCCTGTCCGGGTTGATGTCTCCGCAGATTGGAACCGCAGCTGCAAAAATATCCGGATGACGCGCCACCGCATCAAAGGCACCGATTCCCCCCATTGACATTCCATAGATATACACCCTGTCCGGATCAACATCCGGCCTTTGCATGAAAAGACGCACAAGTTCTATCACCTCCTTCATCATCCTGCTCTCCGGATAGTCTTTCGGAAAATCGTAGGAGCCCGGGCTAACATCAAACGCCCAGGTCCGCCCCTCCGGGCACTGTGGCACAATTACAAAGCAAGGATAATCCTCACGGTTTACCGGATTGAGAAACATCTGCGCTCCAAAAGTTGTCCTTTCATTGTCATTGCCCCTTTCGCCGGAGGTGTGCAGATAAAGCACAAGAGGATATCGCTCTATACCGTCCACCATCTCCGGAACAAGATAACGGTACAGCAGGGTATCTCCATCCGCAAACGGAAGCTTTCCGTATTCATAGGACTGCGCCTTAACGGTCAAAGAGAAAAACAAGGCCAAAAACAAAAAACTCCAACGTTTCATAGATACAAGTATTTAGGCTATTGTTACAAATCTACATTAGATTCGGTGAATAAACAAGATATTCCCCGATAGTGGCCAAATTTGTGCCACTTTTCGTGCCACCAAAATAGAAAAACCGCCTTGCAGACACCCACAAAGCGGTTTTTATGTGCTCGGGACGGATAAAGCCCCATCGGTGGCTATTGAATACTTTTAATCGCTATCGAAAGATTTGGTTATTAGAAGGTTGATAGAATGTTCGGTGTATTCAAATAATAAGCGGAAAAGGTGACCGAAAGTGACCGAAAAAACTATCTAGTTCTAGAGGGTCTGGAGAATAATGATTAACTTTGATAGTTAGATAAATCGGAATTTATAGAGGAGCTTAAATGGTTAACTACGGATTGAAGGATAAAGTTGCCCTGATTACTGGTGCTAATAATCCACAGGGCATTGGAGCAACTACGGCATTAACTTTTGCTCGCG